>NZ_JBIRUB010000028.1:0-95567 GCF_044334985.1 Embleya sp. NPDC020630
CCCGCGGAGCGGGTCCCCAAGCCGCTGCGCGGCTTGCGAGTGAAGCGAGCCGCGTTGCGGCTCGCGGTGGCGCGTTGCGCCACCGAGGCTCCCCGCGTTGCGGGGAGCTCGATCCGCGTTGCGGATCGAAAAGGAGTGTGGGCCTCCCGCGTTGCGGGAGGCGTCCGATCCGCGTTGCGGCTCGGACCAGGGCCGCGTTGCGGCCCGCCAGTAGCACGAAGTGGGTGATGGATTGCGGGAGTTCCCTTCGGAAGAGGCGCGGGCTCCCCGCGTTGCGGGGAGCAACCGATCCGCGATGCGGATCGGCACAAGTGGCGGGCTCCGGAGGTGGGTTCGGCCGGCATCGTTTCCGTCATGACCGAACCGAAGCCCCGAACGGTACTCCGCCTGCGTTTCAAGGAGTCCGTCGCCGATCCCACAGACCCCGATGCCACGTGCCGCGAACTCGACCTCCGAGCAGACCTGTTGACGTTCGAGGACGGCACCACCACCTTCTGGCTCGAGGGAGTCGAGGTATGCGACTTCCCCTCCTCCGCACTCGGCTCGGTGGAACTGATCCCCACCCGGGAGGCGAGTGCGGGACAACCGGCCTCACGCAAGCACGAGGCCACGGACAAGGCCTACTCCGTGGAGGAGATCCGCACCCGCCACGCCAACGCCTACCAACGATGGACCCCCGAAGACGAGCAACTGCTCCTCGAACTCCACGCCGCCGGCCACGACCTGGTCGAACTCGCCCGACGCTTCGACCGCCAACCGAGCGCGATCCGCTCACGACTGGGAAAACTCGGCGTACCCGAACCGCGGTGAAACACGGTGCGGACCACTTCCCCGCCCCGAACATGTAGCCGCGGCGTGGCGGGGGGATCGGCGCACGACTCGAAAGGCGGGTGCGTCGTTGATGTTTTCCTTCGAGACAGAATTGGAGAGCGATGTGACTCAAGAATGACTCAGGTAGACTTTGACGTGTATCAGGAGCCCCGTCGGGTGTTCCGGAAGTGACGACGAGGAGGGTCGGTGCGCGAATTCGCCCCACGGCCGCGGCCGCACCAGGTCGAGGCCGTCGACGCCGCGGTACGCGGCCTGGAAGGCCCCGTACGCCCGGGCGGCAACCGCGGACTCCTGGTCTCGGCCACCGGCACCGGCAAGACGCTGATCGCCGCCGAGACCGCCCGACGCCTCGCACCCACCGGCGGCACCCTCGTCCTGGTCCCCACCCTCGACCTGCTCACCCAGACCGTCACCGCATGGCGCACCCTCGAACACGAAGAGGCCATGCTCGCCGTCTGCTCCCTCGAAGGCGACGACGCACTCGGCGCAGCGGGGGTGCGCGCCACCACCAGCGGGCCCAGCCTCGCCCTGTGGGCCCAACAGCACGTGCGGTACACGGTGTTCGCCACCTACGCCTCGCTCGGCACGGTGATTCACGCGCACACCGGGCCCTACGGGATCCCCGCCCTTCCGGCGTGGAGGCTGGTGCTGTGCGACGAGGCCCATCGCGCGGCCGGACACGTCGACAAGAGTTGGACCGACATCCACGACAACACCCTCGTCCCCGCACTGCGGCGGTTGTACATGACCGCCACACCCCGCATCTACGAATCCTTCAAAGGACGGCGCAGGAGGCGGCGCGGCGAGCGGCGTGGGGGTCTTGGAGTCGGCACGGGTGGGCAGGAGGCACTCTTCGAGGTGGGGCACGGGGTCGCGGCGCACGGCGCGGACGACGGCCTGGAGCACCACGTCGAACCTCACACCGGACCTCACATCGAGCTTCCTCCGATCCCCGACGACATCGCATTCGATTTCGATTCCGAAGACGAGTATTTCTCGCCGGAAATGCAAGTCGGAGTAATCGACGGAACCGATGAAATGTTTATTTCATCTGACGAGGCATCACATGATGGGGGCGACGACACCGGCGACGGTGAGACGGCGCGGACCCGGCCGGCCCGGCTCCCGCGGGTTCCCGCGCTTCCCGAGGAACTCGCGGTGTCCATGGACTCGATCGACATCTACGGCCCGAGGATCTTCCACCTGGGGCTCGCCGAGAGCATCCGGCGCGGGCTCCTCGCGCGGTTCGTGGTGCTGGTGGCCGACATCAGGGACACCGAGCTCAACCAGGCCCGACGCGACGCGCGCAAGGCGTTGGACGAGAAGAGCCCCAAGGCACCGAGGCTCGTCGAGGCGTGGCGCGGCAAACGCCTCGCCGCCTTGCAGACCGCGCTGTTGAAGACCGCGCGGGAGAACGGGCTGCGGACCGTCATCACGTTCCACCACCGCGTCGCCGAGGCCAAGGCCTTCGCATTGGGGCTGCCCGACGTCGGCCGGCGCCTGCGCGCCGAACTCCCGGACCAGGCACCCGCGGACGTGCGCGCCGAATGGCTGCACGGGGACCACCCGGCCGAGCACCGGCGGCGGGTTCTCGGCCGGTTCGCCGAACCCGGAGTGTCGGGCGACCTGTCGGTGGTGGCGAACGTGCGGATCCTCGGCGAGGGCATCGACTGCCCCGCCGTCGACGGAGTCGCCGTCTTCGACGAGATCTCGAGCATCGTCAGCATCACCCAGGCCCTCGGAAGAGCCCTCCGGCAGAAACCGGGGCAGGGCAAGACCGCCGCCATCATCGTTCCGGTGTTCCTCGACGACCACGAACGGCCCGACGACATGCTCCTGTCCGACGGACACCGGTACCTCGTCACCGTGCTCGAGGCCCTGAGGGCACACGCACCCGAGATGGTCGAAGCACTCGCCGTCCCCCAGGCACAGGCACACGGCGCAACACGGACATTCGCCGAAGCCGACCTGGCCCGGGACGACAAGGACCACGGCGAGGGAGCACAGGGCGCAGCAGGCGGCGACATCGGGGTCGGGAAGGGCTCCGTCGATGTGGAGGGCGGGGATGGTGTGGGTGGTGTCGCGGAGGGCTCTGGCGGGGTGGTGGAGGGGGTGGCAGGGCCTGCGGGTAGAGATGGTCCGGGGGGCGAGACACGGCCCTTCCTGCGGTTCTCCAGCTCTCGGGATCCGGCGGTCGTGGCGGACTTCGTGCGGCTGCGGGTCATCGACCCCGACGAACGCGACTGGGTGCGCGGGTATCTTGCCGCACGCCGCTTCCTCCGGACGCGGGGCCACCTCAGGATTCCGCTCGATACGCGCGACGAGCACGACCACGACTACCCGGTCGGGCAATGGGCCGCCGTTCAACGCAGGGAGTACGCCGCTGGGCGGCTCGACGCCGCGCGCACGCGGAAACTCGTCATGCTCGGCATGGTGTGGTCCCACCCCGACGCCGCCTTCGACGACGGACTCGCCGTCGCCAGGCGGTATGTCGAACGCGTCGGACACCTCGCCGCGCCACAGGGCGCCGTCCAGGACGGCGTCAGGATCGGACAATGGCTCGCCAACCAACGACGCCACGGCGTTCTGGACAACCACCCCGAACGCGAAGCCGCGCTCCGGGAGTTGGACCCGTGGTGGAAGCCGGACGGGTGGACCATCGCATGGCAGAGGGCCGCCAACGAAGTGCGGCTGTACCTGGCACGAGGCGGGGTTTTGGAGGAACTGGCGCCCGGACACGTCGCGGGCGGCGAAGACATCGGTCGATGGGCGCAGCGGCAGGCCAAGCCTGCCGTGAGAGCCAAACTCCGGCCCGGACAACTCCAACAGCTCCGGGAGCTCGGCATCCGGCCTGAAGACGGTGGCGGCGCAGCGGCGGATGGTGGTGGTGCGGCGGGCGGCGACGGCGTGGGGGAGGGCGCCGGGGCTGCCCCGGCGCCGAGGCGCGGGCGGGGCGCGTGGGAGACGGCGTTCGGCGCGGCCGTCGCCTACCGCGAACGCGAAGGGGACCTCGAAGTACCTCGCGCACATGTCGAGACCGTGGCGGTGGAGACTGCGGCCGGGTCCGAGGGCGGCGGTGCCGTCGAGGTGCGGCTGGGCAAGTGGGTCAACAACCAGCGCACGCGGCGGAGTTCGTTGAGCGAGGAGCGGGTGCGGCTGCTCACCGAACTCGGCATGTGCTGGTGAAGGGGCGGTGTCGGCCGAGGGTGCTCGTGTTCGGTGGATGTGAGATTCGAAGTGAGATCGAGGGGCGGGTGCGGTGGGGGTGTTTCGGGTCGCTCCGGTCGGGGGTGAGACGACGTGGTCGTTCATGGGCCGGGTCGCCGGGTGCTACGGGCTGGAAGCCGACGCCCTGGCGGGGCACTGGCGGTGGCTCAACCATCGTCCCCGGCACCGGGGTGGAGGGCTGCGGGCGGACGGGGAGGTGGTCCTCGACGCGGCCGGGAGGCGGGTGTTGGTGGGGTTGTGCGGGGTCGGGGAGGAGGTGCTCGCGCGGGCGTTGCCGTCCTGGGGGCGGGAGGAGGACGAGGCCGCCGGATGGGGGACGGCCGGAGTGCCGCAGGGGATGTGGCGGGTGGGTGGCGCGGTCGCGGGGCCGGTGGCGTTCGGGTGTCGACTGTGTGCGGCGCGGCGTGCCGGTGGGCCGGTGCGGGTGGTTCGGTACGCGGCGCGGTGGGAGCGGGTGTGTGGGCGGCACGGCCGGTGGGGCCTGGACGCGGACGCCGACGGGGTTCCGGAACATCTGGAGTTGCGCGAGGTGCCGGAGGTGGTTGAGGCGCGGCGGCGGTGGGTGGGTGTGGCGCGGCGGGCGGTGCGGGCCGGAGTCGATGCCGGGGAGGTGTTCGGGGTCGCGTGGGCGGTGGTGTGTCGGTGGTGGGAGTCGGCGCCGGTCTGGGAGCGGGAGGAGATCTGGCCGCGGCGGCTGCGCGCGGTCGCGGGTGGGGACGGCGGGCCCTTGGTCGCGTGGATGGGCGCCGTCGTGCGCAGGCGGCGTGGGGACGCGGGTGCGGGTGTGGGGTTCGGGTGGGTGGATGATCCGTGGCGGGTGCGGCAGGAGGATCGGCCGGCGACCACGGCCGCGCTGCTGCGGTCGCTGGGCAAGGAGCGGAGGGCGGGCGGTTCGGGGACGCTGTGGCGCTCGACGGTGCCCGCGGAGGAACGCATGCTGATCGGCGAGCTCGTGGGGGAAGCGGAGGAACAGTTGCTCCAGTTGCGAGGGGCGCAGACCGGGAGCACCGCTGACGCGGCCCGGCACCTGCTGGGGAACCTCTCCCGGGGTGTCGATTTCCTCGAGCAGGCTATGTGGCGGACCGCTGTCGCGGCGTTGAGCGCCGGGTGCCTCTGGAGGACGTGGCCGGATGGGCCGGGCTGTCGGCCGCGGAGTTGACGGACGTGCTCACGGCCGGCCGGGACGAGAACGACGAATAGGCGTGTGGCCGGCTTGGGTTGGGTCGGACCGAGGTGGTCGGCGCGTAGGGGCGTGGTGCGGCGCGGCGGTTATCACGGGCTCGGTGTGTGCGTGGGGTGTTCGGTTGGGGTGCGCTCGTTCGGGTGATGGTGGGGTTCTCTGTCTTTCTGAGGATTTCTCGCGTACTTGACTACGGGCATGAGTGAGCGATTAGCGGTGGGCGGGGTGGGGGCTCGGACTCCGGCGGATGCGGAAGTGTCCGGTGTCGAGGCGGAGTTCCTCGATGCGGTAGGGCGGGTGGTGCAGCGGCCGTGGGTAAAAGCCGCAGGGACGGTGCGGTTCGAGGGATTGTCGCCGGTGTCGGCGTTCCCGGTGGTGCCTGGACGCCGGTGGGGGCCGGGATGGTGGTGGTCGGCGACCACCGGCGGCCATGTGGTGCACGGGTCGGCCGCGATGCGCGACCGGTTGATGCTCCTGGATCGTGATCCGCGGGTGGTGGGTTTGGCGGGGCGGCCGGTGCGGTTGGTGTGGCGCGACGCCGCGGACGGGCGGGTGCGGTCGTGGGTCCCGCAACTCTTCGCCCGGTACGCGGACGGCACGGCGCTGCTGGCCGACTGTCCGGGTTCGTCCGGTGCGGGTGGGGTGCGGGAGTTGCGGGCCGGTGGGGTGGTCGCGGCGGCGTGCGAGGCGGTCGGCTGGTCGTATCGGCGGTTGGAGCCGCCGGATCCGGTTCTCGTGGCGAACGTGCGGTGGTTGGCCGGTTACCGGCATCCTCGTCATCGGGGATCGCCTGTCGTGGAGGCGGCCGTGGTGGACGCGTTCGCCCGGGCGCGGCCTTTGATCGAGGGTGTGCGGGCGGTGGGTGACCCGATCGTGGTGTGGCCGGTGGTCTTTCACGCGTTGTGGTCGGGGCGGTTGTCGGTGGTGCTGTCGCGGCCGTTGCACGAGCGGGTCCCGGCGTGTGCGGGGCCGGGGCTCGGCGCGGCGGGCGGGGTGGCGTGGTGAGCGGCGGGCGTCGGCGGCCGGTGGTCGCGGTGGGCGCGCATGTGGTGTTCGAGGGGCGTTCGTGGCAGGTCGTCGCTCTGGAGGGTCCGGTGGTGCGGCTGGTGGACGAGCGGGGTGTGGTCGCGTCGATGCTGGTCGGGTACCTGTGCGCGGCCCCGGACTTCGCGCTGGTGGGTGCGGCGCCCGTGGCGGGGGTGCCGCAGTGGGGGTTGTTCCAGACGGTGCCGTTGCGGGAGCGCGAGCGGGCGCTCGCGTGGCAGCGGCACATCCACGAGATCGAGTGCGGGTTGCCGGACGGCCCGGGCGGTGTGGGGGTGGCGCGTGCGCAGTACGGCCCGGGTCGGTCCATGGCGGAGCGGGAGCGGGCCAAGGCCGAGGAGATGCGGGCGTCGGGGTGGGCGGTGAGTGTGGCGACGGTGCAGCGGATGCGCGGCCGGTATCGGCGGCAGGGCCTGTGGGGGCTGGTCGACAAGCGCACCATGCGCGGCGCGAGTGCGACCGGGCGCAGCGACGAGCGGGTGGTGGTGGCCGTGTTGGAGGCGTTGCGGCGGCAGCGGGGGCGGTCGAAGGGCACGGTGGAGGGGTTGCGGCGGTTGACCGGGGAGATCCTGGACCGGGCGCACGGACCGGGTGTGGTGGCCTTGCCGTCGCGGGCGACGTTCTATCGGTTGGTGAACGCTCTGGCCGATCCCGCGGAGTTGCCGGGGCGGGCGGCGCGGACCGCGAGCGCGACGACGCCGCCGTTCGCTGCGGTGGTCGCGTCGCGACCGGGTGAGCAGGTCCAGGTCGACACCACCCGCTTGGACGTGATGGCCGTCCTGGGCGACGGGCGGTTGGGGCGGCCGGAGTTGACGATCGCGGTGGACGTGGCGACGCGGAGCATCGTGGCGGCGGTGCTGCGGCCGGCCGGTACCAAGGCGGTCGACGCCGCCCTGCTGTTGGCGGAGATGGCCGTGCCGCATCCGATGCGCCCGCACTGGCCCGAGGCGTTGGAACTGTCGCGGGCGAGCGTGCCCTACGAACGACTGGCGGCGATCGATGGGCGGTTGGAGGGTGCGGCGGCGAGGCCGGTGATCGTGCCGGAGACGATCGTGGTCGACCGGGGCCGGGTGTTCGTGTCGGAGGCGTTTGTGGCGGCGTGCGAGACGTTGGGAGTGAGCGTGCAGCCCGCCCCGCCGCGCAGGCCCGCGGCGAAAGGGGTGGTGGAGCGGACGTTCGGCGCGATCAACACGCTGTTCTGTCAGCATGTGGCCGGGTACACGGGCTCGAACACGACCGTGCGCGGGCACGGTGTGGAGGACGAGGCGTGTTGGACGGTGCCGCAGTTGCAGGAGTTGCTCGACGAATGGATCGTCTGCGGGTGGCAGAGCCGGCCCCACGAGGGACTGCGACACCCGATGACGCCCGGGGCGGCGCTGACGCCGAACGAGATGTGGGGCGCGTTGGTGGGGGCGTGCGGGTATGTGCCGGTGCCGCTCACGGGGCGGGATTATGTGGAGTTGCTGCCGGTGCGGTGGCATCGGGTCACCGAACGCGGGATCCGTATCGACCACCGCACCTACGACCATCCGGTCCTGGGGGCGTGTCGGGGACGGTCCTCGGGAGTGGCGGCACGAGGCGGGAAGTGGGAGATCCACCACAACCCCCACGACGGCCGCCTGGTGTGGATCCGTTTGCCCGGCGGGAAGTTCGCCGAGGTGCCGTGGATCCACCGCGACCACGTGAACGCCCCGTTCGACGTCCACGCGTGGAGGCACGTGAGGGAGAGCGTGGAGCGACGCGGGGACCGTGAGCGGCACGAAGCCGACCTCGCCGAGGCCCTCGCGGCGCTCCTGCGCGAGGGCCGCCCCGCCGTGGGGCCCGCCCGCGGCGGGAGCCGAAGAAGTCGTGAACGCGAGGACATCGCGGCGGGTCGGGCGGTTCCTGGGGCGCGCCGCGTCGTGAGGCAGGCGGGCACCGGGCACGACGGGCGGGCCGCGAACTCGGAGGGCGTCGCGGGATTCGTCTTCCCGGGACGCGTACCGGGCGCAGCGACGCACGACGGTGTTGGTGTGGAGAGTTGGGACGATCTCGACGGCGGCGACGAGTTCCTCGACGAGGACCCGGACTCCGAGACGGAGGCGGGGTCGGGTGGGGCGTCCGGTGGCGGGGTCGGGTTCGGGTTGTACGACGCGCATGCCGAGGCCGAGCTGTGGTGACCGGCACGGAGGCGGAGGAGGAGCGCCGGCCGTCGCCGGCGACGTGGGACGGGTTCCGGGACTTCGTCGACCGGCCGCCCGTCACACCGCCCGCGGCGGGTGAGGGCGAGCGCGGGGTGGAGGAACGGCTGGCGTACCACTCGCGGTTCGCCGTCGTGCGCACCCCGACCATCGACGCCATCTCGCGGACGGTACGCACCCTGATGATCCTCGGTCGCCACCAGGACACCGGCGCCCGGCCCTGTGTGATCGCCGGCGGGCCGCCGACCACCGGCAAGACCACCGCGCTGCTGCAGGTGGGTCGGGCGTGCCACCTCGCCGAGGCCGCCCGACGCGGCCGGGGGGGTGCAGGGGTGGGTGCCGGTGGCGTACGTCCTGGTCCCACCCGGAGCAAGCGCGAAGGCCTTGGCCGGCGAGTTCGCCCGCTTCCTCGGGGTTCCGGTGACCGCCCGCATGACCCAGACGCGGATCGTCGACGCCGTGTGCCACACCTATCGCGAGGCGGGGGTGAGGCTGGTCGCGATCGACGAGATCCACCGCCTCAACCCGCGCACCACGACGGGGGCGGAAGCCGTCGACCTGTTGAAGGACCTCACCGAACGCATCGGCGCGACGTTCGTGTTCGCGGGCATCGACGTCACGGCGACCGCTTTGTTCAGCGGTGTGCGTGGGGCGCAACTCGCCGGGCGCGCCACGGTCGTCGACTGCGGGCCGGTCCCCCTCGGCGGCGGGGGCGGGCGGACGCCGTTCCGGGATCTGGTCGCGGCGATGGAGGCGTGTCTGGACCTGCGGGCACACCGGGCGGGGACACTGCCCCGCGCGGCGTCGTATCTCCACGCCCGCACCGGCGGACGCATCGGCAGCCTCGCCCGCCTGCTCCGCCAGGCCGCGATCGCAGCGATCCTCGACGGCACCGAGAAAATCACCAAAGGCGGCCTCGAGGGGATCGTCTTGGACCACACCGCCGAAGACCACTACCGGCCCCGAGCCGGCGGACGGACGCGCGCCGGTGGCCGCACACGCCGACACGGCACGTGAAGGCGACCAAGGCGGTCCCGGGGTCGAGGTCGGGGTCGAGGTCGGGAGGACTTGCGCGACACGACGACAAGAACCCGCGGGGCCCGGCCGCCGAACCCGCGCCGCGGGATCGGACCGGCACACGAGCGGGCGCGTTCCGTGTGGCGCCCCTGCCCCACGAGTCGACCGCCTCCTGGGTCGGCCGCGTCGCGGCGACGTATCGGCAGAGCGTGCCCGAGTTGCTGACCGGCATCGGCATCACCACCATCGGCGCGCGGGGCGCCGGCGAGATGGACACGACCGAGATCCACCTCGACGACGCCGCGGGGCACCGACTCGCCGTCTTCACCCGAGTCCCCCACCACCACCTCGCGCGAGCACTCCCCCACCACGCACGGCCCCGGGACGGGTACCCGGCCCGAACACCGGACACTGTCGGGGCGGCCGCGGCCGGCATCGCCGCGTGGCACCGCCCAGGCCCGTACGAACAACCCTCGTGGGCGTGTCCGTGGTGCACTCTGCGCCACACCCTCGGCGCCACCGCACGCGCACGGGCGTACCTGCCCGCCCACCGCGTGTGGTGCCCGCGGCACGCGTGTCGGAGCACCGGCGGGCCCCGGCCGCGGCTCCTGGACACCCGGGGTGTGCCCGAACTCGCCCACACGCACCGGGAACACCGAAGGCTCCTGCGCCGGCCGAACGCGAACACCGCCTATACGTGGGCACAGGCCATCGTCACACGGTGGTACGACCACGAGCTGTATCCCACCGGACGATGGCGGGCACGAGGACACCGCCTGGCCGCGGCCAACCCCGACCACACGACCACGGACGGGAGTTCCTGGACGCTGACGTCCCGGCCCGTGATCGTCCATCCCGAAACGGTCACCCTCGCCCGCGCTCTCGCCCGTACGCGCCTACCCGCGACACCCCACCCCGACCGGCACCCGGCCGTGACCGGATTCCTCGAACACACCGCCCACACACTCGGGGCTCGGCCGCCTCACACCCGGACCCGACGACCTTTTACGGTCCTGGATCCGCCACCACACCCGACCCTGAAAACCCCACCCCGAGCCCCCGATCGCCCGGACCACCCGAAACGGGCCGCCAAACCCTGCCGCCGCCTATGGCATCCCCAACCGAACCGCACAAAATCTCAACGCATCCCACAACACCCGCGAAACCCGACGGAAATGAGAAAACCCCAGCTCAGGCATACCGCCGGGCCATACCCGAACACCCCACACCCGCACCCGAAACCCACCCCGCCAGCCCTACACCCCCGAAAACATTCCGACACAACAGCGAAACCCCACCCCACACACACCACCCAAACCCACCACCAACAACCACTCACATCCGCCACCGGACCGTCCCTGCCCGACACTCCGCCGACGGCCGGTCGTCCGCCGGCGATGGTGACGTTCCTGCACGAGTGGAAGCTGAACCACTTGCCGCCGGACACCAGGCCGCTGCCCTCGGTGGCGCCCTACGACCAGTTGCTCCAGCGTCGCCGTGTCAGCGGAGGCGATCACCGCGAGGGAGAAGCGCCATGACCCTGCCCCGCCAGCGTGGCCTGACCGAACAGGCGGCGGACGCCGCCATCGACACCGCCTGCCGCATGTTGCGGCTGCCGACGATCCGATCCGAGTTCCCGGAAATCGCGAACGCCGCGGTCAAGGACCAGTTGACCTATCGCGGGTTCCTCGCCGAACTCCTGATGGCCGAGTGCGACGACCGCGCCCGCCGACGCTCCGAGCGTCGCATCAAAGCCGCCGGCTTCCCCCGGGAAAAGAGCCTTCGGACCTTCGACTTCGCCGCCAACCCCAACATCGACCCGGCCACGATCAACACCCTCGCCAACTGCGAATGGATCAAGAAGAGCCAGCCCCTCTGCCTGATCGGCGACTCCGGCACCGGCAAGTCCCACATGCTCATCGCCCTGGGAACCGAAGCCGCGATGAAGGGCTACCGCGTTCGCTACACCCTCGCCACCAAGTTGGTGAATGAACTGGTGGAGGCCGCGGACGAGAAGCAACTGAACAAGACGATCGCCCGATACGGCCGCGTCGACCTTCTCTGCATCGACGAACTCGGCTACATGGAACTCGACCGACGCGGAGCGGAGTTGCTGTTCCAGGTTTTGACCGAGCGCGAGGAGAAGAACAGTGTCGCCATCGACCGCCTGACCTTCAACGGCACGATCGCCGAAGAATCATCGAAAGCAAGCTGACCAGGCTTGTCGTCCTCCGCCTCTCCGGCGGCGGAGGACAACCACGATCAAGAGATGCCGCCTTCGTCCTCGGTTGCTGGCCGCAGACGCCGACGCGCGGCCTCGAGTCGCTCCGCATAGTCAGCGGCGAAGAGGTCCGGAAGAGCCTTGTCCAGCGTTCCCGCGATCCTGTGGATCGGGGCCCACACCGCCGCGTCGTCGACCATGCGGTCCAAGTCGGTCATCTGCACGCGCTCCAGCCAGTCCGAGAGCACCAATGCCTCGTCAGGCATGAGCTGGATCGTTATCGGCGAGGTCTCCACAGCCCAGAATATAGCCGCCGGGCACGGTCACGGCCCCCTCGTCCTCTCGTGAACATTCGCGACCGTGAGCGCCCGCAACTGCTGCCCAAAGTCGTCGACAAACGCTGTCATCAGAAGTGAACGAAGCCACAACAACCACTCACAAACGACCCACGCACACAACGGTCACCACGAACGGTCACACCACCGGCAACCTAGATCAGATGCCCTCTTAAACACACGGCGCTATGTGAAACATGCCCGCGAATTCTCAACGAAACCGCAATAATCCAGGTCAGGCCCCCACAGCCCTCACCCGGACGGCCACGAAACGTTCCCAACCAACCTGCAACACCCCACCCCACCACCGTCTACACCAACCCCGGAACCACACCCACAACCAACAACACTCACAACTCCGCCACACGCGACCCCCGTCTTGCCATCGCAACCCAAAGCTCTTTTGCCGCCATTACTACATGAGGCCACCCAGGACTCGACATCAGATCATTTTCATGAATTTCCGGCCCATCTATAATAGCATCGAGAGCCCGACCAAGCTCAATGGCCGCCGAGACTTCATCATCATCCAGAAGCAGAGATTCCTTCATTTCAAGAGGATATGCGAGAATTTGACTATCATCAAAAAGAAATGTGATAAAATCGTCGAATCTAAGCCCGTATGGCGTAGAGGCTTCACTGTCACCCCATATCGAGTTCTGCCATTCAAGATCAGCCAACTTTCCAGTAATATCAATAATGTTGTAGCGCCACATGACACTCGAATGATCACTCGGATCAAACTCAAAACCCATAACACATTCCTTCTTTCCTACGTCGCAGGACATTTCTCATCGGCAACAAATCTGCGATGTTTTCCGAGATCACTTACGGTGAAGACAGCTCCCGTAGAACCCAACGAGGGCAACCCCGCCCATCGAGTCTAGATACCTCGGAGTATCGCGCCGGGGTTGGTCTGCGACTCGCTCTTCAAGCATACCTAGCCACAGCCCACTAGGTTCCGATCGTAAGCGCTCGGTGGTAGCACCCAAGCCGAGCACTCGGCAGGCTCACCGGGACCTGGCGGTTCGCTTATTTCCCCTTCGCACCACAGTACTGTGGCGCGAAGGCTGCAGGAGTCCGGCCTTCCTTGGGAAGGATACGTCGTTGATCATCACGCATCCGGACGCACCGGCGGGGCAACCTTTTCCCACTCCACCACCGCACCGGCACCGGATCCCACGTGGACGCGCTCATGAACTGCTCCAGGTTCTGGGCGTTGCTGTCCGGAAACCCTGACGCCATCGCGTCGGTCGACTTCCGGCGCGCTTCCAGCACCACCCGCACGGGCGACAGCCGCTCTACCCTCGATGATCCCACCGCAGCAACGACACGAACACATTCGCTATGAACGCTTCCAATCGCGCCCGTAGGCCCCGAACTGTCGCACGTTCACAGATACACCATGCCCGCACCAACGGACAAGACCTGACGAGGTACTACCGGTACATTCTAGGAAACTCACGGGCTGTACCACTGCCTCCACCTCAACCATTGGTCAAGAGGAATATGAGCCTCTGCAGTCATAGTTGGATTCGGAATTTCCTTACTAGGCGACATTGGTTCACCATTGCGACCAATTGGCTTACCTTTATAAGTAATTCGAACATGGTCAACTCTCTGCGAAGCCTGAGGGCTTCGAGGGTCGCCCATATCAATTCGAATCATTTCATCTCTTGCATCCGCGCCGCTCCATTTAAAGCCAGCTTTCGACTGATATCCCGTCTTCCGATATTCGCGATTTGCCTCCATAGTCCACGTTTTCGGAATCAATCGAGACGCGCCATGGGGGAACCACCCAGTCCCATAAGTGACACCCGAACTCACCGTCAGTTTAGGATTCTGTGGAACACCAGACCCTCCGGGAGGAACGAGCATAGCCATCCCGAGAAGCAAATTTTCCTTGAAATCCTCACTCGTCACAAAATCAGTCGGGCACCCGCCGATTTCATGGCAAGCTATCTCCGCATTCAGCCCGTACTGCAGCTTTCCAAACATCGGCATGCATTCCATGCCGGTACTCAGTTCATGACAGCTACTATCAAGCGCTTGATAGTATTTACTGATGAACTGGTCAAGCTTAGGGAAGCTTTGGGGGAGTTTAACATATGGAGATATGTAAACTTCATTATTAAATGAAATAGGCCTATATCCGTGCTTACTGGTTGCATTTCCATACGGCTTGGCCGGCGCATGTGCACAATAGTCATCACAGCCTGCCGTGCCGCCAGGAGCTGTCGGCGAGGTGGTCGTCTGTTCTCCACTGCCAGGGCATGCCATGACGTTGCCGCAGTAGGTCGGGTCTGGGTCACATGCCATGACGTTCCCGCAGTACGCCAGCCCGCTCGGATCGGATAGCGTCACCGGACTGTTGTTGCTATAGGTGTAGCCGTGCATCTGGTCCGAGTCGGTCAGGTCCATGAGCGGGTCGACGCTGATGAAGCGGCCCAACGTGGGGTCGTATTCGCGGGCGCCGACGTGGGTCAGGCCGGTGGCGTCCACGGGCTTGCCGAGGAAGCCCTTGTCGTCGGGCCATTGGCCGTTGATCTGGGTGGGTTGGGGGCCGCGGGGTTCGCCGAAGGGCTTGGACTGGCGGCGGGTTGCCGTGAGAGTGGCGGAGTCGAGGGTGCTGTTGGCGGTGCCGTGGTGGTCGGCCGCCATGTAGGTGAGGGTGGTGGGGCCGTTGCGGACGACTGTGGCGCCGCCGGCTGTGGGGTAGTAGCGGGTGCCGACCACCGGGCCGGTGCCATTGGTGTTGGTGGTGAGTTCGTCCTGGCCGAGGTAGAGGGTGGTCTTGCCGTTCTCGCGGCGGATGATGCGGTTGCCGTCGGCGTCGTAAACGTACTCGCTCGTGCCGTTGGCGGCGGCGACCGAGGCGAGTTGGTCCTCTTCGTTCCAGGTGAGGGTTTGCGGGTTGGCGTCCGTACCCGGGCGGGTCTTGGTATTGCCGGACTGGTCGTACGTCAGGCTCGTGGTGACCGGGGTTTGTGTGCCGGTTTTGACGGTGACCGAGTCCAGGCGGTGGGTGCGGTCGGTGGGCTGGGCACCGGCGCGGTAGGCGTACTCGGTGGTGACGTTCTTGGTCGGGTCGTCGGTGGGGTCGTGGTCGACGAGTTTGGTGCGGTTGCCGACGACGTCGTAGGTGAAGGACTGCCAGTACGCGTCCGGGCCGCCGACCGTGGACGGGGCCGGGGCCTGGGTCGTGCAGCCACCGATGCCGGGGATCTTGGGGGCCTGGAGGGTGGTGGTGCCGGCGGTGTCGGTCCAGGCTTCCTTCAGGCGGCGGTGGCCGTCGTAAACGAAGCACTGGGTGTCGGTGGTGTTGTTGTCGCGCTTGGCGCTGATCGAGGTGACGTCGCCGCTGGGCTTGTAGGTGTAGGTAGTGGCGTCCACGCTGGTGGTGGTGGAGGTCTGCTTGTCCCACTGGGTGTTGAGCAGGCGGCCGGTGGCGGGGTCGTAGGTGCTGGTGAACGCGGCTTGCAGGGGGCTGTCACCGAGAGTGGCGCGGATGTTCTTGCCGAAGACGTCGTAGTCCGCCCAGTTCAGGTAGCCCCTCTCCCCGCCGAGCGTGGTCAGTGCTCCGAGGTTGTTGTACCTGCTGCGCAGGGTTTCGGCGGGCAGGCCGCCCTGGGCGGGGAAGTCGGTGGCCACCGGTAGACCCAGGACCGGTTCGTAGGTGGTGTTGGTGGTGTAGGTGCCGGCGAGTTTGCCCTCTGCGGTGGGGATGGTGGTGCGGGTGCCGGTGGGGCGGTAGGTGCCGGGTTCGAAGCCGGTGATCTCGGTGGTGTACTTCGCGCCCGTCTTGCCGCCGACGTAGCGGGAGGAGCCGTCGGCCTGGCCCTTGGCGTAGCGGTCGTAGGTCCATTCGGCGAGGAGGTTGCCGTCGGCGACGGAGTCCTTGTAGCTCGCGGTCTTTCGGCCGAGGGAGTCGTAGGTGTACGCCAGCTTCTGGCCGCGGGCGTCGGTGGTGCCGATGACGCGGCCGACGAGGTCGTAACGGGTGTCGGACGGGCCCTTGTCGGGGTCCTCGACGTGGGTCTTGCGGCCGAGGAAATCGTAGGTGTACGTCCACGTGTTGCCGCCCGCGTCGGTGACGGTCTTGAGTTCCTCGCGCGGGGTGTACGTGTACGTGATCTTCGAGAAGTCCGTGCCGGTGGGGGTTCCGCCGTTGTACTCGCGCAGTTCCTTGGGTTTGCCGCGGGCGTCGGAGATCGACAGGGTCGCTACGCCGCCGGGCGGCGGCATGACCCAGGTCTCGTCGGCGCCGGCGTAGGTGGTGGTGGTGCGCCATTGCTCGATGCCCTTGGAGGAGAACACCTGGGCGGTGGTGCGGCCCATGCCGTCGTAGACGACCGCGTTCTGCCCGGGAACCTCGTTGTCGTTGCCGACGAACACGCCGGTGTTCGGGGCGTCGTCCTCGTTCAGGTAGGGCTGGTTGGTCTTGACCGGGCGGCCGAGGCTGTCGTGGAAGGTGTCGGTGATCAGACGGCCAGCGTCCTCGTTCGCGGTGCTCGACTGGGTCTGGCGCTCCTGCAGGAAGCTGTTGAGGATCTTGTGTGAGACGGAGTACTTCTTGTTCATCTGCAGGGTGCTGGTGGTGACCACCGAGGGGCCGGTCTTACTCGGGGCGTACGCGAACCGCAGGTCCGCGTTGTCCGCCTTGGTGTGGCCCGGTTTCCACACCGCGATCAGCCGGCCGAGCACGTCGTACTCCTGCTCCACCGCCAGACCGTTGGCGTCGACTGCCTTGACCGGGAGGTTGCGGGCCCCGGCGTAGGTGGTCGTGGCGGTCCAGCCGGTGGGTCCGGTGACGGCGACCGTGGTGGGCAGGCTGCCCGCGGTGGGGGTGTAGGCGGTGGTGGTGGCCTTGTTCTCGGCGTCGGTGGCCTTGGTGACGCGGCCGTAGGTGTCGTACTCGGACTTGGCGGTGGTGACCCAGTTGGGGGTGCCGTCCGGCTTGTAGTCGATGACGGCGTCAGTGGAGGTGGTGTCGCCGATCGTGCCGACCTCGCCGTACGGCTTGTTGTCGTACAGGGTGTGGGCCCAGGCGTAGACGGTGTCCTTGGTCCTGGTGCTGTCGCAGTTGCCGACGAGGGAAATCGTCTCGACGGGCTTGCCGATGATCCACGCCGCGGTGTTGTGCGCGTACGTGGTCTTCGTGCAGTACTCGGGCAGGCCGTCGGCCTTGTCCGACACCGTCTCCGGGAGGCCGTGGACGGGCTCGAAGGTGGTGGTCTTGGAGGTCTCGCGCCAGGTGGTGGTGTCGGCGAGGAGGCTGCGGGTGCGGGTTTTCGCGGTCGCGGTGCGGCGGGCCTCGAGCGGGGGCAGGCCGCGGACGCGGCTGTGCGTGGCGGTTGCGGCGGACGAGAACGGGGTGTTGAGGGTGGTGGTGGCGACGGTGCCGCCCGCGCCGGTGAACGTCTGGGTCTCGTAGGCGAATCCGGCGTGCTGGTCCGCGTCGAGGATGGTTTGGCCGGTGGAGTCGGTGAGGGTGACGGCGCGTTTGGTGCCGTCCTTCTTCACGTCGGCGTCCATGCCGCGCAGGTAGAACGTCGCGGACTGGGTGACCGCGTCCTTCGACGGGTCGCCGGAGCGGGTGATCACCTGGCCGTAGCCGCGGTACTGGTTCCAGGTGCGGCGGTCCTTGCTCTTGGGACGCGAGGCTTCCTTGTCCTCGGTGAGCTCGGAGTCGTCGCGGTGCCAGGCCGCGCCGCCGATGTACTCGTAGCGCGTCGAGCGGTCCGGGGTCGTGGTGGCGATGTCGTGTTCGGTGACCTCGGCGACGGTGTACTTGTGGAACCAGTGCAGGACCGGGTCGGCGTCCTCGTCGTAGTTCCACCAGATCGGGTAGCACGCCTTGGAGTTGGCGTCCTGGGTCGGCAGCGTGGCCGGGGTGCATTCGGCGTTGTTGTACTTGACGGTGGTCTGGCCGCCGGTCTCGTTGGTGATGCCGGTCAGGCGGCGGCGGTTCATGGGCGGGGCGAGGTCGCCGGCCGCGTCGACCCTGTTCTCCATGCCCTGGCCGGTGAAGTCGACGGAGGGGATGTCGATCTTCCTGGTGCCGTCCCAGGCGGTGCGGGTGATCGAGTTCAGCCACAGCGTCGGGGAGGAGCCGTCCAAGGGGTCCGGGTAGTCCTGGTCGAGGGCGTACTCGTCGACCGTCTGGTAGGTGGAGCCGATCAGGGACTGCGTGGTGATCTTCGTCAGGCGGCGGGTGGAGAAGAACGTCTGGGCGTACTCCTCGCACTTGCCCGTGGTCGCGCACTGCTTGTCGACGGGGACATCCGGCCACTTGGCGGCGTTGGCCTTGACCATCTTGGCCGGGTCGCAGTCGAAGCCGTCCTTCTTCAGGCAGCGCTCCGCGGTGTCGAAGACGATCTGGGCGGTGGGCTGCGTGGTGTCGGTGGTCTTCGAGCCGTAGGTGATCTTCGCGAGGGTGCCGCCGCGGGTGTACTCGGTCAGGGTGCCGGAGCCGACGAGGATCGCGCCGCGGGTGTAGCGGTTGGTCTCGGCGTTGTACCAGTAGGTGACCATGCCGCCGCGTGGGTCGACGACGTAGTCGAGGTTCCAGCGCCACGCCTGTTGGCACCACGAGGCGTCGAAGCCGGACGCCTTGTTGCAGGGTTCGTTCGTGTTGTTGCCGTAGACGGGAGCGACCCAGGTCGAGTTCGTGGCGGGGTCGGTGTTGTTGCCGCCGGGCTTGTGGCCGACGCCGAAGTAGTACTGGACGCCGTCGCCGGTGGTCAGGCGCCAGTACTCGCCGTTGTCGTCGCCGTTGACCGCGCCGGTCAGGGGTTCGATGCGGGAGTCGTCGTCGTTTTCCAGGCGCCACTTGGTCTTGTCGGTGTCGTCCTGGATGAGGGTGGAGGACTTGCCGTTCAGGGACAGGGTCAGGGAGTTGCGGTTCGACCAGCACTTCTCGCCGGACTTGTCCTGACCGTCGCGCGTGCAGGAGTCGTAGGAGCGCTCCACGAAGCCGGGCGAGTACTCCCAGCCCTCACCGATCCAGGACGCCTGGTTGTTCGTGGAGGTGGTGCGGCCGTCCACCGATCCCGAGTTGTAGGACAGGTTCACCGTCGGGGCGGTGCCGCCGATCGCGGGCGGGACGCCGATGCCGTACGACCAGTTCATCGAGCCGGAGTTGCCGCCCGCCGACCACTGGCCGGACGGGGACAGCGAGGTGGCCTTGTAGTCGCCCGAGGGGCCGGACGCGTCGGCGGTGACCGCGAACAGCATCGCGCCCGGACCGGCGGTTGCGGAACGGGCGGCGGCGAAACCCGCGGCCAGGTCGACGTCGGCGTTCACCCGGTTCTTGACGCGGTCGTTGCGTCCGCCGGCCACCGGGGTCCCGACCCGGCATGCGGCGATGTCCGGGGTGGTCAGCGCGCACTCCGGCATCGACACCAGGCGCAGGCGCGAGGACCAGTCGGCGCCGAACGCGTCGCGGAATCCCGCGTAGTCGACGCCGATCGTGACCTTGCCGGGGGCGGTGGCGGGGTCCGTGGGGCGGACGGTGATCAGGACGCCGTCGACGCCGGCCTTCTGGGCGGCGTCGTGGTCGGCGACGGTGACCTTGACCCGGCCCGGGGTGGTGGTCGCTCCGGTCGCGGGTGCGGCGAGGGTGTTCGAGCGCAGGGGGCCGGGGGTGGTGGTGTCGGGGGTGGTGATCCATATGGGGGTGCCGGGGGCGTTGCCGCCGGTGGGGGCGGCCAGCAGAAAGGACCCTCCCCGCGCGACGAACGACGACGCGGGTGCCGGGGCGGTCTCGGCCTCGGTGGGCTTGGGCCAGGTGGTCGCGGTGGGCTTCCACGAGCGGTGGCCGTCACCGGTGAGCGGTCGCGTGTTCGGCTTGGGTGCCTTGCTTCCGTGCACGGAGGGCGTCTTGGGGAGCTTGCCCGGGGACCACGTGTTCGCGTCCGGGGTGGTCTTGATCCAGTCGACGGCCTGGGCCGGGCCCACACTCGCCGTCAACGCCAGCACCGTCGCGCCCGTCACGAACAGGCGCGCGGCACCCGCTCCTCGACCGCGCCGGGACCTTTTCGATCCCCACGACCAACCACGCACGACGACCAACCCCCACCCGGACGGATCCCGCCCCCGAACAGGCGAAAGATCACAGACGGAGCGCACCGTAGGCCGTAAATCCCGTGCGGGTAAAGGGAGTTCCCGGTGATGGATGTGTGCTTCGTCACTACAACCCAAGCGGTCGTTCGAGAGTCTCGGGTGCGGCCAAAACACCCGCCGGGGACCATAGTTCGGCAATTCGCGGGCGCATCCGGGCGACTTGCGTTCTTGTCGACACATCCATTGAGTCGACGTGATCTGCGCCACATGGTGAAGGCGTATGGCCAACCGGTAAGTTCCGCGCATCCATGCGCGCCGGCGTCGGCATCGCAGCACCCACCCACCGAGGAGCACCCTTCATGGGGCACCCGCCTCCCCCCGCACGCCCCCACCCGCGACGACTGTCGGCCCTGGTCTGCGGACTCGTCACCCTGTCGATGACCTGCGTCGTCGGCGCCGCCGGCGCCGCGCCGCGCAGCGCGCCCCCCGCCGCGAACGGCACACCCGCCGGCGCGGGCAACACCGCGGCCGCAGGCGCCCCGTCGGGCGAGGCGAAGGCCGCCGCCGAAGCCGCCGCCGCAGCGCGGGCCGCGCGTACCGGAGTGCCGGTGGCGGTGCCGGAGGCGACGACCGAGACGGACACGGTGACCGCCGAGCCCGACGGCTCGCTGACCCTGCGCCGCACCGTGCAGCCCTCGCGCACGAAGAAGACCGGGACCTGGCGCGATCTCGACCCCACCCTCGCCCGCGCCGGCGACGGAACCGTCCGGCCCGCGAGCACCACCGGCGACCTCGTGCTCGGCGGGGGCGGCGGCACGCTCCTGGCGTCCATGGGCGACGGCAGGCGCAAGGTCACCTTCACCTGGCCCACGCCGCTGCCCGCGCCCGTCCTGAACGCCGACGGCGCCCTGTACGCCTCGGTGTTGCCGGACGTCGACCTCGAGGTCACCGCCACCGCGCGGGGCGGGTTCTCGCACACCCTGATCGTCAAGACCCCCGAGGCCGCCAGGAACCCCCGACTCGCCACCCTCAGGCTCGGCATCGACGCCGAGGGCGTCACCGTCGCCAAGGAGACCGACGGCGCCCTCGCCGCGAAGTCACCCGACGGCACCACCGCCTTCCGCGCGCCCGTCCCCGTCATGTGGGACTCGCGCACCACCCCCAAGGCCGGCGCAACACGCACGAAGTCCGCGCCCACCACCGACACTTCGGGCACCGCGGCAACCCGTGCGGACGAACTCGCCTCCACGTCCCGGGCCCCGGGCCCGCTCGCGACCACCACGCCCCTGGGCACGGCCGTGACGTCGACGTCGCTGACCCTGACCGCGGACCAAGGCGTACTCGCCTCGGCCGACACGGTGTTCCCCCTCTACATCGACCCCTCGTGGGACCCGACGCAAAAGACCACGGCAGGCGAGTGGAACTGGGTCTGGAGCGCCTACCCCGATACCCCCGGCCAGACAAGCAAGCTCAAGCCCGGCGTCGGATACCAGGGCTGGGAGCCCGACAAGGGCATCGAGAAGACCTACTACAGCGTCGCCCTCGACCTGCCCGGCAAGCAGATCGTCGACGCCAGGTTCTACGCCACCCAGGTCTCCTCCTCGTCGGCCTCGTGCGCGAACACCAGCACCTACCCCGTCGAACTCCACCAGGTCGCCGACACCCTCGACCGGAACACGACGTGGGCAACCCGACCGGCGGACCGCGGCCTGTGGTCCACGATCCAGGTCCCCAACTCCGAACTCAACGGCGCATGCGGCCCGCGTCTCGCCGACTTCGGCATCACCGACCAGGTACGGGACCGCGCCGCCGCCAAGATCCTCACCTTCGGACTCTTCGGTGACGAGAGCGACCGCTACGCGTTCAAACGCTTCTCCAACAACCCCGCCGACGCCTACCTGACCGTCAAGTACAACACCAAGCCGAACACTCCCTCGAACGTTCGGATGACGCCCGTCCCCGTCAACGGCGCCGCCTCCGGCAACGCCGGATACATCGGCGCCGTCAACCCTGCCGTGGGCGGAGTCAGCCTCTACGCCACCGTTTCCGACCCCGACGGACCCCAGAACGTCAAGGCGCAATTCAACGTGCGCGAGGTCGGCAACGGTGATCCGCTGGTGTACGACAGCGGCTGGGTCTCCTGGGGCGCCAACGGCCACGAGGCCCGCGCCGACCTGCCCGCCGGAATCCTGGTCGACGGCAAGAGCTACCGGTGGTCCGTGCGCGCCGACGACGAGGGCATGTCCGGCGACTGGGCACCCGACACCACCTTCACCGTCGACGCCACCCCACCGACCACGCCCACGACCACCAGCGTCGACTACCCCACGGGCGGCGGCGGCAGGACCGCAGGCGACAAGGGCACCTTCACCTTCACCGCCACCGACAACGCCTCCGGCGTCGACACCGTCGAATACGCGCTCAACGCCGTCATCCCCGTCGGCGGCGCCACCCGCGCCACCTGGGACGATGTCACCAAAACCTGGCGAACCGAACCACTGCCGGTGGTCAACTGGGGCACCAACACCCTCTACGCACAGACCGTCGACAAGGCCGGCAACCGCTCACAACCCACGATCTACAAGTTCTACGCACCCTCCAACCCCAACGCCAAGACCACCCTCGGCGACATCACCGGCGACGGCCGCATCGACCTGCTCACCGTCGACGACACCGGCGCACTGCGCATGTACGCCGCCGACACCGACCCCGCCGCCGGCGGCACCATCGCCTCCAACGTCATCCAGGGACCTCCGAACAGCAACAACAAGCCCACCTGGACAGGGGCGCTGATCACCCACCGCGGCGGCGCAGGCATCACCTACGACGACCTCTACGCCCACGCCGACGGACAGCTCTATCTCTACCGCAGCGGCGGCGCCGGAGCCCGCGGCCAATACTTCACCAGCAGCAAACGCCTCAACGTCACCCGACCCAACCTGTGCACCGACCCCACCCGCCCCAACGGCACCTGCGCCGCGTACACACCCGACTGGACCCGGGTCAAGCAGATCCTCGCCCCCGGCAACGTCGACAACGACCTCAGCCCCACCCGCGCCGCCCGCCTGGACCTGCTCACCCTCGAGGACAACGGCAACGGCACCACCAGCCTGTGGCTCTTCCACGGCGACACCAGCGCCGGCGCCTTCGACAAGGCCCTCCCCCTGGGCACCGCCGACTGGACCAACCTCGACCTCATCGCCCCCGGCGACGCCACCGGAGACGGGCTTCCCGACCTGTGGGCCCGAAATCGCGTCACCGGACAGCTCTACCAATACGCGTCGCGCAAGAACACCGACGGCAGCGTCGACATGACCGCGCTCGGCAACACCGCGGCCCGCACGCTGATCGGGACCGGATTCGACGCGGCCGCCTACCCCAAGCTCACCTCGGACGGCGACCTCGACGGGGACGGCAAGGCCGACCTGTGGGGGCAGGCCGCCGACGGACGGTTGTACGTGTCGTTGGGGATCACCCCCGGGGCGGACGGGAACGCGTTCGGGCCGATGCGGCTGATCGCGGACAACCAGACGCCGTGGACGACCTGTGAGAAGTTCGCCTCGGCGGGTGACGCGAACGTCAAGATAGACCTGTGCGGGCCGATCCTGGCCAAGTACAAGGCCACCGGCGGGCCGAGCGGGCCGTTGCGGTTGCCGACGGGTGGGGTGCAAAGCGACGGCGGTGTCGGGAAGTTCGCCGACTTCCAGGGCATCCTGAACGGCGGGGCCACCGACGCGCACATCAACTGGTCGCCCACCACCGGGGCCTGGTTCCAGCGCGGGGGCACCCGCGCTCGGTGGCTGCAAAGCGGCGGACTGAACGGGCCGCTGGGCTACCCCGTCTCCGACGAGGACGTCGTACGCGACGGCGCGGGAACCGACATCGGCCGCATCACCCGCTACGCCGGCACCCCCGACGCCGGGGCCGGCGCCGTGACCTGGACCGCGGACACCGGGGCGCGTGTGATCAGCGGGCAGACGTACAACCGGTGGCAGGCCACCGGCGGGCCCCGCGGAACCCTCGGGTTCCCCGCCACCGACGAGGCGAACACCCCCACCAGGCCCGGCACCTACACCCACTTCCGCACCCCCGGCGCCACCGGCGACAACGGATCCGTCTACACCAGCCCCACCGGCGGCGCCCAGGCCGTCTACGGCAGCATCCGCGCCCGATGGGCCGCACTCGGCTGGGAACAGGGCTACCTCGGGTTCCCCACCAGTGACGAGTACGACGTCGCGGGCGGGCGACGATCCGACTTCCAGGGCGGATACGTCCGCTGGAACTCCGTCACCGGCGCCACCGTCGACCACCTCCCGGGCGACTCCACCCGAGACCGACGCAACGAATACGCCGGGGACTTCGACGGCGACCACCGCGCCGACGTGCTGACCGTCTACGACTACGGGCAGTCCACCACCGCGTTCTTCCTCTCGTCCGGAAACGCGGACGGCACGTTCACCGCGCCGCGGCAGGTGTGGGCGAGCCTGGCCGGACACTGGGACACCACCCGCGTCAAGTACACCGTCGGGGACTTCGACGGCGACGGACGCACCGACATCGCCGCACTCCACGTGTGGAACGACGGCAGCACCTCGCTGTTCAAGTTCATCTCCCACCCCGGCGGCATCTTCTCCGACCCGACCCCCGGGTACGTGACACCGGCCGGGCAATGGGACTGGAACCGGGCCATGGTCATGGCCGGCGACTACAACGGCGACGGCAAGGACGACGTCGCCATGATCTACGCCCAAGTCGCCGACCCCGCGAACGGGACCACGACCGTGCACACCTGGGTCGTCCGCAGCGACGGCACCTTCGACACCCCCCTCCCCGGCTGGCAATCCGCACCCGGCACCTGGAACGCCGCCTCCGCCAAATACGCAGTCGGCGACTACAACGGCGACGGACGCACCGACGTCGCCGCCCTGTACGGCTGGTCCGACGGCAGCGTCACCCTCCACACCCTCCTCGCCCAACCGGACGGCACCCTCGCCGCACCCGTGCAGTCGTGGCGCGCCGCACCCGGGACGTGGGACTGGGGCAAGACGCAGCTGACCACCGGCGACTTCGACGGCAACCACCGCGTGGAGATCGGAGCGATGTACGACCTCGGGGCAGGCACCGCCGAATTCCGCGTCTTCCCGACCACGACCACGGGAGGGTTCACCAACCCTGCCGTCGCCTGGCACTCCGCACCCGGCACCTGGGACACCGGCTCCGCCTACCCCGTCACCGGCGACACCAACGGCGACGGACGCACCGACGTCGCAGCCATGTACGAATGGAACGACGGCTCCACCACACTCAACACACTCTCGGCCAAAACCGACGGCACCCTCAACCCACCCATCCAGGCTTGGAGAGCCGCACCCGGAACCTGGTAACAGGAAACACCGAACGGGCCCGGCACGCACCAGCGTGCCGGGCCCCACCCATCCCACGGCACACGCGAACATGCCCGAAAACAGGGAAGGACGCGGTGCGACACAGCCCGCGGACACGACGCAACGGTCCCGGCCGGTCACCACCCGGCAGAGTCGGCGGGACGTCGCCACCACACCCCAGGCAACACGCCCGAGCCCGATGCGACGCCACGCGGCCGAAGAACGTCAAGCCCACCACCCCGAGTTCACGGGCATCCGCACCCCGACCATCGACACCCCACCACGAACATACGCACGCCGATGCCCCCGGACCCGGGACGCCGGCAACAGACCTCCGCCCGACCGGCATTGATCGTCACCGGTCCGCCACCGGGAAAACCACCGCGCTGTACCCGCGTCGGACGCGCCTGCCATCTCGCCGATGCCGCCCAACACGGCGCAGGGGATGGAGAGGCGGATGCCGGTGGCGTACGTCTTCGTACCACCAGGCACGACCGGGAAGGCCCCCGTCGCCGAATCCGCCGGCTACCTCGGCATCCCATCACGGCCCGGATGACACCGGCACAGACCACCGAAGCCGTCTGCCACACCTATGACCTGGCCGGCGTCCGCCCGGCCGTCAACGACGAGAACCCGCCGTCCTCGAGCCCCGCGTCACCAACAGCGAGACCGCCGATTTGCTCAAAGACCTCACCGAACGCATCGCGGCAACGTGTGTGCACTCATGTGCGCGCTGCTCTTTCGTTGGGATGTGTTTGCGATGCAGCAGAACCCGCCGAATGGGGCCCAGTCGAACCGGTCGAGACCGGTGTGCAACCTCGGCAGCATGGATTCCGCCGTACCCGCCCATGCCTCAAATCCAGCCTCCCCAAGATCCCCTGCCTGCATCAACCCCTCCATCAATAGCTTTTCGAGGATGGACATCACGTTTTCGTGAAAATCCTCTGCCTCGGGCGCACCATCTCTCACAACATCGAGAATCCGGTCAATGGGAAGCCAGTCGTCGAGACCTTCGATCAGCAGTTTTCGAGCTACCAGGTCCGCGTTCACGAATGACTCCTCGGGAGATGCACTTTGAGATTCCAGGCTCGAGGTCATCAATCGTTTCGCCGGGAGTTCAGGTCATCGCCGGACGGATCGGCAGCCCCCGCCCAACGCGCCGAGCCGCCATCACCGCGATCGTCCATGGCACCGAACGCATTACCGCAACCGGCCCCGACGCGGTACCTCGACGCCCTCGCCGAGACACACCAACACCCCATCCCCCGGCCACACACGCGCGGGCAGTGCGCCACCCACCCCTGCGACCAGGGCAAAAGCCCGTGACCAGCACAAGCCTGGTTCGGACCTTTACCCGCACAGGCTTTGTGCAACACACCCGAGCATTCACAACGAAACCGCCATACCCCCGGGCCACACCCCACGAGCCCCGCTCGGACTGCCCTCAAGCGTTCTCACCCAACCTGCAACACCCCGGCCCACCCCACCGTCCACACATCAACCACCACCCCCGGAAGCACACTTCCGCAACCCGGTACCTGCGGCATGCGCGAATAGGCAAGAACCAAGCGCGGAACGACTGGTCCGGATGCCATTGCTCTCGACATCCTGAATTCCTCAGCGGAATCGGCCGCGGGCGGGAACAGAGCCCGCAAACGGGAATCATCGGGGGCGAACCTCCGCCTCCGCCATGGCCGTGTTCATGCCGGATTCAAGCCGATGGAGAGGTCATCGGAGTCCGCAGCACGCTGGATCGGATCGTTGTCGATCGCCGCGCGCACCATCCGGGCGCCGCGTCGTCGCCACGATCACACCAGGCGACGGAGCGACCCGTTCACCAGTCGTCCTCCCTTTCGGGCGTCGCACATCACGCGAGGTTCTTCCACACGAGGAGACATTCTCATGCGTTTCAGCCGTTTGCACACAGCCGTTGCCGTCTCGGCGCTCGGAGCCGCCATCTGCACGGTCGGCTCCCCGGCACAGGCGGCGACGGAATCCGCTTCCGTCAACTGTGTCGTCTACACGAACGAACCGAAGTACAACTCCTCCACGGGGAACATCATCGCCACGGGATCCGTCTCATGTCCCTCGAAGGTAGCCGGCATGACGCTCGTTG
The DNA here is from genome assembly GCF_044334985.1 of Embleya sp. NPDC020630. Lineage (NCBI taxonomy): Bacteria > Bacillati > Actinomycetota > Actinomycetes > Kitasatosporales > Streptomycetaceae > Embleya > Embleya sp. NPDC020630. Next base: position 27,601 of record NZ_JBIRUB010000028.1, read on the forward strand.
TCGACGTCACCAGGGACGGCTTGCGGGTCGGTTCGACAGAAAAGAGCGGCAGCAACATCTCCTACCTGTCGGATACCGCCCTTGCCACCAACCGGTCCGGTTCGCAGAACTGGTGCACCGAGGTGACCGCCTACTGGTCCGGCGGGAACGTGCTGTCCGGCCCGCCGTACTGCAAGAACTGGTGATCACCTTCGGCGAACTCGACGCCCGCACGTGAAGTCGCCCGCAGTCTTGGCCCGGCCCGTGCCGGGCCGGGACCGCAGGATGCCGTTCGTTCGGTGAAGGCACCGTAACCGAGGATCGAGTACAACGACAGCAAGTTGGCCCCGGTTAGGGGTCAACGTCCCCGGCGCAGGGCCCACGCGAAGAAGTTGCTCGGGCGGGTTCCACCACCAGGGGACCCCCGACGAGCCAGGACATGCCCGGGTCGCAGGAGACCCACGAGCACCGCGGCTACGGCATGCCGCCGGAGACGCCGGCGGCGGCAGTCCGGTCGATCACGTGCTGCTCGGCTCGCTCGTGGGCGCGGCGATGGTCGGGCGGGTCGGGTGTGCGTGGCCGAACGTGCCAACGCTCGCCGGCCGGCGCCCGCTCCCCCAGGTCCACCGCACGCTTGGTCGCAGGCAGCGGGCCCGGGACGGTTGCGGGCACGGCCCGGGTCGACCTGCGCGGCGCCCTGCTCCGACATCGCTCCGGCATGCGCCCGCGTGGATCGGGAACGCTTGCGGATCCCGAGCGCGTGGGGTGTTGTTCGGGTGAATCGTGTGCGGGGGTGGGCGGGTTGCCGCAGGGTGGGCGGGTGCCCTTCGTGGGGTCCACACATTCGTCTCGCGGCGTGGTGTGCGGGCTGTGCCCCGCGGGGGATGACATGGGAGCGGCCCCGGAATCGTCTCGTGCGGTTTCGGGGCCGCTCTTGTGCGTCGCGCGGACCCCCGGAGGAGGGGAGGGCCGGTTGCCCGCGGACGGGTCTATCGCGGTGTGCCGCGGTGGATGCGGTCGGCGAGGGCCTCGATCTCGTGGTCGAGGAGCCGGTCGATCGTCGCGAGCAGCTGCGGGTCGATGTCCGGGCGCAGCAGGCCCGGGAGGAGGTCGTTCATGCCGACGTTTTCTGCCGGGGGTGTGGAGGTTTTCGAGGCGTTCGAGGACGAACGCGTCCAGGTTGGTGTTCAGCAGGCGGTTGACGGGTTCGAGCGCGGGGTCGGGTGGGGCCTGGAGGCGGGGTTGCAGGCACGACGGCGAGGAGGCGAAGTCGTCCCGGCCCGCGTGCAGGCGACTGCACGGCGCGTGGGGCGGGAGCGGCAGGACGGCGACGACGGCGGCGAGGTCGATCATCCGCGTGGTCGGGTCGGCGAACTCCCCGCGCCGGCCAGGCGCCCCCGGCGCCGTGCCCGGTCGCGGTGATCGCAGCACGCCACCGGGCGGGCCGATCGTGGCCGGGCGCGCGCCACAACGCTTCCTGAGCGTGGGCCGCGGGCGCCGGTCATCGGGTGCCGATGCTCTCCCTCACGCAATGCGGCCTCGGGCGCGAAGATCTGGCGAACGCGGCGTTTCATCCTGTTTTGATCGCTTGGCAGGCCGACGTCGGATGAACCCGCCGACAGGCGATGCGCGTGCAGACCGAGTGCGGCGAGTCCGCTGTACGGCTCACTCGTCGGCGTTTTCGTCCTGCTCGTAGCTCTCGAACCAGTGGACGTCGAAGTGGTGTGCGATCGAGAACGGGTGCTGCCGGTCGGTGAGCATGCGGTGGGTGAACTCGGCGGTCGAGCCGTCGTACCGCTCCCACGAGTTGGGGATCTCCTCCGACATGACGATGGGCCACCTGTTCGGGTCGGGGCCGTCGGTGAGCCAGTAGAACTGGTCCGCCTGCTCGGACTCGGCCCATTGGAGCAGTCCGCCGGGAGTCGGGAACAGCGCGTAGGGCTCTCACAGGCTGTTGCCTCGCGTTCGTGCGAACTCCGACAGCCACTCGGTGTTCCGCACGAGATCGCCATGGGCGGAACCGGCGTCGGGTACGGAGAACTGGAGATAGCCGTCGAAGGCTCCGTGGCCGAAGATCTCGGCGATTTGCTTGTAGTCGCCGGGCAATGCGGTCCCCAACCGCCGCTCGACGGCGGTCCAGTCGACGGCACGGGGTCGTTGAGGCTCTCATCCCGCGACCGCGACGACCCGGTCCACCCAGGAGGCGCCCTCGGGGACTGCGTCCGCCGCCGGTCGGGCCGTTCGGCGACGACCACGGCCGATTGCAGGCCGTCGTCGATGCTCGTCGCGCGGCATCGGATCCATGTGTCGGCGTGGGCCCACGCCTCCGGCTCGACCGGTTCCTCGCCGGACGCCGGCAGGCAGACGTGCCCCGTCTGGTGCCCCTCCTGTCGGCGCTTCGACGCGCCTGCCGCACCGTGTCGGACCAAATGCTGCACGGTGGCCGGCAGTTCTTCGTCATCCATGGCCGCAGTAAAACGCACGCCTCCGACGGCGCGTCACGGTCATGCGCTCCTCGACACGGCAACTTCGCGTCCACCGTGGCCTCATCCACCCATGCGCAGGGTTGCGGCCCCGGAGCCCGCGTGCCGACCCTCGGCCGTCGAGGGCGAGATCTTCCGGGTACGGGTCAGGGCACCGGGTGCTCCGATGGGGTACCCGGATTGCGTTCGCTGCCGGTCAGGCGTTTGCCGATCATGTCCCGGCAGACCTCGACCGAGAAGGCCATCAGTGCGCCGGCCTGGGCGTCCCGGAAGTGCCGCTGGATCGGGGAGGATCGCAGAAAGCCCGAGCCGCCTCCGATGCGCAGCGCGAACTCGGCGATCTCCTTGGCCACCTGGTTGGCGCAGAGTTTCGCCTCCACGGCGGCGTCGAGGGCCCCGGGCGCGTTCCGGTCGGCGAGCCACATGGATCGTTCCGCGAGGACGCGTGCGGCAAGGAGCTTCACGTGCGCGTCGGCGGCGTCGAAATGGACCCACTGCATGTCGCCGACCGGTTTGCCGGTGCTCGGCACGACACGTTTGCGGGCGTGGACGATGGACACCTCGAGCGCGGCTTCGGCGACGCCGATCGACAACCAGGGCAGGCCGAGCGCGATAATGTTCGGCGCCGTCGGGTCGACGATGTGGCATCGATTCTCGTGACGCAGCACGGTGTTGCGGAAGTTCACCAACTGGCTGCGGGTGCCGCGTAGTCCCATCGAGTCCCAGATCGAGACCATCTCGATGCTGTCGTCACGGTTCACCCCGAAGAACGCCGGTCCGTCGTCCAGCAGCGCGTTGACCAGGAAGTGGTCCGCGATCTCACATCCGGACACGAACCGCTTCGCGCCGTCCAGTTCGAATCCGCCGCTCACCGGTTCGGCTCGTTGGAGCGGCATCAGGAACAGGTTCCCACCGGTCGGCTCCGACAGCGCGTTCGCGAATCGTTTGCCCGCCGCCAACTCCTCCGCATAGACCGGCGGTCCGTAACCGACCAGCGCCTGTGCCGCGCCCAGATGCATCGTCCAGACGCAGGCCGTGGACGGACACGCCCTGCCGACGATACGGAGGATCTCGCCGAGTGCCTGGTAGGACAGCCCGGAACCACCCCGGTCTCGGGGCATCGCGGCCATGTCCAGGCCGGCCTCGTGCAGCGCGGTCAGGTTGGCCACCGGCAGAGTGGCCTCGTGATCATGCTTGTCCGCCGCCGCCGCGAACCGCGGGGCCAGATCCCGTGCCGCGTCGACGAAGCGCCGTTCTTCCCGGGGAATCACAAAGGGTGAAGTCACCGGCTCAGCCTAGAAGTCCCGTGCGGACGTCGGAGTGCGTTTCCCGTCACGCGGACCGCACCCGCGAACCCCGGATCGCAAGGGTCGACCTGCTCCCGGACGGCTTCGAGTGGCTCCGCGTGCGGAGTTGGGCATCCATCGGGGTCGCGGACGATGGGGTTGTCGAGTGGATGCCGGTCGGGTCCGCACGAGGCGCCGGCTCCTGGATGACTCGGCCGTGTGGAGGAGGGTTCGTACCTCGTGGGCAGTAGCGCGCCGCCGGGGGCTACGGCAGGCGCCGTAGCGGCGGTTGTCTTCGGCGGGGGGACGACCCGGAGGGGCCCGCTCGCGAAATTCAGCCTCGAAGTCGACGGAAAGACCCACTACAGCGCGTTCCGTGAGGTCGCGTGGACCCGGCGAGGGCTCGCGGAATGTCGAAGACCCGCGCATGCCGGCACGCAACGACGGAGTACCGGTGCTTTTACCCGACAGGCCAAATTCGGAGCCGCAGACAGAGGTCACCGCGTGACGTCTGTTCGTGACGCCGACGCCGGTCGCGAACGACGGCGCCGTGGCGAATCGGGCAAACCTGACCTGTGACACCGGACTTGGGATCTGCGCAGCTCACCGAGGTGTCCGCCGGAGCCGGTGGACCCGGATGGCGAGCGGTGCGGGCGGGCGGTACATCCGACCGGGCGCCTTCACGAGGAACGGGTGCCGACGTTCGGAAGGTCGTCGTCCGCCCCGTATGGTTGGCGCGTTCTGGGTCGTGGGCAGGGCCGGCATGGCGCCGGGCCGGGTGCGCCGTGCGGCTTCGTCGGCGTGCCGAGCCCTTGGCCGCTCCGGGGCTCACGTGATCGGTTTCGCTCGCTCCGTGCTGCGGCGCTCGTGATGGCCGGGGGTCACAGACGCTCCAGGAACAGCGACATGAGCAGTGACTCGACCGTGCAGACGAAGGTGCGAGCGGTGGTGATGTCGCCTTGGGAGGCGTGTTCGAGTTTTTGGCCGTGGTTGCTGATCCTGGTCGTCATTGCCATGAGGGCGTCGATCTGGGCGCGGACGAGTTCGGGTCCGGGTGACCGGTGGGACGCGAAGACGGCGTCCACCAGGCTGCGCGGCGGAACTCTCCGTGTCAGAGGCCGGGTGAACAGGGCGAACTCTCGGTCGAGATCGGGTTCGTGGTCTGCTGCCCGCCCGATGGCCACGAGCAGCGCGGTCTCGGTGACTCGGAAGCGGTCTCGTCTGCCGATGCGTCGTCGAACATGCGTGGGCCCTCGTTCCCCCGTCGTCCGTGCTCGCGTCGTCGGCGCGAACGTGGGCGGCGCGAACGTGGGCGGCGGTATGCACGAGGGGGTACATCCCGGAGGCGCCCATCTCGGCGCGGCGAGGGTGGGACCGGTCAGGGACGGCGGACTCAGGCACCCGGGACAACGGGGGGCCGATGGTGAAGCGCAGGCGCCGGGATCGGGTCCGGTGCCGGATCCGGGACCTCGACCGGGACCGGATGGCCGCGAGCCGGGTCGCACCCCGGCCCGCCGCCGCCCCCGTCCACGCACAGCAAGGCAGCACGATGAACCACACCGGATGCCCGCACGGGCCACCCCGTCCCCGCTTCGGCGCCCGCGCCAGGGATACCGTCACTCCGGAGAACCGCCCGAACCCGGACCCCTACCCCAATCCGAACCCGAGTTCGAGTCCGGACCCGAGCCGGCGCCGTGTTCGATACCCGCCCATGCCGCCCCCCGGGCCGACCGCTCCGCTCCCGGAGGTGCTGCTGCCGGCGACGCCCCTGTCCCGGCTCGAACACCTCGTCGGGGCACGCCGGTTGGCCGAGGTGCGCGACGCGCTGCGTGCGGCCCGGACGCGCCTCGCCGGCCGCGAGGTCTGGCACGTCAGCGACAATCCGACGCGCGGCGGCGTCGCCGAACTCCTGCGCACCACCCTGCCCCACCTGCGTGGCGAGGGTATCGATACCCGATGGGCCACGATCGAGGGCAGCAGGGAGTTCCGCGCCTTCACCAAGGCGCTCTACTACCGGTTGTGCGGGGTGGCCGCCCGCGACCACGAGGACGTGCCGGACCCGGAAAGCGGACGGGACCTGTACGAGCAGGTGAGTCGCGCCGCCGCGCGGCGACTGCTCGGCGTCGTGCGTCGGAGCAGCGTGGTCGTCCTGCACGATCACCAGACGGCCGGCCTGATCCCGTACCTGCGCGAGGCCGGGTGCGTCGTCTTGTGGCAATGCCACATCGGCGCCCCTCTCGACGCCGAACGGGCGGGTCCCGCATGGGACTTCCTGCGTCGATACCTGTCCGCCGCACACGGCTTCATCGCGTCCTACGACGGAGCGTTGTCCGCAGGGCCACCCGATGTGCCGATTCGTATCCTGACGCCCTCCATCAATCCGCTGGCACCGAAGAACCTCCTCCTGCGGCCCGCCGCAGAGGCGTCGCGGCTGATGGCCCGGATCGACCGGGACACCGGATCGTTGCCGGTGGGTACCCCGCTGGTGACGCAGGTGAGTCGATGGGACCGGGTGAAGGACATTCCGGGCGTGATCGAGGCGTTCACCGACCACGTCGATCCGGGGTTCGGCGCGCACCTGCTCCTCGTGGGGCCCCGGGCGGCCGGCGATCCGCAGGCCGAACGGGTACTCGCGGAGTGCCGCGAAGCCCGCGAGCGTCGCCCGAACCAGCGGGATCGGGTGCATCTGGTGCAGATCCCCACCGACCAGCCCACCGAGCACGCGCTGACGATCAACGCCATCCAGAGGTGCTCGACCGTGGTGATCCAGAAGAGTCTCGCGGAGGGATTCGGGTTGACCGTGTCGGAGGCCGCCTGGAAGGGGCGGCCCGTCGTCGCCTCACCGGTGGGCGGCATCCGGCAGCAGATCGAACACGGCCGGTCCGGGCTGCTGTTGGCGCACGCGCGTGATCTGTCCGGGCTCGGCGCCGCGGTCGGGCGATTGCTCGCCGACCCGACGTACGCCCGGGAACTGGGCGAGAACGGACGACGACACGTGCGCGGGCGCTTCCTCACCGACAGCGGCGTGCTGGGGCTCGCCCGGATTCTCTCCGATGTCGCGTAGGAGACGGCCGGAGACGGCTGGACGCGGCAGCGGCCCCGTCCACCACGACACCAAGGAGAACCGATCACCATGCGCATTCTCGCCCTCGGCGCCCATCCCGACGACGTCGAACTTTTGTGCGCGGGCACCCTCGCGTACTACCGGGCACGAGGCGCCCACGTGGACATCGCCATCCTGACCAACGGCGCGCCCACCGCGCGAGTCGCCCCTCTCGTTGCCACGATCGGCGTCCGCGCGCGCGAGGCTCGCGAAGCCGCGTCGGTACTGGGAGTCGATCCGATCCTCCTCGGCCTCCCCGACGGCTTCCTCTACGACACCCCCGAGACCCGACTGCTCGTCGTGGACCTGCTCCGCCGTACCCGCCCCGACCTGGTCTTCGCGCACCACCCCGACGACTACCACCCCGACCACCGGGCCGCGAGCGCCCTCGCGGGCGCCGCGCGGCTGCTGGCCCGCGAACCGGGCATCGAAACCGACCACCCCGCGCTCGGCGCGGTGCCGGGGATGTTCCACATGGACACCCTGACCGGCGCGAACGCGGGTACACCGGACCTGTGGGTGGACATCACCGACACGATGCCGACGAAGGAGGCCATGCTGGCGCGCCACGAGAGCCAGAACGATCGCCGCCGCCGGCGCGCCGGCCGGGACTTCGTGGATCTCGCCCGGCGGCAGTCCACCGTGCGCGGCGCCGAGGTGGGCGTCGCCCACGCGGAGGCGTTCACGGGCGCCCGGGCCCATCCGCCGACGACCCCCACCGCCCTCGAACTGCCGTGGATCGCCCGTGCCGCGCCAGAGGTGGGCAACGCGTCCGAGTCCCTCGACACGACGCGCGAACACCGCCGAGCCGGGGCATGAGACCCGGGACGGGAAGGAACGGAACCGCATGCGTATCCGAGCCGACGCGGCGCCCGCCACCCGGCCCGAAGGGCCCCGACGCGGCGCCGAGCAGCGCCGATCGCGCGTCGGCCGTCGCGGGTTGTACACCGTGTTCTTCCTCAACGGATCGATCCTCGCCAGTTGGGCGCCGCGCATTCCGCAGGTCAAGGCCGACCTCCACCTGTCGGAGGGGCAACTGGGCATCGCCCTGCTCGGCGTCGCGCTCGGTTCGGTTCCGGCGATGCCGGCGGCCGGCATCTTGGTGGACCGATTCGGCAGCCGGATCGTCACCCGCGCCGCACTGCCGGTGTACGCGTCGGCGATCGCCCTGCTCGCACCGGCCGACGGACTGCTCTCCCTGACCCTCGCCCTCGCGGTCCTGGGCGCCGCGGTGGGCACCCTGGACGTGGCCATGAACACCCACGCCGTCGACGGCGAACGCGGCTCGCGGCGCTCCGGCATCTCCTCGTTCCACGGCCTCTACAGCGCGGGCGCGCTCGCCGGCGCGCTGATCGGTACGGCCGCGGCGGCGGCCGGAGTGCGTCCGGACACCCAGTTCCTCGTCACCGCCGCCGTGGCCCTGCTCGCCTCGGCGCCGGCCGCCGCGGTGCTGGGGCCGGCCGTACACGCCATGCACCGGTCGCGGACGCGGCCCCGCTCCCGGGTCGGGCCCGGATCGCGCCGGCGCCTGCTGTGGCTGAGCCTGCTCGGGCTGTCCGTGCTGCTCATCGAAGGGGTGATCACCGACTGGGGCACGGTATACCTCGCGGATTCGGTGCACGCGCGGCCCGGCGTGTCGGGCACGGGCTATGCGGCGTTCGCGCTGGCCATGACGCTCGGGCGGCTCGCCGGTGACCGTGCGGCGGCGCGATTCGGCCCGGTTCGCGTCGTGCGCTTCGGCGCGCTGACGGCCGGCTCCGCCGCCGCGATCGCGATCGCGGCGCCCACCCCGTGGGTGGTGGTACCGGCGTTCGCGGCCGTCGGCCTGGGTATCGCGTCCTCGTTCCCGCTCGTGCTCGGCGGTGTCGGCCGGCAGTTCCCCGATGCGCCGGGCCCGGCGGTCGCCGCCGTCTCCAGCACCGGCTACCTGGCCTTCCTCGCCGGACCGCCACTCGTCGGCTTCCTCGCCGCCCACCTCGCCCTCCGCGCGGCCCTGCTCGTGCTGCCCCTCCTCGCCCTCGCCGCCGCGTCCCTCGCCGGACTCCTGTCCCGCGAACCGAGCATCGACCCACACCCACGCCGGCCACAACCGTGTGCCGGTGCGTGACACAGATCGACAGGGCGGACCACTTCCTGGTCAACGCGCTGCTCGATGACGGACCGGCGTTCTTCGGGGTCGGCCGGGACGACACCATCGAGCGGGTCTCGATCCGGGACTCGATGGGACTGCGCGGCACCCGCAGCCGGTTGGTGGAGTTCGCGAAACGCTGCTGCGCGCGAGCACCGGTGCCACATCGTCGACCCGACCGCGCCGAACGTCATCGCGCTCGGCCCGCCGTGGTTGTCGATCGGCGTCGCCGAGGCCGCGCTCGACGCGTGCACCGACCATGCCCGCAAGCGCGTCGTGCCGAGCGGTTCGTCATGTGGGTGGCCGGCACGCCGAACGCGGTGAGCAGCGCGGCGCGATCCGCCCCGGGTGAATCCGTATGTCATTGCCCGCACAGCCGCGTCGAAGCCGGCGTCGACGTCGGTGCCGAGCGCCGCGAACAGGCCGATGGTCGGGTTGAACAAGCTGATGGTGACGTTGCTTTTGGTGCCGGTCGCCTTGGCGTCGTTGTTCTGCGGGCCGCCGGCCTTGCTCGAGGAGTTCTTGCCGCCGCAAGCCGCGACGACCAGGAGCGCCGCGGCCGCGACCGCGGCCACTCCGACGCCGGACGCGGACTGGAAAGTGGGCCGCGTGGTCCCATCACGCCTCGGACGGGGTCGTCGCGTCCCGGCCGGGAACGCATGGCGCAATCCCTTTGCGTGTTGTGCAAGCGGTTCATCGTGGGGGTGTGCGGTTGCTATCACCGGGAGTTCCCGCACCGGCAGGCGAGGAGGTCGTCCGTGGCCGGCGTCAGGCAACAGCGGCAGCGTGCGGGTTCGGGCATGCGGGTGCGCCAGGCCCGGGTGGCGCGGGCGTGGACGCTCGCCGAACTCGGTCGGCGTGCCGGGTACTCGGCCGCGCAGGTCTCGCGGTACGAACGCGGTCTCGCGCCGTTGACGCACGTCACGGTCATCCGGCGGTTCACCCCCGCGCTGGAGTTGCCGGTCGAGGACTTCGGGCTCGCGCCGACGCCGCCGATACCGGGAGCGCGTCCGGCCGCGCATGGACCGTTTCCGGGGCTGCCGGGTCCTACTGTGGTGCGCGAGGAACCACGAGAGGGCGAGAACGTGCGCAGACGACGCCTGTTGGCGAACCTGGCGGCCACCGCGTCCCTCCCCCTCGTCGGGGCCGGAGGCGCGCGGACGCCGGCGTCGGGCGATGGCCTGGTCGCGCGGGTGCGCGATGCGATGCTCGGTCTTGACGACGCGCCGCCGACCACTACTACGGCGCGGGTGCGCGGCGCTTTGGCCGTGGCCATGGGCGACTATCACGCCGGGCGCTACGGCGCGCTCGCGGAGCGTCTGCCGCGCCTGGTCGCGGCCGGCCACGCCCTGGCCGCGGCCCATGGGGCGCAGCCCTCGGGCCCGCCAGTGCCGTTCGGTGTTCACGCTCCAGCCGTTGTCGCCGTCCTGGTCCAGGAGGACCGCCTCCAGGTGTGGACAGACGATGAACGTCGGCCGCGCGGGACGGTCGTTGTCCTCGTCCATCGGCAGCGTGAAGAACCGGCTGGTCCACGACAGGTGCGCACCGACCACGACCGCGCGGAGCTCGTACCAGCCCGAGGGACGGCAGCCCCGGTGGTTGAGCGTCGCGCTCAGGAACGGACCGCAGTCGTCGACGACGAGCTCCGGCACCTGTTCCCGCAGCGGCGCACCACACGTCTGGCAATCCCGCTTGTGCAGGTTGAACGCCACCTCTCGGCGGGCCTCGTCCGACAGCCGAGTCATGATGTCTTCCGCGACCAACAACTCCGTCACCGCCACCGGATACTTCCCTCTGCCGCCGGGCCCGCGGATCCAGGCCCGCTGCGGCAGATCATGGACCCGGACGCCGCGCTACACACGGCCGTTCATCCGAACTGTCCGATTCGGCACCCCGCAATGGCCGAGGAGACGCCATCCGCCGCGCGAGACGCCGGTCCTGCGCGGGCACGGCACCTTCAGTGCGAGGCCGTTTACCCGGCCCCGCTGCGGCAAGGACCAGTCGGGCTCGGCGCGCGCTTCGTCTATCGTCTCGTGTCGTGAGTGACGCGCAGGCGCTTCTCGACTGGCTGCAGGACTGGTACGCCCGCCAGTGCGACGGAGACTGGGAACACGAGTGGGGCGTGCGGATCGCCACGCTCGACAACCCCGGCTGGACCATCGAGATCGATCTCGAGGAAACGGCCCTGGAGGGATGCGCCTACCCCCGCAGGATCGTCGATCGCGACCCGCGGGACTGGGTCAGGGCCTGGACGGCCGACGGGAAGTTCCACGTCGACTGCGGTTCCCGAAACCTCGTCGAGGGTCTCACCCTGTTCCGAGACTGGGCGAGCAAGACCACCCCGTAGCCGGCGACACCACACCGAACCGCCCCACCGCATCGGCAACACGCATGTGGCAAATGTGCCGCGCGTTCCGAGACGACACACGCGTCGAGGGCCCAGGGGCACATCGGTGACCATCCGTGATGTCACCCGCAACGGCGCGCCCGCCGTCCGACGCCGAGACGAGGCCCCGCCCGCCGGCAAAGGATCGCCCTCGCGTACCTCGTCGCCACGACCGGTCCGACCTGCGTCGTCCTCACCGCCCGCGGTGGCCCGCAGGTGGTGCCGGACGGGATCCCGCTCATCGATCGCCCGCCCTGCGAGGTAGCGGCCGACCTTCGTCGCGCCCGGAACAACACCGCGTGGGAGTCGACTTCATGCCGAGCGGAGACATCGGCTCGGCGGGCCCGGGGGTTCTTCCCCGACACGCAGCGGGCGCGCGACACCCTCGTCACCCGTGCACTGGTCAAAAGGGCGGCTCGTCGACGAACCACCCGGTCCCTCCCCAGGAGTCGGGGAAGGCGGTGCGGCGTCGGGCGGGGCCGAGCATGTGCTCAAGGGTGCGCGTCAGTCCGGCGCCTCTGTAGTGGTCGACCTGCCCTATCCAGGGCACCTCGGCCATCAGGCGGCCGAGTTCGGGCGTGACGAGATCGTCCAGGACCGCACGCAGCTCGGCGGGGGGCGGGTCGTCGACCAGGCACAGCCACCCCAGCGCCGCGGCGACGCGGACCTCGGCGGGGCGTTCGGGGTCCGTCCAGCATGCATGCGTGAAACCGGCCGCGTCCTCGTGACGGTGCTCCCGCGCCAACTGCGCGATCGCCAGGACCAGACCCGGCCTCACACGGGGGATCTTCTCGACGCGCAGGCGCTCGTGCAGGGCGGCGGAGAACTCCCCGGCGCGGCCCGACGACGCCGCCGCCACGCATGCCGCCTCCTGCCGTACCTGCTGATCCGGGTCGTCCAGGAGGGCGATCGGGATGTGCGCGTCGGCCGCGATCGCGTCCCGCCCGGCCCGCACCGACCAGTTCTGCGGGTAGCCGCCCCCGTCGAAGCGCGGCTCGTCGTCGGGGTCGGCGACCCGCAACAGATGCTCGCGGGACCCGTCGCCCCAGTGATTGCGGCACGCCACCGCGGCGACCAGACCCAACGCGTCCGCCCGTACATGCCCGAGAGGGTTCGCGGCGATCCGCAGCAGGAACGGCACCGCGAGCGGCGCCACCGAACCGATCGTGCCCTGATGACACACCGAACCCCACAACAGCGAGCACGCGTGCATCGCCCCGTCCGCGTCCGCGGGACGCATCGACTCCAGGAGGTCGGGCACGTCCTCGCCCGAGCCGTACGCGTGGGAGAACCGGCCCCAGGGCACCTCCCCGAGGAGGAACCCGTCCCGAACCGCCCTGGGCAGGCCCGCGACCACGACCCGCACATCCAGCGCGGTCCCCTGGTACACCTCGACCCCGTCCACACACGCCCGCCGGTAATCGAACACGAGCTCCTCCGGCGTCACGATCGCCGCCTCCCACGAATGTCACCGACCCAAGCACTCATGCGTATCACCGGACACCGACACCGCCTCGCGCAAACGCGATCCGCACACCGGGGACAGGACACCACCACGGCACAGTCGCCCGAGCCCCCTCGACAGAACCGACCGCCGCCCCGAAGTCCTCCCCACGCCGGGCCGGCCCGGACCGCTCGCCCCGCGTCGGCGGCGTACACCCGCGACCCCCGGAAGCGACCGGACCCGCCCTTCCCAGTGGACCTCCAATCCATGCGGCACGCCGACCGTGTATCGCGCGGGCCGGGAACCGGACCCCGCCCGGGTCGGGCTCCCGGGGCGCATCGACATGTTGGGGCGATGACCGGGTTCGACGACACCGACCGACGGCAACTCGCCCTGGTGTTGCACGAGTATGCCGAACACGTCCTGGACGAGTCGGCCCTGCTGCGGGTGCGGACGAAGTACGGGCACGTGTACCTCGAGATGTTCCGTACGTTCCCTCCGGGCACCACCGACGGCTGCTTCCACTCGATCGATGCTTTGCTGCCGCGGCTCGGCGCCCGGGAGAACCGGTTCACCCCCGCTCACGAGATCCGACTCGCCGTCCTGGTCCACGCGTACGCCGAACACGAACTCGATCAGTGGACCGCGCCGGCGACACGCACCACACGCGGTCCGGTCCACATCGGGATCACCAACTCGACTCCTCCCAGCGGGACCCCCGACGACGCCCGATCGCTCGATCATCTCCTCCCCGCACCGGCCACCGGGCGGCGAATCGACACCCGCTGAACCGGCGGGAACGAGGCGGATCCCGTGGGCTCGCATGCGCTTTGGAGAACATGATCGTCACCGCGGGGCGGGTCGGTCGGCGGGTGCCCCGTCCCGGCGCAGGGGTCGTCCCAGCAGGCGTTGCATGTCCTGTTCGATCGCGTCCAGGAGTTGTGCACCGAATACGCAGAAGGTGTGTTCCCAGGGGTGTCCGAAGGTGCCGAATCGCAGGTCCTGCGCGAGGAAGACGTGATAGTCCCCGTCCGGATACGGGCCGAACGGCCAACCCTCGCGCGAGCGCCCCTCGAGGACGCGCGGCAGGAACATGTCGGTCTCCGGGACGTCCGGGCGCAGCCGGTGGCAGGTGTGCTGCCAGTCCAGGAGCCACAGCGACTCCCCCGGCGCGCAGCAGGCGGCGAGCCCGTCCTGGACGACGTCCACCAGGCGGTCGAGGTTGCGTTCGCCGGGGTCGTCGCGCAGCGCGTCCAGGCTCCACGTGATCGACGGCGCGGGCTCCGTGATCCCTGGAAACTCGCATACGCAGGGCCGGAAGGCGAAGCGGGCGTCGAAACGGTCCCAGACATCGGTGTATTCGGGGCGGTGGCGGGTGGGTCGCCCACCCGGGCGTGGGCGGTGAACACGGCCTTCCACGGCGCGCCGGGCGTGTCCTGGACGAAGTGGACGACGGCCTTGTCCTCGCTGTCGGCACCGGTGGCGGCGATGGCGACGAACGTGCGGGGATGGCCGCTCGCCCGGGGTATCCAGAACTGCGGGGCCAGGTGGGTGAACGGCTTGTACGGTTCCCGGTCCGGGCGTGCCCGGTCGGCGCGGTACGACGCCAGTGACCCTTCCAGCAGTTCGCCGCCCTCGACCCCGGCGAGGCGGTCGCCGTCGAGTGTCGCGTTCGCCGTGTTGTTCTCGGTGTCGTAGCGCTCCAGGACCGCTCGGGCCTCGGCCTCGGAGATCACCGCAGGATCGGGTACCGGCGCCACGACCGACGCGCTGGGCACGGCCGGCCTGCCCGACCCGCCCCCCCGAGGAGCACCCCGCCGCGGCCCCGACCGAGGCCAGAGCGATCACCGCCGCACCCACTCGTCTCGCCCGACTGTGCATCCGTTCCCCCGAACTCCCGTCCGTCACCGACGAATCCACACTCTCACGCGCCCCCGACCACGCGGACGCGCAGGCCACAGGGGACGGGCGCAGGCGTGAGGTCCTGGAGAACGTCGTGTGGACCGACGGCACCCGATGGCACCCCGCCGCCCGCGACGTCGTCCGCGAGTACTCCCACGCCATCGACGAAGGCGTCTACCGCATCCACACCGAAGGCCTGCGAGATCGCGACCTCGCATGCGTGTGACGCCCGCCCGCCACGCACGCCCGCGCCGACCGACGCCGCCGCCCGCCGCCGACCACGGCCGGACCACGCCGTCGAAACGATCCCGAGGGATTCGAGAATCCGTGCATCACGGTGTCCTGGCCGGCTTCGAGCCGGGCGGGGGTGGCCGGTTCTGCGACAGGTGGCCAGGTGACGGCGACACCCGCCGGCCGACGGTCATTGTCCGGCGCCGCCCTTGCCCGGCCCGTGACTCTGCCGCTCCACGTCCCGGCGACGATCGTGTGCCAAGGCCATGGCGGGTCGCGGAAGTCGGCGCCGTGGCGAATCGAGCAAACCGGATCCGGGCGAGTGGCGCGGCATCGCCTCGCCCGGGACGACCGACGACACCGCGGCGGTGGCATGGGCGGCCGAGCGAGTCGCGGCCGAGGTCTCGGACGGGCGGTGGATGTGGCCGGCCCGGAAGACGCCGAGGCGTTGCCCCGGCCGGCGAGTCGGGACGAGCCGGCGCGGGCGGTGGGCGCGGTGCGCGGGGACGACCCGGACCGCTGGTCGGTCGGGTCGGGTGTACGCGGCCGGGCGTTCCACCGCCCCCGATTCCGACCGCCAACGCGGCCATCTCCCGCAGGCGCTCGTAGTGCTCGATCGCGTCGGTCTCGTCATCGATCGACTGCGGGACCTTCTCAACGGCCGCGACACACACGAACAGGAGTCTTTTCCCCTGCTCGTCAAAGGGGTTCGACACCCGGATGCGGGCATCGGTGGGCGCCCACCGGACCTGTCCTTCGAGGAACCGCAAACCGTACGAGGGCGGGGGAAATCTCGTCACGGTTCGCTTCGGGTTCGCGCCGTCGGGCGGGAGAATGGACCATGCCCCCACCCATCGGAGATCTCAGAGGGCGGTTCGTGCGCTTTTGAGTGTTTCTTCTGTCACCTGATGGGGTGGGGTTGAGTGGAATCCTCCGGTGCACAGGCGTTGATCTGATGATGTGATCGAGTGAGTGAACGCAAGCCGTACCCGAGTGACTTGTCGGACGAGCAGTGGTCGTTGATCGAGCCGGTGATCACGGCTTGGAAGGCCCGGCACCGTTCCGTCAGCGGCCATCGGGGGAACTACTCGATGCGAGAGATCGTGAACGCGATCCTCTATCAGGGCCGGACGGGTTGCCAGTGGGCGTACCTCCCGCACGATCTGCCGCAAAAGAGCGCGACGTACTACTACTTCGCCGCGTGGCGCGACGACGGGACCGACCGGATCGTCCACGAACTCCTGCGCTGCCAGGTCAGGGAGGGGGACCGACGATTAGAGGACCCGACCCTGGTGGTCCTGGACACCCAGAGTGTCCATGCGGCCGCCGGGGCTCCCGCGTCCACGACGGGCAACGATCCCGCGAAGCGGGTGCCGGGCCGCAAGCGGGGACTGGCCGTGGACGTATTGGGCCTGGTCATCGCCGTTACGGTCCTCGCCGCGAACACACACGACAACGCCGCGGGCATCGACCTGTTGGACCGGGTCGCCGACCATGCCGGCGGCACCGTCACCAAGGCACTGGTCGATCAGGGCTTCAAGAACGAGGTCGTCACGCACGGCGCCCAGCTCGGCATCGACGTCGAGATCGTCGCACGCAATCCCCAGGACAAGGGGTTCGTTCCGCAGCCGAAACGGTGGCGGGTCGAGCAGACCTACGGAATCCTGATACTGCACCGACGCCTGGTCCGCGACTACGAACACCGCCCGATGTCCTCGGCCTCCCGCGTCTATTGGGCGATGACGCACGTCATGGTTCGCCGGCTCACCGACACCACCACTCCCACCTGGCGCGACCCGCGGGTGGCGGCGGCGTGAACATTCGACCCCTGCTCGACGCGCTCGGTCTCCAAGAAGACGCCGCACGAACCCTGGCCGACGACCTCCGCACCCAGGTCGACGCACTGCAGACTCGGCTGCGGGAAACCGAGGCCCACATCGAGCACCTGGCGATCACACGCGAGACCGTCACCGCCCTCGCCGACCGGCTCCCTACGCGGCCGACCTCACCCGACCTGCCGGAACACCCGGATTATCCCCGCGTCCTGGCGGTGTTCAACGAGGCCACCGGCGCGCTCCGGGCCCGTGACGTCTGCGAAGCCCTCGACCACGAACCGCTGCCGAAGAACATCGAACGCACCCGCACCAAGCTGAAACGCCTCGTCAAACTCGGCCTCCTCACCGACGCCGGCTCCGGCAGTTTCGCCAAGGCCCCGTAACCCCCAACCCCCGGGACCCGCAACCCGTTCTGCCCCTACCGAGAAACGGACATCAATTCACGAACCGCCCTCTCAGCGCAACCCCCGTCTGCGCGGACGGCCGTCACGCGTTGACCCGGCCCGAACACGACGCGGTGTTCGTGGACCCGGCGCCGACCTAGGAAGACCTCGTCGAACTCGCCGCCCGTCACGGCCTGGACAAGGTGGAGCGCCTGCCCACACCCCGATTCCATATTTGCACGGCCGTCTTCCTCGACGGCCCGATGGCCGGCCGGACCAACCCCTACACCACCGACGAACTCGGCTCGCTCAACCCAGTCACCACCGCACACCACACCTGGGTCTACCAACTGGTCGCACTCCCCGACGGGGACCGGCCCGGAAAACTCCGGCTCGTCGAACTCGACGGCCGGCCCGTGACCTCGTAGAACACCCGCGCAGGCTCCATACCCGGCCGGCGCGACTGCCGGCCCCCGCGGTCGCGCATCGACGTCCGACACGGTGCCACGCGCGCCGTCGGGTACGGCACCGGGTCGGCGAACGGGGTGAAGTCGCCGACGGCAGCGCCTCGACCAGGCAGCGGGGGCAGGCGGCAGACGGCGACCCGCCACAAGCCGAACCGCCGCCGGAGCGTGCCCCCTGCGGCGGTTCCGTACCCTCGGGTCCGGTGCGCCCGGGCGCGCATCGGCATCGCGGCCGGGGTCGAGTGGATGTCCTCGCGCGAACATCGATGGACCGGCGCCGCTCCTGCCGACGTGGCCGGTCCACAATGCGGTCGTGGCCGAAGACGAGCACAGTGGCACACAACCGCGTTCCTTCCCGACATGCGTGAGGGAGGTGGCTCGGCTGCTGGGCGTCGCAGACGTCGCGACGACGTCGAACGATCAGGCCCGTCGCCTCGCCCTCGCGGTGCGCAAGCCCCTGCTCGAACGCGCGAGTCTGCCCGACGAATTGTTCGCTCCGCTGATGGCGGCTGCCGTCCACGACCCCGACCCCAGCTTCTGCCGCTGGTTCGTCGAGCCGGCCGTGTACGCGTTCGGGCGCCGCCGCGTCACGGCGGCACTGGTCGACTACCTGCGGGATGGCACGGATGCCGAGCGGGCCGGTGCCGTGCGGGCCTGGTACACGGCCCATGTTCCCCTGCGCGCGGATCACTCTCCGGCCTACGGACCCGACGGGGTACGCGACCCCGCCCCGGACGAGGCACAGGAGGCCCGGACCGCATGGCTCGAGGCATCCATGCGGGTGTTCGCGGACACCACCGACCTGCGGATGCACCACCGTGTCCTGCCGAACCTGCCCACGTCCCCCACGGCCTACCCGCCGTCCCTGCACGAACTACGCGAACACACACTCGCATCCGCCCGAGCCCACCCCGATCCACACATCCGCCGCTGGGCAGCGACAGCGGACCGCGAAAGAGCCTGAGCCCGATTCCCGCAGACGCCCCGACAGTTACGGAACAACCCTTCGAGAGCCGGACACGGGAGCATGGGATCCGTGCCGCCCCGACCACCCCGCGTCACCGCGGATGGCTCACCGGCCTGGCGAACGAGGTGGGGCCGGTGTCGTGGTTGTCCGAGGATGCGGTGGACGTCGTGTTCGATCGTGTCGAGGAGTTCGGTGCCGAATACGCAGAGGGTGTGTTCCCAGGGGTGTCCGAAGGTGCCGAATCGGAGGTCTGAACCTGCCGGCCGCAACCACTGTCCCGATCAACGGCTCGGTCGCCGCGGTCGCCGTCGATCTGCTCGGCGACGTTCCTGCCGAAGACGGCCGCCTGTCGTCACCGGCGCCGCAGGAGCGGTCGGCGCGCACGTCGCCGTCCTGGCACGGGAGCGCGGCCGGCGCCGGAGGCTTCGGGAACGGGTCGGCTTTCGACCGTCCGGCACGCGAGTTCCAGCGTGGTGAACCGGTACAGGCCTGGGGCGTCGCCGCAACGTTCGACGGCGATCCCCATCCGCCGGCCCAGGTCCCCGCCGGCCGCAAACCGTTCCCACACACGCTGCGACACCCCGATCCACACCCCACCCGAATACCAATCACCGCTCGGAAGCACACCCCGACGGTTGTGGGGTCAACCGAGGATGTGGCGGATGCGGCGGTGTTGTTCCGGCGTCAGGTGCTTCGTGTCGGGGTTGCGGTGACTGTCGGGATGGTCGCAGACGCGCATACCGTCGTGTTCCCGCCAGGTCGGCTGATACGTCGGGTCGTTGGCGGTCAGTGCGTCCAGGATCTCGTCCAGGGGGCCCGGTGCGCCGAAGTGGCGCAGCGCGGACTCGTAGGCCGGGCGGGAGGGGCCCACGGCTTCGACGTCGTGGCACATCGGCATGAGCATGACGGTGCGGGCCGCGCGTTCGCGTGCGTTGTCGGCCGCGTCCAAGAGCGCCGACGTCTCCCCCCAGCTCAACCCGGCGAACGTCGGCTCGTTCGCGTGGTACCCGAGGTGGATCACCTCGCTGTCGGCGTCCTCCCGGACGAAGTAGTCGATGCCGGCGTCGTATTCGAGGTCGCGGAAGACGATGCACAACTCGCCCTGGGCGGACGGTATTCGCAAAACCGCCCACTCGTCGTACGACTCGTCGTAGAGCCCGGGCGCCCGGACCTGCCCCGCCGGTCGGTGGAAACCGAGGGCTTTCTCCAACATGTCCTCGTCGTCCAGTTCCTGGACCTGGAGCAGCCCCAGGCAGAACTCCAGGTCGATCTCCTCCCAGTCCATCCCGCGAAACGTGAGCGGCCGCACGCCCGTTTCGGCATCGACGAAGCGCTGCGGATAGCCCTTGATGCGCACGATCGCCCCTGGTTTCTCCACGGTAGCCAAAGCCTTCGGAACCCGGTGGCCGAGTCCCCACCCCCGAACAAGGGCCCGCTCAGTATCAGGCCGAGTTGACGCAGGAGCAGCGCGCAGATGCCCTGGCACACGTTTCGCGACGTTCCACCGTAAGCGATCTCTTCCTCTTGCGGGTTGTACGACTTGAAGATCGTCTCCTCCGCGTGGATATTGCGCTTTCCCACAGGCGTCTTGGGCCGAGGCACGAACTTCTCGTTCGAGCGCAGCGGATCCCACTTCTTCGGAGGCGTCAGTTGGTCCGCCCTCATGACGATGCGGTTCTCGATCTCGCCCGTCTTGAGGTTGCGAACGCCGATGACGGCCACGGTCCCGTTGCGCCTGGCCCTCCTCTGTGCCCTTCCACAACATGTGCAGTTCCCAGGCGCGCTTCTCGGCGAGCATCGCCTCGATCGCGTAGCCGCCGGTTGTGGACGAGGACCGGCTGGGCCGCGACCCGCACGAAGTAGGTGTGCAGGGATGGCGGACGGCGGCGACCCGGCCGCAACGACCCATCCCATGCGGGGCATCAGCCGCCGAGGTCGAACTTGCCCCGCGCGGTGAACGCCTCGGCCCGGACGTGGATCCCGCTTCCCCGGCCGACGACGCGCCGGCACTCGTGGCCGCCGCGTTGATGCGACTCGCCGCCGACCCTGCTGCTCGTCCCACCGGCGAACATCATCCGACAGACCAGGCCGTGGGAACCGACCCGGATACGGCGGACAACCTGTCGGGCACCAACGCTCCGGAGAACCGGACTCCGACACGGACCGGTGTATCCGCAGAACCGATCGCCAGCTCCGGGCAGCCACCTGCCGCCCGCCCGCTACCCGAGGCGCATGATCGATTCTCTCGGGACGGGTGAACCTGTCGGCCGGCCTCGTGCACCACACCTGTTGCACGGGCCATGGTCGTCTCGACCCGCCTCCAGGCTGCGTGACTCACACCGCACGCTCGCGACGCCCCGGAGAAACGTCGGTGATTTCGACTGCCGGGCGAGGACGTCGAGCGGAACCGGGTGGCGCGGACGCGGTGTTGGGCCGTGGAGCGGGTGCTGCTCGCCGACGAACAGCGCAGGGCATACCGGCTGCCCGCCACCGAGGGCAAACGCGGCGACCCCCGCCGACCCGCGTTCGCCGCCCGGTACGGCCTCGACATCGACCACCCCGTCCCAGCACGAGCAGAACCCGCCCCCGGGAATCCTGTGCGTACAGGTGGACGCCGACGACGTTCAGGACGCCCCGCGTACCGGACGCGACGCGCCGGTTCGGGACCGAGACGGCTTCCTCACCGCTGATCGGGACACTCCCGACCGCCGGGGGCTCCGGGTTCGGCCCGGGGTCTCGTGATCAGGTCATCGGGGGTGCTGCGCCGGGAGGGATGGGTTCGATGTCATCACTTGGAGTGTATGGCTTCCTGCAGACAGTCATCAGGTGATGTCGTCCGGGATCGCGGGGTCGTGCGAAGGGTCGACCGTACGGCGGGTCACAGTTGCCTGCGGAGCGCGATTTCGGCTCTGTCCACGGCTGCCGTGACGGCTTGCGCGTGGGCTGGGCAGAGATGTCCGGCGTCGAGTCCCGATGTGGTCAGGACGGCACGGAGTTTGCGAGCCTGTCCACGGGTCGGGCGGGAACATGCCGGGTGGTTGCGCACCCGCATCGCCCGGCTCACCCCGCGCGAGCAGGAGGTCGTGCGCCTGATCACCGCCGGCCTGGCCATCACCGAGATCGCCGAACGCACCGGACTGGGCCCGGAAACGGTCAAGACCCACGTGGCCCGCATCCTCACAGGCTCGGTGTCCGCGACCGCACCCAGGCGGTGATCGCGGCATACGAAGGCGCCTTCGCCACAACGCGCCGGGGCGGGTGGGGGTAGGCCGCACCGACCCCCACCCGTCGCGGCCCGCGCGACCCGACCGACCATGGCACCGCCTACGGCGCCGCCGAACCGCGTGGCCCGTCGTGGAACGTCGGCCCCCGGCTCCTCGGATCGTCGACCAGGCGCAGCATCCGGATCGGTGACCTCGACGGGCCGATGCCGGGACAGGCAGCTCTGCTCGGTCCTACTCGGTCCGCAGCGCAGTGGCGGTCCGGGTCTTCGCCGCCCAGCCGGCCGGCAGCAGTGCGCCGAGCAGGGCGATGACGATCCCGCCGGCGAGCAGGGGGATGAGCAGCCCTGCGGTGTAGACGTGGGACACGCTCGGCGGCAGGTGCCGGCCGATCGCGTGCCCCATCGCGGTCAGCGTCGCCTTCTCCACCGCGACGCCGAGCGGGACCCCGATCAGCCCGGCGATCAGGCCGGTGACGGACACCGAGGTCAGCACCATCGCAATGGTCTGCTTGGGCGTCATCCCGAGGGCCTTGAAAATCCCCAGGTCATGAACCCGCTCCCGGGTGTCCTGCACAACCGTGCTCAGCACCCCGAGCGCGGCGACCGCCACCATCATCAGCGTGAGCATGGCCACCAGGGTGCCCATGATGAGCACCACGACGGCCTTGCCCCCGTTCGAGATCGGCCGGACCGAGGCGTTCAGCGGGGTCAGCGCTGCGGCGGCCGAGGCGGACCAGTGCGATCCGCTGACGTTCGAGGCCAACTCGACGTTGAACTGCTCGATGTGCGGGTCCAGGCCGGCGGCGGTGAAGGTGGCCGCATCCGTCATGACCGTATAGTCGCCCACGTTGGTGTCGAAGTTGATGCCGACGACCTTCAGCGGCAGTTGCCGGCTCTGCTGCACCACGGCGACGTTGTCACCGACGTGGATCCCCGCCGTCGTGGCCAGCTTGTCGCCGACCACGGCCTCGCCGGGCGCCGAGAACCAGCGGCCGGACAGCAGTTCCATGCCCGTCCAGGAGAAGTCGCCGGTGACCGTGAACACCGTCGGCGGTTCGCCGCCGGGCGGGGCGCCGACGATGGTCGCGCCGCTCTCACCCCAGCCGAACGCGGCCTTCGTGCCCGGGATCCCGGCGAGCGCGGCGGCCACCTTGGGGGCATCCAGGTGCGGTCTGCGCGGGTCGTTGGGACCGTAGAGACCCCGGGGCACGTCTACGTCGGCGGCGGGTTCCACGACCTTCGACCCGACGTTGAAGCCGGCGGTGCTGCTGTCCAGATACTTGTTGAATGCGGACTCCAGCCCCACCGCGAACGTGACACTCACCACGCCGAACAGCACCGCCGCACCGACCAGTACGGCCCGGGCCGGCCGGGCGAACGGCTGGGCCAGCCCCAGCGACACGGCCCGGGGCAGCGGCAGCCGCGAGGCCAGACGATGCGCCGCCCGGCCGCGCCCGGCCTTGGGGGCGCGGCCGACCACCAGAGCCCGCACCGCCGGCATCCGGCCGGCCCGCAGCGCCGGGACCAAAGCCGTGACGCCGACGATCAGCAGCGTGCCCAGCGGCACCACGGCGCTGACCCACAACGGGATCGTGGCACCGGCCCCGCCGAGCTGCTTGCCGGCCCCGTCCAGGATCGGTACAGCCAGGAAATTGCCGAACACCGTGCCGAGCACCACGCCGAGTATCGCGGGAATCATGGCCTGCGCGGTGTAGGCGCGGGCCACCTGCGAAGGGCTGAAGCCCAGCGACTTCAAAATCCCGATGCGCCGGATTCCCGAGGCCACAGCCCCGCTGACCACGATCGAGATGATCAGCACCGACATCGACATCCCGAGGATCCCGAAGGCGATCAGGAACGGCACGTAGGCCTTGGCGTTGCCGGTCGCCTGCTGCTCCGCGGTCAGGTACGACTGTCCGGCTTCGACCGAGCCGGCCGGCGCGGCGGCGGCGATCGCCTGCTTGTCGGCGGCGATGTCGGCGTCGGTCCCGGCCTTGGCGAACCGGTAGAGCATCTGCTCGTCGGACTTGGCACCGGCGGCGGTGAGCCGCGCGAAACCGTCGGCGGTGGCGAAGGCGGTCGCGCTGCTGGTCACCGAGCCGCCGAAGCCGACGACCTTGAACGACGGCTTGCCCGGCAGGGAGGAGAACACCACCGAGGAGCCGAAGCAGGCGTAGGCATAGTTCTGCGCCGGCAGGGCGATCTCGTCCGGGCCGGCCGGCCAGCGCCCCCGGGTCAGCACGAGTTGGTCCATCCCGGAGGCGCTCCCCGGGTCGGGCCGGGTGGTTACGGTGATCGGATGGTTGTCGCGACCGGCGAAATCCTTCTTGGGGCAGTCCGTGCCGACGATCGTGTCCAGGGCGGCGACGACCGGGTACGGTCCGGCCGCCTCGGTGACGCCGGTGGTGTGCACGGTGGCGGCGACCTGCGCGGCCGTGGCCTTCGAACTGTCGAACTGGACCGCCAGGTGCGCCCCGTTCCGGGCCTTGAAGGCGTGCTCGAACGGGGCCTGCACGACGGTCAGCAGACCGAGGCAAAGCACTGACGACGTCACCGTGGCGAACGTCGTCAGAGCCATGACGAGGGACTGGAGCCGACGCCGGCCGACGCCGGAGCGTACGACCTTGCCGAGCGCGCTCACCGGCTCACCGCCGGCAGCATGCGGGCCATGGCGTGGAATCCGGCCTCGAAGAGGCGCCGGGGCATCGGCGGCTTGCGCAGCGTCATCCGACCGCTCCCGCCGGACGGGTCGGCGACGTGTGGGCGGCCGGGCCGGCGCCGCTGCCGTTGTTGACGACGTCCCGCGCGACCGCACCGTCCACCAACTCGATGGTGCGGTGCGCGGTGGCGGCGGCCAGCTGCACATCGTGGGTAACCAACAAGATCGTCTGTCCCTCGTCGTTCAGGTCCATCAGCAGCCGGCGCACGTCCTCGGCCGAGCGCGAGTCCAGCGCGCCGGTCGGCTCGTCGGCCAGCAGCAGAGCCGGCCGGTTCATCAGCGCCCTGGCCACCGCCACCCGCTGCCGTTGCCCGCCGGACAGCCGCTGCGGGTAGGCCTCGGCATGCCGGTCGATGCCCAGCGAACCGAGCAGCTCGACTGCCCTCCGCTTCGCTTCGCCCTTGCCCATCCCGGCCAGCTGCGCCGGAACCATGACGTTGTCCGACACGGTCAGGTCGTCGAGCAGATTGAAGAACTGGAAGATCATGCCGATGGAAGCCCGGCGGTACTTCGCCGAACCGGCCTCACCGAGCCGGTCGACGCGGATGCCGTCAACGGTCACGGTGCCACTGGACGGCTTGTCCAGACCGGCGATCAGATTCAGCAGCGTGGACTTCCCGCTGCCGGAATGGCCGAGGATCGCCACGCACTCACCGGACGCCACGGACAAGGTCACACCGGCCAGCGCGGGCGGGCCGTCGTCGTACTTCTTCATCGCGTCTTGGAGAGCGATCATCGGCGGATTCGTCATGGCCATGAACCTAGGAACGGACCGGGACGCCTCGCGTCGGCCGACGGATGTCACCTCTCCCGAGGTCATCGGCCCGGCGGTGTACCCGCGTACATCCCCGGGGCGACGCGCGGAGCCGGCGCCGCTGAATATGATCTCCGCGTGGAAGAGCTTCTCCGGCGTCTGTCGACATCGAAGCGCGTGACCTGGCTGATGTCGCAGGGCGTGGTGCTGGCGATTGCCGGCATCTACATGCTGATGCTCGCCTTGACGACGCCGAGCCCTGACGACGGCCTGTTCCGATTCCCCGACCTCGGGCGCTACGAGACGACGGGTCTCTGCGTCGTGCTCGCCCTCCCCGTCCTGCTGGTGCGCCGTATGCCGGTGGCCGTCTTCGCGGCGGTCCTGGGCGAGTCGGCCCTCGGCGACATCTTCGGCGCGCGGCCCTTGGCCGTGTTCATCCTGCTCGTCGCCTTGAACGGGTACATCGCCGCCCGGCGGCCGAAGGCTGCCGCCATCGGCTCCGTCGCGGGCGTCGTGGCCGCGTTCGTCAACGACCTCCCCATCAGCGGGCAGTCCGTCGGCGACGCGCTCCAGTGGGCCGGGTGGCTCGCGTTGTGGTTCACGGTCGCGTGGGTCTTCGGGGGCGTGTATCGCAAACGCCGTGAATACCTCGGAGTCCTGGACGAACAGACCGCGGCCCACGCCGTCATGGCCGAGCGGCTGCGGATCGCCCGTGAACTGCACGACAGCGTCGCGCACAGCATCGGGATCATCACGGTGCTGTCGGGAGCGGCGGCGCGGGTCGTGGAGACCAAGCCCGAGCAGACGCGGCAGGCGCTGATCGGCATCGAAACCACCAGCCGGGAGACGCTGCTCGGGCTGCAGCGCATGCTCGGGGCGCTACGGCGCGCCGAGCCGGACGACGCCATGCCGCAGGCCGCCCCGCTGGCGCCGGCCGGCAGCCTGGCCGACGTCCCGCAGCTGGCCGAACGCACGGCCCACGCCGGAGTGCGGGTCCACGTGACCTGGCGGGGCGAGAAGCGTCCACTGCCGCAGGAGATCGAACTGTCGGCGTTCCGGATCATCCAGGAGTCGGTGACGAACGTGGTGCGGCATTCCGGCGCGCGGATGTGCCGGGTCGCGGTCGGTTACGAGCCGGAAGGAGTGAGCATAGAGGTGGTTGACGACGGGGACGACGGTCTCGGCGGGCCGGGCCGTCCGAGGCACTCCGCGACCGGTGGGAGCGGCTTCGGCCTGCTCGGTATGCGCGAGCGAGTGACGTTGCTGTCCGGCCAGTTCAGCGCCGGCCGGCGTCCGGAGGGCGGATTCCGGGTCGCGGCGAGGCTTCCGGCATGAGCGTGCGAGTGCTGCTGGTCGACGACCAGCCGCTGATGCTGGTCGGGCTCGGGATCCTGATCGGCGACACCGACGACCTGGAGGTGGTCGGACAGGCCGGCGACGGCCGCGAGGCGGTGCGCCTGGTGCGTGAGCTGCGGCCGGACGTCGTGGTGATGGACATCCGGATGCCGGGCATGGACGGGATCGAGGCGACCCGGCAGGCGACCGCCGAGCCGGACCCGCCCAAGGTGCTGGTGCTGACGACGTTCGACGACGACGAGTACGTCTACGGCGCACTGCGTGCCGGGGCCGGCGGATTCCTGCTCAAGAGCATGGCCTTGGACGCGATCCTGGACGCGATCCGCGTGGTGGCGGCCGGCGACGCGTTGATCGCGCCGAGCGTGACCCGGCGGCTGATCGCGGACTTCGCCGGAACGTCCGGCCCGGCGGCCCCCGAACCGGACGCCGAGCCCGCCACGGACTCGCGTCTCATCGCGGGGATCACCGACCGGGAGCGCGAGGTGCTGGCACTGGTCGGACAGGGACTGTCGAACACCGAGATAGCCGAGCGGTTGGTGATCAGCGCGGCGACGGCGAAGACCCATGTCGCGCGTCTGTTCGCCAAGCTCGCGGCCCGAGACCGCGTCCACCTGGCGATCATCGCCTACGAGACCGGACTTGTGCCGCGTAGATCCGCCCGCTGATCCGCTGTACGACACGCTCGGCCACACCAACTCGTCCCACTCGGCCCACTGCTTCACCAACTGTTCTGCCAAGACGTTCAGTTCGGCACGACGAGCGGCGATCCGTTCCAGCACACCCCGGCCCCGAAGCCCCGCGCGCCGCACTCCGCTCCCTCTCCACACCGACCCCTTTCCTCGCGCCACCGAGCATGACTGCCCAGGCAGTGCCGCCGAATGCGCCCGCTACATCGGCGTCATCCAGTCGCAGCAGGTCGCCATGTACAGGTTGCCGCGGGCACCGTGGCGCACGGGTACGTCGGTGGCAACCGTCCTGAACACCGTCAAACGCTCCACACGCCGCGCCACCGGCCGACGGTGGTGGACCCCTACCGGGACCGCCTGCGTACACGCCGCGCAGTCGCCCCGGCCGTGCCCGTGCCCCAGTTCTTCCGCGAGATCAAGGAACCCGGTTGCACCGGCAGCTTCAACCTCCTCTGCCGCTACATCACCCAGGGTCGAGCCGAGGACGACCGGCCCGTGACCTCCCCCAGGCACTTCGCCCGCCTTCCCCTCGCCCGGCTGCACAACCGCCGCAGGAAGGACGCCGACGGGAGGGGCCGGGTTATGCGCAGGGAGGCCCGCTCCTCGCTTCAAGGGGCGGTTCCGTCAAGCGACTTCAGCGTTTGTACGAGCAGTTCGAGTTCGCCGTGCAGGCGCTCCCGGTCGATCTCCGGGCTTCGGGTGATCAGAAGGTCCAGCCACGCCGCATGCGTCCGGTGCATCTCCGCGAGCACTGCCCGTCCGTCGTCGGTGGGGCAGAACAGCTTGGACACGCGGTGCCGTGGATTGTCCGCGTACCTGCCGAGTCCCGCCGCGGCGAGTTCGTCGGCGATGCGCTGGATGCCCTGGCGTTGCAGGCCGAGCCTTCGGGCAATGTCGGGCACCGTGGCGCCGTCCCCGCGAAACAGGTGGTGGTCGACGTTGCGTTCACCGGGGAGACGTTCGTCGAGACCGGTGGCATGAACGCCCGGAACTGCCTTTCGTTCCGGGCGGCATGGCGGCCGACCGGGTGCGCACGGCAGGTGACGGCGGCGAGCAGGGTCTGCGGGGTCAGGCCGCCCGGTTCGAGCGTGCCGACCGAAGAGAACACGGCGGGGTCGAGCACGTCGAGGTCGATGTGGATGTGCACGTGGTCGGCGCCGGTCGCGGCGGTTGCGTCGACCAGGTTCGTCGGGTCGGCGAGTCGAGCCGCGGGCAGCTCGGCGACGGCGTGCCGGTCGACGTACGCACGCTCGCCCGGGTCGAGGGCGCGCACTCCGGCGAGGACGAGCCGGCCAGCAACCGGACTCCCACCGAATACGCGACACACCAACGTGCGAGCCCATCAGGCAAGGCTCGTGGACGAGATTTCTCGCGAGCGTGGGTCATCGCAGTGGGGTAGGGCCGCAGCCTCACATCCGGGATTTCAGCACGTCGACCTCACAGCCCGGTGAGAAGGGGTCGAAGCCGTGCTCGATCAGCCAGCGAACCGCCAGCAGGCTTCGCAACGACCACCATGCGTGGATCATGTCGAGGTCGATGTCCGTGCCGTAGCCGGCGATGACGTCGTCGAGGTGCTCCTCGTGTCCGAGCGTGAAGGTGGCGAGGTCGTACAGGGCATCACCCCGGCCCGCCTCGGACCAGTCGATGATGCCCGTGACCTCGTCGCCGTCGACGAAGACGTGCGCGATCTGCAGGTCGCCGTGCGTGAACGCCGGGGTCCACGGCCTGAGTGCGGCCTCGGCGACCCGGCGGTTGCGGGTGACCAGGTCGGCGGGCAGCACGCCGTTCGTCACGAGCGACTCGCATTCGTCGTCGAGTTCCGCCTCCAGCGCGACGATGCTTCGGCCGGCGCGGCCCGGCCGGGACGGCACCGGCGCGTCGTGCAGCCTCCGGATCGCGGCGCCCGCGGCGGCCCACGCCCTCGGCGACCCGGTCGACGGCCCTCCCAGGCGCCCGAGCGTCGTCCCCGGCAGCGCGGCGATCGCGAGCACGGGCGGCTTGCGCCACAGGACCTTCGGGGTGGGGACCGGTGCCAGGGCCATCGCCTCGACCTCGACGTCGATGCGGGCCTGATCGGCGTCCACCTTCAGGAACACATCGCCGACGCGCAGGGTCGCACGCTCCGAATGGGCGACGACGACCTCGACCTCATCCATGGCGGCCAGTATCCCCGGATGGCCGACGACCCCACAGACGCGGATCGCTACTGTAGTGCGCCATTTTCACGACTGGCGCCGCTCCGTCCCCTGTCCTCCCGTTCCGACATCCTCGCCCAGTTGCCCGCCTCCGGCCCGCGAGCACGAGCACGAGCAACCGTCCGCCCGCGGGCTCGCGCCTGGACGACCCGGCGATGGCTACGCGTGGGGGTGGCCGTGTCGCTGACGATCCTGACCCTGCTCGGGGCGGCGGCAGCATGGGTC
Organism: Embleya sp. NPDC020630; assembly: GCF_044334985.1. Taxonomy (NCBI): domain Bacteria; kingdom Bacillati; phylum Actinomycetota; class Actinomycetes; order Kitasatosporales; family Streptomycetaceae; genus Embleya; species Embleya sp. NPDC020630. Next base: position 57,350 of record NZ_JBIRUB010000028.1, read on the forward strand.
CTGGGGCGGACCGCGACGCTCAGCAACGAGCTCGCGGACGTGCGATCCCCCGCGGTGTCCGTCGCGTTGCATCTGGAATCGGCCATTCTCAACCAGGAGACCGGAATCCGCGGATACGGACTCACCGGCTCCCCGGACTCCACGGGCCCCTGGGAACAAGGGCTCGTGCAACAGGAAGCCGACGCCCGAGAACTGACGAGACTGCTGCGCGACGACGCCACCGGCGCGGACGACTTGCAGAGGGTGCGCGAGGCCGTCGCGGGATGGCAGGATCGCATCGCCCGCCCATCGCCGCCTCCCCACCCGGAGCACCCCCCTCTCGCCTCGGAACGCGCCGCCGAGGGCAAGGCGGCTACCCCGGCAGCGACATCGGCCTCGCGATGTGCAAGAAGATCGTCGAGTTCCACGGCGGCACGATCGCCGTCGACCCGCATCACCACGACGGCGCGCGCATCACCTTCACCCTCGCCGCCGAACCGCCCCAGGATCCCGACCCGTCCGCCATGCCGCAGGCGGTCGCGCGGGCACGGAGGTCGAGGCCCGCCTCGTACGTGGCCTGCTGCCCCAACCGCTGCCGGACACATCCACGGTGACGGTGACCTCCCGCTGTCTGCCCGGCGCCACGACGCAGGCCCTGCTCGGCGGGGACTTCCTCAACGCCGTCGTCGGCGACGTCAGCTGACACGGCCCCACCACGAACCCCTGCCGACCACCGACGAGGGCAGCCGGGAACTGCCCGCGGGCACACGGCATCGCGCTGGGCATCGCACCCGGGGCCCCCAGGTGGCCGGCCGCCGTCGCCCCGCTCCCGGACCGCGGAGCAGCCACCCTGTACACCGACGGCCTCACCGAAGGACGCACAAGAAGCGACATCGCGCGGCTCGGTCTCGACGGAATGCTCGGGTTGATCGAGTCCCTGCCTTGGACCGACCCGAAGGTATGGTTCCAGTCGCCCTGATCGGCGCGCAGGTCGGGTACGTCCTGGGTCGCCGCGGTGGCCGCAGCGCGGTGCGATCGCCGGCCGCACCCCCGAACCCTGGCTGGGCCGGAGGTACGGCGCGTCGAACTCGGATCCCACCGCCGTGAGCCGCCGGCGCAGCAGTGACTTCGCCGACCTGATGCAGTGGCTCGACGAGCACTTCCGGGACGCCCTGGGGCTGGGGGTGCAGGCTCGGTCGTGGACGGACCGCGTACGAGTGGCCGTCGAGAATCCCGACGAGACTCCACCCGACCCCGGCGCACCAACCGGCCTGCGCCCTGTGGCTGTTCACGACCAGCGCACAGGCCGACCGCGACGTCGCTGCCCACAGGCTGGAAGTCGACGGGGCAACGTACCGCACAATCCTCGACACCATCCGGCGGCGACCCGGTGGCTCGAGGTGTTCAGAGGATCTGGATGGACTTCACGCGCGGGGGGTGGTTGGGGAAGGTGATGTCGGTCCACCTGTTGATCCTGACCGAGTCGCCGTTGACGTCGTAGTAGATCAGGTCGTTGTTGCCGGTCGAGATCCGGTCGACCCACCATCCGCCGAAGTCGGTCCTGCCGGCGTTCGCGTAGCAGTCGACGCTGTCCCGGCCGTCGAGGTGCGACCACAGTTTCAGGAAGCTCTCGCCACCGACGCATTCGACGTGGTCGATGGCGAAGGCGCTACCGGTCGGTCCGGCGACGGTGAAGGACGCGGCCGCGGCGAGCACCATGGCCAGGGAGCCGACGGCCTTCTTGGCTTTCGAGATCATGGTTGTCCTCCGTACGAGCCCGGCACAGACGGCCCGGCGGTGATGGTGACGTCGCACCGGGACGGATCCGGCGCTTCGACGAGCCGTAGGCCGGCCCAAGGACGATCCTCCTGCCGGTCCGTGGCAGGGCGCGTCCGTATCCTCGAAGGTCGACCCGATCGAGTGACACGCCCGCTCGACAAGGACGGCACGGCGCGGGGCGCACGATGGAACACCTGCCCGCACCGGACCCGCGGCCGGCATGTCCGGGAACGGGCGCAGCGAGCCCGGTCCGCGGCCCCCGTCGTCGACGAGCGCGAGCACGCGGGGGAAACCGTTCGACGACGCCACGCGACCGGGCCGATCGTCCCGACAGCGCACACAGTCGTGTCGGCCGGGCGGATCCGGTTGCGGAGCGTGTGGGTGCGGCCGGTTCGGAGGCGGCGGTCAGAGCGGGCGTTGCTCTGGGGCGGCGTTCGGGCGTGGGATCAGGCCCGTCTCGTAGGCGATGATGACCAATTGGGTGCGATCCTGTACCTCCAGCTTGGCCAGCAGGCGTCGCACGTGCGTCTTGACCGTGGACATGCTCAGGTCCAATCGATGCGCGATCCTCGGGTTGCTCAGGCCGTGTGCGATCAGGACCAGGACCTCCCGCTCGCGTTCGGTCAACCCCGTCAACTCCCGGGCGAGTGGCGGGTCGAAGGCGAGACGGTCGGCGAACGCGGCGATCAGCCGCCGGGTCACCGTGGGTGCGAGCAACGCCTCGCCGGCGGCGACCACCCGAATCGCGGACAACACATCGAGCGGCGGCATGTCCTTGAGCAGAAAACCGCTCGCCCCCGCCCGGAGCGCCGCGTACACATACTCGTCCAGATCGAACGTCGTCAGGATCAGCACCCGGGGTCGCCGCTCGGTACCCCGCGCGTGCTGTTCACCGTCTCGCGTGCGCGGTTGGGCGTGACGCGTGCTCTGCCCCCCGCAGATCCGCCGGGTCGCCTCCAGGCCATCCATGCCGGGCATCCGGACGTCCATCAACACCACGTCGGGGCCCGTTCGTCGAGTGGCCTCGACCGCGTCGTGGCCGGTCGCGACCTCGGCGACCACACGCAGGTCCGCGGTGGTCTCCATGAGCATCCGCAGGCCCACCCGCAGCAGTTCCTGATCGTCTGCGACCAGTACCCGGATCGGGGACACGTTCACCGCGGGACCGCCCCGTCGTGGGTCAACCGCGCGCGCACCCGAAAGCCTCCGTCCGGGCGCGGCCCGGCGTTCAGGACGCCACCGTGGGTGCGGACTCGCTCCGCCATACCGACCAGGCCGTATCCGCCGCCGGTGAGTACGGCGACCTTGCCGGGGCCTGCGTCCAGCACCTCGACCTCGATGACGCCCGGGGCCGGTGCACGGACGGTCACCTGACAGGACGTGGCCGAGGAGTGCTTGGCCACGTTGGTCAGGGCCTCCTGGACGATTCGATACACCGTCAGTTCCAAGCCTTCGGGCAGCCGCACGTCCGGCGGGATGCGCAGGTCGACGAACACCTGCGCGCGGGCCGCGAGTCGGGGCAGATCGCGCAGCCCGGGCACGGGTTCGGTCTCGGGATGATCGGTCGTGGTCCCGGTGCGCAGCGCGCCCAGCAGGTTGCGTAGTTCGACCATCGTGCTCCGGCCGGTGTGTTCGATCAGCCGCAGTGCCGCAGGGGCCTCCTCCGGGCGGGTCTGGCACACCACGGCCGCGACGGCCGCCCGGAGGGTGATCACACTCATGCCGTGCGCGACCACGTCGTGCAGATCGCGGGCGATCCGCAACCGTTCCTCGGTCACCGCGTGCGCCGCCGCCTGTGCGGCGGTGAGTCGGGCCAGTTCCCCCGTCTCGCGCAGCGCGCGACCGCAGACCCAGGTCAGCGCCGCGAACACGGCTGCGGTGCCGGCCTCCATCGCGCGCTGCCACCAAGGCGCCGCCGCGGCGATGAACACGGACACCGCGACCGTGGGTACCGCCGCGCAAAGGCCCGCGACCGCGCGTCGACACGGCTCCAGGCGCCCGACGGTGAACAGCGCGAAGCCGATCGCGTAGGAGGTCTCCGGCAGGGCCAGGGCCGCCGCGCAAACGGTCGCCACCAGCATCGCCGCCAAGACCGGAAGCGGCCACAAGCGGCGGACCGCGATCGGCGACCACAACAGCACGGCAACCGTGCCCGTGAGCCACGACCCGCGCAGGACGAGGTCGACGCCAACGCAGACGGCGGACATTCCGAAGGCCAGGGCGACATCGACAAACACCCAGTGACCGGGCTGCAGCCGCCGAACCACCAGGGGACGTCGGTCTCGATCGTTCACGGGAACCACCGTATTCAAACGCGAAGTCGTCGAGATCCGCCCTGAGAACGTCATCCCACGGACCTACTCCGTCGCCCGCAGGAGCCCGAACACGACCGGTGGGCCGACTCGCGACCGGTCCTCGCGCAGGACGATCGCCAACCCCTGCGCCGGCACCGTGGCATCCATGACTCGAACACGATTTCCGACCACGCTCGTCGTGCTCATCGGCACCCTGGTCGCCATGGCCGGCGGCGTCCCTCCCGCCGCTGCCACATCCCCGCCGATCCCCACGCTGACCCTGCCCGCGCCGTCGGGTCCGCACCCGATCGGCACCGTGACGCTGCACATGGTCGATCACGCCCGCCCGGACCCGTGGGTACCCACCGCGGCGAATCGGGAGTTGATGATCAGCCTGTGGTACCCGACCATCAAGGCCGATCGGCATCCGCGCGCACCCTGGTTGCCCGCCACGGCGGCCAAGCGATATTTGCGCGACAACGGCGCCTCGCCGCGTCGGGTCTCGTTGGGCCGCACGCACGGGCGCGAGGGCGCGCCGGTGGACCGGGGCTCGGGCGGCCCGTTGCCGGTGGTGCTGTACTCGCCCGGCGCCAACGCCAGCCGCGCGTTCGGCACCGGCACGGCCGAGGACCTGGCCAGTCACGGGTACCTGGTGGTCACCATCGACCACACCTACGATGCCGCAGTGGTGGAATTCCCGGGCAAACGCCTCGCGGTGGGCCCACCCGCAGGCGTCACCGACTTCGCCAAGGCGGTCCGAGTACGCGCGGCGGACACCACGTTCGTGCTCGATCGCTTGGCCGCGATCGCCGCCGGCGACAATCCCGACGCCGAGCGGCGGCCCCTGCCGGGCGGCCTGGCCGGCGCCGTCGACATGACCCGGATCGGCATGTTCGGCCATTCGCTCGGCGGTGCCGCCACATCGTCCGCGATGCTCGCCGATGCGCGCATCAAGGCCGGTGCGGGCTTGGACGGCGCGGCGCTCGGCCCGGTCGTCACCGCGGGCCTGGATCGCCCGTATCTCGTGGTGGACACGCCGTCCAAGGGCGGCATGGCGAGCAATCCGGCGCTGCGCGCCTTCTGGTCGAACCTGCGCGGGTGGCGGCTCGAACTCACCGTGGCCGGCGCCGCGCATCATTCGTTCGGCGACGACGCGCAACTACTCCCGCTGCTGGCCCCGATCCTCGGCACGCCTCCCGGGGACCTGATCGACATGGTCGGCACGATTCCCACAGCCCGCGCTCTGGCCTTCCAACGGGCCTTTCCACGCGCGTTCTTCGACCTCCACCTGCGCGGCGACCCAGGCGAACTCCTGAACGGCCCCTCGCCCCGCTTCCCGGAAGTCACCTACAACCGCACCGACTCACCGCCCCCACCCACCACGAACACCTGCCCCACCGCATGCCACTGAGCGAGGACAGCTGCCACTGCCTCCCCCGCATTCCTCGGACACCAGGCCGGTCCCACGCATACACGGGGGCCGACGCTGAGGGACAAGGCGCCGGGGAGGCTCGGCCTGGGCGCACGAGACGGTGCCCTGATCGGGGGAGGTGTACGTGACATGGGTTCCGGAACCGCCACCGATCCGAACCCACTTGCCGGTATTGACGCCGGCGCGACCGCAGATCCTCATGATCCACTCGCCCTCCACGCGATCGATGCCGCGGTAGCGGGTGATGTTCGATTTGCAGGTGGGCCAGGCCGGGAGGCGGCGGGAGCAGTCGACGGCTGCGTACGAGACGTCGTCCGTGTCACCCGGTCCGCGAATGCCTCGCTCCGCCGCAGCGTTCCGGGAGCGAGGCGGGTGGGACGGACGTCTGTCGGTCTCTTGTCGGCCGTCCCACGATGGTGCGTTCGCGGATGGGCTCGAATGGGTGCGGCCGGCGCCCCCCGGAATAGGGATGCCGAACCTGCCGCTCGTGCCGGGCTCGACACGGACACGTGGGCGAACCTCCCGCCGTCCCGTCTTCGCCGGCGGCGCAAGGGTGGCGCCCGTGGCGGCTACTTCCAGGCGACGACGGCGTCCTTCTTCGGCACCCAGTCGATCCTGGACGGAGCGCCCTCTCCCGCGTTCGAGAGATGGATAGTGCAGCCCTGGTACATCGTGCCCTTCGGCGCCTTCGCGAAGGGCGAAGGTCGGATCGGCTCTTGACGGTTCGAGCGACGGCCGAGGCTGCGTCGGTGCGCAGCGCGGTGAGGATCACTCCGCCGACGAGCGCGATCATCGCGCCGCTCGCATCGTCGAAACGCACATCGCGCAGCGAATCCACCACACCTCCACCACAGGCCAAAGCACCAGCCCCTGACCCGAAGGGGCCGAGATACGACGGATCCGAGCCTCCCAGAGAACGGCGCGCCGACCCGAAGGGTCTTCGTAACTTCCGGCCCACAGGCCATGGAAGGGCTCATCGTTTTCGAGTGAACCTGCAAGGCGGCCCTACAGCGCTGTGAGGTTGTGAGCCCACTTCGCGGGAGGCCGGCCACTCGACCCCGAACACGTATACACAACCGTACGAAGCGCCGAGACGGTGGTCGACGAACACGATCTCACCGTCGCAGTCCTGCCGTCATACGCACGCGGTCAGCCTGACCAAGGGCGCGTGGCGCCGGTCTGGTCGGTAATTGCGAAGGCGCCGGCGAGGGCGGCGGCGTGGGCGGCGGCCGCGGCGCGGTCGGCGAGCGCGGTGTCGAGTGATCGGCGTATGACGAGCATCCGGTAGTAGATCGGCGCCCCCAGCGCGGCGATGAGTTCGATGCCGTCGGTTTCGGGGGGCAACTCGCCGCGTGCGATCGCACGTTCCACGATCACGGCGGCGCCGGCGTTGCGCTCGGCGAAGAAGTCGTGCAAGGCACGCTCTGCCGCCGAATCCCTGGTGGCACCCGCGACGATGGTCTCGATCATGGTGCGGAAACGGATGTCGTCCCGGTACAGGGCCACGATCGACCGCGACAGTGTCCGAAGGTCTCCTTCCAGCGATCCGGTGTCGGGGAAGGGGATCTCGTTGAAACTGATCCACGTCAGAAGATCCACGATCAAGCCCTCGACCGTGCGCCAACGCCGATAGATGGTGGCCACGTGCACACCGGAGCGACGAGCCACGTTCTCCATGGTGAGTCCGCCCTGGTCGGGCTCACCGAGTTCCGCCAATACGGCGCTCAATACCTCGGCACGGGTGCGCGCCGTGCGTCCACCGGGGCGCACGGATCCGGGCGTGTGCGTCGACTCATTCGCTGACACTGGACCCCACAACGGTCGAACGGTCTCGCCGGCAGAACACGGGCGGGATACCCGCGTTCGACGGTGGCCACCCCCGCGGCCGCCGTCCACTCGGTCGTGTGACCCTAGCCGCTCGGATCGCGGTCCATCGTCGGCGGGCCGGATGGTCGATCTGCGGGCGACTTCGGCTGGGTCCGCGCGTCCGGCCGACTTCACGCGTCGGCCGGACGCGGGATCGGGGCGGCGCCCGGTCCCGGCTACCCGGACACCGAGGTTGGGAGGGGCCCGATACCGGTGGCCACGTACGGCTTCCGGTCCTTCCGCGGATGAGAAGACGTTCGCTCTCGGGTGGGCCCCTCGCAACGCGTGGCTTTCGTGATTCCTCCGAGGCGCCGGCGTCAGGCGGTGCGAACCTACCGGGAGTGACTGCCGCTCTCGGCCATCCATTGCGCGGGAACAGATGCGGGTCCTGCCGCGAGGTGTTCCTCGAAGAACGACGTCATGAGTTTCAGCGACTCCGCGAACTGCTCGTTGTAGACCACGAAGTGGCCACCGGGCAGGATGGCGAGCCGCTTGGGGTGCAACGCACGTTCGTACGCCGCGAACGCGAGGTCGCTGTGCGTGAGAATATCCTGCTGTGCGACGACCATGAGCAGCGGCGTGGGCGAGATGCGCCGGATGTAGTCCCCCGGTTCGTATCCCGACAGCAGTTCGATCGAGCGCACGGTGATCTCGTTGCGCCACGTGGCGAGGCGTTCGGGTTCGATGGACTGGTACCACGCGCAGGTTTCGCGGTCCGCCAGCGCGGCCATCGCGGTCGGATCCTCGGTGATCAGCGGGATGACACCGGGCTCCGCGCCTTGGAAGCGTGCCAGGCGGTCCTGGTCGAACATGCGCCGAATCTCGCGCATGGCCTCGGAGTTGATGAATCGGGACAGGGTCGTCCCACCGCTGATGACCGGGACCTGCGCGTACACGCACTTCACCCGACGGTCGATGGCACCGACGACCAGGACATGGCCACCGGAGAAGCTGGAGCCGAACACACCGATCCGGTCCGAGTCGATCTCGGATCGGGACTGCAGGAAGGTGATGGCGTTTCGGTATCCCTGTATCTGCGCGGCCGGGTCCGCCTCCTGGCGCGGCAGTCCGTCACTGGCCCCGAACGACGGGTGGTCGTACAGAATCACCGCGATGCCGGCACTCGCCAGATGCTCGGCGATGGTGTCGGTGTACTGCTCTTTTACCGCGCCCAATCCGTGCGTCACCACGACCGCGGGGTGCGGAGCCGCTCCGGATTCGGGAATGTAGAGCCAGCCCCGAAGGGTCGTGCCGTCGGAGTCGAACTCGATGTCCTGGCGCATCCGCGCTTCCTTTCGACAGTCGTGACCGTGATCAACGTGCGATTGGTCGGACAGCTCCGGGCGTTGGTGGCAGTACGGGCCCCGGGGCCGGGATATCCGCGTGCTCCGAGCGTCGATCCAGCCACGGCGCGTGCCGCGTGTCGTAGCCGTGGACGAACCCTCGGAAGAACTCGGGAGCCGTGAAGAATCACTGAATGAGACCGCACCGTCCACACCCTTGAGCCCCGCGTGTGTCTTGTCGTGCATCGGTGTGCCAGGTGTGAACACGATCATCCCGGGCGTCGAAGGGCCCAACCTCGCTCGAGACGTGTGCGTTCGCGAAGTTTCGGGGTACGGCGTGGCACGCACTTCCGGCCCGGCGCCCACACTAACGCTAGTTCTCTCGTATTAGTAGTCTCGAGGTTCCCGCCCACTCCCCAGTGCGGCACAGGGCACCCAGGCGGTGCGTCGTCGCAGTGGGGCCGGGCTGCCGGACCCAGGACCGCACCGGCATCGGCATCGGCACCGCGAGAAGCCTGCCCAGCCGTCAGGTCGGCGACGTCGAGTACCGGTTCCGGCCGCGAGGCGCGGTCGGCGGATTCGGGCGCATGCAGCCCGGAATCGACCCGATGTGCTCGTGGTGCTGGGCTCGAACCCTCCACAGGTGGGACGGAGTTCGGCACGAAGGTTCGGCTGTCCGCGACCCCAAGTCGCCTCCTCCTCGGCTCACGCGGGGTGCTGACTCGCCCCGACGAGAACCGCTCGATCGGGACGGTCGCGTGGACATCAACCGTACTCAGACGCGACATCATCGACACCATGCCCGCAGACCCGACGGCCGGGATCAACGGTTCGCACACGTTCTCGATCGCCCCGAAGCCTCGATCGTGACGGCGCTCGCGCAACCGCGCGGAGAGCCACAGGAGCAACGGGACACGCGATCATCGACCGCACCGGAACGCAAGGAGGACACGACCGGCACCACCACGCCCACACTCGCGCCCGACGCGCTTCCGGATACCGCCGCAGGGCCGGAAGCCTCCCTGGGCAAGCGGCACTTCCATGATCCGATCCGCCCCGGGACACAGTTCCTCGACCATCTCGCCATGGCCCTTCCGGTGCTGATCCTGGCCGGCATGGGGTGGCACCGGCGGTGGATCACCGACGACGGGTTGATCTACGTACGCGCGGCTCGGCAGATCCTCGACTCGGTGCCGCGGTGGCCGTCGACATCCGCGGCGAGGGAACGTTCACCCTCGATCCGGCCGGCCTGTTCGACCGGGGCGTCACCGGCACCGGCCAGGGCATCGGCCTGTCCCTGGACGATCGTGGCCGCCACCGCGCGTCAATCGGTAACGACCAGCCTGTACCCGACCCCGCGCACCGTCTCGATCACGGGCCGCCGGCCGGGCGCGCCCGACGCGCCCGACGCGCCGGCGGAACCCGCGCCCGGGTCGCGACCTTCGCCACCGATCTTGCGCCGGAGGTAGCCGACATACACCTCGACCACGTTCGCGGGCCCCTCGTAGTGCGCGTCCCACACGTTCGCCAGGATCTCCGTCTTCGACAGCGCGTCGCCGGCCCGACGCATCAGGAACTCCAGCAGCGCGAACTCCCGTGGGGTCAGCTGTGCCTCCTCGCCCTCGATTTCGACGCGGCGGCGCGCGGGGTCCAGGGTCAGGCCGCCCACTTCGAGCACGGCCGGTCGCACCGGCGCTCCTCGGCGTACCAGCGCGCGCAGGCGCGCGATGAGGACCACGAAGCTGAACGGCTTGGTGAGGTAGTCGTCCGCCCCGAGGTCGAACGCGTCCGCCTGGTCGTATTCGCCGTCCTTCGCGGTCAGCATCAGTACCGGGGTCCACACGCCCGCCGCGCGCAGCCGTTCACACACCCGGTAGCCGCTCATGCCCGGCAGCATGATGTCGAGCACGATCACGTCGTAGGTGTTCTCGGTCGCGGCCCACAGGCCGTCCGTCCCCGTGTGGACCACCTCGACGTTGAAGCCCGCGTCGACCAGCCCCAGCCGCACGGTCTCCGCCAACCGCACCTCGTCTTCCACCAACAGCACCCGCACCCGACACCTCCGCCGCCCGCGCACCGGCCGCCGGGACCGCCGACCGTGCAGCGAGCACATCATCTCGAACCCAAGAAGACGCTGAGACAGGGCAACGGTGCGCGCGTCCGTGTCGCCCCGGGGCGTTTGCCTTCTCAGCATCTTCTCAGCCGCCGGGTGGTTGGCTGCCGGTGAGGGTGGCCGGACCGGGCCGCCGGTGTGTGACGTCGGAGAGAGAAAAGGCAGTGATCACCCGTTCGAGTTCGCCGCGTGCTCGGCGTGGCGGGCGGATGCGACTCATCGCGCCGGCGGTTCTGGCTGCGGCTGTGGTGGCCATTTTGATGCTGCCGCCGACTGCGGCTCAGGAGCCGAATCCGCGCCCCTGCGACAGCACGGCCGACGCTGAGCACGCACCGCACGCGCTGCACCTGGCCGCCGAACATGCGGACAACCTGGTCGACAAGCTCCGACACACGCACGATGCGCACCCCACGCCGATGAACACCTGCTGACTCGAAGCCGGACTCGCCAAAGGCTCCGCAGGCTCCCCAAGGCCCCGCGGGCCCAGGGCTCGGTGCACATTTCGCGAGCCCGGCCCGCATCGACCGTCGCCCACCCCCGGCGAATCAGCGGCCGGTGGCCTCGTCACCCGCATCCACCGGCAGGACCACCCGGAACAGCGCCCCACCCCGCGCCGAGGCGAACACCTCCACCGTCCCCCCATGCGCGGTGACCACCTCACGGGTGATCGCCAACCCCAATCCGGTGCCGCCCGAATCGCGGCGCCGGCTCTCGTCCAATCGGACGAACCGCTCGAACACCCGCTCCCGCTCCTCGACCGGGATGCCGGGCCCGTCGTCGACCACCTCGACGATCGCGTTGCCGTCGACTTCGCGCAGGGTGAGCCGCACGCTTTGCTCGGCGTGCGTGGCGGCGTTGTCGGCGAGGTTGCGCAGTACTCGGCCGAGTCGATGGGCGTCGCCGCGCATCCGCACCGGAGTGATCGCCGCGGTCACGGCCAGGCCGGGATGCTGGGCGGCGAGCCGGTGCCGCTCGGCTTCGAGCAGGTCGTCCAGATCCACGTCGGCCAAGCGCGGTCGCAGTTCGCGCTCATCGGCGCGGGCGAGCAGGATCAAGTCGTCGACCAGGCGCTCCAGGCGCGCGGTCTCCGCGGTCAACAGTTCGACCACGGCCGTGTCCCGATCCGCGAGCGGGTGCGTGCCCAGCACCTCCAGGCCCGTGCGCAGCGTGGTCAGCGGGCTGCGCAACTCGTGCCCGGCGTCCGCGACGAACCGGCGCCGCGCGTCGACCTGCTTCTCCAAGCGGTCGAGCATCTCGTTCATCGTCTCGGCGAGCCGGGCCACCTCGTCCCGCGCCTCGGGCACCGGGACCCGATCGCCGAGTCGGGCCGCGCCGATGCCGGCCACCTTGCGCCGGATCGCCTCCACCGGTCCGAGCGATCGCCCCACGAAGGCATACGTGGCGCCGGCGACCACGACCACGAGCACCGGATACCCGACGATCAACAGCGCGGCGGCGTCCTCGACGCTGTCCCGGATCGGCTCCAGGGACTCGCCGACCACCACGGTGTACGTCCCGCCCGTCAGGCCCACGCCGATCGCGGCCACCCGGTATCGGTCCTCGTGGCCGATGATCCCGCGCCGGCCCTCGTTCACCAGCCGGCCCGCCGCCGGCCGGGCGGCCGACATCGGCGGCCGTCCCCTCAGCGCGCCCGACCACGCGAGCACCGTGCCGTCCGGACGCAGCACCTGGACCAGAGCCGACCCACCTCGCTCGGTGGGGAACTCGCCTTCCGGCACGCCGGTGCGGGCAAGGTCCGCGGCGACCGTCCGGGCCTGCCGGCTCGCGTCGGCGTCGATCGTGCGTTCCAGGGACCGCCGGTAGAGCAGGACGAACGCGGCGATCGCGACGGCCAGGACCAGCGCCACCACCACGGCGGCGGCCAGCGCCGACCGGGTGCGCACGCCCGCGTGCCGCCGGTACCACCCACGTACCTGCGCCCACCGGCCCGCCAACACGGCGCGGCCGCGCCCGATCATCGCCCGGCGGCGACCCACGGACGCATCCGCGAGTCCCGCATTCGCTCCACCAAGGGCGCGGCCCGACCCGCCGCCAGGGTCAGCGGCCACGCGAACAGCACCCCGACCAGGAGACCGACGAGCACGTCGTGCGGATAGTGCACTCCCACCCACACCCGGGAAGCCGCCATCGCCAGTGCCGCGACCGCCGCGAGAATGCCCAGGACGCGGTTCAGCAGCCAGATCACGGTCGCCGCCGCGGCCGCGATCACCGCATGGTTGCTCGGGAACGACCAGTCGCCGGGAGCAGGGCAGCTCTCGACGGTGAACGAGTTCGCCATGGTCTGGCAGGGCCGCTGCTCGTGGACCAGGCTCTTGAGCCCGGTGTCCAGCACGTACACCAGGGACACCACCAGCGGCGCGCTCAGCGCCCGCGCCATCCGTACCGTGTCCTGCCCGCGCGCCGACCACCACGCGAGCACCATCAGCGCCGCGAAGACGACTAGGCCGTACGCGGTCCAGTCGTCGATCACCCGGTTGACGAAATCCGGCGCGTGCCGGGCCCATTCGGTCACCCGCGTGTACAGCCCGCCGTCGACGGACGAGCCGGAGAGGGCCGACTCGGTCATGATTCCTCCCGGTGTCCGGCGTGCCGAGGTACGGTGTTCGGCTTCCGCCGTCGCGCCTTGAGTACTTCGAGGGCGATGGGAGTCAGCGATACCAGGACCACCAGCGCGACGATCGGCAGCAGGTAGGTGTCCACGTTGGGCACCGACGAACCCAGGCCGTAGCCCGCCATGACCAGTCCGATCGCCCAGACCGCCCCGCCGAGGGTCTGCCACAGCGTGAAGGTGCGCACCGGCATCTCCAGCACGCCGGCGAGCGGGTTCAGCACGGTACGCACGATCGGTACGAAGCGGGCCAACACCACCGCCTTGGCGTGTCCGTACCGGGCCAGCAGCTCCTCGGCCCGCTGCACACCCTCGTGCAGGCGCTTGTTCCTGTACCGGGCGAGCAGCGCGCGTCCGCCGCGGCGACCCAGGACGTACCCGACCTGCGCGCCGATCAGGGCGCCGGCCACGGCGGCGAGCAGGACCTGCCACAGCGTCAGGTGGACCCCGGAGGAGCTCGACACACACAGCAGACCGGCGGTGAACAGCAACGAGTCACCGGGAAGGAAGAAGCCGATCAGCAGACCGGTCTCCGCGAACAACACCACGGCGATTCCGATCGCCCCGAACGCGGACAACAACGAACTCGCGTCCAGGACGTTCACGGCCAGGCCGGACACGGCCGACGGCGCCATAGCGCTCCCCTCTCACATGTCGCCGATCCGACGTCGTTTCGACCACGTATCGACGCACCGGTGCTCTGTCCCCGAAACCATCGCGGATCACGCCTGAGAGAACGCTGAGAGCAAGGACGCCGGCGGCTCGGTGCGGGGCGGCGTGGGCCGGCCCGGTGGCCTCCGCGTGGAGGACCATGATCGAGACGCCGTGCTCCGTGTCGTGGATCCCCGGGCGATCCGGGCGCCCGCGGCGTGACGTGGGCCGTGTGCGTGAAGCCGGCCGTCGCTGCGGCCACCGCACGTGGGCTGCACCGAGTGACCTGCCCGACTCCGGCTGCTGCTGCTCACCGCCGGCCCGCACGCCCGCTGGGCTTTGTCGTCCTTGGCGCAACGGTTGGAGGAGTCGGGTCGCGTCGACGAGGCGATCGAGGTGCGGCGCCATGCCGCCCGGGACGAATGCCCTACGCGGCGGATCACGGTCGAGTCCGGTCCTCGGCGAGGCGGGTGAGGTGGTCGGACAGCGCGTCCAGGCCCGTGACGTCCAGAGGTTGCGGGACGTCGCGCACGAGCGCGATGTACGGTCCGCCGGGCCGGCGGGCGATCAGGGTCCAGTCCTGGTGGGTCACCGTGACCAGGCGGGTGTCCCGGTGCGCCTTGCACCACCGCACGCCCAACGGGTTCCCCGTCGCGGCAACCGCCGCGAACTCGGCCGAGAACGCGGCGGTTCGGAGATGGGCCGGGTCGGGAACCAGGGCCGGGTCGACCTCGCGCACGGGCGCGGGCCGGTCGTGCCGCGCGAACACGTCGAGGGCGTCGGGATCGACGGCGCGGCGCACCACATCGGACTCGGTGTCGACGTGGTCCGCCGCGTGGGTCCGGGCGCTCACCGTGCCGGGGAAGCGGCGGGCGGACGATCGGTCTCGTTCTTGGCGAGTTGCTCACCGCGCCCACCGACCGGTGGGAAAACCATCGATGGTTCCCGGTCCGCAAGGTCGATTCCTACGCCGACCTGAGTGTCGCGCTGCACGACATGGTGGCCGATTCGATGCCCGTGATCACCGTCGTCGGCGGGGCGGCGGGAGCCGGCGCGGCGACGGCCGCGGACCAGGAGATGTACGAGGAAATCCTGCTGACCGCCGCGAGGTTCTCGGCCGCGGTGTTCTTCGGAGGCACCGATTCCGGCTGCCTCAAGGAAGTCGGCGAGGCCAAGCGCCGGTTGCTCGCCGAGGGGCGACTGGCGATGGCGGACGCCCCGCTGATCGGTGTCGTGGCCGAGGGCACGGTGGCCCCTCCCGGATCGCGCTACGACCCGAACAAGAAGGCACCGCTGCAACCCGACCAGGACTTGGTCCTCGTGGTGCCGGGCCAGGACTTCGGGGACGAGTCCTGGGCGCTTGCCCAGGCCGGTCGGATCCTGTCCCAGGGACAGGGATCGGCCACCGTGCTGATCAACGGCGGCGGGATCACCGTCCAGGACGCGACGCATCGCGTCCACGACATGACCGAGAACGGCAGGCCCGTCCAGGACGCGATCCTGCTGGCCTACCGAGGCTCCGGACGCGCTGCCGACGACATCATCGCGGCGAAGGAGAACGGCGGCGGACACCAGGACCCCAGGATCAATGCCATCGCCGCGCACAGCCGAACGCACGCCTTCGGCTCGGCAGCCGACCTCCGAGCGCAACTGGGCGCGCACTTCACGGCCGCCGGACACGTGCCCCGCGAGCCCGGCGATCCGAGAACGGCGAAAACGGCGCCGGAGGTCACGGTTCCGCCGGTCTACCTCCCGGTGCCGTCCGTGGTCGCCGGTATGACGCCGATGCGGGCATACGAGGTGGCACGCATGACGGTCGGCAGCACCGGGCCGCGCCATCTGTCCCAGGCACGTACCGATCCCGAACTGCATCGATCATGGCGAGAGGCGACCAAGGCCTCCCGCACGGCAGCGCTGGACAAGCTGACCCGGGACAACGCCGGCTACCGGGAGGACGATCGGGCGGGCGACGAACGACGAAGCATCGCCGCCTACAACGCGGGGCTTCGGGAAGCCTTCTGGCGCGCCCACGATTACATCCGGGACGGTGATCTCTCGGCGCCGGGCAGACTGACACACCTGGCGGCCAAGGGCTTCGGCGCGTCCAAGCAGGCGGCGCCGCTGCGCCCCGGCGACACGGAACCGGTCAACGGCAGTTCGGACTGGACGCGGGTCGTGCTGCCCTCGCTCGCGCCCGGCACCGATCAGCGCGGTGGCCCTCCCGACGCGCGTGCGGGACGAATCGCCGAGCGTGCCCGGGAAGCCTGACCTCCCGCCCCGGTCCGCCGCCCGAGCCGTCGACCCGTCGGGCCGGCACCAGGGAACCCGCCGAGTCCCGGTTGCGTCAGTTCTGCGAACCTGCACGGACGCGACGCACGGGCGGGGCGTCCGGTGCGATGGTGGGATCACGGGCCACCGGTGCCGGGGTCCACACGTCGTATCGTTCGTGGTCGGCCGTGCGGGCTGTGCCCCGGCATCCGGTGGTCCGGACCGCCGTCGCCTCCTCGATCGGGGCCGGTCGTGCCAGTCCCGCGCGGGTTCCGCGTCATCGGCCGGTGCGTGCGAAGCGGGCACCGCAGCCGCCGGTTCGTCGGCCGGGTCCAGGCGCGTGTTCATATCGAGCCCGAACCCTCCGTACGGGTTCACATGCGTCCAGAACAACGGTGAAAGGGCCCGCCGGTCGGCCTCGTCCAGGGTGTCCGCCCACTTCGGCTCGGCCGGAAACCCTTTGGATCAGCAGGGTATCGACATGGACCAACTCGGCCTGGATGAGATGCAGCGCGAGCATGGAGACTCTACGGGTGTCCAGGCCCAGCCAGGTCAGCGCGTCGACCTGGTCACCGACAATCCCACTGCGGCGAGATCCCCTGACAAGTTCGCTGCCGACAACACCGGTGGGGAGAGTGTGGCGCGTGTCAGGCGTCCGACGACTCGAGTACTCGGTCACGGGTCGGCGGAGTTCGGGCTCGGGTGTCGAAGGCGATGTGGTCGGCGTCGGCGGGTTCGGCGGTGTCCGGGCCGTCGGTGCGGGTGCCGGCGGGGTGGGTGTCGGACGATTCTCGTGGTCGCCGGCGGTGACCGGTGTGGTTCCTGTGGTCGGGGAGGTATGAAAGCGCGGTGGGGTACCGGTTCGCGCGAAATACTGCCGCGACGCGGCCCTTCGCGGGACCGTCTTGCTGCGCCGTGTGTCCACGCGCCTCGCTCACACCGGGTTTGTGGGGCTCGCCGCGCGACTCGGTTCGCGGGCGGGGCCAAGGCCCGTCGTCGAGATCGCTCCGGCCGCCCCGGCCGGATCCCCTGGCCCTGGCCTTGCCATCGTCCGGACAAGGAGAAAGATGACCGGCACCATCCGACGCCGCGGCCCGGATCTCACCGGCACGTGGTTGGCGGCGCTTCTTCTCATCGGCAACCTGGTCACGGTGCTCCTGCTCCCGCCCTTGGCCGAGCTACTCGTGGCCTCCCTCGCCGGCCGACAACCGACCGGAGCCGAACTGCTTCGCTCCTATGGGGACCCCGCCGACTCCCGCTTTCCGCCGCCGGGCGTGATCGTGCTCTCGATCGGCCTTGTGCTGCTGCTCGCCGCGATCGACGTGCCCTTGCTCGCATACCTGCGCGGCCGCGATCGGCGGCGGCACGTGGACTCGACCGCTCGGCTGTGGACTCGTCGTGCCGATGTTCGGCGTGTCGGCACCCAAAGCGTGCGCGCCGCGGCGGCACGGATCGCGTATCCCGTCTCGACGCCCGGGGTGTACGTCGGCCGCAGCGTGCGCGACGGGCGCGATGTGTGGGGCTCGTGGGAGGAGGTCCAGGTGGACATCTGCGGTCCGCGCACCGGCAAGACCACCTGCCGGGTCATCCCCAACATCGTCTCCGCCCCGGGCGCGTTGGTGGTCACATCGTGTAAGCGGGACGTGGTCGACGCCACCCGCGAGGTGCGTCGGCGCAACGGTCGGGTGTGGGTCTTCGATCCACACGAGGTCGTACGCGAACCTCCCACGTGGTTCTGGAATCCACTGGGCATGGTGGCCGGCAGCCTGAAGGACGCGGTCGGTGTCGCGGGTCTGATCGCGTTCACCCAGCGCGACACGCACGCGCGATCGGACGGGTACTTCCAGCCGGCGGCGCAGAATCTGCTGGCGATGTTCCTGCTCGCCGCCGATGTGGACAAGCAGCCGATCACGGCGGTGCGACGTTGGTTGTTGCGTTCCGACGACGACGAGCCGGAGACCATCCTGCGCGGCGCGGGGCACCTTCTGGCCGCCGAGGCGTGTGCGGCGACCCGCGCGCTCCCGGCGGACCAGCGGGCGGGCGTCTACGGAGGGGCCGCGCAGCTCGTGTCCTGGTTGGCGGCTCCCGAGGTGCTGCCCTGGATCACTCCGGGCGAGGGGCGGGAGGAGTTCGATTTCGTGGAGTTCGCCGCCGGCACCGACACGCTCTACATTCTTTCCGGCATGGACGACGCGAGGGCGAATCCCGCCGCCACGCTGCTGACCGGGGCCATGTTGGTCGCCGCCGAGTATCGTGCGGCGGCGTGCTCGGGCGGGCGGCTGCCCGTCCCCCTCCTGGTGGTGATGGACGAGGCCGCCAACACCGCGCCGCTGCCGATCCTGCCCGATCGGCTCTCCCACTATGGGTCCCGGGGCGTGGTGGTGATGATGATGCTCCAGTCCTGGGCACAGGGCGTACGCGTGTGGGGCGAGGCCGGCATGGCGAAGATCTGGAACTCGTGCTCGGTGCGGGTCTACGGGGCCGGCGGCTCGGAGAGCGAGATGCTCCGGGCCCAGTCGGTGTTCTCCGGCCGATTCGAGGCGCGTACCACCGCGCTCACGTATGCGTCCTCGACCTGGTGGGGCTCGACGGTGACCAGGGCCACCCGGCCCGAGGTCGTGCTCGACGTGGCGGACCTGGCCGCGTTGCCACGTGATCGCATGCTGGTGCAGATCAGCGGCGGGAGGCCGCTGCTTGTGCGCTCCGTACCGTGGTGGGAGGGTCCGTACGCCGACGTGATCCGGGCCTCGATCGCGCTCCACGGCCGGTGACAGCGCCGCGCCGCGGACAACCGACGGGCACGGACGCGGGCGCGTGGTGGACGTCCCTCTCGCGGGAAGGTGGCGCTCCTGTCGTGTGCTCTCAGCCCGACCCGGATCTGTCGGGCGTCTCATCGCACGCCGACCGGAAGGGCGCTGCCGGTGCGCGATGGACGCCCATCCAGGCGGTCGCGAAATCCACGTACGGCCGGACCGGCAGCAAGAACGCGTGCGCCGCGCCCACCCGACCGCGAGTGATCGCCTCGGGATGCCGCTCCTCGAAGTCGCGCCCCAGCTCCGGAAAGTCGTGGTCGCTCAGTGCCACGTCGAGGAAGGAGAACCACGAACTCCCTTCCGAAGCGGCGACTTTGCAGGTGTAGTGGCGGCGCGACCGATGAGGGTGTCGGTATTCCGCCAGGTGGGCCACGGAAACGACGCCCCACCCGACGCCGATCGCGAGCACTGTGGCCCGCGCGTCGTACAACCGGCCCATCGGTGAGTCCGGGCCGAAATGCGTCCTTCCGTGGCCTCGGGTGACCTCTTCCGCCCGGCCGCCCAAGGCCACGACCGCAGCCAGCGGATGGTCGCTGCGCAGCGCACCGTCGTCGGCACGAATCGACTCGGCGAACGCGCCCATCGCCGCCGCCACCGACGCGTGCGGGTCCCGTGGCCGGTGCAGATACTCGGCCAACTCCTCGACCGTGCGGCCGGCGGTCGCGTCGGCGAACGCCTGGGAGGTGATCGAGTGCTCCGGCGTGTACGCGGGTACCACCAGGGTTCCGTCGCCGCCGAGCACGCACCGGAACGCCGAGCGGAGATCCCGCGACTCGGCTCCGGGTCGGCCTCGACCGCGCACGGCGCGCATGGAGCTGTGCACCATCACCGTGTCGCCTGCTCGCAGACCCAACCGGGACAGTTCTCGGGCGAATTCGATGGCCCGGGCCGACTCGGCGCGGCGCGGTGTCGAGTCGGTGTACCGGGACGGGTCGGAGCTGGGTGTCGCGAACACTGCTGCCTCATGGGGGAATCGGCTCGGCCCGTCGCCTGTTCGTGGCGTGCGCGATTCGACTGCGTCGGACCACGCGAACGGGCCGGTCGGGCGCGGTCCGGACGGCACGTACCTCTGCCTCGCGATCCGAACCACCCACGGCGGGGCTGCTGCGTCCGCTCGGTGAGTGAAGGCGTGTCGTCACCCGCTTGGCGGTGCGCTCGCCAGGTCCTGGGCGACCCTGGTCCGCACGTGCGCGATGACTCGCTTCATGTCCGGGCAGTACACCGTGGGATTGAGGAATCCGCTGCCCGCGCGATAGCGGTGGATGAAGAAGCCGCCACCGCAGACATCGCGGATCGCACACGAGCGACACGTCGGCGACAGGCCCTCGATCCCGATCTGGCGAGCCACCACCGCCGGGTGCCGCAGCGCCGCGTCCAGGGGGTCGGTGAGCACCGACAATCCGGTGGAAGCCGCGCCGTCGTACGCCGACTTGATCGTGTCCACCTGCTCGATCCCACCGTCGGTGTCGATCGTCACGGTGGTGGCGGGACCGATCCCCACCTGTTCGGACCGGGTGTGGCCGCCGAGCACCAGACTCAGCAGATCCTCGAACAGCTTGACCCGGGTCTCCTGGCGCGGTGCGTCGTACCAGCGGTCGAAGGCCCGCACGATCCAATCGCCGTAGGGTGTGCGACTCGACCCCTCCTCGCGCAGTGGCGGCGGAGACGTCCAGTTCCCGTGCGGCAGCACGAAGTCGAGCATCGGCGGCGCGTGCGTCAGGAGCGACTCGTACACCTCGACCGGATCGTTCGCCACGTCGATGACGCACAGCAGCCCGCCGAACAGTCCCGGCCGCGACGGATCGCGCAGCCTGGCGACCGCCTCGGTCACCGCCGCGTGGCTTCCGCGCCCGTCGGCGAAGCGCCGATGGCGGTCGTTGGCGAGTTCGCCGCCGTCGACACTCACGCCGACCCGGAAGTCCAGTGCGTGCAAGGCGTCGAGCATGCGGTCGTTCAGGAGCAGACCGTTGGTCTGCACACCGAAGGACACGTGTGTACTCGCCGGCACCTCGCGGCGTACGGCCTCGGCCATCCGCGTGATCAGGGCCGGTCCCGCGAGCAGCGGCTCGCCGCCGTGCACGATCAACTGCACGCGCTCCTGCCCGTGGGCGCGCACGTGTTCGCCGATACGGGCGGCGGTACGGTCCACGACCGCCGTCGACATCGTCTTGGCGCTCGACCGCCAGGATTCGTCGCCCATCTCGTACAGGTAGCAGTAGTCGCACGCGAGATTGCAGCGGCTGTGCATCTTGACCACGAAGTGGGTGAAGGGCACCGGCTGCCACGTCGTACCCGGACTGTCGGGATCGAGCAGGTCGGCCGGCCATTCCGCCGACCTGCGTACGGGAGTTTCGAGGTTGACCACAGTGTCTGCTCCGGGTGGTTCCGAGGATGGCACCGGCGCGATCCGTGCGGGTGGGCGTGTACCCGGTCGGGTACGGCGGTCCTCGATGTGCCCGAGGACCGCCGGGGCATCAGCCGTTTCGTCGATCTCCCGGCGTCGTGTGCCGGTCGATCGAGGGGTGGCTGCTTACTCGCCGCTGCTCGCCGCTACTCGCCGCCGACGAAGCTGTTGTAGCCGATGCGCGGACCGCCCGCCTCGGACTCGGCGGCGACCCGACGCAGCGCCATGGCCAGCGGGGACTCGCCGGCGCGGTCGAACGCGGCGGGGACGGCGGGGGTTTCGGTGACGGTGGGCGTCGAGTTCACGGGGTTCACGAATGGCTCCTGTGTTCGATCCGGTGGGGCGAACACAGCCTAGGAGAACCGAACTTCGCCGGCTCTTTCGCGAACGGAACTCGCGCGATCGGACCCGCCTCCGCGCTCCCATACCCCGCTCGCGCGTCGAGATCCCGATCCGGTCGGTGTTCCTGGCTCCCGCTCGGGCCGACCCTTGATTGGGGCGGTGGCGGTGGCGGCGAACGGCGGAACGGGGCCGGGGCTGTCGAATGCCGGAATACGAAGCCCGCGTCCGCGAGAGCGACCTCGACGGGCTCGTCCGCCTCTAGAGGACGAGGCCACCTTCGGCGGCCCGTCCGGGACGGACCGGGGCATCGATGGCATCCGCGAGTGCCTGGCCCGGATGCTCGCCGCCGGGTGGCCACCAGGGCTTTCGGTGACTGATGGCCCGGACGAGGTCCCGGAGTTCGTCGCCGTGGGGACGTACCGGGCGCAGGCGCCCGTGGAGGTCGTCGATGCCGGCGGGTTCGGCTGGTATGCCGACAAGTTGCCGGGTTCGGCCTACCTGCGGGCGGGCAAGCCGGGCGGGTTCTCGGCACAGGCGCGAAGTACGAGGACGGCTACCCGGCCGGCGATATCGCGCTGCGCGTGAGTGCGGCCGGTGTGCTGGTGCTGGGCGCCCGTGGCCTGGTGGTGCGCCGGCGTCGATCGGCAACGGCCCGATTCCGTGGGGTAGTCGTACCTCGGGTGGTCGCCCCCGACCGAGGTGGTACTGCGCGTCCACAGGGGTGAGCGGCCGTCGAGGGCGACGGGTTGTCCTGGCGCGGCGACGTACAACGGCGCCGACCGCGTGAGGTGCGCGATCGGCGCCGTCGGGCGTCTCGCGGGCTCGGCGGAATCTACCATCCCGCGATCGTGCAGGCCCACAAGGCGGTCTCGCGGGGGATGGTCTGCGCGGCGATGAGCAGGGTCGCGCAGTTGTACGTGCCGGGTGCGCCGTTGGCGCCGAGCGCGCAGGCGCTCGCGTTGATCGGCGAGGTGTATCCCCGGACGGCGAGGTAGGAGACGCACTGGGTTGGAGTGGCCTGTGCGGTGGGTGCGGCGGCGGCGAGGCCGCCGAGGGTGAGCGCCAGGATGCCGGTTGTGGCGGCGATGCGATGGGACAGGCGCATGGGTCACCTGCTCTTTCGGTTATGGACGCGAACAAAGCGGTGCCGCCGCTGCGTTCGGGCGGCCGAATGGGCCGACCCCACAGCGGCCCACCCGTCACGGTAGGCCGTCGCGCC
This sequence comes from Embleya sp. NPDC020630, assembly GCF_044334985.1. Taxonomy (NCBI): domain Bacteria; kingdom Bacillati; phylum Actinomycetota; class Actinomycetes; order Kitasatosporales; family Streptomycetaceae; genus Embleya; species Embleya sp. NPDC020630. Next base: position 80,422 of record NZ_JBIRUB010000028.1, read on the forward strand.
GGCCGGGGACAAGCACGCGAGGGGCGGCCGCCGGGTCCGGCACCGCGTACCAGGCACAGCCGTTCGGGAACTGCCCGAGTGTGTTCCGCACCGTCGTCCCCCGAATTCGCTTTCACTCCGACCGAGCACCGGATTGCCCACATACGGCGGGAAGTTCGGGCCCGGGATGGCATCCGGCCGCACGACGACTTCTTCGTCTTCGGGGCCATTCCCTGCTGAGCTTTCAGCTCGTTGTTTCGGCTGCGCGTCGGGCCTTGAGTGAGGTGGTCCGGAGCCAGTGGTTACGCGCAGGCTTCCGCGGCGAACTGACGTTGCTGCGTGGGCAGGTGGTGTCTGACGCTCCCGCTCGATGGCGAGTGCGGGCGCGCGGCTGCGATCGAGGGCCGCCGTCCAGGAGGGTGCGAGGCTCATCGCCGGGACGCGGCGCCGGGCTCGGACCGTCTTCCACGCCTCGTCGCCGGTGGCCGCCTCCGCGATCCGGGTCCCGCCACACACGCGTCACCACCGCCGGATCCCGACGCCCGGGGGTAATCGTCGGGCGTCGTGGGTTCGAGGGACGGGCCTGCAACCGTGCGGTCCGACCCACACGCCCGGCATACACACCCACCACCCACGGCTCGGGTGGCGGCCTCTCGCCGACTCACCTCGCGACGGCCGGAGGCGGGAGCAGTCGTCCGGCTTCGGTGTTACAGGCCGGCCGCGATGGCTCGGCGTACCGCGTCGGCGCGGTCGCGGATGCCGGCCTTGGCGAACAGGTTGTTGATGTGGGTTTTGACGGTGGCCTCGCTGATGAAGAGTTTTTCGGCGATGGCCCGGTTGGGCAGGCCCTGGCCGATGAGGGCGAGGACTTCGCGTTCGCGGGGTGTGATGTCGTCGGGGAGGTTGTGGCTCGGCGTCGCGGCCCGGGTGCGGACGGTGGCCAGCAGGCGGTCCTGGACCTCGCGGTCGAGGACGGACTGGCCCGCGGCGGCGGCTCGGATCGCGCGCACGATGTCGCGGCGTCCGGCGTTCTTGGTGAGGTAGCCGCGGGCGCCCGCGCTCAGCGCGGCCAGGATCGAGTCGTCGTCGGCGAAGGTGGTCAGGACGACGACGGCCACCTCTGGGTGTTCGTCGGTGAGTCGGCGGGTCGCCTCGATGCCGTCGGTCCGGGGCATGCGCAGGTCCATGAGCACCACGTCCACCGGGCCCGTGGCAGCCGCGGCGAGCACCTGGTCCCCGTCCTCGGCGGCAGCGACGACGTCGATGTCCTCGGAGAGCGCGAGTACGGCCGCGAGCGGTTCGCGCACGGCGGCCTGGTCGTCGGCCACGACCACCCGCAGCCGCCGGGGCGCATCGGCCGACGGCGCGTCGTGCCGCGTGGTGTCGCCTGTGTCGCTCATTCCGGGATCACCGCCTCCACCTGCCAGCCGCCTCGGTCCGGTCCCTCGGTGATCGGTCCGGCGGTCAGGGTTCCGTCCACCATGGCGATGCGTTCGCGCATCCCGATCAGTCCCATGCCGCTGCCGGCCCCGGCCGCCTCCCGGGTGGCGGGGCCGTTGCGGATCCTCAGTGTCGTGGATGCGGCGGCGAACGTCACCTCCACCCGTACGTCGCCTCCGGGGGCGTGCCGAGCGGCATTGGTCAGCGCCTCCTGGGCGATCCGCAGCAGGTGCTGGACCACGCGGGCCGGTGGTTCGCGAACGGTGCCGTCGACGGTGAGCGCGTCCCGGTGGCCCGACGACTCGATCATCGCGGTCAGGCTCCCCAGCAGCGGCAGCGTGGCCTCGCGCAGCGCGTGCACGGTCCACTGGGCCTGCTTCAGGCTCTCCTTGACCAGGCTGTGCGCCCGGTCGTTGGCTTCGCGGATCCTGGTCAGGTCGCCCGTGTCGAGGAGGGCGTCCACCAGTTCGAGTTGCATGTTGATGCCGGCCAGGGAGTGCGCGAGGACGTCGTGCACGTCCCGGGCGATGCGGCTGCGCTCGGCCAGTGCGGCCGTGCGGGCCTCGGCGCGGGCGGCGCGTTCGGCGGATTCCGCGGATTCGATCGCGGCGTCGATCGCCCGCTGCCGGCTGCGGCTGACGATGCCCACCACCACCGGCAGGGCGGCGCACAACCCGACCCCCCAGGACAACGACTCGTGCCCCGGGCCCAGGTGCAGATACAGCACTCCCCCGCAGAGCCCGCCGGCCAGCGCCGCGAGCGGGACGGCCCATACGGGCGGGAGCCGGTAACCGATGTGGCCGACGAGAAAGAACGCGAACAGGTAACCGGTCCCGGTACGGGCGGCGCCGATCAGGGAGGCCGCCGCGACGATGCCCAGCGACGCCCATACGACGACCACCCGTGCGGGGACCCGGTCCTGGGGGACGTTGCGGCCCAACAGGAACAGCGAGTTCAACGCGACGAGGACGACGACGGCCAGGCCGCGACCGCTGAAGCCCATCGGGCGGATCGTCGCGATTCCCACGACGATCACGCCCAGGGTGAAGGCCCATTGCACCCGGGGGTCGTGCCGGACCATCGCTCGCGGACCGGGACCGCGCCCCGAGGACGACCCGGCTACGGGAACGCTCTCGGATACGGGCACGGCGCGACCATATCCCACCGTCAGGCCACCCGGTCCAGGGACGACGCCGTACGCGCCGCCGTGTTCGCCGGCCGCCCGGAGCCCACCATCCGGCTCCGTACGAAGATTGTGGCCACCCGGGTGACGACCTCGGTGAGCGCCATCAGCACGAACGCCGCGACCCACGCCTGCGCGGTGGTGATGTGGTGGGCGAGGCTGAAGCGGGCGACGTCGTCCGCACCGCCGTGGTCGACCCACACCTGGAACCCCATGCGCGCGCCCATGCCCACCACCCACAACACCGCGGAGACCACACCGGCCTTGATCAGCAGATACCCGCCGGCGGAGCGGATCCGGGTGAAGATGCCGCCCGCCACGCCGAGCGCCGCGCCGATCGCCATCAGGGCGCCGATCAACACCGTGTCGTTGCCCGCGGTGGGAATCGTGTCCAGGTACCTCCACGCCACGAAGGCCACGATCCCCAACGGGATGAGGAAGGTCTTGCGGTCCAGCCGGTCTTCCCGCAACTGCCGAAAGACGATGAGAACAAGAAGGATGTCGGTGATCCAGTCTGTGGTGTTCATGTCCCCAGGCTGCCGCCGTCGCCCGTTCCGCACCTGGACCCACGGGTGGAAACACGGGTGGAGACGCGGGTGCAGACGCGGGTGGACCCCGGTGTGGGTCGGCAGACGGCCGTGCGGACGTACCGACCTCTTGCGGCGTTCCGGTTCGAGGTGGAGCCTGCCGTCAGTGTGACGCAGGCACTGCCGGCGGCGTCCTCCACGATGATGTGCACCTGCACGGTCCCGGCGCGGATGTTTTCGGGGTGGAATGGTTCGGCGGCGCGGCGGATCCGACCGTGTCCGGGTTTCAGGGGATGTATCGGGAAGCGGAGCGTTCGATTCCCCGCGTCGTAATCTCGTACGTGGTGTCGCGGATTGTTTCGCGGCGGTTAATCTTCGGGGGTTTCGCGGGAGCGCCGCAGCGGGCATCTTTCCGGGGTCTACGCGGGACAACCGCTGGTCGTGAGCATGATCGAGACCGCGCCGAGGGCTTTCGGGACGGTGGTTTTCGGTCGACGGGGGGCTCTAAGTAGTTTCACCGATGCGCCCGGTGGGCGACTCCCGAAGACTCGAAGGGCATTCGCAATGTGGTCTCTTACGGGGAGAATGCCCATGCGTTATGAACTGCTCGGCCCCTTGCGCGTCTCGGGTGAGCGCGGCCAATCGATCCTCAGCGCGCCCAAGACCGAGGTGTTGCTGGCCGCCCTGCTCATCGGAGCCGGGCGCGTGGTGACCAAGGACCAACTCATCAACGAATTGTGGCGGGAGAACCCACCGCGGCGGGCGACTCCCGCCCTGCACGTCTATGTGTGCCAGCTCCGCAAGTTGCTCACCGCCGTGGGTGGGCGCGCGGATGCCATCGCCACTCGGATCCCGGGGTATCTGCTGCGGGTCGAGGACGGCGAGTCGGACCTGCACGACTTCCAACGCGCCGCCGACAGCGGACGCGCGCATCACCGGGCGGGACGCTTCGCCGATGCCGTGGTCGATCTGGAGAAGGCGTTGGCGCTGTACCGGGGACCGGTCCTGGACGGTGTGGGCGAGGGTCCCATCGTCAGTGGATTCGCCACCTGGGCCGAGCAGGAGCGGCTGGACTGCGAGGAGATGTGCATCGACGCGTACATCGCGCTGGGCCGCCACCGCGAGATCCTCAGTCGGCTCTCCAGGCTGACCGCGCACCATCCCCTGCGTGAGGCGTTCTACCGGCAGTTGATGCTGGTGCTGTACCGCTCCGAGCGGCAGGCCGAAGCCCTGCAGGTCTACCAGTTGGCCCGTGGGGTGCTGCATTCGCAGTTGGGGTTGGAGCCGTGCCGGTCGCTGCGCAATCTGCACCAGGCGATCCTCGTCTCCGACGATGTCCTCGACGAGCCGGTGGCCAGCTGATCGCGGTCGCACGATCGAAGGGTTGTCTCTCACATGAACCGCACCGCGGCCGCGCCGGTGGGCGATCCGCTCGAATACACCTTCCGAGACCTGCATCGACAGCACCGATTGGCCGCCGAGTATCCCCGGATACCCGGCCTGCTGCGTGACTTGCCGCCGCCCGAACTCGTCGACGCGGGCCGGGTGTTGTCCCGGCTTTCGGTGGACGAGGTGGTGGAGCTGCATCCACGGACTCCGGTGGTGTCGGTCGCGGTCACCGGCCACGGCACCGTCACCGGGGTCACCCCGTCGCTCACCGCCGAACTGGCCCGACACGGACTGCTGTTGCGTCCTCACGTCACCGATTTCGACGCCTACGTCTTCGAACTGTCCGATCCGAACAGCGCGCTGTACGCGGCCCGCCCCGACCTGGTGGCCTGTCTGCTCGACCACACGGTCGTGTTCGACGAGGTGCCGGTGCCCTGGGGACCGGAGCACGTGGAATCGGCGCTGGCGGCCACCGAACGCCGGTTGACCACGCTGGCCGACACGTTCGAGGCCGTGGGGCACGGCACGCTCGTGTACAACACGCTGCCGCTTCCCCGGGAGTACGTCGCGCAGTTGGTGGACCACCGCTCACGGGCCCGGCTGGGCGCGGTGTGGCGCGAGACCAACGCGCGGGTGTTGCGCCTGATGGAGGACCATCCGCGGCTGATCGTGCTCGATCTGGAACCGTTGATCGGCTCGGGGCTGCCCGGCCGGGACGTTCGGCTGAGCACGTACACCGGGACGCACCTCTCCCCCGAGTTGACCGCCGGCTACACCCGGGAACTCGCCCACCTGGCCCGCGGCCTGTCCGGACGCGCCCGCAAGTGTCTGGTTCTCGACCTGGACAACACCGTGTGGGGAGGTGTGCTCGGTGACGACGGACCCGAGGGAATCGAGGTCGCCGGGAGCTATCGGGGCGAGGCGTTTCGCGCCGTGCAGCGCACCGCGCTGCAACTGTCCGCCCAGGGCGTGCTGCTCGCCGCCGTCAGCAAGAACGATCTCGAACCGGTCCGGGAGGTGCTGCGCGAGCACCCCGAGATGACCCTCGGCGAGGAGGACTTCGTTCGGATCGTGGCCGACTGGGCACCCAAGCACGACAATCTGCGCTCCCTGGCCGCCGATCTCAACATCGGCCTGGACAGCCTCGTCTTCGCCGACGACAGCCCCTACGAATGCGGGTTGGTCGCCCGGGAGTTGCCCGAGGTGGCGGTCGTCCGGCTCGACGGCGATCCGGCGACGCACGTGCAACGCCTGCTCGCGGACGGCTGGTTCGATGTCCGCGAGGTCACCGTCGAGGACGTCGCCCGCCCGGCCAGATATCGCGAGGAGTCGCAGCGCAAGGACTTCCTCGACAGCTTCGCCTCGATCGACGACTACCTGGCGGGCCTGGGCATCGAAGTGGAATTCGCCCGGGTGACGCCCACACAGGTGGCACGCGTCGCGCAACTGACGCTGCGCACCAACCAGTTCAACCTCACGACCGAACGTCTGGGACAGTCCGACGTGGAAGAGCGTGCGGCGGCGGCGCGGGCACTGGTGCTCGGCATCCGATCCGCCGACCGGTTCGGCGACAACGGGCTGGTCGGCGCGGTGTTCGTGGACCGGGACGAAAGCGTCTGGCGCATCGAGAACTTCCTGCTCAGTTGCCGGGTGTTCTCGCGGGGCATCGAGTCGGCGTGCCTGGCCGCCCTGCTCGAACACGCCCGCGCCGAGGGCGCGCGACAGGTGCTGGCGACCTACCGGCCGTCCGCGAAGAACGACAAGGTGCGGGACTTCTACCCGCGCAACGGCTTCGAGACGGAGAGTGTCGACGACGACGGCACGATCCGATTCCGGCACGACCTGATCCACGTCCCCGAGCGGCCGCGACACCTGCGGCTGAGCGGAAACATCGGGAGGACGCAACTGTGATGACCCTCGACGACTTCGTCCTGGTGCTCCGCGACTCGCTCGGCCTGCCGGTCACCGCCGAGGTGGTACGGGAGGACTTCGACCAAGTGCCGGGCTGGGACTCGGTACACCTGCTGGCCCTGGTCACCGTGTTGGAGCGGGAAACCGGTCGCCAGGTTTCCCTCCCGGACGCCCTGGAGGCGCGAACGCTGAAGGACATCTACGACCTCGCTGTCGTCGGCTGAACCGACGGCAGCGAGCATGACTCGCCGGGCCGCACCCGCGTTCACGGGTGCGGCCCGGCTTCGTGCGCCCCCTCCTCAGTCCCGCGTCGACACGCCCAGCTCGTCGTCCAGCGCCCGGAACAACTCGTCGTCGCCGACGTCGGCCAACGCGCTCTCGTCGTCCGTGTCCGCCTCGCCGACCGGTATCGTGCGGTCCCACACGCGCAGCAGACTCCGCAACCGGGACCCGATCCGGGCATGCTCCTGCCGGTCCACGCCGGTCCGCGCCAACAGCGCCTCCAGGCGGCGCAGTTCCTCCGCCAACACCTCCGCCTCGCCGGGCCCGGCCTCGGGGGTCAGCAGCAGGCCCACCCTGGCCGCCAGCGCCGCCACGTTCGGGTGGTCGAAGACGATCGTGGTCGGCAGCCGCAGTCCCACCCGCGCGGAGAGCCGATTGCGCAACTCCACCGCCGTCAGTGAGTCGAGCCCGAGGTCCTGGAGTCCGCGTCGCGTGTCCACGGTGCCGGGGTCCGGATGCCCGAGCACGTCGGCGACCTCCTGCCGGACCATGTCGATCAGCACCGACTCGCGCTGCTCGCCGTCCAGACCCGCGAGCACCGGCCCCGCCGGCCCGGCCGCCTCGCCGGCGTCCGCCGCACGGCCTCGCACCGGCGTACGCACGGCCCGGCGCAGGATCATGGGCAACCCCGGGAACCCGGACTCGTCCGCGCCGCCGGAGGTGTCCAGCCGCGCCGCGACCAGCGTGGGCTCACCCGCGCCCAGGGCGGCGTCGAACAGCGCCAGCCCGGCGGCCGCGGACATCGGCGCGATGCCGGAGCGCGCCAACCGGGCCCGGTCGACGTCCCCGAGCGCACCCGCCATCCCGCCCTCGTCCCACAGGCCCCAGCCGATCGACAACGCGGGCAGCCCCTCGGCGGCGCGTTGTCCGGCCAACGCGTCCAAAAACGCGTTGGCGGCGGCGTAGTTGGCCTGCCCCGGCGTGCCCACGGTGGCCGCGATCGAGGAGAAGAGCACGAAGGCCGACAGGTCCCGTCCCTCGGTCAGCCGGTGCAGGTTCCAGGCGGCGTCCGCCTTCGGCCGCAGCACCGCGTCGAGCCGGGGCCCGGTCACGCCGGTGAGTACGCCGTCGTCCAGGACACCGGCCAGATGTACGACGGCCGTCAGCGGATGCGCGGCCGGCAAGGTGTCGAGCAGCCCTGCCAACGCCTCGGCGTCGCTCACGTCGCACGCCGCCATCGTGACCTCGGCCCCCGCCTCGGCGAGTTCGGCGAGCAGCTCCCGCGCACCCGGGGCCTGCGGCCCTCGACGGCCGACGAGCAGCAGATGACGCACGCCGTGCGCGTGCACCAGGTGTCGGGTGAGCAGTCCGCCCAGGAGCCCGGTGGCGCCGGTGACCAGGACGGTGCCCGCGCTCGGGAACGACACCGCCTCGCCCCGGGCCGGTTCGGGACGCCGCGCCACCAGGCGGGGCGCGTACGGCACCCCGCCGCGCACCGCGATCTGTGGCTCCGGCGACGCAGCGGCCGCTTCGATGCCGTCCGCGGTCTCGGCTCCCGCTTCGAGGTCGAGCAGGGTGATCCGGCCGGGGTGTTCGGCCTGCGCGCTGCGCACCAGTCCCCACACGGCGGCGACGACCGGATCCGCCACCTCACCGGGATGCACCGCCACTCCCCCGGACGTCAGCAGGACCAGGGGTACGTCGGATGCGGCGTCGTCACCGAGCCACCGCGTCAACCGCTCGACCGCGACCAACGCCGCGGCGCGGGTCCGCTCGGGCGGTGCGCCCCGACCGGCCGCAGCCTCGGACCGCAGGTCCACGACGGTGGCGGGCCGGTCTCCGCGTCCGGCGAAGCCCGCCACCGGACTCCACTCGACCCGGTACAGCCCGGCGCCGTCCGCGTGGGCCGGGCCGAGTCCGTCGGCGGGCAGCGCGCGCAGCACCAGCGCTTCGGCTCGTGCGATCAAGGCGCCCTGCCCGTCGGCCAGTTCGACGCCCACGGAGTCCTCCGCGACGCCGGGCGCGATCCGCACACGGGCCTCGACGGCACCACTCGCGTACAGTTCCACCCCGCTCCACGCGAAGGGCAGGCGTACCCGGTCGGCCTGCGCCGGCCCGGATTGCGGATCGCCGAGCGCGAGCGGTCGCAGCGCGGCGTCCAAAAGCGCGGGGTGGATCCCGAACGTCCGGGCCTCCGGCGCGGTCTCGGCGGGCAGCCGAACCTCGGCGTAGGTACTTCCGTCCGGGTGCCGCCACACGCCCCGTACCCCCTGGAAGGCGGGCCCGTAGTCCACACCCGCTTCGACCAACCGCTCGTCCAGGTCCCGGAGGTCAAGCGGTGTCACTCCCGGCGGGGGCCACGCGGCGGTGAGCGTCGTGTGTGGCTGCGCCGCCGTGCCTGTGACGGGGCGCGGGGCGAGTACGCCGTCGGCGTGCCGCGTCCAGGCCGGCGCGTCGGGTCCGACCGACGCGCCCTCGGGGCGGCTGTGCACGGTGATCGAGTGCCGACCCGCCTCCAGGGCCCGAACCACCACCTGCAGCCGCACGGTGCCCTCGTCCGGAAGGATCAGCGGTGTGTGCAGGGTGAGTTCCTCGACCAGGGCGCAGCCCACCCGCTCCGCGGCACGCGTCGCCAGATCGACCAGTGCGGAGGCGGGCAGCAGCGCGAGGCCGTGCAACCGGTGGTCGCCCAGCCAGGGCCGGTCCGCGAGCGAGAGCCGACCGGTCAGCAGGAGTTCGCCGCCGTCGGCGACCTCGATCGCCGCGCCGAGCAGCGGGTGGTCGGGGGTGTCCTGCCCGGCCGCGGCCGCGTCGGCGGCGGCGGGCTGGTCGAGCCAGTACCGCGTGCGCCGGAACGCGTAGGTCGGCAGCGGGATCGGCCGGGCGCCCCGCCGGGCGAGCGGCACGGCCCAGTCGACGGCGCTCCCGCGCAGGTGTACCGCGGCCAGCGCCCGGGTCAGGGTGTCCCCTTCCGGCCGACCGGCGCCCAGCACCGCCACGGATGTGGGCCCCTGCTCGTCGAACGTGTCCCGGACCATCGCCGTGAGCACCGGGTCCGGGCCCAACTCCAGGCACGAGTCGACGCCGTGCTCGCGCAGGGCATGCAGTCCGTCGTGGAAGCGGACCGTTTCCCGAACGTGCCGCACCCAGTGTTCGGGGGAGGCGAGTTCCTGCGGGGTCGCGATCCGGCCGGTGAGGTTGGAGACCACGGGGATGGCCGGGGTGCGGTAGTCCACACCCTCGGCGACGCGGCGAAACGCCGCCATGATCGGGTCCATGTGCGGCGAGTGGAACGCGCGGCCGACCCGCAGCCGCTTGGTCCGCGTCCCCTGCGCCCGGAACGTCCGGGCCAGGGCGTCGGCGGCCTCGGCGTCGCCGGAGACCACCACCGCCTCGGGGCCGTTCACCGCGGCCAGGCTCAGCGCCCCGGCGTACGCGTCCAGGTGGGGGCGCACGAGGTGTTCGGCGGCGCCGATGGCGAGCATGGCACCGCCCTCGGTCGCGCTGTGCATCAGCCGTCCGCGCGCCTCGACCAGGACGCACGCGTCCCGCAGCGACAGCACCCCCGCGACGTGCGCGGCGGTCAGTTCGCCGAGCGAGTGGCCGATCACCGCGTCGGGGGTGAAGCCGAAGTGTTCCACCAGCCGGTACAGCGCGGTCTCCAGGGCGAACAGCGCGGGCTGGGCGTAGCGGGTCGATTCGAGCAGGGCCGCCTGTGGGGTGCCGGGTTCGGCGAACACCACCTCGCGTAGGGGGTGGTCCAGGAGCGGGTCGAGTTCGGCGCGGACCGCGTCGAACGCCGCGGCGAACACCGGTTCGCTCTCGTACAGTTCCCGTCCCATGCCCGGGCGCTGGCTGCCCTGGCCGGTGAACAGCACGGCGGTGCGACCGGGCGGCCCGGCCACGGCCCGCACTACGTCGGGCGAGCGTTCGCCGCGGGCCAAGGCGCTCAGGCCCCGGAGCAGCTGCGCGTGGTCGGTGCCGACGACGGCCGCGCGGTGTTCCAGAAGCGAGCGAGTGGTGGTCAACGACAGCGCGATGTCGGCCGGGTGCGGCTCGGGTTCCTCGGCCAGCCACTCCAGCAGCCGTTCGGCCTGGGCCGGCAGCGCCTCGGCGGTGCGGGCGGACAGGATCCACGCCGACGTCGCGGGGTCGGGGTCCGCGCGCGGCGGGGCCGGTCGCGGGTCCCGCGTGGCCTGCTCCAGGATCACGTGGGCGTTGGTGCCGCTGATCCCGAACGAGGACACCGCCGCACGGCGCGGGCGGTCCGCGGCGGGCCACGGCTGTTCCTCGGTGAGCAGGCGGACCGTCCCGTCGGACCAGTCGACGTGCGGCGACGGCCGGCCCGCGTGCAGCGTGCGGGGCAGCACGCCGTGCTGCATCGCCGACACCATCTTGATCACCCCGCCGACGCCGGCGGCGGCCTGCGCGTGACCGATGTTGGACTTGAGCGAACCCAGCCACAGCGGCCGGGCATCGGTGTGCTCGCGGCCGTAGGTGGCCAGGATCGCCTGGGCCTCGATCGGGTCGCCGAGTGTGGTGCCGGTACCGTGCGCCTCGACCGCGTCGACGTCGGCGCCGCTGAGCCCGGCCGCGGCCAGCGCCTGCCCGATCACCCGCTGCTGCGAGGGGCCGTTGGGCGCCGTCAAGCCGTTGCTGGCGCCGTCCTGGTTGACCGCCGTGCCGCGTACCACGGCGAGCACGGGGTGTCCGTTGCGCCGGGCGTCCGAGAGGCGTTCGACCAGCAGCATGCCGACACCCTCCGACCAGCCGGCGCCGTCGGCGTCCGCCGAGAACGATTTGCAGCGGCCGTCGGGCGCCATCCCGCGCTGGCGACTGAATTCGATGAACACGCTCGGCGTCGCCATCACCGTCACCCCGCCGGCGAGCGCGAGCGAGCACTCCCCCTGCCGCAGTGCCTGTACCGCCAGGTGCAGCGCGACCAGCGAGGACGAGCACGCGGTGTCGACGCTGACCGCCGGCCCTTCGAGGCCGAAGGTGTACGCGACGCGGCCGGAGGCGACGCTGTGCGCGCTGCCGTTGCCCAGGTATCCCTCGAAGCCGGCAGGCGCCTGCCTGATCCGTGAGCCGTAGTCGTTGTACATCACGCCGACGAACACCCCGGTACGGCTGCCGCGCAGCGATGCGTGCGGGATGCCGGCGCGTTCGAACGCCTCCCAGCCGGTTTCCAGGAGCAGGCGTTGCTGGGGGTCGGTGGCCAGTGCCTCGCGCGGGCTGATCCCGAACAGGTCGGCGTCGAATCGGTCCGCGTCGTGCAGGAAGCCGCCTCGGGTGGAGTAGCTCTTGCCCGCCCGGTCGGGGTCCGGGTCGAACAGGTCGGTCGCGTCCCAGCCGCGTCCGCGCGGCCATTCGCCGATGGCGTCCACGCCGCCGGCCACGAGCGCCCACAGGTCCTCGGGGGAGGCGACGCCGCCTGGGTAGCGGCACGACATCGCGACGATCGCGATGGGTTCGTCGGCCCACTCGGCGGGCCGTATCGACGGCGTCGCCTCGGCCGGGACCGGCTGCGCGTCGACGACCGACTCCGCCAGGTGGCGGGCCACCGCGTCCGGGGTGGGGTGGTCGAAGACCAGCGTCGCGGACAGCCGCAGTCCGGTCGCGGCGGCGAGGCGGTTGCGCAGTTCCACCGACGTCAGCGAGTCGAAACCGGCCTCCTTGAACGCCCGTGCGCCGTCGACGCGACCGGCGTCGGTGTGCCCGAGCACCGTGGCCACGTTCGCGCGGACCAACTCACCGATCTCGGCGAGCCGATCGGCGGGCGCCAACGCGGCGACGCGGCTGGCCCAGGTACCCTCGGCGCCCGCTCGGGCGGCCCGCCGCGCGGGGATGCGCACCATCTCGCGCAGTACGGCCGGAAGCAGCCCGGCGACGGCCTGGGCACGCAGCGCCGACCGATCCAGCACGGCCGCCACCGGTGCGGGCCGGTCGCCGCGCAGCGCCGCGTCGAACAGTGCCAGGCCCCGGTCGGCGGGCAGCGGGGCGATGCCGTTCCTGGCCATCCTGGCCGTGTCCACCCGATCCAGGTGGGCGGTCATGCCGCCGGCCTGCGCCCACAGGCCCCACGCGATGGACAGCACCGGGCCGCCTGCCCCGTCGTGCTGGGCGAGCGCGTCCAGGAACGCGTTCGCGGCGGTGTAGTTGCCCTGCCCGGCGCTGCCGAGCGTCGCGGTGACGGAGGAGAACAGCACGAGCGGCACACCGTCGAGACGGCGGGTCGCCTCGTACAGCCACCACCCGGCGTCGACCTTGGGCCGCAGCACCGTGTCGACCCGCTCCGGGGTGAGCGCGTCGATCGTGGCGTCGTCCAGGATGCCCGCGACGTGTACGACGGCGCTCAGCGGCTGCTCGGTCGGGATCCCCGCGAGCAGCGCGGCGAGTTGCGTTCGGTCGGCCACGTCGCAGGCCACGACGTCGACCTCGGCGCCCGCTTCGGCGAGCTCCGACACCAACTCACCCACGCCGGGCGCCTGCCCACCGCGCCGGGCGGCCAACACCAATCGACGTACGCCGTGTTCGGCGACCAGATGCCGTGCGGTCAGTGCGGCGAGGGTGCCGGAGCCGCCGGTGATCAGTACCGTGCCGGCCGGGTCGAAGCGCACCGGGGGCCGCTCCGGCTCCGGCCCGGACGTGGTGGCCCGGACCAGCCGGGGCACCCGGATCGTCCCCGCGCGCAGGGCCAGTTGCGGCTCGTCGAGGTCGGTGAGCGCGCCGGCCGGGCCGGCGGCGGACGCCTCGTGGTCGTCCAGATCCAGCAGTACGAACCTGCCCGGCTGCTCGGCCTGCGCGGAGCGGAGCAGGCCCCACACCGCCGCGCCGGCGAGGTCGCGCACGCGGTCGTCGGCGCCGGTGGCCACCGCGCCCCGCGTCACGACGACCAACCGGGTCTCGGCGAAGACGGGTTCGCGCAGCCACGCCTGCGTCTGCGCCAACACCTGCCGCACGACCGCGCCCACGCGCGCCGGGACATCGAGGCGCGGGTCACCCTCGGGCACCGCGAACAACACCGCCGCCGGGAGCGTGGCTCCCGCACCGACGGACTCGGCCAGTGCGGCGACATCCGGGTACCGCCCGGGCGGGCCCGCTTCGGTCACCGCCGCCGCGAGCGCGGCCGTTCGCGGCTCGTCGTCCCCGAGCACCGCCCAGGACTCGGGCGGTCGGCCTCCGCCGCCGGACCGGGCCGGCCAGTCCAGGGCATACAGGTCGTCACCGACCGATGCCGCCGCCAACTGCCCCGCCGGCAAAGGCCGCAGCGCGAGCGAGGCCACCGTGGCGACGGGTGTGCCGTCGGTGTCGAAGACGTCCACCCGCAGTGCGTCGGTACCCGTCGGACTCAGCCGCACCCGCAAGGCCGTGGCCGTCGAACCGTGCAGGCGCACCCCGCTCCACACGAAGGGCAACCGGGGTGATCCCGGTCGGGCCGGGGCGTCGTCCGCCGGCACGAGCCCGGCGTGCAGGGCCGCGTCGAACAGCGCCGGGTGAAGTACGAAGGCCGGATCGGCGTCGGCGTCCTCCTCGGTCCGCTCGATCTCCGCGAACACGCGGTCTCCGAGCCGCCAGGCAGCCCGGACCCCCTGGAAGACGGGCCCGTAGCCGTAGCCCGTCGCGGTGAGGTCGCGGTAGAGCGCGTCGACGTCGAGCACCCGCGCGTCCGCCGGGGGCCAGGCATCGACCGGCGCCGCGGCCGGGCCGGGGTCGTCGGCGGATTCCGGCTCCACGATCGCCGTGGCATGCCGGGTCCAGGGCACGTCGGTCGCTGCGTCGCGCTCACCCGGCTCGGACCGGGAGTACACACTCACGACCCGCCGCTCGTCCTCCTCGAGCGGCGGCTCGACCACGAGTTGCAGCTGCACCGCCCCGGCGCCGGGCAGCGGCAACGGCGCCTCCAGGGTCAGCTCGGCCACCCGATCACACCCGACCCCGGCACCGGCGAAGACGGCCATCTCGACGAAAGCCGTCCCCGGAAGCAGGACGGTCTCGTGTACGGCGTGGTCGGCGAGCCAAGGATGGTCGGCCGTGGACAGCTGCCCGGTGAGCACGAGCGCGCCAGTGTCGGCGACGTGCACGGCGGCGTCGAGGAACGGGTGACTCGTCGTGCTCCGGCCCGATCCGGCCGCGTCCCGCCGCCGGGGCGCGGTGAGCCAGAAGGTGTCCCGCCGAAACGGGTAGGTGGGCAGGTCGCCGTCCGGCACGGCGGAGGTCGGCGCGATCGCATCGGCGCCGAGTACGTGGGCGTGCGCGAGGGCGATGTGCCATTGGCGCAGATCACCCTGCCCTCGGCGCAGGGTGGCGACGGTGGCGGCCCGGACGCTCGGAGTGCGCGCCTCGATGGTTTCGTCGACTGCGGCCGTCAACCCCGGGTGCGGGCTGGTCTCGATGAAAAGGGTGTGTCCGTCGGTGAGGAGGGCTTCGACGGTCTCCTGGAAGCGGACGGTGGTGCGGAGGTTGGTGTACCAGTGTTCGGGGGTGCAGGCGGT
>NZ_JBIRUB010000029.1:0-94820 GCF_044334985.1 Embleya sp. NPDC020630
TCGCCTGGTCCATATGGCGAAGAAGAAGCCAAGCTCGAGCCCGCATCAGCCATTACAGACGCCGAGGACATCCTGAAGTGTCGTTGCAGTACTAGGCGTGAAACGGCGGCTCGGTGGTCTTCAGGGCCGTCAGGAAGGGGGTCCAGGTGGCTTCGTGGAAGAGGAAGGTGCCTCGGGTGGGCACCTTGGAGTCGCGTATGGAGATGGCGTGCGCGGGAGTGCGGGCTCCCTCGACGCAGTCGACGTCCGTGCTGTAACTGGACTTGAACCAATCGTTGGTGGTCATGGATCAGACCTCCTTGATCGCCTGATGGATCATGTTCCGGGATTCTTGGGGCCCCGGAGCCAGAGCCCGAAGTTCGCTGAACGTGTGCTCATAGCTGTCGACGATGCCATCGTCGGTGACGACCCAACCGGCGGCCAGGTTCTCCAAGTAGACGATCGGCCTCGAAAGAGACGTCCTGGCGAACCGGAAGATGGCAAAGGGGCCATTCATGCCGAGGTGGAATCCCGCGCCGAACGGCATGACCTGCACTTGAACATTCCGCATGGTCGCGAGATCCGCGAGGTGTTCAAGCTGCTCGCGGTTCACGGTCGAATCGCCCGCGCGTCGGCGCAGTACCGTTTCACTCAGGTGACGAAGAGTTCCAAGGGCGCTTCCGCGCGGTGCAGCACTGCCTGCCGGGCCACTCGTGCGGCAACGCGTACTTCGATCTCTTCGGAGCTGTAACTCCTCGACGCGGTCTGGTGAATCGCCCTGGCATAGGCTTCCGTTCGAAGCAATCCCGGCACGTAGTCCGACTGGTAGGTGCGCACTACGGCTGCCGACGCCTCCAAACCCACACAAAGCGTGGATGGTCGGTCGGACTGCGGGGTGCTCCCCTGTTGACGTCCATCGGTCCTGCTTCGTCTTGGTCACCGTGGCGTAGGCGATCAGCAGGGACCGCGTCTCGGCGTCCGCCTTGTAGACGTGGCACAGCATCGCCACGTCCTCCGGCTCGGCGATGACGTTGTCCCCGTATTCCAGTCGGGTCAGCTTCGACGGGCTCCACAAGAGCCTCTTCGCCACCTGGCTCGATTTCAGAGCGGCCTCACCGCGCAACCAACGTAGTTCCGCTCCGGGTTGCAAACGGCACGGGGCAGGCGTGCCCAACTCGACGTCCTGGGTCATTTTTCCGTTCCACCGCACACGGTTTCAGTGTCTCGGCGAACGTCCCGCCCCGGCAGGAACGTTCTGCGCCACAGCGGGAATTACCGCGTATCAATGCCCTTTCGGCGCATTCCTGCCGGTAATCCCGCCGCCATGCTAGTGGCCGAAACTCACGCGTCGCCGCCGAATCGGTGCATTGCGTGATCATGGTGGAGGTGTCAGCGTCGCGCGAAGTCCACCTCCTCCGCCTCCCGTCCCGGCCACGTCAGCCGCGTCGGCGCAGCCAGGGTCTCGGCCACCACCCTCCCCCGCGAGATCACGTGGCTCGGGCGCACCTGGCGGCGGAGGACGTCAAAGGGGGAATCGGCGGGCAGGAGCAGGAAGTTGGCCGGGCGGCCGATCGCTACGCCATAGCGCTCGCCCAGGTCCAGGACCCCGGCGGCCCGTGTCGTGACCATCGCGAACGCCTCGTCGATTTCCGCCTGCCCGGACAGTTGCGCGGCCAGGATGCCGGCGTGGGCCACCTGGATCGGGTTGGCCGTGCCCAGGGGGAACCACGGGTCCATCACGTCGTCGTGGCCGAATGCCACGTTGACGCCGGCCGCCAGCATCTCCTTGACCTGGGTCAGGCCGCGGCGCTTGGGGTAGTCGTCGAAGCGGCCCTGGAGGGTCAGGTTCACCATCGGGTTGCTCACCAGGTTGATGCCCGAACGAGCCACGATCCGCCGCAACTTGCGGCTGTACGCGCCGTTGTACGAGCCCATCGCGGTGGTGTGACTGGCCGTCACCCGGGAGCCGAGGCCGCCGCGCCGGGCCAGTGTGGCGACCACTTCGACGAATCGCGACTGCTCGTCGTCGATCTCGTCGCAGTGCACGTCCACCATCAGGCCGTGCCGCTCGGCGAGTTCGAAGGCGATCTCCAACGACCGCACACCGTCCTCGCGGGTGTCCTCGAAGTGCGGGATGGCCCCGATCACGTCCACCCCGGCGGCCACCGCCCGCTCCATCAGCACCTCCCCGCCGTCGAAGGACACGATGCCCTCCTGGGGAAACGCCACCACCTGGAGGTCGAGCACGTCGCGCACCCGCTCGCGCAGTTCGATCAGCGCGTGCAGCGCGGTGAGTTCGGGGTCGGTGACGTCGCAGTGGCTGCGTACGTGCAGTACGCCGTGGGCGACCTGCCAGCGCAACACCTGTTCGGCGCGGGCCAGTACGTCCTCGCGAGTGAGCATCGCCTTACGCTCGGACCAGCGTTCGATGCCTTCCCACAACGTGCCGGAGGTGTTCCAGCGGGGTTGGCCGGCGGTCAGGGCCGTGTCGAGGTGGATGTGTGGCTCGACGTACGGCGGCGTGACCAGCGCGCCGGCGGCGTCCACGACCGGACCGGTCGGCGCGACGGCTCGCGTCCCGGCGGGGGTGATGTCGGTGACGAGGCCGTCCGTCACCACGATGTCGACCCGGTCGGTTCGGTCGACCCGGTCGGTCCGGTCGGCTCGGTCGAGGAGCCGGCAGTCGGTCACGGTGAGGCTGCTGTGCATGTTCGGTCGCTCCAGGGATCGTTCGGGGATCGGAATCGGGTTCACGATCGGGCGGGTTCGGGCACCCGCTCCTGCTTGCGCTCGTGGCGGCCCAGGACCAGGTACAGCCCACCCGCGACGATCGCGCCCGCCAACCACGACAGGTCCACGTTGCCGATCGCCCTGGCGCCCGGACCGCGCAGCGCCTCGGGGACGCCGTACTCGAAGCACCACGTGGCGACCATGCCGCACAGCAGCGCGACGATCGCCGACCAGCGCACGTCGGCGAGCAGGCCGCGACGCGGCGCGGCGTACAGCGCGGCGATGTCCACGCGCTGTCGGGCGAAGACGTAGAAGTGCACCAGCATCACCGCGGCCCACGGCGCGACCCAGGTGACCATGCCCGCGAGCCAGGTGTCCAGGGTGTGCGCCAGGCTCGCCCGGAAGATCAGGAACAGCGTGAACACGGTGGCGAACGCGCCCACCAGGCAGGACAACACGCGCCGCGAGACCTTGATGTCCAGGGTCTGCGCACAGAGCGAACAGCTGTACAGATTGAGGATGTTGGTGGCGATCGGCCCGTGCAGCACGAGCAGCAGCACGGGGATGGCGAGCGGGCCGAACGAGTCGACGATCAGTTGCCCCGGGTCGGCCTTGGCGTTGACGGTGGCCAGTGACGCACCGAGCACGCCGAGCCAGACCACGGGGACGAACTGGCCCAGCACGCTGGCCGCGTACAGCTTGCGGCGGGAGGTGGTGCGCGGGACGAAGCGGGAGTAGTCGGAGGCGTAGGCGAACCAGGTGATGCCCCAGCCGACGCCGATCGCGGTCATCACGGTGCTCATCGCCGACCAGCGGTCGCCGCCGCTCAACGTGCTCGCGTGGCCCCAGTCGATGTCGAGCCGGGTCCAGGCCACCGCGGTCATCGCGGCCAGCACGACCAGGGTGGCGGGTACGGTCCAGCGCTCGAAGCCGGCGATGGCGGCGAAGCCGGACGCGGCGATCGCGATCTGGACGGCCATCACCACCAGGACCACCACGACCTTGGTGCCGTTGCCGCCCTCGTAGCCGACGCTGTCGAGGAGGGCCATCACGAGGTCGAGCACGATCCAGGTGTTGATCGCGCACCACCCGGCGGAGATCACGCCCTGGACGGCGGCGGGCAGGTAGGCGCCGCGCCGACCGAACGCGGCCCGGGCCAGCACCATCTGGGTCACGCCGGTGCGCTGGCCCATCAGTACGAACAGGCCGAAGACGCCCATGCCGATCAGGTTGCCGACGATCAGGACCAATATGGTGTCGACCAGTCCCAGGCCGAGCACGATGCCGAGGGCGCCCAGGACCCAGTTGATCGGCGCGATGTTGGCGCCGGCCCAGATCCAGAACTGGTGCGCGGGTGTCGAGTCGCGGGCCTCGTCGGGTACCGGTTCGAGGGACTGGGTGTGGTCGACCGCGCGCTCGGGGCGGGCGGGCTGCGCGGGGTGCGCGGGGTGGTCGAGGGTTGCCACGGAGACCTCCGGTGGGACGGAGCGGAGCACTGCGGTGGGGAATGCGGTGCGATGCGATGCGGTCTGCGGTGAGAGCTACGGTGGGGTGATCACCGAAGGTTCCTCGGCCGAACGGGTCGTGACAACGGACACCGTGACCGCCATACTGACGGATCTTCCGGACGGAGTGTCCATGACGCTGTCCCTGCGCGCGGTCCTCGACCATCCGCTGATGCGCGGAGCCGACCCGGCGGTACCGGATCCGCACGCGGACCTGGATCGCCCGGTGCGCTGGGTGCACTCCAGCGAGATCTACGAGATCGCCCCGCTGCTGCGCGGCGACGAACTGCTGCTCACGACGGGTCTGGGCCTGGCCGGACGGGACGCGGGCGAGCGGCGACGCTATGTCACGGAGCTGGCGGCGGCGGGCGTGGCGGGGGTGGCCCTGGAGGTCGGCCGTACGTTCCGCGAGGTCCCGGACGACGTGGTTCGCGCGGCGGCGGACGCGGGTCTGCCGCTGGTCGTCCTGCGCGGCGTCGTGCCGTTCGTCGAGATCGCCGAGGCGGTCAACGCGGCCATCCTCGACTCGGCGGTGACGCGACTGCGCCACGTCAACCGCATCGTGCGGACCCTGTCCGGCGTCCTGGCGCGGGGCGCGGGCGTCGAAGAACTCACCACCACGCTGTCCTCGCTCACCAACCGCCCGGTTGTCCTGGCGGCCCTCGACGGAACGCCCACCGCCTACGCGGGCACGGACGACCCGACCTCGGTCGCAAGAACCCCAACAGCCGAAGCCGGCGTCGAACTCAGGGGCGCACTGTGGGGACGGCTACTCCTGGGCACGACAACGGCGACCGCCACCCCGCCACCGGGCGTGGTGGGTGACGCGGCCGACGCCGACACAGCCAACACCGCGACGGGCGCAACCAGGACAGCAGGCACGACCGGCACGACCGACGCCAACCCGTCGCCGGGCGCGGCAGGCGCGGCCAACCCCGACACGGCCAACCCCACGACAAGCGCAACCAGGACCGCGGGCAGGGCCGTGACGGCGGGCGCGGCCACCCCGACCACCGCCCCCGCCGACGGGCTCTGGTCGACCGCGGGAGCGGCGATCGCGCGGGAGGTGGCCGAGCACGCCGCGCAGGTGTTCGCGCCCGCCCTGTTGCGCCTCGCCGACCGTGGTGGCTGGGTGGGCCGCGAGCGGCGGGAACTCGTCGAAGGGCTGCTCGGCGACGCGTTGCCCCCGCGCGAGGTCGCCGCGCGCCTGACGGTGTGCGGCCTCGTCCCGGCCGGCACCGCCGTGTGGGCGACCATCGCCCTGAACCGGCCCGACCCGGTGCAGGCGGTGACCACCCTGTACGAGGGCCTGCGCGCATGCGGCGGCCGGGGCCTGGTCAGCGACGGCCCGGGCGGCGCGTACGCCCTGATCGCCCTGGACCGCCCCACCCACATCGCCGAACTCGCCGACCGCCTCGGCCTGCCCGGGGCCACCGGCCACGAACCGACCGCCGCCCTCGGCCCGCTCGTGCGGGACGTGGCCCGCGTCGGACACAGCCTGCGCGCCGCGCGGGACACCCTGCGCCTGGCCCGCCGAGTGCACCCGATCCGGCCCACCGGCGTCGCCGAAACCGTACTCGCCGACGACTGGGCCCTGGAACGCCTCCTGGACGGGCTGCCCCCGGAGGAACTGGCCGACCTCGTCGAGGACCAACTCGGCCCGCTCCTGGCCGCCGACGCCACCCGCGGCACGGGCCTGGTGGACACCCTCGAGGCGTACCTGCGCTGCGGCTGCTCCAAGACCGAGACCGCCGGCGTCCTGTTCCTCCGCCGCCAATCGGTCCACCAGCGCCTCGCCCTGATCGAATCCCTGCTCCACGTAAGCCCCGACGCCCCCGACCGCCAGGGCCCCCTACGCGCCGCCCTCACCGCCCGCGACCTCCTCACCACCCGAGGCCCGAACCCGACCTAGCTCCACACCCGGCCCGCCGCACCCGACCCGGCGCCGCACCCGGGCGAAGTCCCGCTCCCACCACGCCAAACGGCACCGGCCGGCCGAGCCCCCGCTGGGCGGCCGGATTAGCCATACCGCCACCGCCCCACGCGCCCCGGCTTCGGCACTTTGTGCCCGATTCACCGGGGTCGTGTTGGCGAGGGCGCACCGTGAAACCCCGGGCCGGTGCTGCCTAGCGTGGGGGCATGATCGTGATTACCGGGGCCGCGGGGAAGACCGGGCGGGCGTTGACCTGGGCGTTGGCCGAGCGTGGGGTGCGGGTGCGGGCGTTGGTGCGGCGGCCCGAGCAGGTCGCGGTGGCGGTCGCGGCCGGGGCGAGCGAGGCGGTGGTGGGCGACGTCACCGCGCCGGCCGACCTCGCCGAGGCGCTTGCCGGGTGCGAGGCGATCTATCACATCGCGCCGAACGTGCACCCGGACGAGCCGGCCATCGGGCGCGCCGTGATCGCCGCCGCCGAGCGGGCCGGCGTGGACCGGTTCGTGTTTCATTCCGTATTGCGGCCCCAGTTGCGGGCGATGCCGCATCACGAGGCCAAGGCCCGGGTCGAGGAGGCCCTGTTCGAGTCGGGCCTCGCGGTGACCGTGCTGCAGCCCGGACCGTACCAGCAGAACATCCTGGACGCCCGCGACGCGATCGTGCGGATCGGCGACTACGTCGTGCCGTACCGGGTGGACGCCCCGTTCGCCGCCGTCGACCTGCGCGACGTGGCCCAGGCCGCGGCGGTCGTCCTGTGCGAGGACGGCCACGAGAACGCGGTGTACGAGCTGGCCGGCCCGGAGGCGCTGACGCCCGAGCTGATGGCCGCGCACCTGGCGGCCGTACTCGATCGCCCCGTCACCGCGCGCCGGATCGACCCGCGCGAGTGGTGCGAGAACGCCCGCGCGGGCGGCCTGTCCGGCTACGCCCTGGACACGCTGACCGCGATGTTCGCGTTCTACGACCGGCACGGCCTGACCGGCAATCCGCGCACCCTGGCAATGCTGCTCGGCCGGGCGCCGACCCGCTTCGAGGACTTCGCCCGACGGGTGTTCGCCCCCGACGACGCCCACTACGCCCCGGGCTTCCAACACCAAGTATTGCCAAGCGAGCGCGATTCCTTGGGCAGTAACTGACGGCGAGCAACGCCGTGTCGCCGCCTAACTTGGACGCATTCGACGCCGGACTGCGCACCGCCGCACACATGCAGAAAGGGGTGTTCGACGTGAGCGGACCGCTCTGCGATCTCGTCGTGCTCGACCTCTCCCGCGCCCTCGCCGGCCCGCACGCCGCGATGATGCTCGGCGACATGGGCGCCCGGGTGATCAAGGTGGAGAACCCCGACGGCGGCGACGACACCCGAGGCTGGGGCCCGCCGTTCGTCGGCGCCGAGGACGCCCGCGAGTCGACCTACTTCCTCTCCTGCAACCGCAACAAGGAGTCGATAGTCCTCGACCTGAAGACCGAGGAGGGCCGGGCCACCCTCGCCCGGCTGATCCGGCACAGCGACGTGCTCGTGGAGAACTTCCGCACCGGCGTACTCGACCGGCTCGGCTTCCCGATGGAGGAGCTCACCCGGCTCAACCCGCGCCTGGTGGTGTTGTCCATCACCGGCTTCGGCCACGACGGTCCGCAGGGCGGCCGACCCGGCTACGACCAGATCGCCCAGGGCGAGGCGGGCCTGATGAGCCTGACCGGCCCCGGCCCCGACGACCCCACCCGCATCGGCGTACCGATCGGCGACCTGCTGGCCGGGATGTACGGCGCCTACGGCGTGGTCGCCGCGCTGCACGAGCGCGAGCGCACCGGCCTGGGCCGGGTCGTGCGCACCTCGCTGCTGTCCGCGATCGTCGGCGTACACGCCTTCCAGGGCACCAACTACACCGTCGCCGGCCAGGTCGGACACGCGCAGGGCAACCTGCACCCCTCGCTCCAGCCGTACGGCTCCTACCGCTGCAAGGACGCGATCATCCAGGTCGCGGTGGGCAGCGAGAAGTTGTGGGCCAAGTTCGCCCCGATGGTCGGCCTCGCGGTGGACGACGCCCGGTTCGCGGTCAACGCCGACCGCGTGGTCAACCGGGCCGAACTCGCGGAGGCGATCAACGCCGCGTTCGCCGCGCGCGACGTGGACGACCTGCTGCCCGAGCTGGCCGCCGCCGGCATCCCGGCCGGCGAGGTACGCACCATCGACCGCGTCTACGACTGGGACCAGACGAAGTCGCAGGGCCTGCTGCTCGACGTCATGCACAGCACCCTCGGCCCGATCACGCTGCCCGGCCCACCGATCCGCCTCGACGGTGTCGACGGTACGAGCGACGACGGGCGCCGGCGGCACGACGCCCCGCCGACGCTCGGCCAGCACACGGACAGCGTGCAGGCCTGGCTCGACGCCGAGGACGCCCGCGCCCTGCACGCCGCGCGGCGCGCGTGAGGGCCGAACCGGTGGGGGCGGAAGCGGTGACGGCCGAGCCCGCACCCGCTCCCCCCACGCAGCCCCGCCGCCCCCGCGTCGGCGCGCACGACCTCATCCGCCTCGTCCTGGACTCCGACACCTGGACGAGCTGGGACGCCCCGCCGCACCGCCCCGAGCGCCTGGACCCCGGCTACCGCGACGAGTTGCGCGCCGCCGAGGCCAAGAGCGGCGTCGACGAGTCCGTGGTCACCGGCGAGGGCCGGATCCGGGGCCGCCGGGTGGCCGTGGTGGCCTGCGAATTCGGCTTCCTGGCCGGGTCGATCGGGGTCGCCGCCTCCTCGCGCCTGGTCGCCGCGATCGAACGAGCCACCGCCGAGGGCCTGCCCCTGGTCGCCTCGCCGACCTCCGGCGGCACCCGGATGCAGGAGGGCACGGTCGCCTTCCTCCAGATGGTCCGGATCAGCGCCGCCGTCGCCGCGCACAAGAGCGCCGGCCTGCCCTACCTCGTCTACCTGCGCGGCCCGACCACCGGCGGCGTACTCGCCTCCTGGGGCTCGCTCGGCCACGTCACCGCCGCCGAACCCGGCGCGCTGATCGGCTTCCTCGGCCCGCGCGTCTACGAGGCGCTGTACGGCCGGCCGTTCCCCGAGGGGGTCCAGGTCGCGGAGAACCTGTACGCGCACGGCCTGGTCGACGCCGTCGTCGAGCCCGACCGGCTCGGCGACGTGGCCGCCCGGGTCCTGGACATCGTCACCGCGCCGCGCGAGAACCTGCCCGACGTTGCCCCGCTGCCCGTCGAGGACCTGGCCGACGTCCCCGCGTGGACCTCGGTCGAACTCTCCCGTCGCTCCGAACGCCCCGGCGCGCGCGCCCTGCTCCGGCACGCGGCGAGCGCCGTGGTGCCCCTGCACGGCACCGGCCAGGGGGAGAGCGACCCCGGCCTGCTGCTCGCGCTGGCCAGGTTCGGCGGCGCGCCCTGCGTCGTGCTCGCGCAGGACCGCGCCCGCCAGTCCAGCCACGGCCCGTTCGGCCCGGCCGGCCTGCGGGTGGCCCGCCGCGGCATGCGCCTGGCCGCCGAACTCGACCTGCCGCTGGTCAGCGTCGTGGACACCGGCGGCGCGGCACTCAGCCCGGAGGCCGAGGAGGGCGGACTGGCCGGCGAGATCGCCCGCTGCCTGGCCGAACTGGTCACCCTGCCCACGCCGACCCTGTGCCTGCTGCTCGGCCAGGGTGCGGGCGGCGGCGCGCTCGCCCTGCTGCCCGCCGACCGGGTGCTCTGCGCCCAGCACGGCTGGTTGTCCCCGCTTCCGCCCGAGGGCGCCTCGGCGCTGCGCTACCGCACGCCCACCCGCGGCGCCGAGATCGCCGCGGCGCAGGGCATTCGCTCGCTCGACCTGTTGCGCGACGGCGTGGTCGACCGGATCGTCGCGGAGCGGCCCGACGCGGCCGACGAGCCGATGGCGTTCCTGGCCCGGCTCGCGCAGGTCCTGGAGTACGAACTGGTCGGCCTGCTGCGCCGACCGACCGAGGAACGCCGCGCGGCGCGGCTGGAGCGGTACGCCCACCTCGGCTGCTGAAACGGGCGCGCGCCCGGCGTAGACCCCCGAACCCGGGCGCGCGTCACTCGGCAATTTCTGCCAGATCGATCGGTGTTTGTAGTCAAATGACTCTCAAGCCATCGACCCGGTTCCCCACCTAGAGTCCCAATTCCCGGACGGACGACGGCCCAACGGGCCGAACCGCGACGGGTGCATCGGGACTCCCGCGTACGACAGGACAGGAGAGTTCGACACATGACAACTCCCCGCACCGCGAACGGCACCCGGAGCACGAACGGCACCGGGAGAGTGCTCATCGCCCTCGGCGGCAACGCCATGACGGGGCCGGACGGGAGCGCCACCCCCGACGCCCAGCGGGCGGCCGTCGCGGTGGCGATGGAGGCGGTGGCCGACCTGATCGTCTCCGGCGTCGACGTCGTGCTCACCCACGGCAACGGCCCCCAGGTGGGCAACCTGCTGGTCAAGAACGAGTTGACCGCGCATGTCGTACCTCCGGTGACCCTGGACTGGTGCGGCGCGCAGACGCAGGGCACCCTCGGCTTCACCGTCGTCTCCGCCCTGGAGGCCGCGCTGCGCCGCCGCGGGCAGCCGGCCCGGGTGGCGGCCGTGGTCACCCGGACCCTGGTGGACGCCGCCGACCCGGCGTTCGAGCACCCGACCAAGCCGGTCGGCCGGCATCTGCCGCAGGCCGAGGCGGAGCGCTTCGTCGCGCTCGGCCAGCACTGGGAGGACCGGGGCGCCAAGGGCTGGCGTCGAGTGGTTCCGTCGCCGGATCCGCTGGAGGTGGTCGACGCGCCGGCCATCCGCACCCTGGTCGCGGCGGGCTTCACCACGGTCGCGGCCGGTGGCGGCGGCATCCCGGTGGTGCGCGACGCGGACGGCGCCGAGCGCGGCGTGGAGGCGGTCCTGGACAAGGACCTCACCGCGGCCCTGCTCGCCGCGTCGGTCGACGCGGACGTGCTGGTGATCGCCACCGACGTACCCAACGCGATGCTCGACTACGGCACCGCGAACCAGCGCGAGCTGGGCCGGGTCACCCCGGAGGAACTGCGCGAGCACGCCGCGGCGGGGCAGTTCGCGGGGGGCAGCATGGGGCCCAAGGTCGAGGCGGCGGTGCGCTTCGTCGAGGCGGGCGGCCGGCGCTCGGTGATCACGTCCCTGGACCGGATCACCGCCGCGGTCGCCGGCGAGGCGGGCACGGTGGTGGAGGCGAACGCGGCGGCGGTCGCGGCTGCGGCACCGGTCGCGGCGGCGGACGCCGGGTAGCGCCCCGTCGGCCCACGCGCCCCGACGCGCGGGCCTGCGACGCGGGCAACGCGTCCGGAGCGGCCACAGCCTCCGGATCGGCCGCAACATCCGACGTGGCCGAAGCGGTGCAACCGGCCGCAATAGTCGCAAAATCGGTCAGTATCGGTAATTCAGCGAACTCCAATGAACGAGGTGGAACGAGTGCCCAGGCCGATCGAGGTTCACAAGGTCGCCATCGAGAGCGTCACCGACGCGTCCGGATTGGCCAAGCTGATCGACGACGGCGTGTTCGCCGCGGACGACGTGCTCGCCGTCATCGGCAAGACCGAGGGCAACGGCGGGGTCAACGACTACACCCGCATCCTGGCCGACCGCGCCTTCCGCGAGGTGCTGGTCGCCAAGGGCAAGCGTTCGGTCGAGGAGGCCGGCAAGGTACCGCTGGTGTGGTCCGGCGGCACCGACGGCGTGATCTCCCCCCACGCGACCGTTTTCGCCTACGCGCCGGAGAACCGGTACGAGCCCACCGACGAGCCGCGCGTGTCGGTCGGCGTGGCGATGAGCGAGACGATCCTGCCCGAGGACATCGGCCGGGTGCCGATGGTGGAGAAGGTCGCCGCCGGCGTCCGTGCGGCGATGGCGGTCGCGGGCATCACCGACCCGGCCGACGTGCACTACGTACAGACCAAGACTCCGCTCCTGGTCCTGGACACCATCAACGACGCCAAGTCGCGCGGGTTCGACGTGTGGACCGAGGACACCCTCAAGTCCATGGACGTCTCCAACTCGACCACCGCGCTGGGCATCGCCGTCGCGCTGGGCGAGATCGACCTGCCGACGGCCGACCAGATCCACCGCGACCTGTCGCTGTACTCGTCGGTGGCGTCCTGCTCCTCCGGCGTGGAACTCGACTGCGCGCAGATCGTGGTGGTCGGCAACGTGCGCGGCGTCGGCGGCCCGTTCCGGGTCGGTCACGGCGTGATGAAGGACGCGCTCGACGCGGACGGCATCTGGTCGGCGATCCGCTCGGCCGGGATCGACCTGCCGGAGCGTCCGCACACCTCCGACCTCGGCGACCGCCTGGTCAACGTATTCCTCAAGTGCGAGGCCGACCCGAGCGGCAGCGTGCGCGGCCGGCGCAACATCATGCTGGACGACTCGGACGTGCACTGGCACCGGCAGATCAAGGCCACCGTCGGCGGCGTGACCGCGGCCGTCACCGGCGACCCGGCCGTGTTCGTCTCGGTCGCCGCCGTGCACCAGGGCCCCTCGGGCGGTGGGCCGGTCGCGGCCATCGTCCGGATGGACTGACGCACCCGCGCTCCCGCTACCTGACGCCGACGGCCACCGCTCCCCGTTCCGGGCGGTGGCCGTCGGCATGTCCGCCCGCCCCGCGCTGCGCGGTCCCACCCCGCCGGCGCCAATCCCCGCACGTGTTACGGAAGTTGCCGGTCGGTGACGGAGGGACTCGGATAGGCTCCGTACGCCCGTAAGACGCCATGGGTGAGCGCGCGAGACATCGACGAGGAGCAACCGTGGTCGAGCGGGAACAGGACGAGTGGGACTTCGACGCCCTGCCGGAGGGGGAGTCGCCCGAGGACTGGGCACCGACCGGGATCGACGTCACCGTGCCCAGCGTCGCGCGGGTCTACGACGCCATTCTGGGTGGCAAGAACAACTTCGCGGTGGACCGCAGGATCGCCGACGAGGCGCTGGCGAACCTGTCCAACGAGGGCGCCTGGCACAACCGGCACATCCTGGCCCGGGGCGTGCGCTACCTCGCGGCCCAGGGCATCGACCAGTTCGTCGACCTGGGTTCGGGCCTGCCGACCGTGCAGAACACGCACGAGGTCGCCCAGGAGGTGAACCCCGACGCGGCCGTCGTCTACGTGGACAACGATCCGATCGTGCTCGCGCACGGGCGGGCGCTGCTCGCGGACAATCACCGCACCCGCGTGGTGACCGCCGACCTGCGCGATCCGGCCGACGTGCTGGCCCGCCCGGAATTGCGCGAACTCATCGACTTCACCCGGCCCGTCGGCCTGCTCCTGGTGGCCGTCCTGCACCATCTCGCCGACGACGAGGACCCGGCGGGCGTGGTCCGCGCCTACCGCGACGCACTGCCGCCGGGCAGCTACATCTTCATCACCCACTTCTGCGACTCCACGCCGGAGGGACGCGCGCTGGAAAAGATCTTCCTGACCCAGTTGGGCAGCGGTCGCTTTCGCCCCCTGGAGGAAATCGAGAGCTACTTCGACGGCCTCGAACTCGTGGACCCCGGCGTGGTCCTCCTCCCCCTCTGGCACCCGGACGAGCCGGCCACCCGCCCGCTCACCCCCGAAGGCCACCTGTCCGTGGGCGGAATCGGCCGCCTTCCGGGCTGATCCTCGAACCCACGCGGGCCGGGCGGGGTGTGCGGTTGGGGCGCGTCGGGGGGTTGGGGGGTGGGGGTGGTATTAGCCTCGGGGGTCATGAGGATCGCCATTATCGACGACTATCAGGACGTGGCTCGGGGGCTGGCCGACTGGGGTTCGCTCGACGCCGAGGTGCACGTGTTCACCGAGCCGTTCGCCGATGGTGACGCGGTGGTCGCCGCGCTCGCCGGGTTCGAGGTGATCGTCGCGATGCGCGAGCGCACCCGGTTTCCGGCGGAGGTGCTGGACCGGTTGACCGGGCTGCGGCTGCTGGTGAGTACCGGGCCGGTGAACGCGGCGATCGATGTGGCGGCGGCGCGCGGGCGTGGTGTGGTGGTCTGCGGGACGGGCTATGTCGCCCATCCGACCGCCGAGCTGACCTGGGCGCTGATCCTGGCCGCCGCCCGCAACCTGCCGGTCGAGGAGCGCTCGATGCGGGCCGGCGGCTGGCAGGTGGGGCTCGGCGTCGGCCTGCGCGGCAAGGTGCTCGGTGTGCTGGGCCTGGGCCGGCTCGGCAGCGAAGTGGCCCGGATCGGCCACGCGTTCGGCATGGAGTGTGTGGCCTGGAGCCCGCATCTGACCCCGGAGCGGGCCGCGGCGCACAACGTGACGGCGGTGACCGAGGAGATGTTGTTCGCCCGGTCCGACGTGCTGTCCATCCACCTCGTCCTCGGCTCGCGCACCCGGGGCCTGGTCGGCGCCGCCCAACTGGCCCGGATGAAGCCGACCGCGATCCTGGTCAACACCTCGCGCGGCCCCATCGTCGAGGAGTCCGCCCTCCTGGACGTGCTGCGCCGCCGGGCCATCGCCGCCGCGGCGCTGGATGTGTACGACGTCGAACCGCTGCCCGCCGACCACCCGTTGCGCACACTGGACAACGTCGTGCTCACCCCGCACATCGGCTACGTCACGCGCGAGCTGTACGAGACCTTCTACCGCGACGCGGTCGAGGACATCGCCGCCTTCCTCACCGGCGACCCGATCCGGGTCATGAGGTGACGGCCGCCCCGGGGTGGTCGGCGGGGCCGGCGGACGCGGCGGGCCCGGCGGCTGCGCCGGCTGCGTGCGCCTCGGCGGCGGCGAGCAGTTGCGCGCGGTCGAGCCAGATGCGCTCCCACTGGCGGGTCAGCGCCGGGTAGACGATCAGGAGCCGAAACGGTGCGATGCCGGCCATGTACAGCCGGCCGAACCAGCCGTTGGGCTTGACCAGGACGGCCATCCGCAGCTCGTGGCCGCCGTCCCCGGTCGGCACCCAGCCCAGGTGCATCAGGGCGTGCGCGGTCTTGTTGCCCAGCTCGCCGACGAACTCGCGGTCGAGCCCGTACACGGGAGTGAGCGGCATGCCGCCGGAGTCGGCGGGGTCGACGGTGGCGCGAAGTTCGTCCGGCAGGCGATCGCGCAGCGACACCACACGCTCCCCGAGCCCGGCCTCGGGCCGGTCCCAGCCGAGCACGACGCCGAGCTTCCGGCGTACCGCGAGCAGGAACCGCGTCGGCGCCGCCTGCCGCCCGCCGCTCGCCCGCATCGCCGCGAGCATCACGGGAAAGTCGTCCGGCCCGGCGCCCGGAGTGCGGTAGGACCACACGTCCTCGACTCGGAAGTCGTGGGCGAACTCGTGGAGCCGCCAAGGCTGTTCGATGTAGGCCGTGCGAGGAAGTCTCATGCCCGCTGCCACCTTTCCGGCGCCGGGACGCCCTGTGCCGCCCCCATATACGCCACCGTACACGAGCATGCGAGCCACGTATACGGCGGCGTATACGGAGGCGATCCAGGGGTCGCACGACCCGGAAGCGCACGTCGGGCCGGACCAGGGCAAAAATGTGATACGGCAACAATGTGACACGGCAGCGCTCAAACAGCCCGAAAAAGCGCGGATCGCGCGCCGAGAGCGCACCGGAGAGGCCCGAACGCACCGAAGCCGCCCGGGTCACACCGTTGCCGCGTGCGTCGACGCCGTATCCATTACGGTTCGCGGCGCCGGTCGTCGCTGTCGCGACGCTCCGTGCCGCCCGTGCCGCCCGTGCCGTCGACGCGATCCGCGCCGTGCGCCCGCAGCCACCCGTGCGTACGGGCTCGCCGGCCACGACGTACCGCGTGGGCGCCCGCCGGGCCGTCCGCGTGCCACCTCAGGTAGGCGAAGGCGCCGATCAGGAGCAATGCCGGCACCGACACGGCCACCGCCACCAGGACCACCACGGGCGCACCCGTGAGGATCGCGGCGATCAGCAGCCCGATCGAGGTGCCGGACAGCAGCAGCGCCGTCCACTTCACAAGGGTCGGCCAATGCGGCGCGCCGATGCGCACGCCGATGCCGAATCGACGGCGTTTCGGAGCCGGTACAGAGGGTGGGTCGTCGAACACGCGCAGCAGTTCGGCCAACTGCTCGTCCTGCGCCAGGGATTCCTCCATGCGCGCGAGGGTGCGCCGTTCCCGGCCCGAAAGCGAAGGTCCGCTCACTACATCCACCTCCCAGCCGGAGCTGCGGGGCGGGACCTGCCGACGGAGTACGCCCGACAAGGGTCGCCGGGGCGAACCGCGCGCCGACCGGACCCACCGGCGGCCCGGTCTCGGACTCGGATCACTCACAGACGGGATCACTCACAAACGGTGAATCCCGATGACACCCCTGAGCGCGAGAACCAGCGCCATCAGGCACGCCACCGCACCGACGATCACGTTGCTGGTGATGGTCCGCGTGGTGTCGAAGGAACCGCTCACGGCCCAGGGCGCGATGATCGTCCACACACCGATGCCGAACGCCGCCCAGCTCATCGCGTGCGTGCGCTCGTAGGCGGACCCGAACGCGCCCATCATCAGCAGCGCAAGCGCCACGCCGGTGATCAGGTTGTTCGTGGTCAAAGTCGTGAAGCCGTTGAACCCGACGATCCAGGGGGAGGCCGCCAGGTACACACCGCACAGCACGCCCAACGCTTCCGCGGCCTGCGCCACCGCGCCGGTGGTGGCGCGTTCGGAACGAAGTCGCATGGTGATTATGTCGGGGTGCTGCTCTATCGATGGCGCTGTCGGTGTCGATGTCGACGTGGACACGTCCACCACCCTCTTTCCGAGAATCGCAGTCCCTTGGTTGATAGCCCTCCCACCTGCGACTAACCCGTTCAAACCTCAATATTTACCGACATTTCGTTCGACTCGATTGACACAGTCACTACATATCGAGAAAACTGGATGCGATCCCGCGCCCCTCGAGCGCCCACCTCCCCGGAAGGCAGCCCGCCATGGACCCCCTGGCCGTACACAAGGCACTCGCCAACCCGGCCCGACTCCTGTTCATGCAGTGGCTGAAGGAGCCCGCGAAGTACTTCGACGAGGACTCCTACCGACAGCAGGGCCTGGGGTTCCACATCGGCGTCTGCGTCGGCGACATCCAGTCCCGCGCGGGCCTGGCCCAGTCGGTGGTGTCCGGATACCTCCAGACCCTCAAGGACGCGGGTCTGCTCGAATCCGAGCGGATCGGCAAGTGGACGTACTACCGGCGCAACGAACGCACGATCGCCGAGTTCGCGGAACACGTCCGCACCGAACTCTGACCCGGACACTCCGGCCCGTCGCATGTACACGCACGGGCAAACGCATCTACATATACAGATATGTAAAACCAACACCGATCGACAAGGCCACGATGAGAACCACCACCATCACGATCGCAACCCTCGCCCTCGGCGTATTCGGGATCATCACCACCGAGATGGGCATCGTCGGCGTGCTGCCGCAGGTGGCCGACCGGCTGCACGTCGACACCTCGACCGCCGGCCTCCTCGTCGGCGCGTTCGCCCTGGTGATCGCGGTCTCCGGGCCGTTCATGACGCTGTTCGCGTCGCGGATCGACCGCAGGACCGTGCTGGCCTCGGCGATCCTGGTGTTCGCGATCTCCAACGCCGTGTACGCGCTCACCACCAGGTTCGACGTGATGCTCGCCTTCCGGATCCTGCCCGCCGTCGTCCATCCCGTGTTCTTCTCCGTCGCCCTGACCACCGCGGCCCGCCTGGTCCCGGCGGCGGACGCCACGCGGGCCACGACCCGCGTGTTCGCCGGCGTCACCGTCGGCTTCGCCCTCGGCGTGCCGCTGACGTCCTATCTGGCCGAACACCTGTCCCTGGAGGCGGCGTTCTGGTTCGGCGCCGCGATCAACCTGCTCGCCTTCCTGGGCATCCTGTGCTTCCTGCCCACCGTGCCGGTGGAGCGTCGGTTGTCGTACGGCGCCCAGGTCGGCGTGCTGCGCAGTGGCCGGATGTGGCTGAGCATCCTGTCGGTGGTCTTCGTCTTCGCGGCGATGTTCTCGGTCTACGGCTACTTCGCCGAGTATCTGGACGAGGTCACCGGGATGGACGGCTCGTGGGTCGGCGCGCTGCTGATGGTGTTCGGCCTCGTGATGATCCTCGGCAACTTCGCCTTCGGCGCGCTGCTGCGGCGCGACGCGACCCGCACCGCGCTCGCCTTTCCCGCCCTGTGCCTGGCCGTGTACGTCCTGCTCTACGCGGTCGGTCCACATGTCGCCCCGATGCTGGTGGCGATACCGATCTGGGGCCTGGTGCACTCCGGCGGGCTGGTCGTGAGCCAGCACTGGCTCGGGCGCGACGCGCGCGACGCCCCCGAGTTCGGGAACAGCCTGTTCATCTCCTTCTCCAATCTCGGGATCACCGCGGGTACCACGATCGGCGGCCGGCTCCTGTCCGTCACCGGTCCCCGGCAACTCGCCTGGCTCGGCGCCGGTTTCGCGCTGGCCGCGCTGGCCTGCACGGTGCTGCGACTGAGCCTGGACCGGGTGCGGCCCGGTGTGGCGGCGCAACTTCCGGTGTGACGCGGGTGCGGTCGTTCGGGGTTTTGTGAGCGGTCGTGTGCACACTGTGGCTATGGAAAAGCTCTCCTTGGAAGCCCAGGTCCGCGAACTGCTCAAGCTGGCCGCCACCGCCTCTACGGGGCGCAGCGCGCACACCGTGTACGGGGGCCACGAACATGTGTTGCGGCAGACGCTGATCGCGCTGAACGCGGGGACCTCACTGTCCGAGCACGAGAATCCCGGCGAGGCGACCCTGCTGGTGTTGCGGGGGCGGGTGCTCCTGATCGACGGCGAGACGTCGTGGGAGGGACGGACGGGCGACTTCCTGGTCGTACCGAAGTCCCGGCACAGCCTGGACGCCCTGGAGGACTCGGCGGTACTGCTCACCGTCGCCAAGCACGGGTGAGCGACGGCGTCGGGATCACGGCGCGGACATGCCCGCACGGCGGCCGGCATCATGGCGGGCCCGGCCGATGCCCGGCCGTCCCGATCCCATGGAAGCAGGCCCGTACGTGACGCTGACGCATCCCTTCGACGTCGAGACGCTGCCCGTCGGCCCGTGGCGCAACGGTGGCGGCGACACCCGGGAGATCGCGTGCGAGGGGTCGGCGGGTCCGGGCGGCGACTCGGCGGACTTCGGCTGGCGGGCGAGCATCGCCACGATCGCCGCCGACGGGCCGTTCTCGCCGTTCCCGGGCGTCGACCGCACCATCACCCTCCTGGCGGGCGATGGCGTGCACCTGATCGCGGACGGCGGCGATGCGCCCGGGACCCCGCCGCTCGATCATCGGCTCGACCGCCCCGGCGTGCCGTTCGCCTTCTCCGGCGACCTGGCGCTCCGCGCCCGCCTGCTCGGCGACGGCGACCGCGGCGCGGTCCGGGTGCTCAACATCATGATCCGGCGCGGCCGGTGGACCGCCGACGTGCGGCGCATCGACGCGCCCGTGCCGCTGCCCGCCGGGCACGCCGGCGTGCTCTACCTGCTGTCAGGGCGCGGAACGCACGGCGGCCCCGGCCCGGCGCTGCGACCGGGGCGGGGCCTGTGGTGGACGAGCGGCGCCGCCGACGAGGCGGCGCCGCTCGAACCCGGCTCGGTGGCGCTGTGGGCGGACATCCGCGCGGTGTAGCGCCGGTCGAGCGTGCCCGTCGATCAGGGCATCGCGCGCAGGTGCGCCGAGATGGTGTTGGCCAGCGCGTACCCGGCGGTCGCGTCCCAGTTGACGGACCAGGTCATCGCGCCCCGGATGCCGCGCCAGGTGGTCGCCGGTCGGTAGGTGCCGCAACCGGTGCCCGACTCCAGGCAGTCCAGCGCGTTGTTCACCACGCCGGGCGAGACGTATCCGCTGCCCGCCGCGCGTCCGGTGGCCGGTACGCCGAAGGCGACCTGGTCCGGGCGCAGGCCGCCCTGGAGTTGGATGCACGCCTGCGCGGTGAGGAAGTCGACGCCGCCCTGGGCGTACAACTTCTGGTCGCAGCCGAACATGGTGCCGGAGTTGTAGTACTGCATGTGGACGATGGTCAGGATGTCCTTGATGCTCAGGGCGAGTTGGAAGTAGGCGGTCTGGGTGGTCTGCATGTCCAGGGTCTGCGGGGCCATCGTGATGATCAGCGAGGTGCCGACCTGGGCCCGGATGGCGCGCAGCGCGGTGGCCATGTAGGTGGGGCTGACCCCGTTCTCCAGGTCGATGTCCACGCCGTCGAAGCCGTATTCGCGCAGCAGCGCCGTGGCGGTGCTCGCGAACATGTCGGCGGAGGCGTTGTCACCGACCCAGACCGCGCCCAACTCGCCGCCGACGGACAGGATGACCTTCTGTCCCCGGGCGTGCATCGCGACGATGTCCGCCTTGAGGTCGGCGTTGGTGTAGCCGCCGAGCGCGGTGGACAGGCCCGGGTCCACGCCGAACGTGATCGCGCCCCAGCGGCTGCGGTCGGCTTCGGCGAACGCCACCGCGACCAGGTTGTAGGACGTGGGCACGTCCCGCAGGCGCAGGTTCGTGGAGCCGTTGACGAAGTTGTGCCAGTAGCCGGTCATCACCCGTTTGGGCAGTCCGGTCGGGTCCTGGCCGGTGGGGCCGTCCGGCGCGGTGGTGGCGGTGACGGGGGCGGAACGCGCGGAGGATCCGGCGCTGTTGGTCGCGGCGACGGAGAAGGTGTAGCTGGTCTGCGGGGTGAGTCCCGGGATCTCGGCGGAGGTTCCGGTGACCGTGGCCACCTTGGTGTCGGCGCGGAAGACGTCGTACGAGGTGGCGCCGGGCACCGCGGTCCAGGACAGCGAGGCGCTGCGCGCGGTGGTGCCGGCGACGGTCAGGCCGGTGGGTACGCCCGGGATCGTGGTGGATCCGCCCGGGCCGACGAGCGAGACGTCGTCGGCGTAGTAGGCGGGCTGCCCGTACCAGCCGTTCAGGTAGATCGTGACGCTGGTCGTGTGCGCTCCGGTGTGGAACGTGGTGGTGAGCTTTTGCCAGGTGGTGGCGGAGGAGGTCCAGGTGGACACGTCGGTGGTGCCGGTGCCGCTCGCGCCGAGGTAGATGTAGCCGCCCTGGACCCAGGCGGATTGGGTGTAGTCGGAGTCGGGTTGTACGGCCACCGTCTGGCTGCAGCGGGCGTTGTCGCCGCCGGCGGGGGTGGCCTGGAGGGCGCCGGTTCCGGTGTGTACGGGGGTGGTGGTCGCGCGACCGGTGCCGCCGGAACAGGTCCAGCCGGAGAGGCCGGTCTCGAAGCCGCCGTTCACCACGAGTTCGGCGGTGCCGGCGGCGGGCGCGGACGGGGCGAGGACGAGCAGACTCGCCGCGGCCGTTGTACAAGCCGCGGCGAGGAGCGCGGCCCAGCGGCGCGGGCCGGGCCGGGCTCGACGCGAAGTCGGGGTGTATGCAGGGGTGTTGCGGGGACGTGGGGGTGCCATCGTGGTGTGCCTCCCGTACCGGCCCGGGCGGTTGCCTGCGGGCGTGGGTGTGCGTGGAGGGTGAACCCGGATCGGCGCCGCGTCGCCTGATGGGACGTCAGGCTCCCTCGGTGTGGGACGTGCGCAGGCCGTCCGGGCGCACCCGGAGGTGCCGGGGTGCCTGTGTGCAGGACGAGTTGACCGCCGCGACGGCGGAACTGTCAATAGGTCTGGACCAATTCGAGCCGGGCGGGAGGGGGTGGGTGCCTGGACGCGGGGGCGAAGGCGCGCGCGTGCGGGCCCTCGATCACCGGGGTCGGGTGGCGGATCGGGCCGAATCAGTCGAATTGGCCGGGCGTACGGCCCGCTCCGGGTGGGCCGGCGTAGGACTGGGTGATGGTCAGCCAGCGGATCGCCTCGGGGCCCTCGGCGCGCACCGCGAGGTCGGCGGGATGCCGGCGGCGGGTGACCAGGAGGCAGAAGTCGAGCAGTGGTCCGGTCACCCGCTCCGTGGCGTCCTCCGGGCCGTGGGTCCAGGTGCCGCCGGGCTCGTCCGGGTCGATCAGTTCGACCCTGAACTCCCTTTCGGGTGCCCGCAGTCCGTGCACGGTGTAGGCGTAGTCCCGGGCCCGGACGCCGAGTCGGGCGATGTGCCGGAGGCGGGTGGTGGGGGTACGGAGCACGCCCAGGGTGTCGGCGATGTCCTGGGTATGCGCCCAGGTCTCCATGATTCGGGCGCCGGCCATCGACGCGGCGCTCATCGGCGGCCCGTACCACGGCAGTCGGGCCCTCGCCGGCAGCGCCGCCAGCAGTTCCGGGACCGCGTGCCGGCCGTCCCGCCAGCGGGCCAGGATGTCCTTCGGCGGTGCCGTCGCGCCGACTTCCGCGCCTCGGTCGACGAAGCCGTCGGGGTCGGCGGCGGCTACCGCGACCGCGCCCTCGAAGGCGGTGGGATTCGTCGCGGCGAGCCGGACCTGATCGTCGGTCCAGGCCAGATGGGCGATCTGGTGCGCGATGGTCCACCCGGGCGCGGGCGTCGGCAGCGCCCACTCGGCCGCCGACAACGAGGCGACGAGCCGGTCCGACTCGGCGCCCTCCGCGCGGAGATCGTCCAGCATGGCCGCGAGATCCACCATCGATGCCGTCCTCTCGTCGCTCGCAGCGTCGCACCGCGGCGGGGTCGTGGGCAAGCACCGGGGATGGGCTCACCGTGGCGGGGCCTGCCCCTAGGTCCTGTCCGGCGGATCTTGGTGGATCGGGCCGCGTCGTCCGGTGCCGTGCCTCGGCGTGCCGGAGAAGCAGCCGCATAGTGGTTCTATTCGGCTGTTTCTCCGGTGCGGCGAGGTGCGGTGCCGGGCGGCGCGGCCCCGCCAAGATCCGCCGGACAGGACCTAGGCCTTGCCGGCGGCGGCCGGGCCGGACGGATCCACCGGGGCCGATGCGTCGGGCGGCGGTCGGCCCGGCCGCTGCGGCGGCACGGGTCCGCGTGAGCGTGTCGGGGTCAGACCGTCAGGAGGATCGCGCGGGCGTCCGTGTTGAGGGTGTGGCCGCCGGGGGCGGGGGCGACCGGGATCGGCCAGTGCACGTGGCCGCAGATGGTGAGGGGCGGCGGGGCGGCCCGGATGCGGGCGGCCGGCTCGGCGCGGCCCGGCTGGGTGGGCGTGGCGCCGGGTGGGCCCTCGTGCAGGATCAGCACGTCGGGGGTGGCGCCGAGGACGCGGTCGAGGAGGGCGGTCTGCGCCTTCTCGGCCCGGCGGCCCGGCCGCTTCGGGTCGCCGATGATCCGGCCCACACCGGCGAAGCGGACCCCGCCCACGTCGACGTGTGCGCCGTCGAGCAGCACGACGTGCGGGCCCGCCTCGGCCAGGTCCGCCGTCGACACCTCGTCATGGTTGCCGGCCACGCCGACCACGAACGGGCAACCGGCCGCCGCGAACGCCCACCACACGTCCCGGACCGCCCCGCTCGCGCCGCGCCGATCCGCCGCCGGCGCCGCGTACAGGTCGCCCGCCAACACCACGCCCACCCGCTCCGGCGCCGGCGCCGACCCCTCCTGCGCCCACACCGTCAGGAAGTCGGCGAGCGCGACACCCAACAGCACCGGCGGCCCACCCCAGGGCGAGGGCGCGACCCCCTGGAGGTCGCCGGCGACCAACACCGCGTCACACCCCGCCGGCAGCCGATCCACCCGCAACCGCCCCACCGGCAACCGCGCCGCCTCGCTCCCGCCCCCGACCCGCGCCCGGCGATACCCGACCTCGGTCACCGCCTCCACCCCACCACCCACGATCCGCATCACCGCACGGTAGTTCCCGGCAGCGGTTCCCGGGCGGCATCGAAGGCGCGGCAGCGGCCTGGCTAGGCTTTCGGACATGCCGAACAACGACGGATACGAGCCGGTTTTCCGACGCAGTCGCCTCCGGGGAGGCCGCTACGTCTACAACGTCCACAACCCCGTGGGCCGCGTCCTGACCGTGCTCGCGCTGACCGTCACCGGCGTCTTCATGCTCCTGATGGCCACCCACACCGGACCCTTCGCCGAGTCTCCCGCCCGGCCCGGGCCGACACTCCCGCAGAGCGGGTCGCACGCGCCGACGTCGGCCCCCTGAGCCCCCGGGCCCAGCAGTCCCAGCAGTCCCAACAGCCCCCCTCCGGTCCCCTCAGTCTCCCTCCTCCCGCAACCGCCGTGCCCGCAACACCAGTTCCAGTTCGAAGCGGCGATCCGGCTCGTTCATCTCGTCGCCGAGCAGGTCCCGGATCTGCCGCAGCCGATAGCGGACCGTCTGGGCATGCACCCCCAACCGGGCCGCGATCTCCGGTGCGCCGCCCCGGGTTTCCAACCACGCCAGCAGGGTTTCCTCCAGCCGCCGGGCGTGCGCCGGCGAGCAGCTGTCCAGGGGGGCCAGGCAGCGGCGGGCCAGGTCCTCGATCAGTTCCTCGGGCGGAAGCAGCACCAACGCCTCGGTGTGCTCCGTACATCGGATCAGCCGCCCCTCGGGCAGGTGGCCGCGCTCCACCAGACGCAGCGCCGTACACGCCCAGTGCAGCGACTTCGCGGCGTCGGCGATCGGCACCGACGGGCCGATCGCGCCCGACCAGCCCGCCATCGCCCGCCGCACCAGTTCGGGGCGTCCGGCCGTGTCCGGGTCGGGCAGGATCATCCGGGGCCGTTCGCACTCCATGTCCAAGAGCACGTCCCGCCCCACCGCCGGCGCCACCGCGTCCGGCGCGGGGCGCAACAACACGCCCACGGCCACCTGTTCGGGCACCGTCCAGCCGATGCGGGCGGCGTGTTCGGCCAGCGCGCTCGCGGGTTCGGTGCCGTATTCGGTGAGCAGCAGTTTGATCAACCGCTTCTGCGCCCACAGCCGTTCGCCGACCTGACGGGCCGCGGCCTCGGCGTAGCCGTGTACGGACTGGGCGACCAGGCCATCCAGGAACTCGAAGCCCGCCTCGGCGAGTTCGTACATCGCGGGCGGCGGGATCTCCACCCGCTGGCCGATCTCGGCCAGCCGCCGCCAGGCCAGCCGCACGCCGAGCCGGTACATCGCCTGCAACGAGTCGAGACTGCGCCCCTGGAGCACTTCGGCGCGGCCGAACAACTCGAAGATCTCGAGGCGTTCGTGCCGCCGATCGCCGGTCGCGGCCAGGTGCTCGACGAAGTCGACGAGGGCGCGCCGAATGGCGACCAGCGCCATCGGTTCGCCCGACTCGTCCGGCACCAGCGGCACGCCGGGGTATTCGATCCGGATGTCGCGCAGTATTCCCTGCGCCAGTTCGGGTACCTCGGCCATGGCCAGATCGGCGAACCGCCGCAATTGCGGCCGGGGTACGTCCCGCCAGGCAGTGCGCACCGTCACCTCGCCCCTCCCTCGCGCCGGACGTCCGGCGCCGTCTTCGGGGACCGCCGGCCGATGCCGGACCGGGCCCGTCTCCCGGCGTACGGGCTAGGCATCAGGGCTGCGCGGTCGGCGCCGGTGTCGGGTCGGTACGGAACGAGACGAGCGGCGAATTGGGTTGGTCGGGGGTGGAGTTCAACGCGGCGACGATCCCGAGCCCGGCACCGACGGCGAGTGCGGCGGCGAGGATCACGGTCGACCCGGCGGCGAGCAGTCTGTGCATGCTTCGACGAGCCTCTCGATCGGAGGGCACCCCGCCCATTCCCGTGCACCGGCTCTGTATCAGCACAGTGTGCGAGGTGTATTGACACTCCGTCAAGGGTGCGCCTACGGTTCCCGGCCTGGGACGGACCCGAGCCCGACCTGCGTCGGAACCCACGCCGGAGCCGCCCGGAACCGAGACAGACGTGCACGTGCCCGAGGCCGAACGCCGTCAGGAGTGCCGGATGCGCCGCCCCACTTCGCCCCGCCCCATCTCGTCCCGCCCCTCGATTCCGTCCCTGCTCCTGCTCGGTGTGGGAGCGTTCCTGCTCGTGCTGGCCGCGATGTTGGCCTGGTATGTCGAACCACACGCCAAGCGCACCCCCGTCGACATCGACGACACCGTGGTCTTCGCCGGGAGCGGCAGCTATTTCGACACCGCCACGCTGAAACCGGTGGACGGAAAGACGATCACCGTGACCCGCCGCGTACTCGGCGACGTGGCGGAGGCCAAACGCAGCGGCCGCGCGGTGTGGGACGTGTCGACGACCATCGACACCCCCGAGACGCTGGCCTGGGGGGACCCACGCCGGTCGTACCAGTGGACGCTGGCCCGCTGGGTGACCGACCGCCGCACCAACGCCCCCGTGCACTGCTGCGGCGAGACGCCGCGGATCGAGGGCGAGGCGTTCCTGAAGTTCCCGTTCGACGTGGAGAAGCGGCAATACCGCTGGTGGGACGAGACCTTGGGGGCGGCGATCCCGCTGGACTACCGCGGCACCACCAAGGTTCTGGGGCATCGCGGCTACCGCTTCACCGGCACGGTGCCGGACACCCGGATCGGCGTACGCCAGGTCCCGGGCGCACTGGTCGACCTGCGCGCGCAGCCGCAGGTGCTCGCCGAGGAGTGGTACGCCAACGCGGGCGTCGAACTGGTCGTGGATCAGCGCACCGGCCGGGTGATCGACGCGAAGATCGCCCCGCGCAAGACCCTGCGCGCGCCCGGCGCGGCGACCGCCTCGGTGACCCTGCTGAGCAGCGACCGGATCGCCTTCACCCCACAAACCCGGAGCCACCAGGTCGACTTGGCGAAGCGGGACGACCGCAAGCTGATCGCCATCGGGTGGATCGCACCGCTCTCGGCGGCCGGCCTCGGGGTCGTGCTGGTGACGCTCGGGGTGGTATTCCTGGTCCGAGGCCCGCGCCGCGCGTCCGGCGGCGCCGCGGCCGGCGGTACGGCCGACGGCCGCGACCCCGAGGGCGACACCCGCCCGCTGCCCGAACGGCACGCGGAACCGGCACCACATTGACGGTTCGCGGCCTCACCCGGGAGCAAAATTGTCACCTCGGTGAGTAGCCGACCGGTGACGCGGTGGCGAAAACTACGAACTCACCCCGCACATCCCGCCCGTCCCGCAGCACCGGCACCGCCGTTCCCATCGCGGCGGCCACGCAGCCCATCCCTCCCCCGGATCCGGCCCGACCCCGCGCACCGAACGCTCGCTCGCTCCAGGACCGAGAACGAGACCGAGATCGAGAACGAGTTGGAGCTCAGATGCCCCAGCACGTGCCCGCGTTGCGTGCGGTGACGCCCGTATCGCCGCGCCGACCCGTCCCGCCCGCCCGCTCGTCCGACCGTTCCCCGCACCCCCACCGCATCGTCTTCCTGGCCCGCCGCGACCTGGCCAACCCCGCCGCCGGCGGCTCCGAGCTGCTGGTCGACCGGCTGGCCGACGGACTCACCGCGCACGGCCACCGGGTAACCCTGCTGTGCGGCGGCCCGGCCGCCGACCGGGACTACCGGGTGGTCTCGGCGGGCGGGGACACCGACCACTACCTGCGCGCCCGTCGGACCCTCGATCGCCGGATCGGCGGCTGCGACCTGCTGGTCGAGGTGTGCAACGGCATGCCGTACCTGACCCCGCTGTGGCATCGCGGCCCCACCGTGTGCCTGGTCAACCACGTGCACACCGACCAGTGGGGCATGCGCTTCCCGGGCCCCGCCGCCCGGATCGGCCGGCGCCTGGAGCGCTGGGGACTGGCCGGCACCCATCGGGGCAACCTGATCGTCGCGGTGTCCGGCTCGACCGCTGCCGCGCTGCGGGAGATCGGCGTGCCGCCGGAGCACATCCGGGTGGTGCACAACGGCGTCGAGGAGCCCGCCCCGCCGGCGCCCACCTCGACCGAGCCGCTGTTCGTGGCCGTGGGCCGGCTGGTCGACTACAAACGCATCGATCTGCTGCTGCGGCTGTGGGAGCAGGTCCGGCCGGTGACCGGCGGTCGGCTGGTGATCGTCGGCGACGGTCCCGAACGGGATCGGCTGCGTGCCATGGCCGGGCCGGGGGTGCGCTTCACCGGCTGGGTGTCCGAGGCGGACAAGCACCGACTCCTGTGCGCGGCCTGGCTGTTGCTGCACCCCTCGCAGGTCGAGGGCTGGGGTCTGGTGGTCACCGAGGCCGCGGCGCGCGGCACGCCCGCCGTCGGCTTCGACATCCCCGGGCTGCGCGACTCGATCGACGACGGCGTCACCGGCGTACTGGCGCGCGGCGAAAGCTCGTTCGCCGCCGCGTGGTGTGCGCTGGCGCTGGCCCCGAGGCGCCGCGAGGCGATGGCCCGCGCGGCCAGGCTGCGCGCCGCCCGCTATCGATGGAGCGCCACCGTCCGGCAGTTCCGGTCGGTGGCCGCCGAGGCGGCGGCGTCGGGGACCGGACGGAGCAGCCGGTGGTGATCGTGTGAAGGACCCGTCGTTGCGCCGGTCCCTCGCGCTGTTCCGCGCCTTCCGGCACGAACAGAGCGATCCGGACGGCTGCTACGGGCTGCTCGCCCGGGACGCCGCCGACCAGGTCGAGCGGCACGTGCGGCTGCGCGGGCGGGTGGTGGTCGATGTCGGTGGCGGCAGTGGGCACTTCACCCGCGAGTTTCGTCGGCGCGGCGCGCACGGGTACCTCTTCGAGCCCGATCCCCGGGAGTTGGCCGCGCGCGGCACCCCGCCCGAGGGCGCGGTGCTGGCCGACGGCTACCTGCTGCCGCTCGCGGACGGGGTGGCCGACGTGTGCTTCTCGTCCAACGTGCTCGAACACGTCGCGGATCCGCGCACGTTCCTGAGCGAGTTGGTGCGGGTCACCCGCCCGGGCGGGTTGATCTACGTGTCCTTCACCAACTGGTACTCCCCGTGGGGCGGTCACGAGTGGGCGCCGTGGCACTACCTGGGCGCCGAGCGGGCCCGCACCCGCTACGCGCGCCGCACCGGCCGCGCGCCCAAGCACATCCTGGGCGAGAACCTGTTCGCCGTACACGTCGGCCCCACCCTGCGGTATGTGCGGGCCCGGCCCGACGTGGTGGTGGTCAGCGCCCGCTCCCGCTACTGGCCCTTCCTCGCCGGCACGGTCACCCGGATCCCCGGGCTGCGCGAGGTGATCACGTGGAACCTGCTCCTCATTCTTCGGCGGTGCCCGTGACGGCGCGGCCATCGCCCGACGCATCCGTCGGTCCCGCCGCCGGCTCCCCCGCCGCCGGGTATCGCGCGCGCCCCGCAGGAGGCACCCGTGGCTGAGACGACCCTGTCCCTCCCTCCGGCCCGGCCCGGTCGACCGCCTGTCGCGCCGCCGGCCGTCGAACCACCGGCCGAGCGGGTGCGGTATCGGTTGTGGGTGCCGGCGTTCTGGGTGGTCGTCCTGGTCGCGTTCCTGGCCAAGTCCCCCGGCAAGACCACGTTCGAGACCAAACTCGGCGTGGCCACCGACCCCTGGGACTTCATCGGCGAC
The DNA here is from genome assembly GCF_044334985.1 of Embleya sp. NPDC020630. Taxonomy (NCBI): domain Bacteria; kingdom Bacillati; phylum Actinomycetota; class Actinomycetes; order Kitasatosporales; family Streptomycetaceae; genus Embleya; species Embleya sp. NPDC020630. The sequence continues at coordinate 29,319 of NZ_JBIRUB010000029.1, forward strand.
CTGGGCAGCCTGTGGCACGACCGGGCCGGCTTCGGCGGTCTCGCCGACCAGTACATCGGCTACGCGTTCCCGATCCTGCCCTACTACGCGCTCGCCGACCTGGTCCGGCTGCCCGTGTGGTTGGCCGAGCGGCTGTGGTTGTCGCTGATCGTCACCGCCGCCTTCTGGGGCGCGCTGCGGCTGGCCGAGGCGCTGCGGATCGGCACCGCGCGCAGCCGACTGCTCGGCGCGGCGACCTACGCGCTGTGGCCGACGTTCACCATCGTGATCGGCTCCACCTCGGCCGGCGTACTGCCCGGTGCGGCGCTGCCGTGGGTACTGCTGCCGCTGGTGTCCGACCGGCTGAGCCCTCGGCGTACGGCGGCGCGGTCCGCGGTGCTGATCCCGTTCATGGGCGGGGTCAACGCGGCCTCCACGCTGGCCGCGCTGCTGCCGGTGGGGCTGTACCTGCTCAGTCGGCCGGCCGGGCCGCGCAAGTGGCGGCTGATCGCCTGGTGGGTTCTCGGGGTGCTGCTCGCCACCGCCTGGTGGGTGATCCCGCTGATCCTGCTGGGTGTGTACGGCGAGAACTTCCTGCCGTACGTCGAACAGGCCGACACCACAACGACGACCATGTCGGCGACCGAACTGCTGCGCGGCGCGGGCAACTGGGTCGCCTATCTCGACTTCGGCGAACCGTGGTTGCCCGCCGGCCGGACCGTGGTCGCCGCCGTGGTCACCGTCGTGTGCTCGGCGTTCGCCGCCGCGCTCGGTTTGGCCGGACTGGCCCGCCGCGACCTGCCCGAGCGGCGCTGGTTGACGCTGACCGTGCTGGTCGTGGCGGCGATCGCGCTTGCCGGGTACGCCGGTTCGTTCGGCGCGCCGTTCCACGGCACGATCCGCGACTGGCTCGACGGCCCGATCCGGCCGTTCCGCAATATCTACAAGTTCCAGCCCGGACTGGCCCTGGCCCTGGTGCTCGGCCTGGCCCACCTGGTCGGCACGACGAGCACCGCCGCCCGAGGCACCACCCCGCCGGCCCGGCACGGGCCGCGCTCCGGGCGCCCCTACGCGCCGCTGATCGCCGCCGTGCTCGTCCTGCCCGGGCTGGCCTGGCCGTACCTCAACGGCACGATCCTCCAGCCCGGCGCCTTCAAGGAGTTGCCGCACCACTGGCACCAGACCGCCGACTGGCTCAAGCACAACTCCGCCGACAGCCGGGCCCTGGTGGTGCCCGCCACCGCGCACGGGCTGTACACGTGGGGGTCGCCGATCGACGATCCGCTCGATCCGCTCGCCGATTCCCCGTGGGCGCAGCGGGACTTCGTCCCGTTCGGCACGCCGGGGCAGCGCCGGGCGACGGACGCGATCGAGCAGGCGCTGCTCACCGGCGGTGAAGTGCCGGGCCTGCGCGACTTCTTGATCCGCGCCGGGCTCTACAACGTGGTGGTGCGCAATGACCTCGATCCGGATCAGATCGGCTACGTCCCGCCGAACGTGGTCGAACGCACCCTGGTCGCCTCCGGATACCACCGGGTCACCGCGTTCGGTCCGGAGATCACCGGCGGGCGCATCCCGGAGAACACCCCGGTCCAGGTACAGGGCCTGTTCAGTCGCCGGCAGGCGGTGGAGATCTACGCGCCGCCCGCCGACACCCCGCGACCCGGCCGGGTGGGCACGCGCGCCGTCGCGGATACCGCGGTTCTCAGCGGCGGTTCCGAGGCGCTGTTGCAACTGTCCGCCGATCCCGGCATGCGCGACCGACCCACCGTGCTCACCGGCGACGACCACCCCGGCATCGACCGGCCGGGGGTACAGGTGGTGGCGGACGGACTGCGGCGCGCGGACACCCGGTTCGGGCTGGTGAACAACAACACGTCGTACACCTACACCGCGACCGAGCGGAATCCGTCCGACAGCGCGCAGGCCGCCGGCGACAAGCCGAAGCAGATCCTGCCGACGACCGGCACCGGGCACCAAACCACGGCGGTGTTCGCCGGCGCGAAGGCGGTGACCGCGTCCAGCAGCGGCAACTGGCTGTTCCATCTGCCGCAGTTCGACCCGGTGAACGCGTTCGACGGCGACCCGAACACCGCCTGGACCGAGGGCAGCGCGGACGGGCCGGTCGGCCAGTGGGTGCGGGTCGCCTTCACCGGGCCGATCGATCTGCCCGACACGCTGCGCCTGACCCCGCTGGCGGGCAGCGCCATGCGCGCCGCGCCGACCCGGGTGCGGGTGGAGACCGAGCGGGGCTTCCGGGAGAGTTCGCTGCAACCGGACGGCACGGCGCAGAACGTGCCGGCGCCGGCGGGCCGGGCGACCTGGTTGAAGATCACCATCCTGGGCGCGCAGTCTCCACGTTCGGGTCTGTCCGGCGCCGGGTTCGCCGAGGTGTCCGTTCCGGGGGTGCAGGTCTCGCGGGTATTGCGGCTGCCCACCGACGCGGCCGGCGCCGCCGCCTCGACCCGGGTCTACTCGCTGCACCGCGACGAGGATCCCGGCGGGTTGTTCCCGGTGAACGCCGAGAACGGGCTGCACCGGCGGTTCGACACCGCCGCCGACGGCACGTTCACCGTCGACGTGCGTGCCGCCGGGGTCACCGGCGCCGAGTTGGACCGGCTCGTGCAGAACGCGGTACCGGGCCGGCCGCCGGGCATCACGGTGACCGCCGAGTCGACCGGATACACCGGCAGTCGGCTCGACGCGCGCAATCTTGTGGACGGGGACCTGACCACCGCGTGGATCGCGGGCGATCGACCCGTGCTGCACCTGAACTGGGGGCAGCCCAGGTCCGTGGACCAGATCGTGCTCGGCGCGGCCGGCGGGTTGTCCTCGCGGCCCGAACGCATCGAGATCTCCTCGCCGTTCGGCTCGACCACCGCCTCGGTGGACGAGAACGGCACGGCCCGGTTCCCCTCGATCTTCACCGACCGGTTGACGATCACGATCAGCAAGGTCGCGCCGCTGACCCTGCACAACCCGCTCGCCGACCAGCGGCTGCAACTGCCCGTGGGATTGAGCGAGGTCTACATCCCGGCGCTGGCCGACCTGCGGCAGCGGCCTGCCGATCCTGGGCAGACCTTCCAACTGCCGTGCGGCCAGGGCCCGACGCTGAAGGTGGACAATGTGCCGCACCCGACGAGCGTGTCGGGCACGGTGCGCGATCTGACGGAGCGTCGGAGTGTCCGGGTGCGGCTGTGCGACGGCGACACTTCGGGGGCCACGCTGTCCCTGCCCCGGGGCACGCATACGGTCGAGGCGGACAACCGGGGACCCGTCGAGATCACCGACGTGATCCTGACCGGCGGGCAACTGCCGCCCACAAACCGGCAGTCGGCGCGGGAGGCCACAGCCGTCGACTGGAGCGGCGACCACCGGACGGTACACGTGGGGGCGGGCGAGGCCACCTACCTCCAGATGTACGAGAACCGCAACTCCGGCTGGAAGGCCACACTCGGCGGCAAGAAGCTGCGCCCGGTCCGGATCGACGGCTGGCAGCAGGGCTGGCTGGTCCCGGCGGGCGCGGCCGGCACCGTACGGCTCGACTACGAGCCTGGCGGGATCTACCGGGGCGGACTGATCGGCGGCGCGGTGGCCCTGGCCGCGCTGCTCGCCCTGGCGTTCGTCCGGCGGCGCGGCGAACTCCCGTCCGGGGACGGTGGGTCGCGGGTCGAACCGCCCGCGCCAGGCTCGATCCTGGGCATGGTGGCGCCGACGGCGGTGATCGTGCTGGTCGCGGGGCCGTTGGCGCTGGTGGTGCTCGTGCTCGCGGTGGTGGCGCGCCGATGGCAACTCTTTTTGGTGCCGATCGCGTTGGTGGCGATGGCCGGAGCGGGCATCGCGGCGGCGACCGGGGCGGGCGAGCCCGTCGGCGCCGGCGAGGGCGCCTTCGGACCGGCCGCGCAGATCCTGGCGCTGATCGCCCTGATCGCGGCGCTGGTGACGGTGGGCGGGGCGGATCGGGACGGCGGGAGGGGCGGGGCCGATCGGGATGCCGGTGGGCCCGGGGGCGAGGCCGCAACTCGCCACGACTCCGGGGAGGGGCAAGGGAGTTTCGGGCTCTTCGGGCTCTTCGGGCCGCCGGAGCGTGCCCCGGCCGAGCCGCCGCCGGGCCGTGCCGGGACCGTCTCCACGACCAAGTCCGAGGCGCCACCGCCGGATCGGGACAGCGGCGGCGACCGGACCCGGCGGGACCCCGTCGTCGATCCCACGCACCGGAGCACCGGGCAGACGCCCGCCGGGGGGCCGCCCGATCGGGAGGCCGATACGGCGGAACTGCCCACCGTGGCGCCGGACGCGCGGCGGGCCGAGCCCGGGGAGGGCCATGACACGAAGCCCGGGCACAAGAAGACCGGCCCCGGGGCGACCCACCCCGACCAGTCCCACGCCGAGGAGACCGACCAACCATGAGCGCGGTGCGCCCGGCTCGGCGCGAGCACCCGGCCGAACCGGCCCCGACCCGGATCCCGTTCCCGGTCGTCGACGAGGTGTCCCGGCAGTGTGTACGGCCGGGCGAGGCGATCTCGGTGCACATGGAGATCCGGCTGCCCGGACAACCGGATCCGACCCGGCTGCGCACCGCGTTCCGGGCCGCGCTGCGCACGCACGCCCGCGCGCTGGTCCGCGAGGCACCCGCGCCCTGGTACGCACGCCGCTACGTGTGGGAACTCACCGACGCCCCGGACGTGGAGCCGGTCCGCTTCCCGCCGCCCGGGCCCGACGCACTGGCCCGGGCGCGGGCGGCGGCGCTGGCCGAGGCGCCGCCGCTGGCCCTGGCACCGCCGATCCGGATCGAGGTGATCCGCTCGTCGCCGACCGCCGCCGGGTGTGTCCTGCTGTGCACGATCCACCACACCGCGCTGGACGGCCCCGCCTTCCTGCGCGTGCTGGCGACGGCGGCGGAACTCTACGGCGGCGCCGGCAACGACCCGCCGGCCGCGCCGCCCACGACGGATCGCGCCGCCGCCGGCGCGCCGACCGACGGGCCCGGCCTCGACGCCGGGAGCCCGTCGGCCCGCTCCGCCCGGGTCGCGCACGCGCCCTCGCCCGACCCGAACCGGCGCACGGGCAACGGCGTCCTGCTCGGCGAACTCCCCCTGCACGCCCGCCCATCCCGCGCCGACCACACCGTCAACGACCGCCTCCTGGTCGCCACGTGCCTGACCATCGCGCACTGGAACCGGTTGCACGACGCACCGCTCCGCCCGATCCGGATCACCATGCCCGTGGACGACCGCCCTCGCGGCCCCGACATGCCGATCGGCAACGGCACCCGCCTGGTCGACGTCTGCTTCGGCCCGCGCGCATACGCCCCGGAACACGACGGCAGGCACGCCGCACCACCGAGCCCCGACCACATCGCCGACCTGCTGCGCCGCACCGCCCGCCGCACCCGCGAACTCCGCGCCGCGCGCCGACCACCGCTCGGTCGCGGCGCCGCCCTGCTGACCGCGCCGGTACTGCCCGTCGGCGTGCGCGCCGCGTTCACCCGGGCCCTGGGCCGTGCGGTCGGGCCGTGGACCTCGACCACCCTGCTCAGCAACCTCGGCCGCATCCCCTACCCGCTGGACTTCGGCGACGCGGGCCGGGCAAGCGCCGTGTGGGTGTCCGCGCCCACTCGGATGCCCAGGGGCCTGACCCTGACCACGACCGGCACCGCCGACCGCCTGCACGTGAGCCTGCGCTGGTCCCGAGCGCTGCTCGACGACGCGGCGGCCCGGCAGCTGTACGGCCTCCTGGACACATACCTGGCCACCGTCGCCGCCGCACCGAACCCGGCACCACCCGAAGGTGGTTCGTGATGACCGCCACCCGCCCCACCGGCCTGCGCGCGTTCTACGAGGACCCCGCCGTCCCGGTCGCTTCCGGCCCGGAACGCAGCCGCCGGCAGGCCGCCATGCTGGCCCGCGCGCTCGGCCCCGAACCGGCGCTGATCGTGGACATCGGCTGCGGCGACGGCTCGGCGGCGGCGATCACCCGACCGCTGCTCACCCGCCATACGCTGGTCGGCCTCGACTGGTCCCAGGACGCGCTGCGCCGCGCCGCGCCCCGGCTCGACCACGCCGTACGCGGCGAACTCACCGACGACGGGCTGCCGTTGGCCGACCGCTCGGTGGACGCGGTGATGTTCGCCGAGGTGTTGGAGCACTTGGTCGACCCCGACGCCGCGCTGGACGAGCTGCGCCGGGTGCTCAAACCGCGCGGCCACCTGATGGTGTCCACCCCGAATCTGGCCGCCTGGTACAACCGGGCGCTGCTGCTCGCGGGTGTCCAGCCGGTCTTCTCCGAGGTCAGCCTGCGCGGCATCCACGGCCGCCCGGGCACCGAGGTGGTGGGCCACCTGCGGCTGTACACCGCCCGTGCGCTCCGGGAGTTCCTGGTCGCGGCCGGCTTCGAGGTGGTCCGGGTCGCCGGCGCGCCCTTCCACGGCGTGCCCCGCCCGCTGCGCCCGCTGGACCGGATCGCCTGCGCCGCCCCCTCACTCGCCTCGATCCTGCTCGTGCACGCGCGGCGGCGGTAGCCGTGTGGTGGGGCGTGGCCGCGGCGCTGCTCGCCAACGTGCTCTACAGCGGCGGATTCGTGCTGGAAAAGCGGGCGTTGAGCGGTCTGCCCACGCTCACCGTCGGCCACCCGCTGCGCACGATCGGGCTGCTCCTGCGCAGTGCGCCGTGGCTGCTCGGCTCGCTCGCCCTCGCCGCCGGCTTCGCCGCCCAACTCGCCGTCTACCGCGCCCTGCCGCTCGCCGCCGCACAGGGCATCCTGGTCGCCGGCCTGGTGCTGCTGCTCGTGTTGTCCTCGGTGGTGCTGGGCGAGCGACCCTCCGCTCGGGAGCGCGCGGGCGTGCTTGCCGTCATCGTCGCACTGGCGATGGTGGTCGGCTCGCTGCGGTCCTCGGACACCGTCGGCGACCACGCCCCGGTCGGCCGGCTCCTGGCCGTGTGCCTGCCGGCCCTGGTCGGGTCGGCGTGGCTGTACGCGGCGGCGGGCCGCCGGGCCCGGGATCCGGGTCGCCCGCCCGCCACCGGCGTCGAGTACGGCGTGGCGTTGGGCCTGCTGTACGGCGTGAGCTCGCTGGCGATCAAGGGCGTCTCCGGCCGAGTGGGCACACACGACCCCGGCGGCCGGGTGCTGGAACTGCTGCGCTCGCCCTACCCGTACCTGCTCGTCGGCACCGGCGCGGCCGGTTTGGTGTTGTCCCAGACCGCGCTGCAACGGTGCCGGGCGTCGTTGATCGTGCCCGTGTGCACCACGGTGTCCGCCCTGTTCACCGCCGTGCTCGGCAGTGTCGCCTTCGACGAGGCGCCGCCGCACGATCCGCCGCGGCTGGCGCTGCGCGTGGCCGGCACGGTGCTCGTCGGCGCCGTCCTGCTCGTTCTGCCCCGGCACGACCGAGTCCCCGTCCCGGAAGAGGAGTCGCCCGATGGAACCCGACAATCCGCTGCTCCGGATCCTGGCCTGCCCGCTGGACAAGGGCCCGTTGACCCTGCTGGTCGCGGAGGACGCGTTGTACAACCCGAGGTTGCGCCGGCGCTATCCGATCGTGGCGGGCATCCCGCAGTTGTTGCCGTCCTCGGGCGTGCCGGTCTCCGACGACGAGCACGCGCGGATCACCCGCCGGAGCGCGCCGTGACGCTCGCCGCCCGGATCGGTCCCCGGGTGCCGCCGAAGCTGGTCACCACCGCCGTCGACGTGCTGTATCCGCGCTTCGAACCGGAGTTGCGCCGGCTCGCCGACTTCGTCCCGGCCGGCGGCACGGCCGTGGACGTGGGCGGCTGGTACGGGCCGTGGTCGCGGCGCTTGGCGCGGCGCGCGGACCGGGTGGTGACCGTGGAACCCGTGCCGCACCTGGCCCGACTGCTCGCCGAGGGCGCCCCGGCCAACATGCGGGTGGTGGCCGCCGCCGCGGGCGATCGGGCCGCGGACACCGTGTCGTTGTGGTTGCCGCCGGGCGACCGGGGCGATCGGGGCGTGTCGTCGCTGGTCCGCCGGGAGATCCACGACCGGGCACTGGAGGTGCCCTGTGTGCGGCTCGACGATCTGGAGCTGACCGGAGTGGTCTTCGTCAAGATCGACGTGGACGGCAGCGAATCGGCGGTACTGCGAGGGGCGGAGCAGATGTTGCGCCGCGATCACCCGGCGCTGTTCATCGAGTTGGAGACGCGCATCGGATCACCGGCGCCCGTGCTCGACCTGCTCGGCGAACTCGACTACGCGGGTTGGGTATTGCCGGGACGGCACTGGTTGCCGCTGGCCGGGTTCGACCTGGCCGGGCATCAGTCCCGGACCGCGCATGTGGCCGAACGCGGGTTGTTGCGCCGGACGTTGGCCCCGTTCAGTCGCCGCTACGTCAACTCGGTGCTGTTCCTGCCGAAGTCGCGCCGGCCCGGCGAGGGTTGACGTCCGCCCCCGTCACAGCGGGCCGTGGTCGTGGGCGTAGATGGCCGCGTGGGTGCGATCGCGCAGGCCGAGGCGCGACAGGATCCGGATCACGGGCCACCCGTGCGGCGTCGTCGACGCGGCACGGGTGGCGTCCGGGTGTCCGCCCCGTTAGGCGGGCGCCGGGTTCGGCGCCTCAGCGGACGTTGGGATTGGCCGGCTCGCGCTCGGCGGTCGTGCGGACGGTGTCGGCGGCGCCGGGCGCGCTTCGTACCGCGCGGGCCGAGGTCTGCGCCGGCTGCGTGGTGTCGTCCTCGCGCATGGCCTTGGCCTCGCTCTTGAGGATGCGCATGGACCGGCCCAACGCCCGTGCGGTGTCCGGCAGTTTCCGGGATCCGAACAGGACGATCACCACGATCGCCAGGACCAGCAGGTGTCCGGGCTCCAACCCGTTGCGCAACATCGCCACTCGCCTACTTCCACGTCGCGGGCCCGCCGCCGCGCCCGACGCCGGGCAGCCCGATGAGGACACCATACTTGCCGCCTTGCGCAACTGTACAACTTCAGTATTGTCGAGGGTCAGCGGCGCGCCGCCCGCCGCCGGTCGTAGCGCCGGCGCACCAGCGTCAACGCCCCCGCGTACAGCGCGAGCACGCCCGCGAGCACCGGGTAGTAGCCGATCGGCAGCGACGCCATGCCCAGCGCGGGGGCCACCGGGGTCAGCGGCAACAGCACGCCGATCGCGGCCAGTCCGGCGGAGGCGATCAGGATCGGCCTCGACGCCCGCCGCCCGGCGACGCCGCGTCCGGTGCGCAGGAGCAGGATCACCAGTGCCTGGGTGAGCAGGTTCTCGGTGAACCAGCCCGCGTGGAACGCCTCCTGGTCCACCTCCCCGCCGTGCCGCACCATCAGCACCAGGACCGTGAAGGTGGCGAGGTCGGCGACCGCGTTGAGCAGGCCGAAGCCGGTGATGAAGCGCATCAGGTCGCGCGGGTGCAGCGCGCCGGGGCGGCGCAGCGTGCCGGCGGCCGGGCGGTCGAACACGAAGGCGGCCTGGGCGGCGTCGAAGCACAGGTTCTGCACCAGGACCTGCGCGGGGAGCATCGGCAGGAACGGCAGCAGCAGTCCGGCCATCAGCATCGCGATCACGTTGCCGAGGTTGCAGGACAGCGTGATCCGCAGATAGCCGGCGATCGCGCCGGTGCCGCGCCGACCGGCCACGATCGCCTCGTCGATGGCGCCGAGGTCCTTGGACACCAGCACCACGTCGGCCGCCTCGCGCGCCACGTCGACCGCGTCCCGGGGGCAGATCCCCACGTCGCAGGCGTGCAGCGCGGGCAGGTCGTTGACCCCGTCGCCGAGGAATCCGGTGGTGTGGCCGGCGGCCCGCAGCGCGCCGACGATGCGGGCCTTGTGCGCGGGCGTACAGCGGGCGAACACGGTGTGCGCGGCGGCGAGCCGGCCCAGTTCGGCGTCGTCGAGCGCGTCGATCCGCTCGGCGGTGACCACCTCGCCGGGGTCCAGGCCCAGGTCGCGGCAGACCCGGGCGGCGGTGCCGGGCAGGTCGCCGGTGAGCACCTTGACCGCGACGCCGCGATCGGCGAGCACCGCGAGCGCGTCGGCGGCGGTGTCGGCGAGCGCGTCGCGCAGGCCGACGAAGCCGATCAGGGTCAGTGCGCCCGCGTCGAGGGCGGTCTCGGGGTCGGTGTCGGCGGGCCGCTCGGTCAGCGCGACCGCGAGCAGCCGCAGGCCGTCGGCGGCCAGTTCCTCGGCCAGGCGCAACGCGTCGGCCCGGGCGGCGGCGTCCAGGGGCCGCTCCCGGCCGTCGAGCCGGACCCGCGCGCAGCGGTCGAGTACGTCGTCCACCGCGCCCTTGACCACCACGCTCAGCGGGCCCGGACGTCCCGGGCGCCGGACCACCGCGCACGAGGTGCGGCGGACGGGGTCGAACGGCGACGCGGCGAGGCCGTCGTGGTCGGCGGGGTGGTCCGGGTGGTCCGGGTGCTCCGGCAGCGCGAGGAGCCCGGTCCGTGGCGCGTCCGGCTCGCGCTCGGCGGCCTCCACCTCCCGTGCGCCGGCTTCCTCGTACCCGGTCAGGACCGCCTCGTCCAGCGCGTCCGGCACCGGCGGATCGGCCAGGTGCAGCGTCCACCAGCTGTTCAGCGCGGCCCAGTGCAACACGTCGGGGTCGGCCCGACCGGCCGGGTCCACGTGGCAGTCCAGAGTCGGCCGATCCCGGGTGAGGGTGCCGGTCTTGTCGGTACACAGCACGTCCATCGCGCCGAGGTCGTGCAACGCGGGCAGCCGCTTGACGATCACCTCGTGCTCGCGGGCGAGCAGGCGCGAGCCTCGGGCGAGCGTGGTGGTCACGATCACCGGCAACATCTCGGGGGTCAGCCCGACCGCCACCGCCACCGCGAACGGCAGCGTCGCCAGGCCCCGACCGCGCACCATCGAGTCGGCGAGCAGTACGAGGGCCGGGGTGACCAGCATGAAGCGGATCAGCGTCCAGGAAATCCCATGCACCGAGCGGTCGAACGCGGTCTCCCGGCGGGGTGGGGCCGGGCGCGTGCGCGGGGTACCGGGGAAACGAACGCGGGTACCGGCGAATCGGGTGTCGGCGCCCGTCGCGTAGACCACCGCCGTGCCGCTGCCGGCCGCCACACTGCTGCCCTGGAAGCACAGGTGGGGCCGCGCGAACGGGTCGTCGGCGCCGGGCTCGTCCGGCGGCACGTCCACCGGGTGTTTGGCCACCGGCGCGGAGGCCCCGGTGAGCGCCGACTGGTACACCGTCAGGCCGCTCGCGCGCAGCAGCCGCAGATCGGCCGGGACCAGGTCGCCGGGGCCGAGCCGGATCACGTCGCCCGGTACCAGCTGGTCCACCGGCACCTCACGCGGCGCCGGATCCGCGCGCGGCGGCCCGCCCGAGTGTTCCCGGCGGCGGACGCTCGCGGTGCCGGCGACGAGTTCGCGCAGTGCGGCGGTGGCCCGCTCGGCCCGGTGCTCGCCGGTCGCGCGCAGGGCGCAACTGACCACCACCAGGACCACGATCACGCAGGCGGTGGTCCAGGCGGTGACCGCGGCGGACACCAGGCCGAGGCCGAGCAGGACGGCGGTGAACGGGTCGCGGGCGCTGCGCGCGAAGCGGCGGAGCGGACCGGGCGGGCGTCGGCCGGGGACGGTGTTCTCGCCGTACCGGACCAGTCGGGCCTCGGCCTGCGCCTCCGTCAACCCGCGCGGGCCGCTGCCGAGCAGGCGCAGCACCTCCAACGTGGGCGCGTCGGCGGCGGCCCGGGCCGGGTCCGGTCCGGCGACCTCACGCCGCCGGGGGCCGGGTACCCCGGCGACCGGGTCGTCGAGGCCGGCGGCCGGGCTCGCCGAACCGGATCCGGGTACGACCTCAGGCGCCCAGGCCACGGGACCGTCCCGGCACCGCCCCGGACTCGGCGCGTTCGGCGAGTCGTTCGATCAACCAGCGCACCATGGTCACCACATCCGGGTGGTCGACCAGGTACACCACGCGCCGACCCTCGCGCCGGGAGCGGACCAGGCCGGCCAGTTTGAGCTTGGCCAGGTGCTGGCTGACGGCGGGCAGCGCACCGCCGACCCGCTCCGCCAGCGCGGTGACGTCGCTTTCGCCGGCGGCCAGCGCCCACACGATGTGCAGGCGCGCGGGCGAGGCCAGCAGTCCGAAGGCCGCGGCGGCCTCGGCCAACACCTCGGCCGGCGGGTCCTCGAAGTCGTGGACCGCTGAGGCCACAGTCGTACTCCCGTCCACGTGCGCGGCCGTCGGGTCATCGCCGCCGCGCGGCGCCCGGGTCCCGCGAAAGAACACTCAGTCTAGGGTCGCACCGCGTCACGGAGGGGAACCCGGGGGCCGACCGCCACGCCACGACGCGCGGTGCCGCGGCGCCGGCGCTCAGGCCGGAGTCGGCTTCGTCGTCGACACCAGGGCCGGCGCTTGCTCCGGTGTCGGTGTCGGCGCGGGCTCCGGCTCCGGCTGCGGTGGTGCGATCGGCTCGATCGGGGTGACCCCCGCCAGTACCTTCCGGGCCCGTTCCCGATCCAATACGCCCTCCCACGAGGCCACCACCAGCGATGCCACGCTGTTGCCGCACACGTTGGTCAGCGCCCGGCACTCGCGCATGAACCGGTCGATGCCGAACACCAGCATGATCCCCGCCACCGGCACGTGCCCGACCGTGGACAACGTCGCGGCCGGCACGACGAACCCCGAACCGGTCACCCCCGCCGCGCCCTTGGAGGTCAGCAACAGCACGGCGATCAGGCTCAGTTGTTGCCCCAGGGACAGCGGTGTGTCGGTGGCCTGGGCGACGTAGAGCGCGGCCGGCGTCAGAAGTACACCAGCGACTTCCAGCCGATCCGGCCGGCGCCGCGCAGGCTGTCCACGCCCGCGATGCCGGTGACCACGGTGACGAAGATGATCGGCGTGATCACCATCCTGATCGCGTCGACGAACGTGTCGCCGAGCGGGCGCAGCGACTCGCCGGTGCCGGGCCAGGCGGCGCCGACCACGACACCGGCGAGGATCCCGACGAGTACCCAGACGTAGAGCAGGGTGTCCCAGGGGCGGCGCGCGGGCGGCGGTTCGGTGGGTGGCGCGCCGGGCGTACCGGCGTCGTGGTCGGGCGTGGTGGCCTGGGGCATGGGGGCCTCCCGGTCGGGGACGGGTGTGGCGCCGCCGGCGGTTCGGTGCGCGCCCCGTCGAGGCTCGGACGCATCGGACACATCGGCATAGCGGCATGTCGGCGCGATACGCGTCGTAGCGTGGCGTGGTCGTGGCGCCGATCGGGACTTACGCGCATTACGCGCATGGCGAGAATTCCGCCGAATGCCGGCGAAGTGGGTGAAACCTCGGTAATGGATGTCTTGCCCCGGACCCGGGACGTGCGTCGATAATCTCCGGCATGGCCAACCAGAGCATCGCGCGGCAAGTCCTGCTGTGGCAGCTCGCCCTCGTCCTGCTCCTTGTCGCGACCGGCTCCGGCGTGGCGCTGCACGCCGTGCACCGGTCGGGCGCGCAGACCGCCCGGGAGCGCGCGCTCGACGTGGCGCGCACCCTGGCCCGATCCCCGGGTCTGGCCGAAGCGGCCGGCTCGGCGGACCCGACCGCCCGCCTCCAGCCGATGGCCGAGACCATCCGCAGAGAGAACAAGGTCGACTTCGTGGTGGTGATGAGCGTCGAGGGCATCCGGTACACCCATCCGGACCCGACCCGGATCGGCAAGACCTTCCTCGGCCACATCGACGGCGCCGCGCACGGGCGGACCACCACGGAGACGTACACCGGCACCCTGGGCCCGTCGGTGCGGGCCGTGGTCCCGGTCCTCGGCCCCGACGGTCGGCCGGTGGCGCTGGTCTCGGTCGGTGTGACCAATCGCCGGGTCGATGCGCTGGTCGGCGCGGAGATCCCGCTCGTGCTCACCGTCGCGGCCGCCGCGCTGGCGCTGGCCTGTGCGGCGAGCATGGCGGTACACCATCGGCTGCGCCGGCAGACGCTGGGGCTCGGGCCGGTCGAGCTGCGGCGGGTGTACGAGCACCACGACGCCGTGTTGCACGCGGTGCGCGAGGGGCTGGCGGTGGTGGACGCGCACGGTCGGCTGGTATTGGCCAACGACGAGGCGGTGCGCCTGCTCGCGCTGCCGGCCGACTTCGAGGGCCGGCACGTGGGCACGCTCGACCTGGACGAGTCGCTGGCCGACACCCTCGCCTCGGGCCGCACCGTGGCGGACCAGATCCACCTGTGCGGCACCCGTGCGCTCGCGGTCAACGTCAGCCCGACCGGGCGCGACGGGCGGATGGTGGCCACCTTCCGGGACCACACCGAACTGCGGGCGCTGGTAGGCGAGTTGGATCAGGTACGCGGCTTCGCCGACGCACTGCGCGCGTCCGCCCACGAGGCGGGCAACCGGCTGCACACGGTCGTCGCGCTGGTCGAACTGGGGCGCGCCGAGGAGGCGATCCGGTTCGCCACCGGGGAACTGGCCGCCGCCCAGGACCTGGCCGACGAACTGACCAACGCGGTGTCCGAACCAGCCCTGGCCGCACTGCTGTTCGGGAAGCACGCGCAGGCCGCCGAGCGCGGCGTGCAGTTGACGGTGACGGGTGGGCCGGCCAACGACGACACGGACGCCGACCCGTTGGACGCGCTCGCCGCCCGCTTCGATCCGCGCGATCTGGTCACCGTGCTGGGCAATCTGGTCGACAACGCGATCGACGCCGCGGTGTCCGCGCCGCCGCCGCGCACGGTGCAGGTGACGGTGGGCGTCGACCCGGACACCGACGGCGCGTTGCTGCTACGGGTGGCGGACAGCGGGCCCGGGATCGACGAACCGCTCACCACCCGGGTGTTCGAGCGCGGCTGGAGCACCAAGGAGGCGTACGGATCGCAGGGACGCGGGCTCGGCCTGGCCCTGGTCCGTGCCACGGTGGCCCGGCACGCGGGCAGCGTGGAGGTGGCGCGCGGCCCTGACGGCGGCGCGGTGTTCACCGTCCGGCTGCCCGCCGCCGTACCGCGACCGCGTTCGGAGGAGGACGCGTGATCCGCACCCTGGTGGTCGAGGACGACCCCGTACTCGCCGACGCGCACGCGGTGTTCACCGACCGCGTCCCCGGCTTCGAGATCGCCGGCGTCACCGGCAGCGGCACCGAGGCGCTGCGCCTGTTGTCCACGCGCCGGGTCGACCTGGTCCTGCTCGACCTGTACCTCCCGGACCTGCACGGCCTCGACCTGTGCCGGAGCATGCGCGCGCGGGGCCACGAGGCCGACGTGGTCGCGGTCACCTCGGCACGCGATCTGCGCCTGGTGCGCTCGGCGGTGTCGCTGGGCGTGGTGCAGTATCTGCTCAAGCCGTTCTCGTTCGCCGCGTTCCGCGAACGCCTGGACGGCTACGCGGAATACCGCCGCCGCATCGCCGAGGTCGACGCCCCCGCGGCGGCGGGCGGCCAACACGCGGTCGACGGCGCCTTCGCCGCCCTACGCGGCACCTCCGAGTCGCCCCCGCTCCCCAAGGGTCTGGCCGCAGCCACATTCGAGGCCGTCGTGGCCCAACTCGGCACCGGCACAGCCACCTCGGCCGCCGAGGTAGCCACCGCACTGGGCATCTCGCGCCCCACCGCCCGCCGCTACCTGGACCACCTGTCCGCCCGCCGCCTGGTAACCCGCGAACCCCGCTACGGGGGCGCCGGCCGCCCGGAGTACATCTACCGCCGGCACCGACCCGACACGAACAACTAGGCCCTGTCCGGCCGGCACCACTCGGGGGGCGGCCACGGCTCCTGGCCTCGCCCGGCGGCGGCTCGCGGGGGCCGTGCCGGCTCAGGGCTGCGGGGCGTCCGACAGGCGGACGAACTTGTATCCCTGCTCAAGGAGTTCGGGCACGGCCAGGCGGATCCCGGCCGCTGTGCCGCCGCGTGGGTGATTGAAGTGGCCGATCACCACCGAACCCGGGCGTACGTCGCGCATGGCCTTGCGGACCTGTTCGGGGGTGAAGGTGGCCCCGCCGTCGGCGTTCACGTGGAAGCTCGCGAAGCGCTCACCGAGGTCGGTGACGATCCTTGCCGCCACGTCGTCGCAATACGCCGTCCCGGAGCGGAAGAACTTCGGTGGATGGCCGAGGAGTTCGGTGAGCCTGGCCCGGTTTCCGGAGACCTCGTCGTACACCTCGCCCGCGTCCTTGGTCCCGGGGATCCCGTACGCGGAGCGCCCGGACACGGACAGCGGCAGGTGCCGGGTGCCGTGATTGGCGATCTCGAACAGCGGATCGGCGGCCAGTTGCCGCAGCACGGCCGGATTCTCGTCGATCCAGCGGGAGTTGACGAACAGCGTCGCGGGCACGGAGCGTTCGTGCAGGAAGTCGATCAGGGCCCGGTCGTATTCGCTGCCGCCCTTGCCGCCACAGGCGTCGAAAGTCAGCGCGGCCACCTTGGCGTTGCCCGGCAGCCGGGACAACGACCCGGGGACCTCGAGGCCCCAGCCGGTGGGTGTCTGCTTCCCGTACCGGGCGACGATCTCCGCGCGGGTCGGACCGGCGGTGGCCGGCGCGGTCGCGGTGGGCCGGGGCGTATCGCCGCCGGGCGGCGCGGGCCTCCCGGCGGCGGGCGGGGGCGGAGCCGTCGTGGGCGCGGCGCTCTTCCCCGACTCCGAACACCCCGCCAGCAGCCCACCGAGCGCAGCCGCCAACACCACCCGCCGGCCCACATCCATCGCGCCGCTCCTCCACCAGACCCGCCCGCGCGACGCCACCCGCCACACAGCGCTCACCCTAGAAGACCACGGCCCCGGCACCTCGCCGCCGGCCCGGCCATCACGCAGCCGTGTGCGCATGAACCGGGCCGACCCGCACCGTGCAGGTCGGGCGTCGGCGTGCGGTGGCCCTGTAGACGCCTCGCGCCCGAGCGGAAAGTGGCCGTGGGCGGTCGTTGTCACCCGAGCGGTGGTCGTGGTGGGCGTTGGTTGTCGGAGGTGCCGGGTAGCGTGCGCGCATGGCCCCCCGTATCGATTTCACGCTCGACTGTGCCGATGCCCTGCTCCTGGCCGGCTTCTGGAAGACCGCGCTCGACTACATCGACGAGCCGCCGCCCGCCCCGTTCAAGACCCGCCTGGAGTGGATGGCCCACGTCGCACCCGACGAGGAGATCGTCGGCGGCGTGATCACGGACGCGGCCTGGTTGTGCGACCCCGACGGCGTCGGGCCCCGGCTGGGGATCCTGACCGTTCCGGAGCCGAAGACGGTGAAGAATCGGCTGCACCTGGACATCCGGGTCCCGTGGCACCCCGACGCGGCGGAGCGGTGGGCGCGCGTCCAGGCGAAGTCCGCGCAGTTGGTCGAGGCGGGCGGCCGGGTGTTGGCCGAGTACGCCGGCCATCACGTGACGATGGCCGACCCCGAGGGCAACGAGTTCTGCGTCGCGGTGGGCCCCGCCCCGGCCCCGGCCGCCCCCGCCCGCGACTGACCGGACACGCCGCGCGGCCCCGACGCCCGGTCGGGGCGCGAACAGTACGCTGGTCGGACGCCGAGTATCCGAGCATGAGGTGTCCGATGACGTCGTCCTCCCCCACAGCGCCGACGGTCGGAATCCGGGAGCGCAAGAAGGCCCGGACGCGCGCCACCATCCAGGGCGCGGCGCTGCGGCTGTTCGACGAGCGGGGCTACGACGCGACCACGGTCGAGCAGATCGCCGAGGCGGCCGAGGTGGCGCCGAGTACGGTCTTCCGCTACTTCGCCGCCAAGGAGGACCTGGTCCTCTCCGACGCCTACGACCCGGTGTTCCTGGAGTCGTTGCGCAGCCGGCCCGCGGAACTGCCGCCGATCCCGACGCTGCGGGCGGCGCTGCGCGAGACGTTGGCCACGCTGACCCCCGACGAACTCACCGAGGCGCGGCGGCGAACCGTCCTGATGTTGTCGGTGCCGACCCTGCGCGGACTGAGCTTCGCCAACTTTGTCGAGGTCATGCGCACGGTCACCGCGCTGCTCGCGGAGCGAACCGGGTACGGCGCCGACGATCCGGCGATCCGGGCACTCACGGGCGCCGCGTTCGGCATCATGCTGGACACGATGGTGCGTTGGGCGGACGAACCGGACCTGGACCTGATCGCCACCCTCGACGACGCCCTCGCCCGCCTGGAGGCGGGCCTCCCGCTTTAGCGCTACAGCCCGCAACCCCCAGCCCAGCGCAACCCGGCGGGCCGTCGCGGGCGTTCCGGGCCCAGACCTTCCCGCCACGGATGATCTCCCCTACAGTCACTACGGGTCAATGGCCGACTACCGATGGTTGACTTGTTCGATGTGACCGGGGTTTCATGCACCGGTGGGAGAACGTGTGCAGGCCGACATTTGGGGGCGCGCGGAGGCCATGGAGTTCATCGAACGAGGTCCGGAATTCGGCAGGTTACGCACCGCGCTCAAGGAGTGCGGCGAGGCGCAGGGCGGCATCGTCCTGATCGAGGCGGGGGTCGGCTGCGGCAAGACCGAGACGTTGTCCTGGGTCGGCGACCGGGCCGGCGACATCGGCGCACTGCTGCTGACCGCGACCGGATCGCGCAGCACGAGCGGGCAACCACTGGGTGTTCTCCGCCAGTTCCTGGACGGCCCGGCCCTGCCCGCCGAACTCGCCGCTCCGCTGGCCGAGATGCTCGACGACGGGGACGCGCCGCGCGCGGGCCGCCGCCTCACCACCGCGCTGCACGACGTCGCGCATCGGCACCCGATCGTGGTGTGCGTGGACGACCTCCAGGACGCCGACTCCGCGTCCGTCCAATGCCTGCTGCACCTGGGCCGCCACTCCGCCCGGGCCCGGGTTCTGGTGCTGTTCGCCCGCTCCCCCGGCCCGGCGCTACAGGACCCGCAGTTGGACACGGAGTTCCTGCGCCAACCGGCACTGCGCCGGATCCGGCTCGCCCCGCTCAGCCCGGCCGGAGTGGCCGAGTTGTCGGCCGTGGGCTTCGACCCGCCGGGACGGGAGCATGCCGACGAGGTCCACGAAATCACCGGCGGCAACCCGCTGTTGCTCCGCGCGCTGGTCGAGGAGTTGCGGTCGGCGACCGAACGCCCCGCCACGACCGCGCTGCGGCCCGCGCCCGGCGGCCCGTACAGCCAGGCGGTACGCGCCTGTCTGCGGCGCGGTGGCGGCGGCATGTGGCGAGTGGCCAAGGCGCTGGCGATCCTGGGCGCACCCGCGTCCGCCGAGGTATCGGGCGCGCTCGCCGGCACCACCCCGGTGGCCACCGCACAGGGCCTGGGCGCCCTGGCCGCCGCCGGCCTGATCGAGGACGACCGCCTGCGTCGAGCGGCCCGAACCGCGCTGCTGGACAGCCTGGATCCGGCCGAGCTGGGCGCGCTGCACCGCCGGGCAGCCACGATCCTGCGGCACGCGGGTGCCCCGGCGGCGCGGACGGCCCGGCACCTGCTCGCCGCGCGCGATGTCCCGGACCCGTGGGCGGTGGGCGTGTTGCGCGAGGCCGCCGAGGAGGCGCTGTCCCGGGACCGGGCCCGACGTGCCGTCGACTACCTGGAGTCGGCCGCCGAACAGTGCCGTGACCCCTCGGTCCGGGCCGAGATCCATGTGCGACTGGCCGAGATCTCCTGGCGGCTCAACCCGAGCGCCGCCGAACAGCGTTGCCTGGGCGAACCGTTGACCGCGCTCGCGGTCGGCGACCTGCCGGAGTCGAGCATGGCCTCGGTGGCCCGGCAGTTGCGCGCCCATGGCCGACTCGACACGGCGCGCGAGGTGTTCGACCGGCTCCGCAAGCGCACCGACCCCCGGGCCGAGTGGGTCGAACACGTCGATTCGGACGTGCCGTTCCCGTGGTCGGACGAACCCGGCCCGAGCGCGTCCGCGACCGATCCGGCCGAGCGGCCGGAGGCCGCCGAACAGCTTCTGCGCGTGTCGGGGCTGACGGACGTGACGCTGTTCCCGATCGTCACCGCCGCGCGGTTGCTGGTCGCCCGCGACCGGGCGGGCGTCGCGGAGGCGCACTGCCGGGACTTCCTCGCCGAATCGATCCGGCGCGAAGCCCCCGGCTGGGTGGCGGTGTTCGCCTCGGCGTGTGCCGAAGCGGCGCTGCATCAGGGGCGGTTGCCGGACGCGGAAGGCTACGCGCGCCAGGCGATGGCGGCGATGCCCGAGCACACCGGCAGCCTGTACCTCGGCGGCCCGCTGGCCGGGCTGATCTCGGTGTACACCGCGATGGGCGACTACGAGGCCGCGGCCCGTCACGTGAACCGGCCGGTCACCAAGGCGCTGTACTCCAGCCTGCACGGCCTCACCTACCTCCGCGCCCGGGGCCGCTTCCATCTGGCCACCGACCGGGCCCGCGCGGCGCTCGCCGACTTCCTGCACGCCGCCTGGCTGGTCCGCGCCTGGCGGGTGGACGAGCCGTTCCTGATCCCTTGGCGGACCGACGTCGCCGAGGCGCTGTTGCGCCTGGACGAGACCGAGCGCGCCCGGCGGTTGGTGGTCGAGCAGTTGCGGCTGTGCGGTCCCGGGGGCGGCCGGGTCCGCGGCACGGCGTTGCGGCTGCGGGCGATGACGGTGGACGTCGCCGAGCGCCCGGAACTGCTCACCCAGGCGGCCGAGGCACTGCGCCGCTCCGAGGACCCCCTGGAACTGGCCCGCACCCTCGAAGCCCTGGCCGAGTCGTATCGCGCCCGGGCCGAGCCGGCCCGCGCCGCGACGCTGCAAAGCCGCGTCTGGCACCTCACCCGTGACTGCGGCGCCCGCCCGCGCAACCGCGCCGTCGCGCACGCCTACGCCGACCTGCTCACCGCCTCCACCGCCACCCCCACCACCGGCGACACCAACCTCAGCGAATCGGAGAAGCGCGTGGCGGCGCTCGCCGCCTGCGGATACAGCAACCGGGGCATCTCGGAGGAACTGTTCATCACGGTCAGCACCGTCGAGCAACACCTGACCAGGGTCTACCGAAAGCTCGACATCAAGAACCGCCGAGAACTCCCGTCCCACCTCCGCACGGGCCTCCACAGGGTCTGATCGTTCGCGGTCGTCGAGGTCGCCGAAGGTGTCAGACGCGGGCCGGCAGGCCGAGGGAGTGGGCCAGTAGGTCGTGGTGCAGGTCGTCGGTGTCGCCGGCGGGGGTGTAGTGCGGGGCGGGCCACAGTTCCGGCTCGAAGCCTCCGGCTCCCGGCGCGCCCGGGGCGCCGGCGCCCAGGACGGCTGCGGGGCCGAGGAGTTCGAGGCCGATCGGACCGAAGTCGGCGGCCAGTTCGGCACCGAGTACCCGTGCCGCCGAGGCGTGCAGACGCGGATGCTCCGCCCGGCCGCCCGGTGCGGGTACCGCCGCCGCGGTGGCCAGGAGCCGCACCGCCTGGGTCCGCACGGCCAGTTCGGCCACCGCGGCCCGGGCCGCGGACCCACGGGCACCCGCCACGGGCCGCGTGCCGGCGCCCGCGCGCAGCAGTCCGATCAGGTCCGTCAGGCGACGATGCAACGTGGCCGCGACGTCGCCGAGCAGGATCGGCTCGGCGACGAACGTCTCGGCGACCGGCGCCCAACCACCGCCCACGGTCCCGATCCTGGCCGAGTCCGACACCCGGACCTCGTCGAGCAACACGATGCACCCGCGTTCGCCGGCCGGCGAACGATGCGGTCGCAGCAGTACGCCGGGCGCGTCGGTGGGCACCAGAAAGACGGTGAGCCCGGCACGGGGCGACTCGACGTCGCCGTCGGTACGGGCCACCAGCCACATCCGGTCGGCGCGATGTGCGTCGGCGGTCCATATCCGCGCGCCGGTCAGGATCCAGTCGTCCCGCTCGCCGGCACCGGTACGGACCGCACTCGCCCGCACCGCGGCCGGATCGAAGTCGGCCTCGGACCACCGGTATCCCAACGCGATCCGGATCGTTCCCTCCCGCAACGCGGGCAACAGCCGCGCCCGCTGCCGCGCCGAGCCGTACCGGGCGATCGCCGGGCCGAACACGGTGGCGGTGGTCAGCGCGTCCAGGATCGGCAGCCGCAGCCGGCAGACCTCCTGCCGAAGCGCGAACCGTTCCGCGGCAGTTACCCCACCCCCACCGTCCGCCCCCGACCACCCGAGCGCAAACCACCCATGCCCGGCAGCCTCCGCCACGACGGCAGGATCGTCAACGCCCTCACCATCCGCCGAGGCAGCAAAGCAGCCCCCACCAACCCCCCCAAAACCAGACCGCACAAAGGCGCCCCGCCCGAAGGCCCCCGCGGCCGAGTCGGACACACCTGAAGCAGACGCGGACGCGGCGGACGGCGGCGCGCCCGACACGGACGTCGGCGCTGCGGACACAGGCGCGGCGGACGCGGTGGCGGGGTCCTGCGAGGCGGACAACAGCGACGGCGTTGCCGAACCCGACGCGTACGCCGCCGCGTTCGTGGCCTCCGACCCCGACTCCGACCCCGTCTGCCGCCTCGGAGTCGAATGCGGCTCCGATTCCGACTCCAACTCCGCCTCCTCCGAACCCGGTTCCCGCTTCGGTTCCGTCCCCCGCTCCGATCCCGATCCCGTGTCCGGCGCCCCCTCCGAGCCCGACCCCGCCGCCGACGCCGTCGGTCCCCACCGCCCCGAGGCCACCTTTCGGCACGCCTCCCGCACGGCCTCGCCGTCCGGGCCCAGCCACGGGTCCGGCAGCGTGGGCGTGCGAACACCTGTCCCGTGCGCGGCGGGGCCCGCTGCGGTGTCGCCGCTCGGGGTCTCCTCCAGCAGCCGATCCGCCGCGTCCCCGCCGGGCGCCGCGAATGCGCGCAGGCAGGCCAGGTCGGCCCGTACTCGATGGAACAACCACGGCGTCTCGTGTTCGTCGGAGCAGCCGGCCACGGCCGGCTCATGGTGCGCGCCGAACCGTACACGCGGCGCGACCCGCCGGATCTGCGCGACGGCCAACTCGGCGGCGATCGCCCAATCACCCGCGCCCTCCGCATAGCGCCGCACGGCGTCGGCGATCAACAGATCGCCCGCGCCCAGTTCCATACGATCGGCCCGCTGCCGCACCGCGGCAAACGCACCCACCGGCTCGCCGGCCCGAGTTCGCACCCTGGCGTGCGCGAGCGCCGCCCCCGCCACGCGTTCCGCGGCGCCGAGCGCCCGCGCAGCCCAGCCGAGCCGCAACACCGTCACCGCACGATCGGCCTCGGCGGCGGAGAGTTCGAGGTAGGCCAACGCCGAGCCGAGGCGGGCCCGGGTCCACCCCGGCACCGCCAAGTCCTCGACCGGGTCGACCGCCTCGATCCGATGCAGCCCCATCGGCCCACCACCGGGCGGCAGTTGCAGGACGTGGCTGGCGACGTCACCCGCCTCGACCAGGCAACCGGCCCCCGGCAGCCCCGGATCACCCGGCAACGCCGTCGCCACCCGGACGCCGCCGTCGCCGATCGCCGTGGCCAGCCCGACATGTTCGGCGAACAACCGTGCCGCGACGAATCCCGCCGACACCGGCAGCGGACACGCGGCCCGCCCGAGCACCCGGG
The DNA here is from genome assembly GCF_044334985.1 of Embleya sp. NPDC020630. Lineage (NCBI taxonomy): Bacteria > Bacillati > Actinomycetota > Actinomycetes > Kitasatosporales > Streptomycetaceae > Embleya > Embleya sp. NPDC020630. The sequence goes on from NZ_JBIRUB010000029.1 coordinate 52,650, forward strand.
CCAGGGTGATCGAGGCGGCGAGATCGTCCTCGCGCCCGAGGTCGAACCAGCCGTGCCCGGCGCCCATTTCCCACAGCCGATCCAGATCTCCCGTCGGCGCGGTGGCTGCCCCTCCCCAGTGCCGGGCGATCAGCCCCGCCGCGACCTCCGCGAACCCCTCGTCCCCGGTCAAGTCTTCGGCATCGGCGGACATCCCACCCCCCGCCAACCCTTCGGTCCCGGCAAACCCCTCGACCTCGTCCCGGCGCGACACATGCATGGCGCGGCTCCCTTCGGCGATGGCCCCGGAGCGCGCCCGCGAACTCCAGCCGATTCGACGGGAGTTCGCGGACGGTGATCCGGTGCGTACGGTGACCCGGCGCGTACGGCGCTCCCGGATCCCCTCCGGCGGCCGACGCGACCCCCCGCACTCGGTCGTGGCTTGCCGGGCCGTCGCTGGGCACGACGACCCGGCGGTCAACCGGTTGGCCAGGCCAGCGTATGAACCCGACCACGACCGGGGGAACCCCTGACCCGGCCCTTACCTCGCCTCCGACCGCCCCCTACTCGATCCGGGGTGGCCAATCACCCCACCGCCCGCCCCCGGCATGAACACGAGCGCGACGATCAACCCGAGCACCGCGACGCCGCCCGACACGAGCAGGGCCAGATCCATCCCGTGCACGAACGCCCCCCGCACCGAGGCCGCCATCGGCGCCGAGCCGACCCTGCCCGCGACCTCCGCGCCGCCGAACACCCCGGAACGGGCGGTGTGCAGGTCGGCGGCGGACAGATCCGGCACCCGCAGCCGATCGCGATACCCGGTCAGCGCCACACTGCCCACAATCGCCGAACCGAACGGCGCACCCACCTTGTTCGCCGCCTGCAACACCGCGACCTCCACCCCGCTGCGGCCCTCCGACACCTCCGACAGCGCGGCGGATGTCGACGTCGCCATCGCCGGCCCCATCCCCGCCCCGATCACCAACCCGCCGATGATCGGCAACAATCGCGCGCCCGAACCCATCGCGTCGGTGCCCCGCACCGCCTGGAAGTACTGCGGCATCGTGAACAACACTCCGATGTTCGCGAACACCGCGATACCGATCAGCACCACACCCCACGTGTACGACCTCGACGCGAATACCCGCAGATCCAGCAGGGGTTGCCCACCGCGCCGACACCCGAGCCGGTGCTCATATCGCCCGAACGCGGCGAGCAGCACCAGGCCGCCGCCGATCGACCCCCAGGCCCACGCGTCGTCCCAGCCGTGCTCCCCCGCCCGAATCAACCCGAGGGTCACCCGAAGCCGTCGCCTCCAGGTCCCCCGCCAACCTCGGCAGGGCCACACTCAGCACGGTGCCATCCAGCCCCACCGCCAACATGGCCAGACTCAACGCGGCCAACGCCCACCACCTGCGCCGCCCGACACCGACCGCCCCCGCCGCCGCGGTATCCGACGCCTCGCCCACCGTTTCCGTCGCGCCCATGTGCTGCTCCCTCGTCGAGGCTCGACTCACCTTGAGAGCAGACACTCTTTTCGGAGTCGGCTCCGATTTCGGAGCCTACGCGCGTTGATTCTCGCGTTGGATTCAGCAGCGACAGCAGGCCCCTTGATCAGCCGACCGGCGGGACAGGCGGAAGGCGACCGGGGGCCACCTGCTCGGCGGTCTCCGGCCCCGAGCCGGGCCGACGAGGCGGGAGCGCGCTCGCGGAGCCGCCGGAGGTACCGACGAGCGACGTCGGGCAGGCCCGGTTCTCGGCGCGCTGGACGGGGGTGATCACCGAGACCGCGCCCGAGCCGCCGCCGGGGAGGTTGCGGCTGCCGGCCGTCGCGGCGGTGCAGATCACCTGCTCCAGCGCGGTCTCGCCGAGCGGACTCGCGCCGGCCAGCTCCACCCGGAGCGTGCCGTACTCGACCACCGTCACCCGCGCGGGGCCGACCCCCGCCGGGATCGCCGTACTCACACCCGTCAGCGTCTCCTCACGCGTCGGCCCCGCGAGCAGCAGGTCGATCGCGGCCTGCGGACTGTCGCCGCCGGACGAGGTGCGCAACTCGGGGACGACCCGGTGGGCGTCGACCATGTACACGTACACCCCGCTCGGATGATTCGCGTCGGCGGGCGGAATGATCCCGTCGGCCGGCTGACCCGCCTCGATCGCGCCGGTGGCCGGAATCCCGCAGCCGACCCCGACCGCGAGCAACACCGCAGCCAGGAACGGCAGTCGCAGTCGGGCGTCCCCGTGCCCGTGCCTCGTACCCATTTGCATCCGCACCTGCATCCGCAGCGGCCGCACTCTCATCCGTCCTCCCGGCCTTCGGTGCCGACACGGGCATGGCGAGGCAGTTCCACCGTGAACTCCGCACCTCCGTCGGGCCGGTTCGCCGCCCGGATGAGCCCGTCGTGCAGCCGGACGTTCTCCAGCGTGATCGCCATGCCCAGGCCACTGCCGGAGGAGCGGGTGCGCGCCGCATCGGCCTTGAAGAAACGCTCGAAAACCCGTTCCAGGGTCTCCGCGGCGAGGCCGGGGCCCCGGTCGGCGACGGTGAGTACCACCCAGTCGCCGTCGTCGCGCCGCTCGGCCGCCAGCGCCACCTCCACCGGCGGCGCACCGTGGCGCAGCGCGTTGCCGACCAGGTTGGCCACCACCACGTCCAGCCGCCGCGGGTCGACCTCGGCCCGGATACCCTCCGGCAGCCGGGTCGTCACCGCGTCCCGCCATCCCCGCGCGGCCAGGCAGCGGCGAACCGCCTCCGCCATGTCCAACTCGTCCACGTGCAGCGCGGCGGCGCGCGCGTCGAAGCGGGAGATCTCCATCAGGTCGTCGACCAGCCGGGTGAGCTTGCCGGTCTCCGAGGAGATCAGCCGCAGCGCCGCGGCCGTGTCGGGGTCCAGGTGTTCGGCCGCGGCATCCTCGTCCAGTACGTCGGTCACCGCGGTCATCGCGGCCAGCGGGGTGCGCAGTTCGTGGGAGACGTCCGCGGCGAACGCCCGGGCCCGCGCCTCCAGCCGGCGCAGCCGCGCGTCGTGTTCCTCCAGCGCCGCCGCGGTGTGGTTGAAGTCCTGGGCCAGCTCGGCGAGCTCGTCCCCACCCTTGACCTGGAGCCGGGTGTCCAGGCGGCCCCGGGCCAGTCGCCGGGTGGCCCGTTGCAGGGCCCGGACCGGGCGCAGCACGCCGCCCGCGACGATCAGCGCCAGGACCAGCGCGGCCAGCACCGCGGGGATGGCGCCGTTGCGCGCGGCGCGGACCAGGGCGGCCTCCTCCTCCACCTGGGTCTGCATCGGCGTCATCACGTAGACCTCCACCCCGGAGGCGGTGGTCCGGCCCGTGCCACTGAAGGCGATCGGCACACCGACCGCGAGCAGCACCCGTCCGTTGCGGCGCACCCGTTGGAAGGCGGTCGCGGTGCGCCCGGCGACGGTGCCCCGCAGTTCGGTGGGGATCTGGCTCGGCCCGAAGTCGCGAGTGGTCGTCGCCCACATGTCCCGATATCCGACCGCCACCGCCCAGTGGTCGGTGCGGGTGCGGGGGTCCACGAGCGCGGCGATCCGCTCCAGCGCGGCCTGGTCGGGCGGGTACGGCGTCAACCGCGCGACGGTCTGGACCCGGTCGCGTACCGAGTGCACCGTCGAGTCCTGGGCCCGCTGCAACATCGCGCCGCGCGCCTCGCGGTAGGTCAGCGCGGCCGTCGTCAGCGCGGCGAACATGGCCACCAGCAGACAGGCCGCCGCCAGCCGTACCCGCAGGCCGCGCAGCCCGCGCAGTACCGCACGCGGCGTCGCACGCAGCCCGCGCAGCACGGCACCGGACCCACTCACAGCGGGCCGAACCGATAGCCGAAGCCGCGCACGGTCTGGATGTATCGGGCGGGCCGCTCCGCGTCCTCGATCTTGATCCGCAGACGTTTGACACACGCGTCCACCAGTCGGCTGTCGCCCAGGTACGGGTGTTCCCAGACCGCTTCGAGCAGTTGGCCACGGCTGAACACCCGGCCGGGGGCGGCGGACAGCGCCAGGAGCAGCCGCAGTTCGGAGGGGGCGAGGGGGATCGGCCGGCCGGCCTTGGACACGGTCAGCGCGGTGCGGTCCAGGGTCAGGTCGCCGTGCACCTCCCGGCGGCCGGCGGGCGTGGCCGAGTCGGCGCGCCGCAGGACCGCGCGGATCCGCGCCTCCAGGACCCGGGACTGCACGGGCTTGACCACGTAGTCGTCGGCGCCGGCTTCCAGACCCACCACGATGTCCATGTCCTCGTCGCGCGCGGTCAACATGATCACCGGCAGCGTGCCGGCCCGCCGGATCCGCCGGCACACCTCGAAGCCGTCGATGCCGGGCAGCATCACGTCCAGCACGACGAGGTCGGGATCGAATTCGGCCACCCCGGCCAGCCCCTCCTCGCCGCTGTGCCGCACCTCGGCGGTGTAGCCCTGCCGGCGCAGCCCGAGGGCCAACCCCTCGGCCACCGCGGGGTCGTCTTCGATCAACAGCACACGAACCATTGGGTCAGTATCGAACAGCCCCCCGCCCCGAATCCCGCACCACCGGCCGATCGCGCGGGTTGTGACACAACGGTCTTGTTCCCGGCCGAATGCGGTCATCCGAGGTCGCCATGGTCGACCCCATGAAACCTCACGACATCGCCGCCACGCAGGCGACCGCCCCGAAAACAACGAAAGCCGGCGCCGACGCACTCAACGACAGCAGGGCCCACCACGCCGGGGTCTCCGGCCCCGCCCGGGTGCCGGTCGCCGCCGGCCGTATCACCGACCACGTCGCGGGTTCGGCTCCCACGTCGGTCCCGGTCACCGCCGCCTTTGTCTTTGACCCCGCCGCCGGTCCGGCCGCCGCCACCGGCCGGGGCCCTGGCTCGGTTCCCGCCGCCGCAACGACCGCCGACGACTGCGTCGCCGCTGCCGGCCCCATACCCGCCGACGCGACCCCGCTTTCCGCGACCTTCGCCCCCGCCGCCGGCGCCGGCCGTCGCACCTCCGCGAAGCGCCGCGCCGCTCTCGCCGGTCGCCGTCGGTCGTTGCGAGGTCCCGCCACGCTCGTCGTCGGGGCGTTGATCGCGCTGGTCGCCGGTTGTGCGGACGATGCCGGGCCGGCCACCCGGACCGCGCCGGTGACCGCGACCGTCTCCGCCACCGACGGCGACCTCACGCTCCAACCCGATTGGCCCAAGGACGGCCAGGCGGCGCTGTCCGTGGACGGCGCCCGCACGCCGCTCACCTCCGGCACCGCCAAGCCGACGCCGACCGCGAGTGTGGCCAAGGTGATGACGGCGTACGTCTTCCTCAAGGCCAAGCCGCTCGCCGCCGGCAGCTCGGGACCGTCCTTCACCATCTCCGCCGAGGAAGCCGCCCGTTCCGCCGACCGGCTGCGTCGCTCGGAGAGCATGACCCCGATCACGGCGGGCGAGACCTTCACCCAACGTCGGGCCCTGGAGGCGCTGATGGTGGTGTCGGCGAACAACATCGCCCACGAGATCGCCCGCTGGGTCGACGGCGGCGACGCGGCATTCGTGGCCCGAATGAACCGCACCGCCCGCGAATTGGGCATGACGAACACCACGTACACCGATCCCAGCGGCTTCGATCCGGCCACCGTGAGCACCGCCGCCGACCAGGTCAAGCTGTTCGGCGCGGCCATGCGCGACCCGGGCTTCGTCTCGATCGCCGGCGTCCCCTCCTACACCGACTCCGCCCGAGCCACGAAGCCCAACGGGAACTCCCTCCTGGGCCGCGACGGCGTGGTAGCCGGCAAAACGGGCTTCACCACCCCCGCCGGCGCCAACCTGGTCTTCGCCGCCGAACGCCAACTCAACGGACGCAAGCACCTGATCATCGGCGCGGTCATGTCCCAGCACCGGGGCAAGACCGCAGCCGCCGCGATCTCCGAATCCGAAAAGCTCCTCACGTCGGTCGGAAAGCCGTAGACCGTCAACCCCACGCCGCGAGCCGCGAGCCCGCAAGCCGGCAACACCCCCACCCCGCCCACGGCGCCGGCGCGCGAAGCACCCGTCTTCGCGCGCTCACCCACCACGGCACGGCCCCGCCCCACGCCCCACTCCGCCCGCCCCACCCGGCCGAAATTCGATGGCCCCACCCCACCCCGCCTCCTACAGTGACCGAGGCTCGCAAGGCTCGGGACCGGATCGGGCGCGGGGGATACCGGAGCGGAGGGGACATGCGTACGCACTATCCCCGCACCCCCCACGTCCCCTGGTCCCCGGGCGCCGGCGCCGACGACATCCGGTCGGGCGATCTGTCCGCGCTCCGCGGCCTCGAGGTCGTGGTCACCGAGAAGCTCGACGGCGAGAACACCACGCTCTACCCCGACGGGCTGCACGCGCGCTCGCTCGACTCGCAGCACCACCCCTCCCGCACCTGGGTCAAGGGGCTCCAGGGCCGGATCGGCGCGCGGATCCCGGCCGGGTGGCGGGTGTGCGGGGAGAACATGTACGCGCGCCACTCGCTCGGCTACGACTCGCTGGCGAGTTGGTTCTACGGCTTCTCGGTCTGGGCCGGCGAGGACTGTCTCGGCTGGGACGAGAGCACGCGCTTCCTGCGCCGTCTGGGCATACCGACCCCGCCGGTGTTGTGGCGCGGCGTGTTCGACGAACGCGCGTTGCGCGCGATCCGGCTCGACCCCGCGCGTCGGGAGGGCTTCGTCGTGCGCTCCGTCGAGGGCTTCCCCCGCGCGGAGTTCGGCCGCCGCGTGGCCAAATGGGTGCGCCGCGGCCACGTGCAGACCGACACACACTGGATGCACGCCGCCGTGATCCCCAACGGCCTCGGCCCGAACGCCGTGCTCTGGGACGTGCGTTCCGGCGCCGAGCCCGACCTCCCCGCCCTGTTCCGCCTCCTGGGCCGGGACGAACCCACCCCCGCCACCATCGAGTTGGCGGCCGACGCCTGCGCCCGCGTCGACGTCCTGGGCCGCTCCGGCGACGCCCGACTGACCGGCGTACTCGCCGCCGCCCTGCACACCGAGCCCCGCGCCGCCCTCGCCGCCGAATCGGCAGCGGTCCTCGGCATGCCCGCGGCCCGCCGGATCGCCGACCTGGTCGGCCTCCAGGCCCTGCTGCGCCGCCCGTTCCCGGACGACGAACGCCCGCGCGGGCTGGCCAGGTTGGCGGTCGCCGCCGACCTGGGCGTGCTGCACGCGGTCGCCGGCGCCGTGTCGGCCGCCCGGACCGACCCCGACACCGCCCCGGCGGACGCCGCCGCGGAGTACGAGCGGGTCGAGTGGTCGGCGCTGCTCGCCGCCGACGCCGGCCTCACCGACGAGGCCCCCCTGGCGCCGCTGCGTACCCGGGCCCGCGCCGCGTTCGCCGACCTGCCGCCGGATGTGGCCGACCGCTGCTGGGCCGAACTGCGCGACGCCCACGCCAAGGGCTGGGCCATGCCGCCCGAGGCGACCCGCCGGCACTGGTCCGGGGACTTCCCCCGGCTGGTGCACCTGATCGGCCGCTCGGGCAGCGGCAAGAGCACCTACGCCCGCCGACTCCCCGACGTCGCCGCCCACATCGCCCTCGACGACCTGCGCGAGGCCCGCGGCGCCCGGGCCGACCAGCGCGCCAACGGCGACGTGTTGCGCGAGGGCCTGGATCGCCTCGACGCCGCGCTCGCCGCCGGGGGTACGGTGGTCTGGGACGCCACCTCGCTCACCGGCCCGCAACGGACCGCGGTGTCCGCCATCGCGCACCGCCGCAACGCGCTGACCACACACACCATCGTGCTGGTCGGCGAGGACGAGCTGACCGCTCGCAACGCCACGCGCGAACACCCGATCCCGCCGGCCGTACTCGCCGCGCAGGGACGCCGGTTCGCCCCGCCCTACCCCGGACAGGCGAGCCGGACCCGGTACATCGGTGCCGGCGGCACCGTCGACGACGTCGCCGGCTCCCTGGACGCGGAGGAGGCGTGATGCGTACCAGCGAGGAGATCTACCACCGGGTGCGCTGGGACCCCCGTTTCGACCCGGCCCGCTTCGTCCTGGCGGTCAGCCGACGCGGCGCCGAGCCGAAACGCATCGCGCTGCCCGCGTTCGTCCCCGGCGGGGACATCCCGTGGCATCGGGTGTTGCGCATCGAGGCGGACGGCGAGGTGGTGTGGGATCGGGCCGAACGTGTGGACCGGATCGACACCTGCACCGTCGGCCGCGCACACGACCCGCGCCGCCTGCGCGCACCCTTCTTCACCGCACGCGAACCGTACGCGTTCGACCCGGCCAAGGGCCGCTGGCTGCCCGTGCCCGCACCGACAACCCCGGCGACATCAACAGCCGCGCCCAATCCCGGTGCCCCCGCCCGCATCCGTGTGCTGACCTGGAACACCCTCTGGGACCGCTACGACGCCGACCGCATCGACACCGCCCGCCGCCGACCACGCCTGCTCACCGCGCTGGCGGCGGCCGACGCGGACGTGATCGCGCTCCAGGAGGTCGAACCCGACCTGATCGCGCTGCTCACCGCCGAGCCGTGGCTGCGCGCGGCGTACACGATGGATACCGATCCCGCCGGCCGGGACATCGCCGACAGCGGACTGGTCCTGCTCAGCCGACTGCCGGTGCGCGAGGCCGGACGACACGTACTGGGCCCGTTCAAGGCCGTGGCGGCGATCACCGTGGACACCGGCGCCACGCCGCTGGTCGTCGCCGTCACCCACCTGACCAGCGACCACGCCCAGGACGGGCCCGGTCGCCGCCGCGTCGAACTCGCCGCGCTCGCCGACGGGTTCGCGGGCGTACCGGACGACCTGGTCGTGGTCGGCGACTTCAACGACGGCGACGCGGGCCCGACCGGCCCCGCCGCCGCGCTCGGGCTGACCGACGCGTGGACGCAGGTACACGGCCCCGACGACCACACGCCCACCTTCGACCCGGGCGTCAACCCGCTCGCGGCCATCGGCTCCCGCACCGGCCGCGCCGCACGCCTGGACCGAATCCTGCTCCGCGCGGGCACCTGGCGCACCGAAACGGCGGTGCTCCGAGGGGACGAGCCCGACCCCGACGGCCTGTACATCTCCGACCACTTCGGCGTCCAGGCCGACCTCGTGACCGGCGCCGACACCCGTACCGCCGTCCTCGACGCGGCCCCGACGGCACGCACCGCGCTGGCCTGGCTGCCTCCGAAGCACCTGTGGCCGGACCTCCAGTCCCTCCGCCGCGCCCACGACCCGCAGGTGGACCGCTGGCCGCCGCACGTCAACATCCTCTTCGGCTTCGTCCCGGAGGCCGCCTTCACCCGCGCCGCCCCGCTGCTCACCGCCGCGGCAGCACAAGTGGCCCCATTCGCCGCGGACTTGTCCGGCGTACACACCTTCGGCCACCGCGAGGACGCCACCGTCTGGCTCGATCCCGCGGCGGCCGACGAGGACGCGTGGGCGCATCTCCACCAAACCTTCGCCCGCCACTTCCCCAACTGCCACGCGCACGGCAGGCCCTACACCCCGCACCTGACCCTGGGCCGCAGCACCAACCCCCAGCAAGCGGCGGCCACGTGCGCGGCCCGCCTGAGCCCGACGTCCGCCCGGGTCGACACCCTGGTCCTCCTCTCCCGCCGAGGCGACGAACCCATGCGCCCCAGGGCCCTCTTGACCCTGGGCACGGGAACCCTGACGTGGCTACCGGAGCACCCGGACAACAACGCCGACACCCACGGGCCGTCCCTGCCCACCGACGCGAAACGGGACGCGCACGCGCGTCGGATCGCTCGCCGCATCGCGGGGGCGTTGGACGAGGGGGTCGTGTCCGTGGTCGGCTCCCGGCGGATGGGCTGCGCCGCCCCCGACGCGGACCTGGACCTCGTCCTGGCCCTGCCCGGCACGATCGACCTCGGCGAGGTGGCGGCCCGGGTCGCCACCGCCCTGCCCGAGGCCGGCGGCATCCGCCCCGTGATCGGCGCCCGCGTGCCCGGACTGCGCCTGAGCGTCGGTGACATGACCACGGACCTCGTACTGGTCGGCACCGGACGCATCCCGCCCGCCGACGCGGTGGACCGCCGCGCCGAACTCGGCGAACCGGCGGCCGTCGCGCTGAGCGCGGTCACCGACGCCGACGCGATCCTGAGCGCGGTCGGCGCGGCACACGCGAGGTTCGCCGTACTGTCCCGGCAGGTCAAAGCCTGGGCGCACGCACGCGGCCTGGACTGCGCCCCCTTCGGCGGACTCCCGGGCGTGGCCTGGTCGATACTCGCCGCCCGAACCACCATCGACGCCGCACCCGACGCCACCGAAGACGACCTGCTCCGAGACTTCTTCGCCGGCTGGGCCGCATGGGACTGGCGCACCCCGGTAAGCCTCACCCACCGCGGCACCCACCCGGAACCCGCCGGCACCGCCGGCACCGCCGGCGCCGAAGCACCGATGTCGATCCTTACACCGAGTCACCCGGTGCGCTCCTGCACCGAACAGGTGGGCTCCGGCGGCCGCGACCTCCTGACCGACGAGTTGTACCGCGCGTGGGAGATCCTGACCGGCGCGGAGTCCGACGGCACCGACCCGTGGTCCGAGGCGACCGAACCACCCCCGCTGCACCGCCGCCACGCGGCCTGGCTGGTCCTGACCGTACTCCCCTCCTCCCCCGACGAGTTCGCGGCGACGACCGGGCGGCTCCGGGGCCGCGTGCGCTCGTTGCTCAGACTCCTCGAGGAGGCCGGCATCCGGGACGCCCATGCCTGGCCCCGCCCGTTCGACGCGGGCACCCGCTACGCCATCGGCCTCGGTACAGCCCCGCCCATCGCCGCCGACCTGACCAAGTGCACCGACCGCTGGTCCCGTTCCCTGCCGGGCGTCACCCTCACCCACACCGACGGCGGCGCGATCCAAACCCTCACCTGATTCCCGGCCGCCCCGCTCGTCACGCCTCCCGCCGGATTCGCACCGATTCGATGTCTTCGCACGGTTGTCATACCTCGCCGCGAGGCGTAGAAGAGAGAGCAACGCACCGCCGGGGGGATTCGGTGTGCTTGGCGCTCCGCTTCGCGAACTCCTTCACCAAGTGCCGCTCGGCCCGGCGGTGATCCCGGACGTTCCCCGCGAAGGGAGCCAGGCATGTCGGCAGAGCCCGTCCATCGATGCCCCGTTCTCGACCCCACCGCCCGAGCCGCACACGCGGAGGCCGCCGCGCTGCGCGCGCGGGGCCCGGCCGTGCTGATCGAACTCCCGGGCGGCGTAAAGGCCTGGGCCATCACCCGGCACAGCGTCATCCAGGCGCTGACGCTCGACCCCCGAGTCTCCCGCGACTTTCGTCGGCACTGGCCGGGACTGGCCGACGTACCCGCCGGATGGCCACTCGCCCCGGTCGCGCTCCAGCAGGGCTTCGTCAACCGATACGGCGAGGACCATCGCCGCCGGCGCGCCCACGTCGCCCCGTCGTTCGCTCCGCGCCGCGTGCACCGTATGCGGCCACAGGTCCAGGCGACCGCGGATCGCCTGGTCGACGCGATCGCCGCGGTCCCGCCCGGGGAGAGCGTCGACATCCGCCGCACGTTGTCCCTGCCGCTGACCATGACGGTCATCTGCGACCTGCTGGGCGTGCCCGACAGCATGCGCCACACCCTCGGTGCCGCGATCGACGCGATCCTGGACACCGCGGCCGACGCCGCCACGGCAATCGCCTACCAGGTCGAACTCCAGGCCAGATTGAACGAGTTTCTGGACTACAAGCAACAAAACCCCGGCCTCGACGTGACCACCGACCTCCTGGCCACGACGGAGGACCGGACCGCCGGCGCCACCACCGGCACGACCCCACCCGTTCGTCAGGAACTGCTCGACTCGCTCTTCCTCATGCTCGGCGCCGGCTACGAAACCTCGGTGAACCTGATCACCAGTGCCCTGCACTCGCTGCTCTCCCACCCCGAACACCTGGACCGGCTCCGGGCGAAGACCATCGACTGGGACGACATCATCGAGGAAACACTGCGCCATAACGGCCCGGTCATGTTCCTCCCCATGCGCTACGCGATCGAGGACATCGACTTGGGCGAGGGAGTCACCATTCCCCGGGGCGACCCGATCATCATCGGCTTCGCCGCCGCAGGCCGGGACCCCGCCGTGCATCCGAACGCCCCCGACACCTTCGACCCCACCCGTGCCGACAAGTCCCACCTGGCCTTCGGCCACGGCCCGCACTACTGCCTGGGCGCCCACCTGGCCCGCCTGGAAGCCGAAGTGGCCCTGACCACGCTGTTCGACCGCCTGCCCCACCTGGCCCTGACCCGCCCCGACCTCCCCCCGCCCCCGGTCCCCTCCCTCCTGGTCAACGGCCCGGCCCACCTGCACATCACCCCCACCCCGGTGTCACCGGCGCAGGCCGGGTGATCCGACCGCCATCGCCGCCGGCGGAGCCGTGCTCCGGTGGTCGACGGCGATCAGGAGGTCACCCGTCAAGGGGTGGTCCAGAACGGCCGCCCTGATGCCGAAGACCTCGGCCAGCAGGGCCGGGGTCAGCACCTCCCTCGGGGTGCCCGACGCGCGGACCCGGCCCTCGTGCAGCACGTGCAGGCGGTCGCAGACCGAGGCCGCCGCGTTGAGGTCGTGCAGGGCGATCAGCGTCGTGCGGTCCTGGGCCCGGAGGAGGGTGAGGAGTTCGACCTGATGGCGCACGTCCAGGTGGTTGGTCGGTTCGTCCAGGACCAGGACATCCGGCTCCTGGGCCAACGCCCGGGCCAGCAGCACCCGTTGGCGTTCGCCACCGGACAGGGTGGCGAACCGGCGGCCCTGGTGCTCCTCCACGCCGGTTTGCACCAGCGCGATCAGGACCGCCGCGCGGTCGGCGGCGCTGTCCCCCGCGAACGCCTTCTGGTACGGGGTGCGTCCCATCGCGACCACCTCACGCACCGTGAACTCGAAGTCGCTCGCCCGCTCCTGCGGCAGGGCCGCCACGTGCCGGGCCGCCGCGGCCGGGGTCATCGAACGCAGGTCGCGCTCGCCGAGGAGGACCCGGCCGCCCTGCGGCTTCAGGTGGCGGTAGACCGTGCGCAGCAGGGTGGACTTGCCGCTGCCGTTGGGGCCGACCAAACCGGTGATCTCCCCGGCGGCGGCGATCAGTTCGACACCGGCCAGGATGTCCCGCCCGGCCAGCACGACCCGCAGGTCCTCGACGGTGATTCGCATCGCGTCGTCGGCGGCGGCCGTTGCCTCACCACTCATCGGGTCTCCAACCGTCGATCGAGCAGGAGCAGCAGCACCGGTGCGCCGATCACGGCCGTGACCACGCCGATCGGCAACTCCTGGGTGCCGATCGCCGTTCGGGCCAGGGTGTCGACCGCGACCAGCAACACCGCGCCGAACAGCGCCGACACCGGCAACAATCGACGATGGTCGCCGCCGATCAGCAACCGGCACACGTGCGGGACCATCAGCCCGACGAAGCCGATAGCCCCCGACACCGAGACCAGCACACCGGTCAACACGCTGGTCACCGCGAACAGCTCGCGCCGCAGCCGGGCCACGTCCACACCCAGCCCGGCGGCCGTCTCGTCGCCCATCAGGAGCGCGTTCAGCGCGCGGGCGCGGGCCTGGAGCACGATCAGGCCGAGCCCGACGGCGGCCGTCGGCAGCGCCAACTGCTCCCACTGGGCGCCGCTCAGACTGCCCATCAGCCAGAACAGCACACCGCGCGTCTGCTGTTCGTCGCCCGCCTGCAGGACCAGGAAACTGGTGAACCCGGACAGGAACTGACCCACCCCGATCCCGGCCAACACCAGCCGCAGCGGGGAGAATCCGCCGCCGCGCCGGGCCAGCGCCCACACCAGCGCGAAGGCCGCCAGCGCGCCGGCGAAGGCCGAGGCGGACAGGCCCCAGCCGAGCACACCGCCCGTGCCCGCCCCGAGCACGATCACCGCGATCGCGCCCAGCGAGGCGCCGGAGGAGATGCCGAGCAGGTACGGATCGGCCAACGGATTGCGCACCAAGGCCTGCACGGCGGTGCCGACCAGGCCAAGCCCCGCGCCCACCACGGCGGCCAACAGGGCTCGTGGCAGCCGGAGTTGCCATACGATCAGGTCCCGCGTACCGGCCTCCGGCCGCTCACCCCGCAACCGCCGCCCGACCACCGACCACACCTCGCCGAACGGGATGTCCACCGACCCGAACGACACCGCCGACGTCAACGCGACGACCAGCAACACCGCCAGCACCGCAACGACCCACGCCGTACGGGCCGTCCGCGCCGGACCGGCCGAATCACCCGCACGGCCGGAGCCGGCGACATCGGCGGACCCCGCCGAAACGACACCCCCGCCCGCACGACGGCGGCTCCGCAGTTCGGACACCGAACGCACCGCGCCTACCCCGCCGCCGGCGCGGAAGCCGAAGCGGAAGGCGAAGCCGTCCCGGGCCCGGCTCCGGACCCCGCGCCCGGCTTGACCAGATCCGGGTGAATCCGGCCCGCGATCTCCCGCACCGTGTCCGCGTTCCGCACCCCCGCGATCGTCGTCCGCTCCGACCCGACCCGGACGAATTTCCCGTCCCTGACCGCCGGCAGCCCCTTCGTCGCGTCGAACGTGCGCAGGAAACGTTCCGCCTCGTCGAACGCCTTCGCGTTGGCGTCCGCGCCGCCCTTGTCCCGCACACCGAGCTGGATCCAGTCCGGGTTCTTCCCGACCACGTCCTCCCAGGACACGGGCTTGAAGTCGCCGGCGCAGTCGGCGAACACGTTGCGCGCACCCGCCTGGGTGATCACCGCGTTGGCGACCTGCTTGCCGCAGACCGCGATCGGCTGCTTGGTCCCGGCGTCGAAGTCGAAGAAGAAGTACGTCGGCCGCCGGTCCTGCGGCACGCCGGCGAGTGCGCCGCGAACCGTGCCGACGGTCTGCCGCATGCCCGCGACCAGTTCCTCCGCCCGGGCCGAAGTGCCGGTGACCGCGCCGAGTTGCCTGATGTCCGCCTCGACCTCGGCCAGATCCTCCTGCGCGCCCGCACGTTTGCTCGCACACGCGGTGGACTTGAGGTAGATGTGCTTGATCCCGGCCGCCGCGAACTCCTTCGGCGACGGCCCGGAGCCCATCGCCCCCATGCCGCTCATGTCGGCGAAGGTGTCGATGTACAAGTCGGCCCCTGAGCCGAGCAGTTGCTCCTTGGGGATGACCATGTCGCCGAGCACCTCGACCCGTTCGGCCTGCGCGGCGAAGGGCGCCGGCATGGTGCCCTTGCGCGGCGGGAAACCGGTGCCCACCACACGATCGCCCGCGCCGAGCCAGAACAACATCTCCAGGCTGGACGCATTGCTCGTGACCACCTTCTTCGGCGCCGCGGTGAACGTCGTCTCGGCCCCGGCACAGTCGGTCACCTTCACCGGGAAGCCGGCCGACCCGGCGTCGCCCGACCGTGCCGCCGAGGCGGACGCTCCCGACCCCACCTCGGCCGTCTTGCCGGAGTCACCGCCACACCCCGCCGCGAACAACGCCACCACGGCGGCCACGCCGCACACCTTGCTCGCCCGCACAGATTCGCTCCCCAGAAGTACCGTCAGGCGGCCCGCGAAGGCGGACCCGGGGAGTCAGTCGGGCTGGACGACCGGGAAGTTCCCGAGGAGAGCGGGTTCGACACCGACACGCGTCACCCCGCCGCCCGCTCCCCCACCGCCCGCCGCCGCAGCGCACTGCGGGCCACTGCCGGATGGGTCCACGCGCCGTCCGGGTGGTAGACGTTCGTCCCCGGCGGCACGATCTCGTCGATCCGGTCCAGCGTCGCGTCGTCCAGCACCAGCGAGGCGCCCTTGATCGCCGCCATCGCCTGCTCCATGGTGCGCGGCCCGATGACGACCGAGGTGACCGCCGGGTGCGCGGTCGGGAACGCCACCGCCAGCTCCGGCAGCGTGCAGCCGATCTCCTCGGCCAGCTCGACCAGTCGCTCGACGATGTCGAGCTTGGTGACGTTCACCGGCAGGGTCGGGTCGAACCGCCCGGGGTTGAGCCGGGCCCGACCCGAGGTCAGATCGATCGGCGCGTCCTTGCGATAACGGCCGGTGAGGAACCCGGAGGCGAGCGGGCCCCAGGTCAGTACGCCCATGCCCAACCGTTCGCACACCGGGAGCAGCGACGCCTCGATGCCCCGGGCCAGGATCGAATACGGCGGCTGCTCGGTCCGGAACCGGTACAGCCCACGCCGCTCCGCCACGTGATACGCCTCCACCACGTCCTCGGCCGGGAACGTCGAGCAGCCGAACGCCCGGATCTTGCCCTGCCGGACCAGATCGGTCAGGACGGCCAGGGTCTCCTCGATGTCGGTCGAGTCGTCGGGGCGGTGGATCTGGTACAGGTCGATGCGATCCGTCCCGAGCCGACGCAGGCTGTCCTCGACCGCGGTCAGGATCCAACGCCGCGAGTTGCCGCCACGATTGACGCCCTCGCCCATCGGAAAGTGCCCCTTGGTGGCCAGCACCACGTCGTCCCGGCGACCGCGCAGCGCCTTGCCGACGATCTCCTCGCTCTCGCCCGCCGAGTACATGTCGGCCGTGTCCACGAAGTTGATGCCCTGGTCCAGCGCGGCGTGCACGATCCGGACGCAGTCGTCGTGATCGGGGTTGCCCACCGCGCCGAACATCATCGTGCCGAGCGCCTGCACGCTGACGTGCATCCCGGTGCGGCCGAGCGGGCGGTATCGCATGGTCGTGCTCCTTGTTCGTTCCTGGGTTCCCGGCCGGGGTCCCCCGACTGCCGGTGATACCCGGTGGCGGGCACGCTCGTACGGCCCGACCCGCCCCTCGGCGGGCCGGCGCGAGGCCCGCTCCGGTGCCCGGCAATCTATGAGCTGGACCCGACTCCAGGTCAAGCCCCATCCTGAGGCACGTGACGGAGAACCGCGGAAACAACCCCACGGACGACCGGCCGGCCGAGCACCCGGGCGACGACGCCCCGGACACCACCGGCGACCTGAGCATCGGCGAAGTCGCGGCCCGTACCGGCCTGACCATCGACACCCTGCGCTTCTACGAACGCGAGGGCATCCTGGCCAACCCGGTCCGGCGCGGCCCGGGTGGACGCCGCCGCTACGCCGAACACGACATCGCCTGGCTGAACATGTGCATCGTCCTGCGCGGCTCCGGCATGCCCATCCCGGCCATCCGCCACTACACCGAACTGGCTCGCGCCGGCGAGGGCACCGAACGCGAACGCCTGGCCATCCTCCGCGAGCACAAGACCCGAATCGCCGGCCAGATCGCCCAACTGCACCAGTGCATGGACCTGATCGGCTACAAGATCGGCGTCTACGAGGACTACCTCGCCGAATCCGAATCCGAACCCGAGCCCGAGCCCGAGCCCGAGCCCGACGCGAGCATCGGCGCGGCGAGCCATGACGCCGAAGGCAACACCGATGCTATTCTCTGACTGACCGATCAGTCATGGAAAGGCGGCGATCCCGTGGCCCGCACCACGGACCCCGAACGAGTCGCGCAGCGGCGCGAAACCATCGCCGTCGCCGCCGCCGCGCGCTTCGCGGAACAGGGGTTCGAGGCGACCACCGTGGCCGACATCGCCCGAGCCGCCGGAATGAGCGCGGCGAGCGTTTTCTACTACTTCCCCGACAAACGCGCCGTCTTCCGGGCCGTCTTCGAACGCGATCTGCCCCTCTCGCGCACGCTGATGGACCGCCACGCCGGCGCCGCGCACCCCACTGAGGCGATCCTCGACCTGGTCACCGACCTCGCGGCCGACGCCCGGGACCCGCACGCGGCCGGAATCCTCGTCGAACTGCTGCGCCAGATCGACCGGGACCCCGAACTGGTCGAGGTGATCGCCCGCACCGAAGCCGTGGTCCAGGAGGGCCTGGTCGGCCTGATCACCCGCGGCATCGCCGACGGCACCATCGATGCCGCGCTGGACCCGGCCGAGACGGCGACCTGGATTCGGAACCTGGTCGACGCGGTCTACCTGGGCGCCCACCCCGAGCGCGACGCGACACCGGCCCTGCGCCGCACCGTTGCCCGCTACCTGGCCCCGGAGCCGGATCCCGACCCGACGAACAACACCCGAGAAAGCGAGACGAAGTAAGACCATGGACGCGACAGCGGTCGACAAACAAGCCGTCACGATCCGGATGCCCCGGCTGTGGCTGTGGCTGATCGGCGTCGGCGCCGCCCTGCTCGGCTTCGGCGCGGGATTCGGGGTGGGCCCGCTGGTACGCGCCCTGCTGGACCTGACCGGCTCGGCCCCCGCCCCGCTGCGTCTGGCCGCGCGCCTGCCGACGGTGTGGGCGGTACCGGCGCTGACGCTGCTCGGCGCCGCAATCGGCGCCTGGATGGCGGCCGTCGCCCACCGGGAGAGCCCCGTCGTGACGGTGACCGCCGACCACATCGCGATCCACGTGGACGGCGCCGGCCTCCAGGTGCGTCGGGACCGGATCGACGCCGTGTTCACCGACGGCCGGGACCTGGTCGTCCTCGACGCCGCCGAGACCGAAGTGATCCGGGTCCGCGCCGGCGACCTGTCCACCGAACACCTGCGCGACGCCTTCGCCCGCTTCGCCTATCCCTGGCGCGGTACGACCGACCCGCGCGAGGCGGACTTCACCCCATGGGTCGACGGCACCCCCGACCTGGACGAAGCCACGCACGCCCTGCTGCGAACCCGCAAGCGCGCCCTGACCGACAAGCACCCCGGCGCGGCGGAGCAGGCCCTGGACGATCTCCGCGCCCGAGGTCTCGCCGTCCGCGACCGCAAGGGCGTCCAGCAGTACCGCCGCCGCGGCCGCCCACACCGCCCCGAGACGCGCGAGGGCTGACCGGAGCCGCCCACCCGCCCCCGCCCCGGTCTGGTCAGCGCGTCGGCCGGCGGCTACGGTCCCCTCAGGACCGGAACGCCAACGGAGGGGAGCGCCGTGAAGGCTCATCCGAGCGGCCCGTACCGCGTGGAGTACACCGAGACGGCCGCCGCCGTCCGCGACTCGCTGCCGCCCGAGCGCCGCGCGCAGCTCACCAAGGCCCTCCAGGTACTGGCCCGCGACCCGTACACCAAGGCCTCCGCCCCGATCGGCCCCGACGACGACACCCGTCAGGCGATGGTGGCACCGGCCCTGCTCATCGAGTACGGCGTCCTGCGCGGTGTCATGGTCGTCGTCGTGGTGACGGTCCTCGACGGCATGGAATTCCTCGGCGACACCGAGGACTGACCGAGGGCCGGGCGAGGACCGGGCAACACCGCACCCCACCTCCCACACCGCCCCGAAGCCCGCTCAGCGACGCGCCACCAACATCCGCGCCCGCGGCTCGTGATGCCACTCCCCCGCCACGGCCCGACGCAGGAACTCCTCGCGCAGCTCGGCCATGAACGCCTCGCCCCGGGCCAGGGTCAGCGCGCGCAGCGGACCGGAGCGGGTGAACGCGTCGAAGAAGGCCGCCGCGTCCGGGTGGGACATCGGGTACACCAGGTCCACGTCCCGCTCGATGGTCGCGCCCCGCCCCGTGATCGCGGCGAGGAGGCGCCCCTCCCAGGAGCGGTCGGACGCCGGCATCCGGGCCCGGATCACCTCGCCGAGCAGCGCGAACGGGCCGGTCTCCTCGATCCCGTCCGGCCAGAAGACCACCGCGAGCCGACCGCCCGGACGCAGCGCCCCGACCCACGACGCGAGCGCGTGATCCGGCTCGGGCAACTGCTGGAGCCCGAACACCGACACGATCGCCGCACACCGGCCCGACCACCGCGCGTCCAGGGTCGAGGCGTCGCCTTCGACGACCGTGACGCCGGGCCGGCCGGCCACCCGTTCCCGAGCCAGTCGCACCATGCCCGGGGAGAGGTCGATACCGACGATCTCCCGGTCGTCGAAGTCCTCGGCCAGCAGTTCGAGTTCGGGAAACGTGCCACAACACGGCACCAGGATCGGCCCGTCCGGCAACGACCCGACCGCGGTCACCGCCGCCCGTACCCACGGCGCGAAACGCGGCACGAAGTAGGCGTCGTACCCCTCCGCGGCCTCGTCCCAGCCCCGTGCCACCCGCGCAAGCCGCTCGGCCCGATCCTCCACGCCCGCACCCCTCGCCACGACCACCCGGGGCGATCCCCGCCCGGGACGGCCGAGCCCGACCGCGCCTCCATGATCGCGCCGGCGCCGCCGCCACCCGCCCGAGCCGCGCCGGACGAAGCTCACCCGTCCCGCGAACCGGCCTCCGCCGCCGCCAGCGCCCGCAACAAATGCGCCCGTTCCGGATCCGAGCCCACGTGCTCCAACGCCTCCCGATAGGCCACCACCGCCTCGGCGAACCGCCCGCACCGGTACAACAGCTCCGCCCGCGCCGCCGGATACGGATGATGCCCCCGCAACCTCGGCTCGTCCGCCAGCGCGTCCAGCAGCGCCAACCCCGCTTCCGGCCCGTCCCGCATCGCCACCGCCACCGCCCGGTTCAGCGCCACGATCGGCGACGGCGTGAGCGCGAACAGCACGTCGTACAGCGCCACCACCTGCGGCCAGTCCGTCGTGGTCGGATCCGCCGCCTCGTCGTGCAGCGCGGCGATCGCGGCCTGCACCCCGTACCGCCCGGGCGGCCCACCCGTCAGCGCCACCCGGACCAGCTCCCGGCCCTCCTCGATCATCGCCCGGTCCCACCGCCCCCGGTCCTGATCGGCCAACAACACCAGTGCCCCGGCCGCGTCGACCCGCGCCGCGCGGCGCGCGTGGATCAGCAACATCAGCCCGAGCAGCCCGGCCGGCTCCCGTTCGGCGGGCAGCAGCCGGCGCAGGATCCGGGCCAGCCGGATCGCCTCCTCCGCGAGGTCCGACCGCTGCAACGTCGGCCCCGAGCTGGCCGCGTACCCCTCGGTGAAGATCGAGTAGAGCACCTGGAGCACACCCGGCAACCGGGCCGGCAACTCGTCGACGCCGGGCACCCGGAACGGGATGCGGGCCTCGCGGATCTTCTTCTTCGCCCGGACGATCCGCTGGGCCATGGTCGCGGTCGGCACGAGGTACGCGCGGGCCACCTCGGGTGTGGTCAGCCCGGCCAGGCAGCGCAGCGTCAGCGCCCCGCGGTCTTCGGCGGGCAGGGCGGGATGCGCGCAGGTGAAGAACAGCTGGAGGCGCTCGTCGGGCAACTCGCCGTCGGCGTCGGCCGAGGGCGCCGGATCGGCCCGATCCGCCTCCACCTGCAACACGGCCAGCCGCGCGGCGTACGTCCGGTCCCGACGCAGCCGGTCCACCGCCCGCCGCCGGGCCGTCGTCAACAACCAGGCGCCGGGGCGCGTCGGTACGCCGTCGACCGGCCAGTGCACCAGCGCGGCCTCGATCGCCTCCGAGGCGACCTCCTCGGCCAGGTCCAGATCACCGAAGCGGCGCGCGAGGGAGGCAAGCAACCGGCCCCGTTCCTCGCGGAACACCGATTCCACCGAGGCGTCCACGCCCGCCCTCCCGGGTTCGTCGGGGCCGGCGGCTCGCTCGTCCATCGCGGTCAGACCGAGAAGTCGGCGATCGGCCGGACCACCATCGCGCCGCTGCCCCGCGCCCCGGGACACCGCGCGGCCCAGTCCAGCGCGACGTCCAGATCCGGCACGTCGATCACGTAGAACCCGCCCAACACCTCCCGGGACTCCGCGAACGGCCCGTCGGTCACGATCCGCTCACCGGCCTCGCCGACCCGCACCGTGGTCGCGGTGACCAGGTCAGCCAACGACTCCCCGGACACGAAGATGCCCGCGTCCTTGACTTCCTTGTCGTAGGCCATCCACTCCTCGACACCGCACTCGGGGGCCCCGCCCTCCGCGTCGACCGCACCGCTGTGGATCAGCAACATGTATTTCATGGTCCGACTCCCGTTTTGTCCGATGGTGTCCCGCCCGGCAGCCCGGGCCGGCCTGCCGCACACCAGAACGACGAACGGGAGACGGCCGGATCGACACGACCGGCGAAACTTTTCTCGACGCCCCTGGCGCGTGCGCTACCCCTCGCCCAACCCGTCGATCCACTCCAGCAGCCGCGCCCCCTGCACGACCATGATCTCCGGATCCCGGAGCGTGTTGGTCAGCAACGACATGCCCTGGTACGCGCCGACCAGGGCCATCGCCAACTCGCGCGCGTCGTCCCCGCGCCCCATCGCCCGGAATTGTTCCCCGGCCCAGTCCAGCAGCAGCCGCATGACGTCGGCGGCGAGCCGAGCCGGTTCGTCCTCGCGCTTGTCCAACTCCGACACCAGCGTGCCGAACGGGCACCCGTACCGCACCGCGAGGTCGCGCTCCCCCACCCAGCCCTCGACCAGGGCACGCAACCGCTCGCGCGGGGTGGGCAGTTCGGCCAGGGCCGCGATCAGTTCGCGCAGCCGCCGCTCGTGGTCGCCGACGGCGGCCTCGACGAGTTGGTCCTTGGTCCGGAAGTAGTAGTAGACGTTGCCCACCGGCACGTCGGCCTCGGCGGCGATGTCGGCCAGTGTGGTCCGCTCGACCCCCTGCCGATACACGACCTGCGCGGTCGCCGCGACCAACCGCTCCCGCTTTCCGGGCCTGCCGTCGGCCCGGCTCCGGCTCTTCTTCTGCACCGAGTCAGTCATCTCACTAACGACTATAGACAGGCCCCCGGAAACTCTTGGCCACCGAATGCCACCGCACGTCTCCCGAAGCCCGGCCGGCATTCTGGCACCCCGATCAGACCACCCGGACCCACCTCGTCACACCCCGCCCCCGCCTCACTCCTCTCCACGGCACTGCCCTGCACTGCACTGCACGAGACGAAAGGTCATCCGATGACCGACGGCATCGACACCCCCGACCGGCGCGGTCGCACCGGCCTCGACCGCTACGGCCGCGACCTCACCCGCAACCCGAGGGTGCGGATCCACGACGTGGAGGTGTTGTCCTGCGACTGGTATGTGCTGCGCAAGACCACCTTCGACTACCGGCATGCCGACGGTCACTGGAGCCGCGAGCAGCGCGAGAACTACGACCGGGGCGACGGCGCCACGATCCTGCTCTACGACGTGGAGCAGCGCACGGTGCTGCTGACCCGCCAGTTCCGGCTGCCCGCCTACGTCAACGAGCACCCGGACGGCTTCCTGATCGAGACCGCCGCCGGCCTCCTCGACGGCGACGCCCCCGAGGAGGCCATCCGCCGTGAGGCGGCCGAGGAGACCGGACACGTCGTCGGTACGCCCGAACACGTCTTCGACGTCTACATGAGCCCGGGTTCGGTCACCGAGCGGCTGCACTTCTTCGCCGCCCCGTACAGCCCCGGCACGGCCGCCGGCCTCGGCGGCGGGATTGCCGCCGAGGGCGAGGACATCGACACCCTGGAACTGCCGTTCACCGAGGCGTTGGCGATGATCCGGGACGGCCGGATCGCGGACGCCAAGACCATCATGCTGCTGCAATGGGCGGCCCTGGACGGCCCGTTCCGCGCGAAGGACACGGCTTAACGACGCAGCAGGGCCTCGGCGAGTGCGACCTGGGCGGGGTCGAGGGCGGTGCTGCCGTCCTCGACGTCCCACAGCGCGTTCTGCAGGATCCGGCCGAGGGTCCAGCCGACGGCGCGTTGTCGGTCCAGGCCGACCACCTCGGTGAGTCGGTCGAAGCGGCGATACACCGTACGGGCCACCTCGCCCGTCGCGACGGCCTCGGACAGGCGGCTGTCCAGGGCGGGCCACAGGTCGAAGCCCGGGTCGCCGGCCAGCGGTTCGGGGTCGATGGCCAGCCACGGCTCGCGCTCGCCGGCCAGGACGTTGTCGTAGTGCAGGTCCCAGTGCAGCAGGCGATCGCCGGGTTCGTCGACGAGTTCGGCCACGGCCGACGCGCAGGTGCGCACGAGCCGGCGTTCGGTCGGGTCGGCCAGCGCCGCCACCGCGCGGGGTGTGTCGTCGAGCATGGCCGCGGCGATGTCGGCCAGTCGGCGCATCCCGGCGGGCGCCGGCACCGCGACGAGGCGGGCCATCAACTCGGCGAGGGTCTGCGTGGCGACGGCGTCGTCGGGCAGCGCCGCCAACGTGCGCGTCGCGTCGAGGCGTTCGAGGAGTTGGGCGTCGGTGTCCGGGTCGTGGTCGAGCAGGCGCACGATGCCGTCGCCCCGCCAGGCCCGCAGGCCGGGCACGACGCCGGCGTTGTCCTCGGCGACCTGCTGGAGCCGCAGCACGGCGGGCGTACCGTCGGCGCGGGTCACCGGAAGCACGACGGCGGCCATGCCGTGGGCGGCGGGGCCGTCCGGACGTAGGGACCAGCGGTCCATGACGTCGGCGGCCAGGGTCGGCAGCGCGGCGATCCAGGCGCGACCGGCGGCGGTCCCGCCGTGCGCCGCGGCGAACGTGTCGGGGACGTCGAGGGGTGTCGACGTGGTCATTTCGGTTGTCTCCTTCGTAAGATCCGGGTTTCGTGCGGGTCCGAAGGAGTCACGGGGGTGCCCGGGGCGCGGGCAGGCGTCAACGCATGTCGTGCAGCCTATCCACAGGTCGCGAAACCGGGCGGGAAGCCGGACGCGGGGCCGGGTCAGGCCACATCGCGCAACATGCGGCCGGCGTAGACGTCGCTCACGTGTCCGCGCAGGTGTGCCCAGACCGCGACGGAGCAGGGGAACTCGCTGTCCCCGTAGGCGATGTAGATGGTTTCCTCGCGTCGGAACAGGCCGTGTTCAGCGTCCTGTGGCTCCGGCCACTCGCGGACCACGGCGGCGGCGTGCTCGGCGTCGACGCAGCGCAAAGGCACCACGGCCAGGCGCTCGTACTCCCTGGGCACGGTGTGCGCGATGACCTGGACGTCGCCCATGTGCCGACCGAACGCCCGCAGGTGATCGGCGCGCGCCCAGGGACGGTTGGACTCCCAGGTACCGCACGAGCACTTGGCGCGCGTGGCGACGAAACCGAGTGCGTGGTGGTCGCCGGGGTAGGTGGTGAACTCGATTTGGTGGCGGTCGAGGCGCACCAGCGGGTCCTGGGTGTAATTCGGCATGCTCATGAGGGTTCCCCCGAGGTGAGGTCGCGTGGTAATAGGACGAGCGTAGGCAAGCCCACCGACAACGGCGACCGGATTATTCGGCTTCGGTTCGGTCGGCCCGCCTACCCGGCCGGCTCGGGGTGGTGGCCGCGACAGGCGGCCTCCAGGGCCAGGCGCCAGCGGCGGTCGGCGCACTCCTCGTCGCCCAGCGCGCCGCGCAGTTCCAGACTGGCCAACCCGTGGACGAGGGCGCTCATGTGGGCGGCTATGTCCGCCGGGTCGGCGGGCCCGAACCGGCCGGCGTCCACACAGCGGGCGACCGCGCGCAGCAGCGTGTCGTGGGTGCCGCCGATCCGGGCCAGGTCCGCCTCGTCGGGGCGGAATTCGGCGATCGGTCGGCCGAACATCAGGTCGTAGCGGTGCGGATTGGCCCGGGCCGCGGCGCGGTAGGCGTGGCCCAGGGCGAGCAGGTCGGCCTCGGGGTCGCCGTCCACCGGCACCCGGGCAAACCGCTCCTCCAGCGCCGCGAAGCCGTCCAGGAACATCGCGCGCAGCAGGCCCGCCTTGTCCTCGAAGAGGTTGTAGACGGCGGTGGTCGACGCGCCCACCTCGTGGGCGACCCGCCGGGTGCTGAGCGCCTGTGGACCCTCGGTGGCGAGCAGTCGACCGGCGGCGTCGATCAATGCGCGACGCAGTTCGTCCCAATCGCGCGTACGTGGCCGTCCCATGTTGACAACTGTAACGCAACGCTGTTACATAACGCTGTAATCAAAGTCACCCTCGCCGGGACGGGTCGTCCGCCGCCGCGTCGGGGCCACTCTCGGGAGTCCACATGTCCACCGCGTCCGAACTGCACGTGGTCCTCGGCGCCGGCGGTGCCGTCGGCGCCACACTCGTCGACGAACTGCACGCTCGCGGCCGGCGGATCCGGGCTGTCAACCGCAGCGGCGGGCTCACCGTGCCCGAGGGCGTCGAGGTGGTGCGCGGCGATGTCACCACGCCGGACGGCGCGACCGCCGCGTGCGCCGGGGCCGCGGTGGTGTACCACTGCGCGGCGCCGGCCTACACGGCCTGGGTGAGCGAGTTCCCGCCGCTGACCGACGCGATCCGCCGGGGCGCGGCGGCGGCCGGGGCCAAGCTGGTGTTCGCCGACAACCTCTACATGTACGGGCCGGTGAGCGGCGCGATGACGGAGGACCTGCCCTACGCCGCGGAGAACCCCAAGGGGCGGGTGCGGGCCACGATGGCACGGTCGTTGCTGGCCGCGCACGAGGCCAGCGAACTGCGGGTGGCGATCGGGCGGGCCTCCGACTACTTCGGGCCGCGCGGGGTGAACAGCACGGTGGGCGAGACGGTGTTCGGCGCCGCGGTGCGGGGCAAGGTGGTGCGCTGGGTGGGCTCGTTGGACCAGCCGCACTCGCTCAGCTACCTGCCCGACTTCGCCAAGGGCCTGGCCGTGCTGGGCGAGGACGCCAGAGCCGACGGCCGG
Organism: Embleya sp. NPDC020630; assembly: GCF_044334985.1. Taxonomy (NCBI): domain Bacteria; kingdom Bacillati; phylum Actinomycetota; class Actinomycetes; order Kitasatosporales; family Streptomycetaceae; genus Embleya; species Embleya sp. NPDC020630. Next base: position 78,961 of record NZ_JBIRUB010000029.1, read on the forward strand.
GCCTGGCACGTACCCACAGCCGAGCCGCTGACGGGCAAACAGTTCCTCGACCTGCTGTTCGCGGAAGTGGGCCGCCCCGGCAAGTCCGCAGCGGTGAACCACACCGCCCAGCGCCTACTGGGCCTGGTGAACCCGACGGTGCGCGCCCTGGGCGAAACCTGGTACCAACGCGACCGCCCCTTCGTCGTCGACTCCACCAGCTTCACCGACACCTTCGGCGCTCTCCCCCCAACCCCCCACACGACGGCGATCGCCAAAACCCTGTCCTGGTTCCGCAAGGCGACCACCTGAGCCCACGACCCGCTCCCTTCCCGATCCCGCCTCACGGGGGCGTGAGTGCGGGTCGGCATGGGGGCCTCAGGGGCTACCAGGAGCTGGAAGCGGGCTATCGAGTGGCGGTCAAGTGGGCAAAAACCACGACGTTCGCGGCGTAGCCGGTGCGCTTGTCGTAGTGGCCGCCGCAGGTGATCACGCGTAGTTCGGCGGCGTCGGTGGTGCCGTAGACGACGTCGTCCGGGAAGGCGTCCTTCGGGAAGGACCGGACGGCGTCGATGCTGAACACCGCCGTCTTGCGGTCCCGGCGCTGGACCTCGATCCGGTCGCCGACACGCAGCAGGCCGAGCTTGAAGAACACGGCCGGGCCGGAGCGGGTGTCCGCGTGGCCGACGGTGACGGCGTTGCCGCGAGCCCCCGGCGCGACCCCGTCGCGATACCAGCCGACCAGGTTCCTGTTGCCCACCGGCGGGGTGGCCAGCCGGCGGTCCGGACCGGTGCCGAGCGTGCCCATCGGCGCGTTCACGCCGATCGCCGGGATCCGCATCCTGACCGGCACCGACTCCGGCAGCGGTGCGGCGTCCACCCGGCGCGGCCCGTCGGCGGGCACCCGGGCGTGCGGGACGGCGGCCACGTCCGCGACGGGAGCCGGCGGCCGTTCGACGCCGCCGTCCCCCGAACCGTGGTGGACCAACCACAATCCGGCGATCAGCGCCAGCGCGGTCGCTCCGGCCGCCAGCGGGCCGGAGCGACGGTTACGGTGCGCCGACCGTGTGTCAGGACGTGCCATCGCCCGTGGCCCGGCGACGACGGACGAGGTGGATCCCGAAGCCGGCGAGGGCGGCACCGGCCACCACCGCGCCGACGGTCACCTCGCCCGCGTCGAACGTCGAGGCACCGCCGCCGCCACCGGCGTTGACGCTGCCGGCCGGACGTCCGCCGGTGCTGCCGCCGGTGCTGCCGGCCGTGGTGACGCCGCCGGTCGTCCCCGGAGGACAGTCGACCTTGAAGACCTTCTGCTTGCCCGTCCCGTTCTCGCCGGCGAAGGTCCATACGAGCTTGTACTGGCCGTTGGGCAGGGTGAGGGTCCCGGTGTGTCCGGTGCCGTCGATGAGGGTGATGGATCCCCCGAGGACGGGACCGTCGGCCTTCGGCGGCTGCGCGGCGATCGTGTAGGTGACCTGCTGCACGGTGTCGAAGTTGAACGCCGCCAGATTGAACAGGCACACCTTGGTCTCGTCCCGCTGGTCGGTCGGCGGGGTGGTGATCGAGTGCACCTTGACGTCACCGTTGTCCCCCGGTGCCAGGGGCAACGCGTACACGGGGCCGGCGCCGGCGAACACGGCGGCGCCCAGCGCGATCGCCGCGACGGTCGGCCGCCGGAGTCGGGTGGTCGAACTGCGTAGGGATGGCATCACGATGGGCACTCCACGATGAGGGCGAACGACTTAGGTCGTATCACCTGAAAATGGGACATTACAACGGTGCAGTCCTCACCCACCCCTCCTACGCCGACACGCCCCACCGGGCCCCGGCTTTCACCCAAACAACCCACCCCCAGAGCCCACACGGGCCCAACCGCAACCGAGCGAAGCCAGGCAAAGCCAGGCGGAGGCCGAGCGGGGCCAGGCGGAGGCCGAGCGGGAAGCGCAAGGGTCGAGCGCGGCCAAGCGCGGATCGGGCGGGGATCAGGTGGGGCCGAATGGAACCAGGCAACCGCCGGGCCAGGCCGAGCCGGACCCGGCGGGCCGGGCGGGCCGGCGGGGGCGGGGAAAGGTCCGGCGGGGTGGGCGTGACCTGGGTGGAGCGGTGACCGGGCTTCCGGTGGGGGCGGGGTCGAGTTGCCGGCGGAGTCGGGGCTTGTTCAATCTGTATGCATTTGCCCGTTTGACATTGATTCCGGGCAGGCGTACTCCGAGACTATGTGCGCGCGACCCGTGGAGTGGTCGCTGCGCCGGACGGGACGAGGGAGGCGCCGATGAGCGGAAGCGGTCACGGGGCCCATACCGGGCCCCTCTCCCTGCCCCTGATCCGGAGCGGCGCCGATCGTAACGACCACGTCGACGGGATTCTGGCCGATTGCTCCAATTGCCTGGACGCGGCGGTGCAGGCCACCGGGGCCTACGCCGGAGTGGTCTATCTGCGCTCGCCCGACCGCCGCTCGCTGGTCCTCGCCAAGGTCGCGGGCCTGGCCGTGTCCCTGCTCGGCCCGTGGAGCCGGGTCCCGGTCACGGGCGCGCTGCCCGCGCCGGAGGCGTACCGCACCGGCCGCATCGTGTTCCTGGCCGACGACGGCGACACCATGCGGCGCTTCCCGCAGCTGGCGCTCGGCATGCCGTACGCCTATGCCTCCGCCTCGGCCCCGATCCGCGTCCGCGGCAACGGCAACGGCGGCGAGACGTTCGGCGTGGTCACGCTGATGTGGCCCGCCTCCCCCGGGCGCGGGCTGCCGGCCGCCCGAAGGCGCCGCCTGCGCGCGGCGGCCAAACGGCTCGGCAACGCCCTGAGCGCCCGCAGCGGTCCCGGCACCGACATCGCCTACGACGGTCCGCCGACCGTGACCCTGCTGCCCACCGACACCTTCCCGCTGATCCGGGTGGGCCTGTTCGACTGGAACGTGACCACCGGCGACTTCGACGCCGACGAGGAACTGTGCGAGTTGTTCGGCATCGCCCCGGCCGACTTCGACCGCCGCGCGGCCACGCTGGCCGCGCGGGTGGTCTCCGGCGGCGGGCGCGAGTTCCGCGAGGCCGCGCATCGGGCTGTGGAGACCGGTCGGGTACTGGCCTGGCGCCTCCAGGTGGCCGGCCCCGACGGCACGCGCCGGCCGCTGGAGGTGTGGGGGCGCATCCCCGAGGACGAGACCGGGGGCCGGGCCCGGCACCTGGTCGGCGCCGTCCTGGACCTCGGCACCGGAGCCGCCGCCGCGGAGGCCGTGGAGCGACTGCGCGACGGCGTCTTCTCGCTCGACGGCGAGGGCCGGGTCACCTACGCCAGCCGCAACCTGGCCGACCTGCTCGGGGTGCGCCTGGAGGACGTACTCGGCCACACCCCCTGGGACGCGCTGCCGTGGCTCGCCGACCCCGCGTACGAGGACCGCTACCGGGCCGCGATGCTCTCCCAGCAACCCGGCTCGTTCCTGGCCCGCACCCCGCGCGACCGCTGGCTGTCGTTCTCGCTCTACCCCGACCCGTACGGCCTGACCGGCAAGGTGGTCCCGGTCGCCCCGCCGCCCGGCGCGAGCGAGGCGGCGGACGACGCCGAGGCCGCCCGCCCGACCGGAGCGCCGGAGACCGAGGCCGCCCCGCCCCGGCTCGGTGCGATCTACCACGTGCTCCAAATGGCCGGCTCGCTCACCGAGGCGGTGTCCGTCGGCGAGGTGTGCGAGGTGGTCGCCGATCAGATCCTGCCCGCGTTCGGCGGCCGCGAGCTGGCGATCTACGTGGTCCGCGACAAACGTTTCTTCCTGGCCCTCGAAAGCGGCTACCCCGAGGGGTTCCTGGATAGCTTCGAGGGCGTCGCGCTGGACGCGGCGCTGCCCGGCGTGGAGGCGCTGACCCGGGGTGTACCGATCTTCATCGAGTCGGCGGAGGAGCTGACCGCGGCGTATCCCGGGATCCCGCTGGACGAGATGTCCGCGTGGGCCTTCCTGCCGCTGATCGCCTCCGACCGGGCGGTGGGCAGCTGCATCCTCGGCTTCGACCGGCGGCACACGTTCACCCCCGAGGAGCGCTCGGTGCTCACCGCGCTGAGCGGGCTGATCGCCCAGGCCCTGGAGCGGGCCCGGCTCTACGACGCGGAATTCGCCCTCGCCCGGGGCCTGCAACACGCACTGCTCCCGCACCGGCTGCCGACGCTGCCGAACCTGGAGGTGGTGGCCCGCTATCTGCCCGGCACCCAGGGCATGGAGATCGGCGGCGACTGGTACGACGTGATCGACACCGGCCGCGCGGTCGCCCTGGTGATCGGCGACGTCGAGGGGCACAGCGTGGCCGCGGCCGGCACGATGGGCCAACTGCGGAGCGCGGTAAGAGCGTTCGCCACCGGGGGGCAGCGGCCCGACGAGGTGGTGAGCTGTACCAATCGGCTGCTCGCCGATCTGGATCCCGGCCTGTTCGCCAGCTGCTGCTACATCGAACTGGACCCGGCGAGCGGGCGGGCCGAGGCGGTCCGGGCGGGACATCCGCCGCCGCTGCTGCGCGGTGCCGACGGCCGTACCCGGGTGGTCGAACTGCCCGGCGGCCCGCTGCTCGGGGTGGACCGGGCCGCCGAATATCCGGTGACCCGAATGGCCCTGGAGCCCGGCTCGGTCCTGGCGCTGTACACCGACGGCCTCGTCGAGGAGGTCGGCGTGGACCTGGACCGGGGCATCGACCGCATGCGCGCCTCCCTCTCACACGCCGCCGACGCCGGCCTCTCCGACGTGGCCGACCGCATGTTGCGCGACGCGGGCCGACTGAACGAGCGCGCGGACGACGTGGCCGTACTGCTGACCCGCCGACTGCGACCGATCCCGGATATGGGGTCCGCTCCGAACGCGGGCCCCGCCGCAAACGCCGGACCCGCCCCGGCCATGGGAGCCCTCCCGAACCCCGGCCCCGCCCCCGGCACGGGACCCGTCGCCGATCTGCGCTGAGCGGCAAACGCGCGACCATGGAATGAGGAGGACAGGAGGGCTTGATGGGCACACCGCACACCGCCGGTGCCGACGACGCCGGCGACGCCTCTTCCGCCGTGCCCTGGGGCGCGGACCGGGCACTCCTCGACCATCTGCTCAACCGTGCCCCCATCGGCATGGCGGTGGTCGATCGCGACCTGCGCTGCGTATGGATCAACGACCATCTCGAGGAGCGCGGCGGCATCCCGCGCGACAAACGCCTGGGCCGGCGGCTCAGCGAGGCGCTGCCCGGGCTGCCGGCGCAGCACATCGAGGCGCGGATGCGCGAGGTCCTGGCGACCGGGGTGCCGCTGATCGACCACGAGTACCAGGGCCGCACCGCCGGCGATCCGGAGCACGTGCACGCCTACTCGACCTCGTTCTTCCGCCTCGAGGACAGCGAAGGGCGCCCGGCCGGGGTCTGCTACCTCGTCATCGACGTCACCGACCGATGGCGGGCCCGGCAACGGCTGGCCCTGCTGAGCGACATCGGCGCCCGGATCGGCACCACCCTGGACGTCGCGCGCACCGCCCAGGAGCTGGCCGACGTCGCCGTCCCCGACCTGGCCGACTTCGTCGCGGTGGACCTGCTCGAACCGGTGCTCAGCGGCGTCGAGCCCGAGCCCGGCCCGGTCCGCCGGGCCAACCCCGACCTGATCCGGGTCGGCCAGCGCTCGGTGCGCGAGGGCCGGCACGGCGGCGTGGACGACGACCTCGTCGAGTCGATCGCCCGGATCGGCGAACGTGCCCCCGTAGCCCGCAACTCCCCCGGCGCCCGCTGCCTGGTCGACGGCAAGGCCGTACTCGAACCGCTCCTGGATCCGGACCTGCTGCCGTGGCTCGCCGAGGACCGCGTCTCCACCGACCGCACCCGCCGGGTGGGCCTGCACTCGATGATGGTCGTACCGATCCGGGCCCGCGGCACGATCCTCGGCGTGACGCACTTCTTCCGCCGCGACACCCCCGACCCGTTCGAGAGCGACGACCTGATCCTGGCCGAGGAGTTCGTCTCCCGCGCCGCGGTGTGCATCGACAACGCGCGCCGCTTCACCCACGAACACGCCGCCGCGCTGGCCCTGCAACGCAGCCTGCTCCCGCACGGACTGCCCCGGCAGACCGCGGTCGAGGTGGCCAGCCGCTACCTGCCCGCCGACGACCGGGCCGGGGTGGGCGGCGACTGGTTCGACGTGATCCCGCTGTCCGGCGCGCGCGTCGCGCTCGTGGTCGGCGACGTGGCCGGGCACGGCATGCACGCGGCGGCGACCATGGGCCGGCTGCGCGCGTCCGTACACACCCTGGCCGACCTGGACATGTCCCCCGACGAACTGCTCGCCCACCTGGACGACCTGGTCATCCGGTTCGTCGACGAAGAGGGCACCGGCGAGGGCGGCGTGGACACCACCGCGCTGGGCGCGAGCTGCCTGTACGCGGTCTACGACCCGGTGAGCCGGCTGTGCACGATGGCCCGTGCCGGGCATCCACCGCCCGCGCTGGTCCACCCCGACGGCACGGTGGAGTTCCCGGACCTGCCCGCCGGGCCGCCGCTCGGGCTGGGCGGACTGCCGTTCGAGGCGACCGAACTGGAACTGCCCGAGGGCAGCCTGCTCGTGCTCTACACCGACGGCCTGGTCGAGGGGCGCGATCGTGACGTCGAGTCCGGGATGGACCGGCTGCGCGCCTCGCTGGCCGACCCCGACCGGCCGCTGGACGAGTTGTGCCGGTCGGTGCTCGGCATCCTCCCGCAGAATCCGCCGCAGGACGACGTGGCGCTGCTGATCGCGCGCACCCGCAAGCTGGACTCCTCGAAGGTGGTGTCCTGGGACCTCCCGGCCGACCCCGCCTTCGTCGCCGAGGCCCGCACCCTGGCGGGCCGGCAGCTCGCCGAATGGGGGCTGGACGAGATCGCCTTCACCACCGAACTGGTGGTCAGCGAACTGGTCACCAATGCCATCCGCTACGCCTCCGGGCCGATCCGGCTGCGGCTGATCCGCGACGCCACGCTGATCTGCGAGGTGTCCGACGCGACCAGCACCACGCCCCGGTTGCGGCACGCGCGGACCACCGACGAGGGCGGGCGCGGGTTGTTCCTGGTCGCCCAGTTCACCCAGCGCTGGGGCACCCGCTACACCACCGACGGCAAGACGATCTGGGCGGAACTGCTGCTGTCCGGACCTGAGTGAGAGCGCGGCTGCGGGCGGCCGTTTTTCGACCCCTCGCCGCGCGGCCCGGATCGGGTGCCGGCAGCCGTCCCCGGCCCGTGTCGGCGGCCCCTGATAGCGTTCCCGGATGCCAGGAACCACCCCCCGGGACGCCGACCATGGGTCGGGCCATCGTGGGCGCAACTCCACGGCCGACCGCGCCCTCGACATCCTGCTGCTGTTCCGCGACGACCGGCTCGCGCTGACCGCGTCGCAGGTCGCGGGGCATCTGGGGGTGGCCCGGTCCACCGCGTACCGCTATCTGCAGAGCCTGACCGCCAACGGCTTCCTGGAGGAGAACGACGGCGGTGTCGGCTTTCGGCTCGGGCCGCGGGTGCTCGACCTGGCCCGGCTCGCGCGCAAGGGGGTCGGGCTGTCCGAACTGGCCCGCCCGGTGATGCGCGAACTGGCGCTCGCGGTCGGCCAGCCGGTGCTGCTCACCCGGCGCACCGGCGATTCGGTGGTGTGTCTGGAGCGCGAGGAGGCGCTGCACACGTTGCGCCTGTCCTACGAGCGCGGCCAGGTGTTCCCGGTCAACGCCGGCGCCGCCGCGCTGACCCTGCTGGCGTGGGCGCCCGAGGCCGACATCGAACGGGTACTGGCCCGCCCGCTGCCGCGCTTCACCGACGCGACCATCACCCACCCGGACGAACTGCGGGTACGCCTGGCCGGGATCCGGGCCCGGGGCTACGCGGTGGCCCGCGGCGAGTTCGACCCGGACCTGCTCGGCATCGGCGCCCCCGTACACCGCGAGGACGGCGCGATCGTCGCGGCGGTCAGCATCGCCGCGCTGTCCCACCGCATCCCCGACGAGCAGGTGCCGCACTATGTCACGGCGGTCCGCGCGTCGGCGGCGGAACTGTCCGCGCGGGTGAGCCGGATGGGGTTGTAGCGGGGGCGGGTCGCCTCGGTGTGCCGCGCCCGGTCAGTCGGGTGCGCAGTGGGTGGTCGGCACGGGTATGCGCGGGTCGATCAGATAGCGGTCGGTGACCGCCGCCACGCAGCGGTTCTTGTCGTAGCTCATGTGCCCCCAGCCGGCCACGGTGACCAGGGTCGCGCCGCGGATCCGTCGCGCCGCGTGTACGGCCCAGGACAGCGGCGTCTGCGGGTCGTGCCGGTTGTTGACCAGGAGGATCGGTGCGCTGCCGGCCACCCGGTAGGGGTGTGGCGGGTTGGTCACGGAGGTGGGTCGGCCCAGGCAGTACGTCATCGCGTTCCAGGCCTGGATGTTGCGGCGCATGTGCGGTGCGAGCGCCTTCGACCGCCGGTCCACGGCGGCGAGCGCGTCGGGGTCGGGGATGTCCAGGCTCCAGTCGGAGCAGAGCACGGCCTGCGAGGTGCGGGCGTCGAGGTCGGGGACGTACGGCGGGGGCGGTGCGAGCAGCGGCGGGGCGGCGTCCATGCCCGCGAGCAGGTCGGCGACCCGCTTCCGGGCGACGGCGAGCGTCTCGGCGGGATCGTGTTTCAGGTACGACATCAGGAACTGCACGCCCGACAGCAGGTTGTCCGGCCCGAGGCCGTGCGTCGGGTCGCCGGGCACGTACAGGGTGCCGGCCTGCGCGCGGGCGTAGAGCCGTTCGAACAGGGCCTCGACATCGCGGCCGTGCAGCGAGCAATCGGTGCTGCCCGCACACCACTTCACGAATTCGGTGAAGGAGTCCTCGGCGGTGGCGGCCTCGGACTCCAGGAATTCGGCGCCGTCGATCGAGTGGTCCATGTTGCTGTCGGCCACCAGGGCGCGGAAGCGGTGCGGGAAGAGTTCGGCGTACTGCTGCGCCATCAGCGTGCCGTAGGACACGCCCCAGAAGCTGAGTCGCGCGTCGCCGAGCGCGGCCCGCAGCGCGTCGATGTCGCGGACCACGGCGAGCGTGTCGAGGTGGTCGTACAGCGGGCCGGTGCCGACCCGGCAACCGTTCGCCAGTCGGCGGTTGTCGGCGGCGAACACGGCGAATCCGGCCGCGGTGGTGGGGTCGGCGGTGGGCCGGGGGCCGGCCTGCGGGCAGTCGAGCGGGGCGCTGCGGCCCCAGCCGCGCGGATCGAAGCCGACCCGGTCGAACCGGGCGTCGATCTCCGCCGAGAAGAAGTTTTTGTACGTGCCGACCACGTCGTCGACGCCGAGCGAGCCGGGGCCGCCGTAGTTCAGCACGAGGGAGCCGATGCGGCGGGTGGGGTCGGTCGCCTTGCGGCGGGCCACGGCCATCTCGAAGGTCTCGCCGCGCGGTTTGCTCCAGTCGACGGGCAGGGTGAGCGCGCCGCAGTCGGCGGTGGGGTCCTGGGGGCACGGATGCCAGGCGATCGGGTGGGTCGGGGCGGCGGCGAGGTCGGTCTGGGCGGGGCGAGCAGGGTCTGCGAAGCGGGCGAGGTCTACGGGACGTGCGGAGGGCGCGGCGGCGAGCACGACGACGCTCGCGCCGACGAGGATCGTCGCGAGCGCTGTCGAGTCGCGTGCGCGCCCGCGCGATGGGTACCGAAATCGTGGCCTGCGTGGCGAGTTCGCCCTCATGCGGACGCTCGCGAGGATCGTGGTCGCATGCCGCGAGACTAGGGGGATCGTTCGGCTTGTACGTCCTGCGTGGGCAGTAGGCCGCAGGTGTCGGTGGTGGTTGCGGGTCCGCCCCGAGGTAGAGCCGGTGTCTCCTACCCGGCGGGGGGCGTGGGGCGGGTTCGGGCGTCGATCAGGGCCAGCGCGTCGGCGACCGAGCCGGCCGGGTCGGGGAGCGGATACAGGACGCCGCGCACGGTGCGGGTGTCGTCGAGGAGCAGGGTGAGCCGCTTGAGGCGGTCGACGCCCGCGGCTCGGAAGGTGGGCAGGCGTAGCGCTGCGGCCAGTTCGAGGTCGGCGTCGGACAGGAGCGGGAATGGGATGTTCGCGTGCGCGGCGAACGCGGCCAATTGGTCGGGGCGTTGGGTGCTGACACCGAGCACGGTGGCGCCGCGGGCGGCGAATTCGGCGAGGCGGTCGCGGTAGGTGGCGGATTCCAGGGTGCAGCCGGGGGCGCCGGGGATCTGGTCCCAGCCGGGGGGATGCCCCTGGACGCCGGGGGCGTAGGCGCCGGGGAAGCAGTACAGGACCGTCCACGGGGTGTCGGCGATCGGGTCGACGCGCTCGGCGGTGGCGGGGGCGGTGGCGCTGACCTCGAGCGCGGCGGCGGGGCGGAGGGTGAGCGCGGGCAGTTTGGTGCCGACCAGGGCGTGCGCCTGGCGGGCCTCGGCCGAGTCGGCCTCGCCGGTGGCGGTCAGCGTGCCGTCGCCGAGCACGAACCGCGTGCCCCAGTTCTGTAGGGCGACCAGGACCGGGAGCAGGCCGCGCCCGGCGTCGGTGAGGTGGTACTCGTAGCGCGGCGGGTGCGGGTGATAGAGCCGCTTCTCCAGCACGCCGTGTTCGACCAGGGCCTTGAGCCGCTGGGCCAGCACCTTGCGGCTGATCCCGACCTGTTCGTGGAGCGCGCCGAACTGGTGTACGCCGGCCGCCACGTCGCGCACGAGCAGCAGGGTCCACCAGTCGCCGACGACGCCGAGCGCCTGGGTGATGGCGCAGTCGGCGTCCGCCAGATCGGTGTATCGCATGTCACCTCGTCTTGCCTGCGTCGATGCGCTCACTATAGTGAGTTTCTATTGGTTACTCACTTGATGGCTGCGGGGCACGGGGGTGCGGATGTCGGGCGACGTGGATGCGGCGGGGTTGGCGGGGGCGGCGGGGGCGGTGGTTGGCGCGGTTGCGGGCGGCGCGGTTGCGGGTGGGGCGGGTGGGGCCGGCGGCGCGGTTGCGGGTGGGGCGGGCGGAGGGACGGCGGGCGGTTTGGGCGGCAGTTCAAGTGGCGGGTCGGCCGGCGGTTCGGGCGCGGTGAGCGGCGAGGCGCCGGTCGGTTCGGGTCGTGGGAGCGGGCCGGTCGGTGGGGGTGGCGCGTTCTGGCGCTACTGGGCCGCGCTGACGATCAGCCACGCCGGGGACGCGGTCACCGCCGTCGCCCTGCCGCTGATCGCGCTTCGCGGCCTGCACGCGACGAGTCTCCAGGTCGGTTTGATCACCGCCGCGCAGTACACCGCCTGGATCCTGATCGGGCTGCCCGCCGGGGTGATCGTGCAGCGCCTGCCGCTGCGCGGGACCCAGGTCGCGATGGACGTGGTGCGCGCGGTCGCGATCGCCTCCGTCCCGATCGCCTGGGCGCTGGACGTACTGGGCCTGTGGCAGTTGGTGGTGGTCGCGTTCGTGATCGGCCTGGCGAGCGTGGTGTTCGATGTGGGCAACTCGGCGCTGCTGCCGTCGATCGTGAGCAAGGAGGAGTTGACGTCCCGCAACAGCCTCACCTCCGGCTCGGTCGCCGCCACCCGGCTCGGCGGCCCGTCGCTCGCCGGCGTACTGGTGCAACTGTGCGGCGCGGCGAGCGGTTTGCTGGTGGACGCGGTCAGCTACCTGTTCTCCGCGGTGCTGCTGCGCACGCTGCCCCGCCCGGCCCGGCAGGTGCCCTCGGACGGCGGCCCCTCGTTGCGGACGCGGATGGCCGAGGGCCTGCGCTACGTGCGCCGGCATCCGGCGATCCGGCCGTGCGTCACGGCGGTGACGGCCGTGAACTTCGTCTGCGGGGCGTTGATGGCGCTCGTCCCGGCCCTGCTCGTGCGCACGTTGCACGCACCGACCGCGCTGGTGGGCGTACTGATCGCGACCGAGGGCGTCGGCAGCCTGATCGGCGCCGCGCTGACCACGCGCCTGGTCGCCCGCTTCGGCAGCGCCCGGACGCTGATCGGGGCCGGGCTGCTGACGCCCGTCGCGGTCGGCTGCATGCCGTTCGCCGGCCACGGGCTCGGGCTGCTCGTCTTCGCCACCGCCAACACCGCGTTCGGCGCCGCGGTCGTAATGATGAGCATCATCACCCGCACCCACCGACAGACCGTGACCCCGCCGGAGTTGCTGCCTCGGGTGATGGCCACGGTCCGCTTCGTGTCCTGGGGCGCGATCCCGTTCGGGGCGCTGACCGCAGGGCTGGCCGCCACGTGGCTGGGCAATCGGGGCGCGCTGGGCACGATGTTCGGTGTCGCGCTGCTGACTCCGGTGGTGCTGGGCGCGAGCCCGATCCGGCGGATGCGCGACCTGGTCTGAACCGGGCGCCGGAAATCCAGATGACCGCGAGCGAGTTCGTGATCTACGGTGGGCGCATGGATGTCACGTTCAAGCGAATCGGTGCGCGACGCCACGCGTTCGGCACCCGACCGCGGAGCGCCCATCCGACGTCGAACCGGGAGCCGTGGAAGGGCCGTTGGCCCGATCGCTCCGGGTCGCCTCGCGGCTGAGCCGCGTTCTGCGCCGTAGCGCGTGGTCGTGTCGACGCATTGACGAGTGGTTGCGTTGTCGCGTCATCGCACGGCTGCACTTTCGCGCTGTTGCGCTGGTGTAGGTCGTTGCGTCGTCGTGTCGTAGCGTCGTTGTGTCGTGACCGGAAACGGTCCCGGCCGTAGGTAGTAGGTGGGTCGGCGACCGTCGATCCACCCGCCGACGCGCGGCCGTATCGCCACCGCCTCCGAGCCGACCCAAAGGCCGCCGCCGCGCGCCGAGTCCGATCCGTTCCGGCTCCGCCCGTCGCACGCCGATCCCCCACCGATCCGCCGATGCCGCGCCCTCGCGCCGCAGCGGTTCGGCATACCGTCATGCCGCCCTCCTTCGGCCTGCCCGGTGCCGTCGAACCCTGCGCGCGCGGTGCGCCCATGGGTCGATGGGGTGTGCCCGGTCGCAACACGACCGGCTACGGCGGCTGTTCGCCATCCATCCCGGTGTGCCCACCGGTGCTCTCCGCTGCCCCGTGCGTGGTGTGCGAACACCCGTACGGAGTCGACGGATCGCCGTGTGCTGCCCGGATTTCGGCACCACCCGTTGCACCCCTTCGTATGAGACATGAGAGAGGGCTTCAGGCCGTCATGACCAGAACCACACGCCACCTCGACCTCGCCACCGTCCGCAACATCGGGATCATGGCCCACATCGACGCGGGCAAGACCACCACCACCGAGCGGATCCTGTTCTACACGGGCGTCTCGTACAAGATCGGCGAGGTGCACGACGGCGCGGCGACCACCGACTGGATGCCCCAGGAGCGCGATCGCGGCATCACCATCACCTCCGCCGCGATCTCCTGCGACTGGACGCTCGACGGCGTCGCACACCGGATCAACCTCATCGACACACCGGGACACGTCGACTTCACCATCGAGGTCGAACGTTGCCTGCGCGTCCTCGACGGCGCGGTCACCGTGTTCGACGGCGTCGCGGGCGTCGAACCGCAGTCCGAAACGGTGTGGCGCCAGGCCGACCGCTACCGCGTACCCCGAATCTGCTTCGTCAACAAACTCGACCGCAACGGCGCCGAGTTCCATCGCTGCGTCGAGATGATCGGCGAACGACTGGGCGCGGTGGCCATTGTCGTACAGGTGCCGATCGGCGCCGAAGCGGACTTTCGCGGGGTGGTCGACCTGGTCCGGATGCGTGCCCTGGTCTGGTCCGCGGACACCGGACTCGGCGAGGCGTACGACGACGTCGACATCCCGGCCGCGTACCTCGCGGACGCCCGCCGATGGCGCGAACGGCTCCTCGAGACGGTCGCCGAGCACGACGACGCGATGATGGAGGCGTACCTGGCGGGCACCGAACCCACCGAGGCGCAACTGCACGCCGCGATCCGGCGGATCACCATCGCCTCCGGTCGCGGCGACGGTCCCACCGTCACGCCGGTCCTGTGCGGAACCGCCTTCCGGAACAAGGGGGTTCAGCCGCTACTCGACGCCGTGGCGCGCTACCTGCCGTCGCCCCTGGACGTGGGGGCGATCCAGGGCCACGCGGTGGGCGCGCCGGAGACGGCCGTCGTCCGCACACCGTCGCCCGAACAGCCGCTCGCGGCACTGGCGTTCAAGATCGCGAGTGATCCGCATCTGGGCAGGCTGACGTTCCTGCGGCTGTACTCCGGCAGCCTGACCGCCGGCGACCAGGTGCAGAACTCGATCAAGGGCCGCACCGAACGTGTGGGCAAGATCTACCGCATGCACGCCGACAAAAGAGAGGAGATCGCCGCCGTGGGCGCGGGCGACATCGTCGCGGTGATGGGGCTGCGCCGGACCACCACCGGCGAAACCCTGTGCGATCCGGCGCACCCGGTGGTGCTGGAGTCGATGGACTTCCCGGTCCCGGTGATCGAGGTGGCCATCGAACCCGCGTCCCGGGCCGACCAGGAGCGGCTGGGCGTCGCGATCCAACGACTGGCCGAGGAGGACCCGTCCTTCCGGGTCAAGACCGACCGGGAGAGCGGGCAGACCATCGTCTCCGGCATGGGCGAACTGCACCTGGAGGTACTGGTAGACCGAATGCGGCTGGAATTCGACGTGGCCGCCTCGGTGGGTCGACCGCGCGTCGCCTACCGCGAAACGGTGAGCGCGCCGGTGCCCGGGCACGACTACACGTACCGCAAACAAAACGGCGGCAAGGGCCAGTTCGCCAAGGTCCGCATCGCCATCGAACCACTGGAGGGAGACGGCTACGAGTTCGTCGACAAGGTCGTCGGCGGCCGCGTCCCGAAGGAGTTCATCCCCTCGGTGGACGCGGGCTGCCGAGCGGCGATGGAACTCGGCGTCCTCGCCGGCTACCCGCTCACCGGCCTGCGGGTAACCCTGCTCGACGGCGCGTTCCATGAGATCGACTCATCCGAAACGGCCTTCCGCATCGCCGGCTCACTGGCCTTCAAGGAGGCCGCGCGACTGGCCCGCCCGACCCTGCTCGAACCGGTGATGGCGGTGGAGGTGACCACACCCGAGGACCACTTGGGCGACGTCATCGGGAACCTCAACGCCAGACGCGGCCAGGTCGAGTCCCTGACCGACCGCTCCGGCGCAAAGGTGATCACCGCACTGGTCCCACTCGCCGAAATGTTCGGCTACGTGGGCGACCTACGCAGCCGAACCTCCGGCCGAGCAAGCTACACAATGGAATTCCACTCCTACACAAGGGTCCCGCCCCACCTGACCCCCGAAATCCCCACGGGAACAACCACGGCCTAACCCACAGCCCAAAGCCAACGGAGGCCCGACAACAAAGGAGGAAGCCCCCCAACCCCGCCCGCCGTCCGGGACCCCGCCCCGGGTGGCGGGCGGGGCACGGGCCTGGGGTGAGTGACCGCCGCCGGCCCGGGGACGCTCCCGGCATGCGCTGCGCTCGCGGTCGCGGTCAGCTGGTGCGGGGGCCTGTCCGAGTCGACGATGTACCGCCGCCGGCGTCCGGGACTCCAAGCCCCGGAATTCCCGAAACCCGGCCGGCAACGGGGGCGGGGAGGGCAAGAATCCTCCAGTTGGGCCTTCCCGAGTGGGCCGGGTGTTCTCGGCGCGCGTCGCGCCCTGGGCTGCGGGGTAACCGGTCCGGGGCCGGTCAGAGTCGGTGGTGGGCCGCCGCCGGCGTGCGGGGCTCCAAGACCCGAAGCTCCCGACGAGGCAGGCGTGTTGCTCGGCGAAAAACCGGCCGGCAGCAGCGGAGCGGGTGAGGGGCCGGGCCGAGTCCTCCGACGGACGCTCCCGAGTGGGTCGGGCATTCCCGGCACACGTCCCGCCTTGGGCTGCGGGGTGACCGGTCCGGGGCTGGCCAGAGTCGATGGTGAGCCGCCGCCGGCGTGCGGGGCTCAGAGATTCGGGGCTGCCGGTGAGGCAGGTGTGTTGCTCACCGAAAACCGGCCGGCAGCGGCGGAGCGGATGAGGGGTCGGGT
>NZ_JBIRUB010000030.1:0-94759 GCF_044334985.1 Embleya sp. NPDC020630
CGCCGTCGCCGCCGGCAGCCGACTCGGCCTCGGTGCCCTGTGGGCCCGCCTGCCGATCGTCCGCGACCACCGCTGGCTGCTCTGATCGCCACCGCGATCACCACGGGCCTCGGCCGGGTACCGTCCGCGTGACGGGCCCGGCCGAGCCACGTGCGGCCCCGACCCCGAAGCCCTGCGCACCGACAGGAGCCCGACACCATGGACACCCCACCCCGGGAACCCGAGCCCCGAGCCGTGACCAACGCCCCCGTGCACGGCGAACCCGCGAGCGAGCCGCCCGAGCCGATCCGGCGGTGGCTCGCCCACGCGGTGTCACCCGGCTCACCAACCTCGACGGCGACCTCGGTGGAGTTGTGCGCGCACGGCCGGATCCGGGTGGGACGCCGCCGGTGCCCCTTCGAGTCCCGGCAGATCCTGACTCCGCCCACGGCGTTCCGCTGGGAGGCGGATGTACGCGGACCTGCGGGGATCCGGATCCGCGGCTTCGACCGCCTGGAAGCGGACGGCGGCGCGATGCGGTGGCGTCTGTTCGGTGTTGTGCCGTTCGTCGGCGCGTCCGGTATCGACGTGACGCGCAGCGCGGCCGGGCGCCTGGCCGGCGAATTCGTCTTCGTACCCACCTTCGCGCTGCACCGCGACGTGCGTTGGCAGCCGGTGGACGACACCCGAGCCGTCGCCCGTTTCGCCGTCGCCGGTTACGCGCAGGAGGTGACGGTGGCAGTGACACCCTCCGGCGCCCTGGCATCGGTCTCTCTGCCCCGCTGGGGCAACCCGGACGGCCGTCGCCACCGCGAACACCGCTTCACCGCCACCTTCGACGGCGAAACCGCGCACGGCGGATTCCTCCTGCCGACTGGAATCCACGCCGGTTGGGACGACAGCGACGCGTTCATCCACTACGACATCGACGCGGCGGGCTTCCGCCACGCCGAGCCGTGAAGACACCCCGTCACGCATGGTGAGCGCGACCCGTTTCCTTGGCACAGGGCCGTTCGGCCCTGTTGGAGGACTCGATCGGGTTCGAGAGTGGAGGGATGAGCGAAGAACTCGTGACGACTCGTCCCCTCGACCGCCGGGAGACGCTGGAGTTGATGGCCGGCGCACGGGTGGGACGTGTCGTCGTCAGCGAGGGCGCTCTTCCGGCCGTGCACTTGGTGGCCTTCGCCTTCGACGGGGATTCGGTGGTCTTCCGCGCCCCCGCCGACTCCACCCTGGCGAAGGCCGTGGTGGACACGGTGGTCGCGTTCCAGGCCGATCACATCGACCCGACGACGCTCACCGGCTGGACGGGCACCATCACCGGCCACGCCTCCCGCGCCCTGGACCCCGCGGCCGTCGCGCCCGTCGCACGTCCCGAACTCCCGCTGTCGGAGGCCGAGCCCGGGGAGAACCGGGCGTGGTTCTCGATCACTTCCGAGTTCGTCACCGGCCTGCTGGTGCGGCACACCACGGGCCCCGGCTCGCCGTCGGGACAGGCGACGGCGACCGGCCCGACGCCGCCTCCTCCTTCGGGCGCATGAGTCCGTCCACCCGACACCGCGATCCGTCAGGCCCTACGGCCGACCGCTCTGCGGATGCCGTAGGCCGCGGCGCCGGCCGCGATCACGGCGGCCCCGGCGAATACCGAGGCAAGCGGCAGGGCGAAGGCAAGGACCAGGCAGCCCGACGTACCGACGATCGGCACGATCCGGGCCGGGCGGCCCTCCTCGGGGGCGAGGGTCCAGGCGGCGGCGTTGGCGATCGCGTAGTAGGCCAACACGCCGAACGACGAGAAGCCGATCGCGCCACGCACGTCCGTCGTGGCGGCCAGGACCGCGACCACGCAGCCGACGACCAGCTCGGCCCGGTGCGGGACGTGGAAGCGCGGATGCACGGCGGCCAGGGCGTGCGGCAGATGCCGGTCGCGGGCCATCGCCAGGGTGGTCCGGGAGACGCCCAGGATCAGCGCGAGCAGCGAGCCGAGGGCGGCGACGGCGGCGCCGACCCGGACCACGGGCGCCAGGCCCGGGACACCCGCCGCGCCAACCGCCTCGACCAGCGGTGCGGCGGCGTCGGAGAGCCGGTCCGGGCCCAGTACCAACAGGACGGAGACGGCGACCGCCGCGTACACCACGAGAGTGATGGCCAGCGCCATCGGGATCGCGCGGGGGATGGTCCGCTTCGGATCCCGGACCTCTTCGCCCAGCGTGGCGATGCGCGCGTACCCGGCGAACGCGAAGAACAACAGTCCGGCGGCCTGCAACACCCCGCCCGCTGAGGCGTCCGCCCCGACGTCCAGCCGCGCCGCGACCACCGACCCCGACGTCAGGCACACCACGACCACGGTGACGAGCACCGCCAGGACGACCGCGACCACCGCCCGGGTCAGCAGCGCGGACTTCTGCACGCCCGCGTAGTTCACCGCCGTCAGCACCACCACCGCGGCAACGGCGACCGCGTGCGTCTGGTCGGGCCACACGTACGAGCCGACCGTCAGCGCCATCGCCGCGCACGAGGCGGTCTTGCCGACCACGAAGCCCCACCCGGCCAGGTATCCCCAGAAGTCGCCGAGCCGCTCGCGCCCGTACACGTACGTGCCGCCCGACTGCGGGTAGCGGGCCGCCAGCCGCGCCGAGGACGTCGCGTTGCAGTACGCCACCACCGCCGCCAGCGCCAGGCCGAGCAACAGGCCGGAGCCGGCCGCCGACGCGGCCGGGGCCAGGGACGCGAAGATCCCGGCCCCGATCATCGAGCCCAGCCCGATCACCACGGCGTCGAACACGCCCAGATGCCGCTTCAGCTCACCCCCGCCGACGGCCGCCGCAGACGTACTCATCGCTCACTCCTCCACGACGACGGCCGCAGCGAGCCGATGGGACGGGCACTTCGACAGCGGTGCACGATATCGGAAGGGGATGTCGCACGGATGACGACGAGGGGAACCGCCGGGGCCGGACGGGCGCCGGCGGTGCCTTCACCGTTCCCGGGCAATGCTCCGATTCAGCGCAGGCGTCGCAGGTAAGGGTCGTGTCCGGGTCGCGGCGCGAGGCGGATGCGGGCGTCGAGGACGGTGACGCCGTCGGGGCGGGCGACCAGCGGGTTCAGGTCGGCCTCCACGAGTTGCGGCACGTCGTCCGCGAGTCGGGACAGGCGGTGCAGGACGTCCTCGATCCCGGCCGTGTCGACGGGCGCCGCCCCCCGGTGGCCGTAGAGCAGCGGTGCCCCGCGCGAGCCCGCGAGCAGCGTGTGCGCGTCCAGGTCGGTCAGCGGGGTGAGCCGGGCGCCGTGGTCGGCCAGTACGTCGGTGGCCACGCCGCCGAGGCCGAACAGCACCAGTGGGCCGAGCACTTCGTCCTGGGTGACCCCGGCGATCAGTTCGACGCCGGAGGCGGCCATGGGCTGGATGACCACGCTCTCCATCAGGGCGCCGATGCGATCGGCGAGGTCGGTGAAGGCCGCACGCACCGCGTCGTCGCCGACCAGGCGCAGCCGGACCCCGCCGACGTCGCTCTTGTGCACGATGTGCGGGCCGTACGCCTTGAGCACGACCGCGCCGTCGGCGCCGAGCGGGGCGAGTTCGCGGGCGAGCGCGACCGCCTCGTCGGCGTCGAACGCCTGCCGCCAGGGGCTGACCTCGATGCCGTAGGCGCCCAGCAGGCGGGCGCACTCGCGAGGCGGCAGCCATCCTCCGTCGGGCTCGCGCGTCAGATGGTCGGCGACGAGCGCGCGGGCCGCGCCGCGGTCGACGTCGGGCAGCGGCGGTACCGTGCCGCGCGGCCGGGTCAGCCACATCGAGCGCTCGTAGGCGTGGGCGAGCGCGACGGCGGCGGTGCGCGCGTCGTTGTAAACCGGCACCGTCCCGCCCACGGCGGGCAACAGCTCGACGGCCGCCCCGCGTTCCGGGGCGATCACCACGACGGGCCGCGCACGCACCGCGGGACCCTCCAGGAGATCGCCCAGCGGGTCGCCGAGGGCGGTCGGCGCGAGGGCCAGGACGACCGCGTCCACGTGGCCGGCCGCCAGGACTCGGTCCACGCAGCGGCGCAGCGTCTCGCCGTCGACGGTGGCGGTGGTGTCGACGGGGTTGGCGCACGCGGCGCCGGCGGGCAGGAGGGCGCGCAGGTCGGCTTCGAGGTCGGGGCCGAAGCGCGGTACGGCCAGCCCTGCGTCCACGCAGGCGTCGGCCGCCAGCACCCCCGCGCCGCCCGCGTTGCCGATCACCGCGACCGAGGCGCCGTCGGGCAGGGGTTGCGCGTGCAGCAGGGCCGCGACGGCGACCAGGTCGCCAAGGGTCTGTGCGGCGGTCACGCCGGCCTGGCGGAACAGCGCGCCGCGCGCCACGGTCGGGGTGACCGCGGCGGCGGTGTGCGACCCGGCGGCGCGGCGGCCGGCGGCGGAGCGTCCCGCGTCCACGGTGAGCACCGGCTTGGCGCGGCCGACGGTGCGCGCGATCCGGGAGAACTTGCGCGGGTTGCCGAAGGATTCCAGGTGCAGGATCGCCATCGTGGTGCGCGGGTCGGCCTGCCACCACTGGAGCATGTCGTTGCCGCTGACGTCGTACTTGTCACCGAGTGACGCGAACGTGGAAACGCCGATCCCCAGGCGGTTGAACTGCTCGATCAAGGCGATCCCGACACCGCCGGACTGCACCGCCACCCCGGCGCCGCCGCGCGTGGGGACGGTCCAGCCGAAGGTCGCGTTCAGGGCGGTCGCCGGGTCGGTCTGCGCGATGCCCAGGCAGTTCGGGCCGACCATGCGCATCCCGTGCCGCCGGATGGAGGCGTGTACGCGCGCGGCCTGCTCCGGCGTACCGCCCGAGGTCACCACGACGACGGCCCGCACGCCGACCCGTCCACAGTCCTCGACCAGGTCGGGGACGCGGTCGGCGGGGACGGCCACCACGACCAGGTCGGGCACCTCGGGGAGCAGATCCGGTGTCGGGAACGCCAACACCCCGTCCACCTCGGTCGCCGTGGGATGCAACACCGCCAACGATCCGGCGTAACCGGCCGCCATCACGTTGCGCAGCAGCGCCCGGCCGACCGAGTCGACCCGTCGCCCCGCGCCCGCGATCACCACTGATCGAGGCGCGAACAGCGGCACCAGACTGGCCACATCCGCCAACGCCTCGCGCCGCGCCACGGCCGTCAGATAACGCTCGACCGTCGGGACATCCCCCTCCAACGGGATCTCGCAGCTCAGCACACCGGACACGAGCCGATTCCGCACCGGCATGCCCATGTCCTCCAGGACCCGCAACATCGGCCGGTTCCACGGCAGCAGGTCCGCCACCAGCGTGCGCACGCCGTCCGCGCGGGCCATCGTCACCACGTGCTCGATCAGCAGCGTGCCGATCCCCCGGCCGTGCCACGCGTCGGCCACGGCCAGCGCGAGTTCCGCCTCCCCGGAGCCGTCGGCACCGGAGCCGGGGCCGTCGGCGCCGTTGTACTCGACGACCCCGACCACCTCGTCCCCGTCGGGCGTGAGCGCGATCAGCGCGCCGCAACCTTCCCGGTCGGGTGTGGTCACCCGCTCGGCGGTCTCGCGCGCCGCCGACTCCGACGCCCCGAAGAACCGCAGGTACAGACTCTCCGCCGACATCGCGCGGTGCATCGCCGACACCCGGTCCCGGTCCTCGGGTCCCGGACGCCGCAGCAGCACCGTCTCGCCGTCGGCGGCCAGCGCCCAGATCGCGTGCGGTGTACCGACCTCGTGCATGGTCCCGTTCCCTTCGGCCCGGGCGCGTTTCGCGCCGCTCGCTGCCAGCCTCGCGCCGATCCCACATGCCGGGCAGGGCCGTCCGGTCCGGGGACTCGGGCCCAATGGCCCTGCCCGGGTCCGGGCAGGACGGGCAGTGTTCGAGGCACGGGCCGACAGGCGATCGTTCGGCCCCGGGAGAAGGAGTCGACCGTGACCACGCACGTGGGAGCAACACCGATCGTCGTCGGCGTCGAACACACCGACGCCGGCCGCCTCGCCGTCGTCTGGGCCGCCGACGAGGCCGCCCGACGCGGTCTACCGCTGCGCCTGGTGCACGCACTCGACTGGCCGATCGGCGTCGAGCGCCACCCCGAGCCGAACCCACACCGCCTGACCTGGGGCGAACGTTTCCGCGCGACCGGCACCCGGGCCCTGGACGAAGCCCGCGAAACGGCCGCGACCCGCCACCCTCGACTGAACACCGAGTCGGTCCTGGCCGACGGATCGCCCGTGGCCGTGTTGCGTGAGCACTCCCGGGACGCGGCGATGGTCGTACTCGGCTCGCGCCGGCTGTCCGCGGCCACGGAGATGTTGACCACCGGCGGAATCGCGGTACCGGTCACCGCGCACGCGACCTGCCCGGTGGTCGTGGTCCGAGAGCCCGAGCACACGAGCGGCGAGCCGCCGACCATCGTGGTCGCGGTGGACGGGGCGCCGCACTCCGAACCGGCCGTCGCGTACGCCTTCGACGAGGCCGCCCGGCGCGGCGCCACGATCGTGGCGGTCAATGTCCGCCAGTTTTCCGGCGGGTTGTTGGCCGGGATGCGGATGCGCGAGGAGATGCAGGAGGGCCGACTGCGGCTCGCCGAGACGCTCGCGGGGTGGACGGAGAAGTACCCGAGCGTGCCGGTACACCGCGAGGTCGCCGTCGGACACCCGGTCGCGGTCCTGCGCGAGGCCGCCGAGCACGCCCTGTGCCTGGTCGTCGGCACGCGCGGACGCGGCGGCTTCGCGGGCCTGCTGCTCGGCTCGGTCGGTCAGGGCCTGATCCACCACGCCCGCTGCCCGCTGGTCATCGTCCCCACCTCGGCGGACGAGACATCCACCGACCACGACTGAGCCCTCGCCGAACCGGGCATCGGCGCACGGTCGGCCCCGACGCCCCACCCCCGTTTCCCACCCCTTCGAAGGGATTCCCCACCATGACCCAGGAATCGACCTCCCGTCCGGCTCCGCTCCAGGGGCACGTCGTCGTCGGCTTCGACGGCTCCCCCGGCGCCGAACGAGCCGTGGACCTGGCCGCCGAGGAGGCCGCCCGCCGAGACACCACCCTCGAAGTGCTGCACGCCCTGGAATGGATCGAAGTCGCCGGCGGCGACGACCGCTTCGGGCAACAACTGCGCGAGAACGCCCGCGCCATCGTCGACCGGGGCGCCGACCGCGCACGCGCCGGACACGGCGACCTGCGGGTGCTCGCCACGGTCGAACTCGCCAACGCCATCGACGCGTTGGAGGCCGCGAGCGACCGCGCCGCCCTGCTCGTCGTCGGCAGCCGGGGCATGGGCGGCTTCGCCGGCCTCCTGATGGGCTCGGTCAGCCTGCCCGTCTCGGCGGCGGCCCGCTGCCCGATCCTGGTCGTCCACCCCGACCACGACACCGCCGCCGACCGCCCCGCCAAGCCGATCGTGGTCGGCGTCTCCGCCGACGACTGCGGCCCCGCCCTCGAAGCCGCCTTCGCCCAAGCGCACGCCCGGAACCTACCGCTGCGCGCCGTGCACGCGTGGCGCTACCCGGCCTCGCTGGCCGGCGGCCTGGCGTTCGCCCCGGCCGTGTCGATCATCGACGACTGGCGCACGATGGCGGAGACCACCCTGACCACCGCCGTCAAGCCCTTCCGCGAAAAGTACCCGGACGTCCCCGTCACCGAGGACGTCGTCCTGGACACCACCGCCCACGCCCTGATCACCGCAAGCGCCGACGCCGACCTCCTGGTCCTCGCCGCTCACCGCAACACCGGCCGCTTCGGCCCGAACCTGGGTCGAGCCATCCACACAGCCCTACACCACGCCCACTCCCCCATCCTCCTCGTCCCCACCCAAACCCACCCCACCCCCGACTCCACCAGGCCCCCACACCCCGACGCCCCTCGCCGGCACGCGTAGCTCTCAGGTGTCGTATCCGGTGGCGATGCCGCGCCATACCTTGACCGCGCTACCCGACCGCGCCGCGCCGGACCCCGCCTTCGTTCCCGACCAGCGGCGTCTTCCACGAGGTGACGGCCACCCTGGACCGCGACATCGCGAACCGACTCGTCACCGGCGCCGGGAGCGCGGCGTGATCCGGTTACCGGGGACACCGAATTCCTCGTCATGCTCGACCGAGGGTGGGAGGGGTCGCGGATCGTATGCCCTGCCGCAGACGATCCGCGAACCCGGATGGTGACCGGGACCGGTGCTCAGAGTTGTCCGGTGCTCGGGAAGCGTTCCCAGACCCGGTGCGTGGCCAGCAGCCGAGCCGTCGCGTCGACCACGGCCGCCGGATCGTTCTCGACGAGGACACCCGGGGTGTCGACGGGGATGCCCGCCGCGGCGAGCGCTTCGCCGCCCGTGGACCAGCCGCCGACGACCTTGGCGTGCCGGTACGCCTCGGCGAGGATCAGCGCTACGCGCGGGTCCAGCACGCCCGTTCCGGAGCCCGCCTTGGCGTCGCGGGCGCCGTACGCGTCGGCCGCCGGCGCGGGTGCGCTCGCGAGCAGCACCGCGTCGAACTCCACCGAGCGGGCGGCGGCGAACGTACGCTGCACCGGGACCGGTTCGTCCGAGGAGCCGCCGAGCACGCCACCGGTCGGCGCGATGATCAGCGGGACCATGTCCGCCTCGGCGATCGCGTCGCGCGCCGTGCGCAGAGCGCCGAGGTCGCTGCCCTCGTCCGCGACGATGCCGACGACGCGGCCGGCCACCGGCCAGGTTCCGCCGACCTGGGACAGCGCGGGGCTGGGCCGTACGGACGCCGGCGGCTTCGTCGGCGCCGGTGCGGGCAGTCCCAGCCCGGCGGCGACCGCTTCGCACAGATGCTCGTCCACATTGGCCAACACGCCCAGCACCCGCTCGCGCACGGCGTTCTCGTAACACTTGGCGAGCTCGAACGTGTAGGCGCCGACCACATGTTCGCGCTCGACGTCGCTCAAGCTCAGCCAAAAGAGCCGCGCCTGGCCGAAGTGGTCGTCGAAGGACGCCGGTGCCTCGCGTACCTTCGTGGCGGCCGGTACCGCCACCGGGGTCTCCACGTACGCTCCCGCGTCTGCGCCGGCCAGGAACGGGCAGCCCCCGTCGAGCGAGTTCGGGCGATACGGCGCGACGCCCGTGTGTACCGCGTCCTGATGGAACCCGTCGCGCTGCATGTCGTTGATCGGCGCGTGCGTGCGGTTGATCGGGATCTGCGCGAAGTTGGGGCCGCCCAGACGGGTGATCTGGGTGTCCAGGTAAGAGAACAGCCGACCGGCCAGCAACGGATCGTCGGTCAGGTCGATCCCGGGGACGAGATGACCCGGATGGAAGGCGACCTGCTCGGTCTCGGCGAAGAAGTTCTTCGGGTTGGCGTTCAGGGTGAGCAGCCCGATCGGCTGTACCGGCGCCAGTTCCTCCGGCACGATCTTGGTGGGATCCAGCAGATCGATGCCCTCGAACGTCTGCTCCGGCGTGTCGGGGAAGGTCTGGATGCCGAATTCCCACTGCGGAAAAGCGCCCGCCTCGATCGCGTCCGCCAGATCGCGCCGATGGAAGTCCGGGTCCATACCGTTGATCAGCTGCGCCTCCTCCCACACCAGTGAGTGCACGCCCGCCTTGGGCTTCCAGTGGAATTTCACCAGGGTGGTCGACCCGTCGGCGGCGACCAGTCGGAAGGTGTGGACGCCGAAGCCCTCCATGGTCCGGAAGGAGCGGGGGATGCCCCGATCGGACATGTTCCAGATGGTGTGGTGGGTGGCCTCGGTGTGCAACGAGACGAAGTCCCAGAACGTGTCGTGCGCGCTCTGCGCCTGGGGGATCTCCCGATCCGGATGCGGTTTCCCCGCGTGGATGACGTCGGGGAACTTGATGGCGTCCTGGATGAAGAACACCGGGATGTTGTTGCCGACCAGGTCGAAGACACCCTCGGAGGTGTAGAACTTGGTCGCGAACCCCCGGGTGTCGCGCACGGTGTCCGCCGAGCCGCGCGAGCCGAGCACGGTGGAGAAGCGTACGAACACCGGCGTCTCCACCCCTTCGGCGAGGAACGCCGCCTTGGTGACCGATGTCGCCGTGCCGTAGCCGCGAAAGACGCCGTGCGCCGCCGCGCCGCGCGCGTGCACCACCCGCTCGGGAATGCGCTCGTGATCGAAATGGGTGATTTTCTCGCGCAGATGGTGGTCCTGGAGCAGTACCGGGCCGCGCGGCCCCGCCTTGAGCGAGTGGTCCGAGTCGGGTACGCGCAATCCCTGGGCGGTGGTCAGGAACGCGCCCGCCTGAGCCCGAGTGGACTGATCGGCGCCGGTGGCCTGTCCCGTGGGGCTCTGGGTGGCTGGCCCGTCCTGATCGGGCTTGGGGGGAAGCGGGTCGTGCGGGTCGGTCGGTTCCGCCACCGATGGCGCGCGGCTGCCGGGACGTCCGGGAATCTGCGGGGCGGGGTCGGACTTGCTCATCATTCCTCCGGGCACAGCGATTGCTGGGACCGTTGCCGCTTGCCCGTCCACGCGCGGGTGATACATCCGACGGGACGCGGGTTCCCCGGATTCCCTCATTCGTCGTCACCCGAGGCCCGGAAGCCGGAAGCCGATGTCCTCGGCCGGGAGGATGCGGGCGCCCATGTTGCGCTCCATCATGCGCAGCGCCGCGTCGGCGAGGTCCTCGTGGATGTGGGCGACGGCGTCCCGTGCCACGGTCACCTCGAAATGCCGGATGTGCGCGTCCAGTGCCGAGTAGAGCACGCACTGCTCGGTGACCTGCCCCGTGAGCACGATGTGCCGTACGCCCTTTTGCGTGAGCAGGTATTCGAGCGGGGTCTGGTAGAAGATCGAATGGCGGGCCTTGACCACGAACATCGACAGGTCGTCGGGACGGATCGACTCGACGAGGTCGGCACGCGGACCGTTCAAGGCCGCCCGGACGATCTCCCCGTGATCCGAGCGCCAGCGGCCGAAGTTCTCGTTCACGTAGATGACGTCCGCCCCGTCCCGTCGTGCCCGGTCCAGCAGCAGGCGCAGCGCGGGCAACACGCGGCGTACGGAGGGTGCCAGAACGTCGGCGTCCTCGTGCTCGTACGTATTGATCATGTCGATGACGACGAGGGCAACGTGGTTCACGGTGACTCGATCGTGGATTCGGGGAGCGGTGCCGAACGACTCCCTGGTGGCCGTATTGGCCTGCGCGTACCCCGAAGTGTCACCGCACAAGCGCCGGGCAGCGGGCGTGAGGGGCACCGTCGCCCGGCCGGAGTCGACGGGTGCGACTCCTCGGGGTTCGACGCGTTGTTACGGCTGCGTCGGCGCGCATCGGCGGCCGGCGGGCGCTTGTTCCTGGCATCCCCGCCACCTCGGATGGTCCGGCTTCTGGCGACGAGCCACCCGGACATCGTCTTCGCCGTGCACAGCGACGTCGACGACGCTCGGGCCGCGTACACCTGCGGGGAACACGAACAGACCTCGCACTGAGCCGGAAGGCCCTCTCTCTGCTTCGCCGTCAGCCGCCGCAGACGCAGGCCGCGGCGGATGCCGGATCGGCCTCGGGCCCACCGGCACAACAGGCGTCGGCGCCCGGGAGGGCGGGATTCTTGCCCATCCGGTCGGCGTCGGCCTTGACGACGTAGACCTCCCACGGCTCCTTGCCGGGGCCGTGGACCCACACCTTGTCCTGGAGGGCGTAGCAGCAGGAGGTGTCGTTTTCCTCGAATGTGGCGAGTCCGGCGTCCTTGAGGCGGGTGGTGGCGGCGGTGACGTCTTCGGTGGATTCGACCTCGACGCCGAGGTGGTCCAGACGGGTGTCCTGGCCGGCCTCGCCCTCGATCAGGACGAGCTTCAACGGCGGGTCGGTGACGGCGAAGTTCGCGTAGCCGGGTCGGCGCTTGGCGGGCCCGACGCCGAACAGCTCGGAGTAGAAGGCCACCGACGCCTCGAGGTCGGCGACGTTGAGCGCGAGTTGCACACGGGACATGACAGTGGTCTCCCCATCGGCTTGTATCGATGTCAATCGATACAAGCTTGCGCGTTGCATCGAAGAACGTCAACATAGAGGAATGTCGAAACAGAAACTCGTGGTGCTCGGCCGGGACGCCGACGGATGTTGCCCGGCCCTGCTGACCGCTCAGCTGGACGAGGAGCAGGCCGTCGATCTGGCGCGGGTGTTCAAGGCGTTGGGCGACCCGGTGCGGCTGCGCTTGCTGTCGATGATCGCCTCCCGCGCGGGCGGGGAGGTCTGCGTGTGCGACCTCACCCCGGCGTTCGACCTGTCCCAGCCGACGATCTCCCACCACCTCAAGCTGCTGAAGCAGGCCGGGCTGATCGCCTCCGAACGGCGCGGGACCTGGGTGTACTACCGGCTCCTGCCCGCCACGACCGACCGCCTCGCGGCGATCCTCACCCGCCCCGCCGGCGACCCCCTCCCCACCCCCATCCCCGCCCCCGCCCCCGCTCCGGTCGACGCGTGAGCGCCCCGGCCGCGAACCCTGCGGGGCCGGTGGCGGGGCGGTTGTCGTTCCTCGACCGCTTCCTGGCGGTGTGGATCCTGATCGCGATGGCCGCCGGCCTCGGCCTGGGCCGACTCGTCCCCGGCCTGGGTGACGCGCTCGCGAAGGTGACGGTCACCGGGGTCTCGCTGCCGATCGCGCTCGGCCTGCTCGTGATGATGTACCCGGTGCTCGCCAAGGTGCGCTGGGACCGGCTCGACACCGTCACCCGCGACCGCCGACTGCTCGTGCCGTCCCTGGTCCTGAACTGGATCGTCGGCCCGGCGCTGATGTTCGCCCTCGCGTGGCTGATGCTGCCCGATCTACCCGAGTACCGCACCGGCCTGATCGTCGTCGGCCTGGCCCGCTGCATCGCCATGGTGATCATCTGGAACGACCTCGCCTGCGGCGACCGCGAGGCCGCCGCCGTTCTGGTCGCGCTCAACTCGGTGTTCCAGGTGATCGCATTCGCCGCACTCGGCTGGTTCTACCTCGACGTGCTGCCCGGACGGCTCGGCCTGGAACGCACCGACCTGGACGTGTCCGTATGGGAAATCGCCCGCAGTGTGCTGATCTTCCTCGGCATCCCGCTCCTGGCCGGGTTCCTCACCCGCCGCCTCGGCGAGAAGACCCGGGGCCGGACCTGGTACGAGACGACGCTGATCCCCAGGATCGGCCCGTTCGCCCTGTACGGACTCCTGTTCACCATCGTCGTGCTCTTCGCCCTCCAGGGCGACGCCGTCACCTCCAAGCCGCTCGACGTCGCCCGGATCGCCCTGCCCCTGCTCGCCTACTTCGCGCTGATGTGGGGCGGATCCATGGCCGTCGCACGCGCCGTCGGCCTGGACCACGCGCGGGCCACGACACTGGCGTTCACCGCCGCGGGCAACAACTTCGAACTCGCCATCGCGGTCGCCATCGCCACCTTCGGCGCCGACTCCGGACAGGCCCTCGCCGGAGTCGTCGGCCCCCTCATCGAAGTGCCGGTGCTGATCGGCCTCGTGTACGTCGCCCTCGCCGCCCGCCGCCACTTCCCCCAACCCACCGCGACCGTAGCCCCGGAAGGTCCCGCCCGTGTCTGAACCCGCCACGCCCTCCGTGCTGTTCGTGTGCGTCCACAACGCCGGACGGTCCCAGATGGCCGCCGCATGGCTCACCCACCTCGCCGACGGCCGGGTCGAGGTATGCTCCGCCGGATCCGCACCCGCCGGCGCCGTGAACCCGGCCGCCGTCGCGGCAATGACGGAGGTCGGCATCGACATGTCCGCCGAGACGCCGAAGATCCTGACGACGGAGGCGGTACGCGCGTCCGACGTGGTGATCACGATGGGCTGCGGCGACACCTGCCCGATCCTCCCCGGCAGGCGCTACCTCGACTGGAAGCTCGACGACCCGGCAGGACAGGGCGTCGAGGCCGTACGGCCGATCCGCGACGAAATCGAACGACGCGTCCGGGCGCTGCTCGCCGAACTCGGCATCGAGGCGGCCTGACCGGCGCCGCCGCCGTGTACGGCACTCCGACGAATCGCCCTCCCTGCGTTCGGGCTTCGCCAGGCCACATCAACCGGGGACTGCCCGAGCCGGTCCCGGCCGTGTACCCGGTTCGCCGATCTTCCGCGTCGGGCTCGGGCAGGCTTGTCACGTGACCTACTTCGTGCACGTCGACGTCGTCCCCCCGAGCGGGCACCCGCCTCTGGACAACCTGCAGCGGGCGGGCATAGCAAGCCTGCTCGCCGAACCCCTGGAACGCCTGGAGGGCGTCGACGGCCCCGACGACATGCGCATCGACCTCGACGATTTCCGCGTCGGCTCGCATCCCGAAGGCGCCCTGGTGCTCATGGAACTGAACGCCCCCGCACTGGAGTTCGCCGAGACGGCGGCCCGTGGGGTGGTCGAGGAGATCCTGGAGAACACCGAAGGCCTGGAGGAGTGGGCGGTTGCCTCGTGCGAGGTCAAATTGCACGACGCGCTCGCGCGCAAGAGCCTCGCCGCCGCCGACGGCCCCGACGCGCCGCCCGCAGACCCGGCAGAGCGCGCCCTGCTCCACCGCCGCCCCGTGCCGGACCCGAACGTGGGAGCGCCGACCGACGGGGAAGTCGAGAGATATCGCAGGCGACTTCGGAGCCTGGCCCCACGTCTGACCTGTTTCACCGCAGCCCGATTCGCTCACACCGCCTCGGCCCCGCTCCCCCACGCCACCGTCGAACTGGCGGCAGGCGCCCTCGTCTACGCCATCGATCTGCTCACCGACGAACTCTTCGGCGACCTGGTGAGCCTGGCCGAGGACGAAGTGGCCGACCACGTCGGGGACTCCGACGCGGACTTCTTCATTCTGGACGAACTTCCGCCCGCCTTCGCCGAGCAGTACACCGAGCTGTTCGTCCGCCGATTCATCATCGCCGCCGCCGGTGTGACCCAACGCCTGACCTCGACCACGTGGCACCCGCCGGCCACCACGGCCGAGGCATTGGCCCTGCACCTCCTCCTCCAGGAAGCCATCCCCGTCCTCGACCTCCACGGCCTGTACGACCACGACATCAAGAGCGCGTACGCCGCGTTCAAAGAGGCGGTTCTGGGGGACCTCGACCCGGAATGGCTCTACGAGGAAGACCTGTTCGACGAACAGGGCTCGGTCACCGACTGGTTCAAAACCTTCGGATCCGACACACGGGTCCACTTCTACACCCTCGGCAACTGACGAACGCGGAACGAAGAAGCCGCCCGCCACCCCACATCACGCACCCGCCGTGGTCGCCGGCGAAAACGATGTGGCGTAGGTATGCCTGCGGGTCAGGCATGAACCGGCGCCGGGGGTCGACGATTTGAACGTAGCCTCGGACGGGGCCGGCCACGCCTCGGACGACACATGAACCACCAAAGGACACACGTGAGCACAGAGCGCTACCACATCTCGGTCCCCGGCCATGTGCTCGACGACCTGCGCGAGCGGCTGCTACGCACCCGGTTCACCACCGCGACGAACCCGGTGTACTGGGCGGCCGGGGTCGATCCCGGCGCCCTGCGCGAGCTGGTGGCGTACTGGGCGGACGGCTTCGACTGGCGGGCGGCCGAGGCTCGGCTGAACGCGTACCCGCACTTCCGCGCCGAAATCGGCGGGCGCAAGGTGCACTTCGTGCACATGCGCGGCAAGGGCCCGGCCGGTGGACCAACCCCCTTGCCGCTGGTGCTCAGCCACGGATGGCCGAGCAGCTTCGTGGAGATGTTGCGGATCGCCGAGCTGCTGACCGACCCGGGCGCACACGGCGCAGACCCGGCGGACGCGTTCGACGTGGTGATCCCGTCGCTGCCCGGGTTCGCCTTCTCCGAGCCGCCGAGCGGCCCGTTCACGCGGCGCGCGGTCGCCGAGACGTGGCACGCGCTGATGACCGACGTACTCGGCTACCCTCGCTTCGGTGCCGAGGGCGGCGACATCGGCAGTGGGATTACGCAGTGGCTCGGCGCGCTGTTCCCGGACGAGGTGGCCGGCGTACTCGTCACCTCCTCGGTGGTCCCGACCGACTTCGGCGCGGCGCCGCCGACGCCCGAGGAGCAGCAATTCCTGGACGCGCTGGCCGTGTACGACGCCGCCGACGGCGGCTACAGCGCGATCATGTCCACCCGCCCGGACACCGTCGCGGCCGCGCTGATGGACTCCCCGGCGGGACTGCTGGCGTGGATCGTGGACAAGTACCGCGACTGGAGCGACTGCGGCGGCGACGTGACGACGCGCTGGGACCGCGACACGCTGCTGACGGTGGCGACGCTGTACTGGGCGACCGAGTCGATCGGCACGTCGTTCCGCGAGTACCACGACTGGCCGCACGACCGGCCGCTACCGCCGATCACCGTGCCCGGGGCCGTGACGCTGAGCAACGAACCGGCGTTCCGCGGCATGCCCCGCGGCCTCGCCGAACGGACCTTCACCGACCTGCGGCAATGGCACACCCCTGAGCGCGGCGGACACTTCATGGCCCACGAGGAACCCGAACAACTGGCCCGCGACCTGCGAGACTTCTTCCGACCGTTGCGGGTCCGGTACCGGTAGGACTTCGCCGGTTTCCCGGAATTTGCCGGTTCGGTCGGATCCCTTCGCCCGGCATGGCCGCCTGTGTGAGTGTTTCGCTTGCTCGGGCACGAACCCCGTCCTGCCCGGTCGTTCGCGGCTCACGAGATGCCCGCGACAGCAGGTCGGTGTCGTGGTCGAGGTCTGCCTTCCATCAAGGAGCCTCGATGAATCGAAGAGTGACCACCACCACCGGGACCGTCCTCGCCTTACTCGCCGGCCTCACCGTCGGCGCGGCGGCCCAGTCGGCCGCGGCCGAACCGCCCGCGCCGCCCGGCTCTCAGGCGCTCGCCGTCTCCGCCGCCGACCGGGCCGCCGCAAGCGGCCTGGACGTCCTGGCCAAGGGACCCGACGAGCAGTACGAACGGCAGTCGGTGACGCCGTGGGTCGACGATCTGTACTCCGTCGCCTACGAGCGCACCTACCGCGGTCTGCCGGTCGTCGGCGGCGACGCCGTCGTCCTCGCCGACGGCAGGGGCCGCGTCCGCGCGACCCAGTCCGCGAGCGACGCACAGATATCGACCCCGGTTCACCCGATCGTGACGGCCGACGCCGCGGAGACCACCTCCAGGGCCCAACTCGCGTCGGTGGACCGGGTCGAGTCGCATCGCCTGGTCGTCCGGGTCAGGGACGATCGGAGCAATCTCGCCTGGGAGACCGTGCTCGTCGGCCGCACCGCGACCGCGCCCAGCAGGCTGCACGTCTTCGTCGACGCGAGCACGGGCACGGTGCTCGACAAGGTCGACGACGTCAGGGCCGGCACCGGCAACAGCCAGTGGAACGGCCCGAACATCCCCATCGACACCACCAAGTCCGGTGCCAGGTATTCGCTGCGCGACCCGGGCCGACCCGGCCTGTCCTGCGCGGACTACTCCACCGGGACGGTCTTCTCCAAGTCCACCGACTCCTGGGGCAACGGCCAGGCGTCGAGCAAGGAAACCGGCTGCGCCGACGTCATGTTCGCGGCCCAAAAAGAGTGGAACATGCTCCGCGACTGGCTCGGTCGCAACGGCCACAACGGCAGCGGCGGCAGTTGGCCGGTCAAGGTCGGCCTGAACGACGTCAACGCCTACTGGGACGGCTCGTCCGTCTCGATCGGGCACAACCAGGCGAACAAGTGGATCGCCTCGATGGACGTCGTGGGCCACGAATTCGGCCACGGCATCGACCAGTTCACCCCCGGCGGCGCCAACGGTGAAGCCGGACTCGGCGAGGGCACCGGCGACATCATGGGCGCGCTGACCGAGGCGTACACGAACGAATCCTCGCCCTACGACACCCCCGACTACACCGTCGGCGAAACGGTCGACCTGGTCGGCCAGGGGCCCATCCGCTACATGTACAAGCCGTCCACCAACGGCGACCCGAACTGCTACAGCTCCTCGATTCCCAACACCGAGGAACACGCGGCGGCCGGACCGCTCAACCACTGGTTCTACCTGCTCGCCGAGGGCACCAACCCGGGCGGCGGCAAGCCGACCAGCCCGACCTGCAACAACACCACCCTCACCGGCGTGGGCATCCAGAAGGCCGGCAAGGTCTTCTACGGCGGCATGTTGCTCAAGACCAGCGGCATGACCTACAAGAAGTACCGCACCGCGACCCTGAAATCGGCGAAAGCCCTCGACCCCACCTGCGGTCTGTTCAACAAGACCAAGGCCGCGTGGAACGCCATCAGCGTGCCCGCCCAGTCCGGTGACCCCACCTGCACCGCGGGTTCCGGCCTGGACGACTTCTCGGTCGCCTTCACCTCGCCCTCGGGCATCGTGACACCGGGCGATTCGATCACGACCGCGGTGAGCACGGCCGTGACCGGGGGCGCGGCGCAGAACGTCACGCTGTCCACGAGCGGTCTGCCCACCGGTGTGACCGCGACCATCACCCCGGCGTCCACCGAGGCGGGCGGCTCGACGCTGACCCTGTCGGCGGGTTCGACCGCGCCGGCGGGCACCTACCCCGTGACCGTCACCGGTAGCGGCCCCGCCGCCACCCACACCGCCCGGTACACCCTCACCGTCACGGGTCCCGGCAACCGGAGCCTGGCGCCGCCCGACATCGACGTGGCGAACGTCCAGGCGCATCTGGCGCAGCTCAACTCGATCGCGAACCAGAACGGCGGCAACCGCCGTGCGGGCAGCGCCGGTTACACCGCGTCCGTGGCCTACGTGAAGGGCAAGCTCCAGGCCGCCGGCTTCACCGTGTCCGAGCAGGTGTGCACCTCCTGCCGATACCGTTCCAACAACCTGATCGCCGACTGGCCCGGCGGCCCCGCCAACCAGGTCGTCATGTTCGGCGCCCACCTGGACGGCGTCAGTGCCGGTCCCGGCATCAACGACAACGGCTCGGGCTCGGCCACCCTCCTGGAGAATGCCCTCGCACTGGCCCGGGCCAACCCCACGCTCACCAAGCACGTGCGCTTCGGCTGGTGGGCCGGCGAGGAACAGGGCCTCCAGGGCTCGCAGTTCTACGTCAGCCAACTCACCTCGACCCAGCGCGCCGCGATCCGGGGCTACTACAACTTCGACATGGTCGCCTCACGCAACGCGGGCTACTTCGTCAACAACATCAACTCGGCCACCGCCGCGCCCCTGAAGGCGTACTGGGACACGCTGAACCTGCGTCCCGAGGAGAACGTCGAGGGCCAGGGCCGCTCCGACGACTACTCCTTCCAGCGGGCCGGCATCCCCACCTCCGGCTACGCGGCCGGCGCCAGTGCCACCAAGACCTCGGCGCAGGCGGCCAAGTGGGGCGGCCGAGCCGGCGCGTCCTACGACGCGTGCTACCACTCCGCGTGTGACACCACGAGCAACATCGACGCCACGGTCCTCAACCGCAGCGCCGACGGCGTGGCCTACACGATCTGGAAGACCGCGGTCGCCGTCACCACGCCCACCACGTAACCCTCGACGATCCCCGGTACCGGCCGCCCTGAAGCACGCCGGTACCGGGGATCGCCACGTCTGGCGATTCGGGCTGTCGCCGAACCTCGCAGCCTCGGTCGGTGACGGCTGTGAGCGGCCGGCCGAGGCGGTGCGCGGCAGCGGCTGGGCCGCGCCGGTCGCGGGCGTGCCTCGGTCGGTATGGATCCAGGGGCCGGGGTTCAAAAGCCGGGTTCAGCGGCCGGGTTCGGGGCCCGGGTTCAGGGGTGGTCGGGCAGGTCGATGCCGTGTTGTTCGGCGAGTCGTTCCAGGGCGTCCAGGCGTGCCTGCCAGACCTCCGTGCCGTATGCGTCCTCGTCCCGACGGGCCTGATCGAGCTTGTCGCGGGCCTCTTCGATGCCGCCGGTCAGTTCGTGGATGAATTCCCCCACGGCGTGCCTCCTGGAGTGGTGGGCGGGGCAAGTGCGGCGGCGGTGTTGTCGACGTTCGCGAACGCGTTCGGTGTACGCCCCTCCATGTCCTGACACTTGCCGCAGTTGCCAATCTTATCAATTGCTAAGCTATCGTCTTCGTCGGGCATCAGGTCTCGTTGTGCCGAGCCGGCACGGAAGCGACCCGAGAGGGAGGTGGACGCGGATGCCAGGAAGCTGGGGGGATCTGTTCAGGTGCGCCGTGTGGACGCGGGCTCGCGAAACGGCCGCACGATCGAGATCGGCGCGACGTTCGGACCGGTGTGCGGCGCGGAGCGGTACGGGCTGCGGATCGTCGCGCCGCGGCGCCGCGCGTACGTGCTGCCGGCCACGGGGCCGGTGACCGCCCCCGCCTTGCGCGAACTCGACGCGCCCGGACCCTTCCCATGACCAAGTACGCGAGTACACGCGCGCACGCGCACTAAAGCACAGACGCGAGGACCATCCGTGCCCACCCCACACCCACCCGAGCCGCCCGGCCGCCACGCGGCGACCACCGCGGCCGCACCCCCTCGCACCGTGACTCCCGGGAAGGACGTGGAACGGTGAGCACCCCCCTGTACGAACTGAAGGCCGAGTTCTTCAAGACGCTCGGGCACCCGGCCCGCATCCGCGTCCTGGAACTGCTCAGCGAACGCGAGCACTCCGTCGCCGAGATGCTCCCCGAAGTCGGCATCGAGGCGTCGCGGCTGTCCCAGCAGCTGGCCGTGCTGCGCCGCGCCAACCTGGTGGTGGTCAGCCGTCGGGAGGGGTCGACGGTCTACTACACCCTCACCAGCCCCCAGGTGAGCGAACTGCTCACGGTCGCGCGCGGCATCCTGACCGGGCTGCTCACCGAACAGATGGAACTCCTCCAGGACCTGCGCGCGACCACGCGCGAGGTCTCCCCCGGGCCGCCCCGGGGCTGAGTCGGACCGCATCCGGAGCCGCCCACCCGCACGACGGCCGCCGGGAACGAACGCCCGGCCACGGGTGGCCCGCGGGCATCGGCACGGCGCACCTTCCAGGAACGAGGTTCCGCACCATGAACGACCGGCGGCAGGCACCCCACACCGCGCGGGACACCCCTCCTCCCCCGGTCGGGACACGGGCCGCCGGCCGGCTCGCCCTCCTGCCCCGACGCGGCGACCTGCGCAGCATGCGCCGCTCCCCCGGACGCGACCTGATCGCGGGCCTGACCGTCGCGGTGGTCGCGCTGCCGCTGGCACTGGCGTTCGGCGTGGCCTCGGGACTGGGCGCCCAGGCCGGGCTGGTCACCGCGATCGTGGCCGGCGCCCTGGCCGCCGTCTTCGGCGGGTCCAACCTCCAGGTCTCAGGCCCGACCGGGGCGATGACCGTCGTCCTTGTTCCGGTCGTCGCCGCGCACGGTACCGACGGCGTCCTGATGGTCGGCCTCCTCGCCGGGCTGATCCTCGTCCTGTCGGCCGTGCTCCGGCTCGGCCGGCTCGCCGCGTTCCTGCCGGCGCCCGTGATCGAGGGGTTCACCGCCGGTATCGCCGTGGTGATAGCCCTCCAGCAGGTCCCCGCCGCGCTCGGCATAGCCCACGCCGACGGCGACAAGGTCTGGCAGAGCGCCGCCGACGCCGCCTTCCGCTGGCTCGACCGACCCACCGCCGCCGCGCCGGTCACGGCCCTGGCGGTCGCCGCCGTGATGCTGCTGGGGGCACGATGGCGTCCGGCGATCCCGTTCTCCCTGGTCGCCGTGGCCGCGGCGACAGCCCTGGCGTGGTCCGCGGACCTGCCGCTGACGCCTATCGGGGACCTGCCCGCGGGGCTGCCCGCACCCTCGCTGGGGTTCCTGGACACCTCGCTCCTGGTCTCCCTGCTGCCCTCGGCCGCGGCGGTCGCGGCGCTGGCCGCGCTGGAGAGCCTGCTCTCGGCGACCGTGGCCGACGGCATGACGGTGGGGCAACGGCACGACCCCGACCGGGAGTTGTTCGGCCAGGGCGTGGCCAACCTCGCCGTACCGCTGTTCGGCGGCGTCCCCGCCACCGCGGCCATCGCCCGCACCGCCGTGAACGTACGCGCCGGCGCGACGTCACGCCTGGCCGCCCTGACCCACGCCGTCGCGCTGGCCGTCATCGTGTTCACCGCCGCCTCCCTCGTCGCCCACATCCCGCTGGCCGCCCTCGCCGGTGTCCTCCTGGCGACCTGCGTGCGCATGGTGGAGGTCTCCGCGCTCCGCGCCCTGGCCCGCTCCACCCGCCCCGACGCCCTCGTCCTCGCCCTGACCTTCGTCGTCACCGTCGCCCTGGACCTGGTCACCGCCGTCGCGGTGGGCATCGGCGTCGCCGTGATCCTGGCCCTGCGCTCCGTCGCGCGCACCGCCCGCCTCGAACAGGTCCCGCTGGACGCGAGCGACCACACCGACGAGGAACGCGCCCTCCTCGAAGCGCACATCGTGGCCTATCGCCTCGACGGACCCCTGTTCTTCGCCGCGGCCCACCGCTTCCTGCTGGAGTTGTCCGAGGTCACCGACGTGCGGGTGGTCATCCTGCGGATGTCTCGCGTCACCGCCTTGGACGCGACCGGCGCCGGGGTCCTGGGCGACGCCGTCGACAAACTCGAACAGCGTGGCATCACCGTCCTGCTCTCCGGGATCAAGCCCGCCCACGACGACATCCTCGCCACCCTGGGGGTGGCCGAGCACCTGCGCCGCGACCGGCGGATCCTGCCCGACACCCCGGCCGCCATCGAGTACGCGCGGACCCTGATCGGGCAACCCCACGACCGGCCCGCCCCGCTCGGCGCCGACCCCGTCACGCGGACGCTGCCGTGCTGAACCGCGATCCCGCCGGCCGCGACCACCCGAACGCCAACCCCGCCTTCAGCGCGCGCATCCACGCATCGCCCGCCGCCACCGACATCGTCGAGGGCATCCTCGCCGACGCCCCCCATCCCGAGCGATCGGATCGGAGAATCGCCATGCCTCCCGACGACACCAACGCGGAGCGCCCCACCCCGCCACGCCCCGTCGGGAGACGGCAGACCCAGAAGGAGATGGAGCGAGGCATCATCGTCTGGCTCCTCGTATTCACCTTCGGAACGCACCTGATCGGCGGCGGAATCTGGCTCTACATCCACTTCAGCGGTCGCGGCTGACCGCCCCCGCGTCGCCCCCTCGTGAACCACGACATCGATTGCAGGATCGACGGATTCGGACCCATGCAACTCAAGTCCGCCGTCGTCAAGAAGGCCTGAACTCGACCCCGCACCAAGATCGCGGCCCCGCTCAGCTCTCGAATTCGCGGACGCGCAGCACGTCGAGGTTGCGGAACGTGGGCGGCCCGTCGCACAGCTCGGCCAACCGGGCCGCGAACTCGGCCGTCTCGGGGCGGTTGGAGTTCTCCATCGCCAGGTCGTGCGACGGGAATTCCACGATGTTCAGATACACGTTCTCCTGGTCCAGGTCGCGGGTCTGCGCAGCGCGCGTCGCGATGCGGTGACCCTCGTTCTTGGCGACCCAGGCGTCCAGGGCGGCGTCGAACTCGTCGATGCGGGTCGTCCGGTATTCGATGATCTGGATGAATGTCATTGCTCCGGCCCTCGGCGTTCGTAGTGACGGGCGGGCCGCCGGCCGCTGGACAGCGGCCCCTGCCACCTTCCAGGGTCCCGCCGGCGCTCCGGACTCGCAAAGCCGCGCCTTGAGGTCGCCCGAGGCTCCGGTCCGCCAGGGTCGGCGTGTAGCCGCAGGCCGACAGGGAACGATCCCAGCCGGTGGCACCCGAAGGCGAGAGGGATCGTATGCGGATCGGCATCATCACGACCGCACGCCCGGGTCTGGAGCACCTGGCCACCCGCGCGGAGGAACTCGGATTCAGTAGTTTCTGGGTATACGACTCGCCGTTGGTCCACGGTGATCCGTTCGTCGGCCTCGCGCTCTGCGCCACGTCGACCAACCGAATCAAACTCGGTATCGGCGTCACCTCACCGACGCTGCGCTCCGCGCCCGCCGCGGCGGCGGCGCTCGGCAGTCTCAACGCCCTCGCTCCCGGCCGCATCGTCTGCGGCGTCGGCACCGGCAACACCGCGCGCCGCACGCTGGGCATGCGGCCGGCGAAGACGGTCGAACTGGAGTCGTTCACCGCTGCCTTGCAGGATCTCACCGCGGGCCGCGAGTCGGACCATCACGAGGGGAGCCGGTCGAGCAGGGTGCGCTTCCTGCACGTCGAGGGCTACGTCGACACCGAGCACCCGGTGGAGTTCGTCGTGGCCGCGTTCGGCCCGAAGGTTGCCGCCGTCGCCGGCCGCCTGGGTACGGGAATGATCTCCTTCGCGCTGCACGCCCCCGAGGCCTGGTCCGCGCTCGGCCGGGCCCGCCGGGCAGCGGCACGGGCCGCGGGCAACAGCGAGCAGGCACATGCGTACCTCGTCTCCTCCCTGTACATCCTCGCCGACGGCGAGGACCGGTACGGCGATGCCGTCAAGGACGCGATGGGGCACATCGCGGTGAGCGCACTGCTCCTCGCCGTGGAGGACCCGGCCTTCCGCGCGGCCCTGCCGCAGGAGGAGTCCGCGGCTGTCGACCGTCTGCTCCACCTGCGCGGTACCACCGCCACCGACCCCAACCGCCACCACACGCTCTACCACAACTATCTCGGCCGACTCTCCCCCGAGGAACGTGATCTCGTCCTGCCGTCACTGGTGGACAGGTTCGGTCTGATCGGTACCAGGGACGAACTCGGAGAGCGGATCGACGCGCTGGAGAAGTCGGGCGTCGACGAACTCGTGATCCAGCCCGTGGTGAACCCCGAGGCGGAAATGGCCGAACTCGCCCGGCTCCTGCCCTGACGCCGCACAGCCCGATCACAGCGGCGCTGTCCCGAACATCGTCCGGACAAGACCCGACCAGGCCCGACGGTGTTCCGCTTGTCCGAACGCCGTCAAACGGCGCCTCGAAAGGGTGAACTCTGGGGTCACGATGCCACGGGCGACGGCGCCGACGGCCGGCCCGAAATCCCGGCGCCCTGGCCGCTGTCCGCTCTCCGGCGGCTCGCTGCCAGTCCTCCTCGAAGGCGTCTCCGCCCAAAACCCCGTTGCCGTCGACGCATCGCACCGCCCACGGTGGACGCCGTGATCCGATCCTCCCGACGTCGTCGTGACCCGGCCGCCGCCAACATCCGCATCGGCCGCCCCACGACGCAAGGGCACACCACCGACGGCGCCGCCGCGACCGTGCCCGGCCCACGGGCATACCCCGACACCGCCCCGGAGCGCCCGGATCCCGCGCTCGAAGCCGCCGCCCGATACGCCGAGGCCGACCGCGTCATCGACGAACTCCCGAGGAAATGGCACACCCTCCTCGACCGCTCCTACGTCGGCGGAGTGGCCCTGTCCGGCGGACAATGGCAACGCATCCTCCTGGGGCGCGGCGTCTACCGCGAAGCCGACCTGATCATCGCCGACGAACCCACCTCCGCCCCCGACGCCAGGGCCGAAATCGCCGCGTTCGAACGCATCCGCGCCCTCGCCGACTCCGGACGCACCGTCGTCCTCATCACCCACCGCCTCGCCGGCACCCGCCTCGCCGACCACATCTACGTCCTCGACCACGGCGCCCTCTTCGAACACGGCACCCACCACGAACTCCTCGCCCACGAAGGCCGCTACGCCACCATGTACCGCATGCAAGCCAACCAATACGAAACCGGGCACAACGGCAGCGGACACACCACGGCTCAGCCACCCGAATAACTGCGTGAAGCGGCTGGTGACGGTGCGACGCTCAGAAGACCGTCCGGCGCGGCGGTCCGCAGGCGCGGCGAGCAGGATCATCCGGGGCTGCGGCTTCGGTGTTCAGTGGTGCGAGGCGCGGTGTCGGTACACGTCGTAGAGCAGCCAGTAGTAGGGAGCCTCCACGTCGGCGGGGGCCAAGCCGCGCAGGATCTCGTCGCCACGCGGGTCGTCGCGCAGGGCGAGCCGGGCCGCCGCCTCCACACGTACGTCCCGGTCCGGATCGACGAGACAGGCGGCGAGCAGGTCGGAGACGTCCCCGGTGTCCGGTGGGGCGAGTGCAAGGGACAAACAGGCCGCTCGGCGAACCCCCGCGTTCGTGTCCCCGAGGCACTCCGTCCCGGCGGCGAGCGCGTCCGGCTCTGCCCTCTCGATCGCGCGACCAAGTCCCTCGACCGCCCGCTTCCTGACCTCGGCATCGAGATGGCGGGTAAGCTCGGGGAGGGCCTCTTCGGCCCGTGGATCCATGGCCTCGACCAGTCCGGCGGTGAGCACCCGGGCCACGCAATGATCGGGCTCGTGCGTCACCCGGGGCAGAAACACATCGACGAGCGGCCGGTCGTACGGTGCGTCCTCGCTCTTGTCGAAGAGGTTCGTGCAGCGGAGCACGTCCGCGCCGAAGTAACGCTCCAACGGATCCGACCGGTCGCACAGAGCGGCGGCGGCGTCCCAGACGGCGGAGTCGTGACGCTCCACGAGCGCGTACATCGCCGCCCACCACACCTCGTGGTCGACGTCGGGCTCGGCCAGGACGCGCGACAGTAGCTCGTCGAAGGACGGACGGATGCCGTAACACGGCTCCAGCGCGGTGAGGATCGCGGTGTGTCCATTCCTGATCGTCAGCCCTCCCGACGACAGTTCCTCGCAGGAGGTCCCGGACTCCGACCGTCGCAGGGTTCTGCGCTCGACCGAACCCGACCCGCTTCTGCGGCGCAACTCCGTTTCGACGCCGGTCTCGTGCCAGTACCGGGCCAACGCCAACGCGTCGCGTCCTTCCGCGTCCGCGACCCACAGCTTCGCCCCGTAGCCGACGAGTCTTTCCGCGATCTCGCAGGCGCCTCGATCGATCGCGCGCAACAACGCGGTGCGGCCGTCGGGCGCCGGTTCGTCCAGCCGGGCGCACGGGAGCAGGGCGTCGACGACCGGAAGGTCGAACGTGTCCACAGCCAGGCACAACGCGGGGGTGCCGTACTCGTCCACGGCGTCGGGATCGGCGCCCGCGTCCAACAACCTGGTCGCCAGCCTCGCATTCCCACTCCGTACCGCCGCGATGAGTGACTCCACGCCCCCGCCTCCCATCCGCTGCCGCTCGGTATACAACGTCATCGCCCCGCAGCCCATAGATGCGAAACCGCAACGAGGGTAGCCGGGTCGGGTCGGCCGTTGGCGGGCGGTGAACGGCGGTCGCGTCTCGTGGTGTGGGTGGATGCGGCAAGGCCCGGATGGCGGACGAACCGGCATGAGTCGCGTTGTCAGGCCGCGTCCCGGCGCCCGTCGGGCGCGGATCGTGGGCGCGGGGCCGGGTGGGGGGTGGGCGGCGGCGTCAGGGTGTCGCGGCGGGCGAGGGCCGTGATGTGGGCCGCCGCCGCACGCAGTGCGGTGCCGACGAAGGCCCCTCGCACGCCCACGTGTTGCACCAGGGGGCCGGCCAGGGCCGAGCCCGACGCGCCCCCCGCGGCGCCGGCGCCGACGAGCCAGGTGTACGCCTCGGTCGGGCAATCGTGGGGCGCGAGGTGGTCGAGCATGAAGTACGCCGAGATCATCCGGGGCGCGTACGCGGCGCCCACGAACAACAGAAGTACGCCGAGGTGCAGAGCAGTTCTCGCCAACGCCGGCGGAACCACGCTCGCGGCAAAGGCACCCGAGAGCCATACGTAGCGGCGGTCGACGCCTGATGCCCACGTGCGCGCGCCGTACCAGAGACCACCGACCATGCTGCCGCCGGCCATGACGGCCAGGAGCAGTCCGGCCGTCGCGCTCCCGGCACCGGCCACGAACGCGGGCACCTCGATGTACAACATCCCGATCACCGCCCCGGCGGCGGCGAGGGTCAGCACCAGAGTGCGCATCCCCGGCACGCTCAACGCGCCGAGGGCTCCGGGGGCGTGAGCGGCACGACCCCTGACCGAGCGCGACGGCCCGGCGATGGCGAAGACGGTCGTGCCGATCAGCGCCGCGATTTCGGCGAGGATCAAAACGGCACGACGACGACGCACGGGCGAAAGCGGAACCCTGGAGGCAACGACACCGACCGTACCCGGGACGGACCTCGGACACCAGGGGCCCAAGGTGGCCTGCGCGGCCACCGCGCGGTGTCCGGACGGACGGATCGCGGTTTTGCATCGTGCGTCGATCCGAACGAATCCCTTGTCCGGGTGCACCGAATGGACTAGACCTCTGCTACGCCTGCCCCCTGGCGTATGGACGCACCACCGGAACCAGGAGATCGTGTATGCCCGTTCGTCCCTCCGGTCTGCTCGCGGCCGTCACCGCCGCCGTGCTGCTGGCCACCGCCACCACCACCGCGCACGCCGCGAACGCCGCCGGCCACGAGTCCCAGGGCCCGAAGCCGAAGGGCCAGCGGATCGGCTACTTCACCCAGTGGGGCGCCGACAGCTCCGCCAAACGGGTTCAGGAGACCGGCCA
Organism: Embleya sp. NPDC020630; assembly: GCF_044334985.1. NCBI lineage: Bacteria > Bacillati > Actinomycetota > Actinomycetes > Kitasatosporales > Streptomycetaceae > Embleya > Embleya sp. NPDC020630. The sequence goes on from NZ_JBIRUB010000030.1 coordinate 28,167, forward strand.
AGCCGCGAAGCTGACCGTCATCAACTACGCCTTCGGCAACGTCTCCGCCGAGGGGACCTGTTTCGAGGCCAACATCGAGGGCCAGGGATACGCCTACGACGACTACCAACGTCCGTTCACCGCAGCCCAGTCGGTGGACGGCGTGGCCGACGCGCCCCATCAGGCGCTCAAGGGCCACTTCAACCAACTGCGCAAACTGAAGGGCGAGAACCGGCAGCTCAGGACCGTCATCTCGCTCGGCGGCTGGGCCTGGTCCAAGTACTTCTCCGACGCGGCCGCCACCGACGAGTCCCGCAAGAAGTTCGTCTCCTCCTGCGTCGACCTCTACATCAAGGGCAACGTACCGAGGCTCGACGGCGCCCCGGAAGGCGGCCCCGGCACCGCCGAGGGTGTCTTCGACGGCATCGACGTCGACTGGGAGTATCCGGGTGGCGGCGGCGCGGAGGGCAACGTCTCCCGTCCCGAGGACGGCCGCAACTTCACCCTGCTGATGGCCGAGTTCCGCAAACAACTCGACGAGTACGCCGCGCAGCGCGCCAAGGCGCAGGCCCACGGCAAGCCCCGGCACTACCTGCTGACCGCCGCCCTGCCGGCCAGTTCCGTGGTCGCCGACCGCCTCGAGATCCCCGCGGTCTCCGCCTCGGTCGACTACATCAACCTCATGACCTACGACCTCCACGGCAGTTGGGAGGCCAAGGGCCCCGCCAACCACCACGCCAACCTGTACTCCGACCCCACCGACCCCGACGTCCGCCAACGCAGCGCCGACAAGGCCGTCGACCACTACGCCCAACTCGGCCTGCCGTCCGGGAAGACGGTCCTGGGCGTCCCGTTCTACGGCCACGGATGGACCGGCGTTCCGGCGGGCGATCGCAACGGCCTCTACCAGAAGGCCGGCGGCACCGCACCGGACCTCACCTACAAGGAACTCGGTGCCCGCCCCGGCAGGACCTACGTCGACCGTGTCCACGGCGCCTCGTGGAAGTACGACGGTGACACCTTCTACAGCTTCGACAACTCCGAAGTCCTCACCGCCAAGGCCCGCTACACGCGCCACAACGACCTGGCAGGCGTGATGATCTGGGCCTTGGACGGCGACGATTCACGAGGCAGCGCCGTCGCCGCACTGGACCGCGGCCTGCGCCGCTGACGCGCGTCGGAAACCGCAGTGCTCGGTGCCCCTGGATGACACCAACGCGCCGCCCCTGCCGGGGAGTTCGGGCAGGGGAGGCGCGTTCGGAAGGTGGTTACACCGCCAGTCGGTGCACGCTTCCGTAGGTCGTGCCCGCGAACAGCCACCGGCCGTCGGGCGATACGGTCAGCGACGATACCGACGGCTCCGGCAGGTTCTTCGTGATCGAACCCCAGGTCCGGCCGCCGTCGTTGCTGCGGAGCACTCCGAGGGCCGGGGAATGGTATTCGTGCGAGCCCGCGAACACCGTCGAGCCGTCCGGGGTGAACGCCAGCGAACTCAGGTAACCGCTCAGGTCGCCGGCCGCCTTCGTCAGGTTCTTCCCGTCGTCGGTGGTCACGTACAACGCGTCCCTGGCGGCGATGACCGCGTGGCCCGGGGTGCGCGGGTTCAGCGCGATCGCGCTCACCCAGCCGTCGAGGAGCTTGGTCAGGGTGACGCCGCCGTCGGTGGTGCGGAACAGCCCGTTCGGGCCGCCGAACCAGGCGCTGTCGGGGTCGACCGGGTCGACCGCGACGCTGGTGAAGCCGTTCAGGTCGTCGTGCCCGTTCTGGACCAGGGACTCGCCGCCGTCGTTGCTGGTGTACACGGCCGACGGCGAGTGGGTGGCGATGTACAGCCGCTTCGGGTCACCCGGGCTGACCGCGATGCCGAGTGCCTTGCCCGGTACGGCCGTCTGCGTGATCGTCCACCGCACGCCCGCGTCGGTCGACTTCTCCAGGTAGAAGCAGGGTTGATCGAAGGTGCAGGTGTTGCGTACCCGGTACACCGTCGAGGGGGTCGACGGATCGGTGGCCAGGCCGTCGATCCGATTGCCGATGGTGTGCGGCGCCGAGCCGGAGAAGCCCCATTCCTGGTATCCGCGCGGCAGCCGGCTCTTCAGGGGCGCGGACGACTGGTAGGTGCCGGTCATGGTGCCCGCGACGATCGCCGGGCCCGACTTGCCCCGGGCGACGGTCAGCGACAGCACCTCGGAGCCGGGCACCCCGATCCGGCGGAAGGACTGGTGGTCGTCGGTGGTGTAGATGCCCGCGCCGGCCGAGATGACATCGGTGCCGGGCCGTCCGGGGAACGTGCCGATGCTCTCGTACAGGTCGATGCGGGCCAGGCCCGCCTCGGGACGCCAGGTGCGGCCGTTGTCGCGGCTGCCCCACTGCTGCATCTCGCCGGTGGACTGGTTGACCTGGATGTGCAGCCGGCCCGAGCCGTCCACGACCGCGGCCAGGACCACCACGTCGGTGCCCCACGGCCCGCGCAGCGCCCGCCAGTGCGCACCCCGGTCGGTGGAGACCTGCGCGACCGCCAGGTCGCCCCGGGCGACCAGGGTGCCACCGGTACCGCTGAACTGATCGACGCCCGCGCCGGTCGAACCGGGGCGGGGCAGCTTCACCGGGGTCCGCGCGCCTCGGCGCAGGACCCAGACGTCGGCGCCGGCGGTGAAGTACAGGTCGCCGTCGGTGAACTTCGGGTTCCGCGCGTCGGCGGGGGCACCGGCCAGCAGTTGCCAGGTGTTGCCGTTGTCGGTGGTGACGCGCACACCGTCGGCGCCCGTTACGTACAGCCGCGCGCCGGTCGGGTCGAACACGACGCCGCTGACCCCGCCCGGGGCGTCCAATACTTGAGTGAACGTTTTGCCGGCGTCGGTGCTGCGCAGCACGTACCCGCGCCAGTGCTCCTTCTCCACGCCGCCCGCGAACACCACGTCGGGCCGGAGCGGGCCGGCCGCGATGCCGCCGGCGTCCGTGGCGTCCACGGGCAGTTCCGTGCTCTGCTGCCAGGTGGTGCCCCGGTCGTCGGATCGGAAGACGACGTTGCCGATCGGGCTCTGTACGTAGGCCCGTTCGGGCCGGGCGGGGGTGAACGCCAGTTTGCCGCCGCTGCCGTTCGGGCCGACCTGCCGCCATTCGTTGCCCCGGGTGGCCAGGGTCGTCGGCGGGTCGGCGGAGTCCGCGGGTTCCGCTCCGGCGGGCACCGTACCGAACGCGCCGAACACGGTGCCGAAGGCCACCGTGGCGATCAGGAGTAGTCGGCGCCGGGACACCTTCGCTGAACTCGACCGTGAATGTTGTGCGTTGAACATGCCGTCTCCCATGGGGCCGGTGGTGTGCTCTTTGTAGTCGCGGCTCCCGACGGTCGGCCAGGTGTGGCCGCCGGCCGGTTGCGGCCGGCGCCGGAATCGGCCATGCTCGCTCGCCATGGAAAATGACGAGTTGGTGTTCGGCGCCGTCGGGGTCGCGCCGTTCGACGAGCGGGTCTATCGCACCGTTTTGGCCGGACCGCCGGTCACTGTGCGCGACTTGGCGGAGCGCACCGGCTCGGGCGCAGAGCGGCTGCAGTCGGCCCTCGCCCGCCTGCGGGGCCACGGTCTGGTCAGTCGGCTCTCGGGCCGCCCCACCCGGTGGGCGGCCGTCAGCCCCACCGCCGCTCTCGCCGCCTTGGTCCGCAACGCGCACGCCGACCTCGGCCGGGTCACCGAGACGGCCGCCGAACTCGAGGCCGTCTACCGCGCGCTCGGCGAGACCGCCCGTCCCGGCGAGGGCGTCGAACTGCTGACCAGCGCCGACGAACTCGGCCGGTGGTTCGCCCGGCTCCAGCAGGAGGCCACCGAGGAGATCATGAGCCTGGACCGGCCGCCGTACGTCCTGGCCCACGGCAACCCGCTCCAACACACCCTGCTGGGCCGCGGGGTTCGGTACCGCACGATCTACGCCCCCGAGTCGTTCGAGATACCCGGGAACCTGGACGTCGTGTCCGGCCTGTCGCAGGCCGGCGAAGAGGCCCGGGTCCTCGCCGACGTCCCGCTGAAGATGTCCGTCGCCGATCGCCGGATCGCCCTGCTGCCCCTGCACCTCGACCCGCCCATCACCCGCAGCGTGGTCATCCGGGGCACCACCCTCGTCGACGCCCTGGTCACCCTGTTCGAAGGGCTCTGGACCCAGGCCGTCCCCCTCACCGCCGCCGGCTCCGAGTCGGCGGACGACCCGCTCGACACGGAGGACAGACGGATCCTGAACCTGCTGCTGTCCGGTCTCAAGGACGAGACGATCGCCCGGCAACTGGGCATCAGCACGCGGAGCCTGCGCCGGCGAATGCGGGTGCTCCTCGACGAGTTGGGCGCGGAGAACCGTTTCCAGGCCGGCGTACAGGCGGTGCGGCGCGGCTGGGTGTAGCGGCGCTCACACCGGCGGTTGGGGCGGCTCCCGGCTCCCGGCACCCCGACCGCGCCGGGACGGGCGCGCTACGCCGGTGGGCCGTCCGGGAGCGAGGACGGGGCCGCGGCGGGCACTCGTACCCGCGATCGGGTCGGGCGCGCCGGGGCGTCGCGGGGGAAGGCGAACACGAGGCCGACGGCGGCCACCGCGATGGCCATGGCCGTCAGATATGCGATCCGGAAGCCGTCGTCGGAGGGCGGTCCGCCCGGAACGAGTATCGGGTTGTGGGTCATGATCAGTGCGGCCACCTGGGTCCCGACCGCCCCGCCGAGCGCCCGGGCGACGGTGGTCAAGGCGGTGGCGACACCGAGCTGTTCGGGCGCCACGGCCGAGGCCGCGACGACGAAGATCGCCGTCGAGCCGGCCGCCGCGCCGATCCCGGTCAGCACCAGTCCGCACACGATCTGCCATGGCTCGTGGTGATACGCCGGCGTCAGCGCGCCGGCGGCGAGCGACACCATGCCCACGCCGGCAACGACCCGGCTGCCCACGTGTCGGGCCGCGAGGCCGGCGAGCGGTGAACTCAGCACCGCCGCGGCCAGAGCCGCACAGAGGTAGTAGCCGATCTCGGAGGCATTCGCACCGAGCCCCAGGCCCGTGGCCTTCGGCAGGGCCAGCAGTTGCGGGACGAGGTAGACGACCATGCTGTAGATCCAGCCCTGTGCCACGCCGACGCTCACCGGGCCCCAAATACCCCGTCGGCGGAGCAGCGCCGGAGCCACCATCGCATGCTCGACCCGGTTCTCCACGTACACCCATCCGACGAGGACCACGACCGAGGACGCCACCAGGGCCAGGCTCGTCGCGGCGCCCCAGCCGTCCTTGGGTGCCCGGTCGAGCCAGATGAACAGCAGCGCCAGGCCGACGGCGAGGGTGGCCGCACCGGGCCAGTCGACCCGGGAGGGGCCCGCCTTACCGCCCGGCCGCGCCTTCCCGCCCGGCCGCGCCATTTCGGACGCCGGCGTCCGCAGCCCGGCGGCGGTCAGGTGGAACAGCACGCCTCCGGCCGCTGCGCACAGTGTCGGGAGGGCGTACATCCAGGCCCGGGACAGCGAATTCGCGATCGGTCCGGCGAACAGCACGCCCGCGCAGTTGCCCGCCGTGATCGCCGCCATGAACGTGCCCATCGGCGCCTTCAGCCGATCGGGCGCGTACAGCGAACGCAACACCACGAAGCCGATCGGGATGACTCCCGTGCCGGTGCCCATCAGGATCTGGCCGACCAGGAACATCGTGTAGGAGTGCGCCGCGGCCGATACGAGGCCACCGCAGGTGACCAGCAACAGCACGCCCGCCATGGTCCGGCGCGGACCGTGCAGATCGGCGAGGCTGCCGGCCAGGGGGGTCGAGATGGCGGCGCTGACGGTCAGCGCGACCGCCCACGTCGCGGCCTTGGCGGGCCTGATGTCCAGATCGCTCTGCAACATCGGCAACGCCGGGAGGATCAGGCTCTCCAGCGCCGCGACGGCCATCGCCGTGACGGCCAACGCGAGGAACAGGAGGGTGGCGCGTCTTCCGGGTGGGGTGTCACCCGTTTCGGCGGAGCCGGAGGTGGTGGCGGAGCGTTTCATGGCGTGGGTCTCATTTCTCTGGGCACGATTCACCCGGGATTCGCGCAGAATCCGCGCGGGTGTCCGAGCGAAATCCACGCGAGTATTCGGATACGCCGAATCGACCCGCGTGGCTGCGTGGCTGCGCGGGCGCGCGGGCGCATGGGACCAGAACGTGGGGTCGTTCGCGGATTATCGGGAGTCTTGCGCCCTGTTCGATATTCGACGGTCGATAATCGATTCAGATGTTCGGGTAGCGCTCCACCCACGGGGCGGCCTCTTCGACCTCCGCCGCCAGTCGCAACAGAATGTCGTCCCGCCCCCACCCCGCGGTGAACATCACACCGATCGGCATGCCTCGCGCGCTCCACTCCACGGGCAGGCTCAGGGCGGGAAAGCCGGTCGCGTTGGCGAGGACGGTATTGCCGGTGAAGGCCGTCATCGCGGCGAGTTCGCCCGCCGGGTCGGCGTCGTCGCGCAGTTCGCCGAGGGTCTGTGTCGGGCGGGTGATCGTCGGGGTGATCACGATGTCCACGTCGGCGTGGTCGAGCGTCCACGCGCGGGCCCGCGCCTGCAACGTGCCGAGTGCCGCGGCCAGTTCGGCCGCCGTGGTCCGGGTCGCGATCGCGCGCAGATGCCGGACGATCGGGCGCAGCAGGGGCTCCGCGCCCGGCGGTAGCGGCAGGCCGCCGGCGAGGGACGCGAAGGCCAGGGTGAACGACTCGGTGAACAGCGGGTCCTCGGCCTGGTCGCGACGCACCACGGTGTGCCCGAGGGATTCGAGCAGCAGCCCGGTACGAGTGGTCGCCTCCGCCGACTCGGCGGCCACCGGGCCACCGGAGATCGACCCGTGTGCGACCGCGATCCGCAGGCGTGGCAGCGGCCCGTCGCAGGCCGCCCGGTAACCGCCCGCCGAAGGCGCCGGGGGATGCACGGTGTTCGCGCCGGGCCTCGAGGCCAGGACGTCCAGGAGCGCGGCCGTGTCGCGTACGGTCCTGGCCAGTGGTCCGCGCGCCGACAGGCCCATGTTGTCGCCGCGGTCGGGGCCGGTGGTGATCAGGCCCCGGCTCGGCTTGAGGCCGATCACGCCGCAGACGCTCGCCGGGGACCGCAACGACCCGGCGGTGTCGCTGCCCTGCGCGAACGGCAACAATCGTGCGCCCACCGACGCCGCCGCGCCGCCGCTGCTGCCGGCGGCGCCGCACGCGAGATCGAACGGGCTGCGCGCGGGCGGGGCGATGTCGGGTTCGGTGTAGCAGGCGGCGCCGAACTCGGGCACCGTGGTCTTGCCGATGTCGATGAGGCCGCCGGCCCGCAGGATGGTGACGATCTCGCCGTCCGCGTCCGGAATCCAGTTTTGGAACACCCTGCTGCCCAAGGTCGTGCGAATTCCGCGCGTCTCTTCGAGGTCCTTGATGCCGACGGGCACTCCGAAGAGCGCGGGCAGCGGCTCGTCGCGCCTGTCGCGCAGGGTTCGTTCGGCTCGGCGTGCCGATTCCCTGGCGTGCGTGTCGGCGATCGTGGTGAATGCCCCGACCGAGTCCGCCTCGGCGGCGCGCCGAAGGAAATGGTCCACGACGTCCACCGGGGAGGTTTCTCCGGAGGCGATGACGGAACCGAGGTCCAGGGCCGATAGTTCGTGCAATTCAGGCATGCGCAGCGCACCTCGCTTGGCGTTTCGTTACGCGTATTGTTAGGGTGTTCTCATGGAATCGTCAATGCCGAGTTCGATGAGTGCAGCAGGTGCGTCGGGTCCACCGGAGGGGCTACCGGATGGGTCACCGGAAGGTTCGGCGGGTGGCGCGCCGGAGGCGGCGAAGCCGGGTCGGCCCAAGGCCGTATCGCTGGAGGCGATCCTGAGCGCCGCGACCGAGATCGCCGACGACCGTGGACTGGACGCCGTGTCGTTTCGCGTGTTGGGTGACCGGCTGGGCGTGTCGCCCATGGCGATCCATCGCACGACCGGCGGCATCGAGGCCCTGCGCCACACGATGGTCTCGGAGGTGGTCGGCCGGGTGACCCGATCGATCGTGTGGCCCGACGACTGGCAGGGCGTCGTGCGGGTCTTCGCCGAGGAACTGCGCGCGTTGCTGATGCGCCACCCGCTGGTCCTGGAGGCACACCGCAGGGCCGCCCTCGACGCACCGGGCGCGGACGCGGTCGCACACCGCGTCGCGGGCGCGTTGCGTACGGCGGGGCTGGACGAGGAGCGCGCAGCGTACGCGTACGCGGCCGTCCACGACTTCGTCACGGGGCATGTCGCGATCCGACTCGGTCGAGGCGAACTCGAACACTACGACGCGTCGCCCGAGCGGCAGGTGGCGTCGGTCTTCGCCCGGTACCACGACTACGCCGAACGTTTCCGGCAGGGCCTCGAACTCCTGATCACCGGAATCGAGTCCACGATCGCCGAGGGACGACCGGCGGGCCCGGCGGGACGCCCGCGGGGGCGGGCGTGAGCATATCCGCGCCGCCGACCCGATTCGCCCCGGCGCCCGGCGGGCGGCGCATCGCCTACTGCGTGTACGGCGACCCCACCGGCGTCCCCACGATCGTCGCGCACGGCACACCGGGCAGCCGCTTCCAGGCCCACACGCTCGACGCCTCGGCGGCCGCGGCCGGAGTCCGGTTGATCTGCCCCGACCGGCCGGGGTTCGGGGAGACCGACCCCGTCGACATCGACGGTTTCCACGCGTGGGACGGCGACTTCACCGCCCTGCTCGACGCGCTCGAACTCGACCGGGCCTCGCTGATCGGCATCTCGGGCGGCGCCGGCTACGCGCTCGCCGTCGCGCAGCGCGTGCCCGATCGGGTCGAACGCCTGGTCGTGGCCTGCGGAATGGTCCCGGGCGCCCCCGCCGCCGCCACCCGGGGCCGGCTCCCCGTGGTGACCCTCGCCTACTGGCTGGCCCGGCGCGTGCCGGGCGTGTTGGGCGTACTCCTCACCCGGCGGGCATCGGCCCCGACGGATCCGGCGAAACCACCGGCCGGGCTGCCGGAGTCCGACCGGCTCGCCCTGAACGACCCGGCGACCCGCGCGTCGACGGCACGCGACGCCGAGGCGGCACTGTGCCAGGGGCCCGGAGCGGCCGTCGCCGACATGCGCCGCTACCACCGGGCGCTGCCCGACCCGCTCGGTACGATCACCGCACCGACCACGATCGTGCACGGCGACCTCGACGCGAACGTACCGGTGGGCGTGGCCCGTTGGCTCCACGCACGGCTTCCGGACGCCGAACTCCGCATCCTCCCCGAGGCCGGCCACCTCTTCGCCCTCACCGACCCCACCCCCCTGTGGCGCGCCCTCCTCGATTGACACCCGGCGGCACTCGCCCGCCGACCGCGCGTCGTACGCGTGCGGCGGTGGCGGTGGAGGACGTGGGTCCTTCGCCGCCACCGCCATCGATCGGTGTGCCGGGCACCTCGCGGGCCGGTTGTCCCCCTACGCGGTGTCGGGTGCTCTGGGGCGCGTCGGCGCCGAGGGGTTGTGGCGGGCGGGGAGTTGCGGTGTCGTGCGGAGGTGTGTCGCGGCGAGGAGGAGGCAGAGGACGGCCATCGTGGACCACAGTGTGGTCGTTCCCGTGCGGGCGAGTAGTTGGGTGCCACAGATGGGGGCGAGGGTCGCGGCGATGCCCCAGCTGGTACCGAAGACGGCCAGGTATCGGCCGCTTCCGGTCGGTGGCGCCAGGTCGGTGACGAGTGCGTAGACCCGGCCCATGATCAGCAGGTCGCCGAGGCTGCCCACCGCCGCCGCGACGAGCAGCGCCGGCAGGGTGTGGGCGAGGGCGTAGCCGGTCAGCCCCGCCGCCAGGAGGGCATGGGCGAGGGCGAGCGCGGCGGGCGTGGTGAGCCGGGCCGTCCAGGGCAGCCGGATCAGCGGTTGGGCGAGCACGGTGGTGGCCGCCGTGGCGGTGAACACCAGGCCGGCGTCGGCGGCGGGCAGGCCCTGTCGGGGGAGGGCGAGCGGGAGGATGGTCACCGTCTGCTGGTGGATCAGGGCGTACGCGGTGCCGGTGGCCAGGACCCTCAGCAGGGCTCGGTCCCGCAGCGGTCGTACGGCGGTGTCGTCCCGGTCCGTCGCGGGCGGCGTCGGGCGGTCGTGGGGAAGGGCCAACCGGATCAGCAGCGCGCAGCCCAGGCACGTCGCGGCGTCGGCGACGAAGAGCCATCGCAGATCCCAGTGCCCGAGGAGGGCGGCGAGCAGTCCGGCGCCCATGCCGCCCGCCGAGAGCGCGGCGCCGAACAGGCTGAACGCGCGCACCCGTTGCCGCTCCGGCACGGACTCGCCGATGATCGCCTGGCTCGGCGGTTCGTACAGCTCGAAGGCCAACCCGAGCAGCACCGCCCAGACGATGGCCCAGGTCAAGGACCCGGAGCCGGCGAGCGCCAACTGCGCCACCGCGCATCCGCAGAGCCCGAGCACGATGGTCGTGCGCCGACCGATGCGGTCGGCCAGCACTCCCCCCACCAGCCGCGAGGGGATCGTCGCGATCCCGAAGGCGGCGCCGACCAGCCCGGCGGTGGTCACGCTCGTCCCGTGGTCGGCGCTGACGAGCGCGGTGAGAAAGGGCAGGGAGAAGGCTCCGAGCCGGTTGACCACCCGAGCGAGCAGCAGAAGACGCACGGTGCGGGGCAGGGGTTCGGCGCGCGGCACGACACCTCCCTCCAGTCACTGATCAATCGTCTATTGTCAGTGACGCAGACCGTAGGCGACCGAAAGGTAACTGGTCAAGTGCTGTTCGACAGTCACATGCGTACCCTGCTCGAAGCCTCGGTGGCGCTCGTCAACGCGTTGACCGACGGCCAGGCACGCGGCCGTCGCTACCCCGCCCCCGAGGGCGCCGAACGGATCGGCGCGGTCCGGGCCGCACTCTCCGCCGGGGCGGACCTGGGCCCCGCCGAGGCCGACCGGCTGGCCGACACCGCGCGCGCCCTACGAGCGGTATTCGAAGCCGCAGTCGCCGACCGCCTCGACGACGCGGCCCGCGTCCTCAACACGCTGCTCCTGGAAACCGGCGCCCGCCCCCAGCTCGACCGGGCTCCCGGCGAGCCGTGGCAGGTGCACTTCCACGGCGCCGACGACTCCTACGCCATCGGCTGGAGCGCCGGCTGCGCCACCGGCCTCGCCATGGCCCTCGGCGGCGACTACGCCGGCCGCCTCGGTCTCTGCGGAGCCCCACGCTGCGACCGCGTCTACGTCGACACGTCCCGCAACGCCGCCCGCCAATTCTGCTCCACGGCCTGCCAAAACCGAGTCAAAGCAGCAACCTTCCGCGCCCGCCGCACCACCAACCACACCTGAACCCGGAACCGCCGCGCCAAACCGCCTCCGCGGCGGCAAGGCGGCCCGATCCCAGGGCGGTCGCGATCAATGGGCACGGGTGAGCAAGTGCCGTCAACGCCCCGGCCCCGCATCCGGCGTGGGTCCGGGGCAGTGCGCCGGGACCGGCCTAGGACGCGCCGTCGGCTTCTGGTTCATCAGGCCCGATTCGTAAGCCGCGATGACCAGTTGGGCTCGGTCTCGGGCGTCGAGTTTGGTGAGCAGGCGGCTGACGTGGGTCTTGGCGGTGGACAGGGACAGGTGTAGGTAGGCGGCGATCTCGGCGTTGGACAGGCCGCGGGCGACCTGGCGCAGGACCTCGCGTTCGCGGTCGGTGACGGCGGCCAGGCGGGTCGGGGCGAGGACGGCCGCCATCGGGCGTTGGGCGAACTCCTCGATCAGGCGCCGGGTCACCCCCGGCGAGAGCAGGCCCTCCCCCGCCGCGACCACCCGGATCGCGGCGAGCAGATCGGCCGGCGGGGTGTCCTTGACCAGGAAACCGCTCGCCCCCGCCCGCAGCGCCGCGAACACGTATTCGTCGAGGTCGAACGTGGTCAGCACGAGTACCCGCGTATCCACCGGTTCGGGCCCCGACAACGCCAGGCGGGTGGCCTCGATGCCGTCGACCTCCGGCATCTGGATGTCCATCAGGACCACGTCGGGGCGCTCCCGGCGGATCAGTTCCAGCGCCTGCGCGCCGTTGGCGGCCTCGCCCACCACGGTGAGGCCGGGGTCGGAGTCGACGAGTACCCGGAAGCCGGCACGCACGAGCGCCTGATCGTCGGCGACCACCACGCGAATGCTCATGCGCCGACCCCCAGCGGCAGCCGGGCCGCGACCCGATAGCCGCCGCGCGGACCCGGTCCCGCCTGGAAGTCGCCGTCGTACAGGCCGACCCGTTCGCGCATGCCGATCAGTCCGTGACCCTGCGCCCGGTCGAGGCCCTGGAGGTCGCCGGCGCCCCGACCGGCCGGCCCCGAGCCGTCGTCGGTGATCTCGATCCTGATGTCGGTGTCGCCGTAGTGGATGAACACGTTGCCACGATCGGTGTCGGCGTGCTTGACCACGTTGGTCAACGCCTCCTGAATGATGCGATACGCCGCGCGATCCATGCCCGACGGCAACTCGCGCGGGGTACCGTCGATGCGGACGTCGACCCGCAGCCCGGCCCGACCGGTCTTCTCCACCAGCCCGGGTACGTCCGCCAGACCAGGCGCCGAGTGGAAGCCGTCCCGTCCCCCGACCGGCGGCGCCTCCTCGCGCAACACCCCCAACAGCGCGCGCAATTCGCGCAGCGCCGCCCGGCTGGTCGTCTCGATCGCGGCGAGCGCCTTGGCGGCCTCGTCGGGCCGGGCCGCGATCACATGGTGGCCGACCCCCGCCTGTACCGCTATCACGCTCATGCTGTGCGCCACCACGTCGTGCATCTCCCGGGCGATCCGCAGCCGTTCCTCGACCAGCGTGCGCCGGGCCCGGTCCGTCTCGTCCCGGGCCCGGCGTTCCGCCTGTTCACGCAGGCCCGCGTTGTAGGCGCGTTGCCTGCCCATCGTCCGGCCGACGGTCCAGAAGGCGAGCAGTGCGCCCACCTGGCCAAGGATCCAACTGCTCCACGACGACCAACCGCGGTCGGCGGAGCTCCCGACCAACGGCGCGAGCGCGACCAGGACGCTGCCGGCGCCGAGCAAGGCGACGGAACGCCACAGGGGTTCGACCAGGCCGACCACGTAGACGACCAGCACCAGCGCGATCAACGGCGACTTCGGGAACCCGTACGCCGCCAGTACCGCATAGCCGACGCACGCGAGTACGAAGGCCGACGCGGCATGTCGCCGGCGCAGCGCCACCGCGGCGGCGAGCGCGATGGCCAGGACGGCGAAGAGCGGCACCGGCACGCGATGCTCGTGCAATCGTCCGAGGCTCGGGCAGATCAACGCGGCCGAGACCACCGCCGCCACCACGTCGAGCCAGGCGAGGTGACGCGGTGTCAGGCGTTGGGTCAAGGGCGGGCGGGACTCTTCCACGCCCCGACGCTAGCCCTCCGGGAACGGCTCGGGCGTCAGCCCTGGGACGGATCACCCGGCGTCCGTCGCGCGACCGACGCGGCCGGCACCCGGCGTCCGTCGGAACGTGTGCGGACCGACGTTCCCGGGCCCGACGCGCGACACCCCCTCGGCGCGACAGCGTTGCGGCCACCGCGGTGCACGGCGATCCGGCCCGATCCGAGGCCGCTCCCCCACCCCCTCCCCCCTCACGCCGCCCACACCCGATCCCCCACACCCCATCCCGTCCGATCCCGTCGGACGACATTGGAGCGAGGACACCCATGACCCACCGAAAGCTCGACCCGCCACCCGCCCGGCCGCCGGCCGGATCGCCGTCGGTCCGCACCGGACGGGGCTGAGGCGATGCTGAAGGCAACCCTGCGCGGGTTCCTCGCGCAGCGCGGGCGCATGGTGCTGTCCGGCCTTGCCGTGCTGCTGTCGGTCGCGTTCGTCGCCGGCACGCTCGTCCTCGCCGACACGGTGACCCGGGCCGCGGCCGAGTTTTCGGCGGCCGGCGCGGCCGACGTGACGGTGCAGGCGCCGACCCCGGACAGCGCGGCCGGCCTGCGCGGCGCGGCCCCGGGCGGGCCGCCGACGCTGCCGGCCGACGTGGTCGCGTCGGTGCGCCGCGTGCCGGGCGTGCGCGACGCACGCGCCGCGATCACGGTGGACAACGTCGCGCTGGTGGCCGCCGGCAATCGCCGGGTCGAGGGCGCGGCGGGCGGACCGACGACCGCCGCCAACTGGTCGCCCGACGCGCGCTCACCGGTACGCCTGGCCCAGGGTCGGGAACCACACGGCCCGAGCGAGCTCGTCATGGACGCCGACTCGGCCCGGCGCGCGCACGTGCGTCTCGGCGATCGGGTACGGGTCGTCGCCGTCCCGGGGAGCTTCGAGGCGGCGGTGGTCGGCATAGTCGCGTATCGCACCGTCGACCCCGGGCACACGTCGGTTTTCCTGGACACGGCCGTCGCGAGCACGCGCCTGCTGGGCGTCCCCGGCGTGGTGACGTCGGTACGGGTGGACGCGGGGGCGGGCGTCACCGACGACGAGTTGGCCCGGCGGATCGAGCGAGCGCCGGGGCTCGGTACGGATGCCGTGGTGCGTACTCGGGCCCGGGTCGCGGACGCGGAGACGGCGGAGACCGCCTCCGGCGTCGAGTTCGTGCGGTCCGCGATGCTCGGCTTCGCCGGGGTCTCGCTGCTCGTGGCCGGCTTCCTGATCGTCAACACGTTCTCGATGCTGGTGGCCCGCCGAACCCGCGAGTGCGGTTTGCTGCGGGCGTTGGGCGCGAGCCGTGCCCAGGTGCGCCGCTCGGTGTACGTCGAGGCGCTGCTGTTGGCGTCGATCGCGTCGGTCCTGGGGCTGGCCGCGGGCATCGGCCTGGCCGCCGGGCTCCGGGGCGCGATCGGCGACGCGGGGGTGGGTCCGGCGGACGCACCGCTCGTGATCACGGTGCGGACGCCGGTTGCCGCCCTGCTGGTCGGCGTGCTCGGCACGCTGCTCGCCGCGGCGGTGCCCGCGGCACGGGCGAGCCGGGTCCCGCCGATGGCGGCGTTGCGCGAGGCCGCCGTCGGAGCGGGGTCGGGGTCGGGTCGGCCCGCCCGGCGGCGCGCCGTGGTCGGTGCGGTCCTGGTCACTCTCGGGGTGGCGGCGGCGGTGGCCGGCGGGCCGCCGGCGATCGTGGGCATCGTGCTCGGCCTGGTTGCCTTCGTGGTGCTGGGGCCGACCCTGGTCCGTACCGTGCTCCCGCCGATCGCGCGGGTCCTGGTGCGCTCCGGGGCGGTCGGGCGGCTCGGGCGCGGCAACCTGATGCGTGACCCGCGGCGGACCGGGGCCACCGCCGCCGCGCTGACCATCGGCGTGGCGGTGGTCGCGGCGACGGCGGTGGTCGCCGCGTCCGCGAGCGGTTCGACGGACGCGCGGATCGATCGCACGCTGGCCGGCGACATCACCGTCCGGAGCGACAAGGGCGGTGCGCCGTTGACCGCCGAAGTATCCGACGCGGTCCGGCGCGCGCCGGGCGTGGGTCGGGTGGTTCGGCTGCGCGAGGCCCGGATCGAGGTGCTCGCCGACGGGCGCGCCGACCACGGGTGGGTGCAGGGCGCGGATCCCGAACTCCCGTCGGTACTGCGCCGGCGCTCGGTGTCGGGAGCACCGGCACCCGCGCCGGCGCCGGGCACGATCAGCCTGGGCGCCGGATACGCCCGCGACTTCCACCTGTCGATCGGCAGCGCGGTGCTCCTGCGCGGCCCGACGGGGACGGAACTGACGGTGACCGTGGCCGCGTTGCGCGAACCCGATCCCGCCGGGCAGTCCATCGGCCGCCGGGACGCGCCGCTGGTGGCCCTGGAGACGCTCACCGCGCTTGCTCCGGGTGCGCAGGACGCGATGATCTTCGTCGACGGCGCGCCGGGCACCGACCGAGCGAAGCTCAAGGCCGCGCTGAAGACCGCGCTCGCGCCGTTCCCGCAGGCGTCGGCACGCGACCGCGACGAATACAAGCGGCTTGTGCGCGGCGGGATCGACGGCGTGCTCGACCTGGTCTACGCACTGCTCGGTCTGGCCGTGTTGATCGCCGCGCTGGGCGTGGTCAACACGCTCACCCTCTCGGTTGTCGAACGCACCCGGGAAATCGGGCTGTTGCGCGCGCTCGGCACCTCACGCGGGCAGATCCGGCGGATGGTCCGCGCCGAGTCGTTGGCGCTGTCGGTGTACGGCACGCTGCTCGGCCTGCTGCTGGGGGTCGGCTGGGGCGTCGTGGCGCAGCGCGGACTCGCGGACCGGGGCCTGGAGGTACTGGCGGTGCCGTGGGCAACCCTGGCCGCCCTGGTCGCGGGGGCCGGCGTGGTGGGCGTGCTCGCCGCGGTGCTGCCGGCTCGTCGGGCGGCCGGTACGGCGGTGCTGACCGCCATCGCGACGGAGTAGGGGACCCGGTCCGGGGGTCGGGCCCGATCGAGGGAAATCGAAGAGATTGATTCACCGGGAAGAGATTCCCGATAGGGAGGAACCACTGTGCTGCACCGACGACTTCGCCTCGCCTGCCCGGTCTGCGCGGGCCTCGTGCTGGTGGCGGCGGCCTGCGGTACGTCCGGCTCGCCGAACCACACCACCACCCGCACCGCCCACTACGAGGTCGGCGGCCCCGTCCGCAGCGTGGTCGTCGCCGGCGCGGCAGGCGACGTCCGGGTCGGTCGGACCGAGTCCGCGAGCGTCGTGGTCACCGAGACCAAGCGCTTCGGTTCGGCCGAACCCGTCACCGAACACACCGTCACGGACGCGACGTTGACCCTGCGGCAGTCCGTCCGCGACGGGGCCCGAGTGTCGTACGAGGTGGTCGTTCCCCCGGGGGTCGCGGTCCAGGCGGTGACGTCGTCGGGCCGCATCACCCTCGTCGGGTTGTCCGGCGACGTGTCCGCGCACACCACCGGTGGTTCGATCGAGGGCAAGGAGTTGACCGCGGGCACCGTCACCGCGAAGGCCGACGAGGACGCGATCGACCTGTCCTTCGCGAGCCCGCCGGCCCGCGTCGACGCCGACGGCGACACCGCCCGCGTCCGGCTGCCGGCCGGCGTCGGATACGTGGTCGACGCGACCAGCGACCGCGGCGCGGTCCAGGTCGAGGTCCCGCGGGACGCCGCCGCGCCGTATCACGTGAAGGTGCGCACGCGGTCCGGCGACGCGAGCGTCCTGCGGGCATCGTGAGCACCGGACTCGGACGGCGCATCGGTCGGACGTCCGGCGCTCCGGCCACCACCCGGCCGTACCGAGGCGAGCACGAGGTGGGCGCCGCAAAAATCCACGGCCGCCATGAGCCGGGGGCGGCCGATAGGGGCATCCGTGCTTATGTGACGCAGGTCACATCTTTTGGGTCATACCGATAGCCGCCACAGACCGTGTACGGCATGTCCACACATCGTGCTTCGAAGGGACATGATCATGCGTCTCCGCAACTTCGTACTCGGTCTCGCCACCGGTGGCGCCATCCTCACCGGCACCGTGCTGGGGGCGGTTCCCGCCCAGGCCGCCCCCGCGACGGTCGCCTGCACCCATCCGTGCCACCCGCCGGCCAGCCCCGGCTACACCTACATCACCGACTACTACTGGGCCAGTGCGTGCAACGACACCGGCAACCAGGGGATCAACGCCCATCGCTGGTCGAGCTACCAGTGCACCGGCGGGGGCCAGTTCGAGAACTACGAACTGTGGGTGAAGTAGCCCTCGAATCCCTCGAGGCCCACGATCCCGGAACGGGCCGGCCGGGCCGTGCCACGGGCATTCCCGCGCCGTCCCCACCGCCACCACACGCGGCGGGGACGGCGCAGGAGCGTCCAGAGGGCATGTGGTCGGTCCGGGCGGTGGGCGAACCGGCCGGGCCACCGTGGGGGCGGCGCCTGGCGGAGGTCGCGCTCGGCGGTGATGCCGGCGGTCCGTCCCTCCGTGATCCGTAGCGCGAGCCACACGTCGCGGCGCAGCGTGCGGTGGGTGACCACGTCCCCGCCGAGCGTCGGTACGAGTCGCGACATCCTCCTGGACGCCGTCGTTGTTCCAGTGCCTGCCCTGGAGGGAGTCGACGTCGAGCACATAGACGAACTCGGCCCCGAACACGGCGATGAACGCGTCGAAGTCCGGGATGCCGATCCGCGCCCTGCCCAGCACCTCGGCGTCGCGCACCAGCACGCGTGCGCGGTT
This sequence comes from Embleya sp. NPDC020630, assembly GCF_044334985.1. NCBI lineage: Bacteria > Bacillati > Actinomycetota > Actinomycetes > Kitasatosporales > Streptomycetaceae > Embleya > Embleya sp. NPDC020630. The sequence goes on from NZ_JBIRUB010000030.1 coordinate 46,175, forward strand.
CGACGACCGGTGAAGGCACGCCGTGGTGGGCCGGTTCCAACGCGGTGGCGAGTCCGACCGGGCCGCCGCCGGCGATCAGGACCGGAACGTGTGTGGTCATACCGTCTGCCTTGTCTGCACGAGCGCGGGAGGGGTTCATGGGGTCGGCGGCAGGGGATCCGCAGGCATGGCCGCGTGCTGTCGCGTCCTGCGGACGAGGTGGTCCCAGCCGGCTTTCAGCCGGCCGTCCGACCAGCACTGTCGGCGTTTGACCCGGGCCTCGTCGGGGTCGGAGAAGTCGCGGATCGGACCGGCTGCCATCGCGGTCGACTCACGCCAGGACGAGCATGCCCGATCGTGTTCGTGTCGCCACAGGCGCGGCGAGGGCCGGGGTCACGGGTTCTCCTTCGCGAAGGTCTCGCCGCCGTGCCGGGTCGTCCCGGCACGGTCGCACCGGATTCATCGCCGTCATGATCCCCGCCGTGCTCGGCGCGGCCGTCGCGGCACTGCTGCCCGACGTCTCCACTCCGGCCGAAGGTGCCCGCCCGCCGTCGAGCGCGGGTCCTGCGCGCCGCCGCCGACGCGCAGGACGGTAACCTCCTCCCGGTCGCGGGGGCTACCTCGATTCGCTGTGGATGCCGGTCATCAATGCGGCCAGGTCCTCGGGGGCCAGGAAGGAAGGCGGGGGTGGCGGGCCCCAGTTGAACAGGCCCTTGGCTCCCTCCAGGACCTCCGGTGTCCACAGCTGGTCGTCGACCACGCAGTCCATGTCGGAGTAGTACTCGCTGAAGTTGCCCGCCGGGTCCTTGAGATACCAGAAGAAGTTCGACCCGGCGTGGTGCCGCCCCAGGCCCCACACGTGGCGCTCGGGGTGCTCCTCCAGCATGGCGGCGGCGCCGCGGCCGACCTCGTCGATGTCGTCGACCTGCCACGAGGAATGGTGCAGGAACGCGACCGGCGCGGCCAGGACCAGGATGTTGTGGTGGTCGGTGGAACAGCGCAGGAACGCCCCGTGGTCCCTGATGTAGTCCGATGCCTTGAAGCCGAGCCCGTCACGGAAGAAGGCGGTGGTGGCGTCGAGGTCGGTGGTGCCGACGACGGCGTGTCCGAGCTTGCGGGGGCGCACCGGATCGGTACGCAGGACGCCGGGTGCGCGGGAGTCCGTGCGCTCGATGCGGCCGGGACCGTTGTAGGCGGTGGCCGCGACCGGTTCCTGCGTCGGGCGTGGGGCGACTTCCAGGATGGCGCGCACGGCCGTGGGCGTGTCGTAGGCGGTCAGTGCCCCGTCGGCGATGTGGCAGTCGACGCCGAGCCGCTTCAGGCGGGACGCGCTCGCCGCCAGGTCGTCGGGGCTGTCGGCGCCGACCCTGACCTCCACCAGACGGCGGGTCGGCGCGTGCACGATCCTGAGCTGGCGTCCGGCGTCCCGGGTGGTGAACCAGCCCTCTCCGTCCGGGGCGAGGCCGAAGTCCGTGTAGTAGGCGGCGGTCTCGGCGACGTTGGGGACCCCCATGGTGATGGAGGTCAGTCGGTGCAGTGCCACGAGAGGACTCCTATGTCCGTCTGTCCGTCTGTCCGTCTGTCCGTCTGTCCGTCGACGCTCGGTCTCAGGCCACGAAGGTCTGGCGCAGTTCACCGATCCCTTCGATGGTGCTGACGAGTTCGTCGCCCGCGGCCAACCAGCGCTGCGGGTTCCGGCCGAGGCCGACGCCTGCGGGGGTGCCGGTGAAGATCACGTCGCCCGGCAGGAGCGGCAGCACGGCGGAGAGACGGGCGACCAGTGTGGGCACGGAGAAGATCAGGTCACGGGTGCGGCCCTTTTGGACCTGTTCCCCGTTGATCGCACAACGCAGTTCGAGGTCGTCGGGGTTGTCCAACTCGTCCGGTGTCACCAGCCACGGGCCCATGGGCGCGAACCCGGGATACGACTTGCCGAGGCTGAACTGCGGTGCCGGACCCGCCAGTTGGATCACCCGCTCGGAGATGTCCTGGCCGACGGTCAGCCCGGCGACGTGGCTCCAGGCGTCCTCCTCGCGGACACCGTGAGCGCGACGTCCGATGACCGCGACCAGTTCGACCTCCCAGTCGGTGTGGCCGTCCGCCGGCAACTTCACCTCGGTGACGGGTCCGCTGATGCTGGTGGCGAACTTGGTGAAGACCGGCGGGAGTTGCTCGGGCACGGCGAACCCCGACTCGGCGGCGTGGTCCCGGTAGTTCAGGCCGATCGCCAATGTCTGCCGCGGCGCCGGGGCCGGCGCGCCCAGTTCGCCGTGCTCGAACGCCACGCCGGCGGGGAGGTCGCCGGCGGCCCAGGTACGAAATTCCTCCCACCGCTCGTAGACGGCCTGGGGGTCGGCGGAGAAGCGGCCGTTGCTGCTCCGTTCGACGTCGACGGCCTTGCCGTCGACGATCAGGGCCAGTCGGCCGGAGAGGTTGGCGATGCGCATGACGGGTCTCCCGGAGGAATGGGGTGGGGCGGGTCACTCGCGCCCCACCCAATAATTAAGCATGATGATTATTCAGATTTTGCGGCGGCTGGAGCCACACCGTCAAGAGCTAGGGCAGAATGAACATGGTGAATACAGTGGTCCGATACAGAGGGAGTGGACGTGCCAGTCGATCCGGACGCACTCGCGCCGACCAGGAAGCCGGGAGCCACCTCTCGTGACAGCCCCACCGCGCTCGGCCCGCGCCCGGGCGGCGGCTCGTCGGGCGCTCGAAGCACCGGGAGATCTCCCCGACAGGCGGGCTCGGGGCGCGCCGAACGGGCGGCGCAGCAGGTCACGGAGTTGATCGAGACCGCGCCCCCCGGTTCCCGGCTCGGTACGAAGGAGGAACTGCGCACTCTCTGCGAGGTGTCCGTCGGCACCTTCAACGAGGCCCTACGACTCCTCCAGGCCCGGGGTCTGGTCAATGTGAGACCCGGCCCGGGCGGGGGGCTCTTCAGCGCCGAGCAGTCTCCCATGGTCCGTCTCGGCAACTCCGTCCTGGCACTCGACGCGCGGCAGAACGACGTCGCCGAGGCGGTGCGCATCCGTGACGCACTGGACCCGCTGCTCATCGAGGACGCGCTCTGGTACGCCTCCCCCGCCGAGATCGCCGCGCTGCGCCCCCACATCACCGCCATGGAAAGCGCCGTGGGCGACGCCGACCCGGTCGCGTTCGTACACGCCAACTGGCGCCTGCACGCCGCGATCGCCGCGATCAGCCCGAACGCCTTGCTCGGTTCGCTGTACACGCACCTACTGGAACTGATCGAGACACACACCCTGTCGGTACTGCCGACCGGCGATCAACCCCTGGGCGAGTACATCGCCGACCGCCACGCACTGCATCGCGACCTGGTGGACGCCCTGGACCGACGCGACCGCGACGAGGCCCTTCGACTCATCCACGAACACAACACCACCCACGACGCCGCTCCCGCGTATGCGGCGCCCCCGGGCTCGACCTCGCGCCGGCAGCCCTGAGCCTGTTCTCCGCCACGGATTCGGGCCTGGTCACCGTCCTTGGCTCCGATGACGGGACGGACCCGCGCGTCATCGGGCTCCGCCGCCGTCGAGGAGGTCGTGGCGGGGGTCGGCCGATCGGATGACTTCGGTGTCGACCGGTCGTCGACGTGGGATCGGCCGAGTCGGCGACGGCGGGTCGGGGGGTCGGGCGCAGGATGGAAGGTGCCGTGCCGCCCCGTGAAGGAGTCCGTCATGACCGAACGTCCCCTGTCCCCGGCCGACCGGGCCCTGTCGGATGCCGCCGGCCGCGGTGATCTCGACGGTGTACGTGCCGCGCTCGCGGCGGGCGCCGATCCGGCGGCGCGGGACGACGTCGGCCGCACGGCGCTGTTGTGCGCCGCGCTCGCCGATCACGTCGCCGTTGCCGAGTTGTTGGTCGAGGCCGGGGCGGACGTCAATGCCCGGGACGAGCGACTGGACAGTCCGTGGCTCGTCACGGGGGTCACCGGCAGCGTGGCGATGATGCGTGCGCTGCTGGTCGGCGGGCCGGACGTCACGCTTCGGAACCGGTTCGGCGGGGTGTCGGTGATTCCGGCCGCCGAGCGTGGGCACGTCGGGTACGTCCGCGCCGTGCTCGCCGAGACCGCCATCGACGTCGACCATGTCAACGACCTCGGCTGGACCGCCCTGCTGGAGGCCGTCATCCTCGGCGACGGCGGGCCGGCGCATCGTGAGGTGGTGGACGTCCTGCTCGCCCACGGCGCCGATCCGCTGCTGCCGGACGGCGACGGCGTCACCGCGCGGGCCCATGCCGAGCGTCGCGGCTTCCGGGAGATCGCCGCCGCCCTGCGGGCCGCGGAGCGACGCACCGACGACGCGCGCCGGGACGGGGCGTGACCGCCCGGGACGGCGCCGCGCGGGCCGGCGTCCTCGCCGTGTTGGCCGCCGCCGTGCTCGCCGGCTGCGGTGGGCCCGGCCCCTCCCGCGCTCCGGGGTCTGCCGCGACCTCTGCCGCCTCGGCCCCGGCCGCTCCGGGTTCGCCCGCCACGACCCTGCTCGTCACCGACTTCGGCGCCGACACCGTCACCTTCGTCGACCCGTCCCGCACCGGCCGCGCCGCCGACCTCGGCTCGGTCCGGGTCGGCACCGCGCCGTACGGGCTCGTGATCGCCCCCGACGGCACCGCGTGGGTGGCCACCGCCGAGGGCGTCGCCGTGGTCGACACCCGCACCCGCGCACTGGTCGCGCGGATCCCGTACACGACCCGGACCGGCCGCGTCACCACCGGCGAGTATCGGGGCGGCGGCATGGGCATCGCTCTCTCCCCCGACGGCACCCGGATCTACGTCGGCGTCAACGTGCCCGGCGGGGACAGCGCGCTGGAAGTCGTCGACACCGCAACCCGCACCGTCACCCGGGTCGTTCCGGTCGGCCGCCGTCCCTTCGACGTGGACGTCTCCGCCGACGGCCGCCACGTCTACGTCACCGACCACGACTCCTTCGACGTGCGCACGGTCGACACCGACACCTGGGCCACGCGCCGGATCGAGGTGGCCCCGTACGGCACCCGGGGCGGCCTCGGCTCCTGGCTCAAGCCGCACTACACCGCCGTCCGCCCGTCCGACGGCGCCCTGCTGCTCCCCTTCGAGGGCGAGCGGCTCGCGGTCGTCGACCCGGCGACCGGCCGGATCACCGTCGAGCCGATGACGGCCAATGCGCACCAGCACGGCGTCACCGTCGCCCCCGACGGCACGCTGTACGTCGTCGCCACCGGCCCGATCGACTCCGACGCCGACGCCGGGCCGTCGCTCACCGTCCGCGCCCCCGGCGGAGCCGAACGCGTCGTCCCGCTCGACGGGCCCCACGAGAGCGTCACCCTCTCGCCCGACGGCCGCACCGCCTACGTCTCCGGCGGCTTCACCCGCGACGGCGGCTGGAATGGCCTCACCCTGGTCGACACCATCACCGGCACGACCACGCGCCTACCCGTGGGCCGACTCCCGCTCGCCGTCGCGGTCCTCCCGTGATGCCCGAGCCTCACGGTGGGCCAGTACTTCGCCCATGTGCGCTTCGGCCCACTGCTTGAGGTCGGCCATGACGCGGTTCAGGGACAAGCCGAGGTCGGTCAGTTCGTAGGTGACGGTGACCGGCACCGTGGGTGTGACCGTACGCGTGACCAACCCGTCGACCTCCAGGGAGCGCAGGGTCTGGGTGAGCATCTTCTGGCTGGCGCCCGCGAGTCGGCGGGACAGTTCGGAAAAGCGCATCGACCGAGGCCCGTCTCCGTGGTCGACCCCGGGACGGTGCGGGCCGTCGCTGCCGAGCGCCGCGAGGATCAACGCGACCCACTTGTCGGAGATCCGGTCGAGCAGTTGGCGACTGGGGCAGCCCGCCATGAACGCGTTGTAACTCGTCTTCGCCTCGGCCCGTTGCTGGGCCGCCGTCCGCGTCGACATCGATCGCACCTTCCTCACCCGAGGGGGGCATAGGCACTTTCGAGTGCCTGCTTCCGCCGAAAGGTTAACGAAACCAACATGGAGCGCGTAAACGATCACTCCTCCGCAAGGGAACAGAGCCATGAATGCCGCCACTTTCCGCACCGCCGTCGTCCGCGTTCCGAACGGGCCCGACTCGATCGAGATCATCGACGTGCCCGTTGCCGAGCCCGGCCCCGGCCGCATCCGCGTCGCCATCGCCGCGGCGACGGTCAACCCCACCGACCTCGGCGTCGCGGCCGGCTTCTTCCACACGATCGGACTGGTCAAGCAGCCCGAACACACCGGACTGGGATGGGACTTCGCCGGCGTCGTGGATGCGGTCGGGCCGGGGGTGGACCTGGCCGTCGGCACCCGGGTGGCCGGCCTTGTGGTCGGCTTCGACCGCGACTACGGCACCTACGCCGAGCAGATCGTGGTGGCGGCGGCCGACGTTGCCCCGGTCCCCGACGAGTTGGACCTGGTCGCCGCGGCCACGGTCCCCCTCAACGGATCGGCCGCCGCGCATGCCGTCGACCTGCTCGGCGACGCGCCCGCCGGCGCCGGCCGCCTGCTGGTGACCGGCGCCGCGGGGGCGGTCGGGGCGAACGTCGCCGTCCTCGCCCGGGAACACGGTTGGCAGGTGACCGGCCTCGCCCGTGCCGGCGACGAGGAGTTCGTCCGCGGCCTCGGCGCCGACTTCACCACGCACGCCGAGCCGGGATGGGACGCGGTCGTCGACCCCGCGCAACTCAACGACCAAGCCCTCGCGTTGGTCCGCGACGGCGGCGCCTACGTCGGCCTGCGACCCGGCCTCGAACCCGCCACCGAGCGCGGGATCTCGGTCACCTCCGTGTTCACCGCCTCCGACCGCGCCCGTCTCGCCGACCTCCTCACCCGCGCCGCCGGCGGCGAACTCCCGACCCGCGTCCACGCCGTCGTCCCGCTGGACAAAGCCGCCGAGGCCCACCGGGCCACGGCCGAGAGCGGCCTCCGGGGCCGCTACGTCATCCGGCCCTGACGGGCCCTTGGCCCTTGGCCGGCCACGGCATCGGCGAATGCGCCGCTGTCGTGGTGGCCGAGGACCAGGAGGCGGCCGGCGGCCGAACAGGGCTGCCATGCGGAGGTGTTGCGGGGCTTCGACGACACGATCGCGCTGTACCGGGATCACGTCGACGCACCGGCCTGGGCAACCCATGCCGCTCCCGGGAGCCGATTCGGCGGCGCGTTCCGCTCCATGCGCGGTGATCGCGGGCATGCTGTGCGCCATGACTCACATCGCCCGTCGCATGTTCGAGCTCCTGGAACCGGTCTGCCTGGTCACCTTCTTCGCCGACGAGTGCAACGAGGAGTTCGCCGCGCTCGGCCACCGCACCTACTGGGACGGCTACTTCGCGAGCCGAGCCGCGCCGTTGGGGCGGGTGCCGGCGGAGGTCGAGTAGATCGCGCTGGATCTGGTGAGCGATAGAGCGGCGCACCGAGGCCCATGAGGTGGTGGCGGTGGCGGCGGTGACCTTCGCGGGAAGGTCGAGACCGCGACCGATCTCGTCGTACGCGGCCTGGTAACCGCCGGACAGTTCTGCCCGGTACAGCCTCATTCGTGGCAACCGCGGCGGCATTCCTCCGCAGATGACCCGTGCCACGCCCCCGAAGCGCGCCGCGGACGCGAACCGTTCACATGAGCCGGTATCGCCCACGGCGCCCCGGTGCCCCGCGGAGGCGCGGTGCCTCGGTTGCGGCGCGGGCCGGATCGCTCCCCGGTGGTCGGGGCGGGCGATCCGGCCGGAACGGCGCTACGGCACGGTCAGGACGACCTTGCCGGTCACCCGGCCCGTGTCGCCCAGCATGTGGCCCTTGGCGGCCTCGGCGAGGGGGAATACGGCCTCCACGACGGGGCGCAGCGATCCGGCGTCGATCATGGCGGCGATCGCACGCATGCCTTCCTGGTCGGCTTCGACGAGCATCGGCCGTACCCGGACGCCCGCCGCGGCGCGCGCCGCCCGGTAGGCCAGGTCGTCGGGCAGTTGGGTCAGGGCGATCGACACGAGTTGCCCGCCCGGCGCGAGTACGCTCAGCGACCGCGCGGCGGTGTCGCCGCCGAGGGCGTCCAGCACGATGTCGACGGGTTCGATCGTGGTGAAGTCCCGGGTCCGGTAGTCGATCATCTCGTCGGCGCCGAGCGAGCGGACCACGTCGTGCTTGGCGGCGCTCGCCGTCCCGATGACGTGGGCGCCGCGCGCCTTGGCGATCTGTACCGCGAAATGGCCCACCCCGCCGGCGGCCGCGTGCACCAGCACCCGCTGACCGGGCCGTACGGCGGCGGTGTCGACGAGGGCCTGCCACGCGGTGAGCGCCGCCAGCGGCACGGCCGCGGCCTGCGTGTGGTCGAGGCTTGTCGGCTTGGCGGCCATCGCCCGCGCGGGGGCCACGACGTACTCGGCGAAGGCCCCGGCCCCGGACGGGTACGGCAGCATGCCGAACACCTCGTCGCCCGGCTCGTGCAGCGTCACCCCGATGCCGCCGCCTCGACCGTGCCCGAGACGTCCCAGCCCAGCACCAGCGGAAGCCGGCCCAGGAAGCCGGCGAATTGGCGGTGCTTCCAGTCCGTCGGGTTCATGCCGGCCGCGTGTACCCGCACCAGGATCTCGGAGGGGCCCGGCACCGGCCGGGGGGATTCGATCTCGTGTACGACGTCGGGCCCGCCGTACACGTCCTGGCTCATCGCCTTCATGGTGCTCTTCGCTTCCTGTGCGGTGGTGGCTTCCGTGCTTGTCATGGGACCCAGCATGTCCGCGATGCGACCAGGCAAAACAGTGGCCCGAAGGTCAGCATGTGCAATGATCGGGCCATGGCCATCGTCGGGGCATCGCCCACTTCCGCCGCACTCGGGTCGGACTCCGAGCCGTTCCCGTGCATCCCCGCGCCGGTCTCGGACGAGCCCGCGCCGATTCCGCACCGCGTCGTGGTGCTGGCCGTCGACGGCGTGATCCCGTTCGAGCTGAGTCTCGCCGCGCGCCTGTTCGGCGCCGCGACGGACGCCGCGAACCGGCCGCTGTACGACGTCGTGACCTGCTCGATCGACGGACGCCCCGTGCGCACCGCGGCGGACTTCACGATCACCGTCGAACACGACGCCGCGGTGCTCGCGAGCGCGGGCACGGTCGTCATCCCGGCGTCCGAACGATTCGCGGAGATCGTCGACGGCGCCGCGATGCCCGCGCCGCTGGCCCGTGCGCTGCGCCTGATCCCGCCCGACGCCCGCATCGTCTCGATCTGCATCGCGACCTACGTACTGGCCGCCGCGGGCCTGCTCGACGGCCACCCGGCAACCACGCACTGGCGGCACGCGGAGCGCCTGGGCCACCTGTATCCGCAGGTCAGTGTGACCTCCGACGTGCTCTACGTGGACGCCGGCCGGGTCCTGACCTCGGCGGGCGCGGCCTCCGGGATCGACCTGCTCATGCATCTGATCCGAGTCGACCACGGCAGCGCGGTCGCCAACCTGGTCGCGCGCCGCTGCGTGGTGCCACCACAGCGCGAGGGCGGTCAGGCGCAGTACGTCGAACGTCCCGTACCCCCGACCGCCGACACCGGCACATCCGCGACCCGGGCCTGGGCCCTGGAACGGCTGCACGAACCGCTGTCGCTGGAAGACCTCGCCCGGCACGCGGGCATGAGCCGCCGCACCTTCACCCGCCGCTTCCGAGCCGAGGTGGGCCAAAGCCCCGGCCAATGGCTCATCCGGCAACGCGTGGACCTGGCCCGGGAGTTGCTGGAAACCAGCGACCTACCGGTATCCCGAATCGCCGAACGCGCCGGCTTCGGCACCGACGTCTCCCTACGCCAGCACCTACACACCGCTATCGGCGTCTCCCCGGGCACATACCGCCGAACCTTCCGAACCTGACCCCTCCGCTGAGCGTGGCCCGGAAACCGATGCGTCCGCACGCGCCGAACGACCGCTATCCGGGCGCCCAAACCTGGACGGGGACCAGGACCATCGACCTCACGGACCTGCGCCGGATCCGGAGCGCACGCCGGTGTCCCAGCCCGCCCCCGTCGCGGCCGGGATGGTGATGCCGGGCCTGCGGCGCAGCGACGACCACGCGTTCGTCGAGGTGATGCGGAACATCCGGCCCGGCTCCCCGCCTCCCCGACGTCGCGGTTCAGACAGCGCACGATACGTACCCTGGCCGCTAACGCCGTGCGCCGACGACTTGCGAGTCCGACCACGGCATCCGAACGCAAGGCCGAGTAGTCGTCGGTGGGCGGGCTCCGGGGGTCCGGCCGGTAAAGGTACCGAATAGTGCGTACTTCCGCCCCGGGCGGTCGCGATCTACGGTCGCATGGATCAAATCGGTCGAACGAAACCGGCCGACCACCGCTCCGTCTGCTGCCGTGGTCGGTCGGCGTTTTTGTACGAGAGGGAACAGCACATGAGGATCGGCGTACTGGGCACGGGCGAGGTCGGACGACGGCTCGCCGGCAAGCTCGCGTCACTGGGGCATCACGTCACGCTCGGCTCCAGGACGGCGGACAACGCCGAGGCCAGGCAGTGGGCGGCGGACAACGGCGGCGCACACGGCACCTTCGCCGACGCGGCCGGCGCCGGCGAACTCGTGGTGAACGCGACCGGCGGCCTGGTTTCGGAGGCCGTGCTGGAGGCGGCGGGGGCCGACAATCTGCGCGGCAAGATCCTCGTCGACGTGTCCAACGCGCTGGACTTCTCCGAGGGCTTCCCGCCCAAGGTCTTCACCCCGGACGGCGGCAGCCTCGCCGAGCACCTGCAGAAGGCGTTCCCGGAAACCCGGGTCGTCAAGACCCTCAACACGATGAACAACACGGTCATGGTCGAGCCGGGCCTGGTCCCGGGCCACCACAACGTGTTCCTCAGCGGCGACGACGAGGCCGCCAAGGCCGAAGTGGCAACCCTGCTGGGCTCCTTCGGCTGGACCCCCGCCCAGATCATCGACCTCGGCGACCTGTCCAGTGCACGCGCGACGGAACTCCTGATGCCTCTGTGGCTACGCCTGTACGGGGTCCTGGGCCCGGTCGACTTCAACATCGCGGTCGCCATCGCCCCCGCAGCCGAGCGGGCCTCGACCCCCGCATGACCCGGATCGGGCGCAACGGGTAACCGACCACCACCGTCGCCGGGGGCGCCACTTGGCTCCGTCGCCCCCCCGGGGGCGGGTTCCGGGTCGGGTGGTGGTGGGAGACTGGGTTGGTGATCGGGCAAGGGGCCTCCGTGGGGGCGTTCGTGGCGACGTTGGATGCGTACGATCTCGGGGCGGGCTCGGGGGGCGTTCATCGTGGGCTGCCTTCGTCCACCGTGTCGATCACCATTCCCGAGGACGACTTTCTCGAGGTCGGGTGGGTCGCGCGTTCGGGCTCGCCCAGTCGCCACCGCGCTGTGGTGGCCGGCCTGCACTTGGATGCGGCCGAGTTGCGGCAGCAAGGGTGCACGCGTGGTGTGTACGTCACACTCGACCCGCTGGGTGCCGGGGCCTTGCTGGGGCTGCCTGCGTCTGCCCTGGCCGGACACGTGGTCGACCTTGCCGACGTCGTTCCCGCGCTCGCGGATCTCCCGGAGCGCTTGGCGGGCTGCCGGACCTGGCCGCAACGTCGCGCGCTGGTCGAACGGTCCCTGCTGGCCGGCCTGGCACGGCACGGTGAGCGCGACAACGCCCGCGAAACGCGTGCCATGCTCGCGGCCCTGGCCCGCACCGCCCGAGTGGACGAGGCCGCTCGGCGGCTCGGCTGTTCCAGGCGGCACCTGAGCGCCAGGGTTCGTGCCGAGTGCGGGGTGACGCCGAAGGAGTACCAGCGTCTGGTCCGCTTCGAATCCGTCCGACGCCGGCTCGCGGCCGTCAACACCGCGGGGGCCGGCCTCGCGGACGTGGCCGCCGCGTCGGGGTTTGCCGATCAGGCGCATCTCTCCCGGGAGTGGCGGGCCATGGCCGGGTACACACCCACCGAGTGGCTGCGCGCCGAAGGCCCGTCCGCGAGCAAGCCGTCCGCTCACGACCGGTCCTGTGCCGGGGCGAGCGCGTCCGGGTGAGCATCGTCCGGGCCGGAGACTGCGGCCGATCCCAAATGTTCAAGACTCGGCCGCCGCCCCGCCTCATGATCGGTACATGACCAAGAGCCGGATCCTCCCTCGCCTGATCGTGTCCGACCCCGACCGTGCGTCGGCCTTCTACCGGGAAGTCCTCGGCGCCGAGGAAGTGTTTCGTGCGCCGGGTGACGACGGCCGCCCCACCGTGGTGGAGCTGCGCCTCGGCGGGTTCTCGTTCCGGGTCTCCCCCGCCGTTGCGGCATGGGGGTGGGTATCACCACGTGATCTGGGCGGCTCGCCGGTCCTGCTGGAGGTCGAGGTCGACAACCCGGACGAGGTCGGCGAACGCATGACCGCCCACGGGGCCGAGGTGGTCGTGGCCATCGAGAACCGGCCGTACGGGAAGCGCTCGGGCCGCATCCGCGACCCGTTCGACCATCTGTGGATCATCACCGGAGAGCCCACCCTCGACGACATCCAGGCGGACTGACCACACCTCGCCCGATTCAACCCCAACCGCGGCGTTCCCGGCCCCGAGGGCACGCGCATGCGCCCGCGTCCCCATAATGTCGCCGTGACCCTCCCCCTCCCCGAGTCCGCGATGCCCGCACCGCCCGCGACACCGGCCGACCCGGTGGAGTCCACCGTGCGGGTGTCCACCCTGGAGCTGTTCTTCGACCTGGTCTTCGTGTTCACGGTGACCCAGCTGACCGCCGCGATCGCGCACGAGTTGAACCCGACCGGGATCACCCGGGTGGTGCTCATGCTCGCGCTCATCTGGTGGATGTACAGCGGCTACGTGTGGCTGACCAACACCGTGCCGCCGACCACGCCCCTGCGCCAGGCGCTCCTGATGGTCGGGATGGCGGGCTTCCTCGTGGTCGCGTTGGCCATTCCGCACGCCTTCGACGGGACCGGGGAGGCGTTCGGATTCGGGTACCTGATGTTGTCCGGCGTGCACTTCGCGATGTTCCCGGCCTCCGGCGGCACCCGGCAGGCGTTCGTCCGGATCGCCCCGTTCAACATGTCCAGTACCGCGTTGATCGTGGTCGGCGGCTTCCTCGACACCAACGCGCAACTCGCGGCATGGGCCGCCGCGGTGGTCGTGCAGGTCATCACGCCCTACGTCGCCGGCAACGACGGCTTCCGGTTGAGCGTCCCGCACTTCGTGGAACGGCACGGTCTGGTGGTGATCGTCGCGCTGGGCGAGTCGGTGATCGCGATCGGCGTCGGCGCGCAGGGCCTCGCGCTGACCCCGACCCTGATCGCCACGGCGGCATCGACCCTGACGGTGTGCTTCGCCATCTGGTGGGCGTACTTCGGCGCCGAGGACGACGAGCACGCCGTCGTCGCGGTCCTGGAACGTATGGAGCCCAGGGCCCGCAATCTGCGCGCGCTCAACATCCACGGGTACGTGCACTACGGACTGCTGCTCGGCATGCTGCTGTTCGCGGCCGGCGTCAAGGGCGCGATGGCGCACCCGTCGGACCACCTCGATACCGCGCATGCGGGCACGCTGGTGGGCGGACTCGCGCTCTTCCTGGCCTCGGTCGTCGTCATCCGCCGGAGCTTCGGGATCACCCCGAACGGCTACCGGATCGGCGCCGTGCTGACCCTGCTCGCCACCGTCCCGATCGGCCGCTTCGGCTCGGCCCTGGCCCAGATCGCCGCCATCGCCGCGATCCTGATCGTGTACGGCACGCTGGAGACCCGCCATCGACACCGGCACCCGGGTCCGCTCGACGTACACACCGGTTCCGTGGCCTCGGTGGACCCCCGGTAGCCGCGTCCCGGGAACTCGAAACAGCGGGCCGGGCGTTGCGACCATGAACCGGATCGTGCCCACGTCGGCGGGGGAACGGTGCAGACCGAGGAGGGCGCGATGACCCGGCGACACGTCGCCGTACGTCCTCCCCGCGTCGGCTCTCCCGGTACCCACCGCCGCCGCAGCGCACCCGCCTCCGCCCGCAGCACGCGCTCCCGGCGCAATGGGTGGCTCGGGGCGCTGCTCGCCGTCGCCCTCGCGCTGCTCGGCGCGTTGGCCGCCCCCGCATCCGCCCACGCGGCCGGCGCACCCGATCCCGACCGTGCCTCCGTCTCCGCGCACACCTCCGCCGGCCCGGGGCACGTACGCGACGTCGCCGACGAGGCGACCCGCGACGTGCGGCGCGGCCCGCCGACACCGCTCGCGGCCCGCGACCTCCACGACGAGCGGCACCACCTCCACCACCCCCACGACGCGGCGCTCACCGGCCGCGCCGTCGCGCTACCGCCACCCGCGGGGCATCGAACCTCCGCGCTCGGCGCCGACGCCGATCCTTCGCCGCGCCGTTTCGCGCTCCCGCCGGGCCGCGCTCCACCCTCTCCCCGGGCTCCAGACGTTCCCTGAGTCCGATCGCCGCGCGCCGACCACCGGCCGCGGTGTATCCGTGGAGACCATCCTTGCCACGTGCCACCAAGGTGCGGGCGTTGTTCGCCCTCGCCATCCTCGCCATGTCCACCTACATCGCCGCCACCGTGCCACCGCGCCTGGGCCTCGACCTGCGCGGCGGCACCCAGATCGTGCTGGAGACCCGGGACTCGCCCACCGCGAAAGCCGACCGCGACGCCACCGACCGAACCCTGGAGGTGCTGCGAGGTCGCGTCGACGCACTCGGCGTCTCCGAACCCACCCTGGTCCGCTCGGGCGAGCGGCGGATCATCGTCGAACTCCCCGGCGTACAGGACCCGCGCCGCGCCGCCGAGGTGCTCGGCCGTACCGCACAACTCACCTTCCATCCCGTTGTCGACGTCGTCGACCCGACCGGCGCCCCGACCACACCCGATGCCGAGGGACGCCAAGTGTTGCCCGACGAGTCGGGCCGAATGCTGAAGCTGGACGCGTCACGGATGAGCGGAGCAGACGTCGACCGCGCCCGGGCGCTCCTGGATCCGGCCGGCGGCAGCTGGCACGTCACGCTCGACCTGCGCGGTCGGGGCGAACGGGCCTGGGCCGAACTCACCGCGGACGCCGCGTGCGCACCGTCGGGAAGCCCCGCGCGGCGCGTGGCGATCGCCCTGGACGACAGGGTCGTCTCCTCGCCCCAGGTCGAGCAGTCGGTGCGCTGCGGCACCGGCATCCTCGGCGGAACCACCCGCATCACCGGCGACTTCGACAAACGTGAGGCGCGCGAACTGGCGCTGCTGATCAACGGCGGCGCGCTGCCGGTACCGGTCGAGACCGTCGAACACCGCACTGTGGGGCCCACGCTGGGCGAACGGGCCGTCGAGGCCGCGATGTGGGCCGCGATCATCGGCGCCGCGCTGACCGCGCTGTTCATCGTGTGCGTGTACCGCCTGCTCGGCGTCCTCGCCGCGCTGGCCCTGGTCGGCTACGGACTGATCGCGTACGCCGCCCTGGTCGGCGTCGGCGCCACCCTCACCCTGCCGGGACTCGCCGGGTTCGTACTGGCCGTCGGGATGGCGGTCGACGCCAATGTGCTGGTATTCGAACGGGCCCGGGAGGAATACCTCGCGCGAACCGCACCGGCCCTGCGTCCGTCCCTGACCCGAGGTTTTCGCAACGCGTTCGGCGCCGTCGCCGACTCCAACGTCACCACGCTGATCGCCGCCGGCCTGCTGTTCTTCCTGGCCACCGGCCCGGTGCGCGGATTCGGGGTGACGCTCGGCATCGGCGTGCTCGCGTCGATGGTCAGCGCGCTGGTGGTCACCCGGGTGCTGGCCGAGTTCGCCGTGACGCGCGCGGCGGTCCGGCGCCGGCCCCGGATCAGCGGCATCGCGCACGCGGGCCGGGTACGCGAGTGGCTGGGCCGGCGCGATCCGAACCTCATGCGGCATCGTCGACGCATGATGGCCGTATCCGGCGTGCTCGCGCTGGGCATGGCGGTGTCCGGCGTGGCGGTACGCGGCGTCGACTTCGGCGTGGAGTTCACCGGTGGCCGGCTCGTCGAGTACGCGACCACGCAGGCGGTCGATCCGGACCGGGCCCGGGCGGCGCTCGCCGACGCCGGATTCCCCAAGGCCGTCGTACAGGCCTCGGGCGATCACGAACTCACGGTACGCACGGGCAAGCCGACCGAGGCCGAGGAGGCGCGGATCACCGCGACGGTCGTCGAACTCGGCCACGGCGCGGAGAAGGTGCGCGACGAGTTCGTCGGGCCGAGCCTGGGCAAGGAATTGCGACTCAAGGCCACGATCGCCCTCGGGGTGGTGCTCGCCACCCAGATGGCATACCTCGCGGTGCGGTTCCGCTGGACCTTCGGGGTGGCCGCGGTCGTCGCGATGGCGCACGACGTGCTGATCGTGGTGGGCGCCTTCGCGTGGCTGGGACGCACCGTCGACGCGGTGTTCCTGGCCGCGCTGCTCACCGTGATCGGCTACTCGGTCAACGACTCCGTCGTCGTCTTCGACCGGATCCGCGAACTGCGCCGCACACCCGGTGAGCGCTCGCTCGCCCGGATCGCCGACACGGCGGTGTTCCAGACCCTGCCGCGCACCGTCAACACCGGTTCGGGCGCGTTGTTCGTCCTGATCGCACTGGCCGTGCTGGGCGGCGACTCACTGGCCGACTTCGCACTGGCGCTGCTGATCGGCGTGGTCGCCGGCACCGTCTCCACGGTCACCGTCGCCACACCCGCGGCAGTCGCACTGGAGTCACGCACGACACCTACGCCACCACGCACGCCCCGCCCCCAATCCTCCCCCGACCACCACAGCGGGCGCGCTTCCCGCCCCGGCCACACCCCACACGACAACGGCGCCCGCATCTGACCCTTCCGAACCGCCCCGCGGCGGTAGCCCTGCCCCATCCACCGGACCCACCGCGGCGGGGCAGGGCGAGACGGCCTTCCCCGGCCGTGCTCGCGAAGCTAACCGAGCAACACGACCGCCTCACCCAGCAGGTCGATCTCGCGGGTGGTCAGGTTGGGATCGGCGCGGCGGAAGCGTACGGCATGGTCCAACGCGTCGGGAGGCACGGCGCCGACAATGTTCAGGAACGCGGTGAGGAACTCGGCGGCGAGCGCGGCCTCCGCCCGGGCGGGGTCGACCGCGACCTGGGCAAGGATCAGCGCGGATACGGCGACGTCGAACTCGGGCCGGCCCTCTCGGGAGTTGCGCCAGTCGATCACCACCGGCCCGCGCGCTTCGAGCATGATGTTCGCCGGGTGCAGATCCAGGTGCACCGGATGCGCCCCGGGCCCGCCCGGGATCCGTGGCGGCAGCGCGTGGAGGCGGGAGAGCAGGCCGGCCGGCTGTTCCGCCGCCGCCGACGTGGTGATCTCCCCGGTGCCCAACGCCTGCAACATGGTCGGACCGGTGAGTCGTTCGAGGACCAGATCGCCGCCCTCGGCCGAGTAGACCCGGGGCACCGGGAATCCCAACGCGCCCACGTGCGCCATCATCGAGGCCTCGGCGGCCACGTCGCCTCCGTCCCGATACCGGCGCAGGACGCGCTGCGCGTCGAGGGCGAAGACATCGGCATCACGGCCGGACGCCACCATCACGAGGTCGGTCACAACGTGACATTACTGTCATACACCGAGCCCCGCGCAAGGCTTCGGCGCCAAGACCACCGTCATCACCTTCACTTCCGGGTAGCTGGGGCTGCGGCAGCCAAGTCGCCGACCTGGCGCGCGATTTCGGGCCACAGGGCGGCGGGGAGATCGTGGCCGACGCCCGGGTAGGTCACCAGGCGGGCGCCGTCGACGGCCTTGGCGGCGGCACGGCCCGCGGCAACGCGCAGGATCGGGTCCTGCTCCCCGTGCAGGACCAGTGTGGGTCGGCGCAGTTCCGCCAGCTTGGCTCCGTGCCACTGGGCGCCGATCTGGCGGCTCTGCGCCTTGGTGTCGCGCGGACCGCTGTCCACCTCGGCCTCGACCCACGCACGCGCCGCGGCTTCGTCGAACGGGTAGGCCGGTGAGGCGATTTCGCGCCAGACGGTGAGGGCGGCCTCGATGTCTCCCTCGCGACCCTCGGGGAACGTCGCGCGGGCGAGCCTGGCGAGGAGCCCGAAACGCAGGTAGCGCAGGACGCGCAGTCCCGAGGCGTCGCTGGGGAGGGCGGCCGACGAGGTGACGCTGAGCACCCGGTCGGGGTGGCGCAGCGCGATGCGCTGCGCGATCACTCCGCCCAGGGAGTGGCCGAAGACATGGGCGCGTTCCCAGCCGAGTTCGTCCATCACGGCGATGGCGTCGTCGGTCATGTCCTCCGAGGTGTAGGCGTCGCCACGCTTGCCGAACAGGGCCTTGAACGGGTTGGTGGTGGCGGTGTCGGGCATCCGGGTCGACTGGCCGGCGTCGCGCTGGTCGTAGCGGGCCACCGCGAACCCGGCGTCGGCCAACGCCCGGCACAGTCCGAGCGGCCACCAGAAACGGGCGGTGGCCAGGCCCATGACGAGCAGCAGCGGTTCGCCCTCGGAGCCCTCCAGCCGATCGAAGGCCACCTGCACGTCGCCGTTGTGCGCATACCGGGTCGGGGTCCAGTCCTGTTGCGGCTGTTGCGGCCGGCTCGGGGGCATGTCGACTCCCTTTCATTTACTGCGATCGGTGTTCGCAGTCCAGGTGTGCCCTAAGGTACTGCATACGTCGTTCGCAGAACAGGAGGGGTCATGACCGAGCCGCCCGCCCACAGCATCTGGCTGCGTCCCGAGCGCGCCGGCCGCGGCCCCGTACCGACGTTCGACCGCGATCGCATCGCCGCCGCCGGCGTGGCCCTCGCCGACACGAGCGGCCTGCCCGCCGTCACCATGCGCGCAGTGGCGGACGCTCTCGGGGCCGGACCGGCGTCCCTCTACCGCTACGTGGCCACCCGCGACGAACTGCTCGAGCTGATGATCGACCGGGTCAACGGCGAGATCTCATACGCCGAACTCGGCTCCGGAGTCTGGCTCGACGACCTGCTCGCCCTCGCCCGGCAGAGCAGGAGCGTCCACCTCGCGCACCCGTGGCTGCTCGACGCCACCGCCACCAGAACGCCGGTCGGACCGCACGCGGTCACCTACCTGGAACACGCCCTCACCGTGCTCGCCGACCTCGACGTGGCCCCCCGTACCAAGCTGGAAGCCATCGCGATCCTCAACGCCGTCATCGCCGCCCTGACCCGCGCCGAGGTGGCCCGACATCTCGCCGGGCAGACCATCCCCCAGTGGCAACAGGCCCAGGCGGAATACCTCACCCGGGTCGTCACGGCGGGCCGACACCCGCACCTCGCCGCCGCCCTGGCCGGACAACCCCCGGCGGCCGAGGACTCGACGGAAGCACTCTTCGACCGCATCATCACCCGCCTACTGATCGGACTCCTGAGCCCCGACGACATCGCGACGACCCCGGCACCCGACCACACGGGGCCGAAGCCGCCCGCCGTCGACTGATGCGCCGCGGTCGGGGCGCGTCATGGCGGGGGCACGGTCGGGTCCTCGGCTACCGGGTTGCCGTTGGCGTCGAAGATGGTTGTGCTCCAGTGTTCGTCCCACTTGTCGCCCACGGTTCGCGGCACCTTGCCGGCCGGATAGCGCACGGTACCCGGCGGTGGATCCCGGTCGTCGGGCACACATTGTCTGCCCGTGGCGCTGCCGATCTGCTTGACCGGGTACTCCCCGCCACCGCAGATGTGCTCCGGGAAGGCATCGCAGCCGGCGGTCGACGAGCCGGCGAGGATCGCGGCGAGCGCGACCGCGAGAAGTCGACCCGCGTGTCCGGCCGGGAGCCTGCGCACGATCGGGACCTCTCCTCCCCGTCGGTCGAATCATCGTGTCGCGAAGGTCTGCCCCGGGCGTGGATACGCATACTCGAATCGCGGTAAAAATGGGGCAGTCGGGCTCCGAACCACAGGGACGGCGTGGCCCGGGCCGGCCGCCCGGGGGTGTTCCGGTCGTTCACACATCCGGGTGTTTCGTGGCCAGATGGTAGCGGCCGGAGTGGAAGACCAGGGGCTCCCCGCCGGGCGCCTCGTAGTGTTCGACCTCGCCGATCATGACGACGTGGTCACCGGCGTCGACGAACTGCACCGTCCGGCACTGGAATCGGGCAACCACCCCTTCCAGCAACGGAGTTCCCGCGATGCCTTCGGTGGTGGGGGTGTCTGCGAACTTGTCCTCGGCCGGGGTGGCGAACCGGCTGGAGAGCTGGTGCTGGTCGGCGGCCAGCACGTGGACCGCGAAGTGCGTGGCCGATCTGAAGTGGGGCAGGCTCGGCGCGTTCGCACCGGGGCACCACAGGACCAGGGGCGGGTCCAGGGACACCGAGGTGAAGGAGTTCGCCGTCATCGCCACCCGCCGACCGTCCGCGCCCCGGGCGGTTACCACGGTGACGCCGGTCGCGTACTGCCCGAAGGCCCGACGCAGCGGATTCCCGGGCGGCCGCGCACCGGCCTGCCCGGCCCCGGCCTGCTCCGCTCCGACCCGTCCCGGGGCGCCCTGGCCGCCGCCGACGACGGCCACGCCCGTCACGCGCTGCTCCCCACGGTCGCCGCCGGCTCTCCGCCCGCCCGAGCCGCCTCCCCCGTGCCCGCCGACACCGCCGCGGCGTCGAGGTAGACCCGGGCCGCGTCCGGGTCCATGAACCAGTGGAAGAAGTCGCGGGGATCGTCGAAGCCGTTGGCGAAACGGTGGGCGATCCGGGAATCGCCGCCCGCCGCGCCCAGGAGTTCGAGCACGTGCTCGGGCGGCGCGCCCAGCATGGCGTTGGTCCACGCCGCGACGTACTGCGCGTAGTCCCAGTACCGTTCGAACGTGCCCCGCAGGAAGGCGCGGTCGAAGGGCCGCTCGCCATGCTCCAGGATGCTCGCCAGGTACGAGGCCGCGCACTTGCTCGCGTTGTTGGAACCCTGCCCGGTGATCGGGTCGTTGAGCACCACGACGTCGGCCATCCCCAAGACGAGGGCGCCGGAGGGGAGTTGACCGACGGGCTGGCGCACCGTGGGCGGGAAGCGGCCGGCGAGCACGCCGTTGGCGTCGGTCGGCGCGACGTCGGCGCAGCGCTCGGCCTCCCAGGGCAGGTGGGTACGCAGGATCCGCAGGGAGCGCTCGACGTGCTCCTCGGTCGAGGCGACGTCCGCCCAGCAGTCGAGCGGGCCGCCGGGAACACCCTCGAAAACCATGATGTCGCACGGTCCGGTGGTGGTCAGCGCCGGGAAGGTGAAGTATTCGCCGACGCCGGGGATCAGGTTGAAGGCGACCGCGGAGTAGTCGTCCCTGGGGGCCATCCCGGTGACGTACGTGAGCGCCAGTGCGCGCTGCGGCCGGTCGAACGTCGAGCGCTGGGCGTCCCGTTCGAACAGGCCGGCGATCCTGCCCTTGCCCGCGGCGACGATCACCAGATCGGATTCGCGGGCGTAGGACTCCAGATCGGTCACATCCGCCTCGCGCAGTACGATCCGGCCGCCGCGCCGTTCGAATTCCGCCAGCCAGGCCGGCATCTTGACCCGCTGGTCGACCGAGCGGGCTGCGGCGTCCAGCCGTGAGGCCCAGGAGATCGCGGCGCCGCCGCGACCGTCCGGTACGACGAACGAGATGCCCTCGACGGGGGGACAGTCCCGGTCCCACAGGTTCAGGCCCAGGGTGTGTTCGTGGGCGAGCGCGGTGCCGAACATGCACTGGCTGGACATGATGCGACCGTCGCGGATCTGCTCCGCGGTGCGGTCGGTCACCAGGGTCACCCGGTAGCCGTGCGTCAGCAGTCCGATGCCGAGCTGGAGGCCGGCCTGTCCGGCCCCGATGATGGTGATGTCGCGCATGGGCGTGTTCCTCCGGTCCTGAGGATCCTGATTACTGACTGATCACTGCTTGGTCACTGCCTGCTCACTCTGCCTGATCGCTGCCTGCCCGCTGTCAGGTCGCTGTCAGGTCGCTGTCAGGTCGCTGTGTGCTCACGACTCGATCACTCGGCGAGTTTCGCGATCGCGGGAACGAGACCTTCCGGGCCGATGGCCGAGTAGCCGCCGTCGACGGCCCAGTCGGCGCCGGTGACGAAGGACGCCTCGTCGGAGCAGAGGAAGACGACCACGCGGGCGACCTCCTCCGGGTCGCCGACGCGGCCGAGGGGGTGGAAGGGCGCGGCGACGCGGTCCGTCTTGGCCCGGTCGCCGCCGGTGAGCGTGTCCATGACCTTCGACCAGGTCCAACCGGGACTCACCGAGTTGACCCGGATGTTGTCGCCGGCCAGGTCCACCGCCATGTTGCGGGTGAGCTGCATCAGGGCGGCCTTGCTCACCGGGTAGAGCCAGCGCCCGGGCTGGGCGACCCGCCCGGAGATGGACGTGAAGTTCACGATGGCCCCGCCGCCCTGCGCGAGCAGGTGCGGATGTACGGCCCGGGCCAGCAGCGCCGCACTCGCCACGTTCACGTCGAGGGCCGTATGCCACTGGTCGCGGGTCGAGGCGAAGCCGTCGTCGACGTACGAACAGGCCAGGTTCACCAGCACGTCCAACCGGCCGTACGCGTCGACCGCGCGGGCGACGCAATCGGCGACCTGCGCGTCGTCGGTGATGTCGGTGCGCAGGAACAGAACACCGGCGTCCTTTTCGTCCGTCAATTCGCGGCCGCCGTCCTCGTCGATATCAGCGACGACGACATTCGTGCCCGCCGCCCGGAATGCGCGAACGACCGCTTTCCCGATAATCGTCGAGCCGCCGGTAATGAGCGCGGTCTTGACCGACAATCCACTCATGCTGTCTCCTGTGTCCTTGCCGGGAGTTGTCGAAAAAATAGGTGCGGGGCCCTGGGCCTGCCGTCCGCAACACGCTGCTCCCTGTCCGGATCGCGCTCTCGGCTGGAGGTCGGGATGGTCGACGCTCAACTCCCGCTCGACGCACGGCTCTCACCCGACGCACGGCTCGCGCCCGACGTCCGGCCCCCGTCCGACGCGCCGCTGCCCCTCGGTGCGCACGAGCGGTTCCACACCTCCGACGTGGACGTGGCGCGTTCGCACGTCGGGCGCGCCTTCTGCGCCCACGACCTGCGGCTGATCGGGCGCGCGGCGCGACTCGACGCGCGCATGCACGGCGTGGCGTTCGGCGAGACCGGCCTGTTCTACCTCGACTACGGCACGGAGGTGATGATCACCCCGGGTGCCCTGGAGGCCTTCTACCTGATCCAGATACCGCTCGCCGGGGCCGCGGAGATCACCTGCGGCCGGGCCCGGATCGCCTCGACACCGCAGCGGGCCTCCGTACCGGCGCCGACCGACCCCCTGGCCATGCACTGGGGCGCGGGCAACCCGCAGCTGATCGTCTGGATCGACCGGATCGCGCTGGAGCACCACCTGGGCCGACTCCTCGGCCGCCGGCCCCGGACGCCCGTGCGCTTCGACCTCGGCATGGACCTCACCACCCCCGCGGCGCGTTCCTGGCTCGGCGTGGTCGACCTGCTGCGGCGCGAGGCGGACAACCCCGGCGGCATGCTCGACCAGCCGTTGGTCCTCGGCCGGCTCGCCGATCTGCTGATCACCCAGTTCCTGCTCACCCAGCCGCACAACTTCAGCGCCGCGCTGCACGGCCGGCAGCCCCGGGTCGCGCCGCCCGCGGTCCGCCGGGCGATGGAGCTGATCGAGTGCCACGCCGCCGAACCGCTGACCGTGGAGGACGTGGCGGAGGCGGTGGGGGTGAGCGTACGGGCCCTGCAGGACGGCTTCCGCCGGCACCTGGAGACCACGCCCGTGTCGTATCTGCGCACGGTGCGACTCGACCGTGTCCGCGCCGATCTGACCGCCGCCGAGCCGGGCACGACGACGGTCACCGATGTCGCCTACCGCTGGGGCTTCTTCCATCCGGGGCGCTTCGCGATCGCCTACCGGGAGCAGTTCGGCGAACACCCCTCGCAGACGCTGCGCGCCTGAGCCGGGCATCCGAGCCACGCGCCGAGCCCCCGCACCCGAGCCACGCACCCGAGCCCCTGCGCGTGTCCCGCCCCCGAGTACCGGGCATGTACCCGGCGGAATGTGGATGGCCACCCGCGTTCCGCGGACGGTGCGGCATTTCGACTACGCGTAATTTCTTGGCAGCCCCGTGACCGTCCGGGAAACTCGAAGATCGCCCACGAGACGTCGAGACCGGCCGCGAAAAACGATCCCGAACCCGCCCACTCGGCATGCAGCACACGACATACGGCACACGAGTACACGAGTACACGGAGACCCGAAAGAGCGGGCCGAATGATCGCTTCCATTCATTCCCCCGATCAACCGCCGCGCACCCCGACCCCGAGGAGTACTCATGGCACATACCGTCGACGCGGTGGTCGTCGGATCCGGTGTGAACGGTCTGGTCGCGGCGGCCGAGTTGGCGGGTGCGGGCTGGTCGGTGGTGCTGGTCGAGGGCAACCGGCGCCTGGGCGGGTTCATCGCCACCGAGCCACGGACCCTGCCCGGCTACCTGCACGACACCTACTCCTCGTGGCACCCGCTCTTCGTGTCCGGCGGGGCCTACGCCACGCTCGGCGCGGACCTGCACCGCCACGGTCTGGAGTACCGCAACACCGAGGACTACGTCACCGGCACCGTCGCCGACGACGGCCGCGTGGTCCTGGGTCACCGCGACGCCGACACCACCGCGCGGGCGTTCGCCCACGCCGAGGACCGCGCCGCGTACCTCGCCATGGTGCGGCGATTCCTCGACAGCGCAGAGGACATCGGCGCCCTCATGGGCGGCGAGCCACGCTCGCCCCGCGCCCTGCGGCCCGCCCTGCGCATGGTGCGCCGGGAGCGGTTGACCGGCACCGAGGCGTGGCTGCGCGCCACCGTCACCAGCGGACGCTCCTACTGCCGGGGCGAGTTCCGCGGCGATGAGGCCGATCTGCTGTGGGTTCCCTGGCTGTTGCACGCCGGGCTGTCGCCGGACCACGCCCAGGGCGGGCTGATGGTGCCGATCCTGGCCGCCACGATGCACGGCTTCGGACTGCCCGTGGTCGCGGGCGGGGCGGGGAACTTCGTCCACGCCTTCGAGGCGCTGCTCGCCGAACGCGGCGTGGACGTCCGCACCGGCACGCCGGTGGAGCAACTGCTCGTGACCGATGGCAGGATCGGCGGGGTGGTCTGCGGCGGCGAGAGCATCACGGCCCGCCACGCGGTCCTCGCCTCGGTCACACCGACGGCCCTGTACGGGGACCTGCTGCCCGCGTCGGCCCCGGTGCCGGCGGCGGTCCGCGAGCAGGCCCGGCGTTACCGGTACGGACGCGCGGCGATGCAGATCCACGTCGCGTTGTCGGCCCCGCTCGACTGGCGGGACGAGCGGCTGGCGAGCGTACCGCTGCTGCACCTGAGCGACGGCTCGGCGAGTACCGCGATCGCCTGCGCGGAGGCCGAGGCCGGTCTGCTGCCCCGCCGGCCCACCGTGGTCGTCGGCCAACAACACGTGCTCGACCCCTCACGCGTGCCCGAGGGCGCCGCCGCGCTGTGGCTGCAACTCCAGGAACTGCCGTACGCCCCAAGGGGCGACGCGGCGGGAGAGTTGGACACCGGCGGCGGCTGGACCAAGGAGTTGACCCACGGGTACGTACACCGGGTCCTGGCCCGCATCGCCCGCCACGCCCCCGGCCTGTCGAAGCGCGTACTCGCGTGGGACGCCGTCACCCCGACCGACCTGGCCGCGGCCAACCCGAACGCCGTCGCCGGCGACCCGTACGGCGGCTCCGCCGAACTCGACCAGAACTTCCTGTGGCGCCCGCTGCCCTCCGCCGCCCGGCATGCCACGTCGGTGCCCGGGCTCTGGCACATCGGCGCCTCCACCCACCCCGGCCCCGGACTCGGCGCCGGATCGGGACACCTGGTGGCGCAACGACTCATCCGCACCGGGCCGCGGCGCACCGGCACCCGCTGAGCCGCAACCACACGCGCCCCCGGGCGACTTCGCGGGCCGGCGCCGCGCCCCCGCGTACCTACCCGCTTCCCGCCACACTTCGCGCCGGCGATCACGGCCACACCACGCCGCGCATCACGGCCCACCACGGACGAACGAACAGGAGCCGGCCATGGCCGAGCGGTCATTTGCCACCGAAGTCCGACAGTTGCGCCACGGCGCGGGCACCACGCTGCACGTCGAGGGCATCCTGGCGGTCACCAAGGCCCTGCTCCAGTCCGGCGTGGCCTACGTCGGCGGCTACCAGGGCGCGCCGATCTCGCACCTGATGGACGTACTCGGTGACGCCCACGACATCCTCGACGAACTCGACGTGTACTTCGAGAACAGCGCCTCCGAGGCCACCGCCGCCGCGATGTTGGGCGCGTCGGTGCACTATCCGCTGCGCGGCGCGGTCACGTTCAAGTCGACGGTCGGCCTCAACGTCGCCTCCGACGCGCTGGCCAACCTGGCCAGCGGCGGCGTCACCGGCGGCGCGTTGGTCATCCTCGGCGAGGACTACGGCGAGGGCTCCAGCATCATGCAGGAGCGCTCGCACGCCTTCGCGATGAAGTCGCAGATGTGGCTGCTCGATCCGCGACCCAACCTCACCGCGATCGTCGAGGCGGTCGAGTCCGGCTTCGAGCTGTCCGAGGTCAGCAACACCCCGGCAATGCTGCAACTACGGTTGCGCTCCTGTCACTTGCACGGTGCGTTCGTGGCGAAGGACAACGTGCGCCCGCCGATGACCGTCACGGACGCGATCGACAATCCCCGACGCGAGCTCGACCGCATCGTCCTGCCGCCGGCGAGTTTCCGGCACGAACGCGAGAAGATCGACCAACGCCTGCCGGCCGCACTGGACTTCATTCGCGAACGCGGGCTCAACGAGGTGTTCGGCGCCGGGGAGGCCGACATCGGGATCATCGTCCAGGGCGGCCTGTACAACACCCTCAACCGGGCGCTGGAGCTGCTCGGTTGCTCGGATCCGTACGGTCGCACCCGGGTACCGCTGTACGTGATGAACGTGACGTATCCGGTCGTGGACACGGAGATCGTCGAGTTCTGTGCGGACAAACGCGCGGTGTTGCTCCTTGAGGAGGGGCAGCCCGACTACATCGAGCAGAATCTGAACACGATCCTGCGCCGCGCCGACATCGCCGCCGCGCTGCACGGCAAGGATCTGCTGCCGATGGCCGGCGAGTACACCGCGTCGGCGGTCACCCGAGGGGTGCACGCCTTCCTGTCCAGGTACCTGCCGGAGGTCCTGGCCGGCGAACCGGCGCTGCTGCTGCCCGAAACCGACCCGCGCAGCCCGTTCGCCGAGCGGGTCGATCCGCAGGCGGTACAGGCCCGCCCGCCGGGCCTGTGTACCGGCTGCCCGGAGCGGCCCATCTTCAGCGCGCTCAAGCTCGCCGAACGCGAAACCGGCGCGCATCACATCAGCGCGGACATCGGCTGCCACCTGTTCTCGATCAACGAACCCTTCAACCTCGGTGCCACGACCATGGGTTACGGGCTCGGCTCGGCCGGCGCGGCGGCACTGAACTCCAAGGACGCCGATCGCCGGACCATCGCGATCATGGGTGACGGCGGGTTCTGGCACAACGGTCTGACCAGCGGTGTCGGCAACGCGGTCTTCAACGACAACGACCAACTCCTTGTCGTGGTCGACAACGCGTACAGCGCGGCCACCGGCGGGCAGGACGTGCTCTCCTCCGCCGTCGACCATCCGCGACGCTCGACCGGGCATACGATCGAGAAGGCCGTGCGCGGCATCGGCGTCAAGTGGACGAAAACCGTCACCGACACGTACCGGGTCGGGGAGTTGCGCGACCTGTTCGTACGCGCGCTCACCACGAAGGAACCGGGGCCCAAGGTCATCGTCGCGCAGAGCGAATGCCAGTTGAACCGGCAGCGTCGGGAGCGGCCCCGGACGGACAAGGCGATCAGGGAGGGCAAACGGGTCGTTCGCGAGCGGTTCGGCGTCGACGCGGAGACCTGTACCGGCGACCACGCGTGCATCCGGATCTCCGGCTGCCCGTCGCTGACCCTGGCCGCCAACCCGGACCCCATGCGCACCGACCCGGTCGCCACGGTGACCGACACCTGCGTCGGCTGCGGGGTATGCGGCGCGAACGCGCACGCGGCGTCGTTGTGCCCGTCGTTCCACCGCACCGACGTGGTGGTCAACCCGACCCGGCGGGACCGCGTCCTGGCGAGGATCCGCACGGCCTGGATCGCCGCGCTGTCCGCGCCCGTCGAGCGTCGCGCCGCGAAGTACGAGGTGGCCTGATGTCGAACCGGCAGCTCGCGGCGCGCCCGATCACCATCGCGATCCTGGCCATGGGTGGCGAGGGCGGCGGGGTCCTGGCGGACTGGATCGTCGCCGTGGCGGAGACGGCGGGGTACACCGCGCAAAGCACCTCCGTCGCCGGCGTCGCCCAGCGCACCGGCGCGACCGTCTACTACGTCGAGTTGTTCCCGGCGCCGGACGCCGAACCGCCCGAGGGGGGCCGCGCCGAGCCGATCCTCGCGCTGTTCCCGACGCCCGGCGAGGTCGACATCGTCATCGCGTCGGAACTCATGGAGGCGGGACGCGCGATCCAGCGCGGCTTCTGTACGCCGGACCGCACATCCCTGATCGCCTCAACCCACCGGGTCTACGCGATCACCGAGCGCATCGCCATGGGCGACGGGCGCGTCGACGGCGGCCTACTGCTCGACGCGGCGCACCGGGGCGCGCGGCGTTTCGTGGGGGCCGACTTCCTGGAGTTGGCCGGGCAGGCGGGCAGCGTGATCAGTGCGTCGCTGTTCGGCGCGCTGGCCGGGACGGGGGAACTGCCTTTCGACCGTGAGCGGTTCGAGGACGCGGTGCGAGCGTCGGGCAAGGGGGTGGAGTCCTCGTTGGCCGCGTTCGCGCTGGGGTACGACGCGGCCCGGCAACCGTCGCCGCGGCCTGCCCGCTCGCGCGCGGCGGGGGGCGGACCGGTGGCGGTGACCATCGGCAGCCGGCCTCCGGCGGATCCCGCGGTCGAGGCCGCGAACGCCGAGGAGCGGCGGCGGCGCGCACTCGCCGACACCGATCCCGCACAGCTGGTCGGCCCCGCGCTGCGCGGTCGGGCCGCGCGGGTCGCCGAGTTCCCGGAGGCGGCCCGTTCGATGCTGCTCCACGGTTGCGAGCGCACGGCCGTGTACCAGAACGCGTCGTACACCGACCGCTATCTCGATCGGGTGGCCCGGGTGGGCGCGCTGGAGCACGACCCGCGAGGTGAAGCGAGGCTGACCACGGAGACGGCCCGACACGCCGCGCTGTGGATGTGTTACCAGGACACCATCCAGGTCGGGTTGCAGAAGATCCGTCGACGGCGAATCGAGGACATCCGCGAGCGGGCGCGGACCGAGCCGGGACAACCGATGCAGGTGCGCGAGTATCTGCACCCGCAACTGGAGGAGATCACCGACACGTTGCCCGCGCGCTTGGGCGATCCGCTGTCCCGGTCGGCGCTCTTCGGCAGACTCGTCGCGAAGCTCACCCGCAAGGGCATGGTCGTCAACACCACGGGCGTCGTGGGCTACACGATGTTGTGGACCATGGCCGGGATGCGCCCGCTGCGACCGCGCTCGGGCCGGTTCGGTCGGGAACAGGCCGGCATCGACGCCTGGTTGGACCTGGTCGTGGAGACCGCGTCCAGCGACTACGCGCTGGCCTGCGAGATCGTCGAGTGCCGGCGGGTGGTCAAGGGCTACGGTGACACCTACCGGCACGGCAGCGAGAGTTTCGCCATTCTCCTCGACGCCGCCCGGGAGTTGCACGGACGCGACGATGCCGCGACGGCACTCGCCCATCTGACGTCGGCCGCACTCGCCGACGAGACCGGCACGGCACTGCGCGAGGCCGTGGCGGCTGTGGAAGCGAAGTCGCGGGCCTGGGGCGCCTGAGCCCGCGAATCACCCACTCGCGCAAATCGCGCCGGCGCCTACGAACACCCCATCCCTCAAGCCCCATTCCCCACGCCCCATTCCCCGCACCCCCGGCAAGGAGCACGCATGGCCGATCTGACAGCCCTCGCGACCCACCTGCTCGACGGCTCGATCGAGGTCGTCGACCTGACCTCACCGCTGCACGCCGGCACGCCGCTGCTCGCGCTGCCGCCCGAGTACGGGCAGACGGCCCCGTTCGAGTTGGAGGAGATCAGCCGCTACGACGACCGGGGTCCGGCCTGGTACTGGAACAACTTCCGCACCGGCGAACACACCGGCACCCACTTCGACGCACCGAACCACTGGATCAGCGGCCGGGACCTCGACGACGTGTCGCAGGTACCGGCGCAGCGTCTCGTCGGCCCCGCCGTGGTCATCGACAAGACCGCCGAAGTCGTCGCCGACCCGGACTACTTGCTCGACGTCGCGGACATCCGCGAGTGGGAATCCAAGCACGGCGCGCTGCCCGATCGCGGCTGGCTGATCTACCGCACCGGCTGGGCCGCCCGCGGCGACGACCCGGCGGACTTCGCCAACGCCGACGACGACGGCCCGCACACCCCGGGTCTGACACCGGACGCCGCCCGCCTGCTCGCCGGCAGCGGCATCCTGGGCATGGGGGTGGAGACCGTGGGCACCGATGCGGGCCGCGCGTTCGCCTTCGATCCACCCTTTCCGTGCCACGACTTCTTCCTCGGCGCCGACAAGTACGGCCTGACCCAACTACGCAACGTAGACCGCCTACCGATCACCGGCGCGATCGTAATCGCCGCCCCACTCCCCATCGTCAACGGCTCAGGCAGCCCCTGCCGAGTATTGGCCCTGGTCGCCCACTGACAACCCGCAACAACCACCCGACAACATCCGTCCCCGGCTCGTACCAAGTGTCCGGGCCGGGCCAAAGCCCGCAGCCAACGACTTCGCCCCCGCCACAAACGCCGAAGCACGCGCCCGCTCAGCCCGGTGACGGGGGCCGTCCAGGACGACTCCGACGCCGTGATCACGCCGGCCACACCAGGATCGTTCCACCGAACGCCCCAACCGACCACGCGCCGCCTGTCGGCTCGACGACGATCACGCGACTACCGGGACGAGTCCCGTCGAGGACCTGCAACTGTCGCCGCTGCGGTCGACGTGTGCCATCCGATCGACGCCGGGGGGCAACGGCAGATAGGACACCATGAGGACGACATGGCCGACGGCGTTCGCGACCCGCACGAACTCGCGGTCGACGGCGCATTCGAGGTTCACGGCGCCGTCACCTGTTGCGAGCCGGATCCGG
This sequence comes from Embleya sp. NPDC020630, assembly GCF_044334985.1. Lineage (NCBI taxonomy): Bacteria > Bacillati > Actinomycetota > Actinomycetes > Kitasatosporales > Streptomycetaceae > Embleya > Embleya sp. NPDC020630. Next base: position 77,231 of record NZ_JBIRUB010000030.1, read on the forward strand.
CCGTCCGACGTCATCTCCACGCGGGCGCCGGCTCCGGGCTGCTCGGTCGTCGTGTTGGGAGTGGAGTCCAGGCCGAGTGCCTCGGCGACGAGGGGCATGGTCCGGTGAGCCCCGCGACCGGGGCCACCGGGGGTCGAGAGATACAAGAACGCCGCATCTCCGCCGTTGCGTCGGTCGGGACCCACCCACCCGAACAAGGTCAAATGCCTCTCCAAGCCGGTGACGGCGTCGACGCCGTCGCCGAGCAAGGCGTTCGAGCCGGCGAGCACCGGATCGAAAGGGCATAGCGGCGCGGGGCGTTCGGCGCGGAGGTCCGCCGTGGGGCGCATGCCGAACGCACAGGCGTCAACCACTCGGGCTTCACGACAACCCCCAGGGCCCGGAAGCCGATCAGGGTGATCCCATCGCGCACCGCGGCCTGTGACGCGGCTCCGCCAGGCCTGCGCCGTGCCTGGGGCGGGGGCCAGACCGGTGGCGGACGGAGCGGGTGCCCAGTGGGCGGCTGGGGCGGGTGGCATCGCCGCGGCGTCTGATCTCTCGGAAGGGCGGTCCCTTCCGCCTGCTGCCTAGTTTTTGATCTCGTAGCGCAGGATTGCCACGCCGTTTTCGAAGCCGGTGGCCTCGATCAGCTTCAGGTTGCGGCGGTCGTCGAAGAGGCGGGTTCCCTTGCCACGTGACACCGGGCAGACCAGCATCCGGACTTCGTCGACGACGCCGGCGTCCAGCAGGGAGTGCATGAGTTTCAGGCTTCCCCACAGCCAGATGTCCTTGCCGCTGTCCTCCTTGAGCTTCCGGATGGTGGCGACCGCGTCGCGTGTCACGGTCGCGGCGGGGAAGTCGCCCCAGGGGGCGTCGTCCAGCGTCGACGAGGCGACGAGCTTGGTGAGGCGGTTGAGCTTCCTGCCGTACTCGCCCTGGTCCTCGGCGTAGGGCCAGTAGCCCTTGGCCTCGTTGTAGGTGTTCGCGCCGAGGATCATCGTGTCGACCGATTCGATGAAGCCCATCATGTCGTTCTTGAAGGGGTCGTCGGTGACCTCGTCGTCGAACGGTTCCCCCGACACGAAGCCGAGGCCGCCGTCCTCCTCCGCCGCGATGTTGTCGACGGTGACCCACTGCTGGACTACGAGCTTGCGCATGGCTCTTCCTCCCGGTACGTGCGGTGCTGCGGCCACGCCGACCGCATCCGCCTCAGGGACGGAGCCGCTACGCCGATCTCGACAAGCGGTCGGGGTCGAAGCAGTCGGGGTCGGGGAAGCCGGCGTCGTCGCCGGCCGGCGGCCGTGGGCAGTCGGGCTGCCGCAACAGTCCTCCTGCGCAAGGAAGTTGGGTGCCCACGATCGGCACGTCTAGTGTGACCTGATGAGTGAAGAGTCGGTTCCGCAGGTGTTCTCGAATCGTTGGGGCGACGCGGCCGGGTCCGGTGGGCACGGTTCGTTTCGTGATCTCTGCCGGTGCATCGAGCCCGTTCATACCCGGCCCCAAGCTCCGACGCGCTTCCATCCGGAGCGCCAGGACACCGCCACGTCGGGTTGGATCCGCCTGCTGGAGCTCGTCGAAGAGGCGGCGGCCGACAGGCGTGAGGAGTTCAAGCCGCTGGTGGAGCTCACCGCCGAACAACGACGCCAGGTCGTCACGCTCCCGGCGACCATCACAAAGCTCACCTCCGTGAAGCATCTGGTCCTGTACGGGAGCAACCTCGTGCGTATCCCGCCCGAGATCGGTGCGATGAAGAGCCTCGAGGAGTTCACTCCGTACACCTCCTACCGCCTGCACTGGTTTCCGTACGAGATCACCCGGTGCCCGAACCTGCGGTACAGCACGGTGAGTACCCGGGCCCTGTACGGCAACTACAAGACACGGCCGCCGTTTCCGCCGCTGTCCGCGTCGGCGACACTCGACGCTCGCGACGTCGACCGGGACAACCTCGATCCCGGCGTCTGGGGTGCCGACGCGATCCGCACGTGCAGTGCCTGCGATCGGCGCGTCGAGATCGTGAACCTTCGCCAGGTGTGGATCTCGCTGCGGACGTCGGGCGCCGACATCCTGCCGCTGCTGGTCAACGCCTGCTCGACCGCCTGCCTCGAAGCGCTGCCCAACCCGGCCGAGGGCTACGTCGCGACGCCGCACGCCGGCGGGCCGGGCATCGACCAACCGACGACGCGGCGCTGACGGCCCGGATCGCCAAGTGGCGGCAGCCGTCGGATTGTTGGGCCTGTCCGACGCCGGGATTGCACGATGTGCCCGAGCGGGCTCACCCTGGGGATGGCACGACCGGGAGCAACCGGTCGCGACACGAATGTGCCACTGGGAACGGAAGGACGGTCATGAATCTTCGTCGATGGGCCGCGTGTGCCATCCTCGCCTTCGTCGCGGGCGCGGCCTTCGCCGCCGCCCCGGGGGCGACGACGTTCGAGTACGGATCGACCCATGCGGTCGCCGCCACCGCCATCGAGTACGGCCTGTAGACGGGTCGAATCCGCATAGCCGCCGGGCCCGTTCCGCATCGGGGCAGGCCCGGCGACAGACCGGACAACAGAGGTCTTCGGGCGTCGCCGAGCCCATCGGGTCACGGCCGGCCGGCAAGCGGTACGGCGTCCCGCCCGTGGGCGTCGATGTCTTCGACGGCCCGCTGTGGGGACTGTTCCTCGCGGAAGCCGAATTCACCGATGACGAGGAGGTGCTTCGGCGCACCGGGGGCCCTGGACACGATCCTGGAGGCCCTGGCCGCCTCCGCCGACGACGACGGCCCGACATATCCGCCGACTTGGCGCGCGCACGACGGCATGCGCGTTTGCGACCGTCCGGACGGTTACCGCGGCCTCGACACGAAGCACCTGACACCCGAGCAACACCGGCGCATCCACCACATCCTCGGCTGAATCGGCCGGCCCGTCGGACGACTCGTCTAAAGTCGGGGGTCCGGCGGACGAGGGAGTCGTGAATGACGCGCGGATTCGGGGAGTTCTTTCACTCGGCGACCGGCCATCGGCCCTATGCCTATCAGGCCGGGTTCGCGGAGAGTGGGCTGCCGCCCCTCGTTCGGGTTCCGTCGGGGGGCGGGAAGAGCGCGGGCGCCGTATTGGCGTGGCTGTACCGGCGATTGGTGTCCGCGGTCGCGGTGACGCCGAGGCGGCTGGTGTACGCGTTGCCGCAGGGCAGCCTTGCCGAACCGACCCACGCGCGCATCGCCGAGTGGCTGCATCGCCTCGGGTGCGCGGACGACGTGGACCTGCATCTGCTCGCCGGTCCGGAGTCGCAGAACGGCACCTGGCGGCGGTTTCCCGAGCGGAACGCGATCCTGGTCGGTACGCACGACGGGCTGCTGAGCCGGGCGTTGATGCGTGGGTTCGCCGATGCGCGGGCGATGGCGCCCGTGTCGTTCGGGCTGCTCAACACCGACACCCACTGGGTGTACGACGAAATGCACTTGCTGGGGCCGGGGTTGCCGACGAGTACGCGGCTGCAGTCGCTGCGCGAATCGTTCGGCACGACGGCGCCGACCGGCAGCACGTGGATGTCGTCGACGTCGGACGGGAACACGACCGACGGCGGCGACGTGGCGGCCGGCACCCGGCTCGCGGCGGTTCGACGCATCAGGCGGTTGGACCCGGACCCGACACGGTACGTCGACGACCTCGTCGACGAGCTGGGCGCCGCACACCTGCCCGGCACGCAGTCCATCGCCGTACTCGGCTCCGCGCAGCGGGCGCGCGAGGTCTACGGTGCGCTGCGCGCGGCGCATCCGGGCCGGGAGATCGTGCTGGTATATCCGTACGCGCGTTCCGCCGACCGCCGTGATCGCGCGGCGATTTCGGAGGAGACCGGCCGGGACCGGATCCTGGTCACGACGCGGGCGCTGGACGTCGGATCCGACGTGTCCGGCCGTACCCTCCTGACCGAACTCGCCCCGTGGAGCGCGCTTGTGCAACGCGCCGGTCGCTGCAACCGACACGGCGAACACCCCGATGGCGGCGACCTGTTGTGGTGTGTCCCCCCGGACGGACCGGGACCGAACGCGGGTGTCGCGGCGTGGCTGAACGCGCACGAGGGCGAGGCCGTCACGACCGTCGACCTGTTCCGGGCCCGTGTCGACCACAGTGCGGCACCCTCCCAAGCCCTGCGCGAGCACGATGTGTTGGCGATGTTCGACAACGCTTACGGCGCGGAGCCGGCCGACGCGAGTCCGTGGATCTGCGCCGACGACGAGCGCACGGTCCTCGTCGCGTGGCGGGTCTGGGAGTCGGGGGAACCCGCCGAGGACGAGCCGGGCCCCGCGCGCGCCGAGCAGTGTGAGGCGCCGCTCGCCGACGTCCGGAAGATGCCGGACGACCGCGGAGTGTGGCTGCGGGATCCCGTCGACGGCCGGTGGCGGCACGCCGTGGCCGACGATCTCCGTGCCGGAACGTCCGTGGTGCTCGACGCGGCCCGCGGCGGCTATCTCCCCGAGGTGGGGTGGGCGCCCGAGAGCGGCGCACCGGTGTCGTCGCTGTTCACCGGACGCACGCCGCCCGCGGTCGCGTGTGTCGCCTGGGTGAGTCTCGACCGGCACCTGCTGGAGACCGAGGAGGAGGCACGTGCGGTCACGGCCGCCCTTCCGGGGCTGACCGGGGAGCAGCGCGAAGCCGTGGCCCGCGCCGCCAGGTTCCACGATCTCGGCAAGTGCCACGACGTGTTCCAGGCCATGCTGCGCGGCGGCGGTGGCGGCGAGCCGCCGGAGCACCTGCTGGCCAAGTCCAAGGCGCCGTGGAGCACCGGGGTTTCCACCCGGGCGTACTTCCGGCACGAACTGGTCAGCGCGCTCATCCTGTTGAACGGGGAGCACTGGCATTCCCCCCGGGTCGACCCGGAGTTGGTGACCTACCTGGTCGCGGCGCACCACGGTCGGGTCCGTGTGTCGGTGCGCCCGGAGGCCGACGAGGACGCGCGGACGCTGCTCGGCGTCCGCGACGGTGATCGCACGCCGCCGGTAGCCGTGTCCACGGGCGACCACTTCCCCGGGCAGTCGCTCGACACCGAGGCGTTCCGCCCGGGCGGTTCGTGGACGCCGCGAGCCTTGGCGCTGCGCGACCGCGACGACCTGGGACCGTTCCGGCTCGCGTACCTCGAGTCCCTGGTCCGCGTCGCCGACTGGCGCTCCAGCGCCCGCCACGACGGCCCCACGGCGGGCCTCGTCCCCTGAGCCCCGCCACCGTGTCCCGGAGGGCTCAGGGGTGGTCCGGCATCCGGGCCCCGCTCGAATTCGGTGGTGAGGGTGCGGAGTTCGGCGCACTCTGGGGCGATGGACACCATCGAAGTCTGTGCGCGATGGTCGCCCCCACACCGTGATCCGCAGCCCGTCGCCCCGCAGCCGTCAGAGGCGGTCCAGGTGGAGTGGGCGAGCGGCGGCATACCGTGCGCGAACGGCCGCCGCGCCGTCGCGCACCGGCAGGTACGTCGTGCCGGGGACCGCCCACACCGGAGGGTGCGGGTCCTGCGTCAGAGCCCACGCGGCCTGCCGGGCCGCGCCCCACGCGGCGAGTTCGCCGGTCGCGGGCACCGTGACGGGGCGGCCGAACAGCTCCGCGGCGATGGCCGCGACCGCCGGCGAGCGGGCCGCGCCGCCGACGAGCCGGATGCGCGCGACGTCGGTGGCCGTGGTGTCGAGCACGGCGTCGAGGGCGTCGGCCAGGCCGCACACCATGCCCTCGACGTACGCGCGGGCCAGATGGGCGGGGGTGGCGTTGGCCGTGGTCAGGCCGTGCAGGGCGCCGGCGGCGTTCGGGAGGTTGGGGGTACGTTCGCCGTCCAGGTACGGGACGAGGACCAGGCCGTCGGCGCCGGGCGGTGCGGCCGTGGCCAGTTCGGCGAGACGCTCGTGCGACACGCCGAGCACGCCCGCCGCCGCGTCCAGGACGCGGGCGGCGTTGAGCGTACAGGCCAGCGGCAGGAACGCGCCGGTGGCGTCGGCGAATCCCGCCACGGCCCCGGACGGGTCCGCCGTCGGGGACGCCGACGGCACGAACACCGTCCCGGAGGTCCCGAGCGACACGACGGCCTCCCCCGGCGCGACGTGCACGCCGAGCGCCGCCGCCATGTTGTCGCCCGTGCCCGCCGCGACCAGCACGCCCGACGCCGTACGCCCCGCCGCATCCCGCGGACCGAGCACCCGCGGCAACACCGGCCGCGCGCCGAAGGCCGCGCCGAGCAGGTCCGGTCGGTACGCCTCCTCACTGGGCGACCAATAGCCGGTCCCGGAGGCGTCGCCGCGATCGGTGGTCAGCCCGCCGATGTCACCGCCGCCGGTCAGCCGCCACGTGAGGTAGTCGTGCGGCAGACACACCGCCGCAGTCCGCGCCGCCGACCTCGGGTCGTGCTCGGCGATCCAGCGCAGCTTGCTCACGGTGAACGACGCGACCGGCACACTGCCGACCGCGCGCGCCCACGCCCCGGGCCCGCCGTACTCGGCGCACAACGCCGCCGCCGCGCCGGCCGACCGGGTGTCGTTCCACAACAGCGCGTCGCGGGCGACCGCGCCGTCCTCGTCGAGGCACACCGCGCCGTGCTGCTGCGCGGATACCGCCACCGCCGCGACGTCGTCCAGTCCCCCGGCCTCGGCCGAGGCCGTCCGCAGCGCCTGCCACCAGGCCTCCGGGGGGACCTCGCCGCCGTCCGGGTGCGGTGCCCGTCCCTGCCGCAGCACCGCGCCGCTCGCCACGTCGCAGACGACCACCTTGCACGACTGGGTCCCGGAGTCGATGCCCGCGACCAGGGTCCGCCCCGGCATGTCAGCGCGCGCCCAGGAGGTGTTCCACGGCCAGCTGGTCGAGCCGCTCGTAGCCGGATCCGCGGACCGCGGCCGCCTCGGGGTCGAACGTGTCGCCCGCCAGGTCGGCATACGTCTCGCCCGGCGCGAGTGTCGGCACGGCCAGCTCGTCCAGTCCGGCGGCGGCCCTGGCCTCGCGCACCTCGGGGTCGGCGCGAAACGCGCGCGCGCGTTCGCGGAGCAGCAGGTAGGTGCGCATGTTGGCGGCCGCGCCCGCCCACACCCCTGCGGTGTCCTCGGTGCGCATCGGCTTGAAGTCGAAGTGCCGGGGCCCGTCGTAGCCGCCGTGCTCCAGCAGGTCGACGAGGAAGAACGCGCTCTTGACGTCGCCGTGGCCGAACACCAGGTCCTGGTCGTACTTGGGCCCGTGCTGGCCGTTCAGGTCGATGTGGAAGAGCTTGCCCTCCCACAGGGCCTGAGCCGCCGCGTGCACCATGTTCATCCCGGCCATCTGCTCGTGGCCGACCTCGGGGTTGAGCCCGACCATGTCGGGGTGTTCGAGGCGGGCGATGAACGCGAGCATGTGGCCGACGGTGGGTAGGAAGATGTCGCCGCGCGGCTCGTTCGGTTTGGGCTCCAGCGCGAACCGGAGGTCGTGACCCCGGTCCCGGACGTACGCGCACAGGATGTCGATCGCCTCCTTGTAGCGGTCGAGCGCGACCCGCACGTCCTTGCCCGCGTCCGTCTCCGAACCCTCCCGGCCGCCCCAGAACACGTAGGTCCGCGCCCCGAGTTCGGCGGCGAGGTCGAGGTTGCGCATGACCTTGCGCAGCGCGAACCGGCGGATGCCGCGGTCGTTGGCGGTGAACGCGCCGTCCTTGAAGACGGGGTGGGCGGTGAGGTTCGTCGTGACCATCGGGACGATCATGCCGGTCGCGTCGAGCGCGGCCCGGAAGGCGGCGATCCGCTTCGCCCGCTCCGCCTCCTCGGCGCCGAACGGGATCAGGTCGTCGTCGTGGAACGTGACGCCGTAAGCGCCGAGTTCCGCCAGCCGGTACACCGCCTCGGCCGGCTCCAGCGGGGCGCGGGTGGCGTCCCCGAACGGGTCGCGCGCCTGCCATCCGACCGTCCACAGCCCGAAGCTGAAGCGATCTTCCGGGGTCGGGACGAGGTCGATCATCGCGCCTCCCTGAGCGAACCGATCGCATCGCATCGCGTGGAATCGGTGTGAATCGCTGCGAATCACTTCGAATCGCAACTCAATTAGTTAGGACTCTGGACTAAACTCCACCACGAGCCAACCGCGCACCCGGGCAACTGTCAATAGCCTGTCAACAGCCGCCCGCGGGAGGACCGTCCGTCCGCAGGTGAGAGGATCCGCGCCATGAGCACGCCGGACGGCCCCACCGATCTGGTCGGGATGCGCGAACGCAACCTGGCGCTGGTGCTGGCCGAGATCGACCGCAGCCAGCCGGTCACCCGCGCGCGGCTGGCCGAGCTCACCGGGCTCACGAAGACCACCGTGTCCGCGCGCGTCGCCGCGCTGACCGCGCTGGGGCTGGTGAGTGCCGAGGACCCGGTCCGCGCCGGACGCGGGCGGCCCGGCGCTCCGGTGTCGGTGGCGTCGGGGCCGATCGCCGGGCTCGGCCTGGAGATCAACGTCGGGTACCTGTCCGCGTGCGTCCTCGACCTCACCCGTCGGGTACGCATCCGCCGCAGCGTCCCCCGCGCCGGCGCCGGCGCCGGCGCCGACCCGCACCGGGACGTCGCGGCCCTCGGCCGGCTCGCCCACGCGGTCACCGGGCAGGCGCGCCGTGCCGGGCTCACCCTCGTCGGGACGACGGTGGCGGTCCCCGGCGTGCTGCACGGCGGGGCGGTGAACGCGCCGAACCTGGGCTGGGACGCGCTGCCCGCCGCCGAACTCTTCGCCGAGGCGCTGCCGCCCCAACCGCTGCCGGTGACGGTGGACAACGAGGCCAATCTCGCCGCCCTCGGCGAGTTGTGGTTCGGCGCGGGCGCCGGGCTCGGCGACTACGTGTACGTGTCCGGCGAAACCGGCATCGGCGCGGGAATCGTCGTCGCCGGCGCGCTGTTCCGCGGCACGCACGGCGCGGCCGGCGAACTCGGCCACGTCGTCGTCGCCCCCGGCGGACCCGCGTGCCGCTGCGGCGGACGCGGCTGCCTGGAGCAGGTCGCCGGGCTGGACGCCGTCCTGCGGGCCGCCGACGTACCGGACACCGCACCCGCCGGACCCGACGCCCGGGACTGCGCCGACGTGCTCGGCGCCGGCGAACTCGTGCGCCGCCTGGAGGCGAAGGACCGCCGCGCCCTCGCGGCCGCGAAGCGGGCCGGCGAAGGACTGGGCATCGCCTTGGTCGCCGTCACGAACCTCTTCGACCCCGCGGCCCTCGTCCTCGGCGGCCTCCCCGCCCGCATGGCACCCTGGCTCACCCCGCACATCACCGCCGCCCTCGAGGCCGGCGGCGGCAGACTCCGCGGCCGCACCCCGACGATATGGCGCTCGGAACTCACGGACGGCGCGGTACTGGGCGCCGCCGGCGAAGTCGTCGCGCGAGTACTCGCCGCCCCCGGCGCCGTGGCGTAAAACCCGCCGGAGGCGGCACCCGGCCACGTCCCGCGCGGCGGTGATCGGCCGGTCTCACCGGGCCGGTTCCACCGGGGACCGGGGGCGCGGGGTCGGAGAGTCGGACATCGACGGGGGGACTTCGCAGTGCTCCCGGTGGGCGTCGTAGCGCCAGAACGGGCGTACGGCCAGGGCGCCGACCACGACCAGGACGATGCACAGCATGGCGCTGCCCGACCAGGCGATGCCGAGGGTGGTGGTCGCCGCCATGGCTCCCGCCCGCAGGTCGCCGAGTCGGGGTCCGCCGCTGACGACGACGGTGAAGACGCCCTGCATACGTCCGCGCATCTCGTCCGGGGCCCACGTCTGCAGGATCGTCTGCCGGTAGACGGCGCTGACCAGGTCGGCGGCGCCGGCGAGGACGAGCAGGGCGACGGCGAGCCACAGGGCGCGGGTGAAGCCGGCCAGCGTGATGGCGCTCGCCCACGCGACCACCGCGAGGGTGAGCGCGACGCCTTGGCGGCGTATGCGCGCGATCCATCCGCTGCACAGGCCGGCCAGCAGGGATCCGATGGCGACCGCCGAGTACAGGACGCCGATCCCGCCGTGGAAGCGGGTGGCGGCGGCCTCGGGGAACAGGGCGTTCGGCATGGCCAGCACCATGGCGGCGATGTCCACGGCGAACGACATCAGCAGAATCGGACTGCCGCCGATGAAGCGCAGGCCCTCGAACACGGCGCCGATCCCCGTGCCCGTCGCGGCTCCCGCCGGCGGGATCGGCGGGAGTCTCCACGTCGAGTAGAGGGACAGGGTGAACAGGACGGCGTCGGCGGCGTAGGCATAGGCGAACCCGTGCGGAAGGGTGAGCAGGACGCCCGCGACCAGCGGTCCCGCGATCTGGCCGATGTTGCCCACCGTGAAGCTCAGGGTGTTGGCGGCGGGGATCAACTCGTGCGGCACGATGCGGGGAATGATCGCGCCACGCGCCGAGGAGGCCGTGGCGAAGCCGGCCCCCTGGACGGCGACGAGGCCGAGCAGGAGGAACTCCGAGCGAGCGTGCAGGAGGGTCTGGGCGAGCAGCGCGATGGTCACCACCCAGGTCACCAACGACGACCACAGGCACAACCGGCGCCGATCGATCCGGTCGGCGACGGCGCCGCCGTACAGGCCGAACACCACGATGGGCACGAAGCCGAAGAGTCCGGCCAGGCCCACGTAGAACGACGAGTGCGTGAGGGAGTAGATCTGCACCGGGACGGTGACCTCGGTGACCATCGTGCCCACCAGCGAGGCCCCCTGGCCGACCAGCACCCGCCGATAGGCCGGTACGGCGAACGGACGCGTGTCCACCGCCGCGCGACGTATCCGGGCCCCGATACCCCGGGATGCCTTCGGGGTGGGCGTCGGCGTCATCGGATCCCCAGCCCCGACGTCGTGGTGCGGTGGGTATGTGGCCCGGTCCTGGTTGCCAGTTCGACGGGCGGCTCCGCCCCCGGACGGAGCCGATGCCGCCGGCGACGCGAATCCCCCGGTGTCGTGCTCATGGCGTCACGTTGTCACGAGGCCGCAATGGCTTCCTTCCATTAATCTGCCAACTTGTGTCGTAAAACCGCCAAAACCCGTCGGCGCGACCTCGGAGAAGGCAGGACCGGATGCACATTGTCCGCTCTATTCGCATTACCCGTGTTGCCGGCGGGACGAAGTGTCGTCCGCGGTCATCGCGGCCACCGTGTCGAGGAGTTCGAGGAGGGTGCCGGGAAACCCGTGGAGCAGGCGCACCGCGACCACCCAGGCGTCGGGCCGGTCGAGTCGGCCCGGAAGGCCGCTTCGACGCCCCGAGCCGAGGGCGCCCGGAACCCGGCGCCCGGCCGGTTCGCGTCGTGATCGCGGGGTCGGAAAAGCATTGGACGGGTGGGCCCCATGTCTATACCTTGCACTCGACCGTGACACCACCCGAGGAGGTGAGACCCATGAACGTTGTAGCGATATGGGTGCTCCCCCTTGCGGTCACGGCCGGCGATTGACGTAGGTATCGCCGGGAGCGCCTCGCCGACAGGGCACTCCCGAAAGGCCATACCCATGCAATCTCCACAGGTCGCCCCCGAACTCCGCTCCTCCGCCGCCGGCGGCGCCGATCCCGCATCCCTCGTGTTCGACGTGATCATCGCCGGCTGCGGGCCGACCGGCGCCATGCTGGCCGCCGAACTGCGGCTGCACGACGTGCGGGTGCTCGTTCTGGAGAAGGAAACCGAGCCCGTATCGTTCGTCCGCATCGTCGGCCTGCACATTCGCAGTCTCGAACTGATGGCCATGCGCGGACTGCTGGATCGCCTGCTCGAACGCGGCCGGCGCCGTCCGGCCGGCGGCTTCTTCGCCGGCATCGACAAACCCGCGCCCCAGGGCCTGGATTCCGCGCACGCCTATCTGCTGGGCATCCCGCAGCCGGTCATCGAGCGGCTGCTCGAAGAACACGCGACCCGACTGGGCGCGCAGGTCCGGCGCGGCTGTGCGGTGGCCGATTTCGAGCAGGACGACGAGGGTGTGACCGTCGAACTGGCCGACGGCGAACGGCTGCGTTCGCGCAATCTCGTCGGCTGTGACGGCGCCCGCAGCACGGTGCGCAAACGGCTCGGCGTCGGCTTCCCCGGAGAGCCCTCGCGAAACGACACGCTGATGGGCGAGATGCACGTGAGCGTGCCGCAGGAGGAGATCGCCGCCACGGTGAGCGAAATCAGCCGCACCAACAGGCGATTCTGGCTCCGGCCCTTCGGTGAAGGGGTGTACAGCGTCCTGGTCCCGGCCGCGGGCGTCGCCGATCGCACGGAACCGCCCACCCTCGAGGATTTCGGACAACAGCTGCGCGCCATCGCCGGAACCGACTTCGGCGTGCACTCCCCGCGCTGGTTGTCCCGCTTCGGCGATGCCACCCGGCTGGCCGAACGGTACCGCGTCGGGCGGGTGTTGCTGGCCGGCGATGCGGCGCACATCCACCCGCCGACCGGCGGGCAGGGCCTCAACCTGGGCGTTCAGGACGCCGTCAACCTCGGCTGGAAACTGGCCGCGCACATCCGCGGCTGGGCGCCGGACACACTGCTGGACACATACCACAGCGAACGCCATCCGGTCGCCGCAGCCGTCTTGGACAACACCCGCGCCCAGACGGAACTGCACTCCACCGACCCGGGCCCGCAGGCAGTGCGCAGGCTCCTCACCGAGCTGATGGACATCGACGAGGTGAACCGCCGCCTCATCGAGAAGATCACCGCGATCGACATCCGCTACGACTTCGGCGACGGCCCCGACCTCCTCGGCCGCCGCATGCGCGACATCGATGTAAAGGACGGCCGGCTCTACGCCCTGCTGCACCACGGCCGCGGCCTACTCCTGGACCGCACCGAACACCTGACCACCGGCGCCTGGTCCGACCGGGTCGACCACGTCGCGGACCCCACCGCGGCGCTGGACGCCCCATGCGTCCTCCTCCGCCCCGACGGCCACATCGCCTGGCTCGGCGACAACCAACAGGACCTGAACACGCAGCTCTCCCACTGGTTCGGCCACCCCACCCCCTGACCTGGCCCCGACAGCCGATGCACCATCACCCGTGGTGCCCCGACGCCGAACTCGACCCGGTCGGCGGCATCGCCCGCCGACCGGTCGGGTGCGCCGAGTCGTCGGTCGAGGGCGTGGGCGGGGAAGTTGTGGGGGTGTGTTCAAACTCTGGTATATCAGACACGCTTAGACTCGGAATCGCGGCGCAGCACGGGGCTCGCCGGGCGAGGGGACGAGCGTGAGCAACCGGATGGGCTCCCAGCCGGCCAACGGGTGGACGCAGACCGACGAATTCCTCTGGTACACCTGCGACATCGTGGCCGATGTCGTCACCGGCCAGGCGGACCGCCGCCCGCTCGTGGCGAGTACGGCGCGGATCGCACCGGGGGAGCGCGTACTCGCGACCGGGGTCGGGGAGCAGTTCCGGCTGCGCGCCGTGGGCAACGGCAGTTACCGCAGCACCGGGGTGGCCGCGATCGGCAGGCCGGGGTTCGTGGTGGGCGCGCTTGCCGTGAACGCCCTGGGCAACGCGGCGCGACGCAAGCGTGCGCAGCAGGACACCGTGCCGCGCTGGGTCAACGACGGCGGCGGCGAACTGACCATCACGCACCTGACCGCGTACCTCGCGCATCCCCGCAACCCGCTGAGTCTCGGCTTCACCGGGCTCGACCAGATCGACCTGCCCGAGCCCGGCGTCTTCGAGGCCCGCTACCACGACATGTACGGCAAGGGGTACATGTGCGTGCGCCTCGCCACCCCGTGGGCGTCCCTGGTGTTCGCGCTGGCGGCCCTCGCGGCGTTTCCGTCCCACCCGCGGCTGCTCGGCGGCACGTGGCTCCCGCCGGGGTTCGAGGAGCGCTGCGCCCACTTCGGCCGACCGGTGCGCCCCGCGCAGCGGTTGGTGCTGGAGCGTTAGGTCGAACCACCACGCCGCTACCGCGTGTTCGGGTCAACGGGTTGTCCACGGGCGGAGTTTGTCCGGGTTGCGGATCGTCCAGATGCGGTGGATGCGCTCGCCCACCACGTGGAAGGCGAATACGGTCACGGCGCGGCCGTTCTGCCGGACCACCAGGCCGGGCAGGCCGTTGACCGTACGCTCCAGCAGCGTGTAATCGGGTGCGACGTCGGCGAGTTGCAGGTAGGCGTGGGCGATCCGCTCGCCGCCGATGATCGGATCCAGGATGGTGAGGGCCTTGCCGCCGCCGTCCGCGACCCAGGTGGCGTTCGGGTCGAGCAGGCCGATCAGCGCGCCGATGTTCTTCGCGTCCCAGGCCGCCTTGAAGTCGCGGACCACCGCGGCGTGGCCCGCGCTCGGGTCCGCGTCGACCCGTGACTCGCGAATCCGCCGCCGGGCCGACGACGCCAACTGACGGCACGCCGCGGGGGTACGCCCGACGATCGTGGCGACCTCCGCGAACGGGTAGCGGAAGACGTCGTGCAGGACGAACGCCACTCGCTCGGCCGGGGTCATCGACTCGAACACGACGAGGAAGGCCATGCTGACCGACTCGTCCAGGGTGATGCGATCGGCCGGATCCATGCCGCCGCCGGCCGCTCCCCCGGTGATCCACTCGGTCGGCTCGGGCAGCGGCTCGGGCAGCCATTCACCCACGTAGGTCTCCCGCCTGGCCCGGGCCGACCCGAGCAGGGTCAGACACACCCGGCCCGCCACCTTCGTCAGCCAGGCCGCCGGGACCTCGATCTCGTCACGTTGCGCGTCGGTCATCGCGTACCAGCGGGCGTAGGTCTCCTGGACCACGTCCTCGGCGTCGGCGAGCGACCCGAGCAGCCGATAGGCCAGGTTGATCAGCCGCTGTCGCTCCTCCATGACCGCCTCCACGCCGCTCTCGCGCATCGCGTCGTCCCCGTCCGTGGCTCTCATCCGTTCGATCACACCTCTTCGACCGGACAGGCCACCGAAACGTCAGGTCCGCCGCTCACCGGCCGCGCCGCCTCACATTCCGAGCGGCCGCCTGGTCGAAGGGGTGTCGGCGAGTACACCACAGCCCGAGTTCGCGGCGGCCGCCGACCAGACCCCACGTGATCCGGAGGAAGCATGAGCACGCCCACCACCACGCCGACCACGACCGCCACCGCGGACTTCGTCGCACCCGCGCCCGCGTCGCGCCTCGAACGGGCGGCCGCGGCGCTACGGGAGAACGGCTTCGCCGTCGAGATCCTGGCCGACGCGGCCGCCGCGCGCGGCCGCGTCGGCGAGCTGATTCCCGACGGCGCGTCGGTGTTCACCGGGGCCAGCGAGACACTGCGGCTGTCCGGCATCGAGGAGGACCTCAACACCGGCGGCCGCTACGACGCGATCCGGCCTCGCGTACTGGTCATGGACCGGGCCACCGAGGGCGACGAGATCCGCCGGCTGACCAGCACCCCGGACGTGGTCGTCGGCAGCGTCGCCGCGGTCACCGAAACCGGCTCGCTGGTGGTCGCCTCCGGCAGCGGCAGCCAACTGCCCGCCTACTCCGGCGGCGCCCGCCGGGCGATCTGGATCATCGGCGCCCAGAAGGTCGTCCCCGACCTGCCGACCGCGTTCCACCGCCTCGAGGAGCACGCCCTGCCGCTGGAGGACGAACGCGCCCGCAGGGTCTACGGTGCGCCGAGCGCGATCAACCGCCTGCTCGTGATGCACGCCGAGCCCTACCCCGGCCGGGTCACCGTACTGCTCCTGCGCGAGGCCATCGGGTTCTGATGGCGACCCGGCCACCCGCGACGAACCCGGGCCTCCCGAACCCGTCACACTTTTGCCGACCCGTTCATCTGATCTGCATGAGAACGAACCCGGGCCCGAGCAGGACGACCGTCCGGCCCGACACCCCGCGAGACAGGGCCGGCCGATCGGTTCGAGGTCGTGCGCCCGCATCTGCGGACGGTGGCGTACGGCATGCTCGGCTCGCGTACGGACGCCGAGGACGCGATCCGGGAGACCTGGCTGCGGGTGTCGCGCAACGAACACGAGGACATCCGTGACCTCCGGGCGTGGCTGACCACGATCGTCGCCCTGTTCGTCGCGAACAGCCACGGCGAGGAGACCTGACCCACGACCTCGACCACCCCGATCCCGGCCACGCGAGCATCACCCGGGATCGGGTACGGCGCGGCGGCCTCGGGTCGGGTCGAGGCCACCGCACCGGCGGCAAGCCGTCTTTTCAGGGTTTGCGTGCCAGCAGGCCGTAGCAGCCGATGTCCGCCGGGTCCGGGAATTCGGCGTCGGGTTCGGGGTGCCATCGGGAGACGAGTTCGACGCCCGGTTCGAGGAGTTCCCAGCCCGCCGGCACCAGTGCCTCGACCTCGGCGCGGCTGCGTAGTTGCATCGGGATACCCGATTTGCGGTACACGTTGGCGCCGCCGCCGGTGCCGACCGGGTCGAAGTCGCCGGTCAGGTGCGAGAGCACCAGGTGGCTGCCGGAGGGGAGCCGGTCGGTCAACCGGCGTACGAGGTCGGCCGGTTTCTCGTCGTCCGGGACGAAGTGCAGTATCGCGAGCAGCATGATCGCGAGCGGCCGGTCGAGGTCCAGGGACCGCACGAGTGCGGGGTGTTCGAGGATGGCGTCCGGGTCGCGGACGTCGGCGTCGATGTATGCGGTCTCGCCCTCGGGGTGGCTGCTCAGCAGCGCACGGGCGTGTACGAGGACGATGGGGTCGTTGTCGACGTACACCACTCGGGAATTCGGCGCGATCCTCTGGGCGGCGTCGTGCGTGTTGCGGCCCTCGACGGGGATCCCGGTGCCGAGATCGAGGAACTGCCGTATCCCGAGCCGGGCGAGGTGCGCGACCGCCCGCAACAGGAACGCCCGGTTCGCCCGCGCGGCGGTACGCGCGTACGGAACCGCGAGCAACGTCTGCTCCGCGGCTTCCCGGTCGGGGGCGAAGTTCGTCTTGCCGCCGAGGAAGTAGTCGTACATGCGCGCCGAATGCGGCTTGGTGGTGTCGATCTCCGGCGGAGTCCAGTCTGCGATGAGAGCCTCCTGCTCGGGTGAGCGCTCGAACCCGGAGTCCATCGAGTCGCCGCCTCCGTTTCGAACCGACCGCACCGGGGCGGGCCCCTCGTGCGCGTCCCTTGATCGCATCATGCAATGGGCATGCTACCCGGCCGTCGCACGCTCGTTCCCCTCGGCGTCGCCGCTCTCCGCAGTTCGGGAGGTTGCGGAACGGGCGATCGGGCGATCGGGAGATTCGTACGTCAGTACGATGCTCGGGTGACGAGTAACGTGGCGACCGGCCGGCCGACCCGTGCGCAACCGCCGGAGGGGGATGGGGAGTTCCCCGGGACCCACAGTGCCGCGCCGGCCGGGGTCGGGGCCACCGGGCCCAGTGGGTGGGCCTGGTCGCCGGCTCGGTTCGGGTTTCGGGATCGGCCGCCGACGTCGCTGCGTGAGCGGTTGGTGCCCTCGTACACCGACAACAGCGCCTACACCGGCGGCGGCTGGCTGCCGTGCATCCTGGTGACGCTCCTGGCCGGATTCATCCGGTTCTGGAACCTCGGCAAGCCCAAATCGGTGATATTCGACGAGACGTACTACGCCAAGGACGCCTGGTCGCTCCTGAAACTCGGCTACGAGGGCACCTGGCCCAAGGAGGCCAACGACCAGATCCTGGCCGGCAACGCCGACAGCCTCCAGACCCAGGGCTCGTACAT
>NZ_JBIRUB010000031.1:0-80194 GCF_044334985.1 Embleya sp. NPDC020630
GCTACCTCGCCGCCCTCCACCTCCGCGCCGCAATGATCTGGCTCAACGCCCTCACCCACACCACTCATTGATCACGACTGGATACGCGGCCTAGGGGCCGCGCGGCGCCGACGGACTTGTGCAGTCGGTGTTGCGATCCCCGGCCAGCCCGAAGGTTGACCGCCATTTCCGCACCTCGGTCCCGGCGACGTCGCGCAGATCGCGTTGCGATCCCCGGCCAGCCCGAAGGTTGACCGCCATTGGCCCGCGGCCAGCCGCCGCGGGCCACGAACACGCGTTGCGATCCCCGGCCAGCCCGAAGGTTGACCGCCATCCGGATGGCTGCTCTGACCGCGGCAGTGGTGCTCGTGTTGCGATCCCCGGCCAGCCCGAAGGTTGACCGCCATCCTGTCTGAGCAGGGGAAACGTACCGAAAAAATTCTTCGCGAGGTACCGCTGCGTCGTCAATTGCGGTCGAAACGGACTTTCGGCTTCGGTGTGGTTCGCGTGTCGCGTGTGTGCTTGGGGTTCCGAAGCGGCGCCCTCGGGGGGCTTTTTCGATTCGGGTCCATGATGTGCGGGCAACGCCCTAGATTTTCATCTGCCGGGTGTCCGAGGCGGGTTCCGTCTCCGGTCGGTTCGTCGCGTCCCCACCCGGTTTCCAAGGAGTCTTCATGCGTTTATTGGCGCACAGCGTGAACGATTCCGGTGTTCGCCACGGTCTCGACGATCACCTGCGTGGTACGGCCGCCCGGTCCGGTGAGTTCGGGTCGGTGTTCGGTGGTGGTGCGGCGGCGGGTTATCTGGGGGTCGTGCACGACGTCGGGAAGGGCGCGTGTGTCTGGCAGTCGAAACTGCTGGCCGTCGAGGTGGCCGGTGGTGGGCGGGTGGGGCTCGATCACAAGCGCGCGGGAGCGCTCCTGGCGCAACGCGCGTTGCCGCCTACGCTCGCGCGGATTGTGATCGGGCATCACGGCGGGCTCCCCGACACCCCAACCCTGAAGGACGAACTCCACGCGGCTGCCGGGGCTGTCGAGGAACTCGAGGCCACCATCGCTGCGGTCGCCGAGTTGGTGCCCGAGATCCTTCCGGATGTGTCGCCGTCGCTTCCGACGTGGTTGGCGTCCGTTCCGAAAGCCGAACTCGGTCTCGCCTATGACCTGTTGATCCGCATGCTGTTCAGTTGCGTCGTCGACGCGGATTTCCTCGACACCTCGGCGCACTTCGACAGCGGGGCGGCGGCGCTCCCACCGGCTCCGGCCGTCCCGGAGCTCCTGCGCCGGTTCGAGCAGCGCCGTATGGAGAAGCTCCGCGCCCGGCCGAGGAACGATCTCTCCCGGCTTCGTGACGACGTCTATGCCCGTACCGTCGCCGCGGCAGTGCTTCCGCCGGGCATCCACCGCCTCGGTGTGCCCACCGGTGCCGGGAAGACGTTCGCCGCCGGCGGGTTCGGGCTCCACCACGCGGTGAAGTGGGGTCTGCGGCGGGTCGTGGTGGCGGTTCCGTTCATCTCGATCACCGAGCAGAACTCGGCCGTCTACCGCGATCTCCTGGAGCGCGACGGCGACGCGGCGCCGTCGTTGTTGGAACACCACAGTGCGGTCGATCTCGACGCGGCCCCGCGCGGGGCGAAGCTCGCCGCGGAGAACTGGGACTCGCCGTTTGTCGTCACCACGACGGTGCGCCTGTTCGAGTCGCTGTTCTCGCGCAAGCCCGCCGCGATGCGGCGGCTGCACCGCCTTGCCGGCGCGGTGATCGTCCTCGACGAGGTCCAGGCACTGCCCGATCCGTTGTTGATGCCGATCCTGTCCGTGCTGCGCGGGCTGTGCGACCACTACGGGACGACGGTGCTGCTCACGTCGGCGACCCAGCCCGAGTTCATGGCGGTGTCCGGGTTCGAGGGCGCGCGGGCGGTCGACGTGATCCCCGATCCGGCGCCGTTGTACGCGAGGTTGCGGCGCGTCGACTACGAGTGGCGCCTGGCGCCGCAGCCGTTGCTCGAGGACATCGCCGCCGAGGCGGCGGACCTGCCGCAGGCCCTGGTCGTGGTGAACACGACCGCGAACGCGGCCACCGTGCACCGCACCCTGGCCGAGGAACGCCCGTCCGATCTCGGCCCGGCACTGCACCTGTCGACCCGCATGGCCCCCCGGCATCGGCGGGAGAACCTCGCCGAGATCGGGAGGCTTCTCGCGGAGGGCGAGCCGGTCGCCGTCGTCGCCACGCCGCTCGTCGAAGCCGGTGTCGACGTCGACTTCCCCGTGGTCTACCGCGCGTTCGCCCCGGCGGAGTCCCTGCAGCAGGCGGCCGGTCGCTGCAACCGTGAAGGCCGCCTGCCCGCGCCCGGTCGGGTCGTGGTGTTCGACCCGTGCGACGGTGGGCGCCCGAACGGCGAACCGTACAAGCAGGCGATGCAGGCGACGTCGGAGAACTTCGGCCCCGGTCTCGCCGACCCGGACGACCTGGACGCGTTGGCCCGCTACTACCGGCTGCGGTACGGCCGTCTCGGCGACGACGGCCTGGGCCGCCGCATCCAGGACCTGCGCGCCCGCCTGGACTATCCGCAGGTGGCGGCGGAGTTCCGCATGATCGACGACCAGGCGACCAGCCCCGTCGCCGTCCTGATGGACGACGACGAGGCCCAGGACATCGTGCGCGCGGCGGTACGGGCGCTGCGGTCGCCGTACCCGTGCGGCCCGCAGCCGCTGCGGGACCTGCAGCCCTACACCGCGTCGCTGCCTCGTTCGGCGGCCCGCGCCGCGGTCCGGGCGGGCCATGCCGAGCCGGTGGTCGGGGATCTGTTGCTGTGGGTCAGCGACTACCACTCCGAACGCGGTATCGATCTCGAACACCCCGAGAACAGCGAGGACTTCACGTCTTGGTGACCAAACGCAACCGGCATTCGGCTCCCCCGCTCGTGGTCGAGGTGTCCGGGCCGCTCGCCTGTTTCACCCGCCCGGAACTCAAGGTCGAACGCGTCAGCTATCCCGTCATGACGCCGTCCGCGGCGCGAGGTCTGCTGGAAGCGATCTTCTGGAAGAAGGAATTCCGGTACGACGTCGTCAAGATCGAGGTCCTCGCGCCCGTGCGCTGGTTCAGCCTGCGCCGCAACGAGGTCAAATCCGTCGTCACCCCGCCGCGGATCCGCGAACTGCGCCGGGACCCGAGCCGCCGGTACGACGTGGAGGAGGACCGGGACCAGCGCAACACCGTCGCCCTGCGCGACGTCGCCTACCGCATCCACGCGCACGTCGACCTCGCGCCGCACACCACCGCGACCGAGGCCAAGTACCGCGACCAGTTCCGCCGCCGTGTCGAACGCGGGGCGTGTTTCTCCCAGCCGTTCCTCGGCTGCCGCGAGTTCGCCGCCGACTTCGGCCCCACCACCACCCGCCCACCGATCCGACACGACGAGGCACCCGAGGACGGCGAAGAACTCGGCGTGATGCTCCACTCGATCGTCTACACCGACACGGGGGAGCGGTACCGCTGGTTCCGTGCCCGCCTCGAACAGGGCATCTTGCACGTTCCCGAACACCCGCTGTCGGACACCGAGGTCGACATGCCCGCACGCTCCGCCCGGGCCCGACGCGCCGCCGAGGGCTGACCGATGCTCCTGCGCGAACTCCGCGACCACGCCCTCACCCGCACCGACATGCCGCCCCTCTACTACGTCCCCAAGGCCCTGCGCTGGTTCATCCCGCTCACCGAGAACGGCGACCTCGCCCCCGGCGGCCTGGTCGACCTGCGCCCGGCCAAGGGGGCGAAAGGACCCAAGGGCAAACTCGTCCCCGCACCCGACGCCTACCGCAGCATCCACCCGCCGCCGCTGTTGCTGTGCGACACCGCCGAGTACGTCCTGGCCGTCGCCCGCGACGACAGCCCCAAAGCCGACGCCCAGGCCGACCGCCGGTGCGCCGCGTTCGTCGAACTGGCCCGCCGCTGGACGGACCGCGCGGCCGGGCACGACCCCGTCGCCCGCGCGCTCGCCCGGTTCCTCGACGCCGACGGCCTGGCCCACGTCCCCATCCCCGACGATCTCGTCGCGGGGGACTGGGTGGGCATCATGGTCGGCGCCGCGTGGGTGCACCTGCGGCCGACCGCGCAGACCGAGTGGTGCGCGATCGTCGCCGAACGCAAGGGCGGCGGCCGCCAGGGCCTGTGCCTGGTCTGCGGCGAGCACGGCAACCTGCTTTCCACCCTCCCGGAGAGCATTAAAGCCGGCGCCATCCCCACCTCGGGGCAGGCCCGCAAGACCCAGCTCGTCAGCGTCAACTCCGCCGCCCAGGCCCGCGAGGGTGTGCTCCAACTCGCCAACACGCCCATCTGCGACGGCTGCGGATCCACCGGCGTCGCCGCCCTCAACGCCCTCCTCGCCGACGAGCGCCACCGCCGCCGCGGCACCACCTCCAGCCTCGTCTGGTGGACCCGCGACCCCATCGACGACGACCCCGTCGCCGCCTTCGACGCCCCCCAGCCGGACGACGTCCGTCACCTCCTCGACACCCTCCACGAACCGGCCCACAACCGTGCGGCGAACGAGCGCGTCGACCCCAACCGCTTCTACGGCCTGACCCTGGGCACCAACAGCTCCCGCGTCGTCGTCCACGACTGGATCGACATCCCCATCGGCGAACTCCGCCGCAACCAGGGCGCCTGGTTCACCGACCACGAAACCCGCGACGGCTGGAACCGCACCTCCGTCTGGTACCCGCTGTGGCGCCTGACCCAGGCCGCCGGCCGCTGGGACAAGACCACCAACCGCTACACCAACACCCTCGTCCCCGACGGCCTCGACAACGCCCTCCTCCGCAGCGCCCTCAACCACCAACCACCCCCCGCACACCTGCTCGCGCACCTGCTCGGCCGCATCCGCTCCGACCGCCGCATCGACGGCCCCCGCGCCGCACTCCTACGCCTGATCCTCGAACGCTCGCCCCACGGAGGAACCACCATGCCCGGACTCGACCCGGACGCCACCGACCCGGGATACCTGTGCGGCCGGCTCTTCGCCCTGTACGAGAGCACCCAATACGCCGCGCTCTCCGCCGTCGGGGAGAACGGCCGCCGCCAAGGCGTCAACGCCACGGTCGCCGACAAGTTCTACGGCTCGGCCACCACCGCCCCCAGGCACGTCCTGCTCACCCTCGACCGCGGATCCAAGGCCCACCTCAAGCGGCTGCGCCGTGACCGGCCCGGAACCGCGGTCGCCCTCGGCAAGCAGATCGGCGCGGTCTGGGCGCGCTTCGACGCGACCGCGGAGGACGTCCTGCCCGCCACCCTCTCGCCGCGACAGCAGGCGCGCTTCGCCCTCGGCTACTACCACCAACAACAGTCCGGCTTCGAAGCCGCCGCCGAACGCGCCGAAACCAAGGCCGCCGCCGCGGCGGCGGACACCCGCCAACCCTGACCGCGCCCCCGGAACACCCCGAACCCCTTTCGACTCCCAGGAGCACCCCTGTGACCGCACCGCACCTCGACCCCACCCGCAAGCACGACTACGTCTTCATGGTCGACGTCCGCGACGGCAACCCCAACGGCGACCCCGACGCCGGCGGCATGCCCCGCCTCGACCCCGTCACCAGCCAAGGACTCATCACCGACGTCGCGATCAAGCGCAAGGTCCGCAACGTCATCCCCCTCCTCAACGAAGGCCGCGCCGGCTACGACATCTACGTCGAGGCCGGCGTCGCCCTCAACGCCCAACACGAACGCGCCTACACCGCCCTCGGCGACACCACCACCCCCGTCGACGCCCAGAAATGGATGTGCGAAACGTTCTACGACATCCGCATGTTCGGCGCCGTCATGACCACCGGCACCAAACACGCCGGACGCGTCCAAGGCCCCATGCAACTCACCTTCGCCCGCTCCGTCGACGAAGTCCTGCCCCTCGACATCGGCATCACCCGCGTCACCCAGACCCGCCAGGCCGACATCGACAAGGGCGAAAGCACCGAGATGGGCTCCAAACACATCGTCCCCTACGGCCTGTACGTCGGCGAAGGCCACTTCAGCGCCCCCCTCGCCGCCCGCACCGGCGTCACCACCGACGACCTCGAAGCCTTCTGGCGCGCCTTCACCCTCATGCTCGACCACGACCGCGCATCCACCCGCGGCTCCATGAGCCTGCGCGGCCTGTACGTCTTCACCCACGACGACGCCTACGGCCGCGCCCCCGCCCGCCAACTCCTCGACCGCGTACACGTGCAACCCGTCGGCACCGGCCCCGCCCGAGGCTTCGACGACTACAAGATCGAGATCCTCGACGGCGACCTCCCCGCCGGCATCACCCTCACCCGCATCCTGGGATGAACCCACCCCACCAACACCGCGGAGCAGCGGTCGCGGAACCCGTCCAGGTGCCGATCTCGGCCCTGGAACACCACACGTACTGCCCCCGCCAAGCCGGCCTGATCCTCCTCGAGGACGCGTTCGCCGACGACGCCGCCACGGTCCGGGGCACCATCCTCCACGAACGCGTCCACACCCCCGGACACGAAACCCGCCCCGGGACCAAAACCCTGCGCGCATTGCCCCTCTGGCACGACACCCTCGGCCTGACCGGGGTGTGCGACGTCGTGGAGATCCGCCGCAGAACCATCACCCCCGTCGAACACAAATCCGGCCGCTACCAACCCGGCGGCCCCGGCGACGTCCAGGTCGCCGCACAAGCCATGTGCCTCGAGGCCATGTTCGACACCACCATCGACACAGCCGTCGTCTGGTCCGCCACCGACCGCCGCCGCCACGAAGTCGCCGTCGACGCCGCCCTCCGGGCCACCGTCGAAGCCACCACGGTCGCCGTCCGCGCCATGCTCACCGCGGCGGCCCTCCCGGCCGCACCCGCCGACAAACGCTGCCGCCGCTGCTCCATGGCCGAATCCTGCATGCCCAAGGTCCTCGCAGGCGACCGCCGCTACCGCCAGGCCCTCGCCGACCTGTACCGCACACCCACCGACGAGCCACCCACGCCCACCTGACCCGAAGAGCCCCCCATGCCCACCGAAATCCTCAACACCCTCTACGTACAAACCCAAGGCGCTTCACTGCACCTGGACGAGGACAGCATCCGTGTCGCCCTCCCCGACACCCCCGGACGCAAAACCCTCCCCCTACGCCGCATCGAATCCATCGTCGTCTACGGCCACATCAACCTCTCCACCGAACTCATCGCCCGCTGCGCCGACGACAACAGACCCATCGTCTGGATGTCCAGGGGCGGACGCTTCACCGCCCGCCTCGAAGGCCCGACCCGAGGCAACGTCCTCCTCCGCCACGCGCAACACCAAGTCCACGACGACGACACGGCGCGCCTGGAGATCGCCCGGGCGTTCGTCGCCGGGAAAATCCGCAACAGCCGCCGCGTACTCCTCCGTGCGGCCCGGGACGCCACCGGCTCGCCCCAGATCGGCCTGCGCGCCGCGGCCGACGAACTCGCCGAGGCCGTGACCTGGCTGCCGGACGCCAAGGACCTCACCGAACTCATGGGCCTGGAGGGCCAGGCGGGCCGCACCTATTTCGCGGCGCTGCCCCTGGCCCTGCGCAAGGGGACCGACTTCCCCCCGTTCACCGGACGTTCGAGACGTCCGCCGACCGATCCCACCAACGCCCTCATCTCGTTCCTCTACGGCCTCCTCCGCAATCTCGCCCAAGGCGCGGCGGAACAGGTGGGACTCGATCCATACGTCGGTTTCCTCCATAGCCTGCGCCCCGCGAAACCGGCCTTGGCCCTCGACCTCATGGAGGAGTTCCGTCCCGCCCTCGCCGACCGCCTGGCGCTCACCCTCATCAACCGCCGCACCCTCCGCGTCGAACACTTCGACGAACTCCCCGGCGGCGCCTGGCAACTC
The DNA here is from genome assembly GCF_044334985.1 of Embleya sp. NPDC020630. Lineage (NCBI taxonomy): Bacteria > Bacillati > Actinomycetota > Actinomycetes > Kitasatosporales > Streptomycetaceae > Embleya > Embleya sp. NPDC020630. The sequence continues at coordinate 7,833 of NZ_JBIRUB010000031.1, forward strand.
GACGAGAACGGCCGGAAGATCGTCTTCGAAGGCTGGCAGGACACCCGACGTCAGGAATGGGACCACCCGATCGCCGCCCGCCCCGTCCCCGCCGGTCTCCTGCCCGTCATGCAGGCCCGGATCCTCGCCCGCCACCTACGCGGCGAGCTCCCCGGCTACCTCCCCTGGATCCCCGCATGATGGACCTCCTCCTCACCTACGACGTCGACACCACCAGCCCCGAAGGCCGCCGACGCCTGCGCAAGGTCGCCAAACTCTGCGAAGGCTACGGAACCCGCGTCCAACAATCCGTCTTCGAAATCGCCACCGACGACATCGGCCTCCTCAAACTCCTCGCCGCAGTCAAAAGCCTCATCAACACCGACACGGACAGCATCCGCATCTACCGACTTCCCAGGAACGGCTTCGAAGCCGTCCGCACCATGGGCACGGCCCGACTCCTGGCACACCGCGACGACTTCGTCATCTAGCCACCCCGGCACCCGAACAGCCGCTCAGCGGCAGCCAATGCACGAACACCCGCAAGCCCGGCCTGCGCCTCGTCCGAACCGGCCCGACGCGACACCGCGCTGGCACCTGCCCGACACCCACCAAAGAGCGCTCTTTGACCTTGCCGAAACGACAGCCGTCAGCCCCGCACGAGCGGGAATTGCCCGGGACGGACACATGCACACTCGTCGGATGCTCGACACGGGCCGGCCGCGACCCCGGACCGAGGTCCGCCTGCGGCTCCACAGGAAGCGAAGGAACCGCTCCGCCGGAGCGCGCCCGGGCCGTCGACTCGACACGACGACCGGACGATTGGCCCGATCCCTCGGGAAGGAACGCGCGAACCCGTTCGTGGACGACAGCCGCGTTCGCAGATCGGAAGTCGGGACCTTGGCCAACGGATGGAAGACCATCAGCGCAGGTAGGTCCACCTACCGAGTCAGCGGGCTTGATAAACACCCTCTCACCGCGTTCAGTGGCTCCGCCTTGGACGTGGTGCACGGCGACCGCGTGCCGGCGGCGAGCTGGTACTGCGCTCTCGGGGACATCCCCCTCGACGGCGTCGTCGCGCACCACGTCGCGTCCGACGGCTCCTGGCCCGACCACGATCCGTGCGGCGACGTCGAACGCAACGACGTGCTCGGCCCGCTCCCGGACCATGCGGCGGTGAACGCGTGGCGCGAGCGGTGCACGGCGGCTCTCGGTTCCGGCCACCTGCCCGCCGACCTCGACGGCGACAGGCTCGCCACGGTGTTGCTCCGCTTCAACACGCTGCCCATGCTGATCGACGAGTTGCGCGCGGGCGATCCGGACGGGCGGCGCCGGCGGATCGCCTGGCGCTCCGCGCCCGACGTCGCGTACGGGCTCGGCGCTGGCCCGTGAGCGGTCCGGCCCCGGCCGGGTGGCGGCGGGCACGAATCCCGCGAACAGCGGTCGGGCGGCCTGTGTCCGACTAGCGTGTCCCCGTCGATCGCAAGATCCGGGGAGGAAGTTCCGTGGTGCTGTTCGTGTACGTGGACAACTCGAATGTGTGGATCGAGGGCCAAAGGCTCAGCGCGGTACGCAAGGGCGATGCAGTCAGCACCGCAGACGCCATGCACCGCAAGATCACAGACATGACGTGGGGTTACGACTTCGGGAAGCTGTACGAGCTGGCCTGCCCGCCTTCCGCACAGGTCGGCCGCTCCATCCTCTTCGGCTCGCGGCCCCCCGCAAACGACTCCCTGTGGGATCGGGCCCGCAACGAGGGGTTCGAGGTCGAGGTCTTCGACCGCAACGCCGCGAACAAGGAGAAGGAAGTGGACGTGAGCCTCGCGACCACGATGATGGAGGACTCCTACGAGCACATGCGGGCCGCGCGGGGGGACATGGCTGTCCTCATCGCGGGCGACCGTGACTACGTACCCACCGTGAATTCCCTCAAGAAGCGCAACCTCAAGGTCCGTGTCGTCTTCTGGGAGCACGCCGTGGCTCGCGCGCTGCAAGAAACCGCCACGGAGTTCATCGGTCTCGATCCGGCCTTCGAGTACATCACGCGTCCCGGAGGCATGACCGGTCCCACCTCGTGAAGCGGTAGGAGGCTTCCCTGCACGACGTCGCGCACATCCTCGGGGTCGGGGCCGGCACGTGAACGAGACCCCCGGACCGACCACGTTGCGGTGCACGTCCGGCCGGGCCGGGTCAGCTCGGGAAGACGTCCGGCCACTCGGTTACAGCCTGCGCGATCCGCGACGATGCGCTGGCCGCTGCGGTGATCGATGCCGGGGCGGCGCGGGTACGGTTCAGCCTTCGGGGTTCATCGGGCACGGCCGCTGCCTCCACGACGTCGGCGACATGGTCGAGCAGTTGCGCGCGTACCTCGTCGGTGAGGTTCGGATCCTCCTGGTCCACCGCGCTGAGTTCGCTTACGGCGCGTCTGCGGTCCGCGCGTCACCACGATCGATGATTCCCGCCATGGTCGAGTTGATGATCCGCAACGACTCGGCCGTGTTGATGACCCCGACATTTCCGTTGACGACGATCCCGTCGAGCTTCTTGCCCTGGCCCGATCGATCCGCGTATTTCGGCATGCGCTTCAACACGGAGATCGTCGAGCGAGACCCTCACGCGATCCCCACGTTCGCATCCTGATCGTCGGCCAGACCCACATCACCATCGACAACGCTCTGCCGTGCATCCGTCAGGCCAGCATCGACGGGATCGTCCGCCTCAGCCGCCCCGACGATCTACGCGTCACCGAGTTCCAGGCGCGTGAGATCGACAGTTTCTGTCGCTACCACAAATCGTTATCGGGCTCGTGGTGGATCTGCTGTACGCACGCCACCTACATGGATCGCTGACTCCTCGGCATCTGAAGGTGTTTTCCGTCGAATTTATCGGCGCCGATCACGCTCTTCACGTGCGATGCATCGATGCGAATTCCCTCCACGGCGCAGAGAGGCGTAATATCCGGTATCCAGTGCACTCCGGCCAATGTCAGATGTTTGAGACCCGGGAAGGTACTCGCCACATGATTGAAGTCGACAGGACCAATCCCGTGAGGCGCCAGCCAAAGCTCTTTCACCTGTGGGAGGGGTATCGCCCTGCTGAAATTTCCCGCCATGGAGAGTGTGTCCAAATTAGGGAGATCGGCAAGCTCCTGCCATTCATGCAATCGCGTGATGGGCGTGGAGGCCCCGAGAACACGCAACTCTTGCCATCGCGACACTCCGGAGATCGAGGGCCCTCCCCCAAGCTGGAGATTTACGAGATTCTTTGAGGCCCGGAGCTCCGTCAGATCCCCCCAGGGAAGCCTTGTAATCAAAATTAGAGTTCGAAGTTTCTGCAAAGCAACAAGGAAATCAAAAGAGCATCCGGAGGCAATATTAAAGAGAGTCAAATCTTTCAAATCGAGGCTTGCGAGAGCGTCAAGATCACAAAGATTTGGACAGTCGTGCAGGTATATACGCGTCAATGCCCGGATATTCTGCAAGGCCGAGACATCGCTCAAAGAATTGTCGTAAATTTTCAGATCCAGGAGATTCTTGACCGAGACGTGCTCGACGATCTCCTCGGCTGTGAAGTTTCCGATGAACGAAATATTGGCTGCCGAACTGATATGCCGGAGCGCCTCTCTTTGCGCATGACTACCGATACGCAAATTTCCCATGGCATGCAATGCGAGAATATCTCGGGCGTATTCGTCCGGGTCGAACCTGCCCCAGTAGTCGGCGAAAGCATGATACGACCGTCGGCTGTTTTTAGCGAAGCGATGGAGGAAGGCATGAGCCTGGTCTCCACCAATAATGCCAGCGGTATGGATTACGGCGGTACCTTCGTCTTCGTCCAGGCCCGCGTCCGTGGCCGGGAGCAGGTCCAGGACGCCTGGGCCGAGAGCGGCCAGGGTGTTGGCATCCTCGTATGTGCGTGGGGGCATTAGGGCGCGGGTGCGGTCGTCGACCAGGGTGCGGGTTTCGGGGTCGATCTCGGTGGCGTAGCGCAGTGCGGCGGCGGCAAGGAGGTGGGTGCGGGTGCGTTGCTTGGGGCGTTGGTCGCCGCGGCGGATCAGGCGTTGGAGGAGTTTGGCGCCGTCGGTGGGGCCTGCATGGGCAACGGCCATGCGGATGACGTCCTCCCACTGGTCGTCCCGGGCGTTGTCGACCAGGAGCGGGAAGTCTCGGGCTTCCACGACGGCCTTCGCGCCGAGGTAGTCCTGGAACGTGCGGTGGATGAAGTCGATCGTGTCCTCGGTCGGTCGACGCAACAGCCCGCTGCGTGCGACCAGGTGTTCCAGTACCCGTTCGGCGTCGCCCTGTTCGGCGATCTGCGGCATCGAGGGCAGGGCGACGTCGATCACCGACAGCGCGGTCGCGATGTCCATCTCCTGTTGTCGGTTGCGAATCAGCCAGTACGCGAGACGCTGCAGGAGCAGCACGCTCTGCTGCTCGCTCAGGTCCATGCCCTCGGGCGTGCCCACGCCCCGCTCGCGGTCTCGACGCACCAGAAGCATCGACAACGCGGCTGCGTACAACTCCATCCGCGTGTGGGGCAGGTAGCCCCGCCGCTCCCGGTGCAGCGCGCAGATCACCGCACACATCAACGGCGACGTCGCCAGCTCCGCGAGATCGCGCTGCGCGCGTACGCTCGTCCGCAACGATGCTTCGAGTTCGTCCAGATGTCGGCGCTCGGCGGTGTCCTGGGCGCAGAGCCGGGCGGCGGTGTGCCAGCGCCCGACGAACAACGCGGTATCCGCCGTGCTCATCGGTCGTACCGCCACTTCCGTGAATCCCGTCGATCGCAGCCATCCTTCCGGCACCGCCGTCGGGCGCGTGGTGACCACGAAGACCGTCGTCGGGTAGGCGGCGACCAGCCCCTCCAGCCACTGTTCGGCTGCGGCGCGTTGTTCCTGGGGGACCTCGTCGACGCCGTCGACCAGGATCGCGCCCCGCCCGGACGCCAGTACCCCGTCGGCCCAGCCGGGCGGCTGTGCGTCGGCGAGCGGACACTCCACGCCTTTCAGGAACCCCTCGGGTCCCGGTAGCGCGCCATGTCGCGACAGCGTCCGGAGCGGCAACAAGAACGGCACTCGCCCTCGCCACGACGCCAACTCGTCGGGAACCTTGCCGGACGCGGCGGACACCGTCAGCCACTGCAGCAACGTCGTCTTCCCTCCACCGGCGTGGCCCCGCAAGACCAGTCGCGCGGACCCGGACAACGCCCGCTCCGCCCGCTCCACCGACACCGACGGCGCCCGCTCCACGTCCTCGTCGACCACGTGACGGCTCGGGTGCCGCTCCTTGTGTACCGCGAGCTCGAGGCTCAGATAGGCAGCGTCCAACGGCCACCGGGCCTGCTGCGTCCGCCCCAGATCCAGACCGAACACCGTCAGGTTCGCGTGCCGATCCCGTACGTACGCCAAGTACCGCTCGTCGAATCGCATTTCCGTCGCCGATCGCGCGAGCACCTCGGTCCCGCGCCCTGCAGCCGACGCCTTCGACGTGTCGGCCGCGGCCGAACCCTGCGCGAGCAGGTCCAGCAGCGGCTCCGGATCGACGCGCAAAGCCCTCGCCAACGCCACCACCGTGCCCGGTGAGGGAACCGCCCGGCCGTTCAACGCCTGACTCACGGTGGTACGCCCCAGCCCCGACCGCGCCCGCAGTGCGTCCACCGAGAGGCCGCGCATCGCACGTAACCGACGCAAACACTCGGCCAGTCGCCCCAACGGATTCTCGACTGGTCCCGCCACCCCAACGCCCCCAGACCGTGATCGCTCACGTTCGACTTCGTTCGCCCGAACCCCGGCGAACACCCCACCTAAGACAGTGTGTTCCACGCATCCCTACCACCCCCGGGACCCACACGATGGACACTTCCCTTACTCGCCTGACCCTGCTGCTCCTCGCACTGGCGGTCGCCGTGCTGTTCGCCGCGATAGTCGCTGTCGCTGCCGCCGTGTTGAGTCGCCTCGACGGAGGACGCCCGGTCGCCTGTGTCGAACGGGGCGCGGTCGCATTCCTGGCCACGCTCACGGTGTGTGTGGCGACGGTGTCGCTTATGGTCACGGCGCTGTAGATCGCCGATGTCACGCACGTCGGCCGCCGGACACCATCGACCGTAGCTCCGTCGACGTCGCGCCGCCGACGTCGCGCGCCGGGCCGAGGGGAAGACGCGGCGGTCCCCGCCCAGCTCGGCCCCCCGATCGCAGGCCCGCGTCCGGTCCGATCAAGGGGGCCGGTCGACGGGTGCCCTGCCCCACGGACGCCGGCCAGATTTCCCGGCAGGCTGCGCGTACTTGACGCGTTCTTGAGCCTGCCGACGGTGCCGCGGTGCGGGTGTCAGTGGGTGGTGTTGCGGTGGCGCTGGTAGTGGCGTGCGGAACGGGCGCGGCTGCCGCAGGTCGGGGAGCACCATTCGCGGCGCGGGTGGTCCTTGATGAAGTACAGGACGCAGCCCGGCGCGAGGCAGGCGCGCAGCGGCGTGTCCGTGCCGCGGCTGAACAGTTCGATGCCTTCCTCGGCGATGGCCGAGACGGTCGCCGCGGCGGCGTGGCCCCGGGTACGGGTGTGGCGGGCGGGTGCTCCGCCGGATGTCCAGGTCAGCGCGGACCAGGTCGGCACCGCGCCGGCCGCCTCGTTGAGGGCGTCGACCGCGGCGTCCAATTCGCGGGTGGCGGACGCCGCGGCGGGGCGGGGGTCGCCGGTGGCCTCGGCGGCGAGCCGGCGCAGCGCGTCGCGGAGCCCGGTGAGGCGTACGGCCAGTTCGGCGGTGTCCTTGGCGGGGATGTCTCGCAGGTCGTGACCGGCGAGGAGGGCGACGCGCGGGGCGACCGCGTGCAGCCACGCGCGCGTGTCGTCGGGCCGCTCGAGCGCGTCGTGGACGCCCTCGCGGTCGGCCCAGATGGTGTTCATCAACTCGACGGGCAGCGGTTCGCCCAGCAGCGGCGCGGTGGTCTCCATGAACACACCCTAGCGAACTTCCAACGGTTACAAGAGGTTCCAAGCGTTGACAGACGGGGGGTCGCCAGTCCATGATTCTGACGGTTGGAGAAGCAAATAACCGTTAGAATTCGCTGAAGGAGTGCTTCACCCATGACCGGATTCCCGCTCATCGACCCCGCCACCGCCACCGGCAAGGCCGCTCAGCTGCTGGCCGACGTCCACAAGTCCCTCGGCGTCACGCCGAACATGACCAAGGCGATGGCGAACAGCCCGGCCCTGCTGCAGGGCTACCTCGCGCTGTCCGGCGCGCTGGGCGGTGGCGTGCTGCCCGCCGGCGTCCGCGAGCGCCTCGCGCTCACCACGGCCGAGTACAACGGCTGCGAGTACTGCCTGTCCGCGCACACCTACATCGGCACCAACATCGCCAACGTCGACGCAGCCGAGCTGGACGCGGCCCGCGATGCCAAGTCCACCGAGCCGCACACCGCGGCGCTGCTGGCGCTGTCCGACGCGGTGGCCCGCGGCCGGGGCACCGTCGACGACAGCGTGCTGCGCGACGCCCGCGAGGCCGGCGCCACCGACGCCGAGATCGGCGAAGTCGTCGGCCACATCGCCCTCAACGTCCTGACCAACTACTTCAACATCCTCGCCCAGGTCGCCAACGACTGGCCCGTCGTCACCCCTCGCACCACGACCTGACCCCGGCTCGCCGCCCACCAGGCGGACCGCCATCTCCACGGCCCCGGCCGCCACTTCGGGGACCGGGGCCGACCCACGTACGACCCCGGAGCCCGATCCACCGCCCCACCGCGTGGCCGGGTGTGACGCCGCGGCCATCCGACACCGCACGGCCGCACCCGCCCCGACACCCCCATGCCGAGAAGCAACTCCCAGGCGTCCGCCGCCCGCCCGGTGAGGTGCGGCGTCGATCTAGTGGCTCACAGGGGCGGAAACGGGTGCACGCGGCTGTGGGCCTGCTGGCCGCCCACCGGCGCGGCTTCTGGCTGGACGAGCTGCTGGACCCGGACAGCCTCCTGGCCGCCGCGGTGACGTGGAAGGACGGCAGGCCCTGGGTCGAGTGGAACACGGTCGGCGAACTCATCGACCGCGGGCTGCCGCAGTCCTCCGGCGAGTTGGCGGTACTCGCGGTGGCGGCGTCCATCGGCGGCGATTACCGGGTGAACCTGCGGCAGGCGATGCGGGCCATGTCCGATCGGGACACGAGGGCGCTCGTCGCCACCTTGTCCGAAGGGTGGTGAGTCCCGCCCGTGGGGTGGGCCACCGGTGCCGGTCCTTCGGCGGCCGGAGTCGTCTCCCGGGCAGGGGAGCGCCGATCGCTCGGCGAAGCGCAACTCGTGGCCGCGACCTCGGCGGCGGCGCGGCCGGGCCCGGCGGAATTCCTGGTCGGAAGTGGCCGGGCCCGGGTGGAATTACTTCGCGATGTTCGCGACGGTGGGGACGGTGTCGGTCACCAGGTGGTGGCCGGCCTCCTCACCGATGCCCATCAGCACGGCCAGGAGCAGGGTGGCGAGCGCGGTGTACGCGCGGCGACGCCATTTGCTTCGGGCTGCCCGGCTGACCGTGCTGCCATCGGCGTGACAGCATGGGGGAGGTTCGTCGGTGGTGGGTGGCAAGGCTGTGCCTCCTTGATCGGACGGATCTGCGATATGGCGGCTCCCGGCTGGCACCGGGGGCCGTCGCCGTTTTTCGGCGTCAGCCCGATGAGCTTCACAGCAGCCTAGGCCGGCAGCGCGACGGTAAATGTGTTCCCGACCCCCGGCAGGGCCGCCCCATGTCCTGTCAACTCTCTTGACACGGCACCGGCTCACCCTCCCCCCGCCCGGAGTCCTGCGCTTGGGGATGTTCCGTCTCGGAGGTCGTGACCTGCGGTGATGGCCACAGCCCTCTCGCGCGAACGGCCCGATCCGACAGACGAGAGCGTTCGGGCGACGACGGCCGGACCATGTCATCGAAGTGACGTCCTGGGGGTGCGAAAACCGCTACATGGAACGGCAGTTGAGGATGTGGCGCTCCGTGGGGATGTACCTCATCGGTGAGGATGGGCAGGTTTGCCCGCACTCGATCAACGTGATGTGGAGCACATCGGCGATAGGTGGATGGTCGCATCGACTTCGCTCTAAGCCGCAGGTCAGGTGGCGGGGCGCCACCTGACCTGCGGCCAGCGCGACGGGGAACGGCTCCGCGCTGCCGGCGGTCAGCTTCCGGGCGCCACGCACCCACTCGGTGATGTCCGCGCTGCCGATCGAAGAAGACGCCCGGCCATGTCGCCGTCGGAGGGGATCGCGTAGACGGTGTGGTCGAACGGCGAGGCGCCTTGTCCGGACGTTGCCCGCACCGACCGAAACGATCGTCGTCCCGCGAGGCGTCATTCGCCCGCAAGGAGGATTGCGGCCCGTCGGACCGACATCGCGACATCACGCGAATGGATGACGCGGGTCGGGCGCGCGGCCGGAAGTGCCAGCTCTACCCGTGCACCTTGCGCGCACCCTTCGTGCCACCTCCGTGCAGGCGGATCGGTTGGGCACGCGGCTGCTCCCGGCCACCGGGCAGGCAGGTCACGGCTTCGGAAAGCCCCTGTGGCCGAACCGTGCAACCGGGACACTTTGCTCCTGCCGCAGGAGGCAAGACCGTCGGGGGGCGAAGATGCCAACGGAAGCGATGGAGACCGCCAGTCGCAGTCAGGTGATCATCGGCACGACCGTGCTGGGCGTGCTCGTCGGCGGGTTCATCCTCTGGATGATCGTTGCCGCAGGCACCAACTTCGCCCGCAACGCTCGGCAGATGACGCCGAAACGCATCCTCGTGGGCCTCGGGGTCTTCGCCGGCGCGTTCCTCGTCGCCTTCATCGTGCTGGGCATTCTCATGCCCGACGTTCGGCAGGCGGTGAAATACGCCCTGATCCTGGCCGGCGTCTTCGTGCTGTGGTGCCTGTGCTTCGGCGAGCCCAGCTGATGTGACGGCACGCCTCCGGGTGCACCGCGATCGCGGCCCGCATCGTGCAGGCCATCCCCAGTCGGCACGCGCGGCGGCCTCACACGGGGCCGGATTCTTGAAAGCTCCCCATGGACGGGCCCGATCGGGTGAACCCCGCCCCCGCCCCACCCCGATCGGGTAACAATCGGTTCTGTGACGAAAATCGGCGCGGGGACTCCGGAGCGCGCGGCCGCCGAGGCGGGCGCGTGGCGGTGCGAGGTGTGCGGCAAGACCCTCGGCGGCAAAACCCGGCGGGGCAGACCCCGCCGGCACTGCAGCCCCGCGTGCAAACAGGCCGCGTACCGGCAGCGGCACGCGCCGGGCGAGCAGCAGCTGCGCGACGAGCTGGCGGTCGCGCTCGACGACGTGCGGGCAGGCCTGCGCGACGGCGCCGGCCTGGGCCTGACCGGCGAGCAGCTGCGCGTCGCGCACCGCTAGGCGATCGCGGCCGCCGCCGCAGTGCGCGCGCTGGCCGGCCTGCGGGCGCTCGCCCGCCTGGTCCCGCCCGACACCGACCCGCCCGAGACCCCGCCCGTCCCGCCCCCCGTCGTCGACGAGCCGGACCCGGCGCCGGCGGCCGAGGTCGCCCCGGCACCGGTCGAGGACCCGCCACCGATGCCCGACCCGGCCCCGGGCCCGGAGCCGGAGAAGAAACCGACCACGCGACGGACGTCCGAGGCCGGGACCGCGCGTTCGGCGCACAGGGAGCCGGCGTTGCCGGGGCCGGTGGAGGTGCCCGAGAACGCCGACAAGAACACCGGACAGGCGGCAAATTCGACGCCCTCGGGGAAAGTCGGCGAGGCCTCGCCGAGTCCTCGACGAACGCTCGCCGAAGGTCCGGCGACGGCTCGCACAGCAAGCTGTCCCTTCGGAAACTCCACGCCACGCAAGGCGGGCGAGGGTGTCCGAAGGAGGCTGCGGCGGGCGGCGGAACGCCGGGCGGTCCGAGGACGCGGACGAGCCCGCCACCCCCGGGGCGAGCCTGCCCAAAGCAATGCACCCTGGCCGTCGGCTCGGGTGCATTGCTTTGGGCATAACTTGCTCGGCCGACGCCGGGCTCCCCGAGAGCATTGCTCTCGGGACAACTTGCTGCGCGGCGTTGACTCGTTCAGTTCCGCTTGCCGTTGCCGCGCCCCAGACGCCGGCGATTCGTCGGCTCGGGCTCCGCCGGAGCCGACTCGGCCGGCCGGATGCCCGCCAGGTGCTCGAACGGGCCGGGACGCCGGCGGTCCCTGCGGTCGATCGGATCGCCGTTCGGCGGCGCGGCGGGTCCCCGTCCGAGTCGCCGTCGTTCCGCGTCGTCGACCATCGACCCCAACCCCTCGACCGCATCGGTGCGTACCCCCGGATCATCGCGCACCCCACCGCGCCCGGTGACCGCACCGACCGACCGCACCGTGTGGTCACCACCGCACCGACCGGGGTCACCCACCGGCCCACCCGGTCGGTGCGGTCGGCCGGTCACCGGCCCGACCTGCGGCGCACCATCGCGCCGGCGCGCACCGACCCACCGCACCACCACGAGGAGAGAGTCACTTGACCGCTATCCCGTGTCTGGCCGCCCAACTACGGCCGACCCGGTCGCACATCTTCATGGTGGGTTGGTAGTCGGAGTGCACGATCCGACCGTCCGGAGCGGTCAACCACCAATGCCAGCGAAGGCCTTTGGTGGTTCCCAGACCCCCGGCGCGGGCCAGGTTCTGTTCGATGTGAAGGTCGCACGCTCCTTCGACGGGCGGGTTCCGCAGAAACCGCATCCGGGCGAGTACACCCAGTTTCATGAACTCGTCGTAGTCGTCCCGGCCGGTCCGCGCCTTGTAGTCCGCGCGCCGCTTGTCCTCTGGCTGTTTCTTCATGGCTGTCTTTCTCGCGCCACGTTGTCGTCGGCGGCCCGTCGTGTCCGAACGGTGTGGAGGAAGCCAGCGGTTCTCGCCCAGCACCCCGGACACGTACCCCGCCCACGGCACGGCTGTGGTCACCTCCGAGCGGACCCCGATGCGTCCGGCCCGGTCGACCGGGCCGCCGCCGACTGGGCCCTCGGTGCCCAGTCGGTCTTGGCCGTCCTGCTATCCGGGGCCCGCGCAGCCCTGGACTGGATTCGTGACGCGGCGGCCGGCGTCATCGGCGTCCGGTTGCCGCCCTCGTGCCCGCTGCTCTTTCCGCCCATGGCGATCACCTCTCACCGCCATCCTCCAATCGTCCCGACCGCCGCGCACCCTGACCCGCGACACGCCACCACGGCCCTACCACCGGCCCCTGTTGTCGGACATGAACTTGTCAGTGCCTTCCGCCATGACCAGATGTCAGTGGTTTCAGCGTTTGACGCGGCCTCGGATGGCGAGGGCTGCGAGGCCGAGGAGGACGGGTTCGAGGAAGCGGGACGTCATCTCGATGTAGGTGCCTGCGGTGGTGAGGTTTTGGCCGCTGGAGCGGAAGACGACGGAGTTGAGGACGACGCGGGTGGCCTTCTCGGCGCGTATGCCGGTCAAGTGGTCGTGGGTGGTGCCGGTGAGGGTGGGGTCGCCGGTATCGACGGTCAGGTCCACCGCTTGTCCCGCGGCGGGGAGCGTGCCTGTCACCTTCGGTTTCGGGTCGCTGGTGGGCAGACCCCACAGCATCATGGCGAGAACGGTGGTGGTCATGGCGAGGCCGAGCCAGGCGAGAGCGCGGGAGGCGCGCAGGCCGTAGCCGGACAGGGCCCAATAGGCGGTGAGGAGTCCTCGTTCGGCGCGGGAGCGGCCGGGGCGGCGATCGAGGCGGCGCATTTCCATTTCGCCCATGTAGAAGTCGGCGGCGCCGGGTTCGTCCTTGCCGTCCTCGAAGGTTTTGCGGAGTTGGCGGTACAGCGCGGCGAGCGCGGCCGGCCCCGGGATGGTGGGCGCGGAGCCGGTGGGGTGCGGTGGAGCGGGTGTCCAGCCGGCGCGTTGTCGCGGGCGGCGGCCGGGCAAGGGCAGGGCGCGCCAGTGGTGTTCCTCGGCAAGGACCAGGCGGCCGGTCCAGCGTAGGGGTACTCCGCGGAGTGGGTCGGTTCCGGTGGGTGTGCGGGCGAAGCGGGTGTCGCCCTCCAGACGGAGTTGGTCGAGGTGGAACGCGCCGAGGAATCGGCAGGTGGTGAGGTCGGTGTCGGTCAGGACCAGGTGCGCGGCGTCGACACCGCCGATGGTCTCCACCTGCACCGGGTCGGTCTCGCCGGCGGCCGAGACGACGGCCAAGGGGAAGTTGAGGACCGCGCCGTTCATGTCGAGAGTGGCGTGCCACAGGCGCAACGTCGCGGTTGCCTCCCACCGCGTCCGCACACACCACATCCTCGCGGCCGCGGCCTCGATCACCACCGGGGCGGCGAACACGGCTCCCGAAAGATCCAACACCCCCCAACACCACAACGGCCCCAACACCGACGCAGACTCGAACCGGACACCCCGGAAACCGGCATCGCCGCCCACCACCACATAGCCGAACCCGGCGTTGGTGGAGAACGTCGCGTGTTCGAACCGGGCGTGGGCGGAGAACGTCACGTGGTCGAACCGGGCGTCGGCGGAGAACGTCGCGTGGTCGAACCAGGCGTGGGTGAAGAACGTCGCGTAGTTGAACCGGGCATGGGCGGAAAACGCCGCGCTGTCGAATCGAGCGTCGGCGGCGAATATCGCGCCGTCGAACCCGGCCTCGGCGGAGAAGGTCGCTTTATCGAACCGGGCGTGGGCGGAGAATGTCGCGCCGCCGAACCCGGCGTTGGCGGAGAACGTCGCGTGCTCGAACCGGGCGTTGGTGGAGAACGTCGCGCTGCCGAACCCGGCGTGGGCGGAGAACGTCGCCCTGTCGAACCGGGCGTGGGCGGAGAACGTCGCCCTGTCGAACCGGGCGTGGGCGGAGAACGTCGCCCTGTCGAACCGGGCGTGGGCGGAGAACGTCGCGTGGTCGAACCGGACGTTGGCGGAGAACGTCGCGCCGCCGAACCCGGCGTGGGCGGAGAACGTCGCGCGGTCGAACCGGGCGTCGGCGGAGAACGTCGCCCTGTCGAAGCGGGCGTGGGCGGAGAACGTCGCGTGGTCGAACCGGGCGTTGCCGAGGTGCGGCCGGTAGGTGGTCGGGTCGCGGAGCGCGGCGAGAAGTTCGATCAGCAGGGGTTCGTCGAAGGTGGTACCGCGGTGGTCGACGTCGGAGCCGGGAGTCACGGTCGCGAGGTATGTGGCCCGGTCGGCGGGGTTGAGGTGGGCGAGGCATCGTGTGTGCCCGGTGACGTGGATACCTCGGCAGCCGACCGGGTCGCCCGGGGTGGCTCCCTCGGCGCAGTGCGGCCACGGTGGGGGTGTGGGCGAAGGTGCCAGGGGCGACGTCATGCCGTCGAGGACGACCCGGAGTGAGCCGCCGGTTGCGGAAAACGACCGACTGGCCGCCTTCTACAGCCTCGACCTGTTCGACCCCGCGAGCTACCGCCCACCGACCGCAGCCGCTGGCCACGGCACCCCGCTGACAAACCTCATGGCGGAACGGCTGACACCGACTGGCAAAGCCCACAGACATTTTCATGGCGGACGACACGACCACTGTTGTCGGACACGAAAGCGTCAGTGGTTCTCGCCACGACCGAATGTCAGTGGTTTCAGCGTTTGACGCGGCCTCGGATGGCGAGTGCGAGGAGGTCGAGGAGGACGGGTTCGAGGAAGCGGGACGTCATCTCGATGTGGGTGCCTGCGGTGGTGAGGTTCTGGCCGCTGGAGCGGAACACGACGGAGTCGAGGACGATTCGCGTCGCCTTCTCGGTGCGTCCGGTCGTGAACCGGTCGGGTGGCAGCCTGTCGAGGGCCGGGTGGCGTCTCCGCTCGATCGACGAAGGCGAATCTCGTTCTCGACATATGCTCGCTGTGGTGCTGCACTGGAGGCATGACGACTCCACGACTCACGAAGCCCACCATCGCCGTGCTGGAGGTGCTGCTGGCCGCCACCGCAGAGGCCCCCGCCTGGGGGCTGTTCATCTGCGCGGAGGCGGACCTCGGTTCCGGCACGGTCTACCCGATCCTCGACCGCCTCCAGACCATCGGCTGGGCGACCTGCCGCGACGAGACCGGTCCACACCCCGGCCGCCCCGCCCGCCGCTACTGGGAACTCACCGGCACCGGCCGCGCCCAAGCACGAGCCGCTCTCACCGCCCGCCGCGCCCGCCGCTTCGGCCTGCGCCGGGCACTGACCGGAGGAGTGTCATGAACCGGATCCTCGTGGCCCTCCGCTGCGCTGTCGGCGTCACGACCCTCGCCGTGCTCGGGATATGCGCGATGGCGATCATGTACGGTCGGATCCCCCTGACGCCGACGGAGTTCAATTGGGTGACAGGGGTGGGGATGTTCGTGTTTGCGGTATGGAACCAGGTGGAGGAGGCCGAGTCCGAGCGCCTGGAGCGTCGGGTCGAGGAGTTCCGGGCCTGGTTCCTGGACCGGCGATCCCGCTCGGCCCGCGGCACAACGTCGTTCGCCGCCATGCTGGCCGGCTCTCGCCGCGAAATTCGCGAGGCATGGCTCGCCGACCTGGCGGGAGACCCCGAGAACGGGATGGTGCCGACCCCGAAGGCGCAGCGGCGGCTCGCCCGGGGGTTCCTCGTTGCGGCGGTCACGATGCGGCTGCGCGACCTGGCCGGGCCGCTGTGGCGGCCCGTGGACTGGGTGCTCGGCACGGCGAACCGCACGAACGCCGTCATCACCCTGGCCGTGGGCGCCCTCGCCCTCTACATCGACGCGACCGACGGCCTGCACGCCCTGCTGGTGGAGGCGTGGCACCCGTGCGCGATCCTCGGAGCCGGTCTCTACGGCCTCGCCCACTGGCTCCGCGGGATCCGCGGCATCGAGCCGAACAACCACACCGAGTCGAACGACTCCGTCAGGTAGCGGTGGTCCGCCATCGCAACGCCGAGTGGGTCGTCCGAGACAGACGCCCACGGGTTCCTCGGTGACGACTACACGAAGGCGAGCCCGATCACCGCCGGCCTGCTCGTCGACCACACCCCCGAGACCGACACGGACGACAACGGCGAAACCATGCTCGGCCTGTCCGCCGACGTCCAGTACGGCCTCTGCCTGTTTGAACCCGACGACCTACCACCCACCCGACGGGACAACCCATGGCACCCGCACTGATCCGGATCCACTGTCAGTGGTTTCAGCGTTTGACGCGGCCTCGGATGGCGAGTACTGCGAGGCCGAGGAGGACGGGATCGTTGCAGCCGCACGCCGATCCGGTGCAGCCCTGCGCGTGTTCGGCGGCCCTGCGACGGTGCCACCACGACCGGCCGATCAGCCCGACGGCCGCGACGGCCGGGACGACGGCGACGGTGGGCAGCCACGCGGCAACGGCAAGCGCGCCACCGCCGAGCAGCCCGGCGGCGACCGACGCGGGCAGCGCGCAGCACACCACGCACGCGGCTCCGGCCAGCCAGGCGAGTCGACCGGCGGCGCGGTGCCCGGGCCGCTCGTCGGCGGCTTTGCCGGCGGGGTCAGCAGCAGGGTCCGGCATGGCGGTCCTCCTGGGCGAGGTCGGCGAACGGAAGCGGGCAGCACGGGCTGGTCGCGCACACCGCGAGGTCGTCGCAGCCGGCGTCCACGGCGTCGACCAGCGCGGCGCGGATGGTGTGCAGGTCGGCGATCCGCGCGTCGATCTCGACGAGCTTCATGGCGGCGAGGTCCTGGAGCCCGGCCTTGGCGCGACGGCCGGCGCCATGGTGGTGGGTGCCGGCTTCCAGCAGTTCGGCGACCTCGTCCAGGGCGAACCCGAGCCGTTGCGCGGCCTTGATCACGCGCAGCAGCGCGACCGACTCGGGCGGGTAGACGCGGTGGCCGCCGAGGGTGCGGTCGGGTTCGGCGAGCAGCCCGCGGCGCTCGTAGTAGCGCAGCGTCTGCTGGTTGACCCCTGCGGCATCTGCGAGTTCACCCGACCGCAGACCGCCCGACGCGCCGGTCATGTTCGTGCCCCGGCCGCGCGGGCGACGAGTGCGTCCAGGACCGGGACGTGCGCCTCAAGGACGGCGACGTCCATCAACAGGCGGCCGGTCTCGTCGTGCTCGAAGGTGAACGTGAAGAACGAGCAGCAGCTCGTCTCACGGGCGGCCAGCTCCCGCGCGGCCGGTTCGGCGGCGGCGTCCAGGACCAGCCGGGCCCGCACCCGCGCGGGCCGCTCCACGCGCACCAGGGCATCGACGAACAGCGTGTCGAACTCGGCGACGCGCAACGGCTGCTCCTCGGTGGGCAGCGTGCAGGACTGCGGTACCCAGGCCATGGCCGGGCCCCTTCCCGTCGAAGTACGCCCCGAGTGGGGCTGTCCTTTGACGGTAAACCTGTACCCGGGTACCGGATGCAAGCCCGCCACCCCGGCGTCGCCGCTCGCCCTTCGGTGGCACGCGCTCAACCTTCGATGACACAGGACACCGGCCGTGATCGAGCCTGCCCTTCCGACCCGGGTTGTGAGACTTGTAAGACCACCCTCGCGCGCGTACGCGCGCGAGGCCCCGACCCCGCCCCACCAGGGGCGACGCGAAGAGCCCCTTCTTTAGTCAAGTTCCGGGTCTTGACTAAAGAAGGGTCGTCGCCTGTACGGATCGCGGCGCCGCCGAGCAGGCGCGAGCCGGCCCACCGACACGTGGTTGAGCGTGACCTACGGTGAGGGGTTCGGGCCCGTGCAACCGTCCCCCGGCGCGCCGGGGACGGACGGTGTTCGCTGCGGGGTTGTGTCGATCGCCGTGCCCGTCGAGTGGTGGTCCTGCGGCCGGGTTCGGCTTCCCCGGTCCTTCGAGGGTCGGGGCTAGCTCACGTCGTCCACGAAGTAGGAGCCTTCGAGGACGTCGGCGAAGCTGCCGAGGGCGACGGCCGCGATGAAGGCTTTGGCGAGCACTGCCTTGTCGGCGTCGTCCGTGGACTTTTGGCCGTTGGTTCCGGCGAGGTCGAAGTGGTGGCGCAGGGCCAGTTCCCCGTCGGCGATGACGGCCGCGGGCCTGGACGCGTCGTTGCCGAGGAACTCGAGGAAGGAGGGGAGGTCCTCGGTGTCGACGGGGCCGATGAAGGAGGTGACGGCGATCCAGCCGGTGTCCTTGCCGTCGTACTCGAAGTGCAGCTTTTGACGGCGCTTCACGCTGGTGCCGTCCTTGAGCGTGAGGGTCTGCTCGAAGCCGGCCACCGCCGTCCTGTCGCCCGGCCCCAGCCCTCCTTCGACGTTCTCGGTGCCGAGCGCCTGGTTGAGGAGCCCGATGAAGTGGTGCCACGTCGCCATGGTGTGTCCCTGCTCTCCGGACCGTGCGGGTGTGCCGTGTGCTCAACGGACGTGCCCCACGGCCCGTCACGGCGGAGGGACGTCCGGGAGCGACGGCCCCGGGGAACAAGGTCGAGCACGAGCCGTCGGCGGACTCAAGGGCCGGAGCATTACGCACGGCCGCATGTCGGGTGGATCGCCGTTCGTCAACGGCACCCCTCGTTGCCGACGCAGGGTTTTCGGAATATTCGGACCGCCCTACGCGCGCCCGCGCGTACGAGAGATGTAGGTCCGGGTGTAGGTCCGCCCCTACGGCCCGATCTACAGGCCCGGCGCGGTCCCCGCCCAGCTCGGCGGCCCGATCGCAGGCCGCGTTCCGGGCCGATCAAGGGGGTGACGGGGGCGGTGCGGAACGGGGGTGGCGAAGGGGGTCGGACGAGGTGCGCGGAGGTTGCTCGGGGGCGGCTTGCCAGTAGGGCTCCGGCCCCGGTTCCGGCTGAGGGAGTTGCTGAACCGGGACGGCGTCCCGGTCCCTCCGGTCAGTGGAACTCCACGGTGAGCCGGTCGGCCATGAGAGCCACCTCTTCGATCGTCCCCTCGCCGGTCGAGCCGTCGAGGTCGTGCCCGGTCAGCTTCACCGGGAACGCGTTGGTGATGTTCCAGGTGACGAGCTTGTTCGAACCGGCCTCGTCCGTCAGGGAGATCCTGCAGTCCTTCTTATCGACCTTGTTCTCGCTGACCGTGTAGAGCCAGGCGAACAGCGGGCTGTCCTTCGGGATGACGCCCCTGCGCAGGGTGATGTTCAGGACTGACCGCTGGCCGGGCATCTGGTGCCAACCGCCGACGCCGTCCTTGTACTCGATCGTCTCGACGCCGAGTTCCAGCCCCGAAACCGAGCCGAAGGTGCCGTCGGTCCGGCCGTCTCCGTCGATGTCGAGAACGAACCGGTGGGTCGGGATCGGGTAGTCCGCGTTGACGTACTCGGTGGTGGCCATGTCGTGCTCCTGTTGACGAACGAGTGGGCACCGACATGATCGCGGCCCCGCGCGGGACCGGGTGGCGAAACGCAGGAGGATCACCTGTTTGGGATGGTCTGCTCGATGTATGCGGGGAGCACCATCTCCGAGGGGACCCACCAATGGGTGACCTTGAGCCGGTTGAGGCCTCTGGCCCAGGCGATGGCCGCGCTGTACTCGTCGTTCGGGTTCCCCATGGACGCCCGGTCGGGTTCCGAAACGCACACGGTCGTGCGCACGGCACGCACGCACGGCCGTGTGTGCGTCACCGGCGTGTGTGTGCGTCGTTGTGCGTGTGTGGCCGGTCCGTTCCCCGTGGCCGGCGCCGTGTGCCCGACGGCCCATCCCCCGAGGCCATCGGGCCGTGTCCCCTCCCCGATCGAGCGGAGTGCCCCGATGACCACCGGTACCGACGCGGCTCTGCCGGCTTCCGCCCGCCGCCTGTTGACGGGCGTCGGCAACGAGGCCGTGCACGCGGCCGTGGGTCTGCTGGCCGCCCACCGGCGCGGCTTCTGGCTGGACGAGCTGCTGGACCCGGACAGCCTCCTGGCCGCCGCGGTGACCTGGAAGGACGGCAGGCCCTGGGTCGAGTGGAACACGGTCGGCGAACTCATCGACCGCGGGCTGCCGCAGTCCTCCGGCGAGTTGGCGGTACTCGCGGTGGCGGCGTCCATCGGCGGCGACTACCGGGTGAACCTGCGGCAGGCGATGCGGGCCATGTCCGATCGGGACACGAGGGCGCTCGTCGCCACCTTGTCCGAAGGATGGTGAGTCCCGCCCGTGGGCCGGTCCTTCGGCGGCCGGAGTCGTCTCCCGGGCAGGGGAGCACCGATCGCTCGGCGAAGCGCAACTCGTGGCCGCGACTTCGGCGACGGCGCGGCCGGGCCCGGCGGCATTCCTGGTCGGAACGCGGCCGGGCCCGGGTGGGACTACTTCGCGATGTTCGCGACGGTGGGGACGGTGTCGGTCACCAGGTGGTGGCCGGCCTCCTCACCGATGCCCATCAGCACGGCCAGGAGCAGGGTGGCGAGCGCGGTGTACGCGCGTCGGCGCCACCTGCTTCGGGACGGCCGGCTGACCGGCGGTGGGTCGGCGTGACAGCATGGGGGCGGTTCGTCGGTGATGGTGGGCGGCAACGCTGCCTCCTCGATCGTACGGACTTGCGGTATGGCGGCTCCCGGGGGCAACCGGGGGCCGTCGCCGTTTCCGACGGCGGCCCGATGAGCTCGACAGCAGACTAGGCCGGCCGCGCGCGTGCGATCACCGCATCCCGCACCCTCTGTGGACCACCGATCAGGGTTGAACGCGTCCGCCGTGGAGTTGAACATTCGCCCACCGGCGTTGAAAGCCGGCCCGCCCTGTCCATGGTCGGAGGACGCCGCAGGGGCGCGACCTGCGGCGGACGCTCACGCCGCGCGTTCAATCCTGGACAGGCGATCGTGGCCTTCCCGGTCGAAACACCCAGGTCGAGGGGCGAACGCGCCTGTGGACAACGCCCGTCGAAGTCACTCGAAAAGACATCACATTTGTATGCAGGTACTCGTGGATCAGGCCGAAGGAGCCGGCTCCGCGTCCGTCGCCGGGTGCCGTCGCCACGCATACATCGGTCCCCGCGTGGCTGATGTACACGTCGTCCGCCATGTCGCCGTCGGAGGCGATCGCGTAGAAGGTGTGGTCGAACGGCGAGGCGCCCGGGACGTCGGGACCCGACGGGTCGTTGCCGCCGAGTCGTGCCAACCCTGTTGGCATCGCGTCGGATAAGCTCCCGTTATCCGACGCGACAAACCGGGCGCGTCACCACCTCGAGGGAGACCGCCCGTGACCCACGTCCTCGAAGGCGCCTCGGACGGCGCCCGCGACGAGCTGGTGACGCGCTGGGCCGAACGGCACGGCGTCGACGTCGCCCACCGCCTGGCCCAGGCGGAGGACCTGGCCGACGCGGTGGCCGAGGCGATCGTCCCGAAGAACACGACCGACACCTACGACAAGGCGTGGCGGACCTGGGAGCGGTTCACCACCGCGCAGGGCCTGCCCGTCGACGAGGGCGGCCGCGGCTCGCTCGTCGCGTTCGTCGCGTGGATGCTGCGCCAAGGCCGGACGAACGGCACCGGCTACGCGCCCAGTTCCGCCTCGACCATCCTCGCCGCGGTCGTCGTCGGGCTCCGCGAGCGCGGCGTCCACGTCGCCCGCGACGACCAGGCCGAGGCCCGCCGAGCCCTGGACGGGCTGACCGTGCGGCTCCTGCAGGAGGGCGAGCGGCGCGGACGCGGCCAGGCCAAGGGCGTCAACGCGGGGGATCTGTACACCGTGGTCCGGGCCTGCCCCGACACCCTCACCGGACACCGCGACCGCGCGCTGATCCTCACCGGGCTGCACTACGCTTCCCGTGCCCAGGACCCGGCCGGACTCCTCGCCCGCGATGTCGCCCTGCACCCGCGCGGCCTGGTCGTGTCGATCCTCACCGGCAAGACCAAGCACTCCGTGCGCGACGCCCGGATCCTGCGCCAGCACGACCCGGAAGTCTGCCCGGTCCGGGCCTGGGAGACCTACCGGACCCGCCTCGCCACCGACACCGCGCCCCGCTGGTCCGCGCCCGACGCCCCGGCGTTCGTCGGCATCGACCGGTGGGGCCACGTCACCGGCGGCATGACGTCGGACTCGATCACCCGCGCGGTGAAGCGCGTGAGCGCCCGGGCCGGGGTCGCGGTCGCCTGGACCGGACACTCGCTGCGCGTGGGCCACGCCTCGATGGCCCGCCGCAAGGGCAAGGACGCCGTGGCCATCGCCGACCAGGGCGGCTGGGCCCGCCACTCCCGCTCGCTGCACGGCTACATGCAGATCGAGGACGGCTGGAACGACAACAGCTCAGCCGATCTCGTCTGAGCGGTGGCAAGGAACCCTGCGCGTCGGCTGTGCGGCCACGAACGGGTACCGCCCAGTTCTCACGGGTGTTTCCCTGGCCAATCGGCCAAGTTCAACTCGACTCCGGGGGGCAGTCCGCTTTCGACCAGATACAGGCGACGCACGAGCTCCTCCAGGACCAAGACCAGGGATGCCTTCTGATCCTCGGTCAAGTCGATCGCTTGGGGAGAGACCTTCCGTTCCCCGCTTCTCGCGCACCACTTCCAGACTCGAGCGAAATAGCGTGAGGACAGGCGAAGTTTCTGCTTCACGCCAGCCTCGTCCCCGGCCCATTCCTTGAGGTGTGTCAGCAACCAGTAGCCGGCGTCGGGAACCGTCCGAGTGCCCATTCGCATCGGTCGCAGACACCTCGTTCGCACCAGACTGATCTTGTCGGTCTCCCGGAGCGACCAGTTCGGTGTCGGAAGCTCGCCGCGCCCGACGGTGATGCATGCGTCGTCCGTGGTTTCCACGAAGTCCGTCGCGACGAGCTCGTTCGTACTGTCGGTGCGTTGGACATCCGCGCCGAGATAGGAAAACTCGACGACCATCCGATGTTCGAGCTCAAGGCTGACGGACCAGGCCTCCAGAACGGGTCTGAGTTCTTCCCTGGCCTCGTCTGTGCTCAAAGCCATGGACGGCGTGGCGACGAGCCGCCGCTCGCTGCTCAGCAGCAGAGACCAGTCGCCGATCTCATAGGAGGCCGGGAAGACATCCTCGGCCCAGATCAGAGTGTGCTGGTCGACCCACGTGACCGCGTAGTACAGGGCGCGAATCCGATCGCCTTCCATACGACGATGGTCACGCAGACCGCGAGGTGGTGCCCGTTGGAAACGACACACCGCTTGCCGGGGGCGGCGACTGGGCCGCTGAGAGTGAAAGTGCAACCGCCTCGGATTTGGCATGTTATCCGAGGTGGTTAGCCGGAAGCGGAAGCACGTGCCTCCGGAACGGAGAGCTCCGAGTGTCCACTCCCGGGTCGGGTCGGACACGGTGAAGACCCCCACCCCGGATCCGGCGACGGCGCCGCGCGCCCGGGGTACATGCGACCCCGGGATTCCCGATCATCGGCGGGGGACAACATTCCCGAGAAGCGCATACCCGCAGGAGGCGCCATGATCACGCCGTTTTCCGTTCCCGCCATCTGGATGCCGACCCGCTTTCGCGACATCGGCACCGAGACCGGCACCCGCTGCAACCTGGCGGGCTGCGAGAACCACCGCGCGTCGGAACTTGCCCTCGAGGCGATCGCGAATCCCTCACCGGACCTGGTGATCGACCACTGGGATTCCCAGGACCGCACCCTGCGCGAGGCGCTGGCGCGGCGGCACGGCGTGCGTGCCGAACAGATCCTGCTGACCTCCGGGGCCACCGGCGGGATCCGTTACGCCTTCGAGGTGTTCGCCGGGCCCGATACCCGCATCGGGTTGCTGTCCCCGGATTGGCCCGGCTTCCGTTTCTACGCGGAGCGGGCACGCGGGAGCGTCAGCCGCCTGCACTCGCCCGGATTCCCCTACGCGTTCACCCCGGTGGAGGTGGCCGCGTTCGTCCGCGACCGGGCCGTCGACTTCCTCATCCTGGCCAACCCCAGTGCCGTCACCGGTCGTCTGTGGGAGGCGGGCGAGGTGGCGGAGTTGCTGACCGCCTGCCCGGACACGCTGTTCGTGATCGACGAGGCGGACGCCGTCCACCCGGAACTGTCCGCGGCCGCGCTGGTCGACACCCACCGCAACGTGCTGTTCATCGGCAGCTTCTCCAAGTTCTACGGGCTCTCCGGCCTGCGCATCGGCTACCTGGTGACCCCCCGGGAGCACGCGGACCACCTGGCGCGCACCATCAGCCCCGCCGAGGTGACCTCCCTCGCCCTGGTCGCCGCCCGCGCGGCCCTGGCGGACCGGGAGTACCAGCGCCGGACCCGACAGGACGTCGCCCGCAACCTGGACGTGCTGGAGAAGGCGGTGGCCGGCACCCCCGTGCGCCTGGTTCCCGGCAGCCGTTGCTTCGCGGCCTACCTGGACACCGACGCGGCCGCGCCCGACCTCACCGAACTCCTGGCCGGGCACGGCGTGGACATCGTCCCCGGCAGCGGTTTCGGCCTCGCCACCGGCGGCCGGGTCAACCTCAGCAATCCGGAACTCGTCGACCGCCTCGTCGCCGTACTGCCCCAGGTGTCGAAAGCCCTGACGACCGACGGGGTCCGGCCGACATCGACGGGACCTGCCCCCGTGTCGGGTTGACCGCGGGGTCGCGCCGAGCTTCCCCTACGGCTTTACGGTCCACTCCTTCGACCGCATGTACGGAATCGTGCGGAGGGCGGTGTAGCGGATCTCCTCCTCGGTGTGGCCGTGGCCACCACACCGCTCGACACCCGACGCACCGTCACGAACCTCCGACGAACCCAGACGCGGGACACGATCGTTCGCTCCCGCCACCCCTCGTTGCCGGCGCGGGAGGTCGGCTCCACCCGCACGGGCGAACCGCAGGTCGGGCGACTCGTGCGGCAACGGGCCCGGCATATGTTCGGCCGGGGGGGGTGGTGGTGCAGGGTCAGGACGCCGCAGAGGTCTGCTGGAACGGCTCTCGCCGTCACGGTCAGCCACGTGTCGGGTGGATCGCCGTTCGTTAGCGGCACCTCAACTCGTACAGGTGGGCGTCGTCCCAGCCCATGGCAACCTGGATGACGGCGTGCAGCCCGGACAGCGGGGTGTGCGAGCGGATGTGGATCCACCGCCACACACCGGCTCGATGTCCGGCATCGACACTCGCAGTTGGTGCACGGTCTCCACGGGGCAACCGACAGGCCCGGGCCCTGCCTGCCGCCGTTTGCGCAGCCGAGGGGGTGAGTGACGACCGGGTTCGCAGGTCGTCCTCCTCGCCCTGGTGTCACCTGCCCCGACACTGCAACGGACCGCCGTGGGAGCTCAAGCCCGGCGAGCGCACGGTCGCCGGGGGTGAGGCGGGCGAGCGTCCCGGCGACCATACATTCGCCGGGTTCGAGCGACATGGCGGTGTCGATCAGCGCCTCCAGTTCGGCGTCGACCCGCGGCCGGGCAGAGATGAGGATGTTGTCCGGGTGGATGTCGCCGTGGCGCCACCCGGCCGCGTGCCGGCTCTCCGGCGTGGCGAACGCGCTTGCCGCGACGGCCCGCAGGCGTTGCGCGAACTCGGCCAACGCGGCCTTTTCCCGGGCCGGCCCGCGGGTGGTGGGGATGAACGCGGTGTGCCGCTGGGTCTGGGCCTTGACCACGACCCGATCCCGGTGCGCGGCGACAAACGCACGGGCCGAGTCCGGATCGGACGTCAGCAGCGTGTTCGGCACGGTGAACCCGAGCCGGGCCGCGGCCGCGAGCTGTGCCGGTTTCGATCGCACGGCCGCCACCACCGTCTGATCGTCCACCCACATCCTGAGCCGGGTCGCCTCGGGGAGCCCCGGCAGCGCGGCGGTGTTCTCGTGCGCCCGCCACCGCTGGTCGGCCTCGAGGTGCGCCTCGGGCCGGGTGGGCTTGCGCCAGTACACCGCGCACCCGCCGTCCAGGACCACGGACCGATCCCCGTGGCACAGGCGCGTGTTCCACCGATTCCGGTCGAGGCGGTCGGTGACGCGCAGGTCCTCGCGCATGCGGCCGAATCCAGCCGCAGCACCACGGCGGCGTGGCCGCCGAGCCGATCCACCACCAGGTCGGCCACCGCCCTGAACCGCCTGCTCGACCACCGCGGGGGTGCCCTGGCCGCCGAGCGCGAGGTCACCGACCCCAACGGCCGCCGGTACACCGTCGACGAGGGGGCAACGGCCGTGGATCGTGTGGCCCACCGAAGCCGGCCCGACCCACACGCCGAACACGCCCACACCTAACGCAAGTTGCACGCCGACTGACCGACGACCGACAGTCCGCACCGTCGGCGGTCGGTTCGGGGCGGTCTCGGACGGCAAGGGTGGGCAATTCACGCGTTTCGTCACGGACGATCGGGGTCGCGTGCCATCGTGGACCACGGTGGGGGCCGGTGATGGCGGACGGTGCGCGGTGCGCGCCGTCGGCCCGTCGGCGACTCCTCCGTGTGGGGCACGATCGCGCCGGCGGGGGACGCGAGGGGCCACCCGGACCCCGGACCGCCGCGGCGCCGACGGTTCGGAAGGGACCACGATCCCATGACCACGAACATTCCCTCTCGCGTACGTCTTCCGCGACCGCGGCGGCGCCTGGGGGCCGCTGCGGCCTCGTGCGCGCTGCTGTGCGCGGGCCTGGTCGCCCTGGCCGCGCCCCCGGCGTCGGCCGCCGGGGTCTGCGCGACCCCGGTGGTGACCGCGACCACCACCACGATTACCTGCACCGCCGGAGGCGCCGGCAGCCTGACCGTGCCCGCCGACGTCACTTTCGGGCAGGTCGTCCTCGACGGCGCGGCCGGAGGTGCCTCGGCCGACGGGGTGCCCGGCGGCAAGGGCGCGCACGTCGAGGCCACTCTGGCCGTGACCCCCGGCGCCACGCTGAACGTCACCGTCGGCAGGCAGGGCGGGCGCCTGTCCAGCTACGCCGGCTCCTCGGGCCTGGGCGGCGGCCTGGTCGCGGTGGTCGACTCCGGCGGCACCCCGTTACTCACGGCCGGCTCCGGCGGCGGCGCCGGCGGACCCGGCATCGCGACCCCCGCCTTCCCCGGCACTCCCGGCGGCGACAGCGCCGCCTCGGGAGCCGCGGGAGCCGGCGACTCGGTCGGCGGCGGGGGCGGCGGCGGAGGCGCCGGCACCGCGACCACGGGCGGTGTCGGCGGCACGGGAGCGAGCGCCGGACAAGTCCCCGGACCCAATGCCGGCAACCCCGGGTCCTGGCCGAACAAGCCCGGAGGATTCCCCAGCCCCAACGTCTACTTCAACGCCGGCTACGGCGGCCA
This sequence comes from Embleya sp. NPDC020630, assembly GCF_044334985.1. Taxonomy (NCBI): domain Bacteria; kingdom Bacillati; phylum Actinomycetota; class Actinomycetes; order Kitasatosporales; family Streptomycetaceae; genus Embleya; species Embleya sp. NPDC020630. The sequence goes on from NZ_JBIRUB010000031.1 coordinate 34,759, forward strand.
GGGCGGCGCCGGCCACGGCTCCGGCGGTGCCGGTGGTGGCGGCGGCGTGGGCTTCCTCCCCGGCGGCGGGCAGACCGGCGGTGCCGGCGGGAGCGGGGGCGGCGGCACCAGCCTGGTGTCCGGCACCGTCCCCGGCTCGCCGTCCTCGGTCACCGACGGCGCCAACGCCGGCGACGGTCTGATCGTGTTCACCTTCCCCAACCCCAAGGCCGACATCGCGGTCGACGTCACCGCACAACCGCACCTGGGCATCCTGGTGCCCTACCTCACCTACACCCTGACCGCGAACAACACCGGACCCGACGCCGTGACCTCGGCCACGATCACCGCCGCCCTGCCGGCGGGCGTGAGCGCCACCGACCCCTCGCCCGGATGCGCCGTAAGCCCGGGCACCGTGACCTGCACCTACGGGGCCATCGCCAACGGCGCCGGCGCGTCCAAGTCGTTCCGCGTCCCCCTGCACCTGCTCTCGCTGGGACACGTCTCGGTCACCGGCACCCGCACCGCGTCCGCCCCACCCGACCCCAACCCCGCAAACGACAGCGACACCGCCACCTGCACCGTCGTCTCCGTCATCCTCGCCGTCTGCCCCTGACCGAACCGCTCCACGACCGGTGTCCGGCGAACCCCGTCGCGGGTTCGCCGGACACCGGCGACACCACTGCGACGTCGTCGCCAACGCCACGCTCACGTCGCCACCACCCACAACCACTGTCGTTTCCCACCTACATCGAGCCGTCGTCCGACGGCTTTCACCGGTGACAGCGGTCATTGGATACTCCCCGTAGGCGGCCATTTATCGGCCCACTGATGGCCACGATCTTCCCCACGTATGGCCAGATACCTCCCCGGACCTGGACGGATATACCGGTCGGCGAGGCTGACCGGTGTGAAGAACAGCAGGGAGATCATGGAAATCCTCGAGGCATACGACCTCACGGGGAGTTACCGTGCGGCGGCCGAGCTGGCCGGGTGCGACCACCACACCGTGGCCAGGTATGTCCGGATGCGTGAGACCGGGGAGCGCCCGGTGGCCCGCGCCCACCGGGCCCGTCCGATCGATGAATACCTGGGGAAGATCGAGGAGTTGGTGGTCAACTCGCGCGGCCGGATACGTGCCGACGTGGTGCACCGCCGGATCACCGCGATGGGCTTCACCGGCGGGGAACGCACCACCCGCCGCGCGGTCGCCGAGGCCAAGGCGGCTCTGCGAGCCGGACAGCGCAGGGTCTATCGGCCGTGGATCGTCGAGCCGGGACTGTGGATGCAATGGGACTGGGGGGAGGGTCCGAGGATCGGCGGTCGTCGAACGTCCCTGTGGTGCGTGTGGTTGTCCTGGTCGCGGTTCCGGGTCGTGATCCCGGTGTTCGACAAGACGCTGCCCACGATCGTGGCCTGCCTGGACGCGACGTTGCGGCGGATCGGCGGGGTTCCCACCTACGGTCTGACCGACAACGAGAAGACCGTCACCGCCACCCACATCGCGAACATCGCGATCCGCAACCCCGAGATCGTCGAGGTCGGACGGCATTACGGCATGACGATCCGCACCTGCCTGCCCGCCGACCCCGAGTCCAAGGGCGGATCCGAGGCGACCGTGCGGATCGCGAAGGCCGACCTGGTGCCCACCGACGCGAACCTGCTCGCCCAGTACGCGAGCTTCGGCCAACTCGAGGCGGCCTGCCGCCAGTTCTGCGACGACGTCAACGATCGCGTCCACCGCGAGACCCGCCGCACGCCCGCCGAGATGCTGGTGGAGGAACAGGTCCGGCTGCACCCGTTGCCCAAGGAACCGTTCACCGTCGCGTTCGGCACCACCCGCCGGGTCTGCTGGGACGCCACCATCTCCGTCGAGGGCGTGCGCTACTCGGTCCCGCACGAGCTGATCGACACCCGGGTCTGGGCCCGTTTCCACGGCGACGAACTCATCGTCACCTCGGTCGGCGACGCGGGACCGGCGGAGGTCGCCCGCCACAAGCGCTCCGTCCCGGGCAGCCCGGTGATCGTCGACGAGCACTACCCGCCGCGGGAGAACAAGGAGAACGACCGGACCCCGCGGGCGAACTCGGCCGAGGAGGCCGCGTTCCTGGCCCTCGGGCCGGGGGCGGCGTCCTGGCTGGTCGAAGCGGGAGCCGCGGGCGCCCGGCGGATCAAGTCGAAGATGGCCGAGGCCGTCGCGCTGGCCAAGCTTCACTCGGCCGCCGACGTCGACCGGGCGCTCGGCTCCGCGGCGATCGCCGGCCGGTTCGCCGAGAACGACCTGATCCGCATCCTCACCTACCAATCCGGTCTGGAAAGCATCGAACCGACCCGGGCCTCGGAAGTACACAGCCTGCAGCCGGGCACCTCCGCCTGGTCCAACTTCGGTCTCGCCCACGAGAAGGACAAGAACTGATGGCCACCCCGATCCGCGTCACCGGTGCCCATGGCAACCCTCTGTCCGAGGCCATCGAGCTCACCAAACGATTGAAACTCCCGCACATGCGGCGGGCGTTGACCGATCTCATCCCCACGGCGAAGGCCCAACGTTGGGACCCCGCCGAGGTCGTCCGGGTCCTGCTCGCCGAGGAAGCCGCCGGCCGCGACGCGGCCAACCTGCGGACCCGGCGAAAGCGGGCCGGGTTCCCGGCCGGGAAGACCTTCGGGGACTGGGACGAGACCGCTTCCTCGATCCCGCGGCCGACCCAGGACTCGCTGAAGATGCTCGAATGGGTCACCCGCAAGGAGAATCTCTGTATCTGCGGGCCCTCGGGGACCGGGAAGTCCCACTTCACCGAGGCCCTCGGGCAAGCCGCGATCGAGGCGGGCATGACGGTCGCCTGGTTCACCATCGAGGACCTGGGCGCCCTGGTCCGACGACACCGGGCGGACGATTCCCTCGCCCGCGCGATGGCCCGTCTGATCCGCACCGACCTGATCATCGTCGACGACATCGGCCTGTTGCCCGTCAGTCCGGACGCCGCCGAGGGCTTCTACCGCCTGGTCGACGCCGCCTACGAACGACGCGCGCTCGCGGTCAGCAGCAACCTCCACCCGTCCGGCTTCGACGAGATCATGACCAAGACCCTCGCCACCGCGACCGTCGACCGACTCCTGCATCACGCCCACGTCGTGGTCACCCAGGGTGATTCCTTCCGGCTCAACCAGGCAACCTCCGGCCAAGGGGTGATCCCCTTGCGCTGACCCACCCACCAACAGCGGGGAATTATCCGGCCGCCGTTGGGGAGGGCATATCGGCCGCCAGCGCGTTGATTATCTGGCCGCCAGCGGGGAGGACTCAAAGGCCGTTGACACACCGGCCCGAACCGGGTTGCGAGGGCACGACGATCTGCCGTGCGTACCCGCCGAGCTGCCGGGACATCGTGGCGAGGTGCCCGGCGTACTCTTCGATGCGAGCCGCGTCGTAGCCGTCGATACTCCGTGGTTCCCTCGTCGTCGGTGGCCGTGAGGAACCCGCCGGTGTCCCCGGTAACTATTTACCGACTTACCGATACAGGTAACCCGGTCGGACCGCGCCAGGCACCGCGGCGTGAACGTAGTGGTCACGAAGTGCAGCGCGTAGTGGTGCGGTCGGTTGTAGGAACGGAACGGAAAACCGGCGTTGCTGTCAAAACACTTGACACTGCCGGTCAGTGGTGGGGTCGATCCTCGGTCGCGGACAGTTCGGCTCGTTGTGTGATCAGGTGTTGCCGAAGGTCGAGCTCCTCGCGTGTCGGCGGTGCGTCGAGAGTTGCGATGCGCGCCCGGACGGGTCGGGGGATGTCGTCGTCGGCCCGGTGGGCGAAGTCGGCGTGGGCCTGTTCGACGGCTTCGGGGTAGGCCGTGGCCTTGTCGTGCTCGGCGAGTGCGCGGTAGACGCTGGCGAGGCTGGGGCTTTGTCCCTTGCGTTTGCGGGTGGGGATGATCAGGTCCGGGCGGATCGCTGCGACGCTCTCGCCGGCGGCCTTGCGGCGGAGCACGGTGTGCAGCATGTCGTCGGTGATTGCCGCAGGGCGGCCGTCGTGCCTGCCCTTGCGTGCGGCGGCGTCGAGTCCTTCGAGGGTGGCCTCACGGACGTTCTCGCGTTCGGTCTCCGCCATCGCCGCGAAGAACCCGAACAGGATGCGCCCGGGGCCGGTGGGGTCGTAGATTCCGGGCAGCGGTCCGGCGAGCATCTCCAGCACCAGGCCGTGCGTGGTCAAGTGGTCGGCCAGGGCTGTGAGTTCGGCCGCGTCCCGCCCCAGCCGCTTCATCTCGTACACCGCCAGGATCACCCGGCAGTGCGGGGCGTGGGCCTTGATCTCGCGGGCGAGCGCGAGGGCGGCCTCGAACTGCGGGCGCACCCGCACCCGAGTGCTGATCTTCTCCGAGAAGATCTTGTCCCTCTGGACGCCGTGCGCGGCGAGCGCGTCCAACCGCGACTGGAGCTCCTGCGTGAGCGTCGAGCAACGCGCGTACCCGATGCGGATGTCGGCGCTCGGGGTATCCGGCGCGATCGCGAGCGGGACCGGGGTGCCCGGCCGCCACGACCGTCCCGGGCCCCGGTCGGCCGGCGTCGGCACCCGCAGGAGCTTCGCCAGTCGGGGGACCTTGGTGAACCGGCCGGTGTGGTAGGCGCCGGCGACCGCACCGGAGCGCGAGCGGCACGGCGACCCGGCCGCGACCGCGCACCTCGGGCACGGGTGGCGCTCGACGTCGTCGGCGTCGGTCGAGTCGGACTCTCGGGGCAACGTTATGTGTTGATGTCCGAAGCTGCCTGCGCGAGTGGGTTGGGTCTTCGTCGCCCATGTGCAGGGGACTGTGATTCCTCGGGCGGTCCGAAGTCGCGTGCAGTGCGCCCCACGATCGGTACGCCGACCGCGCCGGTCGGCCCGTGGACCACGTCCTGCTCCGTCGAGCTCACTGAGACCGTGTCGCCCGCCGACAGGGGCGTCGTGACCGCCCGCACCGAGCTGCTCCGGAACGGGCCCCGAGGACGCGAGGGGGATCCGCGCCGGAGGCGTCGGGTCGGGAGGACCCGATCGTCCGTCCTGCCCGGTGCGCGCGTACCGATCGTGGGGCGGTGGTCCCCGATCCTTGCGGAGCGAGCGACCGTCCCGGGCGAGATGCCGGCCCGGCTGGCGGATTCCGGCGCTGTTGGCGAATCAGGCCATTCGCGCCGGGGCGCGGTTCGGTTAGTGGCAAACGCCCCGTATCGGTGCGGACATTGTGCAGGAATTGGGGGGAGGCGTACTCTCTCCGGCCTCGAGGCCGGACGAACAGGCGCCCCACGAGGGGGGTCTCGTGCAATTCCTCGCACCCGCCGGGCAACCCGGCATCGCGCCGCACCGCGCCCGGGGCTCCGGGCGTGGTCTCCGTCGTGTCCGGCGGATCGGGGTTTCGTCGCGTCCGTCGCGAGGCGCGTTCGCGCCCGCCCCCGGTCGCGCGACCGGCCCCATCCGAGCCGCCCGCCACCTGCCCACCTGCCCACCTGCCCACCTGCGAGAAAAGAGGCACCATGTCCGCCCTGTCTCGCACCCGTACCCTCCCGGCCGTCGTGATCGGATTCGTCCTGGCCGCCGCGGTGTTGTTGCTGCCCGCCACCCCGGCCCACGCCTCCGTCCTCGACGTCACCTGCACCGGCGGCGAAACCGCGACCTACAACCCGGCCCTCACCTCGACACCCCAGACCGTCACCACCACCCGCGTGATCTCCTACAGTCCCTGCGTGTCCACCGACCCCGCGGTGACCTCCGGCGCACGCAACCTCACCTACACCGCACCCGGCTTCTCCTGCGTCGACCTGCTCGGCAGCGGAACCATCTCGGCCACCATCACCTGGAACACCGGCCAGACCTCCACCGTGACCGGCAACCGCGTGTCCACCGTCGTCGGCGCGACCACCGTCACCGTCATCACCGGCACCGTCACCGCCGGGCTGTTCACCGGCGACACGGTCGTACAGACCCAGATCGGCGCGGCCACCCCCATCCTCACCTGCAACCTCGGCCTGGGAACGGTGTCCGGTCTCACCTCGACCATCGTGCTGGAGATCAGCTCCACCTGACGGATCCACCGCGACCGCCACGTTCGAGCCGCCGATCGGCCCCTCGGCGTCGGGCACATCACCGCCACCCGCACCGCCTCCGCACCCACCGACGCGAACGCGGCCAACGACAGCGACACCGTCACCTGCACCGTCGTCTCGATCATCCTCGCCACCTGCCCCCGACCGGGCCTGGACGCGGACAGGATCAAGGCACTCGTCTCGATCGGCGTCGCGCGGCGACGCCGATCGCGGCGGGCGGTGATTCGTGCCACCGTTCGCGGCCGGGCCGCCCGACCACAACCGGACCCGGCCGCAGGCCCGCGGATCCTCGCTGTCGCATTCCGGGATCGACCTCTTGTTCCGCGACGTCTCCGGAAACCTCACGAACAACGTCACCTCCCGGGCGTACGCCTTCACGCTGTTCTCGGCGAAGTCCTGGTCGGAGACGCCGCCATCGGCACCGTGAACCCGCTTCCCCGGGACCGCGGCTGGAGGGTTCCCGCCACCACCACCCGATCCGCCGACGAACGCTGCGCCGTGGAGTTCCGGCTGTCCTCGGCACGGGACGGCTCCTTGAAGATCTTCGACTTCGGCGCCGAGGGCCTCTCGCTGATACGGACCTACCGAGGCCGCCTGGCCACCCTGCTCGCCCGGGAGGGCATCGACGCGGTGATCAAAGAGCTACGTATCGCGGCCGGCTGACACGGTTTGCCCGAACCGCTGCCGGCGCCATCGCGACGGAACCGAGGGAGCGGGCCCGCACGACGGTGCCCACGTCCGGGCGCCGAACACGGCGAGGACCACACCTCGGGAGCATTGCACCACCCCCTCCGGGGGGCCTGGGCCCTCGCCCGCCGCCGGATACGGCACGGTCCGAGTACGTACCCGTCACCAGCCCTGCGGGACGACATGACACCCCACGATGTGCCCGCCTTCGGGGAATCGGGCGGTCGCATCGTCGATTGAGGTGTTCCCGGTCGATCTCGCGAACGGTCGGCGCCCGTTAGGGTCGTCGGCTCCCGATGGGGAGGGCGGCGGCCAGCCGGTGTCGACGTCGGCACGCGTCTTCCGGCCCGGGCGGAGGGCGCGGCCGTGTTGTGCGTGTCCTCCCGTCGGCGAGCCGTTGTCGCCGGTGTCCCTCGTCGTCGTGTGCGGCGGGCGTCGTTCGCCGTGTCAGCCGACGACCTCGGCGACGATGGTGCCGCTTTGGCCGGTCAGGCCGCCGGGTGTCAGGCACGACAGGGGGTTGACGAGCGGGAACAGCCAGGTGAGGATCCCGGCGGCGCCGGTGAACTCGCCTGCGGAGACGGTGCCGGTGCCGATGGTCTGCGAGATGCCCAGGGTGGTGGTCGTCACGTAGGTGAGGCCGCCGACGGTGGAGCTTCGTCCGTTGTTCCAGTGGATGACCAGGACGCTGCCGGGGTCCACCTGCACGTTGTTGCAGGAGGCGTTCGCGAGGGGGTACGAGTACGGGCCGGTGACCACGCCGGTGATGGTGGGGTCCGTGGACACGCAGGAGGGGACGGAGTCGCTTTCGTTCAGGGTGACCGTCTGCGGTGTGAGCGTCAGCCCGGGGCTGTAGCCGACGGTGGCGGTGCCGGTGCAGGTGGTGGACGCGGCCGCGTGGGCGGCCGGCGCGGCCGCCGCTACCAGGCCGGCCGCGACGACCAGGGACACGAGGGCGGCCGCGGTCCTGTGCGGCGTCCGGGAACGCGCCGGACGGGACAAGGTCGTGGAAGACATCGCGGAGTCCTCTCCTTCGATCCCCGTGTTCCGGCGGCAGGGACCGGCAGCCCCGAGAGGGCCGCCGACGCGGGGCGCACCGCTTCCGCGAGTACCGCCGCCAGCACCGGTCGGCGGGCGTCGCGGGGAAGCAGGGCCACCCTCGCGCGCACGCCCCCACGCCGCTGCCGCAACGGCCGCGCCCGTCCGGAAAGCCCCTCACAATGTCCGGTTTCTCGCTGCTCCGGGTGATCGAGAGTCGGCAACGGTGCCGCCGCCCCGGCCTCGGCCGCCACGTCGGCCACGGCGGACGGGGCGAGGCGGTCACCGAGGCCGCGAACGTGAGCACCGCCGGCTCCGCCGCCGAACACCTCACCGCGGCGTGGACGGCTGTCTACGGGCTCGACCCCGACCCGTCGACGTCGTACAGCAACGCCATCAAGGCCGTGGAATGCGCCGCCCACGCCGTCGTCCAGCCCAACCACGCGCGGGCCACCCTCGGCACGATGTTCGGCGAACTCAAGAACGTGCCGCACAAGTTCGCCTTCGTCACCGCCACGGCCGCCGCGAGCACCGACCCGGTCGCGATCCCGACGGGGATGATGCAGTTGCTGGGGACGGCCAGACCTCCCGTCACGGCAAGCAGACCCCCACCCGCCCGGAAACCCTCGAGGAGGCCCGCGCTGCCGTGCACGCGGCCGCCACCCTCGTGCAGTGGTTCGTCTCCGGAGCGATCACCCGTCTCCCGTAGCCCTCGTTCGGTGGACGTCACTCCCGACCGTTGGGGAACAGGTGCGGGGGAGGAGTCATTCTGCTGGGCCGACGTTGCGGCCATTTGGACATTGGTTCGTCCCGCGTTTCCTGGGGAACCGAGCGCATCACCGCGGCCCTGCCGGTCCTTCTTCTTCCCGTCGCACGGACGTGTGCCTTTGGCGTTCCAGGTGGGCGAGCATCACGAGTGCGGTCCGCAACGTCAGGGGTGCGTCGGGATCGAGGTCGGCATCCGCCAGGATGGACGTGACGGTCATGTCCCCGAACAGGCTGAGGTCATCGTCCGGCATCGCGATCGCGAACCACTCGGCACCGGTCATGCCTTCGTCGGCGGAGGGCGGCGGTGCGGCGTCGCGTTCGGCGTTCCACAACTCGTGGAACCTGAGTACGAGTTCGTCGGCGTCGGGGCGCCGGATGGATACGGACGCCAGGTGGCGCACCGCGCTCTCCAGGCGGGGCCAGTCCGGGACGGCGCGGCCGTGCAGCAGACCGGCGAGCGTCTCGTGTGCGACTGTCGTGGGTGAGGCGTCGTGCTGTCGGATGTCCTCGGCCATCCGACGAGTCCCGGGCCAGCCGGCGTCGCGGTAGAGCCGGTGGAACTCCTCGACCAACTCCCTTCGCGCTCCGAGTGGTAACGCGCGTTCGTCGGGCATCGGGATGGCCACGGTTGTCCCCCTCCGGGTCGGGCCCGATCGGGCCAGATGTCGCCCAGTCTCGTGTGCCGCACGTCCGGGCGCAGGCCGATGCACGTACCGGGCCCGCCTCGTTTCGTACCCGTGCCTCCCGGAGCACGACCGGCACACGCGCACCACGGCCAGGCTGGATGTATCGCAATCCCACTCCTCGAAGGGACTTTCGTTGATGCCGCATGCCCGGCCCCCGCGTACTTCCGAACGTCCGCGTCTGCTGCATCTCGTGGCGGGCGGTGTCGTCTCCACCCTCGTCCGCGCCGCCGTGGACTGGATCCTGGCCCATGTCCACCACTGAGACCGCCGAGGCGGGTCTGGTGCCTGCCCATCAAGGCCTTCCGGATCGTTGCGGTGCGTCTGCTCCGCGCTTGTTGCGATCCTGCGCCACCGAGAGCCTCGAACCCATACGCAGGCTGTATACCGCCTGCGTATGGCCATACGCCTGGACGACTGCTACGGACACCGGCAGGCGCATCGTCGGTCGGTCAGGCGGGCGGATGTCCGAGAGAGTCCCAGGGGGATGCGTCGTCCGGCGGTTGGTGGCCGGGGCTGGCTTCGCCGGTGTCGGGTTGGCCGTCGGGGTGTTGGTTGATCCAGTTCAGGCCGCCGAGGTCGAGTCGGTGGCGGGCGCGGGTGACGGCGACGTACGCGAGGCGGGCTTCGGTGTCGGGGATGTAGCCGGGGTAGGTGTGGCCGTCATCGGCTTCGATGTCTTCGGGTTCGCAGTCGGCGAAGTCGTCGCCGATGCGGACGGTGTCCCATTCGCGGCCCTTGGCCTTGTGGGCCGTGGACACGAGGATGTCGGCCCGCTTCTCGTCGGTGAGCGCGTCGACGGCGGCGAGGACGGCTTCGGGGCCGACGTCGTCGATGAGGTCGACGAAGGGTTTGAGGTCGCGGCCGCCGGGGTCTTCCTCGGCGTACTCCTGGACCTCGCCCCAGGACTCGAACAGGAACAGTTCGTGGTGGCTGGTGCGTCGGCCGGCCTTGAGGTCCTGGGCGGCGAGGGCGAGGGACTTGAGCGGCCCGCCGCCGCCGACGAGACCGACCCGCGTGCCCTGTTCGAGCAGTTGCATGATTTCGAGGATGGAGCCCGCGTTGGTCCGGCACAGGATGGCGTCGGGCCGCTCCACCGGTCCGAGTTCGGTGTTGAGCGCGGTGGTTCCGGTCAGCCGCAGGGGCGCGTCGACGATCCGCAGCCAGCGGTTGGCTTCGGTGGCCAGGGCCGGGCCGAAACGGAAGGACCGGGACAGGGTGAGCTGGTTGCCGTCGAAGTCGGTCATGACGTCGCGGGCGCCGCGCCAGCCGTAGATGGCCTGGGCGGAGTCGCCGACCATGACGAGTTGGGCGTGGTGGCGTTGATCGAGGAAGACGCGCTCCACGACGGGGTTGGTGTCCTGGGCCTCGTCGAGGAGGAGGAAGTCGCCGGGGATGTGGGGGCGTTGCAGGGCCCAGATCTTCAGGTAGTGGTCGTGGCCGAACTTCACGATGTCGCTCTCGGGGTTCTGGACGTCGGCCCAGGCCCTGTGCGCGTACGGCAGGGCGAGGTCGACGAGGTGGTGGTGCCAGTCGGGGTCGAGGCCGCGCAGGTGGGGGACGTGGTGGCGGCCGATCTCGTCCGCGCTGGACTGGCAGAACCGGATGACGGTCTGCAGCGCGGTGTAGGAGACCGCCTTGTGGGTCACCTTGCGGGTGCCCATGGCGATGCTCATCGGCCGCATGCCGAGCCTTTCGCCGATCTTCCAGCTGGGGACACGGGCGCCGCCGAGGCGATGGGCGTAGCGGTGGCCGACCCCGGCGAACGCCAGGGAGTGCGCGGTGCGGCAGTCGACCTGTTGCGGGAACACGCGCTTGGCGGCGTGCGCGATCGAGCGGTTGAACGCCAGGTATTTGCCGGGCCGCCGGTCGCCGGCGGCGAGCATGGTGAGCGTGGTCGTCTTACCCGTTCCGGCGCCAGCCTGCAGGACGAGGTCGTCTCGGGTGCTGAACGCGTCGACGGCGGCTGCCTGTTCGGCCGTGGGCTTCGGCATGGTCACACTCCTCGATGGGGTGGGTGCGCCTCGAAGGCGCACCCGAACGGTTGCAGCCACGGGCCCGGTACGTCCGGGGTTTGCGGCATTCGGTCCGGTTCGGAACGAGGCCGGCCCGAATGTGGTGGTGGGGCGGTCTCTTCCAGTCGATGGGGTTGGCGCGTACAGGGGCCGGGTGAGAATCCGGGCGGGTGCCCTGCCGTGTGGAGGGAGGTGGGCGGTCCATGCATGCCGATCTGGGGCCGGTGGACGCGACGTTGCCGGACCTGAGGTGCGGCGCGCGCTGGGAGGACATTCACCGGGTGCGGCCGCGGGCTCCGCTGACCTGCCCGGGGTGTACGGGGGCGGTGCGCGCGAAGCGGTCACCGAAGAAACTGCGGTTCTTCGCCCACGACGTCGTCACGCCCGACTGCCCGCACCACGGCGAGAGCCTGGCCCACCACCTGCTCAAGGCCGAACTCGCTGGCGCCGCCCGGGAGGCGGGATGGGTGTGCGCGCTGGAGGTGGCCGGCCACGGCTGGCGGGCCGACGTCTTGTCCACCCACCCCACGCAAGGGCGCCCGCTGGCGTGGGAGGCGCAGTTGGCGGCGATCACCATCGAGGACGTCGAGGAACGCGGCCGCCGGATGCGCGAGGACGGCGTCGGGGTGTGCTGGGTGAGCGACCGCAGCCTGCCGTGGCTGGGCCAGGCCCCATCGATCCGCGTCGAACGGGCGGACGACGGCACCTTGATGATCATCGACGGGCTGGCCCGGTTCGTGTCGAGCTGGTGCCCGAAGCGGCACAAGTGCAGCCACCTGGCCGCAGTGGGCCCGTGTCCGGGACACGGGCACTGGGAGCCGGTGGAGCCGTTGCCGCTGGTGCGCTTGGCGGCCGCGATACGCGACGACACGACCCGGCCGCTACGCCTGCGCAGCGGTGTCCACCAGGCGTGGCGGGAGCAGGACCGGGTGGTGCGGTGGACGACCGCCGCGTACGCCGCGCTGGAAGCCGAACAGGTGGCGGCGACGGAGGTGGCGGAGGCCGCGCAGGCTGCGGCGCTCGCGGCCTACCGGCGCGGTCTTCCTCCGGCGCCTCCACCACCGGATGTGCGGCGCCGCCGACTCCATCAGGCGGGGATCGCGCAACTGGTCGCCGAGGAAGCGCCTCGGCAGACCGGGGAGCCCGCGGTGTTCGACCCGCCGCAAGCACGGTGGGCGTGGGGCGTGCCGGTATCCATCGGTGGTCGGGTGCGGGCGGTAATCTGCCCGGATCCCACTGCCGTTCCTGCGGTTCTGGACCGGCTGGCATCGGTCGTGCTCTACGTACCGGCGGACAAGGACGTCGACGTCCTGGCCGGCCATGCGGCCCCCGGACAGCGGATCGCCGTGGTGAACGGTCAACGCCGCGACCTGCAACTCGGCGGTGGGCCCTGATCTCCCGGGCGGCGGCACGGGCTGGCGTCGAAGGCGCCGACGCTGCGGGTCTTGAGCCGGTGCGGCGGACGGCGACGCTGCTGGTGGCAGTGCGGCAGTTGGAGACCTCCTCGGTGGACGACGCGCTGTACGCGGAGGGTTCGCGGCCGTTGCGCCCGTACGTCTCCCACCAGGCGCCGAACTCCCACAGGTGGGCGTTGTCCCAGCCCATGGCGACCTGGATAACGGCGTGCAGCCCGGACAGCGGCGTGCGAGTGGACATGGGTCCGCCGCCACATCACCGGCTTGATGTCCGGCATCGACACTCGCAGCTGGTGCGCGGTCTCCACGGGGCAACCGTGTAGGCCCGGCCACCCGTCCCGGCACCGCGACGGATGGCTGGGGCCGGCCGTCGACGCTCAAGCCCGCGGAAGGGACGGTCGCCGGGGGGAGAGGCGGGCGAGGGCACCGGCGACCGTGCGTTCGCCGGGTTCGAGCGTCATGGCGGTGTCGATCAGCGCCTCCAGTTCGGCGTCGACCCACGGTCGGGCGTCGGTCAGGGGCACGCGCCGTCGGGTGGTGGCGATGTCCTCCAGGACGTCGCCGGGCGCGACACCGGGACCGGCCATGCGGTCGGTGGCCGGGGTGGCACCGGTCCAGGCCCACCGGATTGCCGCGCCGAGGCTGTAGATCTCGGCGGCGTCGGTCAGTTCCAGGTCAACGTCCGGGGCGGTGTCCAAGAGCCGGCGGGCGATCTCGGGTGCGGTGGCCTGGTCGCCGCCGCCCCGGTACGGGCCAGGGAGGGGCAACAGGCGCGGGTGGTGCGCGAGGTCGTGGTCGATGAGGTCGACCCGGCTTTCGTCGGGGGAGATGAGGATGTTGTCCGGGTGGATGTCGCCGTGGCGCCACCCGGCCGCGTGCCGGCTCTCCAGCGCAGTGAACGCGGCCGCCGCGACGGCCCGCAGGCGCCCTGCGAAGTCTGCTGGCGCGGTGTTGTCCCGGGTCGGCCGACACCATTGCCACAGGGTGGTGCCTGGCAGCCAGCCGAACGCGGCCCAGGCGCCGCCGTCGCTCTCGCCGTGTGCGGCGGTCATCGTGGTCAGGCCCGCCTCGCGCAGGAGCGCGACGGCGCGGGCCTCGTGCAGCAGCGAAGCCGTGCCGCCGGGGTTCACGGCGGTCTTGATCTTCCAGTCGGTGGTGCGCCAGGCATCGGTGTGGTGGGGGCTCAGGGGCTGCGGGGTCTCGGTGACGTCGAGGGCGGTGAGCGCGGCGGCGAGGAGCGGGTCCATGCATCACATCCTTGCGGGTTCGGGTGGTGTGGTGGGGCCGTGGACGAGAAGGCGGGCGATCGCGGCGGAGATGGGCAGGCCGGTGTACGTCTCGATCGCGCCGAACTCGCCCACCACGTTGGTCTCCAGGTAGTGCCACACACCGCGGCGGTCGACGACGAAGTCCAACGCGCTGTACGCGAGACCGAGATCGCGCACGTGCTCCACGCAGGCCCGCGCAATGTGCCCGGGAGCGGTGATCGCCTCGTGATGGTCCACGGGGGCGTCCCGACAGTCGAGTTCGTCGTGGGCGATCGCGGCCGCGAAGACCCGGTCGCCGACCACGGTCACCCGCGCGTCGAACGCCCGGTCCTCGACCAGGGCCTGCAGGTAGTGCACGGTCCCGGCGATGGCGGCCTGATTGTCGCTCGCGCGCAGGCGGGTGGTGGGGATGAACGTGGTGTGCCGCTGGGTCTGGGCCTTGACCACGACCCGATCCCGATGTGCGGCGACGAAAGTGCGCACCGCGTCCGGATCGGACGTCAGCAGCGTGTCCGGCACGGTGAACCCGACCCGGGCCGCAGCCGCGAGCTGTGCCGGTTTCGACCGCACGGCCGCGACCACCGTCGGATCGTCCACCCACACCCTGAGCCGGGCCGCCTTGAGGAGCCCCAGCAGCGCGGTGGTGTTCTCGTGCGCCCGCCACCGCTCGTCGGCCCCTGGGTGCGCCTCGGGTCGGGTGGGCTTGCGCCAGTACACCGCGCACCCGCCGTCCAGGACCACGGACCGATCCCCTTGGCACAGACGCGTGTTCCACCGGTTCCGGTCGAGGCGGCCGACGACACTCAAGTCTTCGCGCATGCGGCCGGGGTCCAGCCGCAGCACCACGGCGGCGTGGCCGCCGAGCCGATCCACCACCAGGTCGGCGGTGAGATCGTCCTCGGCGGCCACGACCACAACCCCGGGAACAGGGTCAGTCATCCGTCTTGAGCCCGGAGGGCTCCTGGGTCTGGGTGTAGTCGGCGACCAGCGCCGGGTCGACGGCGCGGACCAGCAGGGTTCCGTCAGCAACCACGTTCGCGCAGACGGTCGGGTCGTAGCGGTACTCGGGCAGCGGCCGGCCGGTGCCGCCCGTGACGGCGGCCCTGCGGCCGAGGATCAACGGCGTCATGATTTCGTTCCCCTATCTTCTTCCAATTCCTGTGGCCCGCCCGCGGGCGGGGCCCTTGGTGACAGTGAAGTCGCGAGCGCGCCGAGCGACCATGCCTCTGGCGTTCCGGGGGCGTTAAGCGCGTTAATCGACGTCACACGTCGTCTGCCACGGGGGTGGCCGTGATGGTGAACACGGGCCGCGCGCCCAACGCGTTACTGCGGGCGCTGGTCGCCGAGAGCGGCTGCCCGTACGAGGCGATCGCCCGCGCGGTGAATACGATCGGCGCCGAGGCGGGCCACGCTTTGCACTACGCCCGGCCCTCGGTGGCGCAATGGCTGGCCGGCACTCGGCCGCGCGACCCGGTGCCCGAACTGTTGGCGGAGGCGTTGACCCGCCGATTGGGTAAACCCGTGACGGTGTCCGATATCGGCATGGCGCCCTTGAGCGCCGGAGTCGGGATCGGTCTCGCCCTCGATCCCGCCGCCGCCCTCGCCGAACTCGGGAGCACCATGCGACGACGCACGCTGATCACCACCGGCGCCTACTCCCTCGCCGCTGCCTGGGGACTGCCCGACTGGCGGGAGATCGCCGAACGCGGAACCCTCACCGCCAGCGCGGCCGGCCCGCGCATCGGCATCGGCGACGTGGCCGCCGTGCGCGCGATGACCCGCGTGTTTACCCAGGTCGACGAGATGCACGGCTCCGGCGCGGTCCGCGACACCGCCCTGGCCTACCTAACCAACGAGGTCGCCGTCGACCTGAAGGCCGACGCCGCCGACGGCGTGCGCCGCGACCTGCACCGCGCCGCGTCCACCCTCGCCTACCTCGTGGGCTGGTACTTCTGGGACTCCGAACAACACCCCGCCGCGCAGAAGCTGTACATCCTCGCGCTACGGCTCGCCGCGTCCGCCGACGACGGACCCGCCTACGCCACCGTCCTGCGCGGCATGTCCGTCCAGGCCCGGGGACTGCACCACCACAACGCAGCTGTCCACCTCGCCGAACAGGCCGTCACCGCCGCAGGCGGCATCAATGCGCAACCCCTGCACCGCGCGTTCGTCACCGCCGCGATGGCCACCGCCACCGGCGGCGCCCGCGACCGCCGCGCGGCCCTGCGCAACCTCGCCGCCACTGAACGCGCCCTGGAACACGCCGACCAAACCTCCGGCCCCAGCGGCGGCTTCCACACCGCCTCCCTCGAACACACCGCTGCCCTGACCCACCGCGGCATGGGCGACCTGAAGGCCGCGGCTGCCGCGATGGCCCGCAGCAACCGGGCCCGCCCCTCCCACGAACGAAGCCACCGCGCCGTCTCCTCCGGAATCCTCGCCGAGACGCTCCTCGACCTCGGCCGCCTGGAGGAGGCCTGCGAAGCGTGGAATGTACTCGTGGACGACCAAGCGGACCTGCGCTGCGGACGGGCCGACACCGCGATCGCCCTCATGCGCGCCCGGCTCCGCCCTCACGCCCGCGTTCCCGCCGCCGCCTCGCTCCTGCACCGATCCACCACCACGCGCATCCGCGACGCGTGACGGCGTTCGTCGCGGAAGGCGTCCCGGGGACGCGGAATCCTGGGGACCCTGGGCAAAGGCTCGTCCAACGGGACGCGAGGTATCCGGATCCCCGACAGCTGGCGCACCGTGTCCATCGCGCTGGCGCGGTGGGCGGGCGCTTGTGTTGTTCCAGGTGGGCGAGCAGTACGAGCGCGGCCACAATCCGAGCCTGGGAGACCTATCGGGCCCGTCTCGCCACCGACGCGGCGGCCCGCTGGTCCGTGCCTGAGGCCTCGGCGTTCGTCGGCATCGACCAATGGGGCCACGTCACCGCTGGCATGACCCCTGACTCGATCACCCGCGCGGTGAAGCGCGTGAGCGCCCGGGCCGGGGTCGCGGTCGCCTGGACCGGACACTCGCTGTGCGTCGGCCACGCCTCGATGTCCCGCCGCAAGGGCCGCGACGCGGTGGCCATTGCCGACCAGGGCGGCCGGGGTCCGCCATTCCCACTCCCTTCACGGTTACATGCAGATCGAGGACGGCTGGAACGACAACAACTCCGCCGACCTCGTTTGAACCAAGAGGGCTACGGCCGGGGCCTACTGGTCTCTTCGTAGATCTCGACAACATCGCGTGCTTGCCAGGCCAGTCGGTAGGCGAGGACGACGATCTGGAAGAGCTCCGCCGTACTCGGCAGTTTTTCGCGGTAGCCAGGAGCAGGCCGAGTAGTGCGATGACGCGTCGTCGGTGCCGCGACGGGGGTGGGCCAGGTACGGGCTCCTGCTCGTGTTCCGACTCTGGGGTGGGCTGTTCGGACAGGGTGTTCCCGGGACCTCCGATGCCGTTTCCGCCGGTGTCGGCGACGAGCCTCGGTCGGGTGTGGGGTGTTGCGGTAGCTGCAACGGCCGTTGCCGGGACATCGGCAACACGTTTGTGTATTCCGCCGCCCCGGCCGCCTTCTCGTGGCGTTGGAGCGACGACGAGCCGGAGAACGCGCCGCCGTGAGCCGGTGGAGCGGCCGGAGCGACTGAAGCGACCGAACTTCACAAGAGGAATTGTGTTTTCCGTATGTGGGGGTACGTGCGTGGCATCGCTCGGCGAGCGACCGGAACCTTCGGTCGTTGCTTCGGTCGCTGTGCGAATCCGCAGGTCACAGCGTTGCGTTCCTTCGGATAGCGACCGAAGCGACCGAACTTCCGGATTATGAGGACATTCGCGTGTGCGCGTGTGCGTCATAGAGTCCGACGTTCAGTCGCTTCGGTCGCTGATCCCTGGTTCGCAGGGCTGTGACCTGGGCCTTTTCCGTATCGGTCGGGTCAGCGACCGATCTCTTCGGTCGCTGGTCCGGCGAGTCTTGGGTAGCTGACACGCGGAATACCGGTCCGAGCCGTTCCGAGTGGGGGTCTCCGCTACCCTGACGTCCCTGAAACCAATTGGGAGCTTCAGTCGCTTCGGTCGCTACTGTTGCTCCACAGCCCTGTGACCTGGCCGTTCGGTCAGCGACCGAAAGGACGACGCCCGATCGACAGGTTCAGTCAGCGACCGTGCGCGAGCGGCCGAGGCCGGACCGAGGGCCATCGGTGTACACGTACCGCGCCGTCCGGGCGACCCCGCCGAGGCATCCGGCGCCCTCCGCCGGATCCTCGCTCCGGTTGTCGTCACGCCTCGGTCGCCGGTCGACACGAGGGCTCGGGTATCGGGGAGGCCGGTGTGATGGGGCAGCAACGGGACGCGGTGCCCGGGGCGTTGGCGGTGGCCCGCTGGTGCGCACGCTCCGGATGGCCGGTGCACCCACTGGCCCCGCAACGCAAGACACCGCCCGCGAACTGCGAGGCCTGCCACGAGCCCGGCCACACCCACCTCGGGTGCCCGTGCCTGGCGGCCGGTCGCTGGTGCCACGGCTTCCACGCCGCGACGCTCGACCCGGAACGCATCCGCGCCTGGTGGGGCCGCGGATCGCGTTTCGGCGTGGGCGTGGCGTGCGGCCCGGCCGACCTGGTCGTCATCGACGTCGACGCCCACGACGCGCCCCTGCCCGCCCGGGACCGCCTGTTGCCGGGCATCACCATCGGCGACCACGTCGACCTGACCGGCCTCGCGAGCGGCTTCGACAGCCTGGCCCTGCTCGCCGCGCTTCGCGGCGCCCCGGACCCCACGGAGGACGAGGACACCCTCCGCGTACGCACACCCTCCGGCGGCATGCACATCTGGTACCGCACCACCCCGACCCGCAAGTGGCTGTGCTCCAGCGGATCGAGCACCGCCCGCGCCCTGGCCTGGCAGGTCGACGTACGCGGTGTCGGCGGCTACATCGTTGCCCCCGGCACCCGCACCCCCGTCGGCATTTACACCCCGGAAGGCTCCTGCCGCGTCCCGGCGCCGCTGCCCGCATGGCTGGCGACCGAACTCGCCCGCACCGGCCACGCCGACCGGCCCGACCCCACCACCCGCCACCACCGGGTACCGCCACGCGCCCGGCTCGCGGTGGCGGCCGCGGGCGGCGGGGCACACCTCGCGGCCAAGGCGTTGGCGACCGTCCTGCAGGACGTCGCCGACTGTGCGCTCGTGCCCTCGGGCGCTGGATTCAACGACAAACTCAACCGGGCCGCCTACACCGCCGGCGGCCTGATCGCCGCCGGGCACCTTGACCCGGCCGATGCCGAACGGCTGCTCCTGGAGGCCGCCGAACATGCCCGCCCCGGCCACGCCCAGCGGTCCCTGTCCACCATCCGCGGCGGCATGACCGCCGGCCGCGCCCGGCCCCTGAATCCCGGAGGCCGCCCGTGAGCGGTACCCCGCCCTCACCTCGCTTCGACGCCGCGGCGGTCGCCGCGCAGATCCAGGCGACCCTGCCGCTGTTCCCCACCCAGGACACCGGCCCCGTACCGACCCCGGGGCCGGGCGGAGCGACCCGCCACGGCCTGGTCCCCGACTCGCTCTCCGACCGCGGCAACGCGAAGGCCTTCGTCGCCCTGTACGGCGCGGACTTCCGCCACGTCCCCGGCCTGGGCTGGTACCGGTGGGCCGAACACCGCTGGCAACTCGACGAGGACGACACCGTACTGTGGGCGGCCGGCGACATGGCCGAGACCCTTGCCACCTCCGACCCCCACCGGGTCCACTCCGATGCCGAACTGCGCAAACACCGCCGCCGATCGCTGTCCACCTCGGGCCTCAAATCCATGCTCATGCAGGCCCAGGCCGCGCCTGGCATGGTGCTCCGCGCCGAGCACCTCGATGCCGACCCCTACGCCCTGTGCACGCCCGGCGGCGTCGTCGACCTGCACACCGGAGCAGTCGAAGCCCCCGACCCGGAGAAACACAACCACTCCCGCTCCTGCACCGTCGCCCCCGCCGCGATGCCCACCCCGCGCTGGAACCGCTTCCTCGCCGACACCTTCGGCGACGACGCCGAAGGCGCGGAGATGATCGACTTCCTCCACCTGCTCCTCGGCTACTCCGTCACCGGCGATGTCGGCGCGCAGATCATGCCGTTCCTGTACGGCCTCGGGAAGAACGGCAAGAGCGTCCTCCTGGACGTGCTGGTGACACTCCTCGGCGACTACGCCGACGCCGCCCCACCCGGATTCCTCATGGCCAAACCGTTCGAGGGACACCCCACTGACCTCGCCGAACTCCACGGCCGCCGCGTCATCGTCTGCTCCGAACTCAAACCCGGCGACCGCTTCGACGAGGCCCGCTTCAAACTCCTCACCGGCGGCGACCGCCTCAAGGCCCGCCGCATGCGGCAGGACTTCTTCAGCTTCGAACCCACCCACAAGCTCTGGCTGCTCGGCAACCACCGCCCCGAAGTCACCAGCGGCGGCTTCGCGTTCTGGCGCCGCATGCGCCTCGTCCCGTTCGAACGCGTCGTCGCCGACGAACACCGCGTCGACAACCTCGCCCAGGTCCTCGTCTCCGAGGAAGGCCCCGGCATCCTTGCCTGGCTCGTCGAGGGCGCCCGCCGCTACCTCGCCGGCGACCGCGACCTCACCGGCCCGCCCCGCGTCCGCGTCGCCACCCACGCCTACGCCGAGACCGAGGACCACATCGGCCGCTTCGTCGACGAACGCTGCACCCTCGCCGCCGGGGTGCGCGCCGAACAGACCGGCCTGTACGCGGCCTACCGCACCTGGTGCGGCTTCGAGGACACCTCCCCGGTTTCCGCCCGCGCGTTCGCGGCCAGGATCCGAGAGACGGTCGGACTCACCTCGCCCCGCCAGATGACCACGTCCAACCAACGCAAGTACTACCCGGGCATCGGCCTGCTCGACGACACCGAGGAGACGCCGTGAGCGCGCTGATCACGCCGGACCAGATCGCCCACGAGGCCGACATCGTCTGGCTCGAGGACCCCGCCGACCTCGACTACGTCCGCCAGGTCCTCGACCGCCTCCCACGCCGAGCCGGTGTCCCCGCGTTCCACCGCGACGGCCGCATGGTCGGCTACGCCATCCTCGGCCCCCGCGCGAAGGCGTCCCGGGCCTCCGGGACCTACCGCCGCCGCGTCTTCTGGCTCGCCCCCCACGACCGCGACCGGGCCCCGACCGGCGCCTACGTCTCCGGAGCCCCGTCGGAAGCCGTCGACCCCCGCACCCTGGAGCCCAAGGTCCCCGGACACAAGACCCAACGCTCCGAAGGCGGCCCGCCGTCCGAGGCCATGCGCGAACTGGGGATAACCCTCCCCAAGGGGTAGACACCTTCCCGACCCGCACTCCATCCGGCGACCCGAGCGACCGAAGCCCGCATCGGATGCGCGAGACGACGACCGGGGCCGTCGACCGCGGACATGGCCGCCTGAGGCAAGTCGCTTGCCTCAGGCGGCAAACTTCCCATGGGATGTGTCGACCCAGGGCCGACACATCTCACCCATGCGTTCCGACCGCGACGTCGCGGTCGCAGCAGGCCGAGGTCTCTCCGGCGTACCGGCGTCCCGCCTCCAGTCGGTCGGTCCGACGACTGACCGGCATGGTCCTCGGGGCGGGCGAGTACGACAAGAACCGGGGATGCTCACAGTATTCGGGAACGACGTCGTCCCGGACATCGGCGTGGATGAGGCCGCCGAAGGCGCCCCGGTGATCCCCCGATAGACAGACGCCGAGTTCAGTTCAGCTCGGTCGGATCGATGTCCACCGCGTCGGGTCTGTCGTGGACGGTGCAGTGCTGGGCGAGCCATCGCGACGCCACCGCGCGATCCGGGCCCAACGCGGGCACAGTCCTGCC
Source organism: Embleya sp. NPDC020630 (assembly GCF_044334985.1). Taxonomy (NCBI): domain Bacteria; kingdom Bacillati; phylum Actinomycetota; class Actinomycetes; order Kitasatosporales; family Streptomycetaceae; genus Embleya; species Embleya sp. NPDC020630. Next base: position 56,506 of record NZ_JBIRUB010000031.1, read on the forward strand.
GTCCTCGGAGGCAAGACCGGGTCTTCGAACGCGGAGGGAAGGCGCCCCTTTCGTCGCGAGTTTGGCGCTTTTGAATAAAGAAACGGAACCAATAATCGTTGATTCCGTATTTCCAGAACCTCTCCCGACTCACCGACGTGCGCGACCATGAGTCCTTGGGGTTAAATCGGTCGATAGAACCCGGGAGAAAGATCAAACTCATTAATTGATTGCACGACGGACGGCGGACGTGTTTCGCTGAAACGAGCCCACACGGGCCCGTTCGAAACTCGGGAGGCCGAATGTTCCTGTCAGGACCTGTTCGACTACTCTCCGTCTGTGCGCTCATCGCAGGCGGAGCACTGATCTCCACTTCTCACGCAACCGCCGAAACGTTACGCGACAAAAGCGACACCGAGGCTCTGAAGGATGCGGCGCAGACCTTGCTAGGGGAGCGCGTCCAATCGATCGTCACCGGAGTCGCCCCCAAAACTCGCACCGTCGGACCAGTGAACCCGAAAGTGCAAATTTCGGGCGCTGCTCTCGCGGACCAACAGAATAAGAACAACGCGATAGCAAGGCAACGCAGCGAGCTGGCCTCTTACGACATCGCCTACACGAAGGCGACCGCCGACGTTGATCTCCTCGACGTGACATACACCGGATCCACGGCCCGGCTCGATGTCTCCCGGAATGCCGCGCTCACATACCGGAACCCGCCGGCGCCCGGCATCACGCAACTGAAGACACACGACGTGTACTCGCTCGTCTTCACGAAGGATGCGGGAATCTGGTCTCTCCAGTCGCAGCAGCGCCGCGCGGATGACGGCCTCATTCTGTTGGCGGACAGCACGCCGGACGTGTCCTCGGCGGCGCCGCACAAGTCGGATCCGCGCAAGAAGGCGGCAGCCTCCACCACGAGGCCAGCCGTGGCATCGTCCAAGATCCGGAAACTGTCGGGCGGCTACGACTACGGCGCGATGGCGCGCTATGCGACGGACCACGCGCCGACAGCCTTCTACAACCCGGACTACCGATCGTGGTCACAGGACTGCACCAACTTCATCAGCCAAGCCCTGCGCGCGGGCGGCTGGGAGGATGCTTACGATCCGAACGATCCGCACGGGAACACCAGTTGGTGGTACACGTGGACCAACCAATCCGCCTCCTGGATCAATGCCGAGGCGTTCTACTGGTTCGCCGTGGACAACCGGGTGACCGAACTCGGGAACGTGTGGGACATGCTCCTCGGAGACGTCCTCCAAGCAGACTGGAACACCCCGGACAACGTCATGGACCATACGATGATGGTCCACGCCTTCGACTACAACGGATATCCGTTGATCGCTTCCCACACGAACGATGCTTCGTGGATCCCTCTGGGCCAGGTGATCAGCGGGAACCCGGGGGCGGACTGGTGGGCCCATCGGACCTGAGCCAGGGGGAACATTGAGTGCGCACGTGACGGTCTCGCATACGCGAAAGATTCCGATATTACTCCTCGGACTGTTCCTGGCAGCTGTTCTTCTGGGCTGCGGAAATCGGAATTCCGGAGGCCCCGAGGCATCGGGAGTCTATGCCGCCCCGCCCGATGTGGGTGCGTTGCAGAAGTACATGGCCCGGTATGTTAGCCTGCTGAACGAGGGCAATGCGCCGGAACTGGCCAAACATCTCGGCGACCCAAATAGCAAGCAGGATGCCGCGTTACGAATCGAGAAGTACGGCCGGCAGCAATGGCGCGACGCCTCGTTCGAATGCGAGAGCAAGGGCATCTCCGCAGACATCTACGACATCCGCATCACGGCCACCAACGGAACCACGGCGGCACCGATCAGGATTGACGAGCGGGCGCACTGGTTCGGACACGAGAAGAAGTGGCACCTGGCCGGCTTGATCGAGACCAAGGCCGATCCACAGAAACCGACTTCCGGGATTGACCCGCCTTCGACCGTGGGTTGACAAAGGATCCGAACCAGGCATCGAGGCCGACACGGGCGTGAGAACCAAGGCGGGCCCGACCGGGGAACCGGACGCTGCTGGTTGATTCGGGCCTGGGTGTGACGTCGGCTCCCACGACCTGATTGTGGTCGTGGGAGCCGACGTTGTCGTATGGGGGTGGCGGAGACGGTTCGGGTGGCCCGGGCCGCGTTCCTGGCGACCGGGTCCGGGACGAGCTGGGGCCGTTGTTCACCGCCGAGGAGTTCGCGGATCCCTAATCCGCCGATGCGCCTCTGAAAAACCCGACCCCCGCCTGACGTCGGCCCGTTTTCCGACCCACGAATCCGTCCCTCACGGACTCAACAGCACCAGTCGACGGCATGGTTCACGGTCGCCGGCCACTGCGACCGATACCTGCCAACGCCTGCGGCGGCCGCCGTTTCGTATCGCCTGCCGGCGCCATGGCACGCGGGGCGCGCCATCGGGGGGGCGTTCCGCCGCCCCCCCGATCCCCCCTAGCGGTTCGTGCCGTTGGGCGGGACCACCGTTCGCACCCGGGTCGTGCGCCGCCGGTTCAGGCCCGCGCTTTACGTACCCGCGCTCGATCGGGTCGGTCGGGATGTTCAGCGCTCTGCCGGTGGGAACGTGGTTCGAGGCTCCGGGAATTGCCGGCTCGCTGCGAGCGACGGTCGTGGTCTCGGTCCCGGTCTCGTCGAGGTGGGAAGGCCAGGAATCGTCTCGCCGACGCGGCCAACCCGCCTCGAGGGTTGTTCGTTCTTTAGGGGTGTGACGGTGACGACAGGTCGGGTGTCGGGGTGGGGGAGGGCAGATGGGTGTTGACGGGGAGGTGGTGCATTCCCTGGTGGCGGCGCGTGGGCAGGCGTTGAAGCGGTACGCCTTCCTGCTGTGTGGCGACGACGACCGGGCCGATGACCTCGTGCAGGAGGCCCTGGTGCGTACCCTCGCGCGGCGGCACCCGCGCGAGGTGGCGGAGTTGGAGGCGTACGTCCGGCGGGTGATCGTCAACCTGGTCATCGACGAGTCCCGCAGGGCAGGAAGGTGGGCCCGGCTACGGCCCATGCTCCGTACGCGACAGGCGTCGTTCGACGAAGAGGGACCCGAGTCGCGGGTATCCGCACGGTTGTGGACCCGGGAGTTGCTCTCGCGATTGCCGCCGGGGCAGCGGGCCTGCCTGGTCCTGTACTACCTCGAGGATCTTCCGATCGCGGAGATCGCGAACGTCCTGGGATGCGGGCAGGGATCGGTCAAGAGCCAGATGAGCGCCGCGCGCGCGGCGCTGCGGCGGATGTCGACGAGCGAGGACACGACGAACACCGAGGAGGAAGACCATGAACTCGAGCCGAGATGACATCCGCCACGCCCTGGACACGCTCTCCCACGAGGCGAGGCCGCTCCGCGAGATGCCCCGGGAGACCTTGACGAGGGAAGCCGATCGACGCCGGCGCCGCCGCCGGTTGCGCACGGCCGCAGCCGCGACGGCGGTGGCCGTGTGCGGTGTGGGGGTGGTCGCCGCGATCGTGCGCGGGGCGGACTCGGCGGATCGGTCGACCTCGGCCGCCGCGCCGACTCCGCCCGACGCGCCTGCGTGGGGCACGCAGGAACCGGGCCCGTTCACCTGTGGTCGGCCGCTCGGATACCCCACGACGGAGCAGTTCGAGGGGTTCGGTCTGTCGCCGTTGAGGATCGAACGCACCGCACCGGACGGCCCGCCGAAGGTGGAGGCCGACCTGGAATCACCCTCGCCGAACGGATTGAACGCCACCGAGGTGTATCCCGTCGTGGTGGTGTTGCGGGACGGGATCGTGGTCGGCGGTCCCGTCGAGGCCGGTGCCCTGCCGCCCGGGCGTATGCTCCGAAGCCCGGATTGGCCTGCCTGGAGTCGGACCATTCGGCAGCCGACCCCGGCGTGGTTGTGCGGCGCGGTGACCTGGCAGCAGGTGTGGGCGGAGCCGGGAAAGTACACGGTGGCGCTCGTGATGACACCGCCCACGACCGACGGAAACCGGCCCGGCGGCCGTGCGATCGACGCGTCCAATCCGTTGCTGATTTCGACGGCCCGGCTCGACGCGCTGCCGTGAGACGGACTTTCGTCCGGTGCGACGACGATGGCGGTCGCACCGGACGAAAATCGTGTCAGCGGTGGTGGAGACGAACGGAGAAGGCGTTCATGATGGCGACGGCGCTGGGCCATCCCACGCTTTTGCAGGCCACGTTGTCGCAGCGGAATCCTGTGCTGACGGTTCCGTTGATCTGGCGGGTGTTCGTGTCGTTGATGGTGATGATCGGTCCTCCGCTGTCACCGCCTGTCGCGGCGTAGTAGTCGTCCCACTGGCCGCCGACCGAACCCACGATGTTCGTGCCGTTCACCGGCCAGATGTTGGAGCCGGCGACCCGGATGTTGCACATGACCTTGGTGTTGTAGCCCAGGTTGCACACGTAGTCCCCGGCCACGGTGGAGCGGGCGCCGTTGAGGCCGCGCATGTAACCGTTCGTGTCGTAGCCGTCCCAGGTGTAGTCGCTGGTCTCGGCCTCGATGAAGGCCGCGTCGACGTTGGGGTCCTTCGCCCTGACCTGGCCGACGTAGTTTCCGCCGTGCGTGTACACCTGCGCGCCCACGTCGTAGCAGTGTCCGGCGGTGACCAGCCACTGCCGATTGTCCCAGGTACTGATGGTCGGTATCCCACTCGTGCAGAAGGAACGTTCCGGGCTGGATCCGACGCCGAGGGCACCTCCGGCGTAGAACGGGGCGAAGTCGTTCTCTCGGGTCAGCGGCTTGGCCGCAGCCCCTTTCTCGACGCGGACGTCGAGCGTGGGGGCGGCCGTTCGATTGCGCCCCTTCGCCGACACCAGGTAACTATTCGCGTTTCCGGGATCGTTTACGGAGAGAGTGATGCTCCCGCCGTCGCCCGCGAAGCTCGCCGAATACACCTCGAACGGCAGTGTCTTGTCGTCGAGGAGAAGCGACGCCTCACGGACCATCGAGGCCTCGGAGTTCTTCCCTTGCTTCACGACGATGAGCTTCGTGTCGGCGTTCGGGTATTTCTTGTGGACCTGTGCGATGAACGCGTCGGCTTGCGACGTGTCGGTGAGGTATACGTTGAGGGCCTTGTAGTCCGCGCTCATCTCCGCCGAGGTGTAGATGTCCGCGCGCAGGTCGCGTCCCACTGTGACCACCCCGTCGGCGACCACACGCAGAGGCTCGAGGACACGGCCCTGCTCCTCGGGAGACATGCCCGCCAACACGGCGGCGGACAGCTCAGTGGGTGTGTCGGCAGAAGCGGAATAAGGTATTGTCGCCAAAGCCGCGAATGCTACGACGGCCGCCGCGAGGCGCTTGATATTCCTGCTCATTTCCCCCCCAGGTCAGGCGCCCCCCATGGCGCCATGTCGGTCTGCGGAGCGTATTCAAGTGGATGTGAAGAGTCAACGGAATAAATCGTGACCCGAATATATTGGATGCGATATCGGCCACGCCCGTTGTAAAGTGTGTCAATTGGGGATTTTATATTCCATAATCCAATTCCGATGCGATTCGAGATTGAAATGATCATTGGATTGACGCGCGCGACGGCCGCCGACGAGTAACAACGCGACCTCCGGTGCCGAGGTCCGCGTCCGGCTCTCGCCACAGCGGTAGAGCGTGCGCGGAATGGGCGGTCCCAGTCCGCGACGACCAGGACCGAGGTGCGCCAAGCGTTGGACGGCGTTGCCGTGCGGCTCCTGCAGGAGGGCGAGCGACGCGGACGCGGCCAGGCCATTGGTGTTCGCGGCGGCAGCGCGGTCAACGAGTACCCGCGCCCGGGGCGGCCGCCGTTTCGTATCGCCCGCGCTCCCCCGTGGTGGGTCGTGCCGTCCCGCAGGACCTCGTTCATCCCGGGTCGTGTCGCCGGTTCAGGCTTGCGTCTCGGCGTGCCCACGTTCGGTCGGGTCGATCGGCAGGATCCGGGAGGTGATGCTTGGGGGTATCGAGGGCCGGGAGAGCGGCCCGCCGCTGTCCAAGCCCGATGTCGGAGGGCGGCGGTAGCGTCCGTCGGATGAGTATCGATACGACTCCCGGTGCCGAGGTCCGCGTGCAGCTTTCGCCGGAAGCGGTGGAGCGCGTAAGGGAGTTGATCGGACTCGGACTTGCCGCGTCGGTCGAGGACTACGTGGCCGACTCCGTGCGCAACCGCCTCGCCGGATTCCAGGACCTCGCCACCGGCCGTCCCGGCGGGGACCCGAAGGAATGGGTGGTCGGCCGTCACGCGTGATCCGCGGCCGAACGGCAGGCCCAGGGGCCACGATCGTCCAGGGGCTACTGCGCCCGTTCCGAGCGTTCACCATCCGGATCCGGTGTCCCCGGGGCGGTACAGGCGTCGGCGACGGGCCGAGGCTCGGTGGTGATGATTCGATGCGTTCGTAGGTCCAGGAACACGCCGCAGGACACCCGAGCGCTCCGCGGACCCTGCGATATCAGGAGCTGGCGGGGCGAAACGCGGGTACGGTCGCCACATGTTCGGCGTCGACGACGCCGCAGGCACCACCCGTCCGGACGATCGCGGACGGGCGCGGACGGCGGGGGCGGACGCGGGCGACGCCACATCGAGCCCACGGCCGGCCGGGGACCGCGGATCAACCGGGGGATCCATGGGGGAGATCGAGATGAGCGCTCGTGAGCACGACGAACCGGTCCCGACCGTCGTGGACGAACTCCCGCCCGCCTGCGGCGACGATCCCGATCCCGTGAAGGACTTCGCGAACTGGCTCTGCCTGGTGCGTCTACACGGCGGCGACCCGTCCTACGACGAGATCCGTCGCCGCTGCAAGCGCGCGGGCGTGGACATCCCCAAGAGCACCCTGGGCGACGGCCTCACCGGCCGTCGTTTGCTCTCCAGAGAACGCGCCATCGCCGTCGTCCGCGCCTGTGGCGGCGGCCAGGGACTGCTCGCGGAATGCCGCAACCGGTGGACGAACGCCAAGGCCGGCCAGATCACCCGCACCCCCGCCGAGGGCGGACCCGACATCGGCCTGCGCGACGCCGAACCCATCGACATCCCCCTCGGCGCGCACCACCGCCGCGCCGGCGTCAGCTGCAGCATCGTCCAGCACGGCGCCTGGCAGGTCGTTCGCTTCAGCGGCGACTGGGACGGCCTGGTCATGCCCGCCGTCCGGCCCCACCTCGAGAGTGTCGTCGCCGACACCCACCACCCCCACGTGGTGATCGACCTGTCCGACGTCACCTTCATGGACAGCAGTCTCCTCGGCGGCCTCGTCTACGTCCTGCAGACCATGCGCCTGCGCGGCGCGGTCCTGCGTCTGGTCTCGGGGATGAGCGAGGGCAACCTCACCCGGATGGGCAAGGTGATGATCGTGACCGGCCTGAACCAGATCCTGCCCGTCTACCCGACCCTGGAGGTCGCGCTGTCGCCGCTGTCCGCGCTCGACGCCGACACCGAGCCCGTCCAGGAGACGGCGCACGCGCCGACGCCGACGGTCGTGCGGGGAACGGTCGTTCCGCCTTCCCGATCGCCACTCGCCGGCCGGGAGGAAACACCGGCCTGAGCCGATCCGAGGCCGTGGTGGAGCACCGGGGCGGCCGACGACCCGGTCGCTCACCGCGAGCGAGCTGGTCGCGCGACACCCGACGGCCGGTGGCCCGCCCGGAATCGGGCGGGCCACCGGCCGTCGTGGTCGGGGTTCGGTCAGGGCTGCCACGGGGGCATGTTGCCCACCCCCGCCCGAAGCGCGGCGGGGTCGACGATGTCGATGACGCGGTAGGCGGTTATCACCCGCCCGGCGGTGCGCTGCTCGCGGAAGAAGTTCTCCACCGAGGCCCGGGAGGCGCCGATGCCCTCGGCGATGTCGCTCTGCGAGAAGCCGGAGATGCGGATGCCGGGATGGACGGCCGTGCCGGTCTCCTCGCCGAGGAAGTCGGCGAGGAAACACAGATAGCGGGCGATGCGCACGGGCGTGGTGCCGTGGCGGACGTGGACGTCGAGGTAGAGGTCGAGTTTCTCGCGTTGGGCCATGGATTTCGCCAACGCGGTCATGGCGTCGGGACGGGTCGCGAGGAATGTCGTGAACACGGGACGGGGGATCGCGATGACGGCGGTGGATTGCACGCCGTGGACCATCGCGTTCCCGCCGAGTGGATCGAATACGGTCGACGATTCGACGATGTCGCCCGTCATACGCAAACGCGTGTTCGTGGAGTCGCCCGAATAGGGGATCTCCCGGAGGATGCCGGACAGGACCACGAGCACGGATTTCTCGTAGTAGAGATTCTTCGCGTCGCTCTTGTTCACCCGTGACACCGACGCCCTGCGCAACAGCGCCTCGCGGTGCGCGATGTCGAGCAGCCCGAGAAAGCTGTGCGCCGGGTAGGAGCGCCGGGCGTAGCTCGGGGAGGGGACCGCGGGTGGTTCGTCGGGTTCGGGTGTCCGTCGAGGCCTGGGCACCAACGTCCCGTTCCTCACGGGAGGCGGTCGACGGCGGCGGGGCCGGGTTCCGTTATCCCCCTCGCGGTGGGGCTCGGGCTTGTCGGGGTCGCGGCGGATACGGTGGCGGGGACGCTGGCGGCTGCGGGTGCCACCGGCCTGGTCGACGCCGGCGACACACTCAGCGCCGCGTAGATCACCGCCGGCACCACCCCGGCGAACGCGGTGATGGCCGCGATCACCCCCGCCAGCCGGGCCGGCGCCGCGGTACTCATCCGCCGTACCGCGTAGGCGATCACCGCCGCCAACACGAAAACGATCAATACGACGCAGAAAAGCGTCGAGAAACTTTCGGACATTTCCTGGCGTTCCTTCTTTCTCGTTCGCCCGGGCTCGTTCATGTCCCCGGGAACGCCGGACGCCCTGGTAGGAGGCGGGCATTCCGCGGGGTGATGTGCGCACGTTAGCCTACGCCGCCGTCCGAGTGACTACCAAGACCGCCGAAATGCTCCGTGACCTGGGTATTCTCGACGACTCCGGGAGCGATTCCCTAATCCTGGGGAGTTTTCGGTCGCGTTTCGCGTTATCGTGTTCACGCTGACGTTGACCTCGTTCGCCCGGGCTCGGCTCAGCACTCCGATCGGCGCGTCGGGGGTGGTAGCCCGCGCATCCGACCGGAACACGTCTGAGCCCTCGCCGGCATGCCGGCGAGGGCTCGCGCGTTCACGGGATCACCGGCGACGCGGCCACGACGCCGTCCGGATCGTGCTGCAACGCCACCATCGAAGACGACCGCCACACCCTCCCGCCACCCTCGCGGACGATCCCGGCCGAACGCGGACGCCTGCGGACGACGACAGACGACTGCGGCCGACGTCCGCGGCACGCAACGCTGTCGGTGGACGCCACTACCTTGGAAGGCCACCACCGGCGACGGCCCAACACCGCACACCACCAGGCGAAACGGGGAACCCGTGACCGTCCGCAACCGACGAACCGGCCGGGCCGACGCACCGCTGGCCATCGTCGAAATCCCCCTGCCCCGCCGCGCGTTCGCCAACTGGCTCGCCCAGATACGACTGCGCGCCGGACAACCCTCCCTCATGGAACTCTGCGTCCGCATGCGCAAGTTCGGTGTCCATGTACCCAAGAGCACCCTCGGCGACGGCCTCACCGGCAAACGCCTGCTCGCCCTCGACCGCGCCCGCGCCCTCGTACGCGCCTGCGGCGGCGACACCGCCCTCCAGGCCGAGTGCCAGAACCGCTGGACCCTCGCCCGCGAGGGCCGCCTGCCCACCACGCCCACCGAAACATCCATCACCGCCGCGGACGTCCGACGCACACCGGCGATCGACATGCCCCTGGGAATCGTCCACGAACGCGAAGGCGTGCGCTGCGAACTCACCCCCCACGACCCATGGCAGATCGTCCGCCTCCACGGCGAATGGGACGTCCACGCCACCCGCAGACTGCGCCCGGGCTTCGACCGCGTCCTCACCGACGAACAACGCCCCCAGATCATCGTCGACCTGTCCGCCGTGACCTTCATGGACACCGCCGTCCTGAGCACCCTGCTGTACGCGCTCAAGATCCTCCGCCAACGCGGCGCGATCCTGCGCGTCGTCTCCGGGACGTCCGACCTCAGCCTGGCCCGCGTCGGACGCGTCATGATCCTCACCTGCGTCACGCCGTACCTGCCCGTCTACCCAACCCTGGAGGCAGCCCTGTCACCGCTGTCCAACCTCGAGACACTGCACCCCGTACCCAACATTCCCGACCCGATCGACTCCACCATGCCTGCGGCCACGATCACCGGCCCACGCAAGCCCGACCTCCACTCGGGAACCTGGCGGCAGGACCCACCGGCGTGAGCTCCCACAGATGAACAAGTACTCGACCCCTCGAACGACATCGAGCTCCGACACCGCAACGAACGGAGCAACCGGTGGGCAAGATCGGTGACGGCCTGGACCAGGCCGCGCAGCATGTCCTCACACGTAAGCCCCCGAAGTCGACGAAGGCCCGCGTGCGGTTCCTGATGAGCAAGAACCAGGGCCGCACCCACAACGTCGCCGCCGTCCTCGGCGTCAGCCAACGCACGATCGAGCGCTACCTGAAGGGCGACCGCAAGCACCCGCCACCGGTCGTCGCCGCCCGGATCGATGCGGAGGTCCGCCGCCTGTGGCAGCCGCAGGTGCGCTGGCGGGCCCGAGCAGCGCGCAGCCGCCGCGGGCGCCGTGATCGTGGAGACCAGGGCGCGGTTCGGGTTCTCCTCGGCGGCCGGGTCGACCGACGACCCGCGCATGCGCCGCATCACCCAACCCCTTCCCCCGGACCGCGCCCTGGCCCCGGGCGTCCCCCACACGACAGCACGATCGGGGACAAAAAAAGGGGACCCCCGATAACGCGTGCCCGGTGGCCGTTTTGAGGCCGCCGGGCACGCGCATGCCGTAGATGGTCAGTTCCCGTTTACCCGGGCATCGATGACGATCGGCGGAAGCTGTTCGCCCTTGTCGGTGGTCAGGTCGATACGGTCCACGACCTCGGCGGCGGCGTCGTATATGCGCGTGGCCAGCGCCCAGTCCGGGCTCGAGGAAACGTGGGCTCGTCGGATCCACTCGGTTCGGATCAGAAGCTTGACAAGGCTGGGGCCCGAGAACGAGATCTCGGCCAACCCGTCCTCCCGGCGAACCGCAGCCCCGTCCTTGAACATCGCCGTGCCGTATTCGCGGGTGCAGATCCGATGGATGAAGTCCCAGGTGTCGTCAGTACACACCAAGTCGACCGTGGTGACCCCGGCCGCTTTGATCAGTCGTTTCTTGTGAGCCTGACGTGCCTTGTAGATCGCCAGCACGTTCACGATCCCTCCCCTTCGCGCGATCCCCGGATTCTCGGAGCCTGTCACGAGAGGTGGTCGACCGGATGCGAAACGTGGACCTTCGTGGGGGCCAGATGTCGCCGTCCTCGTCGAGCCGGGCCGCAGGTGACGCGGCACGCGGGGCGTGACGCCGGACGCCCAAGACCGGCCCACGGGCTTGCGTCGAGCCCGAAAGTGTCCCACGTGGGACACTTTCCGCGCGGCCCGTCCAACCGTGTGGACATTCGAGGAACCGCGCGGGTACATCGCGACACCGCCGCTTTGGTTCCGATGGGAACCACGAGGCGCCGGCTCGGTGTCCGAGTGATCCTGCGGTGCACACTGGGCGGACCACCTCGAGAGGGATGAACCGCGTGTCCGACGACGACTAGGCCCCGATCTACGAGAGCGCCTTCGACGCGCAGCTCGAGCGGCGGGTTGCCGCGTTGGAGCGTCTGGTCGAGACACGGGATGTCCTGGATCGCACGGAGGCTCGGGCGGCTCGGCAGCGGCAGCGCGTGGAGCAGTCGCGTACCGACCTGTTGGAGAAGATCTCCCGCGTTCAGGACGAACACGGCGGGGCCCTGACCGAGCTCGCCGTTCGGCCGCTGCGGCGTTACGGAGCGAGCAATGCGGCGATCAGGGCGACAGCGGCGACGACCAAGAGGTGCGCGACGACGTTGACCGCCACGTCTTGCGCGAACGCGCGCCAACGATGGAGATGTCGGGGACTGTTGGGGTTGGCATCGTCTACGACGCCTCCAGGGTCGGCGGCGGATCGGTGCGAGGGCCGGCCGTCCGGGTGGAGACCTGTGCCTGTTCCCGCCACGGCTGTGTTGCGCGGTCAGGAGGTTGTCCACACCCGTAGACGTGGGTCCCAGGTGCCGGTGAAGGCGGGGCCGAGCAGGGGTGTGATGAATGCGCTCGCTTGGGGGAAAGCCGCGTCCCAGGTGGCGCAGCTGTCGAGGCCGGGTACGTCCGCGACTGCCGTGCGGTAACCCGAGACCCAGGAGGCGTGGGGCAGTTCGAAGGTTTCCGGCAGCCTCAGCTCGGGCCATCCGCATGCCCGACGCAACGCGGCCTCGGTGTGGAGCGCGTGGTGGCACGCGGCGGCGTCCAGGGTCTCGCGCTGGCCGATGAGGAGGACGTCGGCCAGGTCGCGGAAACGGCTCGGTGGTTTCGTCCCTCGCCATTCGTGGATGGCGCAGATCTTGTCGGCGACGTGGTCCACGAGTGGATAGAGCTTGATCATGGGCCAGTCGAGGGGCCAGTCCAGGAGCGGTCGGGGTTCGAGCGGGACGGTTTCGGGGACGGCGGTGATGTTGCGGCGGATGACGAGGTCGACGTGCACGGTGTCCACCCTGGTCGTGCCGAGGTAGACGGTGAACGTCTGGTCGATCCCCTCCGTTTCGGCACCGTGGTCGCTGGTCTTGCCCGGTACGTAGGACAGGAAGTCGCCCAGGTCGACGGCGGCGGCCTTCAGGAGGGCCGCGTGGGCTTCCTCCCGGCCTGCCGCGGCCGCGGTGGTGACGCGTTGGAGGTCGATGTCCTTGCTCAGGCGAGCGTCGGCGGGAAAGCGCACCAGCAGGGCCTGGCCGCCTTTGAGCAGCCAACCGTCGGGATCGGCCTGGAACAGGCGCGCGAGCAGCCGCTGAAAGTAGAACCCGCGCAGAACGGGGCTGGGGTTGCCACGCGGGGCGATTTGCTTGGCCCGCTGCGTAAGGGCATCACGGAACGCCCGGGGGCTGTCGTAGGTCTTGATCGCGTGCTCCCACGAGTAGGTGGAAGGACCGACCCTACGCAGCACGGGCGTCGTTGCGGACCGAATTACCGTTCCGTGTCCGCAGTTTCGGAAGGCTCGGACGTGTCTTCGTCGTCGCCCGCATCGTCGAGGCGCCCTTCGACGGCCGCCGTGATGGCGTCGTTCAAAGACTTCGACAAAGGCGTGGTCGGACGCACGGGTCCGGCGCGCAGGGCCTTTCGCACGGCGTCCGAGGTGGGGATGGTCGGCCGGGTGGCTTCGGCGATGGCGCGCTGGAGCTCTACGGACGGGGCCCCGATCTCACGAAGGGCCTCCCAATATCGGATATAGGGAACCTGCGCCTGCTGCATTGCTTTCTGGTAGGCGACACCGGGGAGCACGAGCTTGCTCAGCATCTCGGCCAACTCGGCGATCGGTGCCATCGCCTCGTGTATTTCCTCGAGCGGCCCTGCGATCTCGCGCATCGCGTTGCGCCACCCGGCGTTGACGAGGGCAAGGTTCCTGTACGTCTCGGTCGGGTCGAGCCGGAGATGCCGCTCGGACTCGATGGCGCGTTCACCTGCGGTGGTGAGCTGCTGATCGCGCAGTAGGGAGCCGGTTTGCTCGGCCAGGTGCTCCAGCAACTCGCCGCCGTCCGCGTTGCGCAGGCCGTAAGCGCGTGCGAACGGCTGCACGCGGTCGGCGAGGACGCGCGTGTCGGTCAGGCCTCGCCGATCCGCGTCGACCAAGACGCGGCCGACATGGCCGGCGTCGGCGCGGGTGGCGAGTAGGTCGCAGATCGTGCGGTCGACGGTCGTGACGGGAAGGCCGTCCACGACGGTGACGTCGCCGGGTTCGTGGGCGAGCAGATGTAGACGCACCGCAAGCTCCCGGGTCGTGCGGCGACGGGGAACCGAGATGTGGACCTCGTCCGCCGGGATGTCCCCGAGATCGTGGAGCTCACAGGCCGAGGCGTGGGAGACGACACCGGACAGCCCGTCACCGACCGCGCGCCGCCACGCTGGGACACCGGGATCCAGACGAAGCCACGCGACCTTGATCTCCAGGTGGGACGTGGACGCGCTTCCGGACACCCGATAGACGCCACGGCTGACGCTCTCCACCAGGTCGATGTCGGCGAGGCGCGCCAGGTTCACACGGGAGACACCGGCGGCTTCCGCCTGACGGGTCGTGACCAGCCCCCACTGATCGGCGGCGACCTCGCCCAATACTCGCAGCGCATCATCGCGATCCATACAACGATCGTAACAAGACACCGCAGCATTTGCTTCGCCCAGAGTGAAGCAAACGCTGCGCGGCGAGCTTTCGTAGTGTTGCAAACGCTGCTTCTCGCCGTCCCGCTGGCGCGGTCGCCGGCCTGAGCGACGACCAAGAGCGGCAAACTCCCCTCAGGACCGACGTGCCTGCGGAGGGACATCCTCGGTGCGGCCACTGGTGACGGTTCGTTCACTGTGAGTTCTCGGGTTTCTTTGTGGGCCTGCGCTGTGGTCCCCGGGGTTCGGCTGGACGGATCCGTGTTTTCCCCTGGTGTCGTTCGACCTGCCCGGATCGCGGGGTGTCCGGTTCCGCCCCGGGGACTTGGGTGTGGTGACCCTGTGGTTCCGTGGTTCGGCTGGATTGCCGGATGTATCGCGGGAATCCCTACGGATTCCTTGTGTTCGGGCGGGGGATCGGGTGGTGCGCCGCGGCGGCGCGGTTCGGTGTTCGCGACCTCGGCCCGGCCCTGCCCCGGTACTGCCGGGCAAACCCGACAGGGCACCTCACACCGGGGCCGATGTTCGAGAGCCGGCCGACGGACCGCGGAGTCGGCCCGGCGGGGCTCGTGCCCGGACTCGCCCGAGGCGTCGACCGGTCACCGATCGACGCCTCGAACCCCACATACCCGACCCCCCGCTCATGTCCAGCGCATGCCCAACGCGTCCAGCGCCGCGATGCGTTCGGCGGAGAGTTTCGCCCGCCTGCTCCTGGTGGTGGTGATCCACACTCCCAACCTGACGTCCTCGGGCCATCCGTCGAACGCGGTCACCGTCTCGACGTGGGCGCGCGGGACTTCGAGGTGCCCGACCCGGTTCCGGTACGCCGCCGCCGCGGCCACCGCGATCGCCCACGCCTGCTCGCGCGTGCGCTTGGGCCGAGGCCCGTCCGGCACCGCCACCGCCACTGCCGCCGCCGCCTCGGCCTCCGCAGTGTCGGCCGTCGCGGGCGGGGTGAGTCCGAGCGCGAGCAGCTGCTCGCGCTGCGGCTCGTTCAGCCCGTCCCACCCGGACCGCTGCCGGGCCACCCACCGCCCGATCCCCGTCCCCCGGTGGACGACGTCCAGGCCCACGTCGTCCAACTGCGCCCCCGCGCCTCTCTCGGCCTGCTCGCGCAGGTACTCGGCCGTGTGGGTCAGGTGCCGCTGCCACGCCACCGGCCAATGCGGCGGGTTGATGATCGGTGGGGGTGTGTCGGTGGGTTTTCGGCATGGTTGTGTCAGTCGGGTGTGGGGGTGTCCGGGGCCGGTGGGGTGACTTCATCCGAGCATTGGTCGCTGTCATCGGATGCCGAATCGGTGCTGCGTTTTTGATGGATGAGCGGGTCGGTTTCGTACAGATCGGTATTACGGGTGTCCCGTTCGTCGGTACAGCTTCCGGCGTTGTCGCTCCGCTCCGTGGTTCCTTATCCGCCTCGGTGTCCCGTACGGGCCGTGCCCCACGACGCGACCACACACAACAGCCCCGAACCACACACGGCCCGGGGCTGTTCACGTTCACCCCCAGCGCATGCCGAGCGCGTCCAGTTCGGCGATGCGTTCGGCGGAGAGTTTCGCCCGCCGCGACCTGGTGGTGGTGATCCATACCCCCAGCCTGACGTCCTCGGGCCATCCGTCGAACGCGGTCACCGTCTCCACATGGGCGCGCGGCACCTCCAGGTGCCCGACCCGGTTCCGGTAGGCCGCCGCCGCGCTCACCGCGATCGTCCACGCCTGCTCGCGTGTGCGCTTGGGCCGAGCCCGTCCGGCACCGGCACCGCCGCCGCCTCGGCCACCGCGTCGACCGCCGCGGGCGGGGTCAACCCGAGCGCCACCAACTGCTCGCGCTGCGGCTCGTTCAGCCCGTCCCACCCGGACCGCTGCCGAGCCACCCACCGCCCGATCGACGTCCCGCGGTGAACGATGTCCAGGCCCACGTCGTCCAACCGGCCACCCGTACCCCGCCCGGCCCGCTCGCGCAGGTACTCGGCCGCGTACGTCAGGTGCCGCTGCCACGCCACCGGCCAATGCGGCGGATGCCACGCCTCACCCTCCACCAACGCGTCCAACGCCGCGCCGCGCCCGGTGTAGAGGCGGTCGGGGGCGCCGTATCTCTACCGGAGGCGGACGTTGTCAGTCGCCGGGGGTTCGTTGCCGAGCCGTCGGCGGATTTCCCGGGCTTCCTCGGAACGACCGATCCCGTCGAGCAGGTCCGCTCGAGTCGCCTGTGCGGTCCGCAGACGCTCGGCGAACACTGCGGGTGTCTCCGAGGCCAGGCGATGGAGGATCCGGGTGGCTTCCTCGATCGCGGTCAGGCCTTCGTCCGGGCGGTCCACGTCCCCGTAGTCGACTGCCAGGTTGTTCAATGAGATGGCGAGGTCCGGTTCGTAGGCGGCGGGGTTGCCCGCTGCCAGGTGGCGTCGGATGGTGACGGTTTCTTCGATCGCGGCCAAGCCCTCGGCCCACCGACCCACTTCCCCGAGCCGACCCGCCAGGTTGTTCAACGAACTGGCGAGGTCCGGTTCGTGGGCGGCGGGGTTGGCCGCTGCCAGGCGGCGTTGGATGGCGACGGCTTCTTCGATTGCGGCCAAGCCCTCGTCCTGCTGGCCCATCGCACCGAGTCGGTTCGACAGGTTGTTCAACGAAGTGGCGAGGCTCGGTTCGTGCGCGGTGGGATTGCCCGCCGCCAGGTGGCGTCGGATGGCGACGGTTTCCTCGATCGCGGCCAAGCCCTCGGTCCGGCGACCCAGCTCACCGAAGTAAACCGACAGGTTGTTCAATGACAGGCCGAGGTCTGGTTCGTGTGCGGCGGGGTTGGCTGCGGCCAGGCGGCGATAGACCTCGACGGCTTCTTTGATTGCGGCCAAGCCCTCAGTCCGGCGACCCACTTCCCTGAGATGTACCGACAGGTTGTTCAACGAGCCGGCGAGGTCCGGTTCGTACGCGGCGGGGTTGGCCGCTGCCAGATGGCGTCGGATGGCGACGGTTTCCTCGATCGCGGTCAGGCCCTCGGTTCGGCGACCCATCTTCCCGAGTCGGTTCGACAGGTTGTTCAACGACATGGCGAGGCCTGGGTCATAGGCGGCGGGGTTGGCTGCGGCCAGGCGGCGATAGACCTCGACGGCTTCTTCGACCGCGGCCAGGCCCTCGTCCCGCCGACCCATCTCCCCGAGATGGATCGACAGGTTGTTCAACGACATGGCGAGGCCTGAGTCATAGGCGGCGGGGTTGGCTGCGGCCAAGCGGCGATAGACCTCGACGGTTTCCTCGATTGCGGCCAAGCCCTCGGTCCGGCGACCCACCGCACGGAGGCGGTTCGACAGGTTGTTCAAC
This sequence comes from Embleya sp. NPDC020630, assembly GCF_044334985.1. Lineage (NCBI taxonomy): Bacteria > Bacillati > Actinomycetota > Actinomycetes > Kitasatosporales > Streptomycetaceae > Embleya > Embleya sp. NPDC020630. The sequence goes on from NZ_JBIRUB010000031.1 coordinate 74,043, forward strand.
GAGCTGGCGAGGTTCGGTTCGTACGTGGCCGAATCGCCCTTCGCCAAGCGGCGCCAGATGACGAGTGCGTGTTGGTCGGCGGTGAGGGCCTGGTGGTGGAGTCCGGCGTTCGCGTAGCGGATGGCCAGGGAGGTGTGGAGGTGTGCGTGGTTGGCGGGGTCCGTGGTGGCGGCGAGACGGTGAGGGGTGAGGCGCGCGGTGAGGGCGGCGATACCGAGGTCGAGGTCGATGCGCCGATCCTTGGGCAGGTGGGCGTCGACGGCCTCCAAGACCTCCACGGGTAGCCCGTCCAGAGCCGCGAGAGCTGCGAGAGCGGCGCCGCCCGCGTGGAGGGCGAGGGTGGGGTTGGCGGTGAGGAGGGGCGTGAGTTGGATGGTGACGAGGTGGGGCCATCGGGTCGCGGCGGCGATCAGGACGGTGAGAGCGCTGCGGGCCCGACCGGCGGCCCACGCCGTGGTGCCCGTGTGCAGGCCGGGTGTGTGGTGGAGCAGGCGTGTGGGTGCGGTGGTGGTCCAGGGGTCAGGGGTGGCGTGGGCGAGGTGGTGGCCGGGGGTGGACAGGGCGAGGAAGTCCTCGGCGAGGCGGTCGGGGTACAGCGGTTCCAGGACGGCCCCGGCGTGGGTGTCGGTGGGCGGGTAGGCGACGGCGTGGTCGGTCAGGGCGCGGTCAACGGTGTCGCCCGCGCAGGCGCCAATCGCGACGAGCGCCGCGTGTCCGGTGTCGTGAGGAACCACACCGGTCAGGGCGGCGGTGTAGGTGGCGCGGGCAAGGGTGTCGGCGGGGACGGTGACGCGTCCGTTGGTGTGGAGGGTCTGCCAGTGGTCGCGTTCGCGGTCCAGGAGGTAGCCGGAGATCCGCCCCGGCGCGTCAAGGTTCGTCGCCGTGCCGGTGCGGTGGGCGTCGACGGCGGCCAGCGCGGCCATGTGCACGGCCAGCACCTGCCCGAACCGCCGCGGGTCGTCCAGCGCGGCGGGTGCGGTGGCCCAGTGGGGGTCGGGGACGTCCAGGGCGGCGGCGAACCGATCGCGGGCCGCAGTGAACAGTGCGTCGGGACCGGTGTTCGGATCGTCGGTGAGCGCCGGAAGCGGCAGGACGTCGGTGTCCACGTCGAGGCGGTCCAGGCGATGCGCCAATGTCTGCCACCACAACCCCGCCGGACGCGCCACCAGCAACACCCGCACCCGACACCCCTGCCCGCCGGCATGCGCGAGCAACGTCAGCAGGTCGGTCACCGGCCACCGCTCCGCGTAGTTGACCACCAGCAACACCCCCACAGCCGGCTCTGCTTCCCCAGCCGGGTCCGACCCGCGCCCGAGGCCTCCGGCGCTCGAGGAGGCGTGCGCGTCTGCGGGGGTGGGGTCGGTGGCGTGCCTCGCCTGCAACACCTCCCAACCCCCGCTGGCGGCACGGGTGTCGGCGGCGAAGCGGGCGGCCAGGCGTGTCTTGCCCTGTCCGCCCGGCCCGTGCACCAACAGCACGGACACCCCTGCGGCGCGGTCGTCGCGCCACGCGGCCAACCGCGCCAACTCGTCCCGACGACCGGTGAAGTCCACCAGCGCGTAGCGGGCCTGCAGCAATCGCGCCGGTTGCGCCCGTGCCTGCGCCACCGTCGGCGCCGTGCGCTCCGTCGGGAATGCGTCAATCCGGTACAGCGCCCGCTCCGCGCTCGGGTGCGTGGTGACGTGTACGTCTCCGGTGACGTCGGAGACCTGGGTCACCGGCCCGTACACCACCGAACCCGTCACCCACTGACCCGCCCGCACCCCCGCAACCCGCGCCGGGACATCGGCCCCGGCCGCACGCTTTCCGGGCTCGAGGGCAGGCGGGGTGTCGCGGTGGAGCCGCCATCCGAACCGGCGCCCCGGGCCGCTCACGGGCCCTCGTCGATGTCGACGTCCCCACCGGTGCCCTGTACCTGGTCGACCGGGCCGGAGACCGTACTGCCGTGCACCCACTGCCCGTCGTCCACCGGCGGAGCACCCGCAGGCGGCGCCCCCGGCGGAGTCGGTGGCGGGGCGACGGGTCCGGTGCCGCGGCGGGTGATCCGCACGTTGCCGCCGGTCCCAGACACCTGCGCGATGCCGCCGCCGATCACGCTGTGGGTCACCGACTGCCCACCCGCCGAGGCGCGTTCGCGCCACACTCCGATCACCGACACCGCCAGCCCGGCCAATGCCACGAACAGCCCGAGCACGCTCGCCCACTTGTCCGCCTCGTCCAGCCCCACCACCGCGAGATACACCGCCAGCCCGACCACCGCCGCGCCCGCCATCGTGCCGCCCACCCACGCCCACGTCTTGGCCGTCATCCCCCCATCGTCCGACCCTCGCCTCCGCCGCGGAGTCCACTCGCGGCGACGGTGACCCGCTCGTGACACCACCGCGTCCCACAAGCGGTACCGGGTTCGTGGGGTGGCTCGTCCGCCCTCGACGTGGCGCACGACTGCCTCGATGGCGGCTCCACGCGGGGAACGGTCGCGGCCACGACCACGCACGCGTGGTCGTGGCCGTTCGGGTGTCCGTGTCGTGGGGCACAGCCCGCACACCACGCCACGAGGCGAATGTGAGGACCCCGCGAAGGACACCCCACCCACCCTGCCGGCAACCCGCCCCCGGACGCGGCCGGTTCGCCCGAACCAGACGACACGATCACACCCCGAACCCCACTCCGGATCTCACACCCGGCTCATGTCCAGCGCATGCCCAACGCGTCCAACTCGGCGATCCGCTCGGCCGAGAGCTTCGCCCGCCTGCTCCTGGTCGTGGTCACCCACACCCCCAACCGTACGTCCTCCGGCCACCCGTCGAACGCGGTCACCGACTCCACATGCCCGCGCGGGACTTCCAGGTGCCCCACCCGGGCCCGGTACGCCGCCGCCGCGGCCACCGCGATCGCCCACGCCTGCTCGCGCGTGCGCTTGGGCCGAGGCCCGTCCGGCACCGCCACCGCCACTGCCGCCGCCGCCTCGGCCTCGGCCTCGGCAGTGTCGGCCGTCGCGGGCGGGGTGAGTCCGAGCGCGCGCAGCTGTTCGCGCTGCGGCTCGTTCAGCCCGTCCCACCCGGACCGCTGCCGAGCCACCCACCGCCCGATCGACGTCCCCCGGTGGGTGACGTCCAAGCCCACGTCGTCCAGCCGGGCCCCGCCGCCCCGCTCGGCCTGCTCGCGCAGGTAGTCGGTCGCGTGGGTCAGGTGCCGCTGCCACGCCACCGGCCAGTGCGGCGGGTGCCACGGTTCGCCGTCGACCAGGGCGTCCAGCGCCGCGGCACGCTCGGCGGCGAGTTCGCCGCGTCGGTCCTGGGCGCGGCGGTTCGCGAGCCACGTCCCGATCGGGTAGCCGTCGACCACGGCATCGGCCGGCGCCGCCAACGTGCCGTGCCGGCGGGCGTATTCACGCGCTATGGCCAGCCCGTCCTCCCACGCCTGATCGTGCACCGACCACACCATCCCGAGCGATTCCAGCCGTTGAATCTGCCCACGCTCCAAATGATTCCTGGCGTACTCGGCGCGCATTTCCGAAATCCAGCGCCCCAGCGGGAATTTGATTCCGTGGTGATCGATGTCAACAGCATCAATGGGAACGACGAGGTTCCCATGGGCTCGTTGGTAGCGTTCGGCGGCGACGTATCCGCGCAGCCAGTTGCGGGATTGCGGGTCGACCACGCGCAATTCCACGAATTGCGAGATCTGCGCCGGGTCGCGCAGCGCCGAGTAACGCAGGATCGGCCGCCACTCCGGGCGTTCCCCCTCGCCCAGCGTCCCGTCCTCGGCGTCGGTGTCCTCGGCGGCCGGCTCCTCGATGCGGTCGCCTTGGGCCTCTCCGTTGACCTGGGGTACGGCCAGGACGTCGCAGATGGACGCGTCGTGGGCACGCAACGCCTGAAGGACCCGTTGGAGCGGGCGCCAGCTGGGGGAGACGAGCATGTCGTCCGGCGTCTCCCCGCGCTCCAGGAAGATGGGGATGATGATGCTCGCGAGCTTGGTGCCGGCGGCCGACGGTCTGATGCACCTGCCCACGGCCTGAACAATTTCTACGATGGATCCTTTGGGGTCCAGGATGGCGATGGAGTCGATTTCCGGGACGTCGACACCCTCCCCCAACACCCGGCAATTGCTGACGAACGCCCTGGTCACGGCCACGCCGTCCGCGTCGGCGCCGGCCCCGAACCGTCCCAACACCCGCCGCCGATGCTGCGGGTCGTGCTCCCCGGAGATCCAGTCGGCCGCGATGTTGCCCGGATACGCCGAGGCCGCCGCGCCCTTGCGCAGCCTCTTGAAGGCCTTGGGCAGGCCGACGGCGAACGCCTCGGCCTCGATCGTGCGGTGATGGAACGTCAGGATCCGGCGCAGGTCGTGTTCCCACGCCAGTTTCAGCAGTCCGGTTTGCAGCGCGGCCAACCGCGCCCCCCGGTAAGCCTCCACATCCGCCGGCCGCGTCGAGAGCCGGTTGAGCCGGCTCCCGCTCGCCGCGGCGGCGGCCTGGACCTCCGGGTCGGTCACCTCCGCCACCACGATCCGAAAAGGCGCCACCAGGCCGGCGGACACTGCCGCCGAGAGGGGTAGTGAGTAGGAAACCCTGCCGAACAACCTCTCGTCGTCCATGGATGCGGCGTAGCCGACGGGCAGGGGCTGGTACGCCGTTCGCTCGCTGTGTTCGTCTTCCTCGAGTTCGTCGGCGAGTTCGAGGTCGTCGTCCTGCCACCCGTCCCACTCGTCGAGTTCGGGGTCGGGGTCCATGGGGTCGAGTTCGGGTACGGGTGGGTCCTCGGCCAGCGCGGCGTAGGCGCTGCCGGGCGGGGGTTCCCAGATCCGGGGCGTGGCGGTCATGTACAGGCGCCGCGCCGCCGGCAAGCGCCGGTTGTCGTGCACCGCAGCCCAGCTCTTCCCGAGCGCTCCGGAGGTTCTGTGGGCCTCGTCCACGACCACGAGGTCCATTGCAGCCGGCGGTTCGAGGCCGTAGGGGCCCTTCTGCGCCCTCAGCAGCACCCGGAGGGAGGCGTAGGTCCCGAACACCGTGAGATGCCGCGTACGGCCCGACCAGAGGGCGTACTGGGGTGCGCTGGTGGTGCACCGGACCCCCGCCGCGTCCAGCGCCGGATCGCCCCGGAGAGAGCAGACGGCGATCATCGGCCCGGTACGCCCCGCGGCCCGCCACGCGGCCACCGTCTGCGTCAGCAGGTCCAGGGTGGGCACCAGGACCAACACCCGACCGTGGGGCGCGAGATGAGCCGCGCAGGCCGCCGCGATCCTCGTTTTGCCGGTACCCGTCGCGGCCACGACCTGCGTCCGCAAGCCGGCCCACGGTCCGTCACCCGCGCGCAGCGCCGCCATATCGGCCGGAGGGGAAGCGAATTCGCGCGTGACGTTTTGAACGGCCTCGCGCTGATGAGGGAAAAGCGTCGTCGTCATTCCGTGGGTCCCGTCGTCATCCGTAATGTCGAGTGGAAGTTCCGTGATTTCGGTATGAGTTCCACGCGATTTCCTCCGTGGTTTCTGGATTCGAGGCCCGGATTCACAGTGCGACCGGGTGTGTCGATCGTCGGGTGCGGTGAGAGGTGCGGGGCGTGGTGTCGAGCGTGCTCCGGGGGTGCGGTGCCGGGCCTCGGCCGGCTGCTTCCCGGTGCTCGTCGGCGGCCGGGGTTCATGCTGGTCAGATGGTGTGTGGAGGTCGGGGTGGGCGGGTGTCACGGGTCCGATGCGAGCCGGCCCCGGGCCCCGGTCCGGCGCCGGCGGGGGTCTCGTTTTTCTGGGATCTGTATGGACAGTGTTGTCTAAGCTCCGGAGTGGCGTCAAGGCGTACGAGTATGCCATGATGGTGGTTCGGGGATGGGTTCGGCAGAGTGTTCGAGACACGATCCCTGACGGGTCGTCAGGTATTTCTGATGGTGTGTCAGATTGGTTCCGGGCCGGCTCCCCGCATGGGAAGACCGAAGCGAACAACCCCACACAACCGCCTACTTCGCTGCCAGCGGGCCCGCAACGCGGGCCCTGTCCCCCGCGCAGCGGGGGACCTTCCAGGCGGCGCAACGCGCCGCCTGCGGGTGCCGCAACGCGGCACCCTGGCGCCCGCAACGCGGGCGCCTTGCACTTGCTCGGCGCAACGCGCCGAGCGTCGCTCGTCAGCCGCGCAGCGGCTGAGGGACCCGCTCCGCGGG
>NZ_JBIRUB010000032.1:0-71331 GCF_044334985.1 Embleya sp. NPDC020630
CGGTCCGGACACCCCCAGTGGCAGGTGCGGCTCGACCAACTCCCATTCGCCATCCGACAGATCACCCCGGGTCATGCCGTCCGGTCTACCGCATTCCCCCGGACGCCGAGGCCGGAATGACCCGATCGTGATCCGAACTCAGAACAGGCCCTAATACCTCCGCAGACGGCTTCGCTGGTCCCGGTGCGCGCGTGTCGCGTCCCGGGGCTCGGCGAAGGCGCCGTGCGCCGAACCCGAGATCCCACTCCCCCGAACAGCGAAGGAACACCCTGATGAACACCGACGACCGGGATGCCCAGGCGGCGTCCGAGCAGAGGGCGGCGATGCTGCGCCGGGTGGCGCAGGACCCGGAGGCGTTCGCCCGCTACATGGCGGACGTGCAGCGGACGCTGCTGGGCATCGGCGCGAGCCTGGAGCGCCTGCAACGCGAGACCCGGGTGCACTGCCGCGGCGCGCACGTGGAGGGCGACCGCTGGTATCAGGCCCGGCTGCGGGCGCGGCCGGTCGAGAGCGCCCTGCGCGAGGTCCTCAAGCACGTCCATGGCTTGACCGACGGCCTGGAGAAGAGCGTCCACAAGCGCCGCGCGCACGCCGAGGAGATGGAGGCGCTGCCCCGCCGCCGCAGGGAAAGGGAATTGGCGAGGGAACGCAAAAGGAATCCGGCCCTGCGATCCGCGCCCCGCGTCGAAGAGAACGGCGAGGACGATATTCCGGGCGGCCGTCCGGGGTATGGTGTTCCCACGTCGGTGTACGATCTCCGGCGCGGCCGGGGCAAGTCGGCATGACGCGGCCCCGCACCAGCGTGGAAATCCGGTCGGAGAAACGCCGCGACTGGCTCACGCAAGAGGAAGAAAAAGCCCGCGCATCTCGCGGCGAGCAGGGCGCGATGGAATTCTGGCTCCGCCTGACCCGCTCGGCGATCGCCAAGGACGTCAAGGCCGGCCGTTGCGACGCCTGGGCCGCGTACGCCCTCGTCAACCGCCTCTTCCTCGCCGCGATGCAACGGCGCGCGGCGGGCGATCGGCGGATCTGGGACGACCTGTTGAAGTACGCCGAGGCGGTCGTCGACCGCAACCCCCCGCGTTACTGACCGCGACCGCGAGGCCCCCACGAGATTGCCGTGGGGGCCTCGCGCGCGAAAAGCGTGCACACGTGCCGTGCACGCGTGCACGCGGAGATGACTCTGTGTCAAGCCCCTCCCGGGAGGAGATTTTTCGTGTCCGACGACGACCGGGACGACGGCACCCGCCCCGGTGGGGATGCGCGGGTGCTGCCGTTCCCCGAACGTGGCGACGCCTCGTACGTGCCGCCGCCCATCCCCACCTACCCCGACGCGGTCCCCCCGACGGACCCCGACCCCGAACCCCTCCAAGACCAGGAATCGGGACGTGAATTCCCGCCCATTCCCGTTCCGGATCCGGCGGCGGCGCTGCGATCCGAGGGAATTCCCGACGTCGAGAACGCGGAATCCGAAGAGAACCCGGGCGAAGATATCGACGGCGAATATGTTCACCGTCGTTCCTTCGCCGACAGGATCGGTGACTGGCTCGAATTGCGCGTCGTGAAAGGCCAGGCGCGTTTCGCGGAGGAACAGGAATTCCGGCAGGCCGAATTGGCGCGGAAGGTCGCGCTGATGCAGGCGCGGACCGACCGCGACGTCGGCATGATCGAGGCGAACGGCAAACTCCGCCAGGCCCGGGTGAAGGGCCGGGGCGACCGCGCCGCCGCCCGAGGCAAGGCGGACACCGGCGGCTCGCGCGGCAACGGCGGCGGATCCGGCGGCGGGGGCAAGGGCTCCTTCAAACCGTCCGGCGGCCGGGGATCCGGCGGCTCGGGATCGTCCGGGGCCCGCAACAACTCCGGGGGTCCCGGGGGCGGTTCCGGCCGCCGATCCGGTTCCGGTTCGGGCGGCGCCCCGGGCTCCGGCGGGTCGAAGGGCACAGGCCGCCCCCCGGCCGGCTCGGGGTCCGGCCGCGGTGCCGGCACCGCGGCCGGCGCGAAGGGTTCGGGCGGCGGGTCGTCCGGCAAGGGCTCGGGCGGCACGTCACCCGGCGGCGGCAAGAGCTCCGGCGGCAAGGGTTCGAGTGCCGGTAAAGGCTCGGGTGGCGGCAAGGACTCGGGCGGATCGTCCGGCACGGGAAAGTCCGGCGGGAAGTCCCCGGGCGGCGACTCGGGTGGTGGTGGCAAGTCCGGTTCCTCCGGCGGGGGGTCCGCCGTCAAGGGAAGCGGTGGAAAAGCCTCCGAAGGGCCCTTCGGCGGCCGGGAGAAGACTTCCGGATCCAAGGACTCGACCCAGGGCTCGAAGGGCTCTCAGAAGGGCTCCAAGGGCCGTGGGGACGGCAATCCCCACGTCGACCCGGACACCGTGCGACGCGTTGCCTGGGCGATCAGACGCGAGGACGACGACGAGGCCGAACGCATCCTCAAGACCTGCAAGGACCCGCAAGCCACGTTCCGGGAGGCGATGCGCCTGCTCGACGACATCGTCGCCCGGGACACTTCCCGAACCAGGGACGATCCGGAGCCCGAACCGGACTCGGACTCGGACTCGGAGGATCGCGAGCCGCAGGACGACGGAGACCAGGACCGAGACCGGTCGGACACGGACCGAGACCGGCGGGACAGGGACGGGAACGACAAGGCCGGGGACCGCAGGACACGCGAGCGGATCGCGAGTTTCCTCGACTTCCTGCGGAACCTCGCCGAGGACCGCCTCCGCCGGGACCAGGGCCCGCCCCCGTCGGAGGCCGAGCCCACGGTGTTCTGGGACGCGGAAGTCGTCGACGAGGAACGTCGCCCCCCGCACGAACCCGGAACACCCGGGCCACGGGCGGCCGTCGCGCCCCGGGCCCTGGCGGCCGCGCCCGAACCGCACACCGAACGCCCGGGCACCACCCGCCCCCCGCCCCCCGACGAGGGCGACCACTCCCCCGCGTCCGCGCCCGTCGCCTTCGACCACAGCAAGGAGGACACCGTGAGCAGCAGGTCACCGGCGAACGCCTCGGCCCAGGGCGGACTCGCCGCCCGACACCGCACCGACGTCACCTTCGACAGCTACCTGATGGACATGGCCGACATCGCCCTGGACGCCAAGGCCGACCAGGAACGCGCACACGAACTCGCCGACGCCCTGAAGCGGGTCTCGAAGGCATGCCGGGCGATGTCGGCCGACCTGATCCACGACCACAACATCGACACCCGCGTCACCTCCGCCGTCTCCGAACTCGCCGACGCCGCCGACCGCCTGCGGCTCCAGGCCGACCGTTGCGCGGACGACTGCGAGGCCGCGTACGAGACCGCCGCCGACGCCGCCCGCGACGTCGGCCGGGTCTACGGCCAGGACATGAACGCCAAGGAGGACGCCGGCCTGCGCCACACCTCCGCCGCCGCCCACCACGACTGACCCACCACCCCCACCCGGCCCGCACTCGGAGGAGAACCCCGCGGATGAGCAACCTGCCCGAACCCCGACCCGCCCCCGCCGCCCCGGCGCCCCGCCCCACCCGTGAACGCGCTCCCGCGCCGGCCGACGACGACAACCGCTACCGCGCCGTCCAGGCCCGACTGGCCCACCTGGCGGCGTCGGTGGACGACCTGTCGACCGAACTCGAGGATCTGCGCAAACGCATGAAGCGCAACGCCGCCCGCACCAACGACCTGGCCGGCGCGATCGAACGCGCGGAACTCGACCGCAGGTTCGTGTACAAGACCGGCGAGGTCGCCAACGCCCTCCACGCGGTCACCGCCCGCGTACGGCTCCTCAACGTCGCCGCACAGGACGTCGTCTCCGTCGCCCACAACGCCAAGGACACCCACCGCAAGCTCTACCAGGACCTCGACACCATCCGCTCCGGCCGCCGCGAACGCACCCCCAAACCGGGGTTCTTCGACCGCTGAACCCCCAACCACCACAACCCCACCGCGCACCCACACCAAGGGGCGGCCCCGCCCGAGACGGCGGGGCCGCCCCTTCCCGTACCCGCCCCGCCCCGTCAGGAGATCCCCGGTGTCCCGCAGCGTCGCCGTCGAACGTCTCACCTACGCCCTGGCCGCGCCGACTCTGGCCGCGGCCCCCAACATCGCCCCCGACGGTGTCCCCAACAGCGTTCTCATCCTCGCGGGCGCCACCGGAACCCTCGCCACGCTCCGCGCGACCACCGGCCATGAGGGCGTCGGCCGCAAGATGGTCCGCTGGTCGCCGCTCGTGACCGGCCTGGCCGTCGACCTGACCGCGATCGTCACCCCCGGCTGGGGCTGGGACGCGCTCCTCGCCGCCGCCTGGGCCGTGACCGGCTGCGCGATCCTGCCGCTCTCGCGCACCACCCGCCGCCGACACCGACCCGCCCTCGACCACACCCCCGGGCCACGGCCCCGCCCCGCCCCCTCCCCCGCCGCGCACGCAGGCGGCGGGAAGGACCCGCTCACCCGCGGCGCGGCGGCGATGTGGGAACGCGCCGGGAGCCCCGGCCGCTGCCACGTCGTCCGCGCGGTCCCGCACGACGGCATGCCGCACGACATGACGGTGCTCCTGCGCGCGGACGAACTCGGCCGCCCCATCAGGGGCGTGAGCGAGGCCGATGCCGCAGCCGCGTTCGGCGTCGACGAGAGCGACGTCCGCCTGAACACCGTCCCCCGGCAGGAGGGCCGGCAGGGCGGGCCCGGGTGGCTCGAGGTCCATGTCATTCCCGACGCCGGGACCAGGCGCCGCTCCGAACCCACCGACGAGGAGAAGTGGATCGACCGGATCGCCCGCCCGGGCGGCGGCGCCCCCGGCTCGCGTCTGGTCGACATCACCCGCGACCGCAGACGGCGCGTCACCTTCTACCGGGCCGAGATGGAGGACGCCGCCGACGATCCGCGTGTGGACCCCGACAAGGTCTGTCGCGGCCTGGGCGTGCCCTACGACGACGCCCGCGTTTTCCTGCTGGTCGAGGGACACCGGTTCCTCCTCAGCGTCTTCGACGAACCCCCGCTGAGCCGGACCTTCCGCGCCACCCGCGAGTTGCTCACCCCCGATGCGAAGGGCATGTTCGTCTGCGGCTACACCATCACCGGACAGCCCGTGCGCAGCATGGTGTGGCAGGCCGACAAGGACGCCGCCTGCCACGCCCTCGTGCTGGGCGTCTCGCGGTCGGGCAAGACCCAGTACTTCGCGCTCACCGCGGCCGCCCAGTCCCTCGCGGGCGGCGTGGTGTGGTTGTCCACGGTCCGCCCGGACGGGAAGATCGGCGTCCTCGGCCGGCACGTCGACCGCCAGGGCGCGAATCCCCTGTGGATGGTGCGCAGCCTGCGGGCGGCGAAGGCGTTGTGCGAGATCCGCGCGGAGATGCCGTGGGCGCACGACGGGCGCCCGCACGACTTCAAGCCCGGCGACCCGCGCTGCCCGTACCCGATGCTGAACGTGTACTGCGACGAGTACATGACCGCGACCAAGGACCCGCTGTACGGCGCGGAGATCCAGACGCTGGGCGACGACCTGACGGTCACCGGCCTCAAGTACGGCATCGGCCTGTGCGTGGCGGGTCAATCCCCGTTCGTGGACGACGGGTTCTCCACGGCGATGAAGGACAACCTCCGCCAGAACAGTCGGCCGATCGTCTTCAACTGCGGCTCGCCGGGGGCGACGCGCAAGGCGGTCGAGGGCACCATGACCGACGCCCACGACGTGCCGCTGATCCCCGCCCGGTACGCGGCCTCCGAGGGCAGCGCCATCGACCGGGCGATCTCCGGCGAGGCCGACCCCGAGAACGGCGTCGGCACCGGCGGTGTGGCCGTCATCGTCCTCGACAACGGCCGCCCCGTGCTGGTCAAGACGCTCCTCGCCGACTTCGAGACCGACCTCGCCGACCTCTTCCCCGACACGATCAACCGCCTCACCGCCCACGAGATCACCGGACTCGACGAACGCGGCCTGTGGGGCGACTGGAACGCGCCCGACGAAGACCTCGAGGACGACGACCCCGGGGACGACGAAGGTCGGGACGACCACCGCCCCCGCAGGAAGACCAAGAACGGGCAGAGCCGGGGCGGGCGCGACAACGCAAGTCCCCGCGGCCCCGGCGGCGGAGGCGGGAGCAGGCCCCCGCGGAAGCCGATCACCTCCGCCCGGGAGGCCCTCGCGGCCATCGCGAGCCTCGACGACTGACCCACCCGCCGCTGCCCGGAAGCCGAGCCCGCGGCACACCCGTTCCCGCCGCGCCGACCGGCACGGCACACCCGAACCCACGCCCGAACGCGAAGGACTTTCGACATGACCCACGAGACTCCCGACACCGCACCCGACACCCCGCCGTGGTGGCGACGCGGCCGATTCGGCCCGCTCGTCTCCGACCTCGAACACGCGCCCCGCCTCGGCTGGAACGGCATGGCCGGATGGATCCGCGCCACCCTCACCGCCCTCGGGTCCGCGGCCGTTGCCGCCGTCGGCATCCTGCTCCTGTGGGGGCTGTTCCACCTCGCGACGGGCCTGGTCCACTGGAGCCGCGACCACCTCACGGCGGGAACGGTTCCCGACGGCGTCCTGCTGACCGTCACCGACCCGGTCCGCCGCTACCTCGACGCCCACACCCAGTCCCTGCCCCTCGACGGCGGCACGACGTTCCGACTGTGGGCATGGACCGGCCTGATCGCCCTGATCGTCGCCGCCCTCGGCTCGACCGGTGCCCGCCTGACCTGGACCGCCTGGGGCGCAGCCACCGTCGCGATGGTGTGGGCAGGCACCGAGGACCCCGGCCGAGCCGTCGCCGCCGCGATCGCCGTCCTCGCCTGGACCGCCGCATCCGTCCTCGCCCTCCGCGGCCTGACGCTGCGGTCGATCGTCGTCCAACACATCGACAACCACCCACCCGCCGCCCCCGACGCCGACTGACCCCCTGCCGGCTGCCCGTCCCGCCCGCGCCCACCGCGCGGGCGCGGCGGAGAACCGACAGCACCCGTCCCCGCCCGCCCGCACACGCCAGGAGCCGATTCATGCTGCCAGCCCACCCCGAAACCGCCCCGCCGGATTCGCGATATGTCGCCGGCACCACCACCGCGGTGGTGACCATCACCACCGCCGACGGCACAGTGACCCCCGCGTACCTCACCGTCCCCGCCGGCGGCGGCCCGACGGCGCTCGCCCACACCGTCCCGGTCCCGTACGAGATCACGCCCACCCGATCCGCTGCCCCGGCACGAACCGCCGTGCCGCAATGGGCACTCGGCCTCGCGGTCGGCGGCATCGGACTCGGCACGGCGGTCGCCGGAATCGGCTACGGCATCGGCGCAGCCGCCCCCGGCATCGCCGCCGGAGCCGACCTCCTGTGGGCCCTCGCCGCCGCCCTGGGCGCGGTCGCTGTCCTCGCCCTGCTGCTCGTGACCCGGCGTCCCCAACGCAGTTGACCGCTCGGGAACCGGTGGCTCATCCCGGAACCCGGCCCCGCAAACGAACTTTCGACACCGTCGAGGACAACACCATGAACACCGTGCAAGGCATCAAACCCTGCGCTGTCGTCGAACCCGACCGGGCCTGCCCGGACCCGTCGTTCGTACACGACCCGATCCCGCTGTGCCGACGCCACGCCGTCCGGGTCGCCATGCGCGTCACCGACGCCCTGTTCGCGGGCGCCCTGGCCGCCGCGAACACCAACCCGACACAAGACCGCCCCCAGGCCGGCCCGCCGATCGCGACGATCGATGAACCCACCGTCGAGGAACGCGCCCTGGAAGCCCTGCGCGAGGCGGGGCCCGAAGGCTCGGGCGCCCAGGCCCTGGCCCGCACCCTCACCGGGCAGGGCCACTACGCCACCCGCCGGATGGTGCGCGAATGGATCGCCGGATGGACCGGGGACGGGCGCGTGGTCCGAGTCGTCGACGGCGAAGTGGTCAGCTGGGTCCACCACACGCACCTTCGCACCGGGCCTCGGACGGCCACGCCCGCGCCCGCCCCGCCCACCCGAAGAGTTCCGGACGGACACCACGCCCCCCGGCCCGCCGACAAGCCCACCCTCGCCCTACGCGTCCTGCGCGTGCTGGCGAACGGACCGCTGACCAAAGCGGACATCGCCATCGCCGTGAACAACGACGGTGGTCCCAAGGTCTCCAGCGGCAGCATCGCCAACAACCTGACCACGCTGACCGCCCAAAGAAGGACCCGCAGCTCTCAACGCGGCGTGTACGAACTCGCCGACTGACCACAGGCCCTGCCCCCACGGTCCGGCCGCTGCCCCGAAACCCGGCGCAGCGGGCGGCGCCGCGGGCGCACGACCCGCTCGACCCGATCCCCGACCACCCATCCCCACACCGGGAGTGATCCGGCATGCCCACAAACAACCGAACCTGCCGAACCCGCCTGGTACGAGCGGCCGTCGTCATCATCGGCACCCTCCTCCTGAACCTCGCCCCCGCCGTCGCGTACGCCTCCGACACCACGAAGTCGTCGGTCGCCGGGACCGGCGGCAGCGCGGTGTCGATCACCACCGGCGTCCTCGCCGTCGCCGGAGCGCTGTACCTCGCGTACCGGCGCGGCGTGGTCCTGGTGGTCCTGCTCGCGATCGCCGCCGGCGCGATGCTCTCCGGCACCAGCTTCGCCGGGACCCTGTCCGACCTCGCCGACCACCTCGCCCACGCCGCCGTCGACGCCGTGACGGCCGCCCTCTCCTGACCGGCCGATCCCCATGACCCCGGACCATGCATGCCCGGGTTCGTGGAGGACGGCCGACCCGGTCGCCCGAACGTCTCGAGCGGGGGCGCTCGCACAAGCGACCTCCCCCGACCACCGGCAGCGAGGAACCCCACCATGAGCACCGACACCATCCGGACCCACGTCGACACCTACACCCAGGCCCGGCGCGCCTACACCGAGCAGCTGCGCCGCGTCGGCCCGCGCGACGGGCACGTCATCGTGAACACCCGCATCGACGGCCGCGTCTACGACCCGATCGAGTGCCGGATCAACGCCGCCCGCGCGGCGATCCGCCGCGCCCGCCGCAGCCACACCGTCCACATCCACGACGCCACCGGCCGCGACGGCATCGCGATGCGCGTGGTCCACGTCCGCTACGCCCCCGGCACCTGGGACGGCGTCACCGACCTGGTGGACATCTACGAGATCGCGGTCGACACCCTCACCGCGCTGTAACCCGACCGCGACCGCGAGCGCGGCCCCGACCGACCCGCACCCCGGGCCCGGCCGGGACCGCTCGCACGAACACCCCCGATCCCACCACCGACAGGAGCAGCACCCGTGCACGTGCACACCAACGGCCACCACCCGAACCCGAACCCGACGGAAGACGAAGTGTTCGACCTGCGCGCCCTCTTCGGCGTCGACGTCGACCCGATCCCCGTCGAGCACCTGAACCCGCACCAGCTGCGGTGGGCGCTGACGCTCGCCCGCGAGGAGATCGCCGCCCACGTCACCAAATGGCACGAGATCGAGGCGTCGTTCGGCGACGACGTCGCCTGCACGCCCGGCTGCCTCGGCTCCCGCCTGATCCCGCCGTGCGAGGAGTGCGACGAGGAGGACCAGGACGACGAGGACGTCGAACTCCCCGAACCCCTCTCCCCCGCCACCGCGACCACCGACAGGGGAGACCGGACGTGACCGTCACCCCCACCACCACGACGGGGCCGGGCGAGGACACCCCGGCGCGGCTGCTTTATCGCGCGGCCCGCGAACGCGCCGCCGAACGCGACGCGCTCGCGGCGTACCTACGCGCCGACCAGGCCCGCAACGCCGCGAAACTCGCCGCCTCCGACGCCGAGTACTGGGCGCCCGCCATCACGGCACTCGCCGACATCGACACCTGGACCGGCTACCCCGAAACCCCCCACGCCGACGGCGCCTGCTCCTCCGGAGCCGTCACCCACCTCGGCGACGGCATCTGGGCCTGGTCCACCGACCGCGACGGCGCGCCCCTGGTCGCCCTGATCGCTCCCTGCGCCTGCGGCTTCTTCCAGACGATCGCGATCCACGGACCCGAGGACGTCGACTCCGCGATCACCCGCGCCTACGACGCCCGGGACCGTCCCGACCCGATCTGCCGCGACCTCCACGCCTGACCGGCCGAGCCCATTGCCCCCGGAACCGCCCCTCGCGGTGCCGGGGGTTTCGAGCGCGGCCGAACCCGGCACCGCGCCACCCGGAACCGAACCCGTCGAAGGAGCAAGGACACGATGAGCAGCGGAGCGCACCACTACCGCGAGGCCGAACGCCTCGCCGCGATGGCCCACCACTACACCTACGGCGACGGAGTCGACCCGGTGAGGGGACGGGCCCTGGCCACGGAGGCACTCACGCACGCCACGCTCGCCGCGGCCGCTGCGGCGGCCGCGCGGATCACGCCGGACGACGTCGACCCGGGGACCTGGGCCGAGTGGCGCCGGGCCATCGACGACAGCACCGCCCACCCCGAGCAGATCGCCGCACGCGAGTACACCGACGCCGGCTGACCCGGCCGCGCCCGTTGCCCCCGGAACCGCCCAGCGGTGCCGGGGGTTTCGAGCGCGGCCGGACCCGGCCGTCGCCCCGTCGACCCTCGGGAGTCACGTTGACCATCACCCTCGAACGCACCCCTCCGGCCCGGCCGGACTCGGAGCAGCGACCGGCGCCCGTGCGGCCGTGGGTCGTGTGCCTGTGCGGGAGCACCCGGTTCATGGCCGAACTCGCCCGCGAGACCGAGCGGCTGACCCTGGCCGGCGCCGTGGTCCTGGCGCCGGGCGTGAGTATGAAGGCGCCCAGCCCGTTGTGGGCCGACCCCACGCGGGCCCGCACCATCAAGGCCGACCTCGACGAACTGCACCGGGCCAAGATCCGCATGGCGGACGAGGTCGTCGTGGTCTGTGTCTTTCTGCGCCTGAGTTCCTGCTGGGGAGTCCGCTGGGTGAAGTCCCCGGCAGGGTACTGACCAGCGGGGCGGCGTGGGGGTCACTCGTTTGGGTGGCTGCTGATGATTCCTCAGAATTCATGAGTGCTCCTCCAGAAGCCTGACGCCTCAGGACCATTCGTGAACTGAGGAGCTGGGATGGCACTTGCTGAGGTGCAGCCGCTGCGCCCGTATCCGCTGCTGCAGTCGGCCGACGAGGTCGCGGACTTCGAGCAGGACCTGCTCTCGGAGTTCGTGCTGGCGCGGGCCGCTTCGGGGCTCGCGGACGGCACGATCTCGGGTGAGGTCGACATCGTTGTCGAGATCCGGAACTGGTTCGGGCGCCCCGTCTGGGAGCTGGAGCCCCGCGATCTGGACCGATTCTTCGGCGAGAGCCAGCGGCACCTGGCGAGCGCCACCAAGGCCCGCAAGGCCCAAGCCCTCGCGACCTACTTCGACTTCCTGGAGGTCCGCCACCGCGCGGACATCCACGCCGCGACCGGCGTGGTGCTCCAGTGCCCGATCGACGAGATCAACCGACCACGCGACGGCGCGAACATGAGGGTGCGCATTCCACCGACTGCGGCCGAGGTGGAATCTCTGTTCGCCGGATGGCGCAGCGACTTGGCGGCGTGCCGCAAGTACGCGCCGACCGTCCGCAACTATGCCGCGTTCCGGCTGGCGAGCCTGATCGGCCCGCGGATCTCCGAGCTGTGTCTGCTGCGAACCGGCGACATCCACTGGGGTCTTGGGACATTCGGCAAGCTGCTCTTGCAGGGCAAGGGCAGTCGGGGCCGAAAGAAGGAGCGCCTGGTGCCGCTCATCAACGGCGCCCGCGAACTCCTCGACTGGTGGGTCTCCGGCCCGCGCTGGGAGTTCGACGACCAGGTCAACGACCCCGAGGCGCCGCTGTTCCCCTCCGAGCGGCGGGCGGCCGACGGCGCAAGCCGACGGGTGACGTCGAGCGCGCTCCGCGGCGGCATGGCCGAGGTGGTGGGTCGGCACCTTCCCCGGCTGGTCGGACGGGTCACTCCGCATGCCCTGCGGCACTTCGCCGCGTCGGACCTGTACGCGCAGGGGATGAACGTGGTCGCCATCCAGGAGCTGCTCGGGCACAAGTGGATCAACACCACGATGATCTACGTGCACGTGAACAAGACCCATGTCGAGGACGCATGGGTCTCCGCCGGCCGCCGGGCAACCGCCCGCTTCACCGGCTGAGGCGGGTGCACGATGAAGTGGAATCTGCGGATGGTCGCCGCCAAGCGCGACATCTGGAAGTCCTCCCAACTGCACCGCATGCTCGCCGACGCGGGACTGGTGATCAGCGCCGGCAAGATGTCGAACCTGTGGTCCGGACAGCCGGTCACCATCCGCTTGGACGACCTCGAAGTCATCTGCGAGGTCCTCAGCTGCGAACCCAGCGATCTCCTGGTGCGCGAGCCCGGAAAGCGTCGCAGCATGCCGTCGGCCGAGACGACACTGCCCCAAGCGGCCGCAGCCGGTGAACGGCCGAGCGTGCAACGTCGCCCCGGTCGGGCGGAGCCCCCGCTGTGAACGCGGTACTTCCCCGCGTCTGCCGGCTGTGCGGCACCGGCGTGTGCGAATACGGCAGCCAACGCTGCTGGTCCTGCCTGCACCCGGGCAGGCCGCTGCCGCCGTGCCGGACCTGCGGGTCCGCCGAGCACTTCAGCGGCGGGTACTGCCAACGCTGCCGCCCGCGATGGCGGGCCGCCGACAGCTGCCGGTACTGCTTCGCCTGGGGCACCGAACGCCATCAGGGCAAGTGCCGGGCGTGCACCTCGTACATCCGCAAGTACCCGGTGGGCGTCTGCTCCGTCTGCCGGCTCGAAGCGCCGGTGGACGACTTGGTGTGCCGGCTGTGCCGTCACCAGGCCGGGATGCCCCCGCGCACCTGGCGGCCGCCGGATCTTCGGACCGCCGCGGTCACCGGCCAGCAACTGTTCTTCAGCGACATGGTTCGCCGCGTACGGCTGGCGTCGCGGCCGCGCGCCGCCGAGGCTTCCCCGGCCATGACCGCACCGCTCCGGATCACGGCGGCGCGGTGGATGCAGCCTCGGCTGTTCGACAGTCCGCGCGACATGAGACCGGTCATGTTCAGCGAAGCCGAGCCCAAGGAACCAGAGTTCGCCCGCTACCTGATATCCCGTGCCGACGACATCGCCGACGCCCGCGGCTGGAGCAACGGGCTCCGCTCGGACGTCCGCAACAGCCTGTACCTGCTGGCCTCGGTCCACGACCCCTCGGAGCGCATCAAGGCATCCACCGTGCTCAGCTTGCACCGCCCCGGCGTCCGACGCTCCGTCCACCGCACCTTGGAGATCCTGCTCGAACTCGGCCTGCTCGACGACGACCGCCCCGACCGCCTCGCCCAGTGGATCAGCCGCAAGCTCGAAGGGCTGGCACCCGAGATCCGGACCGAGGCCGAGCACTGGATGGACGTTCTGCGTCGGGGCCGGCCGCGACACCGCCCACGCACCACGTCAATGATCCGCAGCCAACTGACCTGCGCCACACCGTTCCTGAAGGACTTCTCCCAGCAGCACACCACACTGCGGCAGGCGACACGGGCCGACATCGTCGCCTGGCTCGACGGCCGACCTAGCGCCCTCCAGGACGCAGACGCCCTGCGCAGCCTGTTCCGCGTCCTCAAGGCCGAACGGGTGCTGTTCGCCGACCCGGCGCGCACCTTGCGCATGGGCGCCCGGCCCCTCTCAGTCCCCACCCCGCTGACCCCAGATCAGGTCCTCGCCGTGGCGCGCGCGGCAGCAGCGGACCCGGCCCTGCAGATGGTGGTGGCGCTCGTCGGCATCCACGCCCTCCACCCGAGGGACGTCCGCGCCCTGCCTCTTCACGCAGTCGACCTGCACAACGACCGACTCGTCTACGAAGGCATCGACCGGCCCCTCGACGACTACACCCGCGCCGCGGCCAACCGCTACCTGGCCTTCCGGCGCGAACGGTGGCCACGGACCGCCAATCCGCACTTCCTCATCAGCTCGCAGACCGCCAACACCACAGCCGCAGTGACCTACGGCTGGACCCACCAACTGTTCCGCGTTCTGCCCACCACCGCAGCACGCCTACGCGAGGACCGGCTGCTGGAAGAAGCCGCCGCGGTCGGAGCCGACCCGCTGCACCTCACCGCCCTGTTCAACATCAGCCCCGAGACGGGCCTTCGCTACACCAACGCCCTGAGACAGACCACCACTCCAGACACCGGAGACGACCATTGATCGGGCTCTTTGACAACGACTGTGGCGGATATTTCGGATGCTGTTGGCGATCTATTCGCTCTGCTTCGCCACCGTGCCGTCTGGTGCTGTTGCTGGTTCGCTGGATGAGGGGCCGCAGCGAGGGGGCGGCGATGTCGATGGGGTCGAGCACGGGTCGTGGGATTCCGGTGCGGACGGTGCAGGTCGCGCGGCCGGCCAGGGCGGCGCGGCTCGCGGAGGTGTTCCGCGACGAGGACTTCGCCGACTGGTTCCCTCCGGACGGGCGCCCTGGGCTCTCGCCGGCACGGTTGGCGGTCGTGTACTTGGTACAAGCTCGCGTGCAACGGTCTTCATCTGGCAACCGGCGGTTTTCGTCGGCCAGTTCCACTTGCGCGGAAGCCGCCGACATCGATGGTCGCAGTCGGCACAGGAGTTGACCGCGCGACGCATTCCCTGCCGCAGCGCCAGCAGGAGCCGCACGACTGCGTGACAGTGTCCCCCGGTACGGTGACCCGATGCGAAGCGAGGGATTGCACGTCGAGGTGCTGCGTCAGATCGAACGTCTGGGCGGGATCACGCCCGAGGCCGTCGAGGCGGGGGTGCATCGGACCGAGCTGGCCAGGTCCCTGCCCCCGGCGATCGCGACGCTGATGGCGGTGACGTGGCCGCCGCGGGCCTTGCTGGTCACCGCCGAGCACGGCGAGCGGGTGAGCTTCCCGCAGGGGGTCAGCGGGGGGGATCTGTTCGGGGCCGACCGGCCGTGCTTCGTCATCGGCTTCAACGAGTCGACGCAGTACTACTGGGTCGTCGATCTCGACGACCCGCAGCCCGGCGATCCTCATGTGCACCGGATCGACCACGACGGATCCGGCGCGGCAGACGCCTTCGGCCGTCCGCGGCGGTTGTCGCGGATGCTGGCGGAGCTGAGCGTGTACGAACCGCCGGACTCTGCCCGACTGGCCAACGCCTGCGCCCGCGGCGACCTGGAGACCGTGACCGCCGCGATCGCCGCGGGTGCCCCACTGGGCCCGGCCGAGGACGACCACGCGATGACCCTGTTGCACTTCGCGGTGATGTCGGGCTCGGCCGAGACGGTACGGGCGCTGCTGGCGGCGGACGCCGACCGCGAAGCACGGACCGGGCGGAACAGCCTTGTCAAGGAACTCGGCCTGCACCCCGACGACTTCGATGCGGAGCGGATCGACCGCGGCGTGACACCGCTGTGGATGGCTGTCCAAGGGCCGTTCCGCACCGACCGGCCCGGCCCCTCGCCGGAGGTCGTGCGGACGCTGCTCGACGCTGGCGCCGACCCGCGGGCGGCCAACACGATCGGCGAGACACCGCTGCACGTCGCGGCCGATCGCCGGTTCGTGTACGGGCCCGACCGGGCGGCCGCCGAGCGGCTGGAGATCGTACGCTGCCTCGTCGACGCCGGCGTGGACGTGGAGGCCGAGGACGTATCCGGCCAGACACCACTCATGGTGGCCCTCGACGCGCCCGAGTTCGTCGCGACGCTCCTCGACTGCGGCGCGGACCCGGCGCGACCCACCACACGCAAGGATCAGCGCCGAGTCACCGGCATCTCCGCGCTCCACGCGGCCGTAGACCGCGGCGCCCAGGACAGTCTCCGGCTGATGCTCGATCACACCGACGATCCCGATCCCCGCACGACGGCGGGCGTGACGCCGCTGCACTACGCGGTGTGGCAGGGAGCCGGGACCGCCGTCATCGAGATGCTCATCGCCGCCGGGGCCGACGTCAACGCCCAGGTCACCGACCCGTCCCAACTCGGGGTCGGCAGCAACACGCCGCTTGGCATCGCCCGGGAGAAAGGTCGCGACGAGATCGCCGAGATGCTCACACAGGCCGGCGCGGCCTGAGCTGAGTACCTGTGTCCGATCCCCGACGCGCAGGTTGAGGTGGCCATCGTCGCAATTCGGCCTGCGGCGACGCAGCCCCACATGTCGGGCATTCAATCGACGGTTGTCGGACCCAGACGTCGATCCGTGACACGTCGTCGGCCACCTCGACCACGTCAACCGCCAGTCCCTCGACCTCGGGCCACACCGGATCCCGGAACGCTGGTATGGTCCCCGACGGACAGCACGTTGGACGGCCACGGCCACCGGTGGGCCGTACCGCCCTGGCCGGGGGTAGGCCATAGCCCACGCGGGTGAAACGGCTCTGCCTCGTTGTAGTTTCCTACGCAGCCGGTGCTGCCCGGGACTCGTCGAAGGCGCGTTCCGCCGCACAACACTCAGTCCCGGCGGCGTGTTCGTCGGTCGCAGCCGCGGACCGGAGACACTGGGGACCGCCTTCGCGCATTCCGGCAAGGTCGTCGTGCCCGCGGTCCACGGACTGGGCGGGGTCGGCAAATCCGCGCTCCGCACATTGGGCGGCCACCGCGTCGAAGCAGCCCGCTCGTGCGAGGACCGCCGGTCCGGCCGGGAGTTGTGCGGCCGACGCCGCCGCGCCGTCCTGGCCGGGCCGGTGGGCGCCGGTCCGGCCGGGGAGCTGCCCTGGTCAGTGCACCAAGGTCAGGGATTGCCTGGGGGATTCGTCCGTGGAGCCGCTGTCCTGGTCGGATTCGCCCGAGGTGGCTGCGGGGCGCGCACCAGCATCAGCGTCAGTGCCGTCGCCAGGCCGACGAGTGCGAAGACGGCGGTGGCGAGGAAGCCCGCCTGGAAGCCGTCGGTGAGTCCTCGCGGCGTCGTACCGGTCGCCTGGGCGGTGGCCACCGAGGAGGCGATGGCGATGCCGAGCGCGGCACCGATCTGGAACACCGCGTTGTTGAGGCCGGAGACCAGCCCGGATTCCTCCGGCTTGGCGCCGGTGAGGGAGGCGATCGAGGCGGCGACGTTGGTGGATCCGATGCCGAAGCCGAACACCACCAGGCCGAGGAACAGTTCGGACCAGTAGCTCCCGCGGTCGTCGACCTGGCTGAGCAGTAGGAGTCCGCCGGCCAGGAACACCATGCCGGTCACGGCGATCGGCTTGTATCCGGTCTTGCCCACCAGTTTCGCGGCGAGGTTGGCCCCGATGATGGACATGACGGCGTAAATGGCGGTGCTGAGACCGAACTTGACCGCGCTGTAGCCGAGGACCTGCTGCGCGTACAGCGACGTGATCAGTGCGCCGCCGTAGACGGCCATGGCGACGATCAGCATCAGGATGTTGCCGCCGACCAGGGTTGGGGACCGGAAGACGCGGAGCGGCACCAGCGGGGCCTGCGAGCGGGTCTCGATCATCACGAAGACCACGAACAGCACTGCGGACGCGGCCAGCAGGCCGAGCGTGCCGCCGCTTGCCCACCCGGTCTCCGGCGCCCGGACGGTGGCGTACACAAGGAGCGCGATCGCTGCGGTGACGGTCAGCGCGCCGCCCGGGTCGAAGTTCTTGCGGCCCGGGCGCACCGGGGTCTCCCGGAGCAGCTTCGGACCGAGCAGGAGGACGGCTGCCACGACCGGGACGTTGATGAAGAAGATCCACTCCCAGCCGAGACCGTCGGTGATCGGGCCGCCGATCAGGAGCGCGGCGGTCGCACCGAACGCACCGATGCCGGTCCAGATTCCGAGCGCCTTGTTGCGCTCGGGGCCTTCCGCGAACGTGTGCATCAGGACGGCCATCGCCGTCGGTGTCATCACGGCGGCGGCCGCGCCCTGCACGACGCGTGCGGACACCAGCACGGAACTGGTCCACGCCAGTCCGCACAGCACCGACGCGACGCCGAACAACGCGGTCCCAATGAGGAACATCCGGCGCCCGCCGAGGAGATCGGCGGTTCTCCCGCCGAACATCAGCAGTCCGCCGAACGCCAGCAGATAGGCGCTCATCACCCATTGCACATTGCCTGCGGCGAATCCGAGGTCGGATTCGACGGCCGGTAGCGCGAGCAGCACGATCTGTGAATCCACGATCACCATGAAGAACGCCGCGACCAGCAGGGCCAGCGCTTTCCATCTGCGTGGATCGGGAACCGGTTCCGGATTTTCGGCGTGTGCCGGGCGGCGTCGCGCCGTCAGGGAGGAATCGTCGGACTTGCGCATGGGGTCCTCGTGTTCGTTCGGAGTCACCGCGGAGGAGAGCCCCCCGCCCGGACACCACGATCACTGCGGCCCCGCACCTGGAACAATGCCGATCGACTCAAGCAGCGTTGAGCTTCGCTAAGGGAAAGGTCTAGGGAATTGGAGCGCCATGAAATGGAAGCGTTCCTGGTGCTGTCCGAAGAACTGCACTTCGGTCGAACGGCCGAACGCCTCGGGGTCTCCGCAGGACGCGTGAGCCAGACCATCGGAAAGCTGGAACGCCGGGTCGGGTGCCTGCTGTTCGAGCGCTCCAGCCGACGCGTCGCGCTGACGCCTGTCGGGCGGCGGTTGGCCGAGGACCTCGGCCCCGCGTACCGGCAGATGCAGCAGGCGTGGGCCTCCGCGGTCGCGGCGGGCCGAGGCTTCGCGGACGGTCTGCGGATCGGATACTCCAGTCCGATGACGGCCGATCTCATCCTGCGCGCGGCCGAGGTGTTCCGCGGCTCCTATCCCGATTGCGAAGTCGTCATCCAGGAAACCCAGCTCGCGGACCCGTTCGGCCCGTTGCGTGCCGGCCGGCTGCATTTCCAGGTGACGGAGACACCGGTGCGGGAATCCGATCTCACGGTCGGTCCGGTGCTGGTGACCGAACGGCCGATGCTGGTGGTTCCGGCACGCCACGAACTCGCCCGACGCGTTTCCGTGACGGTCGAGGACCTGGCCGGGACGACGCTTGTCACCTTCGCGGGGATGCCGCAGTACTGGATCGACCACCACTACCCGACGGTCACCCCGTCCGGGGCACCCATCCACCGGGTCACCGCCACCTACTGGCAGGAGGCCCTGGCCCTGGTCGGTGCCGGCAAGGGCTGCACCATCGCCAGCCAGGGCGCGGAACCGTACTACACCCGGCCGGATACCGTGTGGGTCCCGTTCCGCGGTACTCCGCCGATCGAGTACGCGGCCGTCCTCCGACGCACCGCGGTGGACGAACGCGCGGTCCAGGCGTTCACGGAGGTCCTGGTACGCACCGGTGGCCTGCGGCGACACGCGTCGCCGGGCGTCACGCGCCCGGGTGCTTGATGCTCTCGACGATGCGCGCGAAGCCGTGCTCGCCGTGGCCGGCGTCCACCTGCTGCCGGATGAGCCGCTGGACCATGGCGACCGGTTCGGGGCTGACGCCTTCTTCGGTGATCGCCTCGATGAACAGGCCGAGGTTGGAGAACGTCAGGCTCTGCTGGCCCGGGACGGTGTAGTCGCCGCCGTCGATGACCTCGGCGTAGCCGGCGAGTTCGCCGGTCATGGCGGTCAGCCACGGCGCCGCCATCTCCGCGAACCGGCCCGCGGACACTCCCGCCGGGGCGAGCATGGCCGCGCCCTGCATGAATCCCGCGAACATGACGTACATGGCCGAGAGCAACGCGAAGTCGTACAGCGACGCCAGCCCCGCGTCCTCGCCGAAGTAGGTGCCGGTCGCCCAGTGGTCGAACAGCGCCTCGTGTTCGCGGAACACCTCCTCCGAGCCGCTGTACAGGATCGAGGCGCCGGGCTGCCCGATCATGGACGGCACCGCCATGATGCCCCCGTCCAGGTAGGCGATCCCCCCGTGGGCCGCCCAGGCGGCCGATTCCCGGGCCTGCGCCGGCTTGGTCGTGGTCAGGTTGACCAGGGTGCGCCCGGCCAGGTCGCCGACCAGCGGGTCGAGTACCTCGTGCACGGAGTCGTGATCGAAGAGGCAGACGATCACCAGTCGGCTCGCGCGGACCGCTTCGGCGGCCGAGGCGGCCTCGGTGGCCCCCTGTGCGACGAGCGCGTCCGCCTTCCCCGCGGAACGGTTCCACACGGTGGTCCGCAACCCGGCCTTCAGCAGGGCCTCGGCGAGCGCGCTCCCCATCGCGCCGAGTCCGAGGACGCTCACATCGGTGTCGTGAATCTGCGGCATGTCTGCTCCCTCACGTCGTACGGCAGGTTCCTGTGCGACTCCAATCCTC
This sequence comes from Embleya sp. NPDC020630, assembly GCF_044334985.1. NCBI lineage: Bacteria > Bacillati > Actinomycetota > Actinomycetes > Kitasatosporales > Streptomycetaceae > Embleya > Embleya sp. NPDC020630. The sequence goes on from NZ_JBIRUB010000032.1 coordinate 20,097, forward strand.
AGCAGTGCCAGTAGAGTTGACCAGTACTGACTAAATAGTGGGGTACTCACCAGAAGGTGAGTACCGCTGAGCAACACGGAGGCAGGCATGGCGACGTCGGCGCGACGAGGCCCCTACTTCTGCGGGATCGACGCCGCGATGGACGTCGTCGCCGGCAAGTGGAAGTCCCTGATCATCTGGGAGCTGCACGAGCACGGCACCCGCCGTTTCGCCGAGTTGCGGCGCGAACTCCCGGGCGTCAGCGAGAAGATGCTCGTCCAGCACCTGCGGGAGATGGAGGAGGACGGCCTCGTGCACCGGGAGGTCTACCCGGTGGTGCCGCCGAAGGTCGAGTACTCCCGGCACGACGCTCAACACCGCCCTGGAAGCCCTGGCCGACTGGGGACGGGACCGGATCCGGCGGATCGGTGCGGAGAAGGTCGTGCTCGGAACCGTGTGAGACGCCGCGCCCCAACGGTTCCGGCACTTCCTCCCCGCGGCGTAGCGGGGGCGGGCTACGCCACGCAGAACTCGTTGCCCTCGGGGTCCTGCATGACCCACCAGTGCCCGGCGGGCCCGTTGTCCACCTCGCGGACGCGGGTCGCGCCGAGGCCTTCGAGCCTGGCGACCAGCGTGTCGAGGCCGTGGGGCGCGCTGTGGATGTCGAGGTGCAGGCGGTTCTTGGTGGTCTTCCCCTCCGGCACGTCCTGGAAGAGCAGCCGTCGGCCGCGGCCGACGCCGCTGACCTCGTCGAAAGGGTCCTCGGGGTGCCGGACGGCGGCATAGCCGCGGAAGGTCTTGCGGCCGCGGTGCTCGGTGACGGCCTCGTCGCCGAGGCGGCCGGCGGCCTGCAGTTGCTCGATGAGCGCGCTGGGGTCCTCCACCTCGTACTCCAGGGCCGCGGCCCAGAAGTCCGCGAGGGCGGGGGCGTTCGTGCTGTCGACGACAAGCTTCCAGTTCAGTGCCATGTAACCAGTTATAGTAGTTACATGGAATCGAAGGCAACCGCGGGCCTGACGCTGCACTCCCACACGGGCGCCGCCTACCGGTTCGACCCCGGCGCGCTGTGCCTCGAACTGCTCACCACCGGCGGCCCCGGCCCGTACCGCCGGTACGAAGTCCTGTACGAGCCCGCCGACCTCGCCGCCTGGGCGACCCGGTCACGGCTGATCCCGACACCCGTCCTGGAGGTCGCCCCCGCGGAAGTCGCCGGTCTCCGCGAGCTGCGCGACGCACTGTTCCGCGTGGTCATCGCCCACACGCGCGGCGAACCCCGCCCGATACCGGACCTGGAGACCATCAACGCGGCAGCCGCCCGCCCCGCCCTGGCCCCGGCCATCGCCCCGGACGGCACACGGCAGTGGGCCGGAAACCCCACCGGAACACACCTGGCCGCCACCGTCGCCCGGGACGCCGTCGACCTGCTGACCGGCCCCTTCGCGCACCGCATCCGCACCTGCGCCGCCGAGGACTGCCACCTCGTCTACGTCGACACTTCACGACCCGGCCGCCGCCGCTGGTGCTCCATGGAACACTGCGGCAACCGGCACAAGGTCAGGACACTGCGCGCCCGCCAGGCCGACGAGCGATGAACACTGTCCCCGCAGGACCCGGCCTCTCCCCCGTGCCCATCGACGGTGCGTAAACGCGCGGCGGCCCGGCACTCGGAGTGCCGGGCCGCAGAGCTCGGTCGACGTCAGCCGCCCCAGCCCACCAGCTGACCGACTGGGTCATCGTGGCGTCGTGGAAGGCCTCACCGGCCTCGACCTGGTCCGCGAGCACGTGCTCGCGCCACACGAGCGCGTGGGTCAGGCTGGGCCCGCGGTCGGCCGCCGCATGGGTGCACGAGCGCAGACGGATCCGTCGGCGGCGGGCTCCGGTGGACCAGGCCATGGAGTCCGCCGAGACCAGGTGCTCGACGTCCATCGCCAGTCCGCCGGCCTTCACGCCGAAGCCGTGCAACCGCGGACTTTCCCGAGCCAGCGTCCCGGCGATGACACCGATCTGCGTGGTGGACTCGCGGCGGCACACCGATCCGAACCCGGCGAGCGGTTCACCCATCAGGTCGATGCCGGCCGTGTCACCAGAAGGACACTATTGCTCGCTGGAGTTCCCCACCCGCACGGGAGCTGCCGCACGGACCGGCGACCGCGCGAACGCTGCGAGAGTGCGGCTGCCTCGCGCGCTGATCCAGTAGCCGGATCACGCGACGCGGCAGGCGATGAACGGCGGCTCTCCCTACGCTTCCACGATGCTTGACGAATACGACATCCAAAGCATGCGGGAGCACGTTGCAGTTGCGGTCTTGGGCGGCTTCGAGGACGAAGATCAGGTCCGGACATGGGTGGAACGCGAACTCGGGGCGGACGATCACGCACTTCGGGACGAACTGACTTCCCACGTTGCGCAGTTGTTCCGGGAGCATCGTCGACGCGAGGCCCGCTGGCGCAAGCCCACTGCGAACGACGCCATCGACAGGGCCTTCGACACGCTGAACGAACGCGGGATCATCGCCCTCCAGAATCCGGGCTACACCCTCTCCGACGGCTGGGCCGAAGCGCACGAAGCCGCTTCGGCACGGCCGACTCCCGCACGCGGAGCGGTTTTCTACCACCGCCAGGATCTTGAATGCGGCGTGGCGGGCGGAGGTCTGATGCTGGCGTTCGGTGCCTTCGAGGACGACCTCGCGAAACGCGACGCGGCCGGCATGGCAGTCGCCCAGGAGGTATGCGACACCCTGGCGGGGCACGGCGTCCGCGCGACATGTGACGGCACCGTCCACAGTCGCATCGAGATCCTCCCCTTCGCCTGGCGCAAACGCCGATGGACCACTGCTTCCTAGCCACGGTGCCCCATGCACGCGGCGTCGGCTCCAGCTGTCGGCGGCCCCTCTGTTAGGCCATCAACAAACTGGGGACCACGAGCAGATCCAAGGCTGTGGCGGATATTTCGGATGCTGTTGGTGATCTTCGGTGGGATCGCCGAGTTTCGCCACGGTGACTTGGCGCCCGAGGGCTGATTCCCTGGGCCTGGGGAGGCTGCGGAACGGGGTTGCGGTGTCGAGGGGTTCGAGTTCGGGGCTCGGGATCCCCGCGAGGACGGTGCAGGTGGCGCGCGCTGCGAATCCTCGCGGGACGACCGCGATGTGGGTGCGGGATCGGTTGTCGGAGTTGTTCGTCGACGAGGAGTTCGCGAACTGGTACTCGTCGGACGGGCGGCCCGGCGTTTCGCCAGCGAGGCTGGCGCTGGTGTCGGTGCTGCAGTTCGCCGAGAACCTGACCGACCGGCAGGCCGCCGAGGCGGTGCGGTGCCGGATCGACTGGAAGTACGCGCTTGGCTTGGAGCTGGACGATCCGGGGTTCGACCACTCGGTGCTGTCGGAGTTCCGTGACCGGGTCGCGGTGGGAGACCGGGCGGACCAGTTGCTCGCGGTGATCGTCGAGCGCTTGGTTGCGGCCGGACTGGTCAAGCGCGGCGGGCGGCAGCGCACCGACTCTACGCACGTCCTGGCAGCCGTGCGGCGGTTGAACCGGGTCGAGCTGGTCGGCGAGACCTTGCGGTGCGCGTTGGAGGAACTGGCGGCTGCCGGTGAGGAATGGCTGACGGGGCTGGTCACCGCGGAGTGGGCGGCCCACTACGGGCGTTCGGTCCGCTACGACCGGCTGCCCAAGACCGCGGAAAGACTCGCCCACTACGTCGAGCAGGTCGGCGCCGACGGCATGGCTATCCTGCGTGCCGTCCACGCGGACGACGCCCCGCCGCACCTGCGGCTGCTGGACGCGGTCCAGGTGCTGCGGCGGGTTTGGGTTCAGCAGTTCTGGACCGACCAGGACGGCCAGCTGCGCTGGCGTGGCCCGAAGGACACCACCGACCGGCAGAGCCGCCGCGACATGCCGCGCCGGGTGAAGACCAGGCCGGGAACCGACGGCCGCCCCGCCCCGGACACCGCACGGGTGCCGTGGTCGGGCATGGAGATCGTCACCCCGCACGACCCCGAGGCGCGCTACTCGCGCCGCCTGGGCCGGGCCGAGTGGACCGGCTACCGCGTCCACTTGACCGAGACCTGCGGTGGCCCCGAGCCGAACGTGATCGTGCACGTCCTGACCACGCCCGCACCCGAGCAGGACGTGGACGCGCTGGACCGGATCCACGCCGGACTGGCTGCCCAGGACCTCCTGCCCGCGGAACACCTGGTCGACGGCGGCTACTCCACGCCGGCCACCATCCACCGCGCGGCCGTCGAGTACTCCGTCGCCCTGGTCGGACCGGTCAGGGAGGACCCGCATGCCGCCGGCCGCCCCGGCTTCGCCAAAGAGGACTTCAGCGTCGACTGGGAACAGCACACCCTCACCTGCCCGAACGGACACACCAGCCCACCCTGGAAGCCCTCCGTCAGTGACGGCCAGCCCCGTATCTCGGTGCTCTTCCCCCGCGCCACCTGCCGGAATTGCGAGACCGGCTCCAGTGCACCGGCAATGCCGGCGGACGCGGACGCCAGATCATGCTCATGCCCCGCCCGCTCCAGGAGATCCAGTCCCGCCTCCGCCGCGAGCAGCGCACCGACGCCTGGCGGCGTCACCACGCCGTCCGCATCGGCTGCGAGGCCACCGTCTCGGAGGCCGTCCGCGCCCACGGCCTGCGCAACTGCCGCTACCGCGGGCAAGCCAAGATGCACGTCCAACACGTTCTCACCGCTGCGGGAACGAACCTCGTCCGTCTCAGCGAATGCCTGCCGCCGGGAACCATTCCACCTCGAACCCTGAGGCCGCCACCCCGGTTCCGGCAGCTGTGGGACAGACAGCTCACTCAGCATCCGCACTGAGCTCGGCTGCCAGGACGGCCATCCTGTGCACGCAGGTGAAGTAGTCGGTCGCGTACTCGTCGTCCGCGATGGCCGGAAGGACCTTCACGAGAGCCTCGATACGGTTCTGCAAAACCCCACGCCGCCAATCGTCCAGCGAACCGTTGTTGTTCAAGGCCGTGTGGATGCAGCCAGCGACAAGCGTGTCCGTGAACGCCATGCACTCGCCCTCGGGCTCCCGAACACCGAAGCCCGGCGGAAACGCCATGCTTCTGAACTCGTCCCACAACCGCGAAAGCAGTTCCAGCTTCGATTCGTTCACGACCGCCAGCATGCCGCACCGGACGACGATCGATTGGGCGCACCCGCCATTGCCCATCCTCGGCGACGGCAGCCACACCGACTGCCGCACACGAGCTGACGCCCCGAAGATCACCAACAGCATCCGAAGCACAGGCCACAGCCAAATTCAAAGAGCCCCATCATCATGGGCCAGCGCCCTGAACCCACCAACGTTCCAGGCCCCGGAGTCAACGAGCGGTCGAGTTCCCGCTCACCACACCTCGGAAATCCCGAACTCAGGCACCTTCCCCGACGACTACATCGGCGAATCCACGCGTGCGGAGACTGCCTACGCCACCGCACTGGGCAAGCAGATCACCTACCGCGCGACCCGATCCGCCGGGGCGCGCGTGTTCGTGAACGCCTTCGCCGCGCAACTGCGGGACGTCCGCGCCCACATCGGCGACGAGCCGGGCCTGACCATGCTGCACGGCGTCCACCTCGAGGCCGGCGACGGCCGGTTGTACGCGGTGGCCACGAACCGGTTCACCATCACCGCGGCCCGCCGCGACACCCCCGGGATCGGCACGTGGGACGTGTTGATGCCCCGCGCCGAGGTGGACGCGGTACTGGACCTGGCGCGCGTGGCCGGCACCGACGACGCGCACCTGGTCCGCACGCCCACCGGCCTGATCGTCCACATCGGCGGATACACCGTCGCCGTCGACGATCGCGTCGACGAACGCGGCGAGTTCCCGCGCCGTATGTGGCGGACCCGGGTCGCCGCCGCCCTGGCCGCGGGCCCCGCGCTGGACGCCGAGATGGTCGTCGACCGGCGCCGCCTCGCCGCGTTCGCCCCGACCAGCGACACCGAGACCGGGGCCGTCCAGATCTGGGGCAGCGGCCCCCACGACCCTCTCGTGATCACGCGCGGGACCGACTACATCGGCCTGTTGATGCCCATGCGGCGCGGCACCGACGGACCCACCCTCGACGACGTCCGCGCCGCCTGGGACCTGGACGCCACCGGCCCGACCGGCTGACCCGCACCCGCCACCACCCACACCCCCGCAGAGTTCCCGGACGGCCGTACCGCGACAAACGAGCGGCCGTCCGGGGCCGACCCCGCGCCGAGGCGCGGAGATGGAGACATCGTGTCCGTCACCACCGATCACCGTCCACCCCCCACCGAGACGATCGCGACCGCCCCGGCCGCCGACGTCGACGCCGGTTCCGCCGAGGTCGAGGTCGTCGTCGTTCCGGACGTCGACGCGCTGTTGTCCTGGGCCGCCGCCCAACCCACCGCCGGCACCCGGCGCCTGGGCGAGCGCACCGCGCAGGGCCTGGCCCGGCTCGCCCAACAGCGCGATCACGCGGTGGCCGTCGACGCCGCCGCCGCTCGCGTGATCGAGGCCCAGCTGACGCTCGCCCGCGCCGAGGCGCAGCTGCGCGCCGCCAAGGCCGGCACCCCCGCGGCCGGGGCGACGGGGGACTCCGCCGAGGGACCGGGCGTGCCGCAGGTCGACCCCGGCCCGGCCCGGCGCCGGGAGGCCGGGCGCAGGGCACGCGCGTGGGCCGCGCGCAACAACGTCACCTGCCCGGACCGGGGTCTCGTCCCGAACCACGTGCTCGCCGCCTACCGGCGCGCCCACCCCGAGGACGTCGACGCTCGATGAACACCCCCGACACCACCGTCCAGGGCCCCGGCCCGGCCTCGACCACGCGGGCCTGGTCGCCGCGCTGCACCGCCGGATCGACGCCGCCGTGGCGGGGCACCGCGCCGCCGACCAGAAAGCGGGCCTGCTCCTGGCCGTGCTCGGCGTGAGCGCGTCCGCCCTGGCGCGGATTCCGACCGGCGCCGCCGTCGCGGCGGGGGCGGGCATCGCGGCGGCCGTCGTCCTCCTGGTCCTGGTCGTGCTCCCCCGCACCGGCGGGTGGGCCTGGCCGGTCGACGACCCGGACACGGCGCTGCGGCGGATCGCCGACGCCGAGACGCCGCGCGCGCTCGCCGCCGAGCACGACCGCCTCGGCCGCATCACCGCCCGCAAATACGCGTTGATCCGGGCCGCCTTGTTCGTGCTCGCGGCCACCGCCGCGGTGGCCGGCGTCACCGCCGCGCTCGGCTGAGTCGAACCCCTGCCACCACTCGCACAGTTCACCCATCCCGAGCCACCGCGCCCCCAAGGGCGCAGGAAAGGAAACGCGATGATCGTCGAGTTCGTCACCACCGCGCACCACGACGCGGACGACACAGCGGGGGTTCTGCGCAGCGATCCCCAGCTGCGGCGCGACCCCGACGCCCGCTGGATCTGCCTGCCGTGCGCCGAGCCCCCCCGGTGGTCCGACCTGCCGTTCACCGACCGGGACGTCGCCGAGTATCGCCACATCCCCCGCGCGTGCCAGTCCTGCGCGAGGCCCTTCCCGACGACGGTCGAGGAGCCCGCGACGACGCCGACCACGGCCGACTCCCCGCGCTGACCCGTCGAAGCGGCGGCCGTGCCCGCCGCGTGACCCCGTACACCGATCACCCTCACCGGACCACGCCCCGGACGGCCGTACCGCGACCAAACGAGCGGCCGTCCGGGGCCCCGACCACCGCGCCGAGACGCGGAGATGGAGCACCATCGTGACCGCCACCACCGACCACCGTCCACCCACCCCCACCGTCGACCCCGAAGCGATCGAAGCCGCCGTCCGCCCGGTCTACCGCGAACGCGCCGAGTACGTGGCCGACCTCGCCGCCCGCTGGCCCTCGGTCCTCGTACACCCGGCCCCCGACCTGCCCGCGTACGCACTCCTGCACATCCACACCGCCGCCGGCCCGATCACCCGACACATCCACCACGACGACCTCGACCTGGTCGCGCACGTGCGCCGGGTCGGCCCCGACGACCCGCGCGCCGCATGGGACGGACACACCACCGCCGAGGGCTACAACCGCCTCCGGGCGCTGCGCCCGGACTTGTGGAACGCGCCGCCGCGCGTGGTCGGTGCCCGCGTCGTCTACCGCGACGGCCACGGCGACCTGTGGATCACCAGCCCCACCGACCCCGACCGGATCCACGCGCTCACCCCCGAGTACGCGCCCACCCGCTGGACCACCCCGGCCGGAATCCTCCACGCCACCGGCACCCTCACCGCCCTCGGAGGCGCCCGGTGACCACCCCGCCCGCCGCCGACACCCGCCGCTCCCCCCACCCGGCCGAGGCCGCTCTCGCGCAGATCCTCGCGCAGGTCCTCGGCCTCGCCGCCGACCTCGCGGCCGAGGCCGACCTCGCGCCGGTCGGCAGCGACGCATACGTGGACCTGCACGTGATCGCCGCCCGGATCCGGGCGGCGGCCGTCGCGCCCACCACCACGGAGACCACGGAGCAGCCGCGGTGACCGCGAACACGCCCACCACGTACACCCTCCCCACCACGTGGGAACGCGGCCGACTGCGCATCACCACCCCCAGGAGCCGCCTGGACACCGGACTCGTCTCCTGGTCGTGCAACACGTGCGGCGCGGGCCGCGTCCACCCGCTGCGCCGGGCCGAGGACGCCCGCGCGGCGGGCGACGAGTGGCACGCGCACACCTGCCCGCCGCTGCCGCCGGGGTGGATGACCGCGCCGGCCGAGATGCCCTGCGACACCTGCCACGTCCACACCCGCACCCGCTGCCCGAAGAGCCGGCCGCTCCATCCGACCTGCCCACCCGCACGCTGACCGGCCGACGGCCGACACCCACCGAGGAGACGAGATGCCCGACAAACCCCTCACCCCCGACCTCGCCGCCGCGATCGAGCGCGACAACCGACTGGAGGACGCCGGTATGCACGGCGACGACCGGGCCACCTGCTGGACCCACCAGTCGTGGGCCGACGACTGCGCGGACGACCCCATCCACACCCACCCCAGCGCCCACCACCGCCTGCGCCCGCATCCCTCGGACGGGCCCCGGGCCTGACCACCCACCCACGCACGATCCACGCGGCCACCGACCCCACCCCCGGGGCCGGTGGCCGCAGGCACGTTCGACCGCTCCTCCACGGCCCCGGACCCGCGCGTCCCGGGGCCGCGGAGGGCGACCGACCCGGCCGCCACCACCGATTCCAATCGGAGACGACATGTACACGCCCATGACCGGCTACGGCTTCGAACTCACCCCCGGCGACGAGTACGACCCGCGCGACATCCCCGTCTGCTGCGACGAGAACATGACCCCCGGGCCCGACGTCGACGGCGACGACCGCGACCACACCTGCGGCACGTGCGGAACCACCCTGGTCGTGCGAGACGGCCTGGTCGCCGACATCCACACCGAGATCCCCGAGACGATTCGCCTCACGGCCGACGTCGTCGCCACCACACCGACCGGCCGCGTGCTGCTGATCGAGCGCGGCTGGGAGCCGCACGCGGGCCACTGGGCCCTGCCCGGCGGGTGGGTGGATGCCGGAGAGACGGCCCGAGAGGCCGCTCGCCGAGAGTTGGAGGAGGAAACCGGGGTGCGCGTCGACCCGGCCGACCTGGTGGAGATCGGGACGTGGCACGCTCCCGGCCGCGATCCGCGCGGTCGGTTCGTCACCGTCGCCCACCACGTCGTCGTTCCGGACGGTACCCCCGCCGTGGCCGGCGACGACGCCCGCACCGCCCGGTGGTGGCCTCTGGACGGGCTGCCGCCGCAACTCGCGTTCGATCACGCGGAAATCGTCCGTGCCGTCGCCGAGGTCGGGCACGCCTATTACTGGACGCTGATCTCCGAGACCGACGCCGTCGTGGCGGTCGGCGCGGACGACATCCGCGCGCGGGACGTCGACCGCGCCGCCCCGCTCGCCGCAATGGCGGCCCGCGTGACCCTGCTGAACCACCGCCCCGAGGGGTACTGGACGCTGCGAATCGCCCGGGTCCGGCCCACACCCACCACCACCCCCGCCGACGACCCGGCCGCGCACGCCGACGTCCGCACCTACCCTGTGTGGCCCACCCCGGCCGCCCTCACCACCACCTGACCGACCCGACAACGGCCGGCCACCGCGAACGCTGCGGTGGCCGGCCGTTTTTGCGTTTCGGAGGTGTCTAAATTTTTAGACACCTCCACGGTGCCGGGCTCGTGTTTTTGTCCGGCCGCCGATTCGCATCCGGTGCGCCCTGCCGCGCGCCGCCGATCCGGGAGGACACTGGAGACGGCCCCGGCCAGCCCCGCGCGGGGCCGGCCGATGGCGCGGACCCAGGACCCAGGGACAGGAGAGGCATCGGACATGAGCGCCCAGCCCGAACACACGACACCCCCCGGCGCGCACGTCCCCCGCACCATCGGCGGAGTGCGTGCCGCGCTCGACCCGGAGCAGCGCGCCGAGTTCGAGGCCGAGCTGGCCGCGACACCGATCGGCGACGGCCGCTTGGACGACGTCGTGTTCCTGTGGTGGGGGATCGCAGCGCTCGGCCACAACCCGCAGGTGATCGCCGACCTGCACGCGGCGGAGGCCGGCACCCTGCGCGTCCACCCCGTCGACTTGGACGACGCGGGCCCTGGCTGGTCGGGGGAGATCGACCCCCGATGAGCGCCTACCGCGTGCAGCTGACCGACGCGGTCAAAGCCGAGGTCGACGGTATGTCCGCCGGCACCCGCAGGACGTTCGAGTCCGGTCTCGGGGATTTGGCGCGCGACCCGTACGGCTGCGATTCGCGTCCATACCCGGGCGGCGGCAGCGACGACCACCGCATGACACACATCCGGGGCGTCGCGATCATCACCTACCAGATCAGCCGGGGCCTGCTGCTGATCACAGTGGTCCAGGCCGTGGCCCGCTGAACCTTGGGGCCGACACGGCGACCGCCACGGGGCCGCGTTCCCGGTAGCGTGAGCATCGACCGGACGGATCCGGCGCGTTGCTCCGGAGGACCTTCCCGGCGAAGTCGGTGGCCGGTCATCCGGATCACCATCCGGCCGAGGCGAGCATCGTGCCGGCCCCGTGACCGGACAACTCCCTTGCGCGGGACACGAGAGTTGACGCATGCGTGTCCGGACAACTTTGATGCATGCTGCACGAGAGTTGTCCGATCGACCATTTGCCCCAGGTTGCGCTCTGCCCAGTTGGGCAAGTGTTCCGCGACGCTAGTCGGACACGCCGCAAGAACAGGTCGCCCGGCCAAAGGGACCGTGGGTGCGGCTCCGGGTATTAACGGCGTTAACGGTTCAAGCGCGTGACAGGACGAGTTCCCGTTCCTCCGCACAGTCCGGAAGGGCCCCGCCCCGCACATCCCGGGATACAGCCTTCGGTGTCCTTCGGGTAAGTACCCGGAACCGCCCCCGCCCCAGCGACGCGAGTCGGGCTGGCCGCGACGCTCCGCCGGCGGAGCGCGGCGCGCAGGGGCCGTCCTCCGCTTGTGAATCAGTGGTGAGCGGGGCGAGACGCGTCTTGTTCCCCGTGCGGGGCGTTGGACAGAGTTTCGGCGGGCGCACCGCGGCGCGCGGGCTCGCGTCCGACGCGTTCGCGTCGGGCAGGCGGGGAAGGGGCAGACGGGGCGTGACGCACGGGCAGAAGGTCGTTGCCGTCGGAGGGATCGTCCTGCCCTTTGCAGCCTGGCTGATGGGCTGGGGAATCTGTGTCCTTCTCATCCTCCGGCGCCACCGGCGACAAGCGGCGAACGTGGAGACCCACATGCGCCAGGGGGTGAGCGTGTATCAGGCCGCCCGGGTCACCGGAGGCCTCCGCGCCGTCGACGACGTGGTTCTGGTGCACCTGCACACGCTCGGCCTCGTGCACGTCTCCGACAAGGGGATCATCAACCCGGCACACCGCGAGAGCGACGCGCCGCTCCCCCACGACCCGCTGCTCCGAGCGGCCGCAGGGTTCCGGACCGACGGCCGCGGCCGAGAGCGGAGCTACGAACTCCACGAACTGAGCGGGTACGAGCCCTACACGCTGGCGCGTGACGCGCACGCCCCGCCCGCCTACGACCGGTCCCGGTGGGGGAACGCGCCCCGGTACCTGTCCTATCGAATGGCGATGGGGACGCTGGCGGCATGGATCGTGATATTCGGGGCCATCCTCTTCGAACTCGACCACTCGCCGTCCGTGCCCGTGGTGCTTGTTGTCGTGGTGTTTTTCGCGAGCACGCCGTTGAGCCTGCTGCTCGCCTTCGTGGTAGCCATCGTTGCTCATCCGACCGATCACGCGTGCGATTCCTTCGTCGCCCACTGCGAGGAGTTGATCGAGCGCGAGAAGGCGGAAGTGGGCGAGGAACTGTGGCACGCGGTGCACGATCGCACCCGTGGCCCGTCCCGAACCTCGTCGCACCGCAGGGGAGGGGGCGGGGGCGGAGCATCGGACGACGGCTGTGCGAGCTGCGGCGGCGACGGCGGCTGTGGTGGCGGCAGCTGCGGCGGCTGTGGCGGCGGCGACTGACCGACATGCCCGGTGAAGACACTGGTTGGGCTCTCGCTCGCACCGGAACGCCGCCGTGGGCACGGGGCGTTGTACGACGCGGTCAATCGCGGCCGGATCGACACCGACCGACTGCGGGACACCCTCGCTCGGCTGCCTCTGATCAGGGCTGTGGACGGGCGGATCGTGCCCGCGGCCAACGTCTCGCCGTGGCTGCGGCCGGACGCGGACACCAGTCCGGACCGCGCTCCTTCTGCCACACGTTCGGGCGGGGCGAGGGCAAGCACCAGATGGTGCCCGGTTGGCCGTACTCGATCGTCGCGGCGCTGGAGCCGGGCCGCAGTTCGTGGACCGTGGTCCTGGACGCGATCCGGCTCGGGCCGGGCGAGGACGTCGCGGCCACCACCGCCGTCCAGGTCCGCGCGGTCGTCGAACGCCTGATCGCCGCCGGGCAGTACAACCTTGAGGACCCGGACACGCTCGTCGTGCTCGACGTCGGCTACGACGTCCCCCGCAGCGCCTTCCTCCTCGCGGACCTGCCGGTCGAGGTCCTCGGCCGGATGCGCTCGGACCGCGTCATGCGCCGGTCGACGCCTACGCGCGTCTACGACCCCAAGGGCGGCCGAGCACCCAAGCACGGCCGCGAGTCCGTTTTCGGACAACCGGGCACCTGGGGCCAGCGGCAGGCCGCGACAACCACCGGGACCACCCGCTACGGCACCGCGAACGCGACCGCGTGGGACCGGCTCCACCCCCGGCTGACCCGCCGCAGCGCCTGGGAAGGGTTCGACGGCGAACTGCCGATGATCTCCGGAACGGTTATCCGGCTCCAGGTCGACCGCCTGCCCACCGGCGCGACCCCAAGCCGGTCTGGCTGTGGTGGTCCAAGACCGGCGCCACCGAAGCCGACGTCGATCGCTGCTGGCAGTCGTTCCTCCGCAGCCCAGGCCAAAGCGACGGCAGAGACTAACCTCACTGAGACAGAACAAGAGGGTCACTGTGGCGACTTGACGGCCGTAAAGCCCCAAGCGGAAGCCTTCGCGGAATCAGACGGGTCGAATAGGGCGAATCGTGGCGCCGCCCGTGCCGCCGATGAACTTGACGGCCGTAAAGCCATCCCGGGAGCCGTGCCGACATGTCTACGGCGGTCGTGTCACCAGGGCAGCGGCAGATGGCCCTCGAGCCGCCCCAGCGGATTCGCGACGAACCCGGCGAGCAGTGCACCGATCCACGCGACGGTCCACAACACGTCGAACCACTCCCCCACGCGTGCGCCGAACCTCCACCGCACCTCCTGGATCCTGACCTGGAAGTGCAGCGTGCCAACGGCGGCGACGAGAACCAGGCCTGCGCAGGGATAGGCCCAGCTCGGCATATCCCGCATCCACAGGACGACTTCGCCGGCCACGCCCGCGCACACGGACGTCACGAGCAGCAGCCAGTACCCGATCGTCCGAGGCCATCCGTTCAACTCGTGCCCGTACGGGACCGGGTCGTCGGGCCGCGAGGACCGGAACGTCTCCTCGCGGTGAACAGGCTGCTCATGGGGTGTTGCGGGGGACGCATCACCCTGCCGTCGTGCCGGTTCCACCGGCCCGTCACCCGAGAAGATCGTCTCCTCGCGCCACGGGGCGGCACCCGGGGCGTGTCTCGGCGCCAGCAGATCCGCGTACTCGCGTGCCTCCAGACGCAGGGCCGCGATCCGGGAGGCCGCCTCGTCCTGGGCAACGAGACGGAACTCGCGCTCGTCGAGCGCGGCCTGCTCGGCCCGGCGGAGGAGGTCGAGCAGGCCGCGACGGGTCTCCTCGGCCTGCTCGAGGTCGACACGGGCCGCGTCGAGGGAGGCGCGCAGAAGGGTGTTCTCCTCCTCGAGCGCACACAGACGAGCACTCGCGGCGGCCTCCGCTTCCGCCACCCCGCGACCCGAGGCACGCAGTTCGTCGGCGAGCACGTCGCGATTGAGCTCAAGGGCGGCCAGCCGGGTGCGGAGATCCTCTTCCCGCCGGGCGGCCAGCTCGGCGCGGGCGGCGAGTTCCGCATCCATCGCGGTCAGTTGCTCTCCGAGGAGATACGCCTGATAGCGGTCCGGATGCGAGTCGCGGGTCGCCTCGTGGAAGAGCCGGCGCCCTTCGGCGGTCCGGCCCCGGACGTCCTCCCCGGTGATCCGGTGCAGCGCGGCACACAGACGCTCGACGAAGTCCGCCTTGTTCGCAATGCGTTCGCCGCGGAGCATGCGGGACAGCTCACTGCGCCCGTAGGGCTCATGTGCAGGATCACCCTGGGACAGAGCCCGGTCCAAGGCAGCGAGGGATTCCCACCCGCCGTCGATGCACACTGTGCGGGCCCACAGCACGAAGTCGCGGTGGTGCGGGGGACAGGCCAAGGGGCCGATCCCACCGAGTAGACGGCCCTCCTCCGCGGCGTGCGCGTCCATGCAACTCCCCCGGTCGACGCTGTCCTTCACGCCCATCCTGGCCGATTCCGCAGGATCCGTGGTGTTGCAGTGCGGCAACACCTCGTCGCACTGGCGGCAACACGGGCGCCGTCGCTTCGCTGGGATCGCCGCAAGGAGCGGTCGTTCGCCGGGCCTTCGTGTCCGTGGTGGGCGAGATCCCGAAGGGGAACATCTCCATGAGCAACGACGACAAGCCCGGGCGCCGGGGCGTCCGTGACGGGGCAGGTGTCGATCGGTTCGTCTTTCTCGCGGTCCTGGTGGCGGGCGTGGCCCTAGTTCTGGTCGGTGGTCTCGCTCCGGATTCCCTGGTCGTCATGGGTGCGGGCGTGGGAGCCATTTACGGCGCGTACACCGGTCGCGGCGGCGGCCCGCCCGCCGTCGGTGGGCGAGACGACGATCGGGATCGTCCCACCGGATAGCCGACGGACTCATCGGGCGGGGCGGTGCCCAATGGGCCGATGCGAGCGGACGTTGCACGGTCGCGACAGGCGTTTCGTCAGGCTGCGGCTTCGGCCGCGTGGCCGGCGAGCCGGTGCTCCGCCGCTGCCCGGGGTCGGCGAACTTGACGGCAGTACGACGCGAAGGACGGGTCCGCCCCGCGATCCCGCCCTCGCCGGGCACGTTCGGAGCCGGGCTCGGGGTGGAGGTTCGCTTACTTGACAATGCCGAGGACGGAGCGACCACGAAGCCGCAACGACCGTGGATGCCGAGATGAGGGTCCTCGCGGAGCTCGGCTGCCACCGAAGGGTCGAACTCGGCGAGGTCTCGGTGCACGGCCCGAACTTGACGGCCGTAAAGTCCGGTCGAGGAGTCCCTACGCGATCACGGAAGCAGTGCCGCGGTACGAGCCGGCGGAGCTTGCCCGGGGGAAGTCGTTCGTCGAATCCGCGTCTGCGCTCGGCTCGGCTTCATGCGTTCTTCCTCTCCTGCCCGTTCGCGTGGTCGGAGCCGTTGCTTCGGTCCCAGCGCCACGACCGCTGGCCCAGGAGATACAGGCACGTCGAGCCGGCGAGACAGAACCCGCTCCAGGCGAAGCCGGTAGTCAGGAGGTCCGAGAGGCCGTGAGGTCGGCTGTAGGCGACGCAGTTGCCCGTGACGTATGCGGCGAAAGCCCACAGCGTCGTCCGGAGATGCGGCGGAACATCGGGCCCGGAGCGGGAACCCGGCACCGATGGCAGACGGAGCAGGGGTGAGCCGAGCCCGACGAGCAAGGAGGCGTACAGCCCCGCCATCACCGGGTTGTCCAGAAGTCTCCCGCCGACGGCGAACCCCACGAACGCGACGACGGTCCAGTAACACCCGCAACCCAGCACAAGCCCGGTCGCCAGCACCCGTTCTCCCGTCGTCGAACGGCGGGACGGAACACGGACCTGAGACACGGGGATTCCTCCATCGGCGGTTCGCCGTCCAAGCGTCCTGACGCTCGGTTCAACGAGGTGTCGCCCAGATGGATGCGAACCTTCGGCGACTGGACGCCGGGGCTCCTCCCGGACGGGCCGCCGGGGACCGGGCGCACGTGGCAGCTCGACAACCCCGGCTTCCCACTGCCCGCATCCAGGGCAACTTGACGGCCGTAAAGTCTCGTTGCTCGTGACCCGGTGAACTTTCCGCCCAAACGCCCAGGTCGATCACCTGTTGCCGGTGCAATGTCTGGCAAACTGCCTTCGCCCGAAGTACCGGAACCCACGGGAAGCATACGGAGCAAATGGCAAGCGTCTACGTCGTATCGCTCGACCCCCAGGCATCGACCGTCTGGTGGGCAAACCGCATCACCGACCTACCCTTCGATTTCTCGCAGGAGCACGAGACCCCCGAGAACCTCCAAGTCCTCAGGAAGACCGGCGCGAAGGTCCACGTCATCGCGAACCAGAAGGGCGGCGTCGGCAAAACGACGACGACCCTGAACCTGGGGGCCGTGTGCGCCGCCGTCCTCGGGGAGACCGAGAAGGATCTGAAGCACGTTTTCATCGACACCCCGGGCAGCCTGCAAGACGAGGAACTCCTCAAGAAGGCCCTGGAGGTTGCGCACGACGTGATCGTGCCACTCCCTCCGGAGGCGCTCGCGTTCGACCCGACCGCTCGCACCATCGAGACGGTCATCGGCCCCACAGGACTCGCCTTCCGGGTGGTGATCAACAACTGGGATCCACGCGACGGCACGGTCGACCTCGACCAGACCAAGGAGTACATCGCCGCCCAAGGATGGCCCGGCACCAACACGGTGATCCGCCGCTACAAGGTGCACACCCGAGCCGCCGCCGAAGGCCAAGTCGTCACCCAGTACGCCAAGAACCGTGTCGCGATGGAGGCCCGCGAGGACTTCTTCCGGCTGGCGCTCGAACTCGGCTACGGAGGCAACGTCTGATGGCCGGACAACGCACCAGCCTCGCCTCGCTCGCCGGCCACAAGGTCGAGGACGTACCCGGCCGGGACGCCCCCACCCTCGTGCACCTCGCCCTCGAGATCGTCACCGCCACACCGCTGAACCGCCGCACCGACTTCGGCACCGACGACGAACAACGCGAACTCGGCGAGAGCATGCGCCGACGCCAACTCCAGCCGATCGTGGTCGTCAGCCGCGTCCCGTACCTGAAGCAGTTCCCCGAACACACCGACCGCGTCGGAGCCGCCACCTACGTGGTCATCAACGGCGAACGCCGCTACCGCAGCGCGAAACGCGTCGGACTGGCTACCATCGAGGCCGTCATCAGGGACGGGCTCACTGCGTCCCGCAAGGACCTCGTCGATGCGGTCCTCACGGAGAACCTTGACCGCAAAACCCTCAACCCCATCGAGGAAGCCGCTGCGGTGGAGGTCATGGTTGCGGAATTCGGCAGCGCCAGGGCCGTCGCAGAGCACCGCGGCAAACACGAGACCTGGGTGTCCCAGCGCCGATCACTTCTGCGCCTGTCCCCCGAGATGCAGCAGTTGGTGATCTCCCGCGCCATGCCGATCGAGAAGGCCAGGAAGCTCGCCAAGGCAATCAAGGACCACGATCTCGACGCCGAGCAGCAGGCCCAATGGTGGACCGACGATCGGGCCGGCGCCCTTCGGGAACGCGATTCCCCCGCGATCGCTGCAGGCGCTCCACCGCTCGTCGAGAACTTGACGGCCGTAAAGTCGGGCGGCTCCGCCGCTCGACCGCGTCCGGAGCCCGACGCCTCGTCGAACGGCTCCAGGATTCCCGCGACCAGGGTGCCCGCGGTCACGCCTTCGTCCGCGACGAACTTGACGGCCGTAAAGTCGCCGGACCCGCAGGCGGGCGTGTTGCCGTGGAGCTCCCCCGAGGAGCTCGACCGGATACTCCGCGAGAAGATGACCAACGATGACCGCTTGGACCTGGCAGAGCTTCTGATGCTCGAGGACTGACACAGGCCCGGCTCTCAACCGTGGTGGGGCGACTGCGCCCGCTGCCCCACCACGGTTGATGCGTTCCCAACGACGTCAGCGTTGGGGCTGCCGGGAACCTCTACGTCCCGGGCCGTGTCCGCGGTGTGCATTCGCATGTCGAGCGTCGACCTCCGTGGCGGCCTCATTGAGCAGACGCTGGCCGGTTCGGCCGGACAGACCCAGTCGCCTGCCGACCTCGGCCCCGGTCAAATCGCGGTCTCTTTCCAGGGCGTCGGCCAGGGCTAGGACTCGAGGGTCTCGCCGTGCCGCCGACGTGAGTGCGCGATCGGGGCTGCCCTGTGATGGCACGCCCGTCGTGGGAACCGCTGCCGCGACAACCGGGGAAGGGAAAGGCGCAGCCGTTTCCGGAGCGGCACCGGGCAGCGCTGATGCCGATGCCCGGTCCGGGTCATCGGGCTGCGGCAACGTCGTCATACCGTTCTCGAACGCGTACATCAGGGCGTCGGCGATGTCCAGGTCCCGACCGGCGGCGACGGCCGCTGCCGTCGCCAGTTCCATGAGTGCCGCCGTGCCTGTGACGCCCAGTCGGAGGGTCATCGTGATCTCCTGTGTGCCGTCCTGCCTGATCAGCATGGCTCGGTGTGCTCCCTACTCCCGGACGAGGGGCGCGTGGTCGAAGAACCGGTTGTCGGGACTCAGCCGGATTTCACGGAGACCGGGGTAGTCACGTTCGAGCGGGTCGACGGCGGTCGTGACGATCTGGCAGGCGTAACCGTCGGGGGAGGGGTCGTCGGCGGCGGTGATGAGGGTGTTCATCAGACGAACGCCGGTGTCGTGGTCGTCGCCCTGCGCCCCGAACCCGGTCAAGGGTGAGTCGATCAGCAGGAACGGCGGGACGGTGACGGTGGGCACCACGCGTGCCAGGTCGCGAAGACTCAACAGAACGGCGACGTTGATGATGACCCGGGGAGCACCCGCGACGGAGTCGTCCTCGAAGGTCTTGTCGTCGACCAGGGTGGTGTAGTTCTCCGGCTTGATCAGGGCGGTCTCACACCCGAGGTCGATCTCGCGGATCCTGGCCTGGAACAGCCCGGACCACTGCTTCACGAGGGCCTTTCGACGGCTGTTGTTGGCCGCCAGGGCTTCGGCGAGTGTCACGTTCGCGGCCTTCATGGCCGCGTTCGCCGCTTCGACCTGACGCTCGAGCGCGATGGCCCTGTCTGCATGCCCCAGATGCTTCTTGAGCTGTTTCACCTCTCCGGCGACGGTCTTGAGCTTGTCGCGGACCTCGGTCGCCGCGCGGCGCTGGGGGACGACGTCGCTCGCCTCGTAGGCCTCGTGCTTCTCCTGCGCCTTGCGAGCCTTGTCTTCGGCTGCGGCCCGCGCCGAGGCGGCTGCCAAGGCATCGGCCTTGTGGTTCTCCATCACCAGTTTGGCGTGCTCGACCTGCGCACGGGCCCGGGCGATCAACCCTTGCTTCTTCTTTTCCAGTTCCGCCTGACGCGCCGGATCGTGGAGTCGGCCACATTGCCGACAGACGCCGGGACCCACAACCGGAAGGAGACGCCCACACGCCGAGCAATCGTCGGGACCGCCTGGAGGCACCGACAGTCCCTCCAGGTGTCCTTCCGCTCGGGCGTGCTTCTGCGCCGCCGCCGCTGCCTTGGCCGTGGCGGCGTCGGCGAGCTTGCGCGTATTCCTCAGATCCTTGTCAGCCTGCTTGTAGAGGGCGCCGAGCCGGCCGTGCTCGCCGGATCGCCGATCCAACTCCGCGTGGGCCTGCCGTGATCGTTCCTCCAGGCCGGCGTGCTCTCGTACCTTGTCGTCGTAGCCCGCGCGAAGGGTTGCCGGGTCGGTGACCATGCCGTGCTCGCCCAACTTGCGAAACTCGCGGAACATCCTCTGAAGCGCCGTGAATTCGACCTTGGCGGTTGCGGCGGCCGCCTCCAGGGCGTCGATCTCCGTGGTCCGCAGACCCAGTACGACGTCGAGCAGGAGGATCCTCTCCTCGTCGGTCAGGCCACCGAGGTATTCCGTGGCAATGGTCGCCTGGCGCAGCGCGAGCAGACCGCGGTAGATCCGATCGAGGTTCACCGACACGTTGCCCCGGCGCACTGCGGGGATCCCGAGCAGTTCCTGGACGAACCCCTGCGCGCTTTGTTCACCGGGCTTGGAGGGCTTCACCGCGAAAGTTCGAATCGCCTCGGAGCGGTCACTGAGGTTCTCGAACGTAACCTTTGCCCGCCCGGAGCGAAGACTGCGTGTCGCCTCCCAGCGGGTGCCGCCGACCCGAAACACCAACCGGATCAGGTCGCATTGCCTGACCTGCGGCATCAGCGTGCACACCGTCAACCCCAGGGCATACAGGAGAGGCTCCAGCGCCGTGGACTTCCCGATCTTGTTGGGGCCCGCCAGCAGGGTGACGAGTCCCTTGAATTCCCTGCGGCGGCGTTCTCCCCGCCGTTCGAAGTCGAAGCGCTCGACGATAAACGACGGGCTCACGTGGTACCTCCTGAGCAACGGATCGGGTGTCTCATTCGTCAACGACCGTCGGCCGAACGGGTGACGGGCTCGAGTTCCATGCCGAACGCGATGCCGAGGCTCCCTCGGACGAACGACCCGGGCGCGTCGTCATGCCCCGGTTTGCCGCAGCGGCATCCGACACGGCCGGCTACCCCGGGGCGGAGCCACCGTGCCGGACGCGCGGAAGGCATGGTCGCCCCGAGAAGCGATCCGAAGGAACGACACCCGGCAGTGGGGGAGGCCCGCCCGCGTAGACCGGAAACGTCCTGTGGAGCGACTGGAGCCGGTCGGTGGATGTCCGTTCCCTGGGGGCCGACGGCTCGTTGCCCAAGTCCCCGGGACCGACGGAGACTTGGATGCCCCAGACCGATCCGATACTCCGTCACACAGCCCTCCGGTGCCGCTACGTTGAGGCATCTCACGAGACGGGGGCGTGCGTGACGGGCGGCAGTGGGGGCTACCGGTGGTGGGACGATTTCCGCGACGAGGCGAAGAGACGCCTGGGTCTGATGTGGACCGACCTGGTCGACCTGCCGATCGCCCGCGAGGAACACCTGCGGGAGGTCGGAGCGCGACGGGCGGCGGCAATATCCAGGGTGAGAGCCATCGACGCGCCCACGGCCGAGCGCATCCGCCCGGTGGTGATGGACACGGCACGGGTGTTGTCGGTCCGATCGGGATGGGCCACGGTCGTCGGCGACTTCCTCATGAAGCACGGTCCGCTGCTGTTCATGTCGACAGCCGCAGCCGTCACACTCTCCATCCCGCTGTGGATCACGCGCGTTCCATGGCCGACGACCTACACCGCCGCAGCGACGGCGTTCGTGCTGGTGATGCTGGCCTCGCTCCTCATCGTTGTACTGGAGTACCTGGCCGGGCTTCTTGCGCCTCGTCGGGGAGGAAGCCTGTGCCTGGTCGGCCTGTTCACGGCCTCGTTGGGTGCAGTGCTGTCCCGGAGGCGATGGCTTCCGGCCTATCGGCACCGCCTGGACGAATGGTCGTCGAGCCGGGGGAAGTGGAAGGGACACACCCTGGCGGACCTGTGCCTGCCCGAGGCGTCCGTGTGGGCGTTGACCGTGGTCACCGGACTGTTGGGTCTCGTCCTGCTCGTTGTCGTGATCAAAGTGGCGCTTGTCGTCGCCACACCTCGGCAACCCCGAGACGCTCTGCAATGCGCGGTGATGCTGCACACCTTCATCGAGATCGCACTCGTTCTCGACGCCCTGCACCAACCGAGTTCCGGTGGCTCGCCCCTCTCGTCCTTCGTGACCACGGCCGAGAGACACGAACTGATGGCCCGTCTGGAGGGGTTGGCCCGCACTGCGGAAGGACCCTGGCGTCGCGCGCTGCGCACGGGCGACGCCCAAGCGGACCAGGAACTTGCCCGTGTCGCCTTCGGGATCGCCGCCAGGGTCCGCGCCTGGAAGAACGTCGTGGTCCTCGGCGGCGGCCGTCTGGACGACATGCGCCAGGCGTTCGCTCTTGGCGTGGTCAACGCCGCAGATGGCGAATGGCTTCTCATGACCTCCGACGAACTCACCCATCGGGAGGTCCTCGGGCAGCGCCTGAGCCGATGGGCGAGGACGGGGATCACCCTAGTCCTTCTCGTCGGAGGCATGGTGGCTGTGTCCACCAACGTCTTCGGATTCTCGTCCGGACCGGCGGCCGCGACCGTCGTCCCCGTGGCGAGCCTGCTCGCGATGTACCTGGCCAACGCCGTCGACCCGCGGGCCACCGAACGCTTTGGCGCCGTGCAGCGACTACAGGCCGAAACCGTGAAGAAGTGACGTGCTTGCGCGGCCGGGTCCTTCGCACCCCAACCGATCACAACGTCCTCACGATCATCGGGGTAACACGCCGCGCTGTCCCTTCGACCGAACTGCTCAGGCGCGATTGCGGCGGTGCAGGCGGGTGGCCTTGAACATGGCGACCGCGGCGGCGGTCGACAGGACGGCGCGGATGCCGTTCCAGATGTTCCAGGTGGTCTCGAAGTCGGCGCGGGACGTGCCCGGGTCGACGCTGCCCGCGTGGGCGAGTGCCTGGTTGAGGGGGACGTTGATGCCCGAGGTGGTCAGGACCGTGGTGGTGTAGAGCGCGAGGGCGAAGAGGGCCCAGTGCATCGCCGTGCGGCCGTGCGCGCGGAGTTTCCAGGCGGCGATCGCGGGGGCGGCCATTGCGGCGGTGAAGACGGTAAAGAACAGCGGGTTCTCGATGCCGGTGTTGATGCTCTGCATGGTGCTCACGAAGTCGGCGTCGCCCTTGGTGCCCAGCCACGGCATAACGACGGCGGAGAAGGCGACGTAGGTGCCGGCCATCAGGCCGTTCGAGACAGCTCCGACGGTGAGCCAGCGACCGGCGATGTCGCGGGTGGCGGGGATCGGGCCGGCGGAGGCGAGGGTGTGATCGGCGGCGGCCATGGCGAACTCCCGTGAAGACGAAGGCGGATGAGGGGGAACGGTCCGCGGTTTCCGTGTTGTGTCCTTCCGTTTCCCCGATGCCTCAAGACTCTCGTTCGCGCAGGACTGGAACAACGGTCGTCCTCGCAACCCCAGTTAACCCCGGGGTTACCGATGCAACCGAGAGCAGCGGCCGAACCCGGTGAATTGAGTCCTGGTTCGGCTCCCCGCGCCATGTGCAGGGCGGTGAGGTTGTCGGAGCGCGAGTCGCAGCAACTTGTTCCAGCGCCGAGTGCACAATCTGGCCGGCTCGTGCGTAGACAGGATGAGTGCTCACCATCCAGTCCTGTGTCCTTCGCCTTGGAGGAGGTCCTTTCCCAACGTGTTCGTATCCCTCGAATCCGTCGCGGTCGTCGCAAGCGCGATCGCTGCCGTGTGCCTGTCGTTGCGCAGGCCCGGCATGGTCGAGATCGCTGCCGAGTCCCATCGTCTGATCGCGGGCAAGCGCTGCGGACGGGTGTGTCGCCGGTGGTACTTGCCGCCGGGCGCGGTATCGGCCGAAGCAGCCCTCAGTTCCAAGAACACCGGTACCGATACGCCGACCGTCATGCGTGCCGTAGACCCCCAGGAGCGTCGCCGGTGGTGAGCCCCCCGAACTCCGACAAGAAAACCCACGTCTGCGAGCTCTCACCCGAGCAACTCGCCGCGTGTGAAGACCTCCACATACGAATGGTCGGCTCCCTCACGCGACGGCTCATCGGGGCATGGAGCCTCTCGGAGGCCGACGCCGAGGACATCGTGCAGCAGGCGTTCGTGAAGCTCCTGCGCGTGTGGCCGACGATCCGACCCTCCACAGCCGAAGCCTACGTGCGCAGGATCGCCGACAACCTGGCCTTGAGTCTGTTCCGGCGACGCAAGACGGAGCGCAAGGCCAACGGCGCCTGGCTCGACAACAATCGCTGCGTATCCACCTCGCCGGACCTCGACGCCAAACTGGCCGACGTCCTCACTTACGCGATCGACGGCCTCAGCGCCGGTCAACGCGCGGTGTTGGCATACCAGCGCGACGGAATGGACGACAGTCTCATTGCTCAACAGATGGCCATTGCCCCGGCAACAGTGCGCTCCCATCGTCGGAAAGCCATTCCCCAGGTCCGAGAGGCCGTACAGAGGCGACTCGCAAACAACGGTGAGCAGGAAGGGTGAGGTGAACCCGGTGAACTTCGGACCTCTTGAGATGCCCGAACCGAACACGACGGGCAACGACGACACATGCGCCTACCAGCCCCGCACGCCTGCGTTCGCGGCCGTGATGAACGCGGCCCGGATCCGCTACGACCTGTGGGACAGGCCGGAACTCGACGAGCCCGACTCCATGGACGTCCCCATGCGTCACCGGCTCGGCGTGCCGTTCTCGGGTGCGACCCTGGCGAACACCGCCTACCGGCTCGGGAACCGAGCAGCCGTCCGTGGAGACTGGCGAACCGCCGGTCAGTGGTACGAGGAAGCGGTCATCCACGACCACCCCGGGGCGGCCTTCCGCCTTGCATGGCTCCTCCTGGAACAAGAGCACCAGCGCCTCGCGTCCAACGCCGCGACTCACGAAGGAGCCCCCCAGAACGGCACGATCGAACGCGCCGAAGACCTACTGGAATTGGCCGCCGGAGGCGGACACGCGGATGCCGCGCACCTCTTGACCACAGTCGAGTGGGCGGCGTGGCAGGCCCGTCAGGAACCGCGCCTGAATCCGGAGCGGTTGTTCGCGCATCGACTGCTGGGCTCCCGAGCGTCGGACGAGTTGTCCGCCATCACAGGATTGAGCGCCGGCGACGACGACTATCCGGCGCAGGACTTCGACGTGCTCATTCGCCTGGCCGCCTGCGCGTATCCCCTGTTGTCACGCGAAACCCCGGCGCAGCCCGCATCGGACGAGCTCGTCGGATTGCTGAACGCCGCACTCCGTACCGGCCACACCCTGATGATTGTCCAAGTGCAGTGCAATGACCCCGAGGTGGGTGAACCCGCTCCTCCGAACGAAGAGGTTCTCCGGGCGATGGTGCTGTTCTTCGACGAGGAAAGCGGGCAGGGCGCGTTGTCCGTCGACGAGCACCCCAGGCCTGTCGACTTCTCCCTGCATAGCAACCTCCGAGGCCGAACGAGCCTGCGCGCGGGCGAAGCCATCGAACTGGGTCTGAGGGGCCAACCAGGCACCGACGACTGTGGAGCCGTACTGATCGAGAACTGCAGCTGACCACCCACCGGACACGGATCCCACCATGAACACGGGGAGGTGCACGGACACGCATAGAAGTTCGGTGCACCGCTGCCTTCTGGGAACCGCCGGCGCCTCGCTGCGCCAGCGGTGCCCTACCCAGGAGACGCGCTGATTCCTGTTCGGAGTCCGCAACCGAACAGCGGAAGCGAAAAATTTCAAGATCTTTTGTGGACTTCCCGTTCATGCGCGTCCACTCGCCGGCTTGACGCCGTGTCCACGAACGCTCAGCGGACCGCATCGTATCCGCGCAGGTCGCACCGAGAGTCCGACAACGGAGCCCCGGTCGACGTCCCCACCACTTGCCGGCGGGCCGGACGCATCCAGGATCTGCAACGCCGTGAATCTGCAACGTTTGCAGGTCAGAGCCATAAGCGAGGGTCACTCAGGGCCCGCTCGGATGGCTACCCTTCTGTCGTGCTCAGCGGGCCAACGCCGAAATGGCGACGGCCCCCGGTAGCCCCCGGGAGCCGTCGATTCCACACAGTCCGGCGTATGGAGACTGAATGCCCAACGACGAACAACCCCCATGCTGCCATGCCCACATGGCGCTTGCGACGCCCGTCGGTACGCATCACCGACTCCCGGCGATCGACCCGCCCATCGCGACGCCGACGATCGATGCGGTGCGACAGGAACGACCCGTGGCCGTGTTCGTCGCCGGTCAACCAGGTGCCGGGAAAACCCTGATTGCGAACCTCGTCCAAGCAGTGCTCGACCGCCGAGGCGGAGCGGTTCGCGTGTGTGCCGACCTCTACAAAACCGACCATCCCCGCTATGCCGAGGCCCTGTCCGAGGACGTCCGCACCGCCGGCGCGGCTGTGCGTGCGGACACCCGCCGCCTCCAGGCCGAGAT
The DNA here is from genome assembly GCF_044334985.1 of Embleya sp. NPDC020630. NCBI lineage: Bacteria > Bacillati > Actinomycetota > Actinomycetes > Kitasatosporales > Streptomycetaceae > Embleya > Embleya sp. NPDC020630. The sequence goes on from NZ_JBIRUB010000032.1 coordinate 46,381, forward strand.
CGAGGCCCATGTACGGCAGCAGGGGTTCGACGCGGTGGTGGAGACCGCGCTCGCCGACATCGACGCGTTCCGCGCGGATGCGGCGGCCTACCGGTGGGCGGGGTTCCGGGTCGAGGTCGTCGTGCTGGCGACCGCGGAGGCCGTGAGCCAGTTGGGGATCCTGGACCGCTACGTCACGGGGGCGGTCGACGGCGCCGGCCGGTACGTGTCCTGGACCAACCACGACGCCTGCGCGCAGGCATTACCGGAGGTCCTGGCCGTGGTCGAGGCCGAGCGGTTGGCGGATCGGGTTACGGTGGTGCGGCGTGACGCGAGCGTGGTGTACGCGAACGAGCTGGACGCGATGGGGGAGTGGCTGCTCCCTCCGGCGGCTGCGGCGGCCGTGCTGAAGGAGCGGGCGAGGCCGTGGTCCGCGCCGGAGACGCTCCGCTTCCGCGCGGAGCTCGCCGCCGCCGACCGGCGCCTGCACCATGAGCCGATGCCCGAGGACCACCGCTTGGCGGTGCGGCGCGACGCGGAACGCGCCGCCGCCCTCGCGGAACCGGTCCGCCGGATCGCGCGGGCGATCGCCGAGGCGCCCGGTGTCGACTATCACCGTCTGTCGGCCGTAGAACACAAGTGGGTTTTCGAGGAGTTGCTCGTCCCCGACCTGGGGGAGATCACCACGCATGAGCGTCCCGTGATCACCTACGTGATGGGTCAACCCGGCGCCGGAAAGACCGGCCTGGCGAGCCTGGTCCACCGTGCGACGCTCCACCGTCGACCCACCCGGATCGTCGCCGAGCACTTCAAGATCTCCCATCCCGACTATCTGCAACTCCTGGGCGAGAACCCCCGCACCGCAGGAGAGCGCGTCCGCGTGGATTACCGGGCCTGGCGGGACCAGGCCATGGCCCATGTCCGCGCGCGCCGCGGCGACATGGTCGTGGAGATCGCCCCGGGCAGTGCCGAGGCGTTCCTGGCCGACGTCGGCGCGGACCGCCGCGCCGGATACCGGGTCGAACTCGTCGTCCTGGCCGTCCGTGCGGCGGACAGCCGTCAGGGCACCGCCGCCCGCTACGCGGAGGTGAGCCGGTCCGGTCCGGCCCGGTTCACCTCGGTGGCCGGGCACGACCGGTGCCTGCGCGCGGTCGTCGAGTCGGTGCATGCCGCCGAGCAGGGTGCGGTGGTGGACTCGGTCGTCGTCATGCGCCGGGACCAGACCGCGATCCACCGCAACGAGCTGGGCCCGGGTGGAGGGTGGGCCCACGCGACCGGTGCGGTGCGGGCGCTGCTGGGGGAGCAGAATCGCGCCTACACGCCGCGTGAGGCGGCCGAGTTCCTCGAGGTCCACCGTCGGTTGGTGGGAGCGTTGTCGCAGTACCGAGCGGAGTTGGGCGACATCGCCCGCCTGGCCGCGCCGATGATGCCCGCCTCGAGGAGGCTGCGGCACCTGGCCGCGTCCGCGTCTGCGGCGGCCCTGCCCGTCCCGTTCCCGTGTTCGGCACAGCAGGCGGGTTACCCGCCGGAGAGTTCCCGCAGGCGCGTTTCGTAGGCGGCTGCGATGGCGGCGATGCGCGCGGGAGGGGAGAGCTCCAACTCCAACTCCTGCCGGTCGGCCAGACACGCCTGCCGCTCGGCCCGAAATCGCTCCAGTTGCTCGGCGTTCGGTGCGCCCGCCCTGCCCTCGTCCAGGATCCGTGCGTTGTACCAGCCGATCACCCGATTCACCGCCTCCAACGCCTCGGCGGTGGGCACCCGGGAACGACCCGGGTCTGCGGAGGTCGAGTCGGGCGGGGTGCCCTCGGGATCGGCCGCGTCGTGCATGGGGTCCGCCTCGGGTCGGGTTGTGGAGGATCGGCTGTGCTACCGGGTCGACTGTTTCATGCGCGGCCCCGGACCGGACGCTCACCCGCACCCGGGCCGGACGGGTTGGCGAACGCCGGCCTGGAACACGGGGGTGGTGGCGCTGTGTGGGCGCTACGTTGGCGTTCGGCGATCATCACCTGGGGGCGGTCATGGCGAGTCGGCGGGATCTGAGGGCGCTGTTCGGAACGAACGATCCCGGGGTGGACAGCGACGAGGCGTTCGTGAACCGGCAGGAGCAGTGGTCGCTGGTCGGCGCGGCGCTCGCCGAACACCTGCGCCACACCGCGACCGCCGGGTTCGACGTCGAAGACCTGGAGGCACCGCGGAACAACGTGATCGTCTTCCACGGCGTCGGCGGGGTCGGCAAGACCACCCTGTCCCGCAAGATCGAGGCCGCCCTCGCCGGCCGCGGACACCGACCCGGCCAGTGGGGCGAGCCCCCGTGGACACCCGACACCGGAGAGAGCCTGCTGCCGGTGCGCATCGACCTCGCACGCTCGGCCGGCACCGACTTCGAACAGGTCGTCCTCGCGATCCGCCTCGCCCTAGCCGAGAAGGTCAACCGCCCGCTGCCCGCCTTCGACATCGCCCTGCGCCGCTACTGGGAGAGCGCGCATCCGGGCGAGCCGCTGGAGGAGTACCTGCGCAGGCGCGGCCTGGCCGGCCGGGCCGGGCAGGCACTGCCCGGGCAGGTCCAGGCGGCGATGTCCGAGGCCGCCCAGGCGCTGCTGCTCCCGGGGGTGGTCGGGGCGGTGATCGGCCAGGTGACCACCGGTCTGGTGGGGGCGTTACGTGAGCGCCGCCGCACCGTGCGGGCGCTCGCCGGGTGCAGGCGGCTCGCCGACCTCCTGGAGGCCGAGCCCGACCCGGACGCGCTGTCCTTCTATCCGCACCTGCTGGCGTGGGAAATCGCCCGCCTGCCCGCCGACAAGCGGGTGGTCCCGGTGATTCTGTTCGACGGGTGGGAGGAGATCGGCGACCGCACCCACCGCGACCTTGAGCGCCTGCTTCAGCGCGTGGTGTGGCTGATGCCCGCCGCCTTCTTCGTGATCACCGGCCGCAGCCGGCTTCAATGGGCCGACCACGCCCTTCAAGGCCAACTCGACCACACCGGCCCCGCCTCCTGGCCCGGCCTGATCGTCCACGACGTCCCGCCTGCCCGAACCCCGAGCCCCGCCGACGCGGCCCGCAACCGCCACATCCTGATCGGGGACCTCTCGCCCGAGGACTGTGACGACCACCTCGCCCGCCGCCTGTCCCGCGACGGCCACCCCCTCATCGACCCCGCCCTGCGCGCGGTCATCACCGCCCGCTCCCACGGCCTGCCCCTCTACCTCGACCTGGCCGTCATGCGGTTCCTGGAGATTCGTCGCAGCGGCGGCCGCCCACAACCCGACGACTTTTCCCACGACTTCGCCGCCCTGGTTGCCCGCACCCTCAGCGACCTCACCGCGGACGAGCGCCACGTCCTGCGCGCGGTCACCCTCCTGGACGCCTTCGACCTGCCCCTGGCCACCCACGCCGCGGGCATGACCCACCAGGCCGCAGCCCAACGACTCGTCGAACGCCCCTTCGTCCGCGAGAACCCCTTCGCACTGTGGCCCTTCCACCTGCACGCCCTCATCCGCTCCACCGTTCGCGACGCCGCCGACCACACCGACGACCGCTGGTCGCCCCGCGACTGGCACACCGCCGCCGAACGCGCCCTCGACGCCCTCGGCGCTCAATGGGCCGACGGACCCGCACACGACCGCCTGCTCCTGGTGGGCTGCCTGCGCCAAGGTCTGCGCCTGGCCCGGGACTTCGGCCTCGACCTGGCCTGGCTCGCGGACGCCGCGTGGCGCTACGTCGGCGACTCCGTCTGGGAACCCCTCGAACCCCCGACCCCCGACGGCGCACCGGGGACGGGGCCACGCACCGCGGCCGACGCCCTGGTCGAGCTGCTGAGCGCGCTCGCCCGCCGCCAGCATGAGCACCGCGAACGCACCGTCGACCGCCTGGCCGCCGTCGCCGCGACCGGACTGCTGCCCGCCGACCTGTCCGAGATGGCCGTCTACTACCGGGCCAAGGCCGAACGCGACCTCGGCCGCTCCGCCGAGTCCCGCCAGGGCATGCAGCTGGTCGTCGCGGGCGGCGGCCGGCTCGCCCCGGCCGCCGCCCGCGGCCTGGCCCACCTCGCAAGGATCGCCGGCGACTTCCCCACCGCCCTGGCCACCGCCGCGACCCTGGGTTGGGAGGGCCGTCACCATCGGATAGAGGGCGACGTGCGATGGGTCCAGGGCGACACCGCGGGCGCGGCCGCGGCGTATGCGGCGGCACGTGACGAGGCCGAACACCACGGCGTCGCGGGGGAGCGGGCCACCTCCCAGGCCCAGCGCGCCTTCGTCCTAGCCTTCGCCGACCCCGTCCTCGCCGACGACGAACTCGACCTCGCCCGACAACTCCTGACCGGCCTCGACCTGCGGGCCACGACGCTGACCACCCGCATCGCCGAACTGGCCCGCGACGCCGGAACCGCCCCCGACGTCGAGGCCCGCGCGCTCGTCCTGCGCACCGAGATCGGCGTCGCCGGCCTGGTCTCGGCGCGAGCCACCCTGGAACTGGCGGTGTGTTTCCACCACGCCGTCCGCGACGACCATCCCCAGGCAGCGGCATCGATCGACCGACTGCGCGACCTCACCCGCAGCGGCGACTACGCCTACTACGTGGACATCGGCCACTTCATGGCCGGCTTCCCCCTCGCTGCCCCCTCCTCGGCGCGATGGTTGGATGGGGACGCGGCCACGCGCGACCGGTGGCGGGCTCTCGTGATCGCTCGGCGCGCACACAGCTCTCCGTGAAAAGAGACGATGCTGCCTGGAGGCCGACGGCGGAGTGGCACCACATCCCGTCCTCCCCGGCGGTGCCTGGGGCCGGTATCGCGGGCAGATATTGGGCATAGGCAGCGCGTGCCTGACGGTGTGCGGCGGGCCCGTACTATTCACGAGCCGGTGACGGGATCCGACGTCGGCGTTGTCGGCAACGGAGCCTAGAGTGCGCGAACAGTGTTCGATCGAGGAGGTGTGACGCAGTCGTGAGCGCCAGTGCCGACCATGTCAAAGCCCTTCTGCGTGCACACGCCGACCAGGACGACGACCTCTTCTACAGCATCGCGTTGCAGGTCGCGGCGAAGTCCGCCCGACAGGGCCACGGCAAACTCGCCGTTGAATTGCGAGAGCTGATCGACGCGGTCCGCAAGCAGTCGCATGCCGCCGCTCCCAGGGCTGTCCCCACACCGGTGGTCCAACCGCGCGGTGAACTCTCCAGTCTGCTGACCGCCAGCTACCCCAAGGTCCGCCTCGACGACATGACCCTCGGCCGGGAGATCCGCGGCTCGCTGGACCGGGTGCTTCACGAGCAGCGGCAACGCGCGCGCCTGGAACGGTTCGGCTTCACCCCGGTCCATCGGATCCTGCTGTCCGGTCCACCGGGAACCGGCAAAAGCATGACCGCCGCCGCCCTCGCAGGGGAGTTGTCCCTGCCCTTGTTCACCATCCGCCTGGACGGACTGATCAGCCGCTTCATGGGCGAGACCGCGACCAAGCTGCGTCTGGTCTTCGATGCTGTCGCCAAGACCCGCGCCGTCTACCTCTTCGACGAGTTCGACGCGTTGGGCGCCGAACGCGCAGCCGGAAACGATGTCGGGGAGGCACGCCGCATCCTCAACTCCTTCCTGCTTTTCCTCGACCAGGCACCCTCCGAGAGCCTGGTCGTCGCGGGGACCAACCATCGCCAGATCCTGGACAACGCGTTGTTCCGCCGCTTCGATCTCGTCGTGCCGTACGAGCCCCCCACCGCCGAGCAGGCCGTCGAGGTGATCGAACGACGACTCGCCGGCATGGACACCACCGCAGTACGGTGGGCGACCGTTGCCGAGCGCACCGCCGGACTCAGCCACGCCGAACTGGTCAAGGCCGCCGAGTCCGCCGCGAAACGCGCCATTCTGGGGGGTGCCGACGTGATCGACGACCGTCTGCTGTTGGGAGCTTTGGAAGAGCGGCACGCGCTGCGCCATGCCTGAACGCCCCCATTCCCGCACGCCGCACCTGCTCGTTCCCTGGACTTCGCGCACGTTTCGTCCGAAGCCGCCGTCTGTGGGTGGTGGGCCGCCGAAGCTCGTCGACCGCTCGGCCGACCGTGCGGGACACGTCGGCCGCCTTCTCGGCGGCCTGGCAACTGCCCACGACCAGGCAACTGCGGCCCGGGACCTCGTCCCCGAGCCCTACCGGGCGGACGGTTTCGCCGTGCGCGTCGAAGCCGCACCCGGGCACGAACTCGACCTCAAATCCCTGGACGGCTCGAACCTGACGCTCATGAGCGTCCACCCGCAGACGGCGGCCGACCCGGAAGACGCCCTGGTCTGGCTGCCGTACGGGCAAGTCGGCAACCTGGCCACCCGTATCGGGAAGTTCACCGACGACACCCGCGGCGGGAACCCGCAGATGGCCATGCTGGTTTCCAACGTGGAGCAGATCGAACGCGCCCTCGTCGAGCACCTGTGGCAGGAAGACTCCCCCCTGCCGCCTCCCACCGAGGAACGATGGTGGGAACTGTGGTTCGACCCACGCGTCGGTTCCGCCGACCCGATCCGCACCCTGCGGGAGATCGCCACAGCACACGGCTGGCCGGTGACCGATCACGCCATGGCCGTCGGCGAGTACCTGATCGGCCACGTCAAATCCACTCGTGACGACCTGGGCGCCCTGTTGGCGACGAACGCGTGCCCGGTCGAGATCCGCAGACCGAGCTTCGTCCAGGAGTTCTACGAAGCCGAACAGTCTTTCCGACGGGAACTGGCGCTCGACCTCGCGGACCGCATTCGCGCCGCCTCCGCCGACGCGCCCACGGTGTGCCTCCTCGACACCGGCGTCAACCAGCAACACAGTTTCCTCGAGACCTCGCTGCACGGGCGCGTTCACACCGTCCTGGCCGACGGCAATCCCAACGACACCGTCGGCCACGGAACGCAGATGGCGGGTCTGGCCCTGTTCGGAGACCTCGCCTCGGCTTTGGAGGGCAAAGAACCCGTTGTCCTGACCCACGGCCTCGAATCGGTGAAGATTCTCACCGCAGCGGTTACCGAGCCGGCCGCCCACCCGCGTACGTATGCCGAGGTCACCGCGAACGGCATCTTTACCGCCGAGACCGGCACCCCCGTACAACCCGGGGCCCGCGTGTTCTCCATGGCCGTGACCACCATCTCCGACGACGGAAGCCACAACGACGGCACCGCGACGCTATGGTCGGCCACCCTCGACGCCCTCGCCGCAGGATCGTCCGTCATCACCCACAACGATCGCATCGAGCTGCTCGACCCACCCGACACCGCGACATCACGACTGATCGTCGTCTCCGCCGGCAACGTTCGCGACCACAAACTCCTCGCCACCCCTGGGACATCGCACCTCGACATCTGCGATCTCACCCCCATCGAGGAGCCCTCACAGGCCCACAACATCCTCACGGTGGGCGCCTATACCGAACTCACCGCCACACCGCTGGACCCCGCCTTTCGCGGCTACCGGGCACTGGCCACAGCCGGAGAACTCTCCCCGTTGAGTCGCACGTCCGTTACGTTCACCAACCCCAAGGCCGTCATCAAGCCCGACATCGTCGCCGAAGGCGGCAACCTGCTCGTCGACGACGCCGGGAACGTCGAATGCCACGACACGGTCTGCGTGACCACCACGGACCGCGACCCCTACCGCCTGGTGTCCACCGCCAACGCCACCAGCGCCGCCACTGCCCAGGTCGCCCGCCTGGCCGCTCTCGCCCACGCCGCCTACCCCGACTTCACGCCCGAGGCAGTACGCGGTCTCCTCGTCCACGAGGCCCGATGGACCCCCGCCATGGAAGCCGGAGCCGGGGGCCTCTACAAAAGGACGGGCAAGCCCAAGCCGAAGAGGCACGAGCTCCGGGCCCAACTCCTGCAACGGTACGGCTGGGGCGTACCCACCGAGGAACGGATCCTCGCCAGCGCCAGGAACGCTGTCACCCTCGTCGTCCAGGACTCCCTGATCCCCTACGAGCGACGAGGCGAGAACGGCGTCGGTCTGGCCGAGCTCAAGCTCCACGAACTCCCGTGGCCCCTGGAACAGTTGCGGGACATGGCCGACGCCACGGTCGAACTGCGCGTCACGCTGTCCTACATGGTCGAACCCAACCCGGGACGCCGCGGCATGCGAGGCGCCCACACATACGCCTCGCACGGACTGCGCTTCGCCATCAAGGCCCCGCTCCAATCCGTCGATGACTTCGAACGCCGTATCGCCGACGTCGCCGAGGCAGAGACGGACGCCATGACCTCCGCCCCCGCCTTCGAAGGCGACGACCACTGGCTCCTCGGCTCCCAGAACCGCAACCGCGGTTCTTTGCACAGTGACGTCTGGCGCGGATCCGCCGTGCAACTCGCCGAGTGTGGCGTCTTGGCCGTCTACCCGATCGGCGGCTGGTGGAAGACCCACAACCGCCAAGACCGCATCGGACGACCGGTCACCTACGCCCTGCTCGTGTCCCTGTCCACCGACGTCGGCACGGACCTCTACACCCCGATCGCGAACCAACTCGGGATCCCGATCACTGCATCTGTCTCGTCGGAAGTCCCTACGGGCACCCCGATCCAGTTGGAGCTGGGCTGAGAGTGCGACGCGGCTGGTGCTGGCATCGCGCAACCGGCGCCGGCCTTTTCCGCTTCCCGGTGGCCTCGGCGGATAGGCCGTCGGGTGCTGTACGGCCCACGCGGGGCGAGCCGCGCGGCGGCCGCCCCCTCTGGTCGAGTCCGCCGCGATAGGGACTGCTGGCGGCTCGGCGCGGCGGCGGGGAATGAACCCGAGACGGTGTCGGTTGTGATCGGCGTCGGTGAGGGTGTGCCCCCGGGCCCAACCATTGCCTCCGTGGAATACCGCTCGGCTGGAGCCACGGTGTGCCTTCCGCCGTGAGGCGGCCACACTCATCGGCCTTCGACGATCGACGGCGCCGCCCCGAACCTTTCGGGCGGCGCCGTCTCGCATGTCTCGCCGACTCGGGACTGTGCTCTGCGGGTAACGCCTGAACCCTGCGGCGACCTGCGCGGGTAACGAATCCGTTACCCACCGCAAGGCCCCCGGGGTAACGCTTGCCCCGGCGCCCGGTCCGATCTACGGCCGGTCCCCGTCCTCCGGCGGTGCCGTCCCGGTCGCCTTGCGGCCGTGTCGGTGATGGCGCGGAGCACAGTGTTGCGGGTGGTCGGCGGTGTTGGCGGAGCGTCAGAACCCTTGAGGATGATGGTCGTGCGTGCGAGGGAGCATCGTGCTCGGAGAATCTGCCGTTCGCGGCCGATTCCCCTCGCGGGCCCGAATGCACTGGAAATGCGACAACAGCACCTATATCAACCTCCGAGGCGACACGCGGCCGGCCGGGTTAATTTCCTCCCTGCATGTGGTCGGTGACCTGCGCGGATAACGAGAGGTCACGCCTTGCTTGCGTTCCGGGACGCCTCGTGTTTGCGGAGTGGCGGGATTGCTCTTTACCGTGTGTTCTTACATCGCGCGAAAGTCGAGCAGTGGTTGACCTGTTCGCGGGTGTGGTGGCATGACGGATCCAAGGGGAACCACAAATTCGCCGGACGTGACCTTGCCGCCTGCACGCTCTCTGCGGAATCGGGCTCCTACATATGTGGGCCCGAATCATCGGGCCCTTCCATGTGAGGAGGAATCGATGGAGCAGGGGAACGACGGCTCGGCCGAGCCGTCGCGTCGATGGACGGTCCGCCGTGTGGCCGGCTACGTGCGAAGGTGGGTTCCGGTGGTGGCGACTGTCTTGACGACAGGTATCGCCGTCTACGGGGTCGTAACCGGACGCGGGCCCAGCCAGTAGCGGCCGGGCCCGTCCAAGCGACATAACAGAGGCTCCACCCGGTGCTTCGATTGGCCTCGACCCGGGTGGGGTCTCTTTTTCATGCCTGTCGAACCACGCAGAAAGCTGCGGTTCGATGCCCATGATGCACGACTCTCGTCGCTCAGGAACAGTCCGGAACGTCCCCGACAGTCCTCAGCCGCCCCCATACGGCCCCAACCGAGGTCCTATCGGTGTCCTACGAGAGGCCGGAGCAAGGCCTTGCCAAATTCCGTCGGCGGCTTCCCGAATTGGCTTCGACCATGCAATTGTGACGACGGTCACGCAGGCTTCGGAGTATTCGAAGTCCGTCCGATTCCACCTCATGAAGGCTCTCGCCACGCGAACGAGTGAATTCGATGCCGATTCTTCGCCGCGCGAGTCGATCCCGGAGAAACACGGCCGAGAGACCGACGGAGGGACGGTCGCGACACCGCCGGCGGTGTCGCTCGACGACATGTGGTGCCCCACTGGATCGCGTGTCCCGCTGGCCGGCCCGCCTCCGTCGCCGGAACCACACCGATCCAGCCGCCCCCGGCTGCCGATGCTCCGCGTTCCGACATCGCCGCCGGTCGCCATCGGGCAGAGGCGTTGCGGTCACTGAACGATGCGACGATGGACGGGACACCGTCTGTTCCGGTCGCTCTCCCCTTCCCACGCCGGATCGGCCATCCCTGCCCGACGGGTCCATGCCGGAAATCTCGTCGCCGGCCCGGCCCGGACTCTCTAGCCTCGGCTGCATGACTGACGACGTGGATTTCGTGGCGAACTTCCACAATGACGAACGAACTCCCGCCCGGAGCCGCCGAGCCGTTACCATCCTGATCGAGGCGGCCGACACCCTCCTGCGCTCCGGTGACGAACTCGGCTGGGCGCCGGGCCGACACACGACCGTGTTCCCGCTCTACGGGTGGTGGCGCCTGGTCCACCGCAGTGCCCAAGCCCTGTTCCTTCTGACGGACAACGGCTACACCGTCGAAAGCGCCGCGCTCACCCGCGGCATCATCGAACACGCCTACGCCATGGCGTGGCTCGTCGACAACGGCGACGCCGCGACGCACGCCGTCGTCGACCACGGGAACAAGAAGTTCGGCAAACAGGTCGCCACCTTCGTCGAGACCTCCTGGCCCGGCGCCGACGAACTCGCGCGCAAGTTCGCCGAAAATCTCGCGAGCACCACGCGTGAACCCTCCGACCGCGCCCTGTACGACAAGTGCCTTCACGAGGCCGGCAACTTTCGGGACCTGATGGAGCGTCACGGGATGTTGAACGTTTACCCCGTCTACCAACTCCTGTCGTCGTTGTCCCATCCCGGTTCTGCCACCGCTTCCGCCTATCTGCGTCGAGGAGACGACGACGGCATCCAGGTCCGTGCCACGGCGGGCACCTCCGATCTGGAGGTCGTCGTCCAGGTGGCACTGGCGGTCGTCGTGGCCAACGAAGCGATCAGCCCCCGCCTCCGCGGAGACCCCATGCGCCCTGCCCTCGACAGCGCCAAAACCGAACTCGGGCTCGAAGGCGTCGACTTCCGTCCCAGGCGGCTGTGACGGACCCTATTCACGGCGGTTCGTTCCAGGCTTCGTGCACCGCCGTTCGGGCGACGTGGACCTTCATCGAGTGTGCCGGACGGTTGCGGCGACGACGTTCCCGGGCATGGCCCAGTTGCCCCGCATCGCCCCCATGCTCGCGTCCCCAGGCACGCTCCCGCCCCGCAACCAGGACGACCGGTGGGCGTATGAGACCAAACTCGACGGTCAGCGCTGTCTGACCTATCTCCCCGGTGACGGGACGCTCGTGTTGCGCGCCCGTTCCGGTGCGGACATCACCCCGGCGTATCCCGAACTCCACCCCCTGGCCGAAGCCTTGGGCGGGACGCGTGCCGTCCTGGACGGTGAGATCGTCGCGGTGGACGAGCACGGGCATGGTGATTTCGAGCGGTTGCAGTTGCGGATGGGCCTGGCGGGCTCGCCTGCGAGGGCGGTTCGGATGGCTCGGGAGGTTCCGGCGTTCCTGATGCTGTTCGACGTCGTGGTCCTGGGCGACCGTGACCTGGTCGCCGAGCGCACGCCCTACGCCGATCGCCGCCGGCTCCTGGAGGACCTGGACCTGCGGGGCGCGCGGTGGTCGACGCCGGCCGCGATCGTCGGCCACGGCGAGACCGCCCTGGCGGCGACGCGGGACGCGGGCCTGGAGGGCCTGGTCTGCAAACGCCTGGCTTCGCCGTACCGGCCGGGATCGCGTTCGCCGGACTGGATCAAGATCAGGAATTGGCGCACGATCGACGTGGTCGTCGGTGGTTGGGTGCCGGGCCGCGGCCGGTTGTCCGGGTTGCCGGGGGCGTTGCTGGTGGGGGAGTTCCACGAGGGCGTGCTGCGGTACCTGGGCAGCGTCGGAACCGGCTGGAGCGACCGCGAGCGCGCCACGCTCGCCGAGTTGCTGCGGGTGGCCGCCGTCGCGGAGTGCCCGTTCGAACGCGCACCCGCGGTGGTGGGGGCGCGGTGGGTCCTCCCGCGTCTGGTCGGTGAGGTCGCGTACGCCACCCGTACCCGCGCCGGCTTGCTGCGCCATCCGTCCTGGCATCGCCTGCGCCCGGACCTGGTCCCGGAGGACCTCGTGTGACTGATCGAGATGGATGTGACTTGGTCGCGACGTCTGTCACCACATCCGTCTCCTGACGCTGCGGCAGTTGGCACCCGGTCCCGGCGTCGGGGGTTTTCTGCCGGCGCAGTCGGTGATCCGCAGTGCATCGTTCGGTGGTGAGTGATTCTTTGTTTACCGAGCACGATGACCGTTGGATCATGAATCTTCGGGGCCGGGACGTCACCAGGATCAGCGTCGACCACCGGCTGACCCTCCTGGTGGACCCGGGTGTCCACATAGCTTTCGCAAGCCCCTTCGAGCTGACCCACGGTCCCCACGGAACCTCCGAGCCTGTCGTCCTCACCCCGCAGCGACAGGACGTGATACCGGCGCTCGGGCTGTTCAAAGCGAAGGTCCTGTCCGCGGTGGCCTTCAAGACGGGCTCGATCCGGCTGGTCTTCGACAACGGCCGGCACCTCAACAGCCGTGCGGATCCGGACTTTGAGGCCTGGGAAGTGCGCGGGCCTGAAGGCCGGCTGATCATCGCGACGCCTGGCGGGGATCTCGCTGTCTGGTCCGGCCAGGGCTAGCCGGGTTCGCCGCCGAAAGTGAGCCGGTCAACGACGACCTGCTGCGCCCCACTCGGCTCGCTCCGCCGCTGGTGACAACCGCGGCGACCGCGCGGGGTGGATGACAACAACTCCGACCAACTGGTGACAACCAGCGCGATCAACACGAGGCAAATGTGCGGATCGCGCAATGCTCCTGGTGACACCTATCTCGACCGGCCACACCTCGGGTGACCGGTCGGGATTTCTGTCACCGGCGACGGTTGCGCGGCCTGCGATCATGCGGGGATGGCATGGGACGTAGTGTTCTTCCTCGCTCCCGACGACGAAGTCGCCGCCGCGACGCAAGGGACGGGGCCCGGGCGGGCCTTCGAGTCCGTGGCATGCCGTTTCCTGGAGCCGGACAGTGCGATAGCCGAGTGGGACATGTACTTCTCGGAGCCGTCCGCGGACATCCCGGCGCCCGAACTCCTGCACCGGTGGTGGCCGGAGTGGGTCGTCGGCCCCTTCAACGACGGCGTCGAGGTGTTCGCTCTGCCTCAGCGATTGATCCGGGCCCTGGCCGATGCCGGCCCCACCGAGTTGGCGGAGTTGGCGCATCGCTGGACCGCGAGGATCAGGCCAACCGACGGGGACGACATGACCGACGAGGAACTGCTCGGGGTCGTGCGGGGAGTCGCCCGGCTCGCGGTGTCCGCGGTGGACACGGGCGGCGGCCTCTACAGCTGGAGCTTCTGACCCACCGATGGAACCCCTTCGGGCCACCGGATCCCGTCGGGCCGCGCTACTCCGGGGTGTCGGCCGTCTCGTTCGCGAGCGCGGCCATGGCGGCGACCTTGAGGACCTGGCGGTCGGGGGCGCTGTCGGCGCCGGCGTCGGCGCAGGCGGTGATCAACGCGCGCATCGCGTTCAGGCGTTCGGCGCGGCAGTCGTTGAGAGTGTCGTCGTCGCCGGCCTCCGCGGCGCACAGGCACGCGAGGTGGGCCCGCTCGAAGCGAAGTTGGTACTCCAGCAGCGGTTGGAGGCGGTCGGGCAGCGGCGACGAATCTTCGGACATGTGTTCGACCATACGCGACGGCCGCACCGACCCGATCCAGGCGCTCCGCGGGCCATGCGCCTCGTTCGGGTGAATCCCGAACCCACGCACCGCGCTCTGCGGGCCCGGCTGCGCCGGCTATCGTGGGTCGTGGCCGGTGATCTGTGCGACGTGGCCTCCGGCGACGGCGACGACGAATCGGTGGCCGAGGGTGGTGGGTTCGGTGTCAAGGTGCAGGACGCCCTCGACGCCCGCCTCCAGAACAGGTGTGCCGTCGACGATCGCGGTCCAGGCGCGGGGGAGGACCTCGTCCTCGGCGGGCCAATCGAACAGGTCGAGGGTGACCTCGACGTCGCCGAAGCCTGGGAGCACGAGGTACCCGTGCGTCTGAGGCACGTCCATGCCTCGATTCTGCGTCGACCTGCGGGATCCCGCCGGCGACGGCGCTGCGTCGGGTGGTCGGCGTCGATCGGCGGAACGCTGGAACCCGCACAGGACTGTGCGGATGCGGGCCGAGTTGGCGACCTAACCTGCTGTCGTCCTCGTCGGTCCGGTACCGCCGAGGAGCGGCGGTGGTCGAGGCGGGGCGGATCGTGTGCGGCGGGATGCGGCGGGCGGAGGGACGCCGTTTTCCGACGCTCGGGAAAAACGCATATTCACTCGCGAAAAAGACATATGAGGAGTAATGGAAAGCCGGCTTGGTCGCCGTTTCGTCAATTTTCGAGTTTTCGACTGTGGTGTGCGCCACATCGAGAAAGCCCAGTTCAGGAGTGCGGCGCGCCGCGTCGCCGGTGGCGGGTTCCTCGTTTCGGTCACTCGAAAGGATGAACTCACCGTGACGAGCCAGCGTCGTTGCGTACCCGTAGTGCCGTAGATTTTGTCCGCCGACCGCCTCTCGGGGGAGGTCCGATGCTCCCGCGGGGTTGCGGACACGTCCGGATCTCGTCCGGCACGTGACCCGGGAGGGCAGGTGGTTCCGCGGTGTGGTCCCGATGGAGGGAACGACTGAGGAATCTCGGCAGGGTCGTACGGAAGAGTGGTCCGCACGTCAGGGACTGGTCGCCGACGGTCATCGCGCTCGTCGACGAGCTGCGGCGCCTCGGTCTCTTCTGAGCGTTGGGTCGAGGGCCCGGTCTGCACCGACCGGACTCCCCGTGACCCAGCACTCTGCCGGACGGTAGGGCGGAAGGCTCCTGGATCGCGACCTCGGGGCCTTCCGCTCACACGCTCACCCGTGGGACGACCCTCCGAGCGGGCGGCAACCCCGGTGTCGGAAGGTCCGGTCGAACGAACGGCAGCCCGCCCATCATGCCCACGATCGCGTTCGATGCGCCACGACCGATCGACGCCGATTCGCGTGTCCGCAGAGTCGAAACGGCCGATTCGCCGGCCTTCGAGCCGTCATCCGTGCAAGTGCATACCCGCACGAAGGAAGCCGTTCCCTCACCCGAAAAGGCGTATCGACGGCCTGTCTCATGCAAACGCCGTCCACCCACCTACCCGTATTCACCCGTACGAGTGAATCGGCGATGCGATTCGTCCCGCGATGCGACCGGTCCGGATCCGTGCGTTTCACCCGAACGAGGTGAACGCGGCACCCGAACGAGAAGCCGCCCCACCGCTCGCCGGTCGCGGACGGCGCCGGTGCCGCGCGGACCGGCGCCGTCCGAGACGTGAAACCCGGCGGCCTGGGGGGAAGGGCCGGCCGGTGCGACGGCGACGGGGACACACCGAACCGCCACGCCGGGCCTCGTCCCCCGTGAACCCTGCGCGAATCCGACGCACCACACATCGACCCTGCAAGGCTCCGACGCGCGGCTGCTCCTGGTCCTCCTCGCCGCGCCCGCGCCCGGCCGGGGCCGCCGGAATGGAGAAGGGCAGGGGAAAGGCCGTCTCTCCCGGTGCGGGTACACACCAGGGAGAGATGTCGGCGTTCCGGCGACCCCTTGACCAGAGCCCCTGACCAGGCACGATGCGGTCGGCTCCGGTCGAGCACGTTTCACCCTCGAACGCACCGCCGGCCGCACCCCACGCCCCACCCCTGCGGCTACCGGTCGGCGCCCCGGCCCAGGATCTCGGCGGAGTTCACCCAGATCGTCGCGTCGGGCCCGTGCTCGCGCAGCGCGTCGAAGCGGCAGATGTTCACGATCAACGCCCCGTCGCGCACTGCCGGCACCTTCAGCGCGGCGCGCATCACGCGGTCGCTGCGCCGGTGGAGTTCGGCTCGACCGGCGCCGGCGAGGACGACCAGGAGCGAAGGGCACCGCGGCCCGGGGTACGCGCCCTGCCATGCGGGCCGGGTCGAGCCCTGGAGCCGTTTGGATAACTGGTAACCGGCATGTATTCGGAGCCTGCGGTATTCGCAGCTATGCGCGGCAGAATCAGAGGGCGCAGCCGATGTTCGATGTCGCGGGGTGCGCCGAGCGAACCCTACGTCGTTGCCCTTGTTTCACCCGAACGGGCGGCAGGGAGCCGGTAGTCTCGGTGTCCGTTGCCGAGGGACTCGGGCGGTGTCTGTGGAGCGGGTCGCGGTCGTGTTCGTGCACGGGTTGTTCTCGTCGGCCCGCACGTGGAGTGCGTTCCGGGGCCTGATCGAGGCCGATCCGGACCTCGCCGGGATCGACCCGTTCGACTTCCAGTACCCGTCGCCGAAGCTCAGTCTCAGCCCGCTGAAACGGATTCCCGACTTCGACACGCTGGCGGACGGCCTGGGCACCTTCCTGGACACGCTTCCTCATTCCCGCGTGATCCTGGTGTCGCGCAGTCAGGGTGGCCTGATCGTCCAACGACACCTCGCCCGGACGGTCATGCACGCGCGGGGTCGCGAACTCGCGCGGATCGCCTGCGTGGTGATGTTCGCGTGCCCCAATTCCGGTTCCCAGCTCTTCCAGATCCTGCGACGAGCCGCAGCACGGGGATTCCTGGCGCACCCGCAGGAGCGGGCACTGCGCCCGTTGGACGACGCCGTCCACGAGACGCAACGCGTGGTCCTCGACCGGGTGGTCCACGCCGACTCGATCGCCTCCGACCGGTGTCCGGTGAAGGTGCGCGCCTACGCGGGCGACCAGGACAACGTCGTCGTACCGGCGTCGGCCCGCGGCGTGTTCCCGTTGGGTGGTGTCCTGCCGGGCGACCACTTCTCGATCATCCGACCGGACTCCGCCGAACACCTCGCCTACCGCGTGCTGAAGGCGAACATCGTGGCCGCCATGGGAACCCCGGCCCCCGCAGGGGTCGTCGATGCGGGAGTTCGCGACTACGTCTACGTGTCCGCCCGCAAGGTCGGTCGTATCGCGCGGACATTGAGCCGGGCCGTTCGGACCGGGATGGACGGCATACCTGATCTCAACGAGGGCCGGTCCCCGTGGTGGATGGCTGCGGGCGCGGATGGCCGGGCGCAGGACGTGATCGGGCTCGTGCCCGAGGTCGAGAACGCCCTGAGCCGCAAGTACGGCGTGAAGGACGTTCACGACGAGGAACTGCGAGCCGGCCACTGGTTCCTGCTCCGCGGCATCCCGATGCTCCACGGCACCGTGGTCGACTGCCCGGGAGTGATCTTCCTCGGCGAGTTACCCGGGATCCGGTTCGCCCTCGGCGGCTCGGCCGAGTACCTCCTGGACCGGCCGACGCCACCCATCGACCACCACACGGCGGATGCCACGTCCGGCCTGGGCGGGCTGCGAACCATGCTGGCGAGGATCGCTTTCCTGGAGCGGCAAGAGGACCTGCTGGACGACGCCGAGTACATGGCGCGCCACGCCGGAACGAACCTCCTGCATCTCGATTACGAACGCCTGAAGGACGTGTTCACCTCCGGTTGGCAACCCATGACCGCTCTCGCGCGATGCCTGCATGCCGACACCATGTCGGACGGCACGCGCACCATATTTGCGACACCGCTGTATGTGGCCTTCTCCGTGCCCGAGTGAGACGTGCTCGACGATCGCGGACGCCGGAGCGTCCTACGGCTCCACGTCCGTGGGGTCCAGGTCGGCGCGGTCCGACGTGCACGCGGCGGGTGGCGTACCGGCCGTACGCGCCGATCTTCTTCACCAGGCGCCATTCCTGCATGGACTTCCGGTCGATCTCCACCCACAACACCGGTGCTCCAGCGTCAGCACCGCGTCGGTGGTGACCCGTCCGCCCTCGATCGGGTGCGCCACCTCCACCGCCCAGTCCGTGATCCCGCCCCATCCGTGCCGGGCGAACTCGATCGCGGTCGCCGTCACCGTGAGCGCGTGCGCGGCCAGTCCGCTGCGCAGCGCCGCCTCGCCGGTGGCGGCGCGCCGGCGTTCGGGTGCCCCGGCCTCGACCAGGGCGCGCCGGCCCGTCTGGGTCAGGTGCCACACCCAGGTCCGCCCGCGAGGCACCCGGCCCACCAGGTCGGCGTCGAGCAGCTGCATCACGACCCGCCGCACGTACGCCGGTGACGCCAGATGCGGCGTCAGCGCGAGACGCAGCTGCGCGGTGTCTGCGACCCGACCGCGCTTAGCATCGACAGCACCCGCGCCCGCAACGGATCGTCCTCGAATTCCACGGTCGACCTCCCACCGCGCGGGCCCCTCCCGCGCACGGCCGACACCCTGCACTCGCACCCCTTGTCCGGCGTCTGTTCGCCCCGGTTCGCCCCGATCCCACGGACACAGGTCAAGGGGTCGAGCGGACACACCCCGTAGCGGACAAGGGGGTCGTCACGTCACCCTTTGACCGGATGGAAGGGACGCCAGCCCCTATCACCGGGCCGTGCCACCTCCATGCCACCCTCGTGCCACTCGCGTGCCACCTTCGTGCACCCGGGCCACGAGCCCCGCTCCGAACCGCCCCTTCACCCCGGCCGGGCCGGGGGCGGCCTCTTTCGGGGTCGGATTTTTGGAAAGAGGCCCCGTCGCGCGGGATCGTGAGCGCGCGAAGTGCCTTCTTCCGCTTTGAAGCGAGTCGGCACCACGGTGACGGTCCGCCCTACCCGGCACAGATGGTAGCTCCGGCTGACGGACGCACCCGTGTCGTCCGACAAATGTCTGCGGGCTTTGTCAGTCGGTGTCAGCGGTCCGTCATGAGGTTTGACAGCGGGGTGCCCCTATGAGTTTGGTCAAGGTCGTGCGCCAGGATTGCGACATGGCGATCTGGTTCCGCACCTATCACGAGGACGAAGACCTCTGGCAGTACTTCGAGGCCGGTGACGACGGCTGGGTCACGCGTCAAGTTGAGCTCGGAGTGAGAGACGCGCGGCCGGTGACTGCGGCCTCGCTGGCAGAGGTGCTTCATCTGCGTGATCATGCCGACGCCGCGGTGATGCGCCGGTATGAACAGCGGTTCGGCATCCTTGCCGCGGGTGAGGTTGAGGGTTGGCGTGATCAGCCGCTCGCTATCGAGGTCTCGGCGGAGGAGTTCGAGCTGGTGTGGGTTCAGGCAAGGCGAGAGCTGGATGAGTCACGCTGATCCGGCGGGCCGGGACTGGTAGAGGGTGCCGTCGCGGAGCATGGCGAACAGGACGTCGACCCGGCGTCTGGCCAGGCAGAGGAGTGCCTGGGTGTGCCGTTTGCCCTGGCTGATCTTCTTGTCGTAGTAGGTGCGGGAGGCCGGGTCACTGAGCGAGGCAAACGCGGCCAGGAAGAACGCCCGTTTCAGCTGCTTGTTGCCGCGGCGGGAGGGTTGCTCGCCGCGTATGGAGGAGCCGGAAGTGCGGGTCGCGGGGGCGAGGCCGGCGTAGGAGGCGAGGTGGGCAGCGGTCGGGAACGCGCTGGCGTCGCCGACGTCGATCAGGACTCGGGCACCTGTCCTGGTGCCGATGCCGGGCATCGAGGTCAGGATTTGTGACAGCGGGTGCTCGTTCAGCAGTTCCCGGATGCGCTTCTCCAGGAGCCTGCGCTGGTCGAGGACGGCCCGCAGCGAGCCGGCCAGACTCGGCACGATCAGTGCGGCCGCCGCGGTGCCCGGGACGACGACGGTCTGTTCGTCGAGTGCGGTGAGGATGTCCTCGACGAGGCGCTCGAACATACGCGGGGCCAAGGTCCGGGCAACGCCGAGCAGGCGGCGGCGTCCGGCCTTGCGCAGGGCGGCCGGGGAGCCGAACCGCTCAAGCAGGGCCAGCACCGCGGGGTGGTCGATCCTGGGCCCCAGCACTCGCTCCAGGTGCGGGTGGATCTGGGTGAGCAGGCCGCGCAGGCGATTGGCGATGCGAGTCGCTTCACCAGCGAGGTCGTCGTCGAAGCCAACGATCATCTCCAACTCGGCGATGGTCTCGTCGGTGAGCTCGATGCCGCGCAGGGTGTGCGGCATGGTGCGGGCGGCGTCCGCGATGACGAAGGCATCACGGGCATCGGTCTTGGCCTCGCCAGGGTAGAGGTCGGCGATTCGGCGCATCGTCAGACCGGGCAGGTAGGCCACGCGGCAGCCGGCATCCCGTGCGATCGCCAGCGGCAGGGCGCCGATGGAGGCGGGCTGGTCGACCACGACCAGGACGGTGCCATGCTTCGCGGTGAGCTTCTCCAACACGGCCCGCATCTTGGGCTCGCTGTTCGGCAGCCGCTTGTCGAAGGCCCGCTTGCCCGCCCGGGTCACCGCGGTCCCGTGGTGCTCGCCTTTGCCGACGTCCAGGCCGAGGAAGACATCCACATCGCCGGTGTCGATCACGCTGATCCCTTACGAGGTCGTGCTGTCCCGGCCTCGTTGGCGTGGCATCAGTCGCCGGCATCCACGTTACGAAGAGCCTCCCAGCACGCTGGTGGTCCTGCCCCTATCAGCGGTCTACCGATGCCTCCGACCCGGTGACACCACCCCCCGGATCATGCGAACTACAGGGGGGAACAGTCATGCCGGACCGGAGGCCGGGAGCCCCGTTGCGGGGCCACGAAGACGGTAACGGGGGTGCCGTGGTCGGCGGCTGCATTTGGTGGGCGGTGGCTCGTCAAACAGGTCGAGGCTGTGGAGGACGTCGGCGGTGAGCGCGACGTGGGGGTGGTCGGGGTCGTGTTCCGCGTCCTGGGGTTCGCGGGCGGTGGGCACGCTGCCGCGTCCCTCGTCCACCGGATCGGGGACTGGCTCGCCGCCCTCGACGACGGCGGTCGGCAGAGTTTGTATCAGTAGGCGCGAGCGCGTCGGCCGTCGGGCCGTGGTGAGCGTGTCGAGTGTGTGGAGTTGCCGCACCGTGGGGCCGTCGCCGAGGTCGTCGATGCCACCGTCACGGAACAGACAGCCCCACCGCAAGGTCGCGGTGGGGCTCTTCGCCTGCCTGCGGAGGTACGACCGGCAGGTTTTGGGATCAGACGATCCGACCCCCGAAGCCAGGTAACCTGACCGACTCAGGCGACGTCGGCCGACCCATGGAGCCGAGCGACCGGTCGCGACGCATCAGCATTCGTAGGCGTATTCCGCCCTGCCTTTGGTCGAGTTCCAGGTGAAGGTGGCGGACTTCCCGGCACCGATGCTCTTGCAGGCAGGGTCCCAATCCCAATTGACGGAGACAGTGGCGTTGATCGTTACGCCGCATATGTTCTTGACCTGCGCCCTGCCGTTGGCGTTGCTGGTCAGCGAGGCACAGCCGGCCGACGACGCACCAGGTGTGGTCCCGGACGGCGCAGGCACTGCAGCCACCGCAGGGGCTGCTCCGGTCGCGGCGAGGGTTCCCACCGCAACTGCCATCGCCAAGGGCGTCAAAATACTGCGAGCACGCGACATTCTCTGGTCCCTTTTTCCTTGTGAGTGCCCCTCCCGCCTCGGGGGGGCTCGCCCTGTTGGGCTACACCAAGAGCGTGTTGGCTCAGGAGGTCCGGAACAACGGAAACGCGCTGTCCCGAACAGGGCGCCGCTGTCCCGCCTGCTCACAGGCATGTCCGGGTCTTGTCCCGGACAGGGGAGCAGGCGTGGAACTTCGTCGCGCCCGCCAAGGGGTGGTTGGGCGAACGCCTCGACATCACCGTCGACCTCAGCGCCGGACGCCTGCGACCGGGAGCCCGCCGACACACCAATCGGGTCCGATCCGCCGCACGGCCCGACAGAGGCGAGGTCCGCAGTGAAATCCCGGCGGACCAGGTCCGGGATGCGCGGGTGCGCGTCGCCGGCCGGGCATCGCGCCGCCGGGGTGGCCTCCGGGCGTGCGCCCGCCCGGCGAGGCGGGGTGGGAGGAGACCGCCGTGGCGTGGCTGTTCGACCAGTGCCCGCCCGGCTACCGCAACCACGACGTGCTCCGCGCGTTCCCGGTGATCCTGGCCCGCCTGGCACACCAGCACGTGAGCGCCGCGCTCGCCGCCGCCCGCGACGGCTACGGAACCGCCCGCCTGGACCTGCGCGACGCCGTACCCGTCCACGCCATGGACGGAGTACTGCGGATGTACGAGTACGAGGGATCCCGCGCCGCAGCGACCGAGCGCGCCGTCGACTTGGTGGAGCGGGCACTGGCCGGCGAGCGGTGGAACGCCCGGCCGCGCACGCCCGACCCGCCCGACTGACGCGCGCTCGCGGGTGAGCGGTGGCCGGCCCGGCCGCCTCGAACGGGGGCGATTTTTGAAACCGGCGACCCGGGCGGCGGGTTGCCTACCGTGTTGCCATACGTATTGCCGTACGTGTTGCCCACCGTATTGCCGTACGTATTGCCATACGTGTTGTCTACGCGTCCGGCCGCCCGGGATCGTTTCCCCTGGTCACGACCCCCGAACGGCCGAGGGAGCGTGCGGACTTCTTCCCTGGGCGACCCCTCGGCCGGGTCGTCCCGCTCGAACACCGCCCACCCCGGCGCCCCGGTACCACCGACCCGAGCACCCTCCGAGCACCCGGGCCCGATGGCCGATGCGGAACAGCCCCGATCCGCCCGGCTAGCGGTTCGGGTCGTCTCCCCGGGCGGCGCGCACCGCCCGCACCAGTTCGTCTCGCGCGGCCGGCCGGGGCAACACCACCTCGTCGTCCGGGCCGGGAGCCACGATCCACCGCCCGTCGGCGACCTCGGCCGCGATCCGCTCGGCCGCCGTCGCCACCGCCGCCGTGTCGTCGGGGGAGCCGTGCGATCCGATGCCGTGCCACTCCCCGGGATCCCACACCACCAGCACCTCCCCGAGGTGCACCGCGCATCCGAGCGCGGAGTCCTCGGCGCCGCCGCACGCGGCCACCCACCCCAGCAACAACTCGCCCGCATCGTCTCTCGGTCCGTCGCAGGCGTGCGCCGATCGCGCACCCAACGGACACCGCCCGCCCGGTTCGTCGTGCTCCTGGTCCTCGATGTGCTCGGCCACCCGGGCCCCTCCCGTAGTCGGAGCCGACATCCTTACCCGGCCGGCACCGGCGCCGGGCAGGTTTCCCCGTTTCGCCCCCACACCGCGCCGCCCGCGTCCCGGGTTGGCGTCACGAGCAGGCGTCACCGCGTGACGCCTGTTGAACGCGAGCGTCTGCGCCATGCCCTCGTCCGGCACCGCGGCGAGCAGTACACCGCGTCCGACCGCTTCCGAATGCCGAAGGGAGTGTCGGCGCCGAACCAGTGGGCGCCGCACTCCGGGCACCGGAACCGCGGCCACGGATGCGGACGACCCTCCATCAGGGCCCGCAACGCCTCGCCCCCGGCGTCCAGCTGAGCGGTCCGCGCCCGCCACAGCCGCCATTCCCTCGTCCGGCAGGCCGCCGAACAGAACCGGCGGGAGGCCCGCGACCCCTCCGGAAGCGGACCACCGCACCGATCGCACCGCCGGGCGTTCGTCCTGGTCACCTCTCCAGGGTCGCGCCCCTGCCGGGTCCCGTCACCGGTCCCGAGGTCGCCGGCCGCAGGCGGACGCCCATGTCGTATCCACAGGCGCCTGCCCGCGACCCGCCCGGTCGGCCTCGGGGGCTGGGCCGACCGGTGCGGCCGGCCGGCGACGGGGAGACGCCGAGCCACCACACCCGGATCCAACGGCCCACCCGCCCCCCGGGGTGACGCCCCGCCGGGCGGCGTCGGCGGCGGCCGGGCCGACGGTTCAGTGCGGGCCGGCCAGGCCCAGGAAGCCGGCCAAGGTGTCGATCGCGGTGTTCGCCGCGCCCCGCCGATCGCCCGGCGGCATCGCGCCGACCGTCGCGAACAGCGCGTCGTTCGCGCCGTCGAGCCCCGCGCGGGCCGCCCGCCGGAACGCCGGATGGCTCAGGCCGGGCACGTCGTCCTCGGTCATCGACGCCGGCAACCCGCCGAACGCCCGCTGCGTGGCGATACACGCCAACTCGATCACCCGCGCCGTGGTCACCGGATCCTCGACCAACAGCGTCAGCAGCGGGTCCTGACACGAGACACACCCGTCCATCGCCGCGCCCACGAGCGATCCGAGCAGCACGTGATCGACCGGACGGCCGCCGGCATCGGTCTCCGGCGGCATGCCGAACCCGCCGTGCGCGTGGTCGTTCTCCGGCCCCGCCGTGTCCGCGCCCATCGGATCCTCCGTCGCGGTGGGACCTCACACGAGGTCGCGAATATGAAAGCGGCCCGGCAGTCCCCGGCCGGACACGAGGAAGGGGCGTCGACCACCGTATGGTCGACGCCCCTTCCCGTTGCCGGACTTCGCGGGGCACAGCCCGCACGCACGCCGCGAGGCGAATGTGTGGACCCCGCGACCGGGCACCCGACCACCCTGGCACCGAACCGGCCCCGCCGCCCGAGGTTCACCCGAACGAGTCCCGGCCCGCCGGCCCGGATCCCCCATGAACCGGACACGGATCCGACACGAACCACACACCGACTGCGCATCCACCACCCACCCGGGCGCCGGCCCGCCCGACCGTTTACCCGTCGCGTGGGGCGTCGCCTGCCCCGTCGCCTGGGGCGTCGTCCTTGGAAACGACGGGGCAGGAACCGGCGTTCGGGCCGGTCGGGGGCCGATATGCACCCTCGAACATGCGCAGCCTGTATATGGGGTTCATCGTGAGTAACCCCAATTCACCCCGGCTGGCCCGGCCCGCCCCCGCTCATGTCCAGCGCATGCCCAACGCGTCCAACTCGGCGATCCGCTCGGCCGAGAGCTTCGCCCGCCTGCTCCTGGTCGTGGTCACCCACACCCC
>NZ_JBIRUB010000033.1:0-67787 GCF_044334985.1 Embleya sp. NPDC020630
GGCCGGGGGGCGGGTCGGGTGCCGCCGTCACCCCGTATTTTGTTTGTCTCGTCACGGGGGGGGGGGCGCCGGGGCCCCGGGGGGGGGGCCCCCCCCGCCCCCCCCCCCCCCCCCCACGACGTTCGGGGCCGACGGACAGGGCTCGACGCGGCCCTTCGACGTTCACGCCCGATGGCGTTCGCGTCGCTCCCGGCCGGCGACGCGCCGTGTCCCCGAGCGGAAACCGGGTCCTTTCGGTAAAGCCAAGTAACGTGGCGGCGCTGGTCACCGCTCGTCCCCGGTGACAGTCTGTGAACAGTCGGCACGGCCTTGGGAGACGACGGCGATGAGCGACAGGGACTCGGCTGTGGCCGCGGGTGTGGCGATTCCGGACGCCCGGCAGGCCGCGGAGGACCGTGGATTCACCCCGCCCGAGCGGCTGCGACGGGTCGTCGTCACCCACACCGACGTGGGCGAGCAGATGCCGCGCGATCCGGTCGAGGGCCTGTACACGCTGCACGTGGCGCCGGCCGAGACGGTCGCGGTGACCACCTCCGTCGAGGTCTCCGAGACCGGCGTGGTGCGGTCGTTGCGGGTGCCGGTCGACCCGGCCCGGACCGCCGAACTGGCCGCGGCACGGGCCGCGGTCGAGGCGCTGGACGGCGGCGGGGTGATCCGCGGCCTGCGCCGGATGATGGCCCAGCGCGACCTGGAAGCGATCCGCAACCGGCACCGCGCCGAGGTCGAGCGCGACGCGACGGCGTGGGCGGCGCGCTGCGCCCGGGCGTACGAGCCGTACGTGCGCGCGTTCGCGGCCGACGCGGTGCCGGCCCCGACGCCCTCCCCCGTGCTCGGGATCGGGCCGACCAACACCGCCGGGCAGGGCCACGCGTGGGCCCGCGCGGTGGAGCGGCACCTGCCCGGGGTACGTGCCGAGTCGGCCGCGCTCGCCTCGGCGAACACCCTCGGTCACCCCACCGATCGGGCGATCGGCACCGACGACTGGTTGTCCACCCGCTGGCAGCTGGGCCGGCTCGCCGAGGTCCTGGACCGCTATACGCACGTGCTCGCCGAGTGCGGGATGCCCGCGTTCGGCCGACTCGGCGGCTCCTGGGTGGACACCGACCTGGCCGAGCTGCGCGCGGCCGGGATCGCGCTCGGGCTGATCCTGTACGGCTCGGAGGTGCGCGATCCGGCGGCGCATCGGGCCCGCGTCGAGTTCTCCCCGTTCGACCCGCGCTACGAGCTGACCCACGCGCTCCAGGCCAAGGTGGACCGGCTGTTGCCGATCCTGCGCGGCCTGGAGGTGCCGACGTTCGTGGCCACGCCCGACCTGATCGCCGACGTGCCGGACGCGGTGTGGCTGCCCGCCGCGCTCGACCCGGCGCACTGGCGCACCGAGACCCCGGTGCTCACCCGCGAACGGCCGGTCGTGGTGCACGTGATGGCCGGCCCCTTCCTGCGCGGCACCGCGCGGATCGAGCCGACGCTGCACCGACTGCACGACATCGGCCTGATCGAATACCGCCGCATCCTGAACCGACCCGCCGCCGAACTCCCGGCGCTGTTCGCCGACGCGGACATCGTGCTCGACCAATTCGCCTGCGGCTCCTACGGGATGACGTCGTGTCAGGGCATGGCCGCCGGCCGACTGACGATCTGCTACCTCCACGAGTCGGCGACCGAGCACCTGCCGGCCGACCTGCCGATCCGCGCCGCCGACCCGGATTCGCTCGCAGAGGTCCTGGAGGAGATCGCGGCCGAGCCCGACGCGGCGCGCGAGACGGCCGCGCGGGGACCGGCCTACGTGGCCGAACACCACGACGGCCGGCGCTCGGCCCGGATCCTCGCCGATTTCCTGGGCGTCGCGGCCGAGTGAGCCCTTTCCCGGGCGTGGCGAGCGGGCGGGTACTAGCGTTCGGGAATGGCAATCGACCCGAGCGCGGACGTGGACGATTCGGCGAGCATCGGTGAGGGCACCCGTGTGTGGCACCTCGCCCAGATCCGAGAGGACGCGGTCCTGGGCCCGAACTGCGTGATCGGGCGCGGCGCGTACATCGGCCCCGCGGTGCGCGTCGGGGCCAACGTCAAGGTGCAGAACCACGCGCTCGTCTACGAGCCGGCCGTCCTGGAGGACGGCGTCTTCATCGGCCCGGCGGTGGTGCTGACCAACGACCTCTATCCGCGCGCGGTCACCCCCGACGGCCGAATCAAGGGCGAACAGGACTGGCACGCACAGGGGGTGACGGTCCGTCAGGGCGCCGCCGTGGGTGCCAGGAGTGTGGTCGTCGCGGGCGTCACGATCGGCCGCTGGGCCCTGATCGCGGCGGGCGCCGTGGTCCACCGCGACGTCCCGGACTACGCCCTGATGGCCGGCGTACCGGCCCGCCGCATCAAGTGGGTGGGCCGCGCGGGCGTGCCGCTGAACCCGACCGGCGACGGTTCGTGGCGCTGCCCGGAGACGGGCGACCTGTTCACGGAGCGGGACGGCGAGCTGACGCCGGCGGCGACCACGACGGTGATGACGACGGAGCCCGCGCAG
The DNA here is from genome assembly GCF_044334985.1 of Embleya sp. NPDC020630. Taxonomy (NCBI): domain Bacteria; kingdom Bacillati; phylum Actinomycetota; class Actinomycetes; order Kitasatosporales; family Streptomycetaceae; genus Embleya; species Embleya sp. NPDC020630. The sequence continues at coordinate 2,522 of NZ_JBIRUB010000033.1, forward strand.
ACCTGAGTCGAAGCGGACGACACGCTGCGACCGGAGCAGGGTGGTTGTCCGGTTCGGGTGGGTATCTCACGCTGGGGTGGTGAGACCAGCACGCGCGGCCTCGGTCTTGCGGGACCCGGCCCCCGGTGAGGGGTGGGAGGACTGAGCATGGCCGGCTTTCCCTTCGTCGGACGCACCGAGGTGTTGGCCGAGGCGGACGCGGCGCTGGCCGATGCCCGCGCGGGGCGCGGTGGTGTGGTCGCGCTGACCGGGGCGGCGGGGGCGGGCAAGACCAGGGCCGCCGAGGAGGTCGCGCGGCGGGCCCGGGGATTTCGCGTCCTGTGGGTGAGCTGTCCGCCCGGGACGGCCTCCGCCCCGCTGCGCCCGTGGTCGGCGGTGGCTCGGGAGCTGGTCACGGGCGACGCGGCGAGTGCCCGCCTGGCCGAGACACTGCCGGCGTTGCGCGCACTGGTGTCCGGCGGCGGGGGGAGCGATACCCACGGCACCCACGAGAGCGCACCCGAGGCAGCCCGGTTCCGGCTGGCCGGGGACCTCGCCCGGCTGATCCGAACCGGCGCCGCAGGCACCCCGCTCCTCCTGATCGTCGACGACGTCCACGAGGCCGACGCCTCCTCGGTCCGCCTGCTCCCGGACCTCGCGCCGAGCCTGCGCACGACGGCGGCGCTCCTGCTGGTGACCCTCCGGGAGGACGAGGCATCCTGGCGCGGACGGTCGGCGGCCCGCTCGGCACTCCTGCGCACCGCGCGCTGCCTGCCGCTGGGTCCACTCGCCGAGCCGGACGTACGCGCGCTGGTCGAGGCCGCCGGCGGCGGACGGCCCGACCCGGCCGCGGTCCGGACGCTGCACACCCGCTCCGGCGGGGACGCCTTCTTCGTCACCGAGCTGCTGCGCCACCGCGCCCCCGGACCGGTACCCGCCTCGGTCCGGGACGCGGTCGGTGTCCGGTTGGCCGAGCTGCCGCCGGAGTGCGCACGCGTACTGGGCGCGGCGGCGGCACTCGGCGCGGACTTCCGGCTCGACGCGCTCGCCGGCGTCACGCGGGTGCCGTTGGGCGAGGTGCGTACAGTCCTCGCCGAGGCGACGGCGGCCGGGCTGCTCGCCCTGGTCGAGGCCGGGTCCGGCGCGTTCCGGCACGAGCTGATGCGGGAGGCGACGTACGAGGCGTTGTCCCCGGCGGAGCGGGTCGCGTGGCACGAGCGGGCGGGGGACGTCCTGGCCGAATTCGCCGCCCGGGGGCGGGACGTCGGACCCGCCCAGGTCGCCCACCACCTGCTGCGCGCCGGCCCGGAACACGCCGAGGCGGCGGCCGGGTACGCCCGTCGGGCCGGGGACGAGGCGGCGGGCGTCTTCGCGTACGAGGACGCCGCCCAGTGGTACGAACGATGCGTCACGGCCCTGGGCGCGGTCGGCGCGGCGGACGCCCCACTCGCCGAGGTGCTGATCGAACTGGGCGCGGCCCACCTGGGCATGGGCGAACGCGCGGCGGCACGCGCCGACTTCCTGCGCGCCGCCGACCTGGCCCGCCGGCACGGGCGCGCCGACCTCCTCGCGCACGCCGCTCTCGGCCTCGGCAACGGCCCGGCCGGTATCGAGGTCGACCTGCTCGACCGCCCACAGATCGACCTGCTCACCGAGGCGAGAACGCAGCTGTCGGACCGGCGGGCCGAACCGGCGGCCGGCGCCGCGACGTTCGTCGCGCACCCCGAGCTGCTCGCCGCCGTCACCGCCCGCCTGTCCGTGGCGGTCACCCTGATCGAGCCCGAGCCCGTCCGCCTGGCCCTCGCCGAGGAGGCCGTGCGCCTCGCGCGGGCCTGCGGTGACGCGGCCGGCCTGGGCTACGCGCTCGCCGCCGAGTGCGACGCGCTCGCCGGCCCGGCGTACTGCGCCGAGCGGCTGGCCCGGTCCGCCGAAATCATCGACACGGCCCGCCGGTTGCCCGATCCGGCGCTCGAACTCCTGGGCCGCCGGCTGCGGATGGTGGCCCTGCTCGAACTCGGCAGGGTCGCCGAGGCGGATGCCGAGATGCCGGCCTTCGGCGCCGCCGAACGTGCGCTGCGACATCCGCTCTACGCCTGGTACGTCCCGCTGTGGCGCGGCATGCGGGCGCTCCTGGAGGGCCGGTTCGCCGACTGCGCGCGCTGCGTCGATCGGGTGGAGGAACTGGGCCGCCGGGCCGGCAGCGGCAACGCCGCGCTGCTCGCGGCCACTCAACGCTGGTGTCTGCTGGCCGAGTCGGCGGACCGGACGGCCATCGCGGAGCTGATCGCCGGGCAACCACGCCTCGACGAGATCCCGGACGCGTGGGCCAAGGTGTCCCTCGCGCTGGTCGCCGCGCAGCTGGGCGACACCGAACAGGCCGAGCGCCGACTGGCGGCGGCCGGCCCGCTCCTCGCGGACGCGCCCCGGGACAGCGAGTGGCTGCCGATGCTCGCCCAGGCCGCCGAGACGATCGCGCTCGTCGGCCCGACCCCGTTGGCCCGGCGGTTGTACGAGTGGCTGTCGCCATACCGGGACCTGTTCGTGGTCGAGGGCATCGGCGCCGCCGTGCGCGGGCCGGTACACCGACACCTCGGCCTGTTGGCGACCACGCTGGGCGACCGCGCTGCCGCCGAACGCCACTTCGCCGCCGCCCTCGCCGCCGCCCGGGGCATCGGCGCGGCCCCACTGGTCGCCCGGATCGCCCGCGAGGCCGGCACCGCGCCGGCCGCGACGGACCGGCCGAACGTGTTCCGCCGCTCGGACCGCCTGTGGCGGCTGGGCTACGCCGATCGTGAGGTGATGCTGCCCGACAGCAAGGGCATGCACGACCTCGCCGTACTGCTGGCCCGTCCGGGCACGCCGGTGCCCGCACTCGACCTGGCCACCACCGCCGGCCCCGGCGCCGAGGCCGCCACGCGGGCCGACGACGCGCTGCACGGCCCGGGCGACACCGGCGAGGTGATCGACGCCGCCGCGCGCTCCGCGTATCGACGGCGGCTCCGGGAGCTGGAGGGCGAGGCCGCCGAGGCGGACGCGGCCGGGGATGCGGAGCGTTCGGCCCGTATCGCCGTCGAACACGACGCGCTGGTGGGGCAGTTGTCCGCCGCGTACGGCCTCGGCGGCCGCGTCCGCCGCTCCGGCTCACCCGCCGAACGGGCCCGAACCGCGGTCACCGCCCGCATCCGTGCCGCCATCGACCGCATCACCCGAGCCCACCCACCCCTCGGCCGACACCTGGCCAACACGATCCACACCGGCACGCTGTGCGTGTACAACCCGGAACAACCCGTCACATGGCGGCTGTGAGCGCGGAAAAACAACGGCGGAAGAAGGGTTGCAAGGCGCGATCGCACATCGTGCCGCCCGATCGCACGCCTTCTTCGTACGGGGGTCCCCGGACGAGGGGATCGGAACCGATCGAGGAGGACATCGTGCCCGGCATCTCGAAAGCACAGGCCGCGTTCACCCTGGACGAGCCGGTGATCGAAGGCCGCTATGCCGAACTGGACGGCTACACCGTCGGGTTCGAGACCCACAAGGCCGACGTCGACCCGGCGGCGTTGTTCGCCGGACTGCCCGACGACCGCTGCCAGAGCCCGCACTGGGGTGTGGTGCTCACCGGAAAGGTGGTCTTCCGCTACCCGGACCACGACGAGGTCTATCGGGCCGGCGACGCCTACTACGGCGCTCCCGGCCACCTGCCGCTGATCTTCGCCGGCACCGAACTGGTGGAGTTCAGCCCCACCGAGGCACTGGCCCGGACCATGGCGGTCGTCGGCCGCAACCTGGCCGCGACGAAGACGGCGCAGGCCGAAAAGTCGGAGGCGCGGTCATGAACGACGTACTCGTGGCCAACCTGATCACCTTCCTGGAGACCGGCACCCCGCCGGAGGGCCTGTTCGCCCCGGACGCCTTCTGCGACCTGTCCCTGCCGCAGTGGCGGCTCCAGGCCCGAGGCATCGAGGACCTGGTCGCGCTGCGCAAGGGCGGACACCCGGCCCCGGGCACCGTCGCGCGCCATCGGGTCGACCCGACCCCGACAGGGTTCGTGATCGAGGTCGAGGAGCGCTGGGAGCAGGACGAACAGCACTGGTACTGCCGGGAGTTGATCCGCGCCGACGTCGAGGGCGACACGATCGCCCGGCTTTCGGCCTACTGCACCGGCGACTGGGACGAGGCGCAACAGCGCCGGCACGCGGAGGAGGTGACGTTGCTGGAGCCGTGAGGGCGCGGGGGTGATCCTTCGCGGGCTCTCGTGCGGGCTTCGTACGGGCTTCGTGCGGGCGGGGCCGCCCCGATGGCCCCGCCGAGCGCCCCGCCCGCCGTCAGCGCCGCAGGAGCGCCCGCAGCGCGGCGGCGACCTCGGTGGGCGCCTCCTCCGCCATGAAGTGGCCGGTGGAGACCGTGGTGTGGGCCAGGTCGGGCGCCCAGGCCGACCACAGCGCGGCGGCGTCGAAGCCGAGAGCCGCGCCCCAGTCCTGCTGGAGCACCGTGACCGGCATCGTCAGCCGGTTGCCGGCCGCCAGGTCGGCCCGGTCGTGCTCGACGTCGATCCCGGCCGAGGCCCGGTAGTCGGCGACGATGGACGGCACCGCCTCGCGGCAGGCCCTCAGGTACGCGGCGCGCACGTCGGCCGGGATCGCCCCCTGGTCGACGGTCCAGGTGTCCAGGAAGTGGCCGAAGAAGGCGTCCGGGTCGGCAGCGATCATCCGCTCCGGCAGACCCGGCGGCTGGGCCATCAGGTACAGGTGGAAGCCCGCGGCCGCGGTCACCCCGTGCATGACGTCCCACATGTCGAGGGTGGGCAGTACGTCGAGGGCGGCGAGGTGGGTGATCCGGTCCGGGTGGTCCAGGCCGGCGCGGAACGCCACCAGCGCACCGCGATCGTGCCCGGCCAGCGCGAACCGCTCGTGCCCCAGGGCCGCGGCGAGCGCGACGACGTCGGCGGCCATCGTGCGTTTGGCGTAGGCCGTACCGTCGGTGTCGACGGGCTTGTCGCTCGCGCCGTAGCCGCGCAGGTCGGGGCGGATCACGGTGTGGTCGGCGGCCAGGTCCGCGGCGACGTGCCGCCACATCAGGTGGGTCTGCGGGAAGCCGTGCAGGAGCCCGATCGCGGGGCCCGAGCCGGAGACGGCGGCGTGCAGGTCGACCCCGTCCGCGACGGTGATCCGGTGATGGCGGTCGGCGGTGGTGGCGGGTGCCATGGGTGGCCTCTTTTCCTCGTGTTTTCTTCGTCGAGTCCTCGTCGAAGGGGTGGCTCCCACCCTCGCGGCAGCGGATGAGCATCGGATGAGCGCGCGCTAGCGTGGCCGGGAGCGGGCCCGGAACAGGGCCCGGAGCGCGCCCGGAGCAGGACTCCGGCAGGCACGAGAGGGCTGGTCATGGCGGCGGGCGTCACGTTCGGGGTGCTCGGTCCCGTGGTCGCCTGGGACGCCGCCGGCGACCTCGTCGCCCTGAAGGGACCCCGGCACCGCGCGGTGCTGGCGCGGCTGCTCGTCGACCGGGGGCGCGTGGTGCCGGTGGCCCGGCTGGTCGAGGATCTGTGGGCGGATCCGCCCGAGGACGCGGTCGGTGCGGTGCGCACGTTCGTATCCGCGCTGCGGCGGGCCGTCGAGCCGGATCGGCCGCCGCGTGCTCCGGGCCGTTTGTTGGTCACCGCCGGGCCGGGCTACGTGTTGCGCGCGGATCGGGACGCGGTCGACGGCGGGCGTTTCGAACACATGCTGGGTGCCGCCGACGCGCTGCCCCCGAGTGAGGCGCTGCCCCGGCTGACGGCGGCGCTGGAGTGCTGGCGCGGGCCCGCGTACGCCGATTTCGCCGGCGAGCGGTGGGCCCGGGCCGAGCGGGCCCGGCTCGGTGAGCTGCGGCTGCACGCCGTGGAGCGCCGGGGGGCGGCCCGGCTGGCGGTGGGGCAGGCCGCGCGGGCGGTGGCGGAGTTGGACGGGCACGTGGCCGAGCATCCGTGGCGCGAGGAGGGCTGGCGACTCCTGGCGCTCGGGCTCTATCGGGACGGGCGCCAAGGCGACGCGCTCGCGGTGTTGCGCCGGGCCCGACGGTTGTTGGTCGAGCGGCTCGGGGTGGACCCCGGGCCGGCGTTGCGGCGGCTGGAGGCGGACATCCTCGCCCAGGACGATCGGCTCGGCGCGATCGATCCGGCCGGGCGGGTGTGGGCGGAGGTCGCGGCCGAGTACGACCGTACGCTCGCCCCGGGCTCCCGGGCCCGGTTGGCGTCGTCGGTGGGCTTGGCGCGCGACCTCGCCGTGGGCGGCGGAGGCGGCCTGGCGGCGGCCCGCCGGCACCGCTCGGCGACCATCGAGGCGGCCGAGGAACTGGGCGATCCGGAGCTGACCGCCCGGGTGATCGGGGCGTACGACGTCCCGGCGATCTGGACCCGCGTCGACGACCCGGAGCACGCGGCGCACGTGATCGCGGCGGCGGAGCGTACCCTGCGGGCGCTGCCGGCGGGCGAGCACGAGGCCGCGCGGGCGCGGTTGTCGGCCACCATCGCGGTGGAGTCTCGGGGTACCCGCTCGCCGCGCGCCGCACGGGCCGCCCGCGAGGCGGCGGAACTCGCCCGGCGACTGGACGACCCGGCGCTGTCGGCGTTCGCCCTGAACGGCGTATACATGCAGTCGTTCGCGCGGGCGGGCCTGTCCCCGCGCCGCGAGCGGATCGGCGCGGAACTGACCGAACTCGCCGAGCGGCACGGCCTGATCACCTATGTGGTGCTCGGCCGGCTGATCCGGATGCAGGGCCGCGCCGCGCTCGCGGACTTCGCCGCGGCCGAGGAACGCGCGCTGGTGGTGGACCGGTTGGCCGACCGCCACGAACTGCCCCTGGCCAAGGTCTTCACGCGATGGTTTCGCGCGCTGCGCCTGGCCGCGACCGGCTCGGCGGAGCGGACGGACGAGGCCGAGGCCGCCTACCGCGACGCGGCCGGCCGGCTGTCCGGGGTCGGCATGCCGGGCCTCGAACACGGGCTGTTGCCGCTGGCGTTGTTGTGCCTGCGGCTGCGGCACGGCCGGCCGGCGCACTGCGACGACGACACCGATTGGGGTCCCCACGAGCCGTGGGCCGGACCGCTGGTGCTGCTGGCCCGAGGCGCCCGGGACGAGGCCGCGCAGCGCCTGCGGGGCGTACCGGATCCGCCGCCGGGGCTGCTGTTCGAGGCGCTGTGGTGCCTGGCCGCGCGGGCGGCGATCGGGGTGGGCGATCGGGCGGTGATGGCGCGCGCCGTCACCGCCCTCACGCCGGCGGCGGCCGAGGAGGCCGGCGCCACGAGCGGCCTGCTGACCGTCGGCCCCGTGGCGGGTCACCTCCGAGACCTGGCCGATGCTCTCGGCTGAGCCCTGCGGTGCGCCCTCGGGAGTCAGGACCCGCTCGGGACGCCGGGCAGGGGCGGTGGCGGCATCAGGTCGGTTCCGTCCGCGGCGAACCAGTGCTTGTGCAGCGTGCGCGTGCGATAACGCCTGGAATACATGGGGTTGAAGGTCCCCAGTACGAGTACGGCGAGCAGGACCCACTGCCAGGTTCGGGGTGGAAGCAGGAGTTCGGGATCCGTGAGAACGATCGAGCCGAGACCGCTCATGACCATTATGAGCACGAACAGGACGATGCCCTCCAGCTGGCCACAGAAGTTCCTGCGGAGGAAGTGGAAACGGCCGAGGGCGTCGTCCCGTACCCACATGCGGTATCGGTCCGGCACCCGCTTGGCGAACAGGCGGTAGGCGAGCCAGTGGTGCAGCGGAGGGCGGTCCCGCAGCCGGGTCAGCAGCCCGCCGCGCACGACGTCCCACGCCTCGCCGGCCGACGGCCGGGTCGCGCCGGGCGGGGCGGCGTCGAGCAGAGTGCCGAGGAGTTCGGCCTCCCTGGCGAGCCGGTAGCGGGGTGGGTAGGCGCGCAACAGCAGGCGACAGTGTCTCTCGTACGTGTCGTTCATCATCCCGCCGGGTTGAAGACAAAGGGTGGGGTACCGAGCCGGCGCGCGGCTCGGTGGGCGAGTTCCGCCAGTCGTGCGGTTTCGGCGGTGAGGGCTTGGCGGCCCTCGCCGGTCAACGTGTAGTAGCGGCGGAACCGGCCGCCGACGACCTCTTCGCGGTCGAGTGCGACCAGGCCGTCGCCGGCGAGCCGGTCCAGCGCGCCGTACAGGGTTCCCGCGCCCAACTTGACTCTCTCGTCGGAGAGTTCGCGGACCGCGGTGATGATTCCGTAGCCGTACAGCGGCTCGGGGGCCAGTGCGAGCAGGATGAGGTAGCTCTGCTCTCTCAGTGGCTTCATGACCGTTATATATCGCGCGGCGATATATAACGGCAAGAGGCGGCCGGGGTGGTGGCACGACCCCGAGTCGGGAGGTTGGCCGGATCGTGCCGGGTGGGTGTGGGCGCGGATCCTGGATCAGGCAACCGACCCGCATCCCCACAGGAGTTGACTCGTGCGTTCATCGACACGGCACACCCACCACCCTTCCCGACGACCCCGGCTCGGCCGGCGCGGCACGGTCTCGGCCGTGGCGGCGCTGGCCGCCGGCCTGATCGTGGCGGGGGTGATGGCGCCGCCCGCAGCGTCGGCCGGCGGCCGGCCGGACGGCGTACAGCGGGGCCTGGACGCGCTGGTCGGGCCCACCGGCTCGGTGGGTGCGCCGGGCGCGCTCGCGAGCGTCGAGGACCGGCACGGGCACACCCGTACGTACACCGCCGGCGTGGGCGACATCGCCACCGGCGCGAAGGTGCCCCGGGACGGCCGGATCCGGGTCGGCAGCAACACCAAGGCGTTCACCGCGGTGGTGGTACTGCAACTGGTCGGCGAGGGCAAGATCCGACTCGACGAGCCGATCGAGACCTACCTGCCGGGCGTGGTGCACGGGGACCGGATCGACGGGAACGTCATCACCGTCCGGCACCTGCTCCAGCAGACCAGCGGGCTGCCCAACTACACCGAGTACAACCTGCAACTGCGCTACTACGAGCCGCGCGAGCTGGTGGACATCGCACTGCGACACCCGGCCGACTTCGCGCCCGGCGAGAGCTGGAAGTACAGCAACACGAACTACGTACTCGCGGGCATGCTCGTCGAGAAGGTGACCAAGCACCCCATCGCCCGAGAGCTCGATCAACGCATCATCAAGCGCATCGGCCTGCGCGACACCTACATTCCCGCCCCGCACGACAGCAGCATCCGGGGCCCGCACCCCAGGGGCTACGACCGGGAGTCGCCGGGCGCGCCGCTGACCGACATCACCGAGATGGACCCGTCGTGGGCGTGGTCGGCGGGCCAGATGGTCTCCACCGACTCCGACCTGAACCGCTTCTACGGCAAGCTCCTGAAGGGCGACCTGCTCAAGCCGGCCCAACTCGCCGAGATGCGCGCCGACACCCGCCCGGCCGAGAAGACCTTCGGCCCCGGCGCCCGCTACGGCCTGGGCCTGGTCAGCAAGCCGCTGTCCTGTGCCGGCGGTGGCAGCGAGCTGTACTGGGGACACGGGGGCAGCTTCCCGGGCTACGAAACCCGGGGCGGCGCCACCGACACGGGCCGCGCGGCCAACGTGGCGGTGACCGTGCAGCTCGGCGACGAAGCCGCCAGGCAGCGCGTCGACGACATCGTCACCACCGCCCTCTGCCGTTCCTGAGCCGGGCTTCCCGGGTGCGCCGGAGCGGTCAGGCCGCGGTCAGGCCGCGGCCCGGCGGCGGACGGTGCGTTCGAGGATTCCGAGGGTGGCCTTGAGCGCCGATTCGGGGACCACCGGGAAGGTGAGGCGCCGCTTCCACTCCTCGGCGAGTTCCGACCAGTCGTAGTAGGACGTCACGAGGGTGCCGCCCTCGGCCGGCGCCAACCGGTAGCCGTAGACGTGGCGGACGTGCGGTCGGATGCGCCCCTCGACGGTCCAGGCGATCTCCTCGTTCGGGACGAGCTTGGTGATCACGACCTCGACGTCGTACTTGCCCAGGGGGAAGTCCCCGAGGGCTTCCCGGTCCATGTGGACCACGAAGCGGTCGCCGGGGCGTTCCACCCGGGCGCCCTCGGCGTCGAGGAGCATGCCCGACGCGTCGATGTCCACATGGCCCCGCGGGTCGGTCAGGACCGCGAAGACGGCTTCGGCGGAGGCGGGGACGAGGCGGGAGACCTCGACGCGTTCGACGGCTTCGTCCGCGTCGAACTCCTCGCCCTCGCCGAGAGTTTGCGCCGTGGCGGTCAGCGTCGCCCGGCCGAGGGTGTGGGTGGACATGGTGAAGCCGAGCAGGGCGGGGGTGCCGTCGACGGGGACGTCGATGGACTCGACGTCGAGGGCGTGTACGACCACGAGGTAGCGGTGCCGCCCGTGCCCGGCCGGCGGGGCGGCGCCGACGAAGCGGGCCGCGCGGGCGTCGTTGGGCAGTTGGAAGGCGCCTTCGGGCAGGCCCGAGCCGGTGTCGTCGCCCGCGCCTTCGGGCAGTTCGGTGACGTGGGCGGGGATGTCGGCGACCGCCCAGTGCCAGAAACCGGAGCCGGTGGGGGCATCGGGGTCGTGGATCGTGACGGCGAAGCTCTTGGTGCCTTCAGGCGCTCCGCTCCAGGAGAGGTGCGGGGAGAGGTCCTTGCCGTCCGGCATGCCGAACATGCCCGACAGCTGCGCGGGCGCCCAGGGAGCGCCGTCGGCGACGGAGGCGCTGGTCACGGTGAACGGGGCGGCCTCGGGGAGGCGGGTGAAGGGATTGCGGGGGTTGCCGGGGCGATCGATGCTCATGGATCGACGATAACACGGATAATCGATTATCTGCGGGATCGTCTATAGTGAGCGGCGTGACCCGGACGCCGTTCCCCGCCTCGCCCGCACCGGCGAAGCAGATGCTTTCCGAGCAGGTGCATGCCCACCTGCGGGACGCGATCATGCGCGGCGTACACGCCCCCGGCGACGCGCTCAAGCCGCAGGACCTCGCGCGGGCGCAGGGCGTGAGTCTGGCCGTCGTCCGCGAGGCGCTGGTGCGGCTGGTCGGCGAGGGGTTGGCGGACCGGCTGCCCAATCGAGGGTTCGCCGTACCGGCCTTCTCGGATCGGCGCTGGCAGGAGATCGCCGAGGCGCGCCGGGTCGTGGAGCCGGTCGTGCTGCGCATGTCCGTCGAACGCGGCGACGTCGACTGGGAGGCACGCGTACGCGCGGCGCACCACCGGCTGGCCCGGACGGAGCCGTACGACACCGAGGAGGGCGAGTACTACAGCAGCGCCTGGGCCGAGGCGCATCGCCTCTTCCACCGCACGCTGCTGGAGGGTTGCGGCAATCCGGTCCTGCTGGAGACGTTCGACCGTATGTGGACCGCAAGCGAGTTGGCCCGCCGCTGGTCGGCCCACCGCAACCCCGACCGCGACGGCATCGACGAACACCGCCGCCTGGAGGAGGCGGCCCTGGCCCGCGACCCCGAGGCCGCGGCCGCGATCCTGACCACCCACCTCACCCGAACCGCCGCCGACCTGACCCTCCGAGAAACCTGACCCGCCTTCGACTCGTCACCGGCCCAACACGTCGAATCCCGAAGCAGAAGGCGACGATGAGCGCGTACCAAAGAGTCGCGCCCCAGTGCCAGGCGCCGATGGCGACGAGCAAGAGCGCCCACAGCAGAAGCAACGTGTGCCCCACCGCCGTTGCCGTGAACGCGCGCGATCGCAGGGCGGCCGACCGGACGACGAGGCCGAACACGGCGTAGAAATCGATCCCGGCCATGATCAGGGCGACCAGCGAGGAGAGGCCACGGCCCTCGGACTCGACACCGTAGCCGTCGACCGTGGACGGCCCCATGAACGGCCCGGTCAACGAGGGCATGGCGTTCGAGTCGAGGCCGACATGGTCGACACCGACAGCGACGGCGTACCAAAGCCACACAGGGATTTCGAGAACCAACAACGACCCGAGCCAGATACACAGATACCTCAGGCCCCACGCACGCAACGACTCCGAACGGACCACATTTGCCCTCAACGTCCGACCCCGCCCCGAGCCGCCGGGCCGGTTCCTCGCCCGGAGTCGGGAGCCGGCTCTGCGCGTCGGTGGGATCGACGCTCCGGATGACGACGCGGCTTCCGGGTCCCGGGTCCCGGGTCCCGGGTCCCGGGTCCCGGGTCCCGGGTCCCGGACAATGTAGTGGGCCCGATCCGCCGCACAGGGGTCGTGGCCATAGTTCACCGCTGGACCCGGCAGGTGGGCCGCGCCCACCCGAACGGTGTCAGCCGCGCAACTCCCGGGTGAGCCGGTAGCGCCGCGGGTCCGCGATGCCGTGCAGATCCTCGGCGGTCAGGAACGGTCCGTCGCCACCGAGGAGTTGCAGCCGCCGCACCTCGCGCACCGGCCGCAGCCCGAAGGCCGACTCCAGCTCCAGGTCGAGCCGACCCGCCGCATCGTCGAACCACCAAGACCCGACGACCCGGCCCGCCAGGCCCGCCCGCCGGTGCGTGCCGGTCAGCGCACCGGGGTCACGGGAGCCGTTTCCCATGGGGCCGAGTTCCAGCGCCAGGAACTCCCCGAGGCGGGCATCACTCTCGATCGTCCAAGGTCCGGGCTCGACCACCCCGCCGGCCCCGGAACGGCCCCGGGATCGAACCCCCAACCGCCGCACGACCTCGGCAGCCACTTCCCGGACGTCACAACCGGGCGGCAACCGCTCCACGCCGCCGCCGTCCGGCGGGGCTGTCGCGTCGAGCGGCCAGACCAAACACGACTTGCCGAACGAGGCCGCGTATTCGCACTGCACCCGCACGTGCGGATCCTCGGCCGCACCCCGAGACCAGACCAGCAGAACGAGGTCGCAGGCCCCCAACTCCTGAAGCACCGGCTCGGCGGGCAGCCCGTCGGAGAGATCCCGGATCTCATCCACGGCAGTCCGCACACCCGCGTCGCGCAACAGGACATCCAGGCCGACGGCCCGATCCGCGTTCACGGGCGAGTACGCGAGGAACACCCCGAGCCGGCGACCCGGTTCGAGGCCGCCGCCCCCAAGCCCCGGCGATCCAGGGCGAGTTCCGTCATCCACGACCTAGCCCCGAAGCCCCCGAAGCAACTCACGCCACGCAGCGGGGCTGACGGCCAAGTGGCCACGGCCGCGATCCTTGGTGTCACGGATGCCGGTCATCGCTTCGAGCGGCGCAACTTCAACGCAGGCTTCCTGATTCTGGCTACGGGCGGACTTGCGCCAAGCGTAGCTATCCATGCTGCTCAAGAGTCTTCCAATCTTTCCGAGATCATGCGGCGGGACTCCGCTTCCGAGCACGCAGCCTGGCCGAAGTACGCGAGATTGCGGCGATATCGCTTGATGGTGCGCGAATCACTGAGAAGCTGCGATCCGCCTTCGTACTCGACATAGGCCACGGTCGCGCCTGCTTCCGGTTGGGGATCCAACAAGGTCACTGTGCCGGTGAAGGCGGCGCCGGGAGCATCGTAGGGGACGATACGTAGGGTTACGTTGGGCAGTTGGCCGAGGTCAAGCAGGTACTGCAACTGCCGTTGCAAGGCTACGCGACCACAGAAGGCGTTCAGTAGGACCGACTCCGACAACGTGGCCAGAAGACTCACCGCGCCCGCCGTTACAACCTGCTGACGCCGCCTACGGACGTCCAAGAGCATTTCTGCGTCTTCGGGATCCGGAACGAACGCGCTCTGAAGCAAAGTTGCCTGCGCGTATCCCGGCGCCTGCATAAGACCCGGGATCAACATCGCCGCCACTTCGATGCTCGCGGCTTGTGATTCCAACAGGATCAACTCTTCGTACTGCGGCGTGAGGACGTCCTGATACCTGCCCCACCAGATTCCCGACTCTCCCGTCTCAACGCCCAAGAGGCGATCCAACCTCAAGCGCATGGCCGAGGTCAGGCCAAGGGCCTCCGCAAGTGCATCGACGTGCTGCTTGCCGATCAGAGTCTTGTTCGTCTCCAAGCGCGACAACTTGCTCTTGTCCCACCCAACCCTGGTCGAGGCCGCATCCACCGTGAGACCCCGCTCAACTCGCAAGCGGCGTAGTTCCTCGCCGAGCTTCTTTTGGTTCGCTGCGGGTCTCATCCGGGGGTCACTCCCTCAAGTTCGGCAATCAGCGCTCGCCGGGCGATCAAAGCGGTCAAGTGTCCGATGGACACGCTGGGCCTCAGGCTGGTGATTGTTGTTGCAACAACACATGTTGCATGTCAGTGTCGATCGTAACGGACGTTTCACTGTCCGTGACCATCTATCCGTGGTTGCTGCCGAGTGCTGCCGGTGATCGGCAGACAGGAGTGGAGGCATGCCACAAGCCGAATCGACTCCCGGGTCCGCGACGCCAAGGCGCCGACCTACCCAGGGCACATGGATCCGCGACGGTCTCAGCGGCCTGTGCGGGGTCTGCGAATCGTCCGTCACCCGAACCGTGTTCGCCCGCACGCTCGCCGGCACATCGTTCACGGCCCGCGCCGACGACGTCCGCGTCCTCACCCGACGCGGCGACGGACGCGGCCTACACCCCACCCGTCAAGCCAACAACCGATCCCACAAGAGGAGTTCGCATGATCAGCCTGCCACTGGTGCGCGAAGGCGACATCGTCGAGCACGCGCACGAAGAGCAGCGCAACGAGTTCCCGGCCGGCCGGGTCACCCTCACCGGCGTCGGCATGGTCACCGTCGAACCCCTCGACGGCACCCCGAAGTGGACCGTCGACCGCTACGACGTCCGGCACATCGAAGAGGCAGCCCGCCGATCCGACTGACCCGCAGGTGGGCGGGTGACCGATTCCAAGCAGCGCCCGCCCACCTGCGACACCCGCAACCCCGAAGGGCAGCAATGGCATACGCACGATACCGACCACAACCACCCAACCGGCGTCCCAACCGCCAACTCCACTCACTCGTGGGATGGTTGCGCACCGCGATCACGCGCAGACCCGCCCTCGCAAACGCGATCCGCGTCCTGACCGGCGCCGCACCACCCCACCCCCTCCCCGTCGACTGGCGAGCCCACCTCCCCAACCCGGCCGACCGCATCGAATCCGGCCTCGCCCACGACTGACCACACCTTCACCCCTTCAGAACGGGGCAGGCGTGGTTCCACCCGGGAATCACCGTGCATCCGACCCTCAAGCCACACACGAGGCCAAACAAGAAAGTCCTTCCATCGACCGAAGCAAAGCCGAGAGCGCCGCCGGACGTTGCACTTTGGTTGCGGCGTGCCGGTGCGGGGCGGACCAGAGTCGCCGGGCGGGCCGCCGCCGGCGTGCGGGGCTACGAGGCCCGGGGCTCCCGACGAGACGCGCGCTTCACTCGGCGGAAAACCGACCGGCAATGGGGGCGGGGAGAGGGGTCGGGTCGAGTCCGCCGGGGAGCCTTCCCATGTGGGTCGGGCGCTTGCGGCGGGCGTCGCGCCTCGGTCGGGTGGTGCCAGTCCGGGGCCGATCAGAGTCGCCGGGCGGGCCGCCGCCGGCGTGCGGGGCTCCAAGACCGGGGTTCCCGACGAGAGGCCGCTTTACCCGGTGGAAAACCGGCAGGCAGCAGCGGAGCGGGAGGGCGGCGCGGTTGAGCCGACCGGTGAGCCTTCCCGAGTGGGTCAGGTGCTTCCGGCGAGGCTTGCGTCCGGGTTGCCGAGGGTCGGGGCCGGTCAGAGTCGACAGGTCGGCCGCCGCCGGCGTGCGGGGCGCCGAGACTGGGGGCTCCCGACGACACGCGCACTTTGCTCGGTGGAAAACCGGCCGGCAGCGGCGGAGCGGGAGAGGGGTCGGGTCGGGTTCGCCGGGGGCCTTTCCGATGGGTCGGGGCGTTGCGGTGTGCGGTGGGCATGTGAGTGACGAAGGCTCACGAAACCGGATGGCGTCGGGTGTTGCAGCGCCGAAGTGAGAGAAAACCGCAGGTCGGAGCAGAAGAGGAGTCGTTTCGGGTGCCTCGGGATCCGGTTTCGGCCCCCACCGGGCAGTTTCGGTCGTCCTCGCCGGTCTGCGTGAGGCCGAAGCACGCGAAACCGCCTCGACCGGGCAGTTTCGGTCTCCCCCACCGCCGTCGAGGAGCCCCAGACGCACGAAACCGGCACTCGGCACGCGATTCTCCGCCCCGACCACGCAAAACCGCAGGTCACCGACGCTCAAGGCTCCGAACCACCCATCGCGATCCGGTTTCGAACCCCAACCCCTCCCTAAGCACTCCAATTCACTCGCGAAGGCGCCCTGGCGCACTCAACCCGACCCCTCTCCCTGCCCGCCGCTGCCGGCCGGTTCTCCACCGAGCAAAGCGCGCGTGTCGTCGGGAGCCCCCGGTCTCGGAGCCCCGCACGCCGGCGGCGGCCAACCAGGCGACTCTGACCCGCCCCGACCCTCGGCAACCAAGACGCAAGCCCCGCCGAAAGCACCCGACCCCCTCGGAAAGCCTCTCCGGCGGACCCAACCGCACCGCACCCCTGCCCGCCGCTGCCGGCCGGTTTTTCCGCCGAGCAATACGCGGATGTCCCAACCTTTCAGTTGTCAATTTCGGGCTAGTCTCGCCGGTTTTAGACTGCTGCCCCGCTCCACGGAAGGACACCCTGTGCGCCCAACCCGGTTCACTCCCTGGCTGCAACAACGGCTGGCCGAGTCCGGCAGCGTGACCCAGGTCCGGACGCCCACCGAGGCCGGGCGGCAAGCCTCGCCCAAGCGTGGGCCCTACGGCCTGCTGTCGACCCTTCGCAACGGGGGCGTGGTCGAGCTGGGAATCACCGCGGAGTCGGCTCCGGGCGACCAGTACGACCTGCCCGAGAACATGGTCGAGGGCGAACCCATGACACCACCTCCCACGCCCGAGATCGACGGTGCCAAAGTGCGGACCGGCGATGTCGAGGCATTCATCGCGGCCGTGATCGCCACATCCTCCGAGGTGGCCCACATCGACCGGTACTCGGAAGCGGAGTCTCCCGGGGCCATTCCGTACGGGTTGCGGATCCGCACCCACTCGGGGCGAAACTCCGCGTGAACTTCGTGACGACCCACAGCTCCGGCCGGCAAGCGGGCGCGGACTACGCCGTTGCGGACGCCATCTGATCCCACCCGGAACAGCGCGTCCACGAACCCGACGTTCGAGAGGCATGGAAATGCGAGCCACCGGACCAACACCACTGCCGTAGACGCACTACGTCCGACCCTCGACCGATGCGTCGATCGAGGGCCGGACTCAACCGGCGCCTCCTCGCCCACGGCCGACTCCCGCATCGCCGGACGTCGGGCCGAACAGCGCCATCCGGACAAGCCGGCCGACCGGGGCTCGTCGTGCGCGTACTCTCCCGGCTCTCGGGGCCGCATCGATCCCGGAGGCTCTGCCGTCCCCGACGCGCCCGGGGACAACACCTCCTCCTGGTCATGGCATCGCACTTCGAGGCGCGCAGCCTCCAGGACGTACCGCGCTTCTTTCCTAGTCGCGGCCGTCCGGCGCCAGGCCAGGGGGCGCCCGGGTGGGCGCCCCCTCGTCGCCACGACCGCCCATGATCAGCACTTACTAACCGTCCCGTACAGAATAAGTCCGATGCGTATCGTCTAGAACGAAACTATCTGCTAGCGTCTCTCTTGCCGCCGGACGAACACCCGGCGCGGAGCCGGGTCGAGCCGCCCCGGCCGCCGGACCATACGAGGAGAGACAGAGCCATGGCACTGCCGGTCACCGCAAAGACGCCACCGCGCGAACCGCGCACGTATCCGCGCAGCCTCGCTCTCACGCTGCTGTGCGCGGGCATGCTGATGGTGATCCTGGACGGCACGATCGTGACCGTCGCGCTCCCCTCGATCGGCGCGGACCTCGGGTTCTCGTCGGCCGATCTCGCCTGGGTCATGAACATCTACATGATCGCCTTCGGCGGCCTGCTGCTCCTCGCCGGACGACTCGGCGACCTCTTCGGGCGCAAGCGCATGTTCCTCGCCGGGCTCGCCGTCTTCACCGTCGCCTCGTTGCTGTGCGGCGTGGCCACCAGCCCCGAGATGTTGCTCGCGGCACGGTTCCTACAGGGCGCCGGCGGCGCGATGGCGTCCGCCGTCAGCCTCGGGATGATCGTCACGCTCTACCCCGAACCCGCCGAACAAGGCAAGGCCATCGGCGCGTTCAGCTTCATCGGCGCTGCGGGCGCGTCCCTGGGCCTGGTGCTCGGCGGCGTGCTCACCGAGGCGGCGAACTGGCACTGGATCTTCCTGGTCAACCTCCCGATCGGCGTCGTCACGCTGGTCCTGGCGACACGCGTCCTGGATGCCGACACCCCCGCCTCCGGCGCTCGCGGCAGGGCCGACATCGTCGGGGCCGTCCTGGTCACCGGCGGGCTGATGTTGCTGGTGTACGCCGTCGTGAAGGCCGAGGCGTACGGGTGGGGATCCGCCAAGACCTGGGCGCTGCTTGCCGGTTCGTTCGGGCTGCTGGCGCTGTTCACGCTCCGCCAGGCCCGGGTCGCGGCGCCGCTGCTGCCGCTGCGCACCTTCCGCTCCCGCAACGTGAGCGGCGCGAACGTCCTCCAAGTGCTCACGATCGCGGCCATGTTCGGCTTCCAGGTGCTGGTCGTCCTGTACATGCAGCACGTCCTCGGCTTCGGGGCGGCCAAGACCGGCTGGGCGATGTTCCCGACCGCGCTCGCCATCGGCGTCGTCTCCCTCGGCGTCTCCGCCCGTGTCATCGGCCGCTTCGGCGCCCGGAACGTGCTGGTCGCCGGCCTGCTCATGCTCACCGCCGGCATGGCCTACCTGGCCCGTGTCCCGGTCGACGGCTCGTACCTGATCGACCTGCTCCCGGTGTTCGTCCTGATCGGTGGCGGCGGCCTGGTCCTGCCCGCACTCGCCACACTGGCGATGTCCGGCGCCCGGCCCGAGGAGGCGGGCGTCGTCTCCGGCCTGTTCAACACGACCCAGCAGATCGGCGGGGCCCTCGGCGTAGCGCTCCTGAACACCCTCTCCACCTCCCGCGCCGACACCCTCGCGGGGCAGGGCAAGTCCGCCGCCGAGGCCCTGACCGGCGGCTTCCACCTGGCGTTCACGGTGGGGACGGTCCTGCTCGCGGCCTCGGCGATCATCGCCATGCTGGTCATCCGCACCCCGCCCACGACCGCCATCGCCGGCAACACCGCCGCCCCGGATGCCGACCGGGCCACGACGACCCCGGCCATCCACGTCGGGTGACGAGAAGACCGCCCATCCACCCACCCCGAACGACACGGTCCCCCGCCGAGATGCCCTCGGCGGGGGACCGTGTCGTTTACCCGTTCACTCATTCGGAGGATATGACCGCAATCCGCCCCTTCCGGAGAAACCATCCGGATGGGATTGACGTGGCCGATCCCCACGACAGGCCCACGAAGGAGAAGACATGACCACCCCCGGACTCGCCCCCCGGCGACGCGCCGTCCGCGTCGCCGGAGTGCTCATCGCCCTCCTCGCCACCGCCACCATCGCCGCCGGCACCGCCTCCGCCACCGCCACCGCACGGGCCGGCGAGCTGTTCCGCTGTGCCTCGGTAACCCCCGACCTGCCCAACCTCTACGCCACCTCGTGCGATACCGACCACTGGGGCCCGGCCTCCCACTTCGTCGTGGTCGACCAGGGCAGTCGCAACGCCTGGATGTGCGAACAGGGCTGGGTTGAGGGCTCGCTGTGGATCAGCGGCCAGAACTGCCGCCGACTCGCCACGTCCGGGGCCTGAACCGCCGTGATCCCCCGCCGACACCTCTCGGCGGGGGATCACGGTGCGCCACGACGCGTCGATCGACCCGGCTGCCACCGCCTACTTCGGCAGGTTCCTCGCCATCACGATGCGCTGCACCTGATTCGTGCCCTCGTAGATCTGCGTGATCTTCGCGTCACGCATCATGCGCTCCAGCGGGTAGTCACGTGTGTAGCCGTATCCGCCGAGCAACTGCACCGCGTCGACCGTGATCTCCATCGCCGCGTCCGACGCGAAGCACTTGGCCGCGGCGCCGTGGAAGGTCAGGTCCGCGTCGCCGCGCTCCGACTTGGCCGCCGCCGCGTAGGTGAGCTGCCGGGCCGCCTCCAGCTTCATCGCCATGTCCGCGAGCATGAACTGGATGCCCTGGAAGTCGGCGATCGGCTTGCCGAACTGCCTCCGCTCCTGCACATACCCCTTGGCGTAGTCCAGCGCGCCCTGCGCGATGCCCAGCGCCTGCGCCGCGATCGTCACGCGCGTGTGGTCGAGCGTCCTCATCGCGGTGGCGAAGCCCGTGCCCTCCTCACCGATGATCCGGTCGGCCGGGATGCGTACGTTGTCGAGGTAGACCTCGCGCGTCGGCGAGCCCTTGATCCCGAGCTTCTTCTCCGGAGCGCCGAACGAGACACCCTCGTCCGACTTCTCCACCACGAACGCCGAGATGCCCTTGGAGCGCTTTTCCGGGTCGGTCACGGCCATCACCGTGTAGAACTCGGACACGCCCGCGTTGGTGATCCAGCGCTTGACCCCGTTGAGCACCCACGAGTCGCCGTCGCGCACCGCGCGGGTCTTCATCGCCGCCGCGTCCGAACCGGCCTCCGGCTCGGACAGGCAGTAGGAGAACATGCCGTCGCCGCGCGCCACGGCGCCGAGGTAGCGCCGCTTCAGGTCCTCGGACCCGGACAACATCACCGGCATGCTGCCGAGCTTGTTCACCGCCGGGATCAGCGACGAGGACGCGCACACCCGGGCGACCTCCTCGATCACGATCACGGTGGCGAGCGCGTCGGCGCCCGCGCCGCCGTACTCCTCGGGGACGTGGACCGCATGGAGGTCGTTCGCGGTGAGCGCGTCGAGCGCTTCCCGGGGAAAGCGCGACTGCTCGTCGACCTCTGCCGCGAACGGGGCGATCTTCGCCTCGGCGAGCGCGCGGACCGACTCGCGGAGCATGTCGTGCTCCTCGGAGACGCGGAACAGGTCGAAGTCTTTACGTCCGGCCACGGGTGCCTACCTCTCGGGACTGAAGGTGCCCTCTCGGGACTGAAGGGCGACGGGCTGCGGGGGGTACCTGTTTTATTACCGCTCAGTAAACAACATGGACGTCCACAATTATTCAGCCGCACCCCGCCGACCCTCGCATCGGGACGGCCACGGTTCGGCGACGGTGTCCCGCGCCCGGCCGATACGATCCAGATTCGATCCGGATCCCACCCATTCCTCCGACGAAGAAGTCAGGTGACGTACGTGGCACCCCGCATCACGGTCATCGGTACCGGCTACCTGGGCGCCACGCACGCCGCGTGCATGGCCGAACTCGGCTTCGAGGTCCTGGGGATGGACGTGGACCCGGACAAGGTGGCCACCCTCGCGAGCGGCCGGATCCCCTTCTGGGAGCCGGACCTGGAGGAGCTGATGGCCCCACACGTCGCCTCCGGCCGGCTGCGCTTCACCACCGACATCGCCGAGCTGGCCGCGTTCGGCGACGTGCACTTCGTCTGCGTGAACACTCCGCAGCGCAAGGGCGAGTTCGCCGCCGACGTGTCCTACATCGACGCCGCCGTGAACGCGCTCGCCCCGCTCCTGGAGCGGCCCTGCCTGGTGGTCGGCAAGTCCACCGTCCCGGTCGGCACCGCCGATCGGCTGGCGAGCCGGATCGCCGAGCTGGCCCCCGCGGGCGCCGCGGCCGAGCTGGCCTGGAACCCCGAGTTCCTGCGCGAGGGCTTCGCCGTCCGGGACACCCTGCACCCGGACCGGCTCGTGATCGGCGTGCGCTCGCAGGCGGCCGAGGACCGGCTGCGCGAGGTGTACGCGACCCTGCTCGACGAGGGTGTGCCGCTCGTGGTGACCGACTTCGCCACCTCGGAGCTGGTCAAGACCGCCGCCAACTCGTTCCTGGCCACCAAGATCTCCTTCATCAATGCGATGGCCGAGGTCTGCGAGGCGGCCGGCGCCGACGTCGAGCAGCTGTCCGAGGCGCTCGCCTTCGACCCCCGGATCAACGGCCGTTTCCTCAAGGCCGGGCTCGGCTTCGGCGGCGGTTGCCTGCCCAAGGACATCCGCGCCTTCATGGCCCGGGCCGGCGAGCTGGGCGCCGACCAGGCGCTCACCTTCCTGCGCGAGGTGGACGCGATCAACATGCGCCGCCGCTTCCGGATGGTCGACCTCGCCCGGGAGCAGTGCGACGGCAGCTTCCTGGGCCGTCGGGTCGCCGTGTTCGGCGCGGCCTTCAAGCCGAACTCCGACGACATCCGCGACTCGCCCGCGCTCAACGTCGCCGCCCAGGTGCAACTCCAGGGCGGCGAGGTGACCGTGTACGACCCCAAGGCGATGGACAACGCCCGCAAGATGTATCCGGGCCTGGCCTTCGCGGAGACCGCCTTCGACGCGGCCCGCGGTGCCCATGTGGTGCTGCATCTGACCGAGTGGGCGGAGTTCCGCGAGATGGATCCGGCCGAGCTGGGCGAGATCGTCGCCGAACGTCGTGTACTCGACGGGCGCAATGCCCTCGACCCGGTGCGCTGGCGCGGCGCAGGATGGACGTACCGGGCTCTCGGTCGCCCCTGAGTAGCCGGCCCGCCCCGGGGGCACACTCACCGGGCCGACGGCGCCGCGCCGTCCGTCTGTCGGGGGGCACCGCGAGCAGCGAGACAAGACTGCGAGGTCATCAGCATGCCTTACGGCGACGAGGCCACGATCCGACGGATCCTCGACACGCACACCTGGGCGGTGGTGGGGCTCAGCACCAACTCCCACCGCGCCGCATACGGAGTAGCCGCGTTCCTCCGTCAGTGGGGAAAGCGCGTTGTGCCCGTGCATCCCAAGGCGGAGACCGTGCACGGCGAGCCGGGCTACGCCACGCTCGCCGAGATCCCGTTCCCGGTCGACGTGGTCGACGTGTTCGTGAACTCGGAACAGGCCGGCGAGATCGCCGACCAGGCCGTCAAGATCGGCGCGAAGGCCGTCTGGTTCCAGTTGGACGTGATCGACGAGCGCGCCTACCAGCGGGTCCGCGACGCGGGCCTGGACATGGTGATGGACCGCTGCTCGGCGGTGGAGCTCCAGCGCATCACCATGACGAGCACAAGTACGAGTACGAGTACGGGCCCGGCCTGAGCCGCAAGCCACCGGGGCCGAGCACCCGCTCGGCCCCGGTGGACGGCTACGACCCGGCCGGGACCGACTACAGCCGGCCAACGCCCCCTACGACCCGACCCGCTCCCGCAGTTTGCGCCCCTTCTCGGTCGCCTGCGCCTTCAGCTCCGCCTGGAACTCGCCCATCCGGGCCAGCAGCGCCGGATCGTGCGCGGCCAGGATCCGCACCGCCAGCAACCCCGCGTTGCGCGCTCCGCCGATCGAGACGGTCGCCACCGGCACACCGGCCGGCATCTGCACGATGGACAGCAGCGAGTCCATGCCGTCCAGGTACTTCAGCGGCACCGGTACGCCGATCACCGGCAGCGGGGTGACCGAGGCCAGCATCCCGGGCAGGTGCGCGGCGCCGCCCGCGCCGGCGATGATCACCTTCAGGCCGCGCCCGGCGGCCTCGGTGCCGTAAGCGATCATCTCCTGCGGCATCCGGTGCGCGGAGACCACGTCGGCCTCGTAGCCGATCCCGAACTCGTCCATGACCTGCGCGGCGAGTTCCATCACCGGCCAGTCCGAGTCGGACCCCATGACGATGCCGACGACGGGCTGCGTGCTCATTCGGTGATGTCCCCTCGGAGGTAGTCGGCGGCGTGCCGGGCGCGCTCGCGCACGTCGGCCAGGTCGTCGCCGCACACGGTGACGTGTCCGACCTTGCGGCCGGGCTTCACGTCCTTGCCGTACATGTGCACCTTGACCCCGGGATCGCGGGCCATCACGTGCAGGTACGGGCGGTACATGTCGGGGTAGTCGCCGCCGAGCACGTTGACCATCACCGTCCACGGCGCCCGGGCGCGCGGGTCGCCCAGCGGCAGGTCGAGCACCGCGCGCAGGTGGTTCTCGAACTGCGAGGTGACCGCGCCGTCGATGCTCCAGTGGCCGCTGTTGTGCGGACGCATGGCCAGCTCGTTGACCAGGATCCGGCCGTCGGCGGTCTCGAACAGCTCGACCGCCAGGTGCCCGGTGACGTCCAGCTCGCCCGCGATGGACAGCGCGATCCGCTGGGCCTCGACCGCCCGCTCCTCGCTCAGGTCGGGCGCGGGCGCGATCACCTCGCGGCAGACCCCGTCCACCTGGATCGACTCGACCACGGGGTAGGCCACCGCCTGGCCGTGCGGCGAGCGCACCACGCAGGCCGCCAGCTCGCGGGTGAAGTCCACCTTCTCCTCGGCCAGCACCGGCACCCCGGCCGCGAACGGCACGGCCGCCTCGTCCTCGTCCCGGACGATCCACACACCCTTGCCGTCGTAGCCGCCGCGCGTGGTCTTGAGCACCACCGGCCAGCCGCCCACCTCGGCCGCGAACGCCGCGACCTCCGCAGGGTCGGCCACGATCCGGTTGCGCGGGCACGGTACGCCGATCTCGGCCAGCCTGGCCCGCATCACGCCCTTGTCCTGGGCGTGCACGAGGGCGCGCGAACTCGGCCGCACGGCGACCCCGTCGGCCTCCAGGGCCTCCAGGAGCGCGGTGGGCACCTGCTCGTGGTCGAAGGTGACCACGGCGCAGTCCTGCGCGAAGCGGCGCAGGTCGGCGAGATCGTCCTCGCTGCCGAGCACGACGTCGCCGACCACTTGGGCCGCGGATTCGGACGGGGATGCGGCGAGTACGCGAAAGCGGGCGCCGAGCGGGATTGCGGCCTGGTGCGTCATGCGGGCGAGCTGGCCGCCGCCGACCATGCCGACGACTGGGAACGTCACGGGGGAAGGGTACCGACCCGCCGCCGACGCTCGCGGCGCCGGGCGGCGCGAAGCCGGTCACGGCGGCACGACGCCGCGCCACGCGCACCGCCCCGGAGTTCTTCGGTGCTTCGGAACGCCCCCGGGGGACCCGCGCCACACGTGACGCGGGATGTTCCGGTAAAGAGTGTGCAACGGGAGGGAGACCGGGCGCCGATGTCGAACGGCCGCGACGGCTACCCTCGTCGAGTGAGTCGTCGAGTCGGTAGCACCCGTGGTGCCAGAGGAGCGTCCGTGCCTTCGCCCGTCGACGCCCCGTCCGAGGGAGCCGCCGGGCCGCCGGCGAGCCGGATCGCCCGGGTGCGCTCCGAGGTCACCCAGTTCCTCGTGGCGGGCGGCCTGGCCTACGCGGTGGACGTCCTCGTGTTCAACCTGTGCCTGTCCCTGGGGATGGGCGGGGTCGGCGCGAAGATCACGTCCTCGATCCCGGCGACGATCGTCGCGTACGTCGGTAACCGATACTGGACCTATCGACATCGGGACCGCACCGGCGTCGGGCGCGAGTACACGCTCTTCTTCGTGTTCAGCGCGATCGCCGCGGGCATCCAGGCGTCGAGCGTGTTCGTGTCGCACACCCTGATGGGCTACGAGAGCAAGCTCGCCGACAACATCTCGGCGAACATCGTCGGTATGGCTCTCGGCACGCTGTTTCGCTTCTGGGCATTCCGCACATGGGTGTTCAAGCACAAACGGCCGGACCCCGTACCGGTCGCCGAAGGTGGCATGTCGTGAAGGCGCTCCGGAATTGGTACGACCGGGTCGGACACCTGCTGCACGAAACGCTGAAGTTCGGCGCCGTCGGCGGGTTCGGCGTGATCGTGAACGTGATCGTGTTCAACCTGTGTCGTGACCACCTGGGCCTGGCCTCGGTGCGCTCGTCGGTGATCTCGACGGCGGTCGCGATCGTGGTGAACTATCTCGGCAACCGCTACTGGGCCTTCCGGCACCGCACCTCCGACGACAGTCGGCGCGAGTTCGTGCTGTTCATGGTCTTCAGCGGGGTCGGCATGGCGATCGAGGCCGGCACCGTGGCGATCTCGCACTACTGGCTCGGCCACACCTCGCTGCTCGCGGACAACATCGCGAAGTACGCGGTGGGCCTGCCGCTCGGCACCCTGTTCCGGTTCTGGTCGTATCGCACGTGGGTGTTCACCGGCACCCACGACATCGACCGCAAGCCGGTCCGGGTGGTCGCGCCGCCGGGCGACGAGGACGCGGACGATCGGCCGGCGGGACCCGCCGGCGCCCGAATGGACACCGAGGCCGCGCGGCTGGTCGAGGACGAGAGCAAGACCTCCCGGGCCTGAACCGGCCCGCACCTCCCCCGCGCACCGCGTCCAACCACGACGCGACGAACCGTCAGCCGTGCCCTTCCTCCGGGTGGGCCGCCAGGAACACCGCGAACACCGGCGGCCGCTGCTGGAGCAGCTCCAACCGCCCCCCGTCGGCCTCGGCCAGATCCCGGGCCACCGCGAGCCCCAGGCCGGTCGAGTTGTGGCCGCTGACCGCCCGCTCGAACACCCGCGCACCCAGCTCGTCGGGCACGCCCGTGCCCTCGTCCTCCACCTCGACCACCACGGACGTCCCGGTGATCCGGGTCCGGATGTTCACCGCGCCCGCGCCGTGCATCAGCGTGTTCTCCACCAGCGTGGCCAGCACCTGGGACAACGCGCCCGGCGTGGCCACGGCGGTCAGCCCGCGCTCGCCCTCGACCCGGATGCTGCGGCGGGCCTCGCGGAAGTTGGGCCGCCACTCGTCGATCTGCTGCTGGATCACGTCGTCCACCCGGACGGTGACCGCGGACATGTTGCGCGGGTCGCGCCCGCCGGTGCCGCGCCGACTGCTGGTCAGCAGCCGCTGCACCACGTCGGTCAGCCGCTCGACCTGGGAGAGCGCGATCGCCGCCTCCTCCTTGACGATCTCCGGGTCCTCGGTGGCGATGATCTCCTCGAGGCGCATGGACAGCGCGGTCAGCGGGGTGCGCAGCTGATGCGAGGCGTCGGCGGCCAGCCGGCGCTCGGCGGTGAGCATCCTGGCGATCCGCTCGGCGCTCTGGTCCAGCACCTCGGCGACGCGGTCCAGCTCCGGCACGCCGTAGCGGCGGTGCCGTGGCCTGGGGTCGCCCGAGCCCAGGCGCTCGGCGGTCTCGGCCAGGTCGGTCAGCGGGCGGGCCAGGCGGCGCGCCTGCCAGACCGCGAGGGCGGCGGCGGCCGCGACCGCGAGCAGCGCCACGCCCAGGATCAGCAGCAGCGATTCGCGGATCTTGGTGGTCACCCGCTCGCGCGGCTCGCCGACGGTGACCGAGTCGCCCATCTCGCCGGGCATGGTCTTCTCGAACACCCGGCCGCTCGGCTTGTCGCCGATCACCAGCGGAGGATCGCCCGGCAGCCGCACGATCGCGTAGCGATGCGGCTCGACCTGGCGGCGCAGCAGCGCGGCGTCGGAGTGCTCGCCGGAGGCCATCCGCAGCTCGACGACCTCCAGGATGCGGGCGGCCTCGGCCTTGAGGCTGTCGCCCGCGGTGTTCTCGATCGCGTGCGTCTCGACGAACGCCAGCGGCACGCCGAGTACGGCCACGACGACCAGGACCACGCCGAGCGTGGTGTTGATGAGCCTGCGACGCAAGGTGGATCCCGTCAGCTTTTCGAGGTCGGCTCGCGCGAGGTCGGCCCGGCTCCGGCTCAGCTCTTCTCGAAGCGGAAGCCCACGCCGCGCACGGTGGTGATGTAGCGGGGGTTGCCCGCGTCGTCGCCGAGCTTCTTGCGCAACCAGGAGATGTGCATGTCGAGCGTCTTGGTGGAGCTCCACCAGGTGGTGTCCCAGACCTCGCGCATCAGCTGGTCGCGGGTGACCACCCGGCCCGCGTCGCGCACGAGCACGCGCAGCAGGTCGAACTCCTTGGCGGTGAGCTGGAGCTCCTCCTCGCCGATCCAGGCGCGGTGCGAGTCGACGTCGATCCGCACGCCGTGCACACCCTGGCCGACGTCGGCCGCGCCGCGCCGCAGCAGCGCGCGCACGCGCGCGAGCAGTTCGGCGAGCCGGAAGGGCTTGGTGACGTAGTCGTCGGCACCGGCGTCGAGGCCGACCACGGTGTCCACTTCGTCGGCGCGCGCGGTCAGGACGAGCACCGGGAAGCCGTGCCCCTCGGCGCGCAGCCGCCGGCACACCTCCAGGCCGTCCATGCCGGGCAGACCGAGGTCGAGGACGAGCAGGTCCACCCCACTCTGCGCGGCGCATTCGAGAGCGCTTGGGCCGTCCTCGCGCACCTCGACCTCGTAGCCCTCTCGGCGCAACGCACGCGCGAGTGGTTCGGAGATGGATGCGTCGTCCTCGGCGAGCAGTACGCGGGTCATGACCTTGATGTTACTGACGCGGGGGCGCCACGTTGACGAGCTCCGTACGAGCGGGCCGAAGGAGCCCGGGATCGGCGGGCATTTTTCGCCGACCGAAGGACGACGGACCGGTGCCGGAGGGCGGCGTTCACGTCACCATTCGTCGTCTTTGTGGCGACGCCAGGAGAACACCATCGTGGACGCGGCCATCAGCAGGATCAGCCCGCCGGCGACGATCCAGATGATCGCTCCGCCGGAGATCTCGCCGTCGTCGCCGCCCCGGCTCTCGACCATCGCGTCGGGGCTGCGCGCCGCACTCGCGGTCGGGTCCTGCGTACCCCCCGACGGGGTCTGGGCCGGCGCCTGGCCCGATGCCGGGGGTGCTCCGGCCGTCGGGTCGCCAGGGGCGCCGGAGGGTCCGTCCGGGGCCGCTCCCTGGAGGTCGACCCGCAGCGTCATCGCGGGCGGCGCGGGCGCGGTCGGGAAACACGTGGTGATCTGGTCGCCGAAGATCGCGGTGGTGGTGACCATCTTGCCGGGGGCGATCCGGATGTCGCCCTTGGCGTCGAGCGGCACGGTGATCTCGCCCTCGTACGGCGGCACCACGATCAGCGCGGGCGTACCGGGGATGTCCACACGCATCTTCGGTCCCTGGAGCGTGAGTTCGCCGCCGGCGCCGCCGGAGAGGACGAGCTGGATCGACGGGGTCAGCGGGGTGCCGGGGAACGGCAGCGGGCTGGTGGCGGGGCTGCCGCCGAGGGTGACCTTGATCCGCGCCTTCTCGCCCGGCCGGATCGGATCGGTCGGGCCGTCGAGGGAGATCTGCTGCGGACCGTCCACGGCGGGCTGGTCCAGCGGGATGACGCAGTGCACCGGCACGGTCAGCGGTTCCGCCGCAGCGGGCGCGGCGAGCGCGAGCACCGGGCCGACCGCGCAGGCCAGGGCGAGGGCGGCGCCGGCCGGGCGTGAAGCCGAGAGAGCCATCGGGGGTCGCGTCCCTTCTCGTGGGCGACGAACGGGAGTCGGGCGGGAGTCGGGGCGGAGCGGGGCGGGATACGGCCGAAGGGTCCCCCGGCCGGGTGAGGACCGGCAAGGGGACCCTTCGCATGCGGTTTCGGTTCGGGCCGGATTCGGTCGTGGTGCCCGGAACCGACCGGCCGTCAGACCTGGTTGCGGATCCGACGACGGTAGGGCACGAACAACATCAGCGCGATCGCCGCGAGCACGGCGGTACCGGCCGCCATCGCGAACGCGGTCATGCCGCCGCCGGAGGCACCGGTGTGCGCGAGGTCACCGGTGCTGCCGCCGGTGGAGCTGCTGCCGCCGTTGGTACCGACGTTGCCCGAGGGGGACTGGGTCAGCGTGGGCGGCGGGGTGCCGGCGTCGCCCTTGGCCTTGAGGGTGGCCGAGACGTCGGTGTGGGTGACCGTGCAGGTGGTGGTGGACTTGGCGTTGATGGAGCCCAGCGACGCCTTGGTCGCGATCTTCAACTGGCCCGGCGTGAAGGTGTAGTCGCCGCCGCCCCACACGTCGAACTTGCCGGTGATCGGCCCGTCCACCTTCAGCGGGTCGCCCCCGTTGACCTTGACCGCCTTCTCCGGGCCGACCAGCTCCAGCGGCGCCTTGGTCGAGCCCTGCGCCACGTCGATGGTGATCGTGGGCACGAACTTGAGGTCGATGTCGCTGCCGGGCAGGCTCGACGGCGCCTTGCCGACCAGGTTGTCCTTGAACGAGGCCGAGATGTCCAGCTTGGCGCCCTTCGAGGCGGTGCTGGGCACGGTGACGGTCACCCCGTAGGTCGCCGTCGTGTCCGGGATCTCGACCGGGAAGTCCTCGACCACCGTCTTGCAGGTGTAGTCGACGTTCACTTCCTTGCCGTTCGGCGGACCGGGCGGCTCGTTCGAGGGGGACGTCGAGGTCGACGCGGACGCGGACGCCGACGGCGAGGCGGAGGTCGACGGCGAGGCCGAGGTCGAGGGGATGGCGCCGCCGTCGACCGGGAGGGTGCCGAGCTTCGGCGTGCCGTTCACCGTGCAGGGCACGTTGATGATGCCGGCGGCGTTCAGCACCAGCTTGGTCGGCGTGATGTCGATGTCGCCCTTGGCGTCGGACGGCACCTTGATCTTCGCGTTGAAGTCGGGAAGCGTGATCGGCTGGCCCTTGGTGACCTGGATCTTGCCCTCCTCCCCGACGATCTTGAGGTCCTGGGTCGAACCTCCCGACGCCTTCGCGTCGAACGTCGCGGCGAAGGACACCGGCTGGGGAAGGGTCTCCGGCCCGTTGACCGGAGTGGCGCCCATGCTCACCTTGACCGTGGCCTCGCCGCCCGGCGCGGTCTTGGCGGCCGGCATCTCCAACGAGATGTTGAAGTCGTCGGTGACGTCCGGCGAGTTCGGCGGATAGGGGATCTTGCAGGTCATGTTGACCTTGACCGGAGCGGCCTGTGCCGCGGGTGCCAACACGATCATGCCCGTGCCCCCCGCCACCAACATGCCGCCGACGGCGGCGGTGGCGAGTCTTGTCTTGGCCTTGCTCATCAGGTTGTGCTCCCTTCGTCGGGGCGGGACCCACCCCGTCGTTTCGGTCAGCTGAGCGTGAGCGTCAAAGTCGCCGAATAGCTCTCGGCCGACGTGTTGCGGTCGGGCAGACGCAGGGTCAGATCCGCGCCGACATCGAATTCACCCCCTGTGACACCCGGTGAGGACGAGGTGGAGCAGAGGGTCGCGGTACGGCTCGACTGGGTCCGGTTTCCGGGCTTCGCCGAGCTGGGATACGGGCCGCGCCCCGGGTGTGGCGTGCAGTACGGCTCCCAGACGAGGTTGTGCGCCTCGATCCGGGAACCGTCCTCCGCCCGGAAGTCGGACATCGCGCCGGTGAGGGTCCACCCGTTGCGCGAACCGCGGAAGTCCTGGACGAGCATCGGGTTCAGCGCGCCCTTGGCGGTGCCGGTGCTGCGGTCCACGACGAGCCGGCTCTGCCCGGCGTTCGGGGTGCTGACCGCCAGCGGGCCCGGGTTGACGTTGCCGTCCACCCGGTCGGGGGTACGGGGTTGCTCGATCCTGGTGTCCCAGTCGAGGCCTCCGGTCCCAGTGCCGCCGGTCGCGCCGCTCCCGCCGCCGCTCGTGCCGTCACCGGCCGGGCCGGCGCCGGACGGGTCCGTCCCGGTCGAACCGGTGCTCGGCGGGACGGAGTTCGTGTCCGCGCCGGCGGTCGGCACGGGGCGGAACGTACCGCCGCCGCCCGGTCCGGCCTGGTCGCTGACATCGGTACGCGACGCCCCGAACTCGCCGCCGGGACCGTAGTGGAACACCAGCACGGTGCCCGCCACGACCGTGATCGCGACGAGGGCGCCGACGCCCTTGCCGGGTCGCGGGGTCATCGATCCCCTCCCCCGGACTCGCCGGCACGGGGGTGATCGCCGCCGCCGGGCCCGGAATCCGCGTACAGCGGACCGCCGATCGCCATCGTCTCGACCATCGAGCGCATCGGGCGCTTGCTCAGGTCGACCGGCTCGACGTCGGTCCCGGCCGGGCGTCGGTTCGCCGTACGGGAATCCGACGCGCCGTCATCCGCCGCATCCCCGGCCGACGTGCGGTTCTTGTCGGCCCTGGTCGCGCGCAACGAGGACTCGGGCAGGCCCACTTCGCGCTCGCGCTCACCGGTGCGCCGGGCCCGCTGCTCGCCGACCAGCTCGACGACGCGCACGAACAGCCGCCAGGCCGCCACCGGGACCACGATCACCAGGAGCGCGCCGAAGATGTACACGCCCCAGGGGCGGCCGACCTCCAGGGCCTGTTCGTCCACGATCTGGTTGTCGTAGGTCACCCGCCAGCTGAACGTGCCGTGTTGGCGGGGGTTCAGCTCCACCGGGAGCGAGATGGTGGTGCGCTGTCCGGGCGCGATGGTGACGTGCGACTCGTAGTTCTCCCAGGTCGGGGCGTACACGCCTTCGTAGAAGCCGATTCGGAAGGTCGGGTTGATGATCGCGGTCTGGCCCATGTTGCCGACCTCGATCCGGAACCGGCGCTGCACCGGTGAGCCGAACCAGGTGAAGATCGAGTCCTCGCCGACCATGGCGCTGTCGATGAAGACCAGTCGGCCGGGCGTCTTGACCGTCACCGGCAGCGGGGCGTAGGGCGCGCCGTCGATCTCCAGCGGCACGCTCGCGTCCTTCGGCGGGCCGTTCATGATCACCGCGATCCGGACCACGCACGGACACGGGGACGGCGGGACGGCGGCGGTCAGCGTGATCGAGATGTTGCCGCCGGGGTCGACCGTTCCGCTCGCGGCACTGGCGGCGGCGCAGTTGACGGTGCCGCGCAGGCCGTTCTCGCCGCAGATGCTTGCCTGGACCAGGGATCCGGGGGTCCAGTCGCCACCGACGACCGACACCTTGTCCCCGGCCGCGACCTTGCCCGGGTCGATCGACGCGCTCGGTCCCGCTCCCGGCGGCGGGGGGTCGGCGGCACGCGCGGGCGCCGTGCCGCCCAGGGCTATGCAGCCCATGAGCAACACGGCGATCAGCGCGAGCGCGGCCCCGCGGGGGCGGACGACTCGAACCACGTGACGGACCCGGTTGGCCAGGATCAACGGCCGACCCCCGCGGAGTCGGCGGAGCCCTCGGCGACCGACGCGTCCGCGCGGTCCCCGACGGGTACGGACTCGGCGGCGGACGCGGAGCCGGACGCGGCCGGCTGCTTCGCGGGCTCGGCCCCGGTCTCGGGGGCCGCCTCGGAGCCGGCCGGTTCCGCGCCGGCCGCAACCTCGTTCTCCCGGGTCGCTGTCGTACCGGCGTCGGCATCGGGTTCGGCCGCGTCACCCGCGTCCTGGGCGGACTGCTTCGCGACGGGAGCCGCCGCCTCGGCCGCGACAGGCGCGTCGTTGGAGGAATCGGCCGCAACCGCCGCGGCCGGTGTGCCCTCGGCCGCCTTCACGTCCACCGCCGGGTCCGAACCGGCGTCGGCCGCAACGGCCTTGCCCTCGACCGACCCGTCCTCGTCCGGCTCGTCCCCAGCCGCGGCCCCCTCCGCCTGCGCGGCCTCGACCGCGCCCGCCCCGGTCGCGCCCGCGACGGCCTCGTTCGCCGCCCCCTCGCCCGCGGCGGCCTCCGGCACATCCGCGGCCCCCGCCTTCGCGAGTTCGACCGGCTCCGCCGTCTCGGCCGCGGCCCCGGCCACACCCGGTGCGGCGGACGCCGTGGGCGCGGCCGGAATCGGCGGCAGCACCGTCGTATCGTCGTTCGGCCCCGCCGGCCCGTTCGGCTCGGCCGGGTCCCCGCCCTTGCCCTTGCGTCCGTTGCGCCACAGGCCCCAGCCGAGACCGGCGAGGATCAGGATCGCGGCCAGCGTGAGCAGGCTCGGCCACGGCGCGGCGGTGTACGAGGTGCTCGCCGAGTCGTCGAGCTTTTGGTCCGGAGCCACCGCGCCGACCTTGACCGTGACGTGGTCCAGGCGCGGCGCGTCCTTCCACTCGACGACCTTCTCCACCGTCGAGCCGGGCAGGATCTCGATGCCCTCCTCGGTCTTGCCCATCAACTTGCGGCCGAACAGCCCCTCGACCTTCAGGTCGAATTTGGGCCGCAGGATCACATTGCCCCGGTTGACGATCCGGTAGGTGATCGTCGCCTTGCTCGACCCGAAGAACTCGTGGAAGCCGGAGTCGCGCTTGACCTCGACCTTTTGCACGTCCATCGCGGGCAGCGCGTCGCCCTGTACGCGCAGGTACACCCGGGCGCCGATCTGGCGCTGGATGTTGACCTTGATCTGCCCCTGCTGCTGGGTGCCCTCGATCGCGGTGTTCAGTGCGACCACGGCGCCGGGGTGGTCACCGGGCGTGGCGTTCGGCGGGATGACGATGTTGAACGGGACCTGGCGCTTCTCCCCCGGTTGCAGGGTCAGCGTCTGGTTCTCCGGCGCCACCTGGATCCAGGTGCCGACGTCCTTCTGCTTGTCGGTGACCGTGCGCAGCGCGAAGCCGCCGTCGCGCGCGGTGTTGTACGCGTCCGCGCCGAACAGCTTCAGCGTCAGCGGCGCCTGGCTCGTGTTGTGCAGGGTCACCACGTCGGGGACGGTGGTGCCGGCGGCGCCTTCGAGGAAGAAGTAGCGACGGGCGTTTTGGCTGGTGCCGTCCGGCACGTACGGGTCGACCGACCACTCGCCGTTGCCCGCCGCCGACGCGGGCGCCGAGGCGACCAGCGTCAGGGACGCGAACAGCGTGGCCAGCACCGCGAACAGGGTGGCCAGGGATCGGGTACGTCCGCCTTGTCGGCGGATCGGTGGGGCCGGGGTGCCCGTCATCGGTGTCTCCAGCTGGTCTGTGTGCCGCGGATCGAATGGGCCGGCTTCGGGAGCGGATCCGAAGGGCCCGCGCTGTGTGCCTGGGTGTCGCGTGCGCGGATCGTCCGAGTGCGGTGTGGGCGGGACGGGCCGGCTGCCCGCCCCACCCTCCGCTCTGCGTCGATCCGCAGCGGCCCGCCGCCGGCGGCCCGTGGGTCACGGATGGTGTCCGTGCCCCAAGGGCCCCCGGTTTCCGGGCCGTTCTGGGTCTCCCGCCGATGGTGTCCGGCGGGAGATGTCGGTCAGGAGATGGAAAGGGTGAGCGTCGCGCTGTAGTTGCCGGGCGCCTGGTAGGCCGGAACCGCCAGGCTCAGACCCGCGTCGGCCGCGAAGGTACCGCCGGTGACCGCCGCGTTGGGCGCGGAGGCCAGGGTGGCGCCGGTCGTGCCGATCGGACCCGCGCTGCCGGCCACGGCCTGGCTGGGCGAGCCCTCGCCCGGGGTGATCTTCGGTGTCCAGGAGAACTTGTCCGCCGCGATGGTGCCGCCGGAGCCGTTGGTGAAGTCGGTGACCGCGCCGGTCAGCGTCCAACCCGTGGCGCCGCCGCGGTAGTCCTTGACCGTCACCGTGTTCAGCGCGCCGGTCATGTTCTGCTGGGTGCCGTTGAGGGTCACGTCGGAGAGTTTGATCCCGCCGTTCTCCTGGGAGATCGTCAGGCCGCCGCCGGCGATCGAGCCGGTGAGGTCCTGCTTCAGCGTGCCGGCCGGGGGGTTGCCCCCGTCGACCGTGAACGGCGCGCCGGCGGACAGCGTGCTGGCGGTGTCCTCCGACCCCGCGATCAGCGTGGTGTCTGCCTTGGTGACCGTGACCTCGGCGGTGAACTTCCCGTCCGCGCCCGCCGTCGCGGTCACCATGCCGGGCACGTCCGGCTGGTGGGCGGCGTTGGTCGGGACCACGTACACGGCGGCGTTGGGCGTATAGCCCTCGCCGTTGACGGTGACCTTGGTGCCGACCGGCCCGTGGGTGGGGTTCAAGGTGAGCTTGCGCGGGTTGCTCGGGACGTCCGCCTTGACCGTGACGTTCGAGGTCTTGGACGTGTCGCCCACGGTGACCTTGAGCTGGTACGAGCCGTCCGCGACCGTCGCGCCGATGGTCGCGGTACCGGCCAGCGCGCCGTCCGTGACGGTGAGCGCGCCGGTGACCTTGGCCGAGTCACAGGCGTTGCCGCTCGCGTCACACAGGGCGACCGCGGGCGTACCCGCGGGCCAGTTCGCCCCGGCGACGGTGAGGGAGTCGCCGGGCTTGACCTGTCCCGGGGTGGTGGTCAGGGTCGGGTCGAGCGGGGCGTCGGCGACCTTGTACGAGGCGACGACGCCGTTGTTCCCGGTCACCGCGCAGGTGGCGGTGGTGATCTTGTTCGCGCTGCCGGGCAGGTAGACGTCCACCGCGAAGGTCTTGAGCGTCAGATCGATCCGGGTCCCCGGCGCGGCCTGCGGAATGGCCAGGTCGGCGGTGAACTCGGGCGGGTCGATGCCCTTCGTGGGACTGATGTCGGCGGTGAACTTCGGTGCGGTCAGGGTTACTTCGCCACCGGTGCTCAGGGTGAAGGTGTACTGGCCGACGAAGCCGATGCCGTTGAACGGGGTGTCCGTCCGCAACGGGTTCTCGCCCGCGTCGATCTTGGCCTGCACCGTCCCCGGTGCCGAACCGGTGTCCGGCGTGAGCGTGACGTCGAAGGTCTGCTTGCCGGACTTGTTCCAGTGCAGGATCGGCTCGGTGCAGGTCAGGTCCGGGTTGACCGACGCGGCCGACGCCGCCGGCGCACCCGCGACCAGTCCCGCGGTACCCGCGATCATCGCGACGCCGAACGACGCGGTGACCTTCCTGCTGGGTTTGAACATGTGGTGCTGCTCCCTTCTGGGGGTTGCCGCCGCCACCGGGGGCGGGGCGGTCGAACACCGCACCGGAGCGGGTGCCGAGGAGCACTGCACTGCCACGAGCCCGGCGCTCCGGTGCCGTACCTGGGCGGTCGCCTCGCTCGAGATCGGTGGCACACGGCCGAGGCGGCCGTCCCGCTGTCCGTCGATTCCCCTGCGGGACACGGACCCCACACAGTGAACTGAAACGTGTTACAGATTCAGGCGAGCCATTCACCCGCGATCGCCTCGCGGAGTCAATAGCGTCGGCAAGCGCCGCGGTCGGCCTCCCGAGCCGGGAGGCCGACCGTCCGCGTCCGGGTCAGGCGTTGCGCGAGGAGCGCACCCGACGGGTCGCGAGCAGAACGCCACCGATGCCGAGCAGACCGACGGTCCCGCCGAGCAGACCCATCGAGAGCGCGTCGTCCATCGGACCGGTCTTGGCCAGCGAGTCGTTGCCGGCGGTGGTGCCCGAGGTGCTGGTTCCCGTGGAGCTGGTGGAACTCGACGAGGACGAGCCGGAGCTGGTGGAGCCGGAACTGGTGGAGCCTGAACTGGTCGAACCCGAACTGGTCGAACCCGAACTGGTGCTGCCCCCGGTGGTGCTCGCGGCCGGAAGGGTGACCGAGAAGGCGGGCTGGGGGCTGGCGTCGGTGACCGCGCACGGGACGTTCAGCGTCAGCTTCGGATCGGCGACGTCGATCTTCAGCGCGAAGGTCTTCGGCAGCAGGTCCACCTTGCCGGCGGCCTTCGTGGGCAGCGCGACGTTGGCCGCGAACGAGGGCACGTCGATCCCGGCGTTGGCCTTGAGCGGCAGGTCCAACGTCGCGCCCACGGCGGTGAGCACGGCGGATCCGCCCTCGTACTTGGCGGTGAAGGTCACCGTCGGGGTGATCTTGACCGTGGTGCCGAGCGGCGAGGAAGCCGGGCTGACCCCCGGGTCGATGTTCAGTTTGATCTGGCCGCCGGCGGTGCCGTCTGCCGGACCGGTGACGGTGAACGCCTGCGGGCCGGTGACCGAGTCCTTGCCGCCCATGGCGGCCTTGACCGTCGGGTCGCTGAAGTCGCACTTGAGCGTCGTGTTCGATGTCCCGGCGCCGGCCTGCGGCGCGAGAGTCATCATGGCGCCCGCCATGACGGCGAGCGCCGCCAAGCCGCCCGCTGTTCGCTTAATGGGCCTGCCCATACGGTGGTTCTCCCTTCGGGGGGATCTCTTGCTCGTCGAGAAGTCCTGATCGAAACGGCCGGAGCGACACGCGATCGGCAGGGCCGTTTCGGCGGGTCGGCCTGCACCGGCCCGGCACGCGCCCCGACTCATCGGGTACACGCGGTCGCCACACCCGACTTCCCCCTTTCGAGGCGCGGACCGGGCGGGAAAACCGGACCGCGCAAGCACCGGTGGGGACACGCCTTGCGTTTCCCTGAGCGGGGCTTTCTCGGCGCATCCGGGAGACATCGAGACTGTTCCAGTACTTGATGTCACGTCAGATCTTCGGGTGACGGTACGACAAGTGGCATGAGCGGACAACAGCGAAAAGCAGAAAATCTGCATCCGTCGGACACGGTTCCATATCGCGCGACCTGCGAAATCACTCTGTCGACAAGACGGTTGACATGACCTCACATTTTCGACACGTGTCGCGTACACACGCCTTGCCAAACCCTTACGAACCCGCCGACTTCCCGCCCTGCGCCGGGCCGACCCCGACCCCGCCCTCGGCGCCTCGCTCCGCCGCCGCACAGCTCCGCGGGCCGGCACGTCCCGAACGCGACACAGCCCGCCCGGATCCCTTGACACCACGTCAGGCATGCCGAATCAATGGGCGTTTGGCCCATATATGGAACACGTTTCAAGCCGGCCCGGACATCGACGACCACGTTCGATCGAGCCCGGGGTCGGCCCGGAAAGGAGCGTCCCGCACATGGTTCCACCCCGCAGGAGGCTGTTCGCGATACCGGCGGCGGTCGTCCTCGTCGCCGGCGCGGCGGGTCTCACGGCGGTCGCACCCGCGGCACAGGCGGCACCCGTGGAGCACGAGGTGAGTTGCCGACCACCACTCGCCGGCGGACCCGTCTTCACCTGGAAGCCGAAGGTCGAGCTCTCCGTGTCGCCGCCGAAGCAGGGCACCTACAAGGTGGGCGAGGAGGTCACCGTCACCTGGCACTGGGCCGCGCCGCCGCGCAACCCGTGGGCGTGGGCCGGGGTCCTCCCCGACGTCGAGACCCCCAAAGCCACCGTCAGGCTCTCCAACGCCCAGGTCGGCGAGATCGAACTCACCGGCCCCGCCCGACACCCGGGCGTCGGCGCCGCGCAACCCCTGCCGGTCGCGGACCTGACGGG
The DNA here is from genome assembly GCF_044334985.1 of Embleya sp. NPDC020630. NCBI lineage: Bacteria > Bacillati > Actinomycetota > Actinomycetes > Kitasatosporales > Streptomycetaceae > Embleya > Embleya sp. NPDC020630. Next base: position 41,094 of record NZ_JBIRUB010000033.1, read on the forward strand.
GAAGTTCACCCTCGCGACCGAGGGCCGGATCGACCTGGCCCCCGGGGCGTACGTACTCCAGCAGTTCCTGATCCAGGACTCGCCCTGCACCCCCGTACACCCCGACCGACTGCCCGTCTCGACGAGCGTCCAGGTCGGCACGCCCCCGACCTCGGGCCCCGGCACCGGCGGCCCGGGCGGCGCCGGCGGATCCGGCAACCCGTCGGCCGGCGGATCGGCCGGCTCCGGCGGCACCCCGTCCGCCCCGCCCCCGAGCGGCGTGCCCACCGGCCCCACCGCCGGGGCGATCGGCGACCCGACCCTCGGCGGCACCGGCGCCACGCCGGGCGCGGGCATCCCGGGCGCGGGCACCACGCCCCCGCCCGGAGTGCCCCCGCTCCCGCCGGCCGGGCAGGTACCGCAGACCCCCGCCGACGCCGTCGCCGGGCCGCTGTTCATGCGGCAGAACTCGGCGGGTGTGACCATGCCGGAGTTCCGACCCGGCGACACGACACAGGAGTTGGAGGGTCGGCTCAACCCGGTCACCATCCAGGACCGGCGCGGCAGCACCCTCGGCTGGACGCTGACCGCGCAGAGCAGCGACTTCATCGGCCAAGGCGGTGAGGTCGTACCGGCCCGACGACTGACCTGGATCCCGGCCTGCACCACCGTCGAGGGCCCGCCCGCCGCCGTCGGCACCGGCGTGCCCGGCACGGTCGGCGGCGACGCCGAGGTGCTGTGTCGGCAGAACCCGAGCACCGGCGCCGTCACGGGCGGCGCGTTCGAGGCCAACGCCCTGCTGAGCCTGTCCCTTCCGGGCGGCACCCGCTCCGAGGCCTACACGGGAAATCTGACGCTCAGTCTGAGCTGAGTCACCCTCGGACACCGGGACGCCCTCCTCGCTCGAACGGGGAGGGCGTCCTTCCGGTTTTCCGGCCGTATCCCTTGACTTTGCACACCGGGTGGAGCGGAATGATCAAGCATCATTTCTGCAACACGTTCCACCGACCGGCGGGGCCGCACTTCGCGACGGCACCCGTCCGGACGCGCATGCGCCGTCGAGGCCGCGCGGACGTGTGCGTCCCGCCCCCCGCGCCCGGTCCTGCGACGTGGTGTTTCGGCTGCCCCGCCCACCCCGGCGCCGGCAGAGCGGTATCCGAGAAAAGGAACGCACCCTATGTTCAAGGCAAACAGGCAACTCGCCGCCTCGCTCGGCGTGGTGACGATCGCCGGCACCGTCGGCATGGTGGCCCTCGCGCCCGGCGCGAACGCCGCCGACGTGACCTACACCTCGCACTGCGTCAACCAGATCGTGCCGAACCTGGTGATCCCGGACGGCGACCTCAAGATCGACCTGTCGGTGACGCCCGCCAAGGCGCGCTACGACGTCGGCGAGGAGGTCACCGTCACCTGGACCTGGAAGTCGTACCCGAAGGCGCCGCCGGAGATCCCCGTGGTCGGCAAGGTGGACAAGGACTCCACCCTGCCCAAGGGCAGCGTCACCCTGGGCGGCGCGGCGGCCGGAGCGGTCGCGGTCGAGGGGCAGCGGATCAACCCGGAGACCCTGCCGGGCCAGGAGCTGGTGCTCACCAACATGACCGGCAAGGTCAAGCTGACCCAGGCCGGCGACGTGACGCTGACCCCGGGCCTGTACTCGACCTTCACCAAGGCGTTCGGCCTGGACGCCGAGACCAAGTGCAACCCGGTGAACACGGTCGCCCCCTCGGCCACGCTCAAGGTCGGCGCGGCCGACAAGCCGGTACTGAACGCGCCCTCGACCGCGGTCGAGCCGGGTAGCGAAGTGTCTCTGACCGGAAGCAAGTTCGCCCCCGGCGCGGTGACCGCGACGCTGGACGGCGCGGCTGCCGGGATCGCGTTCTCCACCCTCACGGTGGACGCGTCCGGCAACCTGACCGGCAACGTCAAGCTCGCCGACAACGTCGCCAACGGCGCGCACACCCTCGCGGTGGCCGACTCCGAGGGCAACAGCGGCCAGGCGCAGCTGCTGGTCCGCAAGAAGGTCGACCCGACCCAGCCGGGCGACCTGACCCAGAAGCTGGACGGCACGATCACCGCCGGCTCCCTGGCGATCACCCAGCAGGCGGGCGGCATCCGCATGTCCGACGTCTCGGTGAGCGCCCAGGACCAGACCATGACCGGCAAGCTCAACACGGTCACCGTGTCCGACCTGCGCGGCGGCAACGCCGGGTGGACGCTGACCGGTTCGGTCACCGACTTCGAGAACGCGGCCGGCGAGAGCATTCCCGCCGACCACTTCTCCTGGAAGCCGAAGGCCGCCAAGGCCGACGAGAAGTCCAAGGGCACCCCGGTCGCGGGCAGCGCGGGCACCATCGGCTCGGGCGCGACCCTGGCCTCGGTCCCGCAGGGCGCGACCAACACCGGCGGCACCTTCTCCGCCGACGCCGACATCGACCTGAAGGTTCCGGCCTACCAGGGCGCCGGCGACTACAGCGCGACGCTGACCCTGTCGATTTCCTGATCACGGTCACGGTTGGCCGGCCCGGCTGATCGGCACGGGGCGCCCACCGCAATCCCTCACTGCGCGGTGGGCGTCCCGTCGCCCATTTCCCGTACGCGCCAACGCTTTTCGCCCATAGGGCCCGCGTGTACGACACCGGCCGACGGCGCACACAAATCGTTGCCGTCGGAACGCGTTCCGCTGTTGACTTCGCAAACGCCCAAGGGCTCAATGGGAGGCGCCGTTTTCTGGAACAGGTTTCATCGCAGGGAAAGACCGGGTGACAGCGGCGGGGTCGGGTGTCACCCCGCCGACGTCGAAAATCGGCGCACGGCACCGAATCGACCGTCCCGCGCCGCGCGGGTCACCGACGGCGACGGACCGGTCCCGGTGTGGTGTTCGACTGCTCGCTCCCCCGGCGGGCCAGGCAGGCATCCCGAGGAGGGACAGCACCACATGCTCAGACCAAGAACCAGGGAAAGCACTGGGTCCGGATCCCGCAACAAGCGCGTCGCCGGCGTACTGGGCACCGCCCTCGTGGCCGGCGCCCTGGGCGTGGGCGCGGGGGCGCAGTCCGCGAACGCGGCTCCGGTGACGTACAACGTGCACTGTGTACCGCCGAGCATCGGTGGCGGTCCGTTCGACTTCGACGCCCAGGTCGACCTCACGGTCGCCCCGGTCAAGGCGAAGTACAACGTCGGCGACGAGGTCACCGTCACCTGGACGTGGAAGGACGCGGCGAAGAACCCGTCCTCGGTGACCGTGAACGCCGACGCGGTCAAGCCGCGCGGCAAGGTCCTCATCTCCGGTGCGCAGGGCGGCGAGATCGCCATGGAGGGTCCGCAGAAGAACGCGCAGACCCCCGGCGGCGAGAAGTTGTGGCTGTCGAACATGACGGGCACGCTCAAGATCACCAAGCCGGGCGAGCTGAAGCTCTCCCCCGGCGGCTACACCAGCACCGCGAACATGTTCGGCAGCTGGGACACGCCGTGCACGCCCAACGGCACGCCGGGCGTGGGCGCGACGCTCGCGGTGGACGGCGCGGTCAAGGCGCCGACCGTGACGTTCGGCTGGAACGTGGTCCGGCCGGGCGCGGGCATCGATGTGACCGGGGAGAACTGGCCCGTCGGTCCGGTCGGTGTCGAGTTGTGCGACCTGAACGGCAACGCCTGTGCAGCGGAAGGGGCGTCGGGCTCCACCCTCACCGTCGACGCCTCCGGAAAGTTGTCGGGCCAGGTCCGGGTCGCCGCCGGTCTGTCGGACGGCGTGCGACAGATGCGGATCGCCTCGGGCGCCACGTCGATCCTGGTACCGGTCTCGGTCGCCAAGGACGCGATGCGGCACTCCGAGCCGGTCAAGTACACCGTGCGCTACACCCCGGCGTGGGGCAACGGCCCGGCGTTCGACTGGTCACCGGAGGTCGCACTCTCGGTGAGCCCGGCCAAGACGTGGTACGAGATCGGCGACGAGGTCACCGTCGGCTGGAAGTGGATCGGATACCCGCGCAACCCGTCGAGCTGGGTCGTCGCGCTGAAGGACACGGTGACGCCCAGCGGCACCGTGAAGCTCTCCGGCGCGCAGACCGGCGACGTACAGGTCACCGGCGACAAGGGCAACCCGGCCACCCCGGGCGGCGACGTGCTCAAGGTCAACGACATGAAGGGCACCTTCAAGGTCACCAAGGCGGGTCGGATCGACCTGACGCCCGGGGGATACGGCCTCAAGGTGATCACCATCGCGTCGAGCGGCGCGCCCGTCGGCACGCCGGCCGTCTCGCAGTCGATCATGGTGGGCGCGCCGGCCCAGCCGAGCCTGGTGGTCGCGCAGACCCTGCTCAAGCCGGGTGATCCGGTGAACCTGTCCGGGGAGAACTGGCCGACCGGCCAGGGCAATCCTCAGGTGCAGCTGTGCCAGGAGGACGGTTCGGGTTGCGTCGGTTCCGCGTTCACCGCGGGCACCGGTTCGGTGGCCAAGGGTGGTGCGCTCACCGCCCAGGCGACGCTCGGTACGCAGGTGCCGCCGGGGAATTACCTGGTGAAGGTCACCGTGGGGATCGCCTCGGTGTCCCAACCGGTCACGGTGACCTCGGCGGTCGTCCTGCCCCGGGCGATCACCGCGACCCCGGATCGTGGCCCCTCGGGCACGAAGGCGCACGTGACGGGGCACAACTTCACCCCCGGCGCGGCCGTCGTGCTGGAGACCCTGGACACGAACCTGGGTCTCACCGGTGACAGCACCGAGGTCGCCGCGGGTCCCGACGGGACGTTCGCCGTCGATCTGACGGTGACCAAACCCGGGACGACCCAGATCCGGGCGGCGGAGAAGAACGACCGCAACAAGATGGCGCTCGCCCCGTTCACCGTCGAGGGCGGCGGTCCCGGCGAGGAACCGGGCACGTTGTCGATGACCCAGGCCGGGACCGGCGTCCTGCTCGCGGACGTGCCGTTCGCGAACCGGGACCAGACCATGACGGGCTCGCTGAACGCGGTCACCGTCACCGATGCCCGCAAGGGCACGCTCGGTTGGCAACTCACCGGCTCCGTCTCGGACTTCAAGGCGGACGGCGGCTACTCGCTGCCCGCCTCGGCGTTGTCCTGGACACCGCGGTGTGCGGCCGAGCCGAACTCGGCGAGCCAGGTCGTGACCGGCTCGGCGGGTACGGTCAACGGCGGGCTGCTGTGCAGCTCGGCGGCGTCCACGGATCCGGCGCACAAGACCGGTGGCGTGTTCAGCGCGAACGCGGGCCTGTCGCTCGCGGTCCCGGCGTACCAGGCGGCCGGGACGTACACGGGAACCCTGACGCTGACCGTCTCCTGACGGCACGTCGGCCCCACGCGGGGCGCTCCCGCACCTTCGGTGCGGGAGCGCCCCGTTCGCGTGTCCGGACCGGGGCACCTCGCGACCGGGGAAAGTGGAACTTGTTCCACCGCTTCCGGACGACACGTGTCAGTGCAGGTCAGGGCTCTGCCGAAGACCTCCCGCAGGGCCGGCGGGGGCTTTCGTACCTCTTGACTTCGACAGGCGAAAGCGCATCAATGTGACCCGCCCCACTTCTGGAACACGTTCCACTTAGCCACGCGCGTATCCGCCCCCATGCCGCCGACGCGACGCCAACGCCCGCCGCCGGCAAGGAACGCAGGACAGGGAGCCGCACCTCATGAAGCAGCGCACCAAGCGCCTGACCGCCGGACTCGGCGTGGGCACACTGGCGATCACCGGATTCCTCGCCGCCGCCCCCGCCGCCTTCGCCGGCACCGCGACGCCGACCGTCACGTGCTCGCTGCCGCTCGGCCAGGGCGACAAGACCGGACCGATGTCGGTCACCGTGGACGGCCCGACCACCGCCAAGCCCGGTGAGACGGTCGACCTGAAGATCACCCTCGGCCCGAGCCCGGCGACCAGCCCCGCCGCGCTCAGTGGCATCAAGATGACGCCGTCGATCGACTTCGCCCTGTCCGGCGGCGCGACCGGCTCGGTCACCCTCGCCGGCGCCGAGACCACGATCGACATCCCTGCGAACACGCCGATCCAGAGCCCGCCGTTCTCGGTCCGGCTCCAGATCCCGGCCACCGCGACCGGCACCGTCGACTTGACGCCGACCAAGACCACCACCGCCACGGTGACGCCGTACGGCAACTTCACCACGCCGTGCGCGGTCACCGGCGCCTCCGGCGTGGTGCAGAGCATCGCCGTGCAGAGCACGCCCGAGACGGCCACCCTGAGCGCGTCCCCGGGCACCGTGGAGGCCGGCAAGGAGACCACGCTCGCCGGTACCAACTGGACCAAGGGCGGCACCCCCACGCCGTCCCTGTGCGCCGCGGACGGCACCGCGTGCAACCCGGCGGGCATCTCCGCCAACAGCCTGCGTATCGGCGCCGACGGCGTGCTCTCCGGCGGCGTGACGGTCGCCCCCGGCACCGCGGACGGCGCGTACAGCGTCCAGGTCACCGACGGCGGTCGCACCGCCACCACGCCGCTGACCGTGAAGAAGGTCGAGGTCCCGGTCCCGCAGCGCAAGGTGACGCTCAGCAAGAGCACGGTGCGGCCGTGGACGTTCGTGAAGGTGTCCGGGGAGAACTTCACCCCGAACACGCTGATCGCGCTGGCCGGCGTGGAGGGCGCGAACCCGACCTTCAACTTCGGCCTGGCCTGGACCGACCGCAACGGCAGGTTCAGCTCGTGGATCCTGGTCACGAGCAAGAAGACCACCGGCATCACGGCGGTCGAGATCGACACGAGCTTCAAGTTCGACAAGCTCGGCATGGCGGGCATCACGGTGAAGTAGCCCGCGCCGCACAAACGTCGGCCCCGGTATCCGCAGTGGATACCGGGGCCGACGTTTGTGCGGCGACCGGCTCAGAAGGTGAAGTCCGCCGAAACGCCGTTCTGGCTGCCGACGCAGTAGATGTCGTTGCCCGCCACCGGATTGTGCACCTTGATCGACCAGTTCGCGGCACTCGGCGTGCCGGTGGTGGTCTTCAGTCGCAGGGCGGTGCCGGCGGGGATCCGCACGGGAGCGGAAAGCGGGCCCATGACCATCGGTGGGACCGGGCCCCAGGCCGGGTGAGTCGTGCCCGCGAAATCGAACACCGTCCCGACGCCCGATCCGCCGCTGCTGGTCTGCACGGTGCGGAACACCATCGTGGCCGAGTTGGGCGCGATGTTCGCGGGGTTGCTGATTGTCAGGCCCAGTTTGAGCTTCTGTGGCAGGGAGGGGCTGGGCGCGCTCGACGTCAGCGCCCCGGAGACGAACGCGGGACCGGCGAAGACCATTCCACTGGAGTCGTCGCAGCTGATGCCGACCGACCTCGACTCCGGCGGAATCGCGTACGCGGACGTGGACAGCACGGTCACCGCGGCCCATGCGCCCGCGGTGCACGCGACGGCGGTTGTGGCGAGCCTGGAACGAATCATGTGGGGTCCTTCCCCCAGTCGGCCGATCATCGAGGCGGTCGGCGAAGTGCCGATACATGGGCAACGCCCGTCGTGGCGACCCGAAGGCCGCCACGACGGGCGCGCGGTGCGTTCGGAGCCGAGGGCTCCGGCTCCCTGGTCGAGAGCCGGTCGGATCAGAACGTGAAGGTCCCGGCCTGGCTGCCGGTGCAACGGATGTCGGCCGGCGGCAGACCCGAGAACGACGCCTGGATGCGCACCGAGTAGTTCGTGGCGGTCGGGGTTCCGGACGTCGAGACCATGTTCGTCGTGGTGCCCGAGGCGATCCGGGAGCCGGCGGCGACCGGGCCGAGGGTGATCTGGCTGCCCGGGTTGGGCGGGACCGGCCCGTTCATCGGCGGGTTGACCGTCCCGGAGAAGGTGATCCCGCCGGTGAACAGGATGGTGGTGGTGAGCGTGTTGGGCGCGATGGAGACGGGCGCCGTCATCGACGACGTCAGTTTCATCTTCTGCGCGTTGGGCGCACCCGGGTCACTGGAGGCAAGGGTGCCCGTACCACCGGACGCCCAGACGGTGCTGCTGAGAATGTCCACACACGTCATGCCGCTGACGGTGTGACTCTCCGGCGGCAGGGCCGAGGCGGTACCCGAGAGGGCCATCGTGGCCGCGAAGGCACCCGCCGTGCAGGCGATGCCGACCGAGGCGATCTTGGAACGAGACATGAAGGTAGTGCTCCTTTCACGGCTTTCCGAACGAAGACACGCCCGCCCGACCACCCGCGGTGGGCAGGGCTTTGGTACCGCCGGCCGGTATCTCGACATCGACAGGTGCAGCGATGCCGCTGTTACCGCAGAAGGATCCGCATTGCTTCGAGTTCGGTTCCCCGGCAAGGGAGAGTGAAGCGGGATGCCGAAAAGAAGTCAATGCCTATTGTCCATCTTTGCATTGCCAAGTGATCATCGACTACCTTCCAACCATATTGACCAAGACCTGTCGCCCATTGCCAATGATCATCAATTACATAATTTTGATCATGGTGACACGCGTCACTATACAGGCTCGATTACTTACTGTGATTCCAGTCGTTTGAATGCCCATCCAAAACAAAAAGGGGAGCGCCGCGCGGATGGCTTCGGCCCTCGGATCCACCGCTTTCCGATCATGTAATCGGCGACTTCCGGAGCGCCTCCGACGAGGCCATCGGCGGGGCGGCCCGCGGCCGGCCGGGCAATCCCGCCCTCCCGGCGGCGGACGTCCGGCCTCGAGTCCATTCCTTCCTGCCGCACCGAGCCACACACGGGCCCGAGGAGCCACGTTCGTGCCGATCGGGTACTCGTGGACCACACCCGGACCGGCTTGTCCCGGAGAACGCGAATACGCGACCCGCTTCTTGCATGCGAATCGCGGTTTATCGAATTTTCCGCCGGTGACACGTGACACCGGATTCAAACGGTCCCACTATTTCCGTCCCGCCTCTGTCGCACCGCAAGGGGCGGGGACCCGGGAAACGAAAAACACCTGCCCGGGCGGCGCGAACACCGCCCGGGCAGGCTTTTGCAGCAGCAGACCGTCACACCCGCGTCCTCGGCCCGGTCGGGTGCTCGCCGGGAGCACCCGACCGGGGAGGCGATTAGAAGCTGAAGTCGCCCGAGGCCGCGTCCTGCTTGCCGGCGCAGTAGATGTCGACCGACGAACCGGAAATGGTGGTGTTGATCTTCATCGACCAGTTGGTGGCGCTGGGCGCCCCGGCCGAGGTGTCCTGCAGACGCACGGTGGTGCCCGCGGCCAGGCGCGCCGTGGCCGGGATCGCCCCGAGAGTGATCGGGTTGCCGGCGTTCATCGGCGGGTTGACCGTGCCGACGAAGTCGCGGATGGTGCCCGCGCCCGCGCCGGTCTGGACCGTGCGGATGACGGTGGCCAGCGAGTTCGCCGGGATGGCGATCGGCGCCACCATCGGCGAAGCAAGCTTCATCTTCTGCGGGTTGGTGCCGCCCGGGTCGCTCGACGTCAGGGTGCCGGCGCCGCCGGTGACCCAGGTCTTACCAGTGCTGTCCTGGCAGGTCAGCGTCACCCCCCGGGAATCGGGAACCGCGTGCGCCGTACCGGACAGGGCCACCGCCGCCGCGAACGCGACGGTCACGCAGGCGATACCGGTGGTGGTGATCTTGGAACGGGACATGGTGGAGCTCCTTGTCGTCGATTTCCTGAGACCTGGTGGTGGCGCACGTTCTCCCTGGCCTGCGAACGCAGGCGGACACGGTGAGGCTGCCGGCGGGCATCCCGACGTCGACCGCCACAGGGGACGGCCGAGGTGATCGGGATCCGGGTCGGGGCGCTTCGCCCCGCTTCGGGGCCCCTCCGGCACAGCCATGAGTGAAACTGCGTAAGCGGAAGAAGTCAATACGGTTTTGTAGATGAATTAACCGGGCAAGAACCAGCATTCGAAGAGCCCGACCTATTGACACGGTCAACTTTGGAAAGGGTTTCCTTCGATGGTTTATCAAAGTTGATCATGGTGACACGTGACACCAAGATGATCACCATTTGCGCATTGCTTCCTGTGGCTTTGTTCGCTAGATCTTCGGCACCAGCACCACGTCGGAGTTCGCCTTCCCCGTCCCATTCCACGCTTCTCGGTCATCGCTTCCGACGTCCGTACCCGACGGACGTACGTGGCGGTGATCGGCGAATCGGCAGCCATCGGGCACCGCCGGGGCGAGCCGGACCTCCGCACCACGCGTCACTCGGCACTTCCCCACCCGGCTAGGAGAACCGTGTCCCGAATACGAAGAATCGCTTCCCGCAGACTGGTCGCCATCGCGGCGGCCGCGGCCGTCGCCGGCACCGGCGCGCTCGTCGCGATCGCCCCCTCGGCGCAGGCCGACACCGTCGACTACGCGACGCACTGCACCAACCCGTACTCGAACCCGCCGGACGGCAACGTCAAGATCGACCTGGTCGTCACCCCCGCCAAGAGCACCTACCAGGTGGGCGACGTGGTCTCGGTCGAGTGGCAGTGGAAGCTCTACCCGAAGGCGCCGCCGTCGATCCCGGTCGTCGGGAAGGTGCCGAAGGACTCGACCTACCCGGTCGGCACGGTGAAGTTGACGGGCGCGCAGACCGGCAACTTCGCCATCCAGGGGCCGCAGATCAACCCCGAGGCGCTGCCCGGCCAAGACCTGATCCTGAGCAACCCGGTCGGCTCCTTCACCCTGACCCAGGCCGGGCAGGTCAGCCTCACCCCCGACATCTACTCGACCTTCACCACGGCGGTCGGGCAAAAGGTCGAGACCAAGTGCTCGCCGATCAACCCCGTCGCGGTCTCGCGCACCCTCACCGTGGACGGTCCCTCGACGGGCGCCCCCACACTGAGCGCGAACCCCGGTGAGTTCAACGCCGGTTCGCAGGTCGCGCTGTCCGGCGCCAACTGGGCCGCGGGCACCCCCTCGGTCGAGCTGTGCGACGCGAACGGCGCCGCGTGTCTCGCCAACAGGATCGCGGCGAACAGCCTCGTGGTGGCCAACGGCGCGCTGTCCGGCAACATCAACACGGTCGCGACCGTGCCGACCGGCAACTACAAGCTCAAGGTCAAGGTCGGCGCCGGCGAGGCGCTCACCCCGGTCAAGATCAACGCGGTCGCCCGGACCATCTCGCTGAGTCCGAACCGCGGTCCGGTGGGCACCGGCGTCACCATCACCGGCAAGAACTTCAACCCGAACATCTACATCCTGGCCTACGGTCGGGACGCGGCCGGGAACCTGCTCGACGACACGCTGGTCTACGGCCAGTCGGCCGCCGACGGCTCCATCGTGATTCCGGACTTCGTCGCGAGCCTGGGCTCGATCACCTCGATCATCCTGATGGAGGGCACCGACGAAACCACCCTGGTGAGCGCTCCGTTCACCATCGGCGCGGCCCTGCCGGCCACCCTGTCGGCGTCGCCGGCGTCCACCCACGCGGGTGGCACGGTGACGGTGTCCGGCAACAACTGGACCCCGAACGGCTCGGCCACCGCGTCGCTGTGCGCGGCCGACGGTTCGGCGTGCAGCACCGCCCGGATCAGCTCGGGCCCGCTCACCATCGCCGCCGACGGCGCGCTGGCCGGCAACGTGACGATCGCGGGCAACGTGGGCGAGGGCACCTACAAGCTCAAGCTCAGCGACGGCGGCGGCAACTCGGCGCTGACCGCGATCACCGTGCAGCGCCGCTGGCTGGAGCTGGACAAGACCTCGGGCAGCCCGTGCACGTTCGTCCTGGTCACCGGGCACGGTTACGGCTCGCTCGCGTGGGTCAACGTCAACGGTCTCGCGGGTGACTCCAAGACCAGCGACTGGGCCGGCGCGTGGGCCAACGCCAACGGCGACTTCAGCATCTGGATCCTGATCACCAAGTCGAACACGACCGGGATCATCGCCTCGGAGACCTTCCACTCCGACCGGCTGGCCACGACCCCGTTCAAGGTGACCTGACCCGACCGGAAAGCACCTCGCTCGACGCACCACACGCGGAGGCCGCCGTCCACCCCGGACGGCGGCCTCCGCCGCGTTTCCGGAACCGGAATACGCCATTCCCATCCCGCTTCCGCCGGAAGTCGATCTTGTTGACACGTGCCAACAGGATTCCCGCGGAACAGTTATTGACTTTGTCAGCGATTACCGGATGAATACGGTGTCGGACCATCTATTGCCGACCACCGCCACGCACCCCGCACATTCCGGACGAGGGTTCGGCCGACCTCGCCCTCGCCGGCGACAAACGCCGCAGGTCATTCTCCCCGGATGTCGAAGTTCTGCTCCACAGTGACGGTAGGCATATTCCATCCCGGCGAGGAGAATAGTGTCCCGAATGCGAAGAATCGCTCCACGCAGAAGCACCGCGCTGATCGGCACGCTGGCGATGGCCGGTACCGCCGGTCTGATCGCGCTGGCACCGTCCGCCTCGGCGGCCTCGGTCGACTACCGCGCGCACTGCACCAACCCGTTCCTGGCCGACATCGCCGACGGTGACCTCAAGATGGACATCCAGGTCACCCCCGCGAAGGCGACCTACACGGTCGGCGACCAGGTCACCGTGACGTGGAAGTGGCTCAAGTACGGCGTGGTGCCGGTCAACACCCCCTTCGGCATCCACGTCGGCGAGAACAAGGCGCTGCCCAAGGGCGAGGTCCTGCTCACCGGCGCGCAGACCGCCTCCGTGCCGGTGGAGGGTCCGCGCATCAACCCCGACGCCGCGCCCGGCGAGGAGTTGAAGCTGTCGGACATGACGACGAGCATCACGCTGACCAAGCCCGGCACGCTCAACCTCGCCCCCGGCAACTACACGTCGTTCGTGGACGCCGGGCTCGGCAGCGACGTCGCCACGGCGTGCACCCCGGTGACGCCCGTCGCCCCCGGCACCACGATCAACGTCGAGGGCTCCAGCACCGCGGACCCGACCGTCACCGCGACCCCGGGCGAGGTCAGCGCGGGTGGGCAGATCACCATCGCCGGTAACAACTGGCCCGCCGGCACATTGACTCCGGAACTGTGCGCCGCCGACGGTTCGGCCTGCGACGCCGCCAAGATCTCCGGCAACACCCTCGCCGTCGGCTCGGGCAACAAGCTCGCCGGCACCGTGACGGTCCGCAACAACGTTGCCGCCGGCGACTACAAGGTGAAGGTCAAGGGCAGCGGCGTCGAGGCGCTGAGCGGCGTGGTCAAGGTCAAGGCGGTCGAGCGCAAGATCTCGCTCAGCGTGGACCACGGCCCGGTCGGCACCACCGTGGTGATCACCGGCTCCGGCTGGACCCCGGGCAACTACGTCCTGGCGTACGGCATGGCCGGCGACGTCCAGGACGACGACGTCAGCGCGTACACCGAGGCCGCCGCGGACGGGACCATCAACATCACCGACCTCGTGGTGAGCAAGGACAACATCACCGCGATCAAGGTGAACGAGGGCTCGGAAGACACCACGGTGACCAAGCCGTTCCGCGTCACCGTTCCCGGCCGCGACCTGAGCCAGACCGTGACCGGCAACGTCGTCGCCGGCGGTCTGACCATCACCCAGGAAGCCGGCGCCATCAAGCTGTCGGACATCACGCTCAACGGCCAGGCGCAGAACATGACCGGCGCACTGAACACCGTGACCGTGAAGGACTTCCGCGGCGGCAACACCGGGTGGACCCTCACCGGCTCGGTGTCCGACTTCACCAACGGCAGCGGCGGCAAGATCGGCGCCGACAAGTTCACCTGGACCCCGAAGGTGACCACCGGCACCGGCTCGCCGAGCACCGCGGTGCCCGGTAGCACCGGCCCGATCGGCACCGGCGCCACCCTGGCCTCGGCCCCGGCCGGGGCCAGCACGGGCGGCACGTTCTCCGCCGACGCCGACCTGTCCCTCGCCGTCCCGGCCTACCAGGCCATCGGCACCTACACCAGCACCCTGACCCTCTCGATCAGCTGACCCGCGTACCCGAACACCCGGACGGCCCCCACGACTTCGGTCGCGGGGGCCGTCCGCCGTGCGGGCCCGCCCCGTTCGGGGCCGGCGGCTACTCGGCCTCGGCCAGGCGCTTCAGGGCGCGGTCGACGCGGGCCAGGACCCGGTCGCGGCCGAGGACCTGGAGGGATTCGAACAGCGGCAGGCCGATGGTGCGGCCGGTGACGGCGACGCGGACCGGGGCCTGGGACTTGGACAGCTTGAGGCCGTGGGCGGCGCCGGCGGCCTCGACCGCGGCCTTGAGCGCGTCGACGTTCCACTCGGCCCGGGAGAGTTCGTCGCGGGCGCTCGTGAGCACGTCGGCCGCGCCCGGCTTCATCGCCTTGGCCCAGGCCGCCTCGTCGTCGGCCGGCTCGGCCAGGAACAGGAAGTCGACGTACATCGGCACCTCGTCCAGCACCGTGATCCGGGTCTGCACCAGCGGCGCCACCTCGGCGAACACGGCCGGGTCGTACGCCTCCTTCGCCCACGGCGCCTTCGGCCCGAGCAGCCACGGCTCGCAGGCGCGCACGAAGGCGTCCGCGTCCAGCGCCCGGATGTAGTCCGCGTTGAACGAGGACAACTTCTTCACGTCGAAGAAGGCCGACGACTTGTTCACGTCGCGCAGGTCGAACAGCTGCTCCAGCTCGGCGTACGGCCGGATCTCGATGTCGTCCTTGGGGCCCCACCCGAGCAGGAACAGGTAGTTCACCAGCGCGTCGGGCAGGTAGCCCTCGTCCAGATAGGACTCGAGCGCCACCTTGTCCCGGCGCTTGGACAACTTCTGCCGCTTCTCGTTCACGATCACCGGCAGGTGCGCCCACTGCGGCGGGGTCGCGCCCAGCGCCTCCCACAGGAGCTGCTGCTTGGCCGCGTTGGACAGGTGCTCCTCGCCGCGGATCACCATGGTGATCTTCTGGTCGACATCGTCGACCACGTTCGCCAGCAGGAACACCGCCGAGCCGTTGCCCCGGGCGATCACGAAGTCCTCGAGCGAGGCGTTCGGGAACTCGGTGACCCCGCGCACCAGGTCGGCCACCACCGTGACGCCCTCGTCCGGGGTACGAAAGCGCAGCGCGCGCCCGTCGCCCGCCGCCAGGCCGCGCTCGCGGCAGAAGCCGTCGTAGCCCAGGTGCTTGGAGCCGGTCCGGGCCTCCAGGTCCTCGCGGGTGCAGTCGCAGTAGTACGCGCGGCCCGCCTCGAACAGCCGGACCGCCGACTCGCGGTGCAGCGTCGTGTTCCGCGACTGGAAGTAGGGGCCCTCGAAGGCCGGGTCGGCCGAGCTGATCCCGATCGCCGCGAGCGCGCTCAGGATGCCGTCGGTCCACTCCGGCCGGTTGCGCGCCTCGTCGGTGTCCTCGATCCGCAACACGAACACGCCGCCGGCCTTGTGCGCCACGGCCCAGTTGTACAGCGCGGAACGAGCGCCACCGACGTGGAACATGCCGGTGGGAGAGGGAGCGAAGCGAACACGAACCGAAGAGGCAGACATGTGCTCCAGGGTATCGGCCGCCCGGACCGGCCTCGGCCCGGTACGCCCCCGGCCCGTCGGCTCAGCGCATCGCCTCGGGCACGGGCATGTCCACCCAGACCGTCTTGCCCTGCTCCCGGTGCACGACCACGCCCCAGTCCAGCGTCAACCGGCGGATGATGTGCAGTCCGTGACCCCCCGGTCGCGTTCCGGAGTGCGGCGACCTCGCCTGTGGCGGCTCCTCGCTGCGGTCGTCCACCTCGATCCTCAGCAGTTCGCTGGTCCGCACGACCCGCAGCTCCACCGGGCCGCCCGCGTGCAGGCACGCGTTGGTGACCAACTCGACCGCGACGAGCAGCACGTCGTCGGAGGTCAGCAGCACCTGCTCGTCCTCGGAGCCGCTCCATCCGTACGCGTGGAGCGTGTTGCGGATGAACGTCCGCGAGCGCGCCACCGCCCCCGCCGCACCCTCGAACGGCAGTCTGCGCACCTGACGAAGCGGTGGGGTGGAGAAACAGGCCTCCCCGTCGCCGGGCGCCTGCGATCGCATGGCGCACATCTATTGGCTCACCTCGCTCACGCTGCTACGCGGTGATAGTTGCCCGCATCCCGCTGGAGGACACCAGAAGTCACGGGCTACTCTCCGACCGCCTCTGCCAGGGTCTCGTGGAAAGTGAACCCCTGTACCGCACCGGTGATCTCGAATACCCGCGCAACGGCCGGTTGAACGCCCACGAGGTGCACCGCTCCGCCCGCGGCCTGCGCACGCAGTCGGGCGGCGAGGAACGCGTTCAACCCGGTCGAATCGCAAAAGTCGAGCTCGGAGCAGTCGATCACCAAACGCACACTGCCCTGATCGACACACTCGAACAGACGGTCCCGCACCGCGGCGGCGCTGTCCACATCGATCTCACCGGCGACCGTGACGATCGAAGAGGTGCCCTGGGTGTGCACGGACACCGTCAAGCCACCCTGCATGCCAGCCTCCTGCTGCCCTTTGCCCGCCGAAGTACTCCGGCCCGGGCACACGATAGACGACCGCCCCGCCCCGGTGGGGGCCGGACGCCGATCCACGCTCGCGCCGACCCGACCCGGAGCCGATCCGGGGGTGTGATCCGGGCCACCGGGCGTGTGGCGAGGGACGGGTCCGGCTGCCCGGAATCCGCCCCTCGCCGTCGTACCGATCCGACGTCAGCCCTTCGGCGGCTCGAACTTTTGCGTGCGCTGCATCCCGGCGGCGCGGCCCTTGGCCGAGATCACCAGGGCCATCTTGCGCGAGGCCTCGTCGATCATCTCGTCGCCGAGCATCGCGGCGCCCTTCATCCCGCCCTCGGCGGAGGTGCACCAGTCGTAGGCGTCGAGAATCATCTCGGCGTGGTCGTAGTCGGCCTGGGTGGGCTGGTACAGCTCGTTCGCGGCGTCGATCTGGCCGGGGTGCAGCACCCACTTGCCGTCGAAGCCCAGCGCGGCCGAGCGGCCGGCCACTCGACGAAAGCCCTCGACGTCCTTGATCTGGAGGTAGGGGCCGTCGATCGCCTGGAGGTCGTTGGCCCGCGCGGCCATCAGGATGCGCATCAGGATGTAGTGGTACGCGTCACCCGTGTCGTAGCCCGGCGGCTGTTCGCCGACCACCAGCGACTTCATGTTGATCGACGCCATGAAGTCGGCCGGACCGAAGATGATCGTCTCCACGCGCGGCGACGCGGCGGCGATCTCGTCCACGTTGACCAGGCCGCGGGCGTTCTCGATCTGCGCCTCGATGCCGATCCGGCCGACCTCGAGGCCGACCGTCTTCTCGATCTGGGTGAGCAGCAGGTCCAGCGCCTTGACCTGGCCCGCGTCCTGCACCTTGGGCAGCATGATCGCGTCGAGGTTGGCTCCCGCGCCCTCGACCACGGTGACCACGTCGCGGTAGGTCCAGTGGGTGGTCCAGTCGTTGACCCGCACGACGCGGATCCGGTCCCCCCAGTCGCCGTTGTTCAGCGCGTCGACGATGGTATGCCGCGCGCCCTCCTTCGCGAGCGGGGCGCAGGCGTCCTCCAGGTCGAGGAACACCTGGTCGACCGGGAGCCCCTGCGCCTTCTCGATGAAGCGCGGGTTGCTGCCGGGTACGGCCATACAGGAACGGCGGGAACGCAAGCTACGCGATGTGGCGGCCATGTCTCTGGTCCTCCCAGTGCTGCGGATCGTGCGGTCAGGTTACCGACGGGTCACCCGAAAGGGACTATGAGGTGGCGCACGTTCGGGGCCCGCGCGTTGTGGGACGCTGTGGCGCATGACGGACACCGACGGCACGCCCGAAGGCGCCCCGCGCGAAGCAGCGGCATTGCCGGAAGAGGCCGCGCTGCTCGAAGAAGCCGCGCTGCTCGAAGAAGCCGCGAAGAAGTCCGGCCTGCTGTGGCTCACCGTCGCCCCCGCCCCGGCCCGCCCCGTCTGGCACGTGTGGCTCGACGGCGCCTCGTGGCTGGTGACCGCCCGCGAGCCCGGCGCGGTGGAGCAGTTCGTGCCCGGCCTGACCGCCGCCGCGACCGTGCTGGTGGACGTGCGCAGCAAGGACAAGGGCGGCCGGCTGCCGGGTTGGACCGCGCGGGTCGCGGTGGTCGCGCCCGGCGATCCGGGCTACGAGCCGGCCGTACTCGCCCTGCACGCCGCCCGGTTGAACGCGCCCGACGGCGAGGAGCAGCCCGCGCGCTGGGCCCGGGAGTGCGACCTGGTCCGGCTCACCCCCACCGGGTCCGCCCGGGCGCTGCCCCACGACGCCGGCCGCGCGGTGCCGATCGGTTCACCCGCGGTGACCCGGGGCGCGTCCCCGCTCAACTGGTCGATCGGCCGGCTGCGCCGGCGCGACTGAGCCCGCGCCGACGCGTCGGGCGCAACTCGGGAGAGACCCGTCGAGCGCGACTCAGGGGAACAGCACCGGGTCGCTCCTCAGCCCCGTCGGCACCGGCGGCTTGGGTGTGCGCCCGATGTCGGGTCGGCGGCTGGTGCCCGACGAGGCCGTGGCGGGCGCGCCGGTCGAGGGACGCCCGGTGGAGCCGCCGGGGCCGGTGGAGCCGTTTCCGCCGCTCGTCGACCGCCCCGGCGTGGTCAGGTCCTTGTCCACCACTTCCTTGGGGTCCGGCGCGTGCAGGTCGACCCGCTCGCCGTAGGCGAGAAAGTCGAACGCGCCGGCCTGGCGCGCGTCGGCGGCGGACTCCATGCGCAGCAGATACGGAGCGCCCTCGGTGGCCACCCAGATGACGCCGCCCGCGCCCGGCGTGCGGTTCTCCAGGGCGATCGCCCGATGTCCGTTGACCTGCTTGACCGCGCCCTTCTCCAGCTTGCCCGGCTTGCCCATCAGCTTGTTGGTCAGCCGCTCGACGTAGGTGTTCTCGACGATGCCGCTGTACTTCTTGTCGCCGGAGGGCACCTGGACGAACTTGTCGTGGTTGCCCACCTCGGAGGTGGCGCCCTCGACCTTGGACCAGAACTTCGCGTCGCCCCGGAACCAGACCTGGTTCTGCACCCGGGTGATGTACGCGGTCGTGTTGTCCTCGACGATCTGGCCCGCGCTGCCGGTGCTGGTGAAGAGCATGTCCACGCTGAACGGCTTGGCCGGCTTGCCCGCCGTGCCCGGGACGGCCAACTCCCCCTTCACGTGTACCGACTTGGCGGCGGCCGTCGCGGCCTGGGCCCGCTGCAGGATCGCCGCCGGGTCGAGCCCGTCCACCTGGTTGCCCAGCGGCGCGCCCGCCGTCGGCTCGTCCACCGGCGCCTGCCACGAGCGGTGCGCGGGCCGTCCCGGACTGCACCCGGCGACCAGCACCGTGACCGATACCGCCGCCGTCGCCACCACGAAGCCGCGTCGCACGTGATCCATCGCCTGGTTCCCTCGTCGTTCGATGTCTCGTAGGTTTCGCCGACCGCCTCGACGCACGTCCGCGTCGTCGTGCTCCCGCGTCGTGCTCCCGGAAACGGTATCCCGGAGCCCGCGCGGCCGGGCTCAGTCGGTACCCGGCACCGGCCCGCCGGGCTTTTCCGTGGGCTTGCCGGTCGGCTTGCCCGACGGGTCCTTGCCGTCGGTCAGCGTGCCGTAGTCCAGCACCTCGTCGGCATGGGGCAGCACCAATGGGAAGTCCTGGTCGTACTCGAACAGTTCGAGCGCTCCGCCGCTCGGCGACGGAATGTACTTGAGCGGGTACGGCGTCCCGGTCAGCGCCACCCGCAACTCGCCGCCGCGCCCGCGGTCGGCCACCACCTTGAGCGTTTCGACGCCCCGCACCTTTTCCCGGCCGTCCTTCTTGAGTTTGCCGTTGAGCCGGATCAGATCGGTGATCATGTCCTGCATCCGGGTGAAGCCGGACAGTCGCGCGTAACTGGGGTCGGAGGCGGGCACCTTGACGAACTTGTCCCGCAACGCCTGCGCCGACTGCTCGACGTCCGCCCCGCCGCGCCCGTCCCGGCCCTGGTACAGCCGGGCGTCGCCGCGGACGTACAGATCCTGGCCGATGCGCAGCAGTTCGATGGTGCTGTCGGCGGTGACCACGGTGCCCACCCCGCCGTCGCGCTTGAGTCGCAGGTCGATCCTGAACTGCTGGGTCTGGATCTTCCACACCCCCTGCACGTGCACCGCCCCGGTCCCGGCCGCCGCCGCCTTGGCCTTGCCGGTGATGGCGTCCGCGGACTCCGAACCGAGCCCGGTCTCCGCCTTCGAACACGCCGTGCCGGCGAGGACGCAGGCGGTCAGGAGGGCGATCGTGGTCTTCGTCTGAGGCAGGCGCACGGGCGGCACTGTACTGAGCCGGGCGCGAGGTGTCGTGGTCATGCCCACCTTCACCGGTAGCCTGACCGACTGGGATGCCCCCGGCACGAGCGGGCACACACATCGGCGGCGCGGCACATCGGCGGCGGACATCGGCAACGGAGGGACCACGGCATGGGTGCGTCATCCGGGCGGGTGTTCATCTCGCACCTCGCGGGCGTGGCCGTGTTCGATCCCAACGGCGACCACGTCGGCCGGTTGCGCGACGTCGTCGTCATGCTGCGCACCGCCCAACTGCCCCCGCGGGTGCTCGGCCTGGTCGTCGAGGTGGCCACCAGGCGCCGGATCTTCGTCCCGATGACCCGGGTGACCAGCGTGGAGACCGGTGAGGTGATCACCACCGGGCTGGTCAACATGCGCCGTTTCGAGCAGAGACCGAGCGAGACGCTGGTGCTCGCCGAGATGCTGGACCGGCGGGTGACGCTGGCCGAGAACGACGAGTCGGTCACCGTCCTCGACGTGGCGATGGCGCTCGGACGCGGGCGCGACTGGCTGATCTCCAAGCTCTTCGTGCAAAAGGGCGGCACCTCGGCGCTGCGCCGCAGGCGCGGCGAGACGATCACCGTCGACTGGAACGCGGTGGTCGGCTTCGAACGCCCCGAGGACCAGCAGGGCGCGGCCAACCTGCTCGCCACGTTCGAGCAGTTGCGCCCCGCCGACCTGGCCAACGTGCTGCACAACCTGTCCGCCAAGCGCCGTGCCGAGGTGGCCGCGGCGCTGGACGACGACCGGCTCGCCGATGTGCTGGAGGAGTTGCCCGAGGACGACCAGGTGGAGATCCTGGGCCAGCTCCAGGAGGAGCGCGCGGCCGACGTGCTGGAGGCGATGGACCCCGACGACGCGGCCGACCTGATCTCCGAGTTGCCCGAGGACACCGCGGAGCGCCTGCTCGGCTTGATGGAGCCGGAGGAGGCGGAGGACGTGCGCCGGCTGCTGACCTACGTCGAGGACACCGCCGGCGGCATGATGACCACCGAGCCGATCGTGCTGGAGCCGGGCGCCACCATCGCCGAGGCGCTGGCGCAGGTGCGCAACGCCGACCTGTCGCCGGCGCTGGCCAGTCAGGTCTATGTGTGCCGGCCGCCGACCGAGACGCCGACCGGCAAGTATCTGGGCACGGTGCACTTCCAGCGGCTGCTGCGCGATCCGCCGTTCACCCTGGTCGGCGCGGTCCTGGACACCGACCTGATGCCGCTGCGGCCGGACACCCCGCTCGCCGAGGTGACCAGCTTCCTGGCCGCCTACAACATGGTCGCCGCGCCCGTGGTGGACGAGGACGACCACCTGCTCGGCGCGGTCACCGTCGACGACGTGCTCGACCACCTGCTGCCCGAGGACTGGCGCGAGGGCGCGATACACGGAGACGGGGGTGTCCGCCGTGGCACGTGAGAGCACGAGCGCCGACAAGCGGCGGCGTCCGCGCCTGGATCAACCGCGCCATCCGCGGCGGCGTCCGCTGCTGCCCGCGTACGACCCGGAGGCGTTCGGCCGGTTCTCCGAGCGGATCGCCCGCTTCCTGGGCACCGGCCGGTTCCTGGTCTACATGACCGCCACGGTGATCGTGTGGATCGGCTGGAACATCTTCGTGCCGCCGGCGCTGCGGTTCGACGAGTATCCGTTCATCTTCCTGACCCTGGCGCTGTCCCTCCAGGCGTCGTACGCGGCGCCGCTGATCCTGCTCGCGCAAAATCGCCAGGACGACCGGGACCGGGTCAACTTGGAACAGGACCGGGCCCGCAACGAGCGCAACATCGCCGACACCGAGTATCTGACCCGCGAGGTCGCGGCACTGCGGATCGCCCTCGGCGAGGTGGCCACGCGCGACTTCCTGCGCTCGGAACTGCAGTCCATGCTCAAGGAGTTGGACGAGCGTCGGGAGACGGACGGCTGGCTGATGGGCCGCGAGGTCACCGACGCGCACCTGGGTCGGGCGGGCCGCCCGCCGGAGTCCGAGTAGCCCCCGACCGTCTTATACAAGTGTATGAGTCACTCGTATAAGACATCCGTCTAGAACGGCGCTACCATCGGGTCATGGGACATCGCGAAGACCTGCTGGCCGGAGCCAAACGTTGCCTGTACGAAAAGGGCTACATGCGCACCACCGCGCGTGACATCGTCGCCGCGTCGGGGACCAACCTGGGCTCGATCGGCTACCACTACGGATCCAAGGACGCGCTGATGCAGCAGGCGCTCCTGGAGTCGATCGAGGGGTGGGGCGACGAGTTGTCCGCCGCGCTGACCGAGGCGGTCGGCACCGAAACCGCGCCGCTGGAGCGGTTCGAGGCGATCTGGACGCGGGTGATCGACCTGATGGAGTCGCACCGGATGATGTGGGCGGCCAACTTCGAGATCCTGGCCCACCTCGACGAGTTGCCGGAGATCCACAAGGTGCTCGGCGCGGCGCAGGACGCGGGGCGCAGCGGCCTCGCCTCGGTCTTCCTCGGGGTGCCCGAGGAGGGCAACGAGCACCTGACCCGCACGGTCGGATCGTTGTGTCAGGCGCTGCTGGTAGGTGTGGTCAGCCAGTGGATGTTCGCCCCCGACACCGCCCCCACCGGGCGCGACCTCGCCGAGGGCATGCGCGTGCTCATGGGCGTGCGGCCGGCCGGCTGAACCACCGCGACGAGAGCACCACGTGGGCCAGGACCCCCGCGATCAAACCCCAGAACGCGGACCCGATGCCCCAAATGGTCACCCCCGAGGCGGTGGCCAGGAAGGTGATCAGCGCCGCCTCCCGGTGCTCGTCGTCGGCCATCGCGCCGGTCAGCCCGCTCGCCAGCGCGCCGAACAGAGCGACGCCCGCGACCGCGGCGACCAATTCCTTGGGCAGGCCCGCGAACACCGCGACCAGGGTCGACCCGAACATCCCGACGACCAGGTAGAACGCGCCACACGCGACCCCCGCGACATAACGCCTGCGGGGGTCGCGGTGCGCCTCGGGCCCGGTACAGATCGCCGCGGTGATCGCGGCCAGGTTGATCGCGTGCGACCCGAACGGCGCGAGCAGCGTGGACACCGCGCCGGTGGAGCCGATCAGCACCCTGTCGTCGGGCCGGTAGCCGGAGGCCGCCAGCACCCCCATCCCGGGCGCGTTCTGCGAGGCGAGCGTGGCCACCAGGAGCGGCACGGTGATCCCGATCAGCGCCGGTACGGACAGGTGCGGCGTGGTCCACACCGGCCGGGCGATCTCGAACGAGTCCACGTGCACGTGCAGCCGCGAACCGGCCGCCGCGCAGCCCACCCCGACCACGAGCGCGACCAGCACTGCGTAGCGCGGCACGAAGCGTTTGGCCACCAGGTAGCCCACCAGCACCCCGCCGCCGATCCACGGCGCGGTGCGCACCGAGGTGAACACCCCGGTGCCGAACGAGAACAGGATCCCGGCGAGCATCGCGGACACCACCGCGCTCGGCACCTTGCGCATCAGGCGGCCGAACACGCCGGTCACCCCGATCACGGTGATCAGCACGCCGGTGGCCACGAACGCGCCGATCGCCTCGGGGTACGCGTACGAGCCCAGGCTGGTCACCAGGAGCGCGGCCCCCGGGGTGGACCACGCGGTGACGATCGGCATCCGGGTGTACAGGCTCAGGCCCAGGCAGGTCAGCCCGCTGCCGATGGACAGCGCCCACACCCACGAGCCGGTCTGCGCCGGGCTCAGCCCCGCGCCGGCCGCGGCGGACAGCACGATCACCAGCGGCCCCGAGTAGGAGACCAGCACCGCGATCAGGCCGGCGAGCACCGCCGAGAGCGAGGCGTCGCGCCACAGGTGGGGCCGGCGCGTGGGCGCCGCGGTCTCGGCGCCCGCGTCGGTGTCCGTCGTGGTTCGGATGGTCACCGCGCGCCCGCCTCGTGGTCAGTCGTGGTCGTAGACGGTGACCGGGACACCGCGCCCGCTCAACCGTTCGAGGATGAGCGGCTCCACCCTGCCCCACGTGCCCCCGGCCAGACCACAGCCAATTCGCGGCATGTGGACCGACGCGCCGAGTTCGAGCACCCGCGCGCCGAGGGTGTCCAGGGCCCGGTCGATCGCGTCGTAGCGCACGGGCGGGCCCTTGCTGCCGGTACGGGTGCCGTGCTGGCCGATCAGGTTGGCCACCCACAGGTAGGTGTCCACCCGGACCAGCCGCACCGCGCCGAGCCCGAAGTCGTTGCCCGCCCGCTCGCGGTACCACCGCCGGTAGTCGGCCTCCGGCTCCGGCCACCGCTTGGACAGCGCGAGCACGAAGCCCTTGCCCCAGCCGCCCCGGTCGTTGCACACGTGCGCAATCACCTTGACGCCCTTGCCCAGCGGCGTGGTGGCATCTCCCCGGACGTACCCGATCGTCTCCACCCCCGGCACGGTAGCCGGCCGCAACGACGCACAGGTATCGGTTCACGGGTGGACGAAAGGGCCTAGGTGAGCCCGAACAGCCGCGCCGCGTTGTCGTGGCAGACCGCGCGCAGCCAGTCGTCGCCGAGGTCGACCCGGGTGAGCGCGGCGAGCGCGTCGGCGTAGCCGTAGGGGATGTTCGGGAAGTCGCTGCCCCACAGGATGCGATCCGCCGCGTCGAGCAGCCGGGGCCGGTCGGCCGGCGGGAACGGGGCGGCCTCCTCGACGAATTCGGTGAACGCCATCGTGGTGTCCAGGTGCACCCTCGGGTAGCGCGCCGCCAGGTCCAGGAACGCGCCGTACTCCGGCATCCCCATGTGCGCGACGATCAGCGCCAGCCGCGGATGCCGGGCCAGCACCCGGGCGATCGGCTCCGGCCCGGTGTGCGCCCCGGGCACCGGGCCGGACCCGCAGTGCGCGACCACCGGCACGCCGGCGTCGGCGAGCGCGCCCCACACGTCGTCCAGGAGCGGATCGGTCGGATCCCAGCCGCCGACCTGCACGTGCGCCTTGAACACCACCGCGCCCGCGTCGATCGCCTCGCGCACGTACTTGGCCGCGTCGGGTTCGGCGAAGAACGTCGCCGTATGCAGACAGTCGGGGGTGCGCGCGGCGAACTCGCGCGACCACGCGTTCAGCCACGCGGCCATCGCGGGCTTGTGCGGATACAACATCGAGGTGAACGCCGAGACGCCGAACTCGCGCAGCGTGGCGACCCGCCCGTCCTCGTCCAGGCGGTAGGTGATCGGCCACGGCCGGCCGATCAGCGGACCGGCCGCGTCGAAGTACGCCCACACCTTGTCGAGCACCTGCTTGGGCATGAAGTGCGTGTGCACGTCGATCAGCGTCGCCAGGCCCAGGGCCCGGCGGAACTGCGCCACTCGCGTCCGCTCGGCCGATATCGTCACGCGGCACCTCCCCGTCGGTTCGCAGCCCCCGTTCCGGACCCGGATCCCGATGCTCGCAAAGGATTCCGGCGCGAGGGTCGTAAGCTCACGGTATGGCTTCTGCAACCCTGCCCTCGGCGGACGACGTCCAGGATGCCCTGGCGACCGTCCAGGACCCCGAGATCCACCGGCCCATCACCGAACTGGGCATGGTCAAATCCGTCGACATCCTGGCCGACGGTCGGGTCGAGGTCGCGGTCTATCTGACGGTCAGCGGCTGTCCGATGCGCGAGACGATCATCAGCCGGGTGGAGACCGCCGTGGCCGCGCTGCCCGGGGTGACCTCGGTCGGCGTCGAACTCGACGTGATGAGCGACACGCAGCGCAAGGAGCTGGCGAACCAACTGCGCGGCGGGCAGGCCGAGCGCGAGGTGCCGTTCGCCAAGCCCGGCTCGCTGACCCGGGTCTACGCGGTGGCCTCCGGCAAGGGCGGCGTCGGCAAGTCCTCGGTCACGGTGAACCTGGCCGCGGCGATGGTCGGGCAGGGCCTGAAGGTCGGCGTGGTGGACGCGGACATCTACGGCCACTCGGTGCCGCGCATGCTCGGCGCCGAGGGCAAGCCCACCCAGGTCGAGAACATGATCATGCCGCCGTCGGCGCTGGGCGTGAAGGTCATCTCGATCGGCATGTTCACCCCCGGCAACGCGCCGGTGGTCTGGCGCGGGCCGATGTTGCACCGCGCGCTCCAGCAGTTCCTGGCCGACGTGTACTGGGGCGACCTCGACGTCCTGCTCCTGGACCTTCCGCCGGGCACCGGCGACATCGCCATCTCGGTCGCCCAGTTGGTGCCCAACGCGGAGATCCTGGTGGTGACCACGCCGCAGCAGGCCGCCGCCGAGGTCGCCGAGCGGGCCGGCACGATCGCGGTCGAGACCCGCCAGACGATCGCCGGCGTGATCGAGAACATGGCCGGACTTCCCTGCCCGCACTGCGGCGAGATGGTCGACGTGTTCGGCTCCGGCGGCGGACAGCGCGTCGCCGACGGCCTGTCCGCGGCCACCGGCACGAAGGTCCCGCTGCTCGGCTCGATCCCGATCGACACCCGGCTGCGCGAAGGCGGCGACACCGGCCGCCCGGTCGTCGTCGACGCGCCCGACTCGCCCGCCGCCGTCGCTCTCAGCGCGGTCGCGGCGAAGCTCGGCGGGCGCGAGCGCGGCCTCTCCGGCCTCCAACTCGGCCTGACCCCGCTGCGCAACTTCTAGTACTGCAATTGCGTTTGCCGTGACTTCTGGGCCTGGTGGTCGTTGTTCAGGTCATGGGTGGGGACCTTGGTGTGGGTGATGTGCGGCGATG
>NZ_JBIRUB010000034.1:0-66315 GCF_044334985.1 Embleya sp. NPDC020630
TCCCATTTCGTGGTGGTCCAGGCGATCGGCAGGCCGATGATGTTGTCCATCCATCGGCCGCCGCGTCGGGTGTCGAGGCCGGTGCGGCGGCGGTATTCGGGGGTGGCGACGATGCCGACCCAGTGGCTGCCGTCGCGCACCTGCCAGGACACCACCGCCTCCACGTCCGCCCACGCCACCCGCCGAGGGCGCCACACCCCTCGGGACACGGCGACGCCCTCGGCGTCCATGCGCAGCGCCACCGGCGCGATCCGGGGCATCGCCGCGGCGAGCAGCCCGCCCAGCCCGAAGAGCCCCCAGCCCGCGATCGCCAGAGCGAGCGGAATGTCGGGTACGAACATCAACGCGCAGACACCGATCGCCGTCGCGATCATCTTCGTGTTGTTCCGGGTCCAGCGAAGACGCAACTCGAACGGCGGTGAGATGGACGGCATTTCCCGATTCTGCCGCAACCGCCCGGTGTACCGAACCGGGGAAGACCATCACAGCCCACACCGACCATCGGCCCGCCGCCTCGAGGGCGTGCTCCAGTCGCGCATGTTTCCGCCTCCGTGCGACGGCCGACCCACAAGTAGGCAGGTTTTCGCGTCGGATCACGGTAGGATCGAGAGGGAAGAGGCTTGGGAAGGAAGTGGTCGGGCGCATGAGCGAGGGATCGCGCGGGTCGGACGAGAACGCGTCCACGACGCCCGCCCCATACTCCGCGTCCGGGCCCGGGGCCGGCGGGGATGTCGGGTCGGCGTTCGGTGTGGAGGAGGTTCGCAAGCGGTGGGCGCGGTTGGTCGCCGATGCCGCCGCCGGGGCGCGCATCGTGATCCACGCCCCCCACGGCGTGCGTGCCGTGCTGACCGCGCCGACGCCGGATGTGATCGCCGCGCAGGGGGAGTTGCCCGCGTTCACGATGACCGACGCCCGACAGGGCCTGGGCAACCTGGTGCGCGCCGCCGCCGCGGGCACCCCGCAACTCCTGCTGCGCTACCGCACCGTCCACGCCCAGATCACCCACCTCGCCGCCGCACCCGCCCCCGAGGACACGCCCTCGGCCGACACCACCCCGTCGCCGCCGGCCATCGCCGCCCCGACCCCGCCGCCTTCGGCCGGCACGCCCCCGAGCACCGACGACCCCACGTCAGGGCGGCCCGCCGCCAAGGCCGGGCGCAGGGTGGCGGGGTTCGCGACGGCGTTGGGGGAGGCGACCGCCGCCCGCCGCCGCGCGGTCTCGTTCGGCCCCACCGCCTTGGACGAGGCCGCCGGAGGCGGGGCGTTGCCCGGCCGCCTGACGGTGGTTGTCGGCGCTCCCGGCGCCGGTGCGGGCCTGCTCGCGGCGGGCACCGTGTTGTCCGCGACCCTGGCCCCGGCCGAGGACCCCGACACCCCCCACGCCGTGCTGTCCTGCACACCCGGCCGCCCCCGCGCCGACGTCGCCGCCCGCCTGACCGCAGCCGCCGCCGGAGTGGACCACCGCCGCCTGCGCGCGGGCACCCTCACCGACATCGAACGCGCCGCCGCCGACGCCGCGTCGACACGCCTGGCCGCCGGGGGACTGCTCCTGGACGACGGCACCGACCTGACCCCCGACCTCCTCCACGCCACCGCCGCCGACATCGCGGGCCTGCGCCTGGTCGCCGTGGACCCGCTCAACCACCTGGTCCGCCCCACCGCCGACACCGGGCGCCCCGGCCCCGATGTCCGGGAAGCCGTGGGCGCGTTGCGCCGGTTGGCGGCGGAGTTGGACGTACCGGTGGTGGCCGCGTGGGAGACGAGCGCGGGCGAAGGCCCCGAGGTCGCGGCGGCGTTGGCCGAGGCGGACACGGTGGTCCACCTGACACGCGAGGGCGAACTCGCGTTCGCGATCGTCGCGGAACGCGACCTGGGCCCGGTCGCCGAAGCCGCACTACGCGCGGACCTCGCCCACGTCCGCTTCACCGACCCCCCGCCCACCCCCACCGGCCCCACGCCCACCGACCCGAACGCGCCGATCGACGCCACCCCGCCCGACAACGCCACAACCCCCGCCACCACTCCACACCAGCAAGCCGGGGACCGAAACGACCCCACCGCCGCCGACGCACCGGCCACCGCACCCCACACGGCTCCCACACCCCGCACGGCCACCGGGCCCGCACACGCCGGCGCCCGCCCCGCGCCCGCCGCGCCGAAGACCCCGGCCCCATCGAAGGCGCGCCGTGTCGTGCCGGACACCGACGAGGACCCCCTGCCCGGCGCCATCGCCGCCGCCGTCGCCGAGGAACTCGCCGCCGCCCAGGGCGACATCACCGCCGCGAGCGAAGCCCTGGCCCGCCGGGCGATCCCGGACGTGATGGAACTCCTGCGCCTGTCCCGCGCCGGATCCCGCTACGAACACACCTGGTACCCACCCCTGCCCGACCTGCTGCGCAAACGCAGCAAGGAGGAATCCGACGCGGTGTGGGAGGCCCGCCCCAAGTGGCGCAACAAACACCTGCCCCCCGGGGATCACGACGTCGTCGCGCTGGACATGAACGCCGCCTACCTGTCCGCGCTCAAGGCCCACCTGCCCATCGGCCCCCTCGAACACCGCACCGGCCCCGACCTCGACGACCACGACGGACCCCGAGGCCGCAAACGCCGCCGCGCCGGCATCTACCTCGTCGACCCCCCCACCTGGCACCACGACACCCTGCCCAACCCCCTCGGCGACCGCGACGAACCCGGCCCGCTGTGGATCACCGACCCCACCCTGCGACTCCTCCTGCGCTGCGCCTCACCCACCTACGGAAGCCTGTGCGAGGAACCGCAGATCCTGGAGTCCTGGACAGCGGTGGCGACCGAGAACCTCCTGGAGCGGTTGCGGACCGCGTTGCGCGACGCCCGCGACGCGGCGATCGCCGAGGGCGACGACGTCACCCTGGACTACGTGAAGCAGATGTACGCCAAACTCGTGTCCACGATGGGCGGTTCGAACTACAACCGGGAGATCAACCGCCCCGACTGGATGCACATCATCCGCTCCCAGGCCTTCTCCAACCTGTGGGTCAAGGCCTTCAAGGCCCACCGGGCCGGCCTGACCGTCGTACGGGTGATGGGCACCGACGAACTCCACCTCACCACCGGCGACACCGACACCGACTGGCGTACGGTCTTCACCGAGGGCCGCGGCGTCGGCGACGTCAAGATCAAGGACACCTACACCCTCCAGACCAAGGACAAGAGTTGACCGCCCGCCCTGCCGACCCCACCCCCGCCGCGCCCGCCACGGCCTCGCCGGGAAGGAACTGACCGCCGATGCCGTACCGTTCCCTGGAGCCCGGCAAATACGGGATGCGCGGCACCCGCGCCTCCGCCCTGGCCGCCGAGCGCCTGGACGAACTCGCCGACGGCATCACCTCACCCGTCGACACCGAACGCGGCCTCGCCGCACGCCTGCGCTACCTCACCGCATCCACCGCCGGCTACACCGCCATGGACACCGCCGGGATCGCCGTCACCCCCCGCACCCTGGCCGCCTGGCTCGCCGAGGACCAGACCCCCAACCGGGCGAACCTGCGCCGGATCGATGCGGCCTATCGCGACCTGCGCCGGCGCAACGTAGCGCGTTCGTTGACTCGTCGCCTGAACAACAACGGTCGCGGCACCCGCGTCGAACTGCA
The DNA here is from genome assembly GCF_044334985.1 of Embleya sp. NPDC020630. Taxonomy (NCBI): domain Bacteria; kingdom Bacillati; phylum Actinomycetota; class Actinomycetes; order Kitasatosporales; family Streptomycetaceae; genus Embleya; species Embleya sp. NPDC020630. The sequence goes on from NZ_JBIRUB010000034.1 coordinate 3,630, forward strand.
CCCCCACGACCAGTCCGGTGTACGCGAACCGCACCGCCGAGCGGGCGTGGCCGGGCACCGCAGCGTCAACGTCCGACGCTGGGACGCCATCGTGCGCGCCTGGGCGGCCGGAGACGAACGAACGCTGGACGACCTGTGGACCGACGAGGTGTTGGCCGATCTGGGTTCGGACTGGGGCGGTTTCGAGTTCGCTTCCGGGGTCGGATTCGCAGCCTAGTCAACTGATCAGTTGGTCTGGGGTTCGAAGTACCCGAAGGGTGGGCACCTGCCGGTCGCTTGGCCACGAACCCGAGACTGGCCGGTCGCAGCGTCGAACGCCATCACCCGCAAGAGTGAACGATGGCCTGCCGAAGGCCGACAGCGCCCAGGCGTGTGAGACCGAGCGACCGGCCACGACCCGAGCCGGCGAGTGCTCGGCCGGCCGTGCCTACGCCGTCCGCCGCCGCGCCGGCCGCGATCGACAGTGCGGGCGGGCCCGCGTGGTCGGCGCATCACCTCGCAGGGACGCGCACCATCGCGTTTCGCGCGTTTCCTCCCCTACGGGAATCCACCGTTCGTCGAGGCGTTCGCCGATCACGGCGTCCACGTCGGATGGACCATCGTGGCATCCGGCGAGTGGGCCGGGCCTCACTTGCGTGGGGTCACGGCGTGTGGTCCCGGTCGGATCATCAGGGCCGTCAACGGGCGGGTTCGGGTGGGCTGGACGACTTCGAGCCAGGCCTTCCCGCGGGGGACGCGGTGGGGGATGCCGGAGTAGCCGCGCCACTTCCAGTTGATCCACCAGCGTGCGTCACTCCGGTGCCCGGCGAGACGCCGCAGGGTGGGCAGGCGTTGGCCGGCCAGGTCGACGTCGTCGAGGTCCGCCCCGAGGGCGAGCAGGTGGGACAGGCCCGCCAGGGCCGCGCGGCGCAGTGGGCTGTCATCGTTCCACCGTCGATCGACGGCCCACCGCAGGTGCGGGTCCGCGAGCAGGTCGGTGTCCTGGGGGACGTCCGAGAGCGGAATCCGGGCGATGTCGACGAGTCCCCGTTGCCGCCAGGCGATCAGTTCCGCGCGCACCGGGCGGGGGATGTGACGGTCGAGGCCGGTGAACGCGTCGATCATGTCGTGGCGTTCGGCACGGCCCGCAACCGGGTCCTCGGCGATGGAGTGCAGGACGTTCAGGGCCTGCGCGAGCGTGTCGCCGCGTTGCCACAGCGACAGCATGGCGGTGCCTTCGACCCGGAGTCGTTCCCGCGCGTGGTCCTCGAACTGGAACTGCAACCCGCGCGATGTCCCGGCGAGCGCGCGGCGCAGCGGGGCGTAGGGGTTGGCGCGGCCGGAGAGGATCGCTTCGACGACCGCCTGCCGCATCTGCTCGTCGCGTTCGCAACGCACGGCCACGTCGACGTCGTGCGGCTCGCAGGCGCCCCGGGCGAAGCTCCCGAAGACCCAGACCTGTTGCACCAGGCCGATCGGCCAAGTCTGGTCCGCGTCGAGCCGGCCGAGCATCCGTTCGACCAGTTCGACGGCCCGCGCACGCTTCACGTTCGTCTTCCTCGCATCGGCACCAGTGTAGGTGCGTCGGCGTCCGCCCCCGGACCGTCGCCGGGGCTTCGACCCGTCGGATTCGCCGCCCCGACCCGCCCACCCGCAGGCGGATGGCCGACGTGCGCCGGTACCGAGCCGATCATGGGGGGCCACCGTGGATGTCGCGGGATCACGGCGACCGCACAGCCGAAGAATGGCAGGACGCGATCGCCATGCTCCTCGAAGCCCGGCGCACACTCGCCGACTCCGTCGTGTCCGGCCGCGTGGAGGAGCACGACCGCTACATCGTCGGGCTGCGGACGCATTCCGCCGCGCCGTCGTCGCGCGGCTTCGCGAACCACCGGGCGGGCCGGGGCAGTCGGGTGGTCGACTGGCCTGGACCGGTCGTGACGGAGCGGACACAGGGAGTTCCAGCCATGGGAGTCGACACACACCTCACCAGGACGCAGCTCCGCGAATTCCTGGGGGTCAACACGTTCGGACTGCGGCGGGTGATCCGACGCGAGGACTTCCCCGCGGCGGTGAAACACCCTCCGCCGATGCGGAGCCGGTTCGACGAGGACGACGACCCCGTGTGGGACGCCGGCGAGGTCTACCGATGGGCCGCCCACGACCGCGACTTCGCCCACCGCGGCGCCCTCCTGCTGCGCCCCGCAACCGCCGACCCCGCGCCGGGCCGCTGGGCCGGCGCCCACAGCACCCCACAAGGCCCGACGACGGATTGGCACACCGACGTCGGCACCGTGCGCCTGGTCCACACCGACGACTCCGGGGCTGCTTCCGCCGCCGCGACCGCACTGGCGAACGACAACCGGAAACACCCCGCCGGCACCGAACTTACCCGCGCCACCTTGCTCCGCACCCGCATGACCCCGCCCGAGGACCGCTGAACACCGCACGAGGGTGCGATGAACACATCCGGCGGTACCCAGCATCGGGCCGCCTCGCCGCTCTCGACTGCGGTCGAGGGCGTCGAGGCGGCGGGTACCGCCCGTTCGGGGCGGGGTGGTGACAGAAGACGATCAAGACGAGCGGCTCCGCGATCACGTGTGGTCCACGCCGGGAGCGAAGCCATGATGGCGACGATGCGTTCCGCCGGGCCGCGGCGTGGTTCCCCCGGTTGCCTCCCGCGTGCGATCGTTCGCACGGAGCGCTCCCTCACGCGCCGGTGACCGCCGACCCCGTTGCGGGTAGCGTGGGAGTCCGGATCCGTCCCGGAGGGGGATAACCACGATGGGTGCCCAGGCCGACCACTCGCCCGCACCGCCGGAGCTGCCGCGAACGATTCGCGCGGTCCGCCGGGCCCTCGACGGCTTCGGCCCCGACCTGCGTGAGCAGTTCGAGCGGGAACTCGCGGACACCGCGATCGGCGACGTGGACAACCTCGTGTTCCTGTGGTGGGGGATCGCCGTCATGGGCGCCGACCCCCAGGTGCACGCCGATCTGCTGGCCGCCGACGCAGGAACCCTTGGGCCGCTCCACACCGCCGACGAGGTGTTCACCGACACCGGAACCGGATGGTCCGGCAGGGTCGGCGAATGAGCTACACGGTGCAGTACACCGATCGCGTACGCATCGAGATCCAGGGCATGGCGCCCAAGTCGCGAGCCGCCTTCGAGGCGGGCATGTCCGTCGTCGCCTCCGACCCCTACGGCGCCGACTCCAAGCCCTACCCCAGAGGCAACAGCCGGGACCACCGCATCACCCACGTCGCGGGCGTCGCCATCATCACGTATCAGGTGACCCCCGCGGCTCTCCTGGTCACCGTCGTGCAACTCGTGGCTCGCTGACCCGAATCCCGCGCCGACGGCGGCTCACCCCAGCTCCGGGCTAAACGCCGCTGGTTCAACCGCTCCTGACGGGGCGTCACCCAGACGCTCGCCTTCGGACCGTGCCGGGCGCCCGAACACCGCGCGTCGTACGGTCCCGGTCGGGGTGTCACTCGTTCGGGTGTATCCCGCGTACGCCACTGCGGGCGCGGGGTAGCTTCGACCATGGCCGCCCTCGGTTCCGCCTCCGATGCCCCCGATCACGACGATGACGACCCGGCCGGGAGCGCCGGGGATTCGCTCCGGCGCTGGTTGGCCGGTGATCTCGACGATCCCGATCCCGGGTTCGAGGACTACGACCCGGCCTGGAGCACCCAGGACACACCGTTTCGGCGGTGGCTGGTCGACGGGCTCGCCGCGGCCGGCTCCACCCTCCCCGCCGAGGCCGCATCCTCCTTCGCCCCCGCGAACCGCTACCGCGGCCTGAGCGACTCCCACGCGGAGCTGATCGCGATCCTCACCGACACCGCCGTTGACATCGTACGGGCCGCGCACAAGGCCGACCTCCAGGACTGGGCACGGGAACAGGAGCTACGGCACCACCCGGACCTCGCCGTCCTCGACGCGGACCTGGACCGCATCCGAGACCGCTCCTGACCCAGGGGGCTTGCCCGGCTGCGCCTCGAACGCCCCTTTGTCGCCCCTTCGACGGCAGTGCCCGAGTTCGGTACCGACCCGGTGGATTCCCGTCGGCCCCTTCCACTCGGCGCGGGGGCGGAGTACCGTTCCCGGTCCGTTGATCTTGGGAGGCCACACGATGTGGGTGATCCGGGAATTCACCAACGACGAAGGCGTCACCTGCCGGGCCGTGATGACCGAGGAGGCCGCCGCGCGCTCCGACGAGGAACACCGCGCGATGTACCGCCGCCTCGAACCCGCCCTCCATGCCCCGCTCGACCCCGCACTCGCAGCGGTCAACCGCACCCTGAACACCAACATGGACGCCTTCGTCCTCGAACGCCTCGAAGGCCTCCACACCCCCGGCCGACACGTCGGCCTCAACGACCTGGTCCCCGGCATGCTGCGCCCCGACATCGACCCGCAACTCCTGGCGACGATGGACCTGTTGTTCGACCGACAGATCGAGACCATCGCGGACCGGATCCGGCGCGGCGAGTCGACCTGAACCCGTCCGCGGGCACCCGGTCTTCCCCTCCTCCGGGGGTCCGCGCGACGCACGGGAACGGCCCCGAACCGCACCCCGAGAAAGGGGGCGGTACCGGGGCCGTTCCGCGTCGCCCGCCGGCGGGAGCACGGCCCGCACACCATGCCGCGAGGCGAATGTGTGGACCCCGCGAACAGCGCCCGCTCAGCCTTCGGCAACACCCCCGCCGCGGCGGGCGATTCATCCGAACCACCCGGACGCGATCGCCCTGCGGGTACGCGGCCGTCCGAGACACGGATCCGACCCCTCGACGCGTCGGGCTCGTTGCGCCCGTCTCGGCGAAGTCGCCGGCCGGGCTCCGGGTGGACGGAAGGAGCGCAGGAGTCGGTGACGCCGATTCGTGGGCGTGCATGCCCACGAGTCCGGCGTCGACGGCCGTGGCGATGAGCGAGAACGCGCCCGGTGCGCCGCAACGGCGGGTCGGGCATCATTTCTTCGTGAACGAGGGAACGGATCATCGAAGTCGCCCCCGGTACACCCTTGTGGAGACCGAGCACGGTCATCTGCTGGGTGTGTGCTCTGTTGTGGAGGGGTTGTTCACCGATCCCGGGCCGGCGACGTACGAGCTGTTCGGCTGGGCCTCGGACGGCTCCGGGCCGCGGGGCTGGATCGGCAGCCGGGTGTGGCTGGTGCCGGACGACGACGCGCTCGACGCCTGGCGCCTGGACGATGCGGCGTTGGTGGACCACGGGCCAAGCGCGGACACTCTGGTGCTGACGGGCGTGGACGACCACATGGGCCCGCCCGAAGGACACCGCGGGACCGTCCGCGTGCACGACGAGTCCCGATGGTTGGGCTCCTGCCGCGAGTTCGCCCGCGTCCCGAGGTCGGAACGGCCGCTACCGCCGCTGGTGCTGCGCGGCCTCGCCCCGACCGACGAGCTGCGCGCGGTGCTCGCGAAGGGTACGCGCCTGGCCCGAGACCTGGACGAAGTCCTGCTGGAGATCCGTGACGACCGGGGTGAGCTGCTCGCGGCGCCCACACTGTGGACGACCGTCCAAGCCTGGCGGCCTTCCGCGCGCGGGGCCGACCTGATCGACCTGGAACTGGCCCGGTACCACACGCTGGTTCCCGAGCATGCCAGGCCGGTGTGGGAGGAGTGGTTCGGCGGGTCGCCGCACACTCCGAACACCTGGGCCGGCCTCGACACACGGCTCCGCGAGGCCTGGTTCGACCTGGTCCGGCACCGGGCCTGCATCCGTCGCCACAGCGACCGGCCTCCCGGACACGCCTACGAAATCGACGGCCGCCACGCCACGGATGAGCAGGGTCTCTACCTGGCGCTCGGGGAGGCGGTGAACGGCCCCGGCGGCTACTTCGGCGGCGACCCGCAAGCCCTCCGCGATTGCCTGGGGGGCACCTTCGGCTACACCCGCCCCGCGACCCTGCTCTGGCGAGACGCAGACACGGCGCGCACGCACCTGTCCCACGCCCTGTCACCCGACGGGCGGCCGTACGACTTCTTCGCCGAGGTTCTCGATGTCCTGGCCGCCGGCGGCATGCACGTCACCCTGGCGTGAACAGCACCTGCCGGATGCGGCAGGCGCCAACGGAACGAACGTTCGTCGACACGGCGCGGTCCCCGAGCCGGTGCCGCGCGGAGTCGATGCGGCTGCCGACGGACCAGCCGCCAACGTCGCGTCCAAGGCGCAGCGCCAGGAGCCGGTGCCGGTCTCGATGATGTTGCCGCCGAAGACGGTTCTTCCCCTCCACCGGGTCGCTCGTGCGACGAACGAGAAAGGCTCCGACCGCGCGTTGCCGCGGCCGAAGCCTTTCCCCGTCGACCCGCGCGAGGCACAGCCCGCACGACACGCCACGAGGCGAGTATGTGTGGACCCCACGCAGGGCACCCGCCCACCCTTGCACGACCCGGCCACCGACGCGGGCGGTTCACGGCAACGCGACGAACGCCATCGTCGATCGGAAGTCTCTCGCCGCGATCCTCACACCCATCGACCGGTGCCCGCGCGGTGATGCGACCCGTCCAGTCCAGCTGCCCACAGGGGGCTCCCCACCGCGAGCCCCCTACGCCCACCGCATCCCGAGCACGGTGAGGGCCTCGACGCGCTCCTGCGCCCAGGAATCGCGTCGTTGGCGTGCGTTGGCGAGCGCCACGCCCAACTTCACGTTGTGCGTCTCGCCTCCCGCTTTGATGGTCTCGCTGTGTGTGCGGGGCACGGTCAGGTGTCCTTCACGGGTGGCGAACGCGTGTGCGGCGGTGAGGGTGAGCGTCCAGCGGTCCGCGTGCGAACCGCTCGCCCGTCGCGTCCGGCCCGTTGCGACGGAGGCGGCCTTGGCGACGCCCAGGACTCCCAGGGCGGCGCGCTGCGCTCGGGAGAGTTGGGTCCATTCGCGGCGTTGTTTGTCGAGCCAGGCGCCGACGTCGCTGCCGTCCATGGTGTGTCCGGGGGCGAGTTCGTCGAGGGTGCCGCCTTGTTCGAGGTGCAGTCGGACCAGGGAGAGCATGCGTTGCCAGGTCAGGGGCCATCCGGTGGGGTTCCACCCGGGGTCGATCGCGGCGAGGCGTTCCCAACGAGCACGCCATCGGTCGGGGTGCTTCCTGGTGGTCAGGGGGCGTCGGCAGTTGGCGAGGAACTGGCCGACGGGGTAGGCGTCGACGACCGCGGTCTTGGGGGCGGCGAGGTGGCCGTACCTCGCGTGGTAGGCGCGGCACATTGCCAGGCCGTTCTCGAACGCGTCGTCGTCGGCGCTCCACACCATGCCCAACTCGTCCAGCAGTTCGATCCGGCGCGGGCGCATCGCGCCGCCGGTTCGTGCGCGTCGTTGTTCGGCGATCCACGCTCCGACGGGGTGTGAGGTCCCCGATTCGGGTTCGTAGTCGACGGCGTCCAGCGGGACGCGCAGGTGGCCGTGGGTGGTGTGCCAGCGGCGGGCGGCGAGGTAGCCGCGTCGCCAGTCCCGGCGTTCGGGGTCGATGACGCGCAGTTTGACGAAGTCCGCGAGCAGGGCGGGGTCGTGCTCGGTCATGAACCGCACGAGGAACCGCTCCTCGACGTCCTCGCCCACACCGTCGCCTTCGGGGCCCGCTTCGGCGGTCTCGATGTCCTCCTCCTCGGCGGCCGAGGTGTCGTCGCCTGCGTCCTCGGTGTCGCCGTCCGCGTCGGCGTGGTCGACGAGTCGTTGCCGCCTGCCGCTGGGCGCGGGGGTGGCGAGCATGTCGAGAACGCGGCTGTCGTGGGCCGCGAGGGCGTGCAGCACACGGACGAGGAAATGGTGGGAGTCGGAGACGAGCATGTCGTCCGCCTTCTCGCCCGCGGCCAGGAACACCGGCACGATGATGGTCGCGTCGCGGCCCTCGTGGGGTTCCTGGCGCAGGACGCGGCCGATGGCCTGGACGATCTCGATCACGCTCAGCTTGGGGTCCATGAACGCGACCGCGTCCGCGCGCAGATCGACGCCCTCGGCCAGGACACGCACGTTCGACAACACCGCCCGCCGCGTGGTTGCCCCATCCGTTTCCGGGAGTTCGAACAGGGCGGGGGGTGTCCGGTCGGTGTGCGCGGCGAACTCGCCCAGCACCCGCCGCCGATGCTCCGCCTCGTGCTCCCCGTACAACCAGTCCGCCCACACCCGCTCCGGATACGTCGCCGCATCCGCCTCGTGCAGGCGCTTCGCGACGTCGGGCAGGGTCTCCGCACAGGCCTCGGCCTCGGCGGTGCGGGCGTGGTAGGCGATCACCGTGTTCAGCCCCAACTCGGCCGCCACCCGCAACACCGCGGTCTGCAATGCGGACAACCGCGCGGCCCGGTACTCCTCGACCTCCTCCAGACTGCGCCGACCCGGGCCCCGGTTGGGGTCGACACCGCTCGTCTGGGCCAGGTCCCGCACGGTGGGGTCGGCGACGTCGACCACCACGATCCTCGGCCTGGCGAGCAACCCCAACCGGCACCCCGCCGCGAGCTCCAGGCGGTGGACCGTGGGGCCGAAGATCGCCTCGTCGTCCATGGACGCCACCGTCCGGGCGGGCATCGACGAGTGGACCGGACGTCCGCCGCGCACGCGAGCCGGGCGGGCCCCGCCACCGTCCTTTCGGTCCTCGTCGTCGGGGCCGTTCGGGTCGGCAAAGTCCTCGTCCTCGTCGACCCCTTCGTCCTCGCCCTCGTCGGTTGCGGTGGCGTCGGGGTCGTCCCACACGTCGTCGTCGGCGTCCAGGGGCAGCCGTCCGGTGTCGCCGCGGCCGGCGCCCTCGCCGTAGGCGCTGACGTCGGCCGGCTCCCACACCCGCGGGGTCGCGGTCAGATACAACCGGCCCAGCGCGGGCAGGACCCGGTCGTCGTGCACGGCGGTCCAGGGGCGGCCGAGCCGGCCGCTGGAGCGGTGCCCCTCGTCCACGACCACCAGCCGCCACGGGGCGAGACGCAGCCCGACGACGCCCCGGTGGGCGGCGAGGATCGTCTCCAGCGACTGGTAGGTGGCGTACACCGTCACCGGCCCGGTGCCCGCGGTCCACAGAGCGAGTTGCGGCGCGCTGGTGGTCGCCCGCACTCCGGCGGCGGCCAACACCGCGTCGCCGCCGAGCGAGCACACCGCCACCTGCGTCCCGCCGGTGCGCCCGGCACGCTGCCATACGGTCACGGTCTGCACGAGGAGGTCGAGGGTCGGCACCAGGACCAGCACCCGCCCGCGCGCTGCCAGCGCAGCGGCCGCCCCGGCCGCCACCCACGTCTTCCCGGTCCCGCAGGCCATCACCGCGGTGGCCCGGCGCCCGCCGTGCGGCGCGCTGCCGACCGCGTCGTCGTCCGGGTTCTCCAGTTCGCGGACGATCGCGGCGAGCGCGTCGCGTTGGTGCGGGCGCAGCGCGGGGACGCCGGCGCGAGTGGGGCGGGTGGGACGGCGCATCGGGGTCTCCGCAGGGGGCGATCGGACCGTTCGAAACGAGGGGCGCGGTCGGGGCGGGTGGTCGGCGGGCGGTCTCACGCTCCGGGGGCGCGGTCGTCGGGTCGGGCGTGAACGGGGCCCTGCGGTGGGGGGTTGCGCAGGCGGGTGGCGGCGGTCTTGCCGACGCGACGGCGGTAGAGGTCCTGGGCGCCCTGTTCGGTGATGCCCAGGCGTTCGCCGATCTCACGCCAGGTCATGCGCGGTTTGCCGTCGGCGGCGGGAGTGCGGGCGGCGCGCAGCAACTCGGCCTCGCAGTGCTCCCACCAGACGCGGGCCGCCGGCAAGGCCTCGAGGGCGTCGGCGACGTCCTCGACGGCCAGGCGACTCAGGTCGCCGATCGGTGCCGCGGCGAGGGAATGACCGACGACGTGCGTGATCGCCAGGTACGGCTCGGCGTTCATGTCGAGAGCGCGCCGGACATGCCGCTCGATCTCCTCCCGGTGGCGGGTGATGATCCGCGCGGAGGGATGGTCGCCGCCGAGACGGTCGGTCGCGGCCGACCCTGCCTTCTCGCCCTGTGTGGTCATTTCACCACGCTACGACAATGAAGATTTCCTTGACAAGGATTCCTTGTGGAGCGGTCCGGGGTTCCTTCGCCCGGGCCGCCGTCCGGGCGCGGACACGCAGCCGCTTCGATGTGGGTTGCTCGGGCGGTGGACGGACGGCCCATGCGTCGACTCGTGACGTAAGCCTCTTCCGGGAGACGGATTCCGGCTCTCCCAGCACCTCCGTGCGGAACCGACGTCCCTGACCCGGAATCCGTCTCCCGGGCGAGCCGCACGACCCGGCCGAACCCGACCGCCACCTCTTCGACGTCACGACCGGCGCACGGATCCGTCCCGGGGACACCATCCTCGACAGGCCGGTGATCTCGCGGGCGGTGGTGTCCGCCCACAACGGGTGCAGGCCCGGGACCACCGTGACCGCCTCGGCGTCCGTCAAAGGCTCCAACCGCACACGACGATACGTGTGGGAGTGCAGGTTCGGCGCCCGTTTCGGCAGCGCCGCGCCCCAGGCGGGGGAGCCGACGACGATCAGGGCGAAGTCGAGTCCTCGGCCAGGGCCGCGAAATACTCCAACGCGTCCCTCGGCAGGATGTCGGCGTGGTCGACGACGACGGTGCGCGGGGTGCGCTCGAACGCGCGGGTGACGCCGTGTTCGAAGTCGATCCGCGACCGCGGGGCCACCCGTCCCGGCCACAATCGCCCCCACAACGCCTCCCGCACGCCCGCCATCGTCGGGCGGGAACGAAACGTCAACCACGCCGTGTCCCGGCCCCGTTCACCCCGCGCCTCGCCCAGCGCGGCGGCGACGACGGCGGTCTTGCCGACCCCCGGCACCCCGGTGACGCACAGCACGGCCGGTGTCGCGACCGCCTCCCGCACTGCCTCCCCGACCTCCGACAGCCCGACGGTGGTTGCCGTGCCCCACCCGGGCACCACATCGACACCGGCCTCGGCTTCCGTCCCCACGCGACGCGCCCTCCCGATCGACACCCCCCGAACCCGACCCAGTCTGACCCCAAGTTCCGGGCCACGACCCGAGAACCGGGGAAGTGCGAACTCATGGCCCAATATGCGGGGAGCCTCGCCCACCTGGCGCTGCTGCAGCGCCGGATCATCGACTGGGAGGCGCAACACCCCTCCGCGCCCTCACGGTTGCACCCCGACGGCCTTTGGCCTGCGCCGATCGGCCCGTTCCGGGAACACGTCCGCGACGCGTTCGATATCTCCCCGAGCCACGGCACATCCTCGACGTAGGACCCACAGCGGCGGACGAGGGCACAGCGCGGGCTCCGGCCGCTTTGAGGAGGACACCGACCCGGTGCGGTCCCGCCATGTGTGCGCTCGCATCCTCCGGCGCTTCTCGGGGGCGTCCGCCCGAAGTGGCCGGGTGGCGGATCGCGCCGCACGTGGGGGCTCGGCCGCGGGCGGCCGGGCCTGCGGCGTCATGTGAGTACTCGGCTGAGTATGTGTGCGGACGCCCCGGGGTGGGGCGGGCTCGTAGCGTGTTCGGCATGGAGAAGAGGGTTTCGACGCCGCGCGGTGGGATGCATGGGTTCCTGGCCGCGCTGGCCGGGGTCGCGATGCTCGGGGTGTTCGTGGTGATGGCGATGGCGGATCTGATGGCGCTCTACGGTGTCGCGGACGGGTCGGGGGTCTGTGATGACGCCGCGTGTCGGGCCCGGTATCGACGTGACTTCCGGTGGACGCTCGGGATCTGCGGGCTCAGCTTCGTGGTGACGCTCGTCGGGTTCGCGTCGGCCGCGTGTCTGCGGCGGTGGCGGTTCGCGATCGGGGTGCCGGTGCTGCTTTCGGGCCTGGCGCTTCAGCTTCCCGGGCTGGGGTTGATCTAGGGCCTGTCCGACAAAACGATCATGGTTGTGGTTTGCGGAGCCACAGGATCAGCGAGGCCGGGACGACACCTGCGGTCGGTACGTCCAACGAAAACCGGACCACACCGCAGGACTCCTGAGCGAGATCTGCCCGGACGCCCGCACGCGGCCGGACCCGGCCCCCAAGACCGTGGGCCGATTCATCCGCCGATCCCTCCACCTCGACAGCACGCTCGGCAAGGAAACCATCGACGCGCACCTCGACATGGCCCTCCCGCCGTCCGCGAAATCCGTCGCGAGCTCGTCAGGAGACCCCAGCCCGCTGCGCCCGCCGCAGTGCACCGTCGCCCGCTTCACCGTCCGCGTCCCCCGACCCGTCCGGAACCCGGATCGTGCCGTGGACCGACTTCTGCCACGACGCCGCGAATCCTGCGGACATGACCCGTTTGGAGCGGAGCCTGGAGGATTCTTCTGAGAGTGGAGGTGATCTCCCCCAATCGCACTCATGCGGTGCCGTCTCGGGATGCGGGTCGAGGGGCTCCCGACGACACGTAGCCGTGGCCCCGGTTTGAAAAGGCGGGGTCAGTCGTCGCTGGGCGTCATGTCGTATTCGCCGACGTCCAGATCCGCGCCGGTTGCGGCGAGGAAGTCCACCACCGCGCGGTCCAGGCGCCAGCCGAAGAGGTTCGTGTCGTCCACCGAGCTGGAGGGCTTCTCGTCATGCCGGTTGAAGAAGCGTTCGACCTGGAGAATCGTGCCGCCGGGGCCTTCCTCGGTTGCGAGACGGGTTGTCAGATCGGTGAGCGCCTCCATGCGGGGTCGGAGCCTGCCGATGACCTGGTGGATCTGCTCGTCGACGGACAGGCCGGGCTCGCAGCAGCGAATCTTCCAGCAGTGACAGAACGGGGTGATGGGAGGTGAGGTCGTCAGGCTTCCCCGTACCGTGACCTCGTCCGGTTCCACGCCAAGCAGCTGGGTGATCTCGTCGGCGGTGGTGCCCACGCTGGCGATCGCAAAGTAGACGTACTGAGTCAACGACACCCGCGGAGATTACCGACGCAGGCCCACTGCCGCCTGAGTATTTCCTCGACTGCTGCCTGGCGTCGGGCGGGATGTTGCAGGCTGCCAGTCCGGTTCGGGTCCGGGCACCGGCACGTCGGTCATGCCGTTCCTCCGCTCGTCCGCCGCAGAGTGTCGGCTGTGATGCCCGCTCCAGTGATTTCGTCGGCCTCGCACCCGTCGTCAGCCGCCTCGCGTTCGGCTGCGAACTCGTCGAGGAGTTCAAAGAGGACCTCGATCGCGTGCTTGTCGTCGTCGGGCGGCAGGTCCCAGTACGTGTCCCAGCCGTGCGGGAGCGCGATGTGCAGGACCTGGCCCGGCCAGGCGTGGTTGCAGTCGCGGCCTCGGCGGGCGATGAGCCACTCCGACCAGCCGGCGAGACCTTGTCCGCCGTGTCGGGCGGCGCTTTGGTCGTAGCCGTTCAGGAACGCGGTGATCGTGTGGAAAGAGGCCTTGCCCATGAACATTCCGGGGCGGTGGCCGACGCAGGCGAAGTACTCGCGATCGCTCATCTCCTCGAGAGGCTTCGTCTGACCCTCGTTCGTGCCGGTCACGAGTTGCCGCCGGTGGGGTGCAGGATGCTTTCGGCGATCTCGCGCACGCGGTCCGGGGTGATACCGGTGCGTTGCTCGACGGCGAGGGGGTGGTCGGTGGGTTCGAGTTCGATGAACGGGCGGTCGCCGACCGGGCGGCTGTGGACGTGCGTCTTCAGGTTGACCGTGCTCGGTGAGTAGAGCGGCAGATCGGTGCTCAGCCAGCCGAAGTACGGGGTCTCGGCCTCCCGTCCCGGGGTGTCCCACAGGTCCGCCATGCGGGCGAAGCTCTCGCGGCTGAGGGAGGCCCAGACGCCCCAGGAGAACACCTCGTCGCTGCCGATCACCGGTATTTCGACCAGTCCCTTCACGAAGTAGTGCTGCCCGTTGATGACGCACTGGTCCGACGACAGCAGGCAGTCGGGGGCGTCGGCGAAGCTCGGGTCCCAGACGTAGGGAGCTGCAGCCGAGTAGTTCATCGCCGGTTCGGCGTGCCGCTCGCCGCAGCACGAGCAGGTGAATCCCAGGTCAGTGGCCATGGGACGGAGCCTAATGATCGCCTTCGCCCCTGATTCACGGTGGGCTCGCGGGTCGGCCGATGATCGGCATGCCCAGGTCCACCGGCTTCCGCACACATGCCTGGTCGATCTGTGTGATCTTGTTGTTGGCCCCGGCGAGGCTGACCTGGGGCCCTCGATCTCACCGAGCCGGCCCTCCCGGTCGGCTTCGGCGATCCGGGCCGGCAGGTTGTCACGGATCCCCGGCAGCCGTGGTCGCTGGGCGGGGTCTGGCCGCAGGAGTGAGCATCTGACACATGCTTCTCTGAACCATCGCTCGGGTCCCGCCGAATCGCGAACCCCTGTGCGTCGGCGAACGCCGGTGTCGGAGGCGCTGGTTACGGTGTTGCCGTTCGCATCCACGGGGGAGCCATGCGTCGGTACCGGAAGCACGTCGTGGTCTACGTGTTCGTCGTGGTGGCGGCGTGGTCGGCGACGCGTGTGCTCGACGAGGGTTCGCCGGCCGCCCCGGGGGAGCGGCCGGCGGTCGCGGATTCCCCGACGTCGCCGCCCCCGAGCGCCTCCGACATCGCGGCGATGTGTGCCCGGCCGGACGTGGCCTGTCTGGTGGCGACCGCCACGTCGAGGAAGTAGGACGGGGCCGACGCTCGCGCCGAGTCGCGTGCGTGGCCGCAAGGTTCGGCGCGGACGGCCGTGCCGGGCGTCGTCGGTGGCATCGACCATGATGGGCCCGTTCCGGATGGACGACGCGAGGAGTACCCGATGGCCGTGCCGACGATCAGTCCCGAAGAGCGCAGCGCCGCGCTCGCCAAGGCCGCCGCCGTCCGCAGGGAACGAGCCGCGGTGAAGGCGGCGCTCAAGAGCGGTCGGCTGTCACTGGGCGAGGTGTTGGCCACCGACACCCTCGCCGTGGGCAAGATGCCGGTCCGGGCCCTGCTCGAATCCCTCCCGGCCATCGGGAAGGCACGCGCCGCCGAACTTCTCGTCGAGTTGGGGATCTCCGGGAACCGCCGAGTCCGCGGCCTGGGCGTCCAACAGCGCGAGCGGCTCCTGGAGCGCTTCGCGCCTCGGGCGTGACCAGCGGACGCGGGGTGCCGACGCCCCACTTCGACGGCTCCGACGAACCCCTCGACGTCGACACCGACGACCTGCCACGCGCCCGCAACAAACGCCGAGGGCGCCCCTGGCCGTCCGCGAACGCGAACACACCGCCCGACGCGCCGGCCACCCCTCGTGGGCCGAGGCGATCAGGGCGACGGCCATGCTGCCCGCCGCCCGAGCGGCCCGGGAATCGGGCGGCTCGATCCGATCGATCCGACTCCGGCGTGCCCGACTCGTCCCTGGGCCCGGCGCGAACGCGCCCGGGCCGGAAGAGCGGAGAGGGCCTTCGAGCGCTCCGCAGCCCGCGATATCCCGTCCCGCGTGCCGAGCCCGACGATTCCGGTCGCCCGCGCGGTACGCCACGCCGGCCCCGCCGATCGGGAACCTGCGCGTGGCCGAGGCCGAGGCGCCGTGAGGGACACGCCGTGCGGGGTCGACGTTCCCCGACGGTTCGCGCTCTTGATCCGATCCGCCCCACCCCTCCGCCCGCCCCCTGGGGCCTGCGCGTCCGCGTGGTCGGGGGCGCGTGAGAGTGTGGATTCGTCGGTGACGGACGGGAGTTCGGGGGAACGGATGCACAGTCGGGCGAGACGAATGGGTACGGCGGTGATCGCTCTGGCATCGGTCGGGGCCGCGCCGGGGCGCTCCTCGGGGGGCGGGTCGGGCAAGCCGTCCGTGCCCAGCGCGTCGATCGTGACGCCGGTACCCGATCCCGCGGTGATCTCCGAGGCCGAGGCCCGCCAGGTCCTGGAGCGCTACGACACCGAGAACAACACGGCGAACGCGACACTCGACGGCGACCGCCTCGCCGGGGTCGAGGGCGGCGAACTGCTGGAGGCATCCCTGGCGGGGTACCGCGCCGACCGGGCACGCCCGGACCGGGAACCGTACAAGCCGTTCACCCACCTCGACCCGCAGTTCTGGATCCCCCGGGCGAGCGGCCATCCCCGCACGTTCGTCGCCATTGCCGCCACCGGTGCCGACAGCGAGGACAAGGCCGTCGTCCACTTCGTCCAGGACACGCCCGGCGCGCCGTGGAAGGCCGTGTTCACCGCCCACGCCCGGGTGGGCGACCCACCGGCCACCGCGAGCCCCGAACGCCTGGCTCGCCCCACGCTCGACGACGTGGCCCGCGACGCCTCCGGCTCCGCGCGCACCACGACCGCGGGCGATGCCGCGGCGGTGTGCGGGCGATACGCCGCCGCAATGTCGGTGCCCGCCGGGCGCGGCGCGGTCGAGGCCCGCCTCGCGCCGGGTAGTTACACCACCGACCTGCGCAAGCGGATCGAGGACGATGCCCACCGGGATGAGCGGATGTCGCAGACCACCACCGTCACCGCCCGCCCCGTGGCCCGGCAGACGTTCCGGACCGCCACCGGCGACCGCCTGGTCCCCTGCGTCCTGGACAAGACGATCGAGGCCAAGGCCCTGATACCCGAGGCACATCTGACCGCCACCGCCCCCACGACCATCGCGTTCCTGGGCCGGAGCGGGCCCTTCACCACCGTCAAGGAAACATTCCTCGCCTGCGTCCTGATCCGGGTCCCCGCCGCACCCGACGCGCCGGCCACCGTCCTCACCGGCGGACTGGCCCAATCACACCCGCTCGACGCCACCGGAACCTAGACGCGAATACCGGCCGCCACGCTCGCGCCTCGGCCGAATCCGGAAGGACGACCCCGTGACGACGGACCCCGCCGGCTACGCCACCCCCTGGTATTTCGCCCCGGCCCCGGACCAACCATGGGACCTTGCCGTCGAGCGGGTCATCGCCTCCCTCGAACAACGATCCGACGCCCGCTGGAGGGCCGGGGAGGGCTTTCGCGGAGAGCCTCTCCTCGAGGTGTGGTTCCCCATCGGACCGTGGCTGTTCCAGGGCTCCTACACCCCGCGTCCGCCGTCGCTGGGCATCCGCATCTGCGACGCCCGCGCCGCCGCCGAGGCGTGGACCACCTGGTTCCTTCCACAACTCCCCGCACACGTGTCGAGCGTCGTCTTCAACACCGAGGACGGAGTCGAGAACGGCTACGCCGACGTCGACTTCGTCCTGGCCTGCCGCGTCGGCCGCGACGTCGTCGACACGCTCACCGACCACCTCCGGCACGTGTGGCGCGCCGGCGGCACATCCCCGCCGCCCCGCGCCGACGATTGAGCGCAGGGCACGACGGGTGAGCCGCCGCGGGCGGCGCCGGGGAATACGTCCACCGAGCACCTCGACCGCGATTGTCCGGGGTCGTCCGCGACCGTCCGCGTCCCCTTCCGGACGCGCGCCGCATGCTCCCGTGAGGGTTCCCCATCCGCGCTCGCAGTGCCGGGTCGGTGAGGCATGATCTCGAACATGGACGCATCGGAGCCGGGCCTGCTTTCGCGGCTGTGGGACGAGCACCTGCGCGCGTCGTTCCCACCCCATGTTCGCGGCCGGGAGTTCGAGCACGAAGGCAGACTGTTCGACATGGTGCTGCTGGACGCGGACATCGCCGGTTGTGTCTCCTCGTTGCTTTCGGGCCCCCTTGACGAGCAGAGGCAAGGACTCCTGCTCGTGTGTCTCGCGGCCGTCGAGAAGGTCCTGCCGTCGATCGATGACGAGGCCGGCGCGATCGAGTACTACGAGCGCTTGCGGGAGATGGCCGCTTTGGCGGTCGGAATCGGGCACGTCGATGCCCGGTAGTCGTCCGGTTGTGGGCGGTGGATCAGTCGAGAGCTTGCTGTGCGGCGTGGGTACGGGTGGCGGCGACAATCCTCGGGTGCCTTGGTGAACTTGAACCCCTTGACCCCGGTCACGGTGACCGTGGCATCGACAACCGCTGCCCGGAGGCGGGAAATCCGCTGCGTTCGTCGGATCCGCGCCCTACACAGTGCCAGGTTCCGCCGAACACTCACGCACAGGAAAAACCCCATGGGTACCCCGAGCAGCCCGCCCGACACCGAATCGCCGTTACCCCCGGCGGGTGACGTCGCGCCGAAACCGCCGTACAACCTGCTCGCCGTCCTCGCCCCATCGTCGGGTTCTTCTGTTCGTTCCTGCCCGTCGGGCTGGCCCTGGGGGTCGTTGCCCTCCAACGCATCAAGCACACCCGCGAACGCGGCCGGTGGCTCGCCTGGGTCGGCATCGTGATGAACTCCGCGCTGGTCGTGCTGTTCGTCGTCGTCCTGATCGTGACGGGCCTGCGCGACGACGACGAACCCGCCCGCGAGGCACCCGCCGCGATTCCCGGCAAGGGCGACTGCTTCGCCGCCGACGACCCCACCGGCACACCACCGACCCGACTCGACGCCGTCCACACCGTCGCCTGCACCCGCGTGCACACCGGCGAGATCTACGCGGTGTTCACCCTCGACTCCCAGGCGCCCACCGTCGATGCCGAGTCCCTGAACGCCGTGGCCGGCACTCGATGCGTCGCTCTGGCGCGCGAGTTCATCCCCTCCTCCGGCGTCGCCCCGCGCCCCGGCGACGTGCACTACCTCCTTCCCGATCCGCAGCAGTGGGCCGCGGGCGGGCACACCATCGCCTGCTACGCCCGCGACAGCGGACTGCGTTTGACGCCCCCGTCCGAACGTTGAGTACGAGGCGACGTTCGGCCGGGTGTGGTGGCGTCGCCGTGCGTTCGTCGAATCGGGTGAGGGGTTCGTGACGGCGGTCGTGCGGCGATAGGGTCGCCCGGAGCATCGACACGGGGGTGTGCATGAGGCGTCGCGAACGCGGCTTCCTGGCAGGTGTGTTGCTCGCGGCGAGCGCGGCGACCGGGTGTACCGGGCACGACGACGAGGCCGGGCGGGCGCCGGTCACGGCGCCGAGTTCCCACGCAGCGACAGTGACTCCGGACGTCGGGGGCACCGGAGGTGGATCCCGCCTCGTTCGGGCCGGGGTTCGCGAGGGTCGTGTGGTGTGGCAGGTCGAGGAGATCGACGTCGGCCCCATCGGCAGCGCCGGCCAAGGCGGCTGACCCCCACGACGCGCCGGACCGGCAAAGGTCCTCGGGCAGCACTGTCGAGGGGGGACCGGTCACCTGCCGATCGATCGGCATAGTGCAGCCGACGTTCACGCCCGAGCCGAATCGGGCTGTTCCCGCGAGAGCGCGGTTCGGGGCGGGCGTCGCGTCCGCGTGATCTTGTCGATCGCCGCGCGGGCCGCCGCGCCGGGGAGATCGATGTCCGCCAGGCCGTGTGCCGCGGCTTCCGCGCCGGAGCCGAAGAGCGGCACCGGGGACGTGTACTCGATCGCCGCCCATCGGGTGTCGGCGTCGATGCGACCGTCGAGCAGGGCCAATCGCAGCGCCAGGAGGTCGTCACCGCCGTGGCAGCCCACCCACCCGGCACAGACGCGGGCGCCCGGCGCGTCGCGGTCGATCACGTGGCATTGCCACAGTGCCGCCGGCTGAGCGGGCGTCGGCGCATCGTACGGAGGGAGCTTGGCGTACTGCTCGGGCGCCCAGATGCCCGAAGGTACGTCGCGCCGATACGGGCAGGTGTCGCAGGGACGCGGCGCGGGCGGGCCGTGGGTGGGCGAGACACCACGCCCGGTGTCGTCGGGTTCGGGGGTCGGGTGCGTGTACGAATGCGACATGTTCGGCCGTTGTCCTCTGTGACGGGTGCGGGTGCGGGTGCGAGCCGGGATTACGATGGCATGCGGCGTACGGTCGGGTCCCGCCGAGGAGCCGGCAGGGTCACGGCCTCGGATGGCAGCGCGTGGTCACCAACCGGACGCCACCTCGATCCATGAGGTTTTCGTCGCGTCGAACAGCACGAACCTCGCCGTGGTGGCGCCGGGGCAGATGCCGGACGAGCGCGGTTGTCGCGACCTCCCGGGTACCCAGGGCACGGCCGCGGCCGATCGGGCCGGGCGCGACAGCGTGTTGTGCGTGCGCACCGACAACAATCGTGTCGCCCGTATCGACACCGTTCGTTTCCCCACCGGCAAGGGCATCCTGGTCCACGTCACGGTCTGGCCGCTCCCGGGCTGAGCCATGGCGCCCTCGGAGGTCCTCGCCCTCGGCGACGGCCCACGGGTTCAGCGCATCCCGCGCCGTCGGCGGCGGCTTCGCGGCCCGGGTGATCCGCGGCGCCCCCGGGAGGCGCCTCGCTGGGACGGTCCACGAAGTTCGGGCGCCGACATGCCGGGCCGGATGGGTGGGCGCGGCAGAGGCCGTCGCGGGTCACGGGCAGCTCCACGGGCGGTTGCCGCCTGCGCAGGTCGCGGGTGGTTGGGGGAACATCGGGGTGTGCGGCGGGGTGGGCTTCGGCCTGGTGCGTTCGGCCCGGTAGTGGATCGTCACGGATGCGCGGACGACGAACGGGTGCTCGGTGTAGGCGTGTTGCCAACGCACGGGCTTGGCATACAGGCTGCTCCCGCTCCCTGCGAGCGGGCCGTATTGCTCGTCTGCGCCCGGCGGTGGCGTCGGGTCCGGGGGGCGCAGGTCCGGAACCGGTTGTGGCCGCGCCCAGGTCGCCGTGCCCGGCGCCAGCCCGAGCCTGCGCGCCTCGCGCTCGAACTCGGCCGTCGCCGTGGTGGGATCGTCCGCACCGTAGAAGTACACGACCATGGACGTGCATGTCACGCCCATCATGCCCGCCTGCGGCTTCATCCGGGGCGTGGTGTCGCGCCAACACCGGTCGAAGACGAAGCGTTCGAACTCCGCATTCGCCGGCCGGCCGAAGGCCCGGAAAGGCACCTCCGCCTCCATCCGGGCACGCCGCTCCTCCGCGCGATGCCTCTCGTGTGCCTCCCGCTCTCTCTCGTCAGCCGCGAACTGCCGTTGGCACGCGTACAGCCCGCCGAGGACGGTCACGACGGCCAGGATGATCACGGCCAGGACGAACCGGCCGAGCCACAACAGGCAACCACCCATCGGCCGCGTATCGGGACGCGAAGACATGCACCCATCGTGGCCCGCAACCGCGCCCGCATCCGCGGTCGTTGCGCACTCGCAACCCACCCCGTCGCGCACATCCGCTTGGTGCGCCACGGGGGTTCAATACATCGTGGCGAGGAGTTCGCCGTCGGCCAAGCCGATCGCCCGGTCGTAGTACAGATGCACCCCCGCCCCCGCGCCGTAGTGGACGGGCCACAAGCTGGCCCGCGAGACCCATCCGGTGCCGTCCCCACGCGATCCGATGGTCTCCAGGACCCCGTCGAGCGCGGCCGCCGCCCGCTCGTGGGTCATGCCGAACCTCAGCGGGCCCACGTGCTCGAACGGCGTGAACGACCACACCGCGCGCCGCGACTCCTCCACCACGTCCCACACACCCGCCACGCCGAACCTCCGCCGCTCGTCCGTCGACCCCGCAGCGCGCGCCCGACGCGCGCCCAGCGCCGGGGAGGCTCGCAAACGCGTCAAAGCGGGCCACCTCCTCTCCGAGGAGAACCCACGCACGACGGCCCGCCTCCTCCTGGAGGTCCTCGACGCTCCGGATCGGGAAGAACCCGGCGCCGACGCCAAGGGATTCTTCACGTCGCTCGCCACCGCCATCCACCTCGAGACCGTGGCACACGACAGCCCCCACGACCTCGACGTCCACACCTTCACGGCAATCGCCGATCTGTGCGAAGCGGGACTCACCATGGCCGAACTGGCCGGCGGACGCATCCCGGGCCGTGTGACCTTCACGACCTACCACAACGCCAAAGGCCGAGAATTCTCCGTTGTCATCCTGCCGTGCCTCATGGACGGTGTCGTCCCCAACTACCACGACAAGCAAAGCCCGCGAGCCCTCCAGGCCGCCCGACACATGTTCTACGTCGCGGTCACCCGTGCCCAACACGAGATCGTCCTGCTCACCGGCGAACACCACTACACCCGCTTCGGGACCAGGCACTCCGACGGCCGAACCCGATTCCTCAACGACATGCTCAAAGACCCGCCCGGAATTATCTGACGACCGTCCCCAACGGCACCGACGCGCCCCCGGCGCGGCCGAGGACGGAGGGCTTCGACCCGACGCCGGGGACGGCCCCGGTCGTGCGCCGGGGTCCTCGTCCCGACATCGGACCTGCGCCCGGTCGGATGGGCCCGTCCCTCGATGGTCTCGCAGGGGCCGCCGGTGGTTTCCGCGGGTTCAGCGGGCGTCGCTTCGGTTGTCGGTGGCCGGTGTGGGGAGGAGGTGGTCGAGCGGCCGGGCGTCGTCGTGGGTTCCGCTGTAGGGAGTTGAGTTGGTGATGCCGATGTAGACCGGACCTCGGGTGGTGCGTGTCTCGAGCGCGGTCCACTGGTCGAGTTCGTGTTCGGCGTACGCGTGGAGCAGGACGGCGAGTCGGATCTCGTGGGCGGGTGTGAAGCGGTTCTCCCGCGCGCCGAGCGGGGGCAGCAGAGGGTCGATCGAGTGGAAGTAGCCGTCGGTGGTGCCCGGGGGGAACGTACGGAACATCTCGAGGTACACGTCCCCGTATTTCGTCCGCACCCGCAGTATGGCCACCTCGTCCAGGACGTGTTCGGCGTATTCGTGCAACATCAGGGCGAGTTGCCGTCGGTCGGTGTTGTCGAACCCGGTCATCGCCTCAGCGTATAGGTGCTCCCCGGGAGCCTCATCCGGGCGGGTTCCGGTCCCGGCCAGGGTGGGGCATGGTCGGCGTGCCGCACGAATCGGAGGTTTCCACCGCAGCGGGTCCTGCTGTTTCCGCCGGTCGCGGGTGTACACCGCCGGCGCAAGACGACCGGTCCGCGCCGGCCCGGCGCGAGGACGACTTCGGGGCGACGGTCGGTGCTGTCGAGCGGGCTGGGGCGACCGTGCCGCGGTGGTGTCCCGCGCCCCGGTGCGCACCCTGGGAATCGATGCCTGCCGGGTCGAGTGCCCCTCGTACCGACGACCCCCGCACGTGCTTGGGCAGGATGCGGTCAGTGTCGGGGTACCGCCCAGGCCGCGCCGGGTGTCTTGTCGCACCACACGCGTTGTTTCCCGTCGGGGTGGACGTCGAGGCCGAAGGTGTCGAAGGCGGGACGTCCGTGCTCGTTCCACCATCCCCACGCTGTCTCGACCTCGTCCCAGGCGCGGCGGGGTCCGTGTTGGCGGACGTGGAAGGTGTCGAGTTGGTGTCCGTCGTAGTCGACGCTCGCCCACGATGTCCCGGCGTCGTCGCCGACCCACAGCCGTGATCGCACGCCGGTCTCTTCGGGTTCGTCGTTCCAGTGGGTCCACAGTCCGGGCAGCAGCGGGCCCATGACGGCCTCGTCGTGGCGGTCGCCGCCCGCGACGGCCCACGGCGACACGGTCATGGGCGCCGACGAGATCAAGGGCATGCTCGAACCACGCAAGGACTGCACGCAGGGTACCGTGTTCCGCCTGGAACCCATCGCCGCCGACAGCGACGGGGCTTTCCGCCTTCGCCCGGACCACGGCAGCCGGTGCATCGGCATCCTCGACAACGACACCACCGCAGGTGCCGAAGCGATCGAAGAACCCTGTACCGAAGCAGCCGACCAGCGCTTCCTCATCCGAACGGACTGACCACCCGGCGGTGACCGGAGCGCCGAACGACGAGCTTTCGGGAGAAGGTGTCGCTCCATGACGACGAACGCCGCCGGCACGCCGAACAGCCCGTACCCGCACGGGGAGCCGGGGCGAACGCACGTGTGCTTCTCCTGGGAGGTTCGCGGTGCGATCGTCCTGGACCGGAGCGCGCGCCCGAGCTTCCCGCCGCTCCCCGACGTGCCGGGTGTCTACCGGCTGATCCCGACCGGTTGCCGGGCGTGCCGCGTTCCAGGGCGGTGAACGCGGTACGCCGCCTGCACGACGTCCGTCCGGCCCGCCCACGCCGGTCGGTTCCGGATGGGAACTCGTGTCCTCGATGCTCCCGGTGCGCCGTGATCGCGGTACGCCCGGGCCGCGGCGGCGCGCGACGGGTGCTCCGGCCGGTGTCGCTTCGAGGTGCTACAACCGTGCGACCCGGGAGGGCGGCTTCCGGTGTGGTTGTCGAGGGACGGGATGGCATGTCGACGTTGAGGGACGGTCCCTGGGGGATCGCGATGGAGGAAACCGACCGTGTGCGCTGGGATTTCGTGCCGTTCGTGAGGGTGGGGCCGTTGCGCTTCGGCATGGACCACGAGCAGGTCGTGGCGGCGATCGGGCCGGCGGGCTCGCAACGAATCGGTCGTTGCGCGAATTTCTGGCAGGTGGCACCGCAGGGGGACCTGTGGCCGGAGACCCAGGTGACCGCCCACTACGGAGACGCCGGGCGCGTGTGTGGGGTCGCGATCAGCGCCCGGCGCGGCCCGCAGGTCACCTGGGAGGGCGTGGATCTCGTCGGTGGTGTGCCCTCCGTGGTGGAGGAGCGGCTCAGGGTCCACGCGACGTCGCACGGTGTCGTGGACTTCCGCTACTCGCCGGAGGGTCTGGCGCTCGAGGAGTTCGGCGTCGTGATGAGGGTCGAGCGGACCGGTGACGTACTGCTGACCCGGCCGGTGTTCGTGGCCCGCGAGTGGGCGGCGACGGCCGGGGATCCGTCGTTGGGGCCGTTGTCGACGTACGAGTGGCGGATGGGATGAGACTCCCGAGGTTGTGTCGTCTCAGCGGGATTGGGGGCGTTGACGAGTGACGTCCAGCAGCGGCGTTGGCGGGAACGCTTGTCCGATTTCCCGGCAGGCGTGAGATCGTTTCCCACGGATACTGTGGTGGAGTGCCGCAAGCCCGCGGATCGGGTCGAACGCAACGGGGGTTCCGATGAGCGATGTCAACGACGTCAACGCAGAGGATGAGCGGACTTACCTCGTCGATGCTTCGCGGTTGTGCGAAGGCGATCACGTACTGCTGGAGGGCCACGTGTGTGTGATCGTCGCCATCGACGAGTCCGTCGGTGTTGACGTTGGGGAGGTGCGCACTGTCATCGCGGTCGGCCTTTTCGACCCTCAGCGGTTCGAAGTGACCTTGCCTGTCGATCAGTCGGTCGTGGCACTGGTCGTGACCCACACGGAGTACACCCTCCTTTACATGGCCGAGGATGGCTTGTCCCTTACCCTCGCGGCCGAAGACGGCCGGGTCCGAGACGACCTCAAGCTCGAAGATGACACTTCCAGTGTCGCTTCCTTCGCCATCGGCGTTCGTGAGAACTTCGAGGACGGACGACTGTTGTCTATCGGAGTGGAGAGCGCGATGGGCAACGAGCGCATCATGTCCATGACCCAGATGACTGCTCGATAGGCCTCGGCTGCCCTGGCACCCGGGTTGCTGCCGGCCATTGCGATTCGGTGCGGACCAGCAGCCGGTGGCGTGTTGACGATCGGACCCGTGGTCGGGTCGGCGCACACAATCCGGAATCAACGGGTACGTGAGTTGCCGGCCGGTCTTCCACCCCGCACAGACACTCGGCGACCTCGTCCGGCCGGCTGCCGAGACGAACGTGGGCGATCCACGATTGGGCGCGGCGGTGCGCGGTGTCCGCGAGAATCGACGGGTGATCCCCTACAGGCGCGGCAGCGTCGTCCCGGCGGTCGTGGACACCCACCCGCCGTACGGGGTGATGGTGCGTCTGCCCAACGACCAACGCGCCCTTCTCGAGCGGCGATACCTCGAACCCGACCCGCGGGATCCGCACGGCCGGCCCGCGAAGGGCACACGCGCGGACGTCGTGGTCCCGGGCTACCGGTCCAGGCGGGTGCCGATGGCTCCTGCGCCCCGGGTGAGTGCCCTTCCCGAGCACCCCGACCCGGCGGGATCAGCGCGACCGTCGAGCCACACCTTCCGTAGACCTTCCCACCGGGTCACCACCGACCACCGCGCCACGGCGCCGCGCCACCGCGCACATGGCTCGACCATGTCTGCCACGACCGGTGCGGAGGTCCGCCGGTGTTGTCACGAGGTCACGGGCCGGCCGTCGAGTTCGACGAGTCGGAGCTGTCCGGGCCGGTCCCCGTCGGGGAGTGCGACCAGCTCGTAGACCCCGGTGTGGATGTGGCCTGCGGTGGCGAACGTATTGAGCGAGCCGAGCTCGTCGGTGGTGTAGGGGTTCGCTTGGCCGGCCATCGGACCGTCGAGGTAGACCGCCGTACACAGGCGAAATCGGAATGGGGGCAGGCGCTCCACCTTGTCCAGGCCGTGACGGGCGGCGAGTTCGACGAGGTCCTCCTCGGTCGGCGCCGGGTCCACGAACACCGCGCCTTGTTCGGGCCCGGTCAACGCGTGACGGCCGTCCGCGCAGACGGGGGACGGGCCGAGATATCCGAAGAGTTGGGGCATGGTCCATTCTCCCGCCCGACTCGCGAACACGAAGCGAACCGGTGACGAGAAATCCCCGACCCCGTACGGACCACTCTTCCCCGAAGGCAAGGTCCGGTGGGCAGGTGCCGGTTACGCTCCGGACACGGTGTGCTCGACTGCGTGCCGTGAACGAGCGGGGAGTGCGTGGTGGCGGTGGGGACTTCGGTGGGCGAGAACGAGCTGCGCGCGATGTTGGCCCGGCGCAGTGGCCTGGACGAGGCCTCGCTCTGGTATCCCGTGCATGAGGTGCCCCGCCTGTTCGGAGTGTCGTGGCCGTTGACCGGCGACCGGGCCGAGGAGGTCCTGTCGGCCCTGCTCGACGGCCTGCGACGCACGCTCCCGCCGCCGGACGGGCCGCCAAGTGCCCGGGGCCGCCGGTACGTGTACCTGTCCGAGATCACCGACCGGTACGCGCGGTGCGACACCCGCCGCGTCCTCGAACGCATCCACCACGCCGGGATCACCCCGGCGCGCCCGGACGGGCGGGACTACGATCCGCGTTCGGAATGCGGGTGGGGTGCCCGCCCCTCCACGGCACCCGACATGGGGGGCATGCCGTCGTGGGGGTGGTGGCGGGCCGTGCGCGAGGCGGGGACGCGGCCGTCGTACCGGATGCCCGACCCGTACGTCGGCGAGGGTCCGCCGCCCGTCGACCGCGCGCTGGACCTGCGCGAGTCCACCGGGGACGAGCGGGCCTACCGCGCCGCGCTGCTCGCGGCCGTGCGCGAGGATCCTCGGCAACTCGACTGCTGGGCACACCTCGGCAGTGACGCTTTCGACCGTGCCGAAGCCGACGAGGCCGCGTTGTCCGAGGCCCTGGGGTTTTACCAGAGCGCCGTGGCCGTCGCCGAGTTGTCCCTGCCGCCGGCGTTCGACGGAGTCCTGGCCTGGAGCGAGTTGGACAACCGGCCGTTCCACCGGGCCCTGCACGGCCTCGGGTCGACGTGGTGGAGGCTCGGCGACACGAAGAGGGCGGCGACGGTGTTCGGGAACAGTCTCCGGACCAATCCCGCCGACAATCAGGGCATCCGCTACCTCGTCGGCCCGGCACGGGCGGGCACCGCGTGCCCTCGGTCCTTCGGGTCCTGAGCGCGCCGACATGGCCCGGCCACGTGCGGCGTCGGGCTCACGGGTCTTGAGATCGTCCTGCCCCGAGAGGGCGGGACCATCACCGTGCCGACCGCCCACCGTGCCGACGCCGTTCTGCGAGCCGGGACCCCGGGACACCGGCGCGCCGCGACGTCGGGGTGGGCGAAGGCCGGAGCAGTCGCAGGCCGGTCCACTCGGGCCGGGTCTCTCGGCCGGTCCCGTGTCCGGGCACACATTACGCGGGGAGACAACCTTGCCGGACCCGGGCCGTCACCCCCGCGCCCCATGACGAAATCGGCGTCCAGCGGTCGCCACCTTGATCGGACCAGCCGCGCGTTCCAAGCGATCACCAGCGGGTGGGGGTGGTCGGTTTCGTCAACGGATCCCGGTGGTGGTGAGGAGGTCTCGGACGCCGATGGCGTGGGGGTGTCGTTCGGCGAGTTCGGTGACGATGTGGCGGATGGTGGGTCGGTCGCGGACTTCGCCGGGTGCTTCGTGGTGGGCGGCGGCGAGTGCTGTGGCGGTCTGTTCGGGTTTGCGGAGTTGCCACCAGGCGCGGGCGAAGTCGGTGTGCAGGCGTCCGCGTCGCTCGGGGGTGGGGAACTGCCCGGGGTGGAGGTCGCGTCCGGCGTGCAGGGCGGCGCCGGCGTCGCCGAGGGAGTACAGCACCCCGACCTCATACAGCCCCACCGACGCCGGGGTCACGGTGAACACCGTCCGGGCCTGCGGCCCGTCCGGTACCCGCAGCACCGCCCGTTTCGCGTCGGCCATCAACTCCAGCGCGTTCGCCCGGTCCCCGGCTCCGGCGCAGGTGTAGGCGGCGGTGCACAGCATCTGCGCGTAGGCGGCGGCCTGTTCCGGGGTGCTCAACCCGGTGGCCTCCACGCGCGCGGCCGCGTCCAGCGTCACGCGCTGGGCGGTGGCCTCCTGCCCCTGGTGGCGCAAAACGACGGCGAGCATCCGCGCAGAGGATGCGGCGGCGAGCGGTGAGCCGGACTGGTGGGCGTACACCGTCGCCCGGTCGGCCGCGGTCCTTGCCCGCTGGTACCGGCCGATCTTGGAGAGGGTTTCGGTGGTGAGGTCGTAGCATGCGGCCAGGCGCGCGAACGCTGCCGCGTTGCCCGTGGTGTCGGCGTGTGTGTGGCCGGCCGCGAGCAACTTCGGCAACCCCGCGACCAGTCGGGCGTGATCGCCGCCGTCGTACCACCCGCGAGCCCGCGCCAACAGGGCGAGTACATCGTTCCCGGTGGTGGGGGAGGAGCGGGTGGGGATGGACGCGAGCGCCTGGTCGATCCCGCCGAGCATCGTGGCGGGGACGGCGGCGAGGGAGGCGGTCAGCAGGCGGCGTCGGCGCATCGGATCGTCCTCCTCGTCCCGCCGCGCGGCGGTCCGGCCCACCCTAGCCGGTAGCGGTGCGCTCACGCCCAGTGCCGCGCCCAGCACCCCGACGGGCATGTCCACCGCGGCGGCCAACCTGCGCAACACCGCCACGTCCCGGCCCGAACGCGCGCCCGATTCCAGGCGCGAGACGGTCGAGGCGGAGTAGCCGACGATCGAACCCAGGTCGCGCTGCCGCCAGTTCCGCGCCAGGCGTCCGAGACGCACCAGGCCACCGACATCACCACGCGCGGCCAGGACCCGCACTCGCGGTGCGTCCCACGGCGGACGGAACTCGACCATCACGACCCCCTGGGCGCGCAGACGATGTCCGCTCCCACCGTAGCCGGCGAATCACCCAGCGTCGACGCCATGTGCACAACACGCACACCGCATGCACACCCCGCACACCGCCTTCCCACCCCCGCCCCGACGCGATCTCCTGGAAACGCACCACGATTCGCACCACACCACAATGCGATCCGAACCCACATGAAAGGACTTCCCCGTGACAACTCCGCTGCTCCTGACCCGCCGACTCCCGATTCCCGCCCCGACCGGCCGTTCGCTGCCGTTGCCGGAGCACCGCTACGACCCGCTGGTCGGCGCGAACGTCGTCGCGGACGGCCGCCTGCTGGTGGAGGCGGCCGATCCGGCGACGGTGGCGAACTACACCAGCACCCAGGACCAGGGCGGCGTGCGCCGCAAGGACGACCCGAAGTAATGCCCCATCGTGAAGCCCGCGTGATCGTCGTCGCGGCCGAGGACGACCTCACCGCCGACCTGGTTGTCAGGCGCCTCGGCCCCGACGCGTTCGTTCGCCTGGACCCCGGCCGCCTGCGCGAAACCGTCACCGCCGGCGGCCGATTCGCCGCCGGCACCTGGACCACCACGATCGACGACGGCCGGCGGACCGTGACCGTCGGACCCACCACCTCGGTGTACTGGCGCAAACCCACCCGCCCCGAATCCCACACCGACGCGGACGAACGATGGCGAGCCGACGAGAACACCACCGCACTCCTGGGCCTGCTCCGCGCCCATCCCGTCCGGTGGATCAACGACCCCCTCGCGGTCGACGCGTCCGAGCACAAACCCACCCAGCTTGCCTCCGCCGCACGCTGCGGACTGCGTGTACCGGACACCCTGTTCGCCTGCGACCCGCACGCGGCCCGGGCGTTCGTGGCCGACCACGACGACAAGGTCGTGGTCAAGGCCCTGACCCAACGCCACACCACCCTGATCCCCACCACCCGCCTGCGCGCGTGCGACGACCTCGACGCGATCATCGGCACTGTCCACTACCTCCAGGCCCTCGTCGAGGACCGCCTGTTCGACGCCCGGGTGACGGTCGTCGGCGACCGGGTGTTCGCCGCGTCGATCACCACCGACGGCGCCCTCGATTGGCGCACCGCCCCCGTCGCCGACTGCCGCCACGCCGCGATCACGCCACCCGTCGACGTCGAACGCGCCTGCGTGGAACACGTGCGCGAGCTCGGCCTGGTCTACGCCGCGCTGGACTTCGTCGTCACCGCCGACGGCTGGACCTACCTGGAGACCAACTGCGCGGGCGAGTTCGGCTGGATCGAAGCCCTGACCGGCCTGCCGATCTCCACCGAGATCGCCCGCCTCCTCACCCACCCCACCCACCCCACCCACCCCACCCACCCCACCCACCCCACCCGCGCAACCACCGCCATCCGACACCGTGCGGGGCCCGTGCGCGCGAGGATGTGACGATGGACCCGCTGCTCGCCGCCGCTCTCAGAGCCCTCGACATCACCGACGAGCCCCGCCCCCTGACCACGCACCACACCGACGCCTGGCGGGCCGGCCGCTGGAAGATCAAGACCACGACCGACCCGAAGGCCGCGGCCCTGCTCCTGCACGAGGCCCGGGCCGTGCGGCTGCTGCACCCCCGGGGTCTGCATCCCGCCGACGCCGAACACGGGCGCGTCGGCGAAGGGGTCTGGACCGCGGTGGAGTTCCTGCCCGGAGTCGACCTGTGGCAGTGGTGCGCCCCGGGCCGTGTCCCCGACCCGCCTCCCGACTTCGCGCCTCGCCTGACCACGATCGCCCACCGCGCGTTCGGCGGACTCGACGACCTCCATGCCGCGGGATGGCGCCACGGCGACCTGCAACCCTGGAACATCCTGATCGGCCCCGGCGACCAGCCCGTGTTCGTCGACCACGAATACACCCACCACCCCACTCTGTTGCCCCCGGCGGGCCCCTACCGGGGCGGCATGGACCACGCCACCACACCCGGCGTCGCCCGCCGACTCCTGCAGACCCCACCCGAGGTCCACATCCGTCTCACCCCCGCGGACGAACGCCACGCCCTCGCCGCAGCCCTGCGCTGGGCCTGGACCGGAACCACCCCCGAAACCACCCGCGACGTCGGGCCCGATGTCACCCTCGACGACCTCCTCGAGGACATCGCCACCGGCCGACACCGCGTCCCCCTCGCCGACGCCCGCCCATGGCCCGCCCCGGAACTCGAGGCCCTCATCGCACACGCCACAACGTAGGACCCCACTGAGCGGGACACGCGGACCCGCTCCGTGGACACCCGTGGAACCGTCCACTCCCGCCAGGCGCGAAGCCGGCCCGGACCACCGTGATGCGCGGATTCTCGAATCCCTGCGGACGGACGGGCGGGTGTCACACGCATGCGCGGTCGCGGTCTCGAAGGCCTTCGGTGTGGATGCGGTAGACGCCTTCGCCGATGGCGTGGGAGCACTCGCGGACGACGTCGCGGGCGGCGGGATGCCATCGGGTGCCGTCGGTCCACACGACGTTCTCCAGGACCTCCAGGTCCGGGAACACCATCGCGGACAGGTCCGCGTCGGAGACGTCCACGGTCTCCCGCAGCATGAGGTACATCCGTCGTTCGGTCGTGCTCATCGCCATGTAGGCGGCGCTGTGCAGCCGGTCGAAGTCCGCTCTCGACACGGACGGGGCGGTGTCCTCCCCGACGGGGCGGGCCGTGGGTGTCTCCGGTCGAGGTGTTGTCAGGTCGGCGAACAGGTCCCGCGACCAGGCGAGGATGTCGTGAAGGTCCGCCTCGCCGTGGGGAACGTCCAGCCGCAGGGCGAGGGTCCACAGGGCGTCGAGTTCGCCGGCGCATTCCCCCAGGGCCCGCTCGACGTCCGTCTCGGCGTCGCATCTCCTCTCCAGGTCCTCCAGTCGCGTGAGGTACGTGTCGACCAGTTTCTTCAGCCGGGAGGCGACGCGGCGGTCCTCGAGCGCCTCGGCCCACGTGGGCAGGGGTCGGGCCGTGTCCTCGCGATCGGCTTTCGCGATGTTCGGTGTCTCGTCCAGGAGGGCGAGCAGGACGGTGGTGGGATCGACGCGTGAACGCGCGTACGCAAGGAGTTCGGCGTCCGCGCGCGCCAGCAGGGTGTCGAGGGTGTCGTCGTCGAGCCCGTGGGTGTCGATGGTCACGAGGTCCTCCCGTCGTCCGTGCCGTCCTGGGAGGCGAATTGCCGACGCAGGCGTTTGCGGGCCCGCTTGAGCAGGTCCCTGGCCCGTTGGTCGCTCACGCCCAGGAACGCTCCCGTCTCGGCCGAGGTCAGACCGTCCATCTTCAGGGCCACGGCGATCCCCTCCTGCTGCGGCAGACCCGACAACGTCGCCACGATCGATACGGTCTCCGCTGTGAATTCGGGGCCCTCGGCCGAGGCCGCACGCGGTTCGGGAATGTCCACCATCGGGATCTCCACGACGCTGCGGCGTCTGCCCCGAGGACGGTTCAGGTGCCGCAGGGCGACCTTGCGGATCCAGCCCCGAGGCTCGTGGACGTCCCCCCAAAAGCCGCTCTCCGCCAGGCGCCACGCCTGGATGGTCGCCTCCTGGGCGGCGTCCTCGGCGTCCGCCGCCGAAGCACCCAGACGCAGCAGGAACCTGATAACGAAGGGTTGTTCCCGCACGACGAAGTCCAGGCAGGCGCTTCTGTCGTCGTGCCCGGTCGTCACTTCGTCGCGATCCCATCCGCCTCCGAGGGGAAGAGCGCCCTCCCGGGATCCGTCGCACGGGTTCGTCATCGGCCCGCCCGGTCTGCCCCGACCCGCAGGACGACCCCCGCGCGCACGTCGACCATCGTGCTGCCCTCGGGCAGCACACGCACATGATGGCGCAGCGTCTGTTCGCGGGCGTGCCGCGCCCGGTAGTGACCGCGCACGACATGTCCCACGAGGGAGACGACGGCACCGAGTGCGGTGAGGGCCATGACGAACGGGTCCATGAGGTGACGCCCTTTCACGAGACGGCTTCGCTCACCGGGACTGTCCCGGTCGCGGCGCCTCACCTGTCAGTGGGCGTTCGGGACGAGGTTTGGGAACATCGAGTCGGACTTTTTCCGACTCTCCCGACGGCACCCTGATCGCCGCCGGCATCGGATACGGTGTCGTGGGCCTGTCGGCGCGGGGGCCGATCCCGGCGGCCCCCACACCCCGGAGACGGAGCCTGGGCGAACGCGCCTTCCACGCCGCCCTGGACGCCGGCCCCTCTGCACACCGGGCATACCGGGCGCACCGGAACGATGTGGACGATGGCGTCCTTGTTCGCGGGCACCGTCGTCGCCACCACCGGCGAAGACGAAACCGTACGGCTGTGACTTCGCGACCCGCCGGTCGATTCGCTTTTTCGAGCGCACGGGGCGTGTGTCGGCCGAATGATCGACTTCGACGCCGATCCCGCACGCTCGGAGGCACCGGGCCGTCCGCTCCTCAATCGCCACCGATTCTTATCGGACTGCCGGGGTACCCGGCGCGGCGACCAGGGCGAGGGCGGCGGCTGTCGCGTCGGCCAGGGTGGTACACACGGGAACGCCGTGGCGGCGAGCCACGTGGATCAGGTAGCGGTTCCTCTCCGGGTCGGGGCAATCGGGCGGGCAGCCGAGGACGGCCCGTCCGCTTCTCGCGTCGAGGCCGAATTCGACGTTCGTGGTCATGCCGGGCATGGTCCGCAGGTCCCGAGGAATCCAGAACAGGATCGCGTCGGCCGTGGCCCGGGCATCGGTTTCCCAGTCGACCTGGTCCTCGTAGCGGGCGGCCCGACGGCCGTCGCGGGATTCGGGACTCAGCACGGTGAGCGACCGGGTGCCAGTCCACTGCTCCGCGAGGGCGGCAACGGCGGCGGGACGCCAGGACGGTACCGGGGTGGCCCGGTCCGGGGTGGGCCCGGCCAGGAACACACTCGGGCCGGTGGGGATCGGCTCGCGGGCCATGACGAGGTCGACGGTGACGGTCACTTCGTGGCTCCGTTCCGTGCAGCGGTGGCACGGGCGGTGTGCTGTGGGGTCCAGGGCAGTGGCAGGCCGTCGTCCTCCCGGCGAGGCACGACGTGCACGTGCAGGTGAAGGACGCTCTGAGACGCCGCCTTCCCCTTGCTGGTGACGATGTTCGCGGCGGGATGCTCCGCCATCAGCTCGGCCGCCCGGCGCATCACCGCCGCGGTCACCTCCGGGTCGGTGCCGGCGTCCGCGACGTGGACACGAGGTAGGACGAAGACGTGCCCGTTGTTCACGCCGCCGCTGCGCGGGCGGACGGCGAGGGCCTCAGGCCACTCGCGGATGATGACGGCCGGAGCCTCCCCGACGGCGATGGCACAGAAAGCGCAGTTCTTCATGTGCTGGTGATCACGACTCGTACGAGCCCTGTGTGTCGTCATGGATCCAAGCCTGGCCGGCTCGCTCGGCCACCGGCAGGGGTTGCCCGTTGCCTTCGAAGGGGCCACGACCACCGATTCGAGCTTCCACAAGCCCGCCGAGTGCATACGAGATCACCCGAATCGGAGGAGTACCACGACCGGCCGCCTTGAGCAGGGCGACCCGCATCCGGCCGCGACGGTGTGGTGCGGCAAGGCTTGAGGCGGTGGCGTGCGGCCCGCTCACCCGGATCGACGCGTTCGCGTCCCGGACTCGTCCCACCGTCGGTGGTGACCTGCGGTCGATGCCGTGGAGTACGAAGCCGCTCGAGGCGGCCCGTGTGGCATGCCGTGAGACGGGTGAGGAATTCGCCGAGGAGTCGCACGAATTCTTCTCACGGCCGGCCGCCGTCTTCCGTTGGGTGAATCCGCTCCCGGTGTCACGTCGTGCGCGACATGCTGTGCCGAGGTGCACGCCGACGTCCTGCGCCCGGGGTGCGAGCGCCGATCGGCCTCGCGTGCCGCGGGGCACATGCCGTGAAGGAGAGACGATCTTGGGTGAGTTCCGTCCGGTGGCCAACGGACTTCGTACCGATCATCCCGTTCCGGGCGTGCCGTTCATCAACGACGAACGGCTGCCACTCGACAATCCGGATGCGATCGAACGCACCGGCCGGAACCAGGGCGAGGGCCTGTGGGGCCGCACCGACCGGTTACGCGGAGGCGGCTGGGTCGCGTTCACCACCGAGCCGAAGAACCGCGCCTACGCGTGGGCCGTCCACTACCACCCCGATCACGGCCGCACCGTCGTACTGGTCACCGACGGCAGCTGGAGCGAGCTCCACCACGACTGGGTCTACGGGCGCATCGGCTTCCTCTACCGGCACGGCGGCTACTGGTGGGACGGCACCACCTGGCACCGCCCCGGCATCGTTTTCGACGGCGCCCGGGAACGCCACGACGCCCGCCCCGTCCGGGACGCGCTCACCGTCACGGCCGCCGACCTCCTGCTCCACCACGCCGACCCCGGCAACGCGACCGTGGCCACCATCGCCGGATTCACCACGCCCAAGACGACCCTGACCGACTGGCGCGACCATCTGGCGCTGTGGGCGCGGCACCGCCGGCGCGTGCCGGACGCACGACCGCTGGACCGGTGCGTCGTCGACCTGAGAGCCCCCGAACTCGAGCCGGACCTCCTGGTGGACCGCGCCGGGCTGGCGAAGATCGCGAACATCGCCGAGGACGATCTCCCACACCCCGAGTACGGGCGACACAAGATGCCCGAACCACAGGCCCACGGCACCCACGGACCCCTGTGGTCACAGCCCGTGGCCCGGGACTGGGCCGAGGAGCAACGCCGCACCCACGGCCCCGGCGTCCTCCTGTCCGCCACCACCGCGTTCGGCACCCCGCAACCGCGAGGACTCGTCGCCGACCACAATCGCCTCACCAGGATCATCCACGACGACGAGGAACAGACCGAGGAGGCGGCCCGGAAACTCACCTGGTGGCCCGCGGCATCCCTCACAGAGGGAACCGAACCCCTCGTCCCCATGGGGGCGCTGCGCACGACCCTGATCGAGGCCGTGCTCTCCCACCTGGCCCAGGACGTCGAGGAGGGCGAGAGCGCGATCGGACTCGGCACCCTGCGCCACGACGTGGTGGAGATCTTCGACTGGTACGTCCAACGAAAGCCGGACCACACCGCAGGAGTCCTGAGCGAGATCTGCCTGGACGCCCGCACGCGCCTGGACCTGGACCCCAAGATCGTGGGCCGATTCATCCGCCGATCCCTCCACCTCGACAGCACGCTCGGCAGGGAAACCATCGACGCGCTCCTCGACATGGCCCTCCCGCCGTCCGCGAAATCCTCCGCGAGCTAGTCAGGAGACCCCAGCCGGCTGCGGCCGCCGCAGTGCGACGCGACGGGATGGGTGGATTCGTGTTTTCGTGGGGCGGGACCTCCCACCCGAGCCCGCCTTCCCGACCGGCCCACCGCTGCGCCCCGTCCAGGCAAACACAACGGTTGCGCCACGCGCGGCAGGGGTCGCGGTCGCCGGGCAGCACGGTATCCGCACCCCCCACCGAGGCCGGGGCCTGGGAGCGGACGGTGTCCGGCGCCCTCGACCACCGTCGCGTCAGGTGCTGCGTCTCGTGCCCCGCTGCCGCGAGCCTCGACTCGCCGGGGCAGATCACGACGAACGACCGGCCCTTGGCCGGGCCTTCCTCGTCGCGAGTACAGGGCTCGCGCGATCGGCTCCGCAATGTGTCTCGTCGTCGAGGGTGCGCATTGCCGGCCACCATTCGACGGCCCCGACGCCGTTCCGGAGCAACCGAACGATGACGGACAGTATGTTTGCGACTACGTGAGATGGGAGGCGGTGCGATGGCCGACAAGAGAGCCCCTTCGATGCGACAGGCCCGCGACGCCACCGCGCGCGTGGTGTCCGCGCGGGAAATCGACGACGCCGTCGAGCGGTTCGTGCGGCCGCTGCGCTGCGTCCACTGCGACCACGAGGTCCACGCGACGAGGTCCTACCCGAGCACCTCCTCCAAGGGCACGGTGTTCACCGTCGCCGCCCATTTTCGGTTGGCACCCCACAAGGGCGCGGGCCCCGCCGCACACCTGCCCGGTTGTGCCCTGCGCACCGACGAGGTGATCGAATCGATCGCCCGCGGCGCGGCGGGGCTCGCCGAAGTCCGGGACGAGATCCTGACACTGCGCCTGGTCGTTCCCGCCACCACCGACACCGGCCACGAATCGCAACCTCCCGTCGGCGCGCCGGTACGGACGCCACCGGCCGAGCGGGTCGCCCATCGCGTGCACACCGTGGGGCCCCTTCTGCCTCCGGTGGTCACCACCGCGGTGCGCATCGCGCGGTTCCTGGCCCTGCACGACCACGACCGCGACACCGTCGCCCGCTTCACCGTCCGCGTCCCGGACCCGTCCGGAACCCGGATCGTGCCGTGGACCGACTTCTGCCACGACGCCGCGAATCCTGCGGACATGACCCGTTTGCAGCGGAGCCTGGAGGATTCCTCGGCCCGACGCCACCCCAGGGCCGTGCTCGGCGTCGTCGAGGACGCCGGCGTCAAGGCCGGCAAGGCCTGGTGTCGTCTCGCTGCGCCGCAGACCGACGCGACGGGTACGCGCGCGAACGCGGCCGTCTATCTGCGCAGCCGGGATCCGCGACTGCTCGAACCCCTCGTTCCCGGAGTTCACGTTCTCGGCCTGGGTGCACCGGACGTGCCGTGGGCCGTGTGGCGGCCCGAGCGCGGGGCCGCCCAGATTCGCCTGTGGCCGAGCGTCCACTGGCAGATCGCCCACTGGAGCGTGGACGAGTTCGGCCTCCCCACCGCACCTTCCTGCCCCGACCCCGTCCCACCGCCACGGGCCGCCCCGCCCCGCCAGCGCTCCGCCGAGGGCGCCAGCGCCCGCGCCCACCGGACCCAACCTCGACAGGAGCAGCCTTCGACACCCGCAGGCGACGACTGGGCGGCCGCGCGCGTATCCGCGAGCGAGCCGCACATCGAACCGGCATCGATCGGGGCGTCCGCCCCACCGACCCCGCCGCGACCGTCGACACCTCCACCGCGCCCGGATTCACCGCCTCCCCGGGCGGCACCCGCGGCGCCGACAGTGCCGGAAGCGCCCCATCGCCCCACCCGGCGGGGTGTACTCGCCTGGTTTCGAAGACGATGAACACGCCTGCGGCACCCTGAGACTCCCAAGGGGTTCCGTACCCACAAGCCGCGTCGCATGGTCAGCCGCCGGGACGAGTGGCCGACGATCGCTGCACATGGCCAACCAACGCCGAGCGTCACAAGCAGCCTGGTTGGCAAAGTCGATCACTTCGAACTAGTGTCCGAATAAGAGAGGCGGATTTCGGACAACGGGGGGTGGCTGAGGGCGGAGGTGTGCAATGGGCGGCTTCACGCATCTGCACACCGCTTCGGGCTACTCCGCCCGCTACGGCGCCTCGCATCCGGAAGAGTTGGTGGCGCGGGCCGCCGCGCGAGGCATGACGGCTCTCGCGCTGACGGACCGGGACACCGTCGCCGGTGCCGTCCGGTTTGCGAAGGCGTGCGCGACCCACGGGGTGCGCCCGATTTTCGGCATCGACGTGGCCATCGCCCCCACTGCGCCGCAGATCCCCAGAGTCGGGCGTCGCCGCACGCCCGCCCGCGGAGGCGCGCATGTGGCCGAACCCCCGCTGCGCGTGACTCTCCTCACCCGGGACAAGGCGGGCTGGTCACGGCTGTGTCGTCTGGTCTCGGCCGCCCACGCCACGGGCGGGCCCCCCCTACTGGAGTGGTCGGCGCTGCGCGAGCACGCCGGGCCCGGACTGACCGCGCTCCTCGGGCCGACATCGGAGCCGGTGCGCGCCCTGTCCGACGGCCGCCCGGACATCGCAGAGCGCCTGTTGACGCCGTGGCGTGAACTGTTCGGTGACGCGCTGCGCCTGGAGTGCGTCTACTACGGGCTCTCGGGCACCGGACCGGGATCACTGCGCCTGGCCGCCCGCACCTTGCAACTCGCCGACACGAACAACGTAGCGGCCGTGCTGACCAACGCCGTGCGCTACGCCGACCCCGACCTGCACAAGATCGCCGACGTGCTGGACGCGCCCCGCCTGCTGCGCCCGATCCGGTGGCATCGGGAGTGGCTGGACTGCGGCGAGCGGTGGCTCAAGGACCCCTCGGCGATGGCCGAGGCCGCGGCGCGGATCGCGCACGCCGCCGGTTCCGGTCCCGGGCGGGCCGCGGCGTTGTTGGCCGAGACCGCGGCCACCGCGGACGCGTGTCGGGTCGATCCGGCGCGGGATCTGGGCTTGGGGAGTGTGCATCTGCCGGAGCCGGCCGTGGTCGGCGCCACACCGGAATCCGTCGGCCACGTCCTGCGCGAGCGATGCGAAGCCGGAATGGCGCGCCGCGGCCTGGACCGTGCCCCGGCGGCGATCGAGCGGCTGGATCGCGAACTCGAGGTGATCGGGCGGCTGGGCTGCGACACCTACTTCCTCACCGTCGGACAAGTGGTGGCGGACGTGCGCGCACTGGGGATCCGGGTGGCGGCGCGCGGCTCGGGCGCGGGATCGATGGTCTGCCACGCCCTGGACATCGCCACCGCCAACCCCCTCGACCACGGTCTGTTGTTCGAGCGTTTCCTGTCCGAGCGGCGCTCCGCGTTGCCCGACGTGGACCTCGACGTGGAGTCCGCGCGCAGGCTGGAGGTCTACGACCGGATCTTCGAGCGTTTCGGCCCGGAGCGGGTCGCGGTCACGGCGATGCCGGAGACCTACCGGGCCCGGCACGCGCTGCGCGACACCGGCCTGGCCCTGGGTTTGGCGCCGGGCGACATCGACCGCATCGCGAAATCCTTCCCGCACATCCGCGCCCGGGGCATCACCGCGGCGCTGGCGGAACTGCCCGAACTACGGCCCCTCGCGGCGGAAGCGGCCCGGTACGGGCCCCTGTTCGCCCTCGCCGAGCGATTGGACGCGTTGCCGCGCGGGATGGCGATGCACCCGTGCGGGGTGATCATCACCGACGCCACCCTCCTCGATCGCCTGCCGGTGCAGCCCACCCCGGGCGGGGACTATCCGATGGTCCAGGCCGCGAAGGAGGAGGTCGAAGCCCTGGGACTCATCAAGCTGGACGTGCTCGGAGTGCGGATGCAGTCGGCGATGGCACACGCGGTGGCCGAAATCGAACACGCCACCGGCGAACACATCGACCTCGACGACCCCAACCAGGTGCCGCTCGACGACTTCTTCGCGTTCAAGCTCATCCAATCCTCCGACACCATCGGCATGTTCCAACTCGAAAGCCCCGGCCAGCAGGACCTGCTGGGCCGTCTGCAGCCGCGGGGTGTGCAGGACGTCATCGCGGACATCTCGCTGTTCCGCCCCGGACCGGTCGCCGGCGGCATGCCCGAGCGCTACATCGCCGCCCGCCACGGCGCCGCCCCCACCTACCCCCACCCCGACCTGGAACCCGTCCTCGCCGACACCTACGGCGTCACGATCTGGCACGAACAGATCATGGGACTCCTGGCCACCATGACCGGCTGCGACCTGGCCCTGGCCGACGTCGCCCGCCGCGCCCTGTCCGACCGCGAACGCATGCCACAGGTCCGCGCCTGGTTCCACGAACACGCCACCGCCCGCGGCTACGCCCCGGAGGTGCGTGACGAGGTGTGGCGGGTGGTCGAGAACTTCGGCGCCTACGGCTTCTGCCGGGCGCACGCTGTAGCTTTCGCGGTCCCCGCGCTGCAGTCCGCCTGGTTGAAGGCGCATCATCCCGCCGCGTTGTACGCGGGCCTGCTCGAGCACGACCCGGGGATGTGGCCGCGGCGGGTGATCGTCGCCGACGCCCGCCGCCATGGTGTGCCGATCCTGCCGGTCGACGTCAACCGCTCCCGCCCCCACCACGCCCTCGAACGGACGGGTGATGGGACGTGGGGTGTGCGCCTGGCGCTGTCGGCGGTGCGCGGCATCACCGACGAGGAATGCGCCCGCATCGCCGCCGGCCGCCCCTACACCTGCCTGACGGACCTGTGGCAACGTGCCCGCCCCACCCTGCCCACCGCCGAACACCTCGCCCGCATCGGTGCCCTCGACACAGTTCACGACGGGCGCCTGACCCGCCGCGACCTGCTCCTGCAACTCCCCGAACTCCACCGCCGCACCCGCAAGGTCGGCGACGGCCAACTCCCCCTCGCCGACAGCCTCCTCGACGCGACCCGCCCCAGCGGACTCCCCGAGATGACCACCCGCGAAGCCCTCGGCGCCGAACTGCACATCCTGGGCATCGACGTCACCCACCACCTCATGGACCACCACCACCGACTGCTCCGCGAGATCGGCGCCGTCGACGCCCGCCACCTCGCCGACACACCCCCCGGCCGCACCGTCCTGGTCGCCGGCGTCCGCGCCTCCACCCAGACCCCACCCATCGCCTCCGGCAAACGCGTCATCTTCGTCACCCTCGACGACGGCTCCGGACTCGTCGACATCGCCTTCTTCGAGGACTCCCAGCCCGCCTGCGCCCACACCGTCTTCCACTCCGGCCTCCTGCTGATTCGCGGGAAGGTCCAGGTCCGCGGCCGAAGGCGCACGATCGTCGCCGCCATGGCCTGGGACCTCGACGAGATTGCCGCCGCCCGCCGCGACCACGGCCCCCGCGCCGCCCTCGACCTCCTCGGCGCCCCCGCCCCACACCCCACCCCCGCCCAACCCCGGCGTGTCCTGGTCCACGGCACCGGCGCCCGCCGCCACCCCTACGCCGACCTCCAACCCCCGGGCCGGCGTTCCGCGGACCTCAGCCGCTACGGGCACCGAAGCCGGGGGAGCGCCGGCTGAGCCTTCGGGGACTCGCGCTGTCCACGGTGGCGCGGCAACGTGTGTTCGTCTCCGCCCGGCAGGGCCGGGCGGAATAGAGCCGGTCCGAGCGGGGGTTGAAGTCCCGGAAGGACGGCGGGCTTCCACCTGCATCTTCCGGCCCGTGTGCTCGCGTGCCCGGGTCCGCCGGTGAGCTGTCGGCTGTCAGAACGGCGGGTCGTCGGCGTAACCGTCCCATTCCCCATCGCCGGGGTTTTCGCGTGCTGCGCGGGAACGGGCCCAGGTCTCACGGGCCTCGATGTCGTCGGGGCTCTCCAGAGCGCTGATGTCGCGGCCCCAGCTTTTGAGCGCGTCCAGCGCGCGATCGCGCATGTAGCGGTCGGTGCGGGTGGCGAGCAGGCGGCGGGTGCGCGCGGCGAGTTCGTCGTGGTGGCCGGTGAGGTCGGGGTGTTCCACGAGCGGGATGGCGGCGAGGACGGCGGCGTCGCACACGGCGGGGTCGTCCGCGTCGAGGAACGGCCGGACCGCGCGGAACAACCGGGGGCGAAGGTCCCGGAAGGCCTTCAGGTCCACATGGATGTCGAGGTAACGGCCTTGGCAGGCCCGGTTGCCGCAGGCCACGGTTTCGTCGTCGGCGTCGAACGCCGTGTCGTCCAGCCACTTCAGAAGGACCGCGCGAGTCGGCGGACGTGACGCGCCCACCTCTGCCGCGGTGTCGTCCTCGCCCGCCGCGACGACTGGATGATCCAGGATCGCGGCGACGAACCGCGCGACGGGCACGGTGGCTTCGTAGATGGTGTTCTGGTGCCCGATCAGCGCCTCCTCCGCGGCGGCCGCCCGGACCGCGGGGTCGGCGTCGAGGAGTCGCGTCAGCGCCTCGGGCAGGAACCCGCCGCTCCCTTGCGGGGCCATCAGGGAAGCCCAGTCGGTGTTCTCCAGGATCGCCCGGTGTTCGGGCAACCCCTCGGGCAGCCCGCTGTGGGTCACCGGTGGAGGCTACCGCGCCCGGGAGACACGCACCCCGGCCGCACGAAGGCAGAGGCGGCGCGGTCCAACCGCTCAAGAAGGCGGGCCGACTTGGGAAGCCTCGCCGGATACAACCATCCCCGCTCTCAAGACAGGATTCGCGCCGTTCACTTCTGCTGTCATACTCAAGTGCGCTTCGTTGATATCGTCTATTCTCGGGGTATGACGGACTCTCCCTTCAGGGACACAACGAAGGCGCTCGCTCAGCGCATGGACTACATCGCCATGCAGGTCGGTTGCGACAGGGCCCGCTCCCACAGTTGGTGGCGCAACGTCGTGGAATACGGCCCGTGGAAGGGCCCGCAGGGGCGCACCGGACCGCCAACCCCCGACGAATGGGACGGGATCGCGCAACTGTTCGGCACGACCCGGGACCAAGTGCGCGCGATGATCGCCGCCGACTGGTTCGGTGTTCAACCCGGCGCCGAGGTCTCGGCTCGTGTCATGAAGCTCGCGCCCCTGGTGGACAAACTGACCGAGAAGGAAGCCGAGGCACTGGCCGTCGTCATCCACAGCATGACTCTCCCGCTCCCTCGCAGCTTCATCAAAGCGCCGAAGAAGAAGTGACGCATCGGCCTTCCCGACGGCTCGCGGCACAGGCGCACATCGCTGGGGCGCGTTCGTGATCGGCCTGGGCGTCCGGATGGGCCGTCGGGGTGGTTACTCTCGGGTTCCGGGGAGTTCGAGCCACTTGGGGCAGTCGAGTTTCGCCTCGTACATTCCGTGCGGCGCGATCTTGAACACCCACGGCCCCGCGCGGTCCTTCAGGGCGGCGATCTTCGGCAGGTGCTCGCGAAAGAGTTTGATCGTGGTCGCGCTCGGCATGTTGTTGTTGGAGAAGACGACATACCGGGCAGCGTGGACGCAGATGGCCCGTCGCTCCAGGGGGTTGTACAGGATCTTGCCGTCGGCGCCGACGCATATGCGGCCTTCGGCGGAGGCGTCGCTCAGCCAGGTCGTGTCGCTGACCTTCTCCGCGGCCTTGATGCCATAGCGGTCGCCGATGGTGACGACGTCGGTGACCATCTCGCGCACGGCGGCGGCGAAGCGTTTGGAGTTGGTGCTGCGGTCGAGGAAGAGCCTGACGCTCGCCTGTTCGCTCACGCGGCGCCGCGCCGGACCCTCTCGGCCACCTCGGTGACCTGGTCGACGGGGAGGTCGAAGTCGTCGGCGACCTCGTCGATGTCCTCGCCGGCGGACAGGCGCCCGGTGACGACGTACAGGGGGGTGCCGGTGGCGGTGAAGTACGGGCGCCCGTAGTTGATGCCCAGTTCTGCGACGATCTCGGCGACCTCGTACTCCGGCAGGCTCACCAGCGACGCGTAGTCGTTCTCGTAGGTGATGCGCCGCAGGTAGCGGTCGACGACCTCACGGAAGACGTACTGGCCGTTCTTGAGGACGATGAGCTTGCGGGCCTGATCCCGAGCCTCCCGCTGGAGGTCGTCGTCCTCGCTCACCTCCCACAGCAGCTGCGCGCCGGCCACGTACAACCGCTGCGATGCCAACGCGTGCGCGACGCCGAGCTTGTCCCGGACCATCTCCAGCGCGGGCCTGATCTGTTGCATGCTCATCCCGGCCCGGCGCAGACCCGAGAGGAAGACTCCCTCGGCGAGGCCGACGAACGGGATGCTGGGCCCGGACGGGTGTTCCGGCGTCAGGCGCGTGATCATCGGATCGCGATGCACGACGCGCCCGCTCGGGAACGACCGGTCGTAGCCCTTGGCCCAGTCCTGCAGGGTCTTCTCCGGCATGTCGAGATACCGCGAGACCTCGGCCTGCGTGTAGAGGGGGATGTCGAACCGCGCGTCTGCCATCGCTGTGCTCCCCATGCCGGAAGAGTATCCACCCCCGTCGTGGAAGAGCTACGTTCCCGCCGGTTGGCTCCGACGAACCCCCGAAAAACGTCACGGCTCCGGGCCGGCACCGGGCGTTCGTTCCCGATGCGCCG
The DNA here is from genome assembly GCF_044334985.1 of Embleya sp. NPDC020630. Taxonomy (NCBI): domain Bacteria; kingdom Bacillati; phylum Actinomycetota; class Actinomycetes; order Kitasatosporales; family Streptomycetaceae; genus Embleya; species Embleya sp. NPDC020630. Next base: position 48,215 of record NZ_JBIRUB010000034.1, read on the forward strand.
CAAGAATGGCGGCCGCCATCACGCCCCGACGTCCTCGTTGACGCGCGGACTTACGCTCGCCGGATCCCGAGGCAGGCCGCGCGAACACCGAAGTCCGGTCAGCGCGTCGGCCCCGGGCACGCACGGGGCCCGTCAGTCGAGGCCCAGGTGTGCGGCCACGTCCTTGTACAGGGCGGCGACCTCCGGCGGCTCGGGGTGGCGGGCGGCGAAGAGGGCGCCCCGATGCGGCTTGCTCTTCGTCTCGTTGCAGACCTGCTCGAAGGTTTGGGGATCCAGGCGTTGCAGGTAGGCCTCCAGTTCACCGGACTTGCCGCCGTCGTGGCCGAACCCGTCGGCGAGGGTGAACACGCCGGCGGACTTCCAGTAGTCGTTCCAGGCGGTGAAGTCGTCCGCGTCGTCCGGCTGGTCGGGCGGTTGCAACCCTTGCCTGGCGAGTTGTTTGGCGAGTCCGCTGGTGCAACGCAGGGCCGGGCCGTCGGCGATGACGACCCAGGGGATGCCGAACGCGGTGAGGTAGTCGATGTAGCTGCCGAAGGCGTTGTCGCCTCCGACGTCCAGTAGTGGGACGTTGGCCGCCTCCGGCCCGGGCCGGTCGGCCGTGTTCCACCAATGTCCCAAGGCGCCGGTCTCGGTGGCGCCTTCGCACAGGATCACGGCGCGAGCGAACAGCAGCGCCCTGGTGTCGGCGGCGGCAAGGTTACGGATCCAGCGGGCCCGATCCGAGACGGACGCTGCCGGGGCGACGCGCCGGACAGTGGTCGCTCCATCCGGTCCCGGGGCGAGGCGGACGATGCGCTCGAGGTCGTCCGTCGTGGCCACCGGGACCAGGTCCGCGCTGTGGGTGATCAACAGGGCTTGCCCCGCACGCAGAGCGGTCGTGGCGATGCGTCGCTGCATGGTCGGATGCAACTGGACCGCCGGTTCATCCAGGACGATCACACGGCCGGGCCCGCCCGCGGTCAGGACCGCCAGCAGGACGGCCTCCTGCAGTCCAGCACCGCAGAACTCCGCACGACGTTCGCCCCGACCGGCGTCGATCATCACATCGACGACCATCCCGTCGGTTTCCGCGAAGGCCTGCACATCCAGGCGAGCCCCGGTGACGTCGTGGAACATCTCCCGGGCTCTGCGGAAGCCCTCGCGCTGCTCACGCGTACCGTTCTTCAACCGGTACAACCGGGCTGCGACGTTGCTGCCGTCGCTCAGGTCCAGAGGGCCCGCCAACTCCTCCAGGGAGAAACGTCGGCGCGCGGGCAGGCGCCGGTTGACGGTCACCGAGACACCCGCGGCCCAGATCTTCCCGATGACGGCGACGAACGGCACGGAATGCTGCTCGCCCAGCCGCAACGCCCGGGCGAGCGTAGCCATGGAGACGGACCGGGAGCGGACTCCGGCGTTCAGCGGGGGCACGTCGAACGTGATCGGATACTCGAGCTTGTCCAGGACACCCAGGAAGCCGTCCCCCGCAAGCGTGGGCATTTCCTCCACCGGGTCCATCGCAACGGCCTTCCAGCCCTTGGCTGCTCCGGGGAGGAGCGAACGTTGCAGGGGACCCTCCAACTGGATGTGGAAGGCGTTCTCGCCGTGATCGAACTGCCAGGCGCAGGACCAGCCGCCGGGTCGGTGGGAGTCGAAGTCCAACCGGAGCGTGCCGCGAAACAGCGCGGCGACCGACTCGGCGGTGATCGAGGTCTCGGCGCTCTGCTCGAAATCCTCGACGAAGGGGGGATCCCAACCCCCCGCGTCGGCCTCCCGGACGCCGTGGCTGACGCTGGAGGCCTGTACGAACGTGGTGACCAGGTCCCGTTCCCACGGTTGGTCCAACTCGAACGAGACCGTCAACGTGAAGGCGGAGGCCTCGTTGTGGCCTGCCTGCTCGTACAGGGACAGCAGATCGTGCTTCTCCGAGTCGCGATGGCGGCCCAGGAACGCGGACACGACGTCGAGTATCCGGCACAGGTTCGACTTGCCCGCGGCGTTCGGGCCGGTGACCACGGTCAGGTCCGGCCCCAGGTCGACGCTCACATCGGCGAAGGACAAGAAGTCCTGTGCCGTGATCCTGCTGATCCTCACCCCTGTGCCCCCGCCCGTCCGTTGGTTGTCGGCGAGGATCCTCCCAGAAGCTGCGGCATTCGGCCGCCGATGCGCCGGCTTTGGTCCGGGGCGGGTCCGTACCGCTGCGGGTGCGGCAGTCGACGATCCGATCTCTTGGTGTCGAGAGTCGCCCGTGGGTGTCGACGGCCGGGGCAACGCCGATGCGTTCGTGGGGGCGGTGTCGGTGTGTACGTCCTTTTGGGCGCCGCACGACACCCGGCCCGTCGCCGCGCGCCCCGAACCGCCATGGCGTTCACGGCAGTGTCGGCGGGTCCCACAGCGGCGCGTACTGCGGGTCGTGCGCGAAACGTGCGGCGGCCGAGCGCACCACCGCACAGGGGTACGGCTCTCGGCCGCCACGAGCGGAATGCGCTCGACGGTCGGCGAAACGATGCGCCATGATGTGCCGCCCCTTGCGGATCGACGACGGGAACGAAGCACCGATGGGCGACAAGTGGCATCTGACGCTGGGAACGGATCGAGAGATCCGGTGGGGGAAGAACCGCGTACCCGCGTTGCTGCTCACCGTCTTCCGCGAGGAGGACAAATACATGCACGAGCCCTACGCGATCGCCATCGACGAGTTCAATGCCCGACCCGACGACACCCCCGACCCGCAGGACGACCTTGACGAGGGAGCCCGCGACGAGACCGCTTTGAACCGATGGTCGGCTGACGACGACCCGGACGAGGGCGGCGAGGGGGACCATCCGGGCGGAATCTGGGAGGAGTTCGACTCCATACCTCGAACCGACCTGTACGGCTACGCCGCGCCTGTCGCGACGATCGTCACCCGTCTGGACCTGATGGGCTTCGACGCCTCACGCTGCACAGACGAGCTGCGGGAGTACTTCGAACTCTCCTACGAGCCCGGCAACGATCTCTACGACCTCGTCCACTCCTCCGACACTGCCCCCCTCACCTGTGCCGAACTGGTCGACATCGGACTGCGCGCATACCGTGACACCTGGGGTACGGACCCCCGCACCCGGGACCTGTCACGCCTGGAACAACTGTGCCTCGAAGTCTTCGACTTCGTCCGGGAACGCGAATACGAGCACGACCAGGACCCGCGCCTGCTCCTGGGCGCCCTCCTGCACGGGATCGACCCCACCACCCAACTGCGCCTGGACCTGTCCGACCTGCTGCACGCCGGCTACTACTTCGATCGACACGAGAAACTCTCCGCCACAGCCCTTGAGGAGCTTCAGGCCGCCGCGGAGAGCACGGGACCGATCATCGTGATCACCGAGGGCGTTTTCGACGTGGAGGTCCTCACCCGAGGACTGCGCCTCGTACGGCCCGACGTGGCCGGTTACTTCACGTTCCTGGACATGAAGCAGACGAACGCCGCGGGAGGCACCGACAGGGTCGTGGCGAACGTCAAGGCGTTCGCTGCGGCGGGCGTGATGAACCGGGTCGTCGCGCTGTTGGACAACGACGCGGCCGGACATGCCGCCGAGAGGCAACTCGCCAAGGTTGCGCTGCCCGACCGATTCCGCGTGCGCCGCCTGCCGTACCTGGACTACGCCCGCAACTACCCGACCCTGGGCCCCTCCACACCGTCCGGGTCCGGCGACGACGTCAACGGGCGGGCCTGCTCGGTGGAGTTCTACTTCGGCCTCGACTGCCTACGCGACCCCCACACGGGCACCCTCGTCGACGTCCGCTGGACCTCCTTCCTCCAAGGCGACGTCCGCGAGTATCAAGGCGAACTCGTCGACAAGAAGAACGTCCAGGACCGGATCAGAACCATGCTCACCGACGCCGAAGCGGGCATCACCCCACTGGACGACCGCTGGGACGCCCTGCGCGCCGTGGCCCGAACTCTCGTCGACGCCGCCCGCGGCAAACCGCACCCCGCGCCGAACCGCGCCACGACGCAACGATGAACGAACCATCCCGATGCCCCGGGCACGGTGAGGCGCCCCCGACATGACGGCAGCCCCCGAGCCGCCGACTCTGCCGCCCAGGGGAGATGAGCCCCCACCGACCGCGAACCTGTGCCTGGCCCACAGCCGCAAGTCCGGAGCCACCGCTGGGCGGACACCCGGAGCCGCCGGATACGAACCGATCCCACCTGTCCGAGGATTCGTTGCACGCGGAAGCCGGCCGTGGGCTACTGTGCTGCCCACGGCGACGCGCTCGCCGATTGCTGCAGCCGCTCGTGCGTCCCACGCCGCCTCAGGCACTCCGCAGCGAAGGTCCCCGGGGGCCCGCGCAGATCGTCATCCTGCTGTTCCCACTTCGCAGGAGCGCGCGGTCTTGCGTGGGGACCGGACGTTCCGAGCCGAGGAGCACAGAATGACCGAGAACCAGCGGGACGAGAAAACCCTCAAGGACCGCGCGAAAGAGATCCACAAAGCCACCGGCCTGGGCCACCAGAAGGTGCTGGAGTTGCTCCGGGCCGGCGACACCTGGCGGGACCGGCTCGCGACCCCCAACCCCAGCAAGCGCGACGTCGAACTCGCCGCCCGGATCGCCGTCGCCCGTGCGTTCAACGGCCGGGTCGACGGCCGACGCGTGGTGGATGCCACGGTGGATGAACGCTCGGGCCTGGCCCTCGCGATCGCGGCCCGACACGAGCGCGATCGCGGCTACGAGGCGATGCTCGACGGCCTGCGCGGCGGGTTCGACCCGTCCTGGGATTTCATTGTCCTGGTCCGGTTCGCCCCGAACGGCAGCATGGTGGTCGCGCAGATGCTCGACGACACCCAAGTGGCCGCCTACCGGGCCGCACGGCTGCCCCGACACGATCGACTGGCCTTCAACGAAACCTCGTTCCACCGCCCGGACGGCACGCAGTACGGCACGGACATCAGAGGAGACGCCCGACGGTTCCTGAACTGGCCGGCGGCGCTGCCCCTCCCCTGAACTCCAAGCCCCACCGGCCGCGCACCCCGCCGATAGAGGACCGGGGTGCGCGGCACCGAGCACACCACTCCCGAACGCCCGCCACCAGCCCGGGGTCACCCTTGCCGCAGCGCCCCGCTCAGCCGATCGGGAGTGCGGCGGTGAACGCGACGGCCGTGGCGCGCAGACGGGCTTCGGGCATGGCGCCGGCGAGTGCGCGGGCGGCCATGTCGACACCCACGGAGCGCGGCGCACCGAACAACGCGCGCAGGTGCGCCAGCCCGGCAGCGGCGGCGGTGGCGCTGTCGCCATGCTCGAGGATGCGCGCCGCGCGGGCGGCGACGTCACCCGGATCGGAGGCGATCATGACCTGGAGGACGTCGCTGGCGTCCTTGTCCCGCAACCGCCCCGGAGTGCCCAGGCGTTCGGCTTCCCGGCCCGGGTGGGGCATGGTCGGCATGCCGCACGAATCGGAGGATTTCACCGGGAGGGGCGGGTCCTGTCGTTTCCGCCGGTCGCGGGTGTACACCGCCTGCGCGGGACGACCGGTCCGCGCCAGCCAGGCGCGGGGACGACGTCGCGTCTGCGGTCGGTCCGGTCGAGCGGCTTGGGCGACCGTGCCGCGGTGGTCTCCCGCGCCCCGGCGCGCCCCCTGGGAATCGATTACTCCGGGTGGAGCGCCTTCGTACCGACGACCCCCGCACGTACGTCGGCAGGCTGCCGTCAGTGTCGGGGTACCGCCCAGGCCGCACCGGGCGCCTTGTCGCACCACACCCGCTGCTCCCCGTCGGGCAGGACGTCGAGGCCGAAGGTGTCGAAGGCGGGACGTCCGTGCTCGTTCCACCACCCCCACGCTGTCTCGACCTCGTCCCAGACGCGGCGGGGTCCGTGTTGGCGGACGTGGAAGGTGTCGAGTTGGTGTCCGTCGTAGTCGACGCTCGCCCACGATGTCCCGGCGTCGTCGCCGACCCACAGCCGTGATCGCACGCCGGTCTCTTCGGGTTCGTCGTTCCAGTGGGTCCACAGTCCGGGCAGCAGCAGGCCCATGACGGCCTCGTCGTGGCGGTCGCCGCCCGCGACGGCCCACGGCGACAGCGTCGTGGTCGAGGTGTCGGGCCGGTGGTCGGGGCGGACGACGTCGGCGACGTCGGCGACGGGGGAGCGGTGGCCGCGCATGGCCATGAACGCCCCGCCGGGACCGAACCTCCCCCGGGCTCCGCCGTCTTCGCCGATGTCCAGGCGCAGGGTGCCGTAGGCGGTCCAGGCGGTGGCCCACGGGGTGACGATCCGCCCGCCGGGCGCGGTCTGCTCCAGCCACGCCCCGGGGACGCGGGTGACCGAGCAGGTGCATACGATCCGCCGGTACGGTCCGCCCGGCGCCCATCCCTGTTCGCCGTCGCCGGTGACCACGCGCGGCCGCAGATCGAGCGCCTCCAGGCGCCCGCTCGCGCCCGCGGCCAGGACCGGATCCACCTCCACGGTGACCACCCGATCGCCGCCGAGCCGGTGGGCCAGGAGCCCGGCGTTCCAGCCGGCGCCGGTGCCGATCTCCAACACCGTGTCGTCGACGGCCGGTTCGAGCGCGAGCAGCGTCGCGGCGACGATCGAGGGCTGCGACACCGACGACGACGGCCACGGCGTCTGCCCGGGCTCCCATGGCATTCCGTCGCGCACCTGCACGACCACGGGGACGTCCGCGTAGGCCGCGTCCCACCACCGCGCCGGATCCTCCCTGCGGTCCACCCGCTCGTGCCCGAGGCCGTCCGCGGTGCGCAGCCAGATCACGTCGGGCAGGAACGCGTGCCGCGGCACCCCCGCGAACGCCTCGCGCCAGGGCCCGGGCAGATCCCCGACGACGTCCTCGACGCGGCGGAGCAGGCCCCGGGGGGCCTGCTCCGTATCCGCGGCCGCGATGTCGGTGTCGACCGCCATGTCACTCACTTCTTCGTGGGGGTGCCGGGGTTCGGTGGTTTGTCCGGTGGGATCGTTGGTGGGATCGGCCGGCCGGGATGGTTCCCGTCGTCGGTGCTGGGATCGCGATGCTCGCCCATGCGCGTCTCCTTCCCGCTGCTCCTCGGCAACCTGCTTCACGGTCCGTCACAGTCCGTACGGACACGGATACGCCTCTACCGTAAGACTCCGCCACCCCGCCGGGGAATCCCCATCACGAACACGGACCCGCCCGGCCCCTGCGCCCCAAGCCACGGGCCGTCGCGTCCCGGCACCACATGCCGCGCTCGGCGAGCAGCCGCTCTCGTCCCTTCTCAAGCGCTTCCCGCCCGGCGCGTAGGTTGTCGATCCGCGTGCCCAGCCCGCCGGTCCGCCCCGGCCGCAACGGCCTCCACGCGCCCACAAAGCACATCGCGGAATCCTTCGTGTTCGCGGTAGGCGACGGCGGCCAAAAAGAGGCGCCCCGCCCTCGCGAAATCACCCATCGCGTCCCTTCGGCCCGCCCGCGCCGCCCTCACCGGCCCGTCTCACCCCGCCGCTGCGCCGTTGTCGTCTACCGCGCTGCGCTGAGCGCGCGTGCGCCCGTCGCCTTCGAGCCGATCGGCTCCCCCGGCACGCTCAACCCTTTAGCTCCGGTGGGGGAGGTGGTGATAGAAGTCGGGCATGGAACAAGCGGATGCGGTCTCGCGGTCTGGCCCGGCGGCTGCCGGGGACCGCGAACCGGCTGAGATCTCAGTCGAGTTGGCGATGGCGCTCACCCGGCAGGGAGCCGAAGGCGAGCGCGCGTTGGAGCTCCTTCGCGACGCCCGCCGTCTGCTGGCGGAGCCGCAGAACCTCGCGTTGCCTGCCGTTCTCGCGGAGGCCGCGTGTCGCCTTGCGATCGAGCTGCTCCTCAAAATCGCGGACGACAAGACAAGCACAGGTATCCAGGACGCAGCACAGGCCATGGTCGACGCGGTCGACGCGCACCTGAACGAAACCGACTCCGACGCTGATGGCGTCGCCCCAGCCGACCCACCCGTATCCACCCGCCGAGACGGCGCTCCCGCAGTGCCTTGGACGGAGACGCGCCTGCGTCACGCGCGCGACGGCCTGCAGGCGGAGATCGACGTCCCGGGTGGGTACCGCAACCGCCTCGCGCGGCGCCTGGCCGAGTCCGTGACCGGGCTGCCGGTGACGCCCGCTGGCGCGGAGGCCCTGCGGTTGTGGTCGAGCCTGTACTCCCGGGCGTCCGGTACGGTGCACGGCGGAACGGCGTCCGACCTGGCGGCGGTCGACCTGTTCGACGACGTCGTCCTGGCGGTCGGGGAAGTGTTTGTCCCCTTGCCGGCCCGCGCCGGTCGGGTGCTGGCGCTGGCTGCGGAACCGAACCCGACCCGGGAGCATGCGTACGAGATCCACGCGTGGTCCGACCCGCGCGCGATCACATACTTCTTCGCGTTCGCGGACAGTCCCGGCTGGCTCGGGCTGTTGCGCGACACGCTTTTGCTGCCGGCCGGGGACGCCTGGGACGCCAGGCCCTTCCTCGACCGCATCGCCCGGACCGATCCCGGGCCGGTCGCCGACTGGTTGCGCGCGCACTGGGACTCGCTCCGCAAGTCGGACCAGGTATGTGAAGCGGCGTGCCGAATCGCAGCACGCTGTGGCGTGGAGATGGCGGACCTGATCCGCGTCGTGGTCCGCGCGCAGGCGGCACGCGCGAACGACGCCGCCACCCGCGCCGGCGAAGGCGACGTTGCGAGGGCCAGGTCGCAGTGGATCATTCGCGCCGCCGCGGACTGGGCGCTCGCCGTTGCGGCCGACACACGCAACGGCGCCTGGGTCGCCACGGTCGAACCGCTCGTCGACGCCGCAGCCGACGACCGCCTCGACCACCACACCGGCCGCGCGCTGATCGCCGCACTGCGGACCACAGCCCACCCCGACGACACAGGCACGCCCGGCTCGTTGGCAAGCATCATCCGCAACGTCCTGCCGGGCTGCCTGGACCGCATGCACAACCTCGAGCGCAAGCCCCCGTCCATCGACTCCCCATCGCCGGACGCCCCGACACAGCCTCACCGGCCACACCGAGCCGCTCTGCACTTCGTGGACGACCTGCGCGTCGACCAGGACGCCGAGTACTCCTTCGCCCGCCCCCTGGCACACGCGATTCTCGCGCTGGCCCGCGCGGACGCGGCCGCCCACGTGTCCCTCGCCGACCGCACCGCCGCACTGCGCCGCAAGACCACCCTCGACGACGTCCGCGACCGGCTCTTGGCCGCCCACCTCGCGGACGTACCACCACCCGGCGGATCCGACGACGGCACAGCAGACACCGACACCTGGTGGGACACCGCGCTCGAAGTCATTCCCGGCGTCATGCCCTACGGCCAGATCCACCAGGACACCGCGGCCTTCCTACACACCGCCGTCGATCGGTGCCCCCCGGAACGGGAACCCGAGCTCGACCGGGCACTGACCGCCCTGATCGGCCCACCGCCCGACACACACCAACTCGCAGCCGGACAAGAACAACTCGCCGCCCTCACACGCCAAGAACCCGGCGCCCGCGCACCGGGCGAATGGCTCCATGCTTGGGACCTGCAAGCCCTCCTGCCTGACCGCATCCTCGCCGCGTGGCAGCCCGCCCTTTCCGCCCTCCGAGCGGTCACCGGCGGCCCACCGCCCGACCCCCGCCACACGAGCATCGTCACCGTGGTCGCCTACGACGCCGTACCCGAACAACTGCGCACCGACGCCGTCACCGCCGCGAACACCCACGGCCCCGAGCACGCCGCGCGCACCCTGGCGACCGCCGTCGACACGGCCCCGGACCATACCGAACACGCACAACGCCTTGTGCGCGAACTCGTCACCGCGGACGACCAGGTATGGGCGGCCGCACCCCGCACTGTGGCCGATGCCCTGCGCCACCGCAGCTTGATCGCCGCCTACCTCAACGAACTGCACGCCCGCCACAACAACCACCGCACCCTCCTGACCCCGGCCGCCCTCATGCAAGCCACCCTCGCCGGCCACGCCGCAGTCACCCGCCATCCGGACACCCTCGACCACGACAGCGACGGGCTCTTCAACACGACCTTCGCCCTGCTGCGTGCCGCGCAAGACGTCGACACCGACCCGGGCACCGACGGCGAGACCATGTCCACATGGCTACGCGAACTCGCGCGACACCGCACCGACGTACACTCCGAACCGCCCGAAGTCGGCGACGACGCCTGGGGCGCGGCCCTTTCCCACCCACCCAGTAGAGCCGCCTACGCCCTCATTACCGACACCTGCACCCGGCACGCCGGCCTGTCCACAGACCTGGCGGGCATCCTCGACGACATGCTCGCCGCCGCCGACCCGCGCCCGCACGCGATCATCGGCTACGCCCTGCCGATCCTGCACACTCGCGACCCCGACTGGGTCGAACTCCACCAACACGCCCTGCTCGCCCTGGCCCCCGGCACACCCTCACCCGCACGCAGCTGGCTGCGCCACGCCGGACCGTGCCCCGCCCTGCTCGCGCGGCTCGACCCCGACGAACTCCGCGCGGAACTCTGCGTGACCGACCCCGACCCCGTCCACCGCCGCCATGCGGACGGAGCACGCCACCAGGTGGCCCATGCCCTGGTCACCAACCCGGCGCTTCTCGGCGCCCCGGATACGTTCCTCACCGCCCTCGCCGCCCACGACGCAGGCCCCGATGCCGTGTCCCACCTGCTCGAGCTGTTGCCCAGGTTCGTGCCGGACGACCCCGACTGTCCTCAAGCCGAGCACGCCGCACGGATCTGGGGCGCGGTCCTGGACGCCGACGTTCCCGACCACGCACTGGCCGCCACCGGGGCGTTCGCCGCGCGTGGAACCCTCGACCCCCACACCTGGCTCGCCCTTGCGGCCCGCACCCGAGAACGCTTTGCCGAACCGGGCCCGTACGACGAGGACATCGCCGAACGCGCCGCCAGCCTCCCGGACAGCCCCGACGCCCTGCACCTACTCGTCGGACTACTCGAATCCGGCGATCTCCGCTCCCCGTGGCAAGTCGTTGCCATCCAGGGCCACGCGAAAAGATTTCTGAACGACAGCACCGACCTCCTGAGCACCGACGAACGAACCGTGCTGCGTGACGCCGTGATTGCCTCCGGAGACCTGGGAGCACGACTCGACCCCCCGCGTTGAGGGGTCGACGGACGCGACGAGTGCTCCGTCCCGGCTGTTTCTGGCTGCGCGGCCCGGGTTTCGGTGTCTTGCTCGGCCTTGTCTGGCCTGTGGTCTGTGGTTTTGCAGGATCTGGGATGGATGGTCGAATTCGTTGGGAAGACCCATAGGTGGGGGTTGGGGTTGTCTTGAGGGTGCTGATCCCCATGTGATGCGGTGATCACGTGCTGCGTGTCGCGATCGAGGTTCCCTTCAGGGAACGTGCCGGGCCGCCCGCGGCGTTCGCGGAGTGTGCGGCGAGGGATTCCGACGAGGGCTGGGGGACCGGATGGCGGGTGGGTACTCGCGGGGCGCGGTGGTGGAGGCGGTCGTGGTCCGTCACCGTCCCTTCGGGATGATGGTCGAGATGCCGAACGGCGAGGTCGGCCTGTTGGAGCCGGAGTACGCGGAGCCGGTGTGGCGGGACACGGACGGCTGGTACCCGGACGGGACGTGCCTTCGGGTCGTGGTCCTGGGCTACACCACGCCCGGCCCGGCGAGTCCCGTGCCCGCGCAACTGCGTCTGGCCTCCGCCCCGAACATCATCGAAGCCACCCGGAACCCGTAGGCGTGGGCGTTGGGGGCGACGCCGATGCCCCCTCTGCGTTGCACATCGGCTTCCGACATCGGATACCCCCGCCCTCCTGGCGTGGGTTCTGTTCGGTCGGAGGTCGGGCGGGTGGGCGTCAGTTCCAGGCGTCGGTGTGGGGGTCTTCTCCGAGCATTTCGGCTGCGGCGGTGCACAGTTCGATGCCGTAGATCTGGTTGCTGCCCCAGGCGGAGCCCCACAGGTCGGTCGCGGCCTGGGCGACGGCGCGGAAGGTGTACTCCTCGTCGACGCGCCATACGCGGACCTGGGCGGCCATCTCGGGTGTCATGGTCTCCGGGTCTGCGGGCTCGTGTGTCATGCCGCCGACCATAGGCGCACTGATCGGAAGGAGCCATCAGGTTACGTCCGGACCCGTCCGAGCGCTTCGGGCGAGGCTTTCACCGACTTCGGCTTCGCGGATTCAAGTGGAGGGCCGGACACGGAGCGGGTGGAGCGGGCAGACTGGAGGAATCGACCGACTCGGGAGGCGTGATGGCGGTGGAGGGCAGGCCCGCGACGATCGCGGAGATTCGTGAGCGGTTGGGGCCGGAGGAGCGTGTGGAGTTCGAGGAGCAGCTCGCGAACACCCCGTTCGATCAGCTCTACGCGAAGATCGTGTTGGAGTGGGCGTTGACTCCGGAGGAGCGCGCGGAGGATCGTGCGGTTCTGGAGCGGGTGCGCGCGGGGGACTTCTCCGGGTTGCGCAACCTCGACGGCACGCCGTTCGCGCCGTGAGTTACGTGGTGGCGTACGCGCCGGCCGCAGAGGTCGAGCTGAGGCGCCTGGGGCCCAATCGGTTGCGTGCGTTCGAGCGCGGCATGAGCGTGCTCGCCCGTGATCCGTACGGGCATGGGTCCGCTCCCGCCCGTGCGGGCTACGAGGACTGTCGCGATGCCACCGTCGCCGACGTGGTCATCCGTTACGAGGTCTCCAAGTCGGTTCTGCGTATCACCGTCGTTCGGGCCGCACCCAGCCCCTTCTGACGATCCGCCTTCGCGGTTCGGAAGCGATGGGATCCGGTTTTCCTGCCAAGCCTTCCTGTCTTGCTTTACGACTTTCGGGCCGGGTTGTGAGGCTCGGCGAGGTGGCCCCGACGTGTTCGGTGGTGCGCGTCGTGTCGGCCCGGCACGGTGGCCCGGACGAGGCCTCGCTGCGGTTCGCCACCCACGAGATGTGTTCGACCAGTGCCCACCCGCTTACCGCACCCACGACGTGCTGCGCGCGTTTCCGCTGGTCCTGGCGAGGATGGCCCGACAACACGTCGCGGCCGCGCTCGCCGCGGCCCGGGACGGCTACGCCGGCGCCCGCGTCGAGTTGCGCGGCGCGGTGCCGGTGCACGGCATGGACGGTGTCCTGCGGACGTACGAGCACGAGGGATCCCGCGCCGCGGTCGCCGAACGCGCGGTGCGCCTGGTGGAGCGGGCGTTGGCCGGTGAGCGGTGGTCCGCCAGGCCGCGCCCGACAGACCCGCCCGACTAGCGGTTCGGATCATCCCCTCACGCCGCGCGCTGCATGCACGAGGTCGTCCCCGGTGGTGTGGGACCCCGGGGGGAGTGGCACGGGATGGTCCGACGCCGTCGGGGAGATGCGGGCCGTCGCCGTCTACGTCGCCGGCCCCGCGCCGGTGGCGGCGTCGAGGGCGTACACGCTGTGGTCCCTGCCGCTGACGTACACCACGCCGTCCGCCACCGTGGGGGACGAATCGACCCAGTCGCCGGTGGTGTAGCCCCATTTCCTGGTGCCGGTCGCGGCGTCGAGGGCGTACATGTTCCTGTCCCTGCTGCCGACGTACACCACGCCGCCGGCCACGGTCGGGGACGAATCGACGATGTCGCCGGTGCTGTAGGACCACTTGCCGGTGCCCGTGGCGGCGTCGAGGGCGTACACGCTTTTGTCGTAGCTGCCGATGTAGACCACGCCGTCGGCCACGGTCGGGGACGAATCGACCGGGTCGCCGGTGGTGTAGGACCATCTCCTGTTGCCCGTGGCGGCGTCGAGGGCGTACACGCTGTGGTCCCTGCCGCCGATGTACACCACGCCGTCCGCCACCGTGGGGGACGAATCGACCCAGTCGCCGGTGGCGAACGACCATTTGTATGTTCCGGTGGCGGCGTCGAGGGCGTACACGCTGTGGTCCCTGCTGCCGACATACACCACGCCGTCCGCCACGGCCGGGGACGAATCGACCCAGCCGCCGGTGGTGTAGACCCATTTCCTGGTGCCGGTGGCGGCGTCGAGGGCGTACACGTTCTTGTCCCTGCTGCCGACGTACACCACCCCGTCCACCACCGCCGGGGACGAGACGACGAAGTCGCCGGTGGTGTAGGACCATTTCCTGGTGCCCGTTGCGGTGTCGAGGGCGTACACGTTCTTGTCGTAGCTGCCGATGTACACCACGCCGCCGACCACGGCCGGGGAGGAATAGACCGCGTCGCCGGTGGCGAACGACCATTTCCTGGTGCCGGTGGCGGCGTCGAGGGCGTACACGTTCTTGTCGTAGCCGCCGATGTACACCACGCCGCCCACCACGGCCGGAGACGTATAGACCCTTTCGCCGGTGGTGAAGCGCCATGGTCGGACGGTCGCGGCGACCGCGGCGGTTCCGGGAGGCGACGTCGCCGGTGGTGTCCGCGGGCCGGCGGACGGGTTCGTCCGGTGCGCCGCCGTGTCGTCGCCGGTGTGGGTGAGGGCGATGGTGATGCCGGTTGTGGCGGCGGCCGCGGTTCCGGCGGCGATCCACAGGAACCGGCGTCGCCCGAGCGAGGCGGGCCCCGCCCCGTCCCCGCCGACGCCGGTGTCGCGTCGAGCGGTGGCGGGTGCCGGTTCGGGGGCGGCGGTCGGTGTGCCGTCGACCGGTTCGCCGGCCGGTGTGGGCGGGGGCGGTGGCGGGGTGGGTGCCCGGGTGCGTGTGGGTGCCTGTGCGAGGGCGGTGTCGGTGTGTGGTTCGTGTGGCGTCGGTTCCGGGTCCGGCTCGGGGTGGGGGTCGGGTGCGGCGGGGGTCACCGCCGCCGGCAGGCCGTCCGGCGGGACCGGGGGTTCGGATGCGACCCGGTCGGGCGTGTGGATGTCGCGTAGGCGTGTGTGTAGCTCGTCGGCGGTGGCGGGTCGGTCGTCGGGGTCCTTGGCGAGCAGGGCGAGGACGAGGTCGTCGAGCCGGGCGGGTACACCCGCGCGGTGTTCGCCGGGCCGGTCGGGGGTCCTGCGGAGGTGGGCGTTCATCATCGCCACGGGGCTGGTGGCCTCGAACGGCACCGTGCCGGTGAGGAGTTCGTTCAGGACGCAGCCCAGGGAGTACAGGTCCGAGCGGGCGTCGCCGGGGTGTTCGTCCAATCGTTCCGGGGGCATGTAGGCCAGGGTGCCGATGACCTTGCTGGACCGATGCGTGGATTCCACGAACCGGGCGATCCCGAAGTCGAGGACCTTGATGCGCCCGTCCGTCGAGAGCATCAGGTTCGCGGGCTTCAGGTCCCGGTGGACGATCCCCGCGGCGTGCGCCCGGGACAGCGCCGCGGCGACCTGCCCGGCCCACTCGACGGCGACGTCGACCGGCGGCGGCCCGTCCTCGCACAACACCGTCGCCAGATCCCGGCCCTCGACGAACTCCATCACCAGGAACAACGACCCGTCCGACTCGTCCCGGCCCAGATCGTGCACCGTCACCACCCCCGGATGGTGCAGGGCCCCGGCCGTGCGGGCCTCGCGCAGGAACAACGCCGCCCCGGCCGTGTCCCCCGGCGCGTGCGGCAGCAGTTTGACCGCGACCCGCCGCGCGATCACCCGGTCGCGGCCCTCCCACACCTCCCCCATCCCGCCCCGGCCCACGAACCGCACCAACTCGTACCGCCCCGCCAACACCCGCACGACCACCCACCTCCCCGGACCGGCGCCCCCACAGCGCCGCGTCCCAACGTGCCATCGCCGATCCCGTCGACACCCGCGAGTGACCGAATCGTGTTCATCGGTCGCCGTCGGGAGGTGACCGTGCGAGGCGTACGCAACGCACGGCCGAGTCGCGCGTTCTCGTGCCGAACCACACTGCGGATGTACGAGCACGAGGGTTCCCGCGCCGCGGTCGCCGAGCGCGTCGTGGGCCTGGTGGAGCGGGCGCTGGCTGGCGAGCGGTGGCCCGCCCGGCCGGCCCCGACCGACCCGGCCGGCTAGCGGTTCGGGTCGTCCCCGCGCGCGGCCCGCACCGCCCGCACCAACTCGTCCCGGCCGGTCGGGCGGGGCGTGTCGTCGTCCGGGTCGCCGGCGACGATCCACCGCCGGTCCGCGATCTCGGCCGTGACCCGCTCGGCGGCCCGCGCCACCGTCGCGGTGTCGTCGGGGGAGCCGTGCGAGGAGATGCCGTGCCACTCCCCGGGGTCCCACACCACCAGGACCTCGCCCAGGTGCACGGCGCAGCCGAGCGCGCTGTCCTCGGCGCCGCCGCACGCGGCCACCCACCCCAGGAGCAACTCGTCCGCGTCGTCGACCGGCCCGTCGCACTCGTGCGACGACCGCGCGCCTAACGGACACCGCCCCCCGCAGGTCGGCCCGGTCTCGTCGTGCTCCCGGTCCTCGATGTGCTCGGCCACGCCGGGCCCCCTCGCGGTAGACGGAGCCCACATCCTCACCCGGCCGCCGCCGGCGGCGCGGGCGTTCGAGCAATCCGCCACCCGACGAACACCGCCACACCCCACCGTCCGATCGACCCGGTCAGGTCCGCGAGGGTAGGCGCGTATTCGTCAGGTTCGCGTCGGTCAGGTCCGCGTCGTTCAGCCACGCGTTCGTCAGGTTCGCGCCCGCTAGGTTCGCGCCGCGCAGGTCCGCGCCGGGTAGGTTCGCGCTGTTCAGGTTTGCGCCGGCCAGCTTCGCGCGGGTCAGGTCCGCGCGGTGCAGGTTCGCGTCGGGCAGGTTCGCATCGGTCATGTTCGCGCGGTGCAGGTTTGCGCGGGTCAGGTCCGCGCGGGTCAGGTTCGCGCCGCGCAGCTCCGCGCCGTGCAAATGTGCGCCGGCCAAGTTCGTGCCGTCCAGGTCCGCGCCGCGCAGGTTCGTGTGGTTCAGGTCCGCGCCGCGCAGGTCCGCGCCGTGCAAATGTGCGCCGGCCAGGTTCGCGCTGTTCAGGTGCGCGCCGGCCAGGTTGGCGCCGCGCAGGTGGAGGTGGGACAGGTCCACCAGGGACCCGGCGGGTTTCAGGAGTGCGAGGGCGCCCAGTGCGGTCTGCACGTCCGGGGCGGGATGGTCGGGCGCGTCGTCCGCTCCGGTGGCGGGGGCGCGGTCGCGGAGGAACGCGACGAGGATCCGCGTGATGTGGTCCGTCTGTTCCGGGGCGTCCTGGACGATCTGCTCCAACGCGAACACCCCGCCGCAGCGCACGTAGGGCAGATCCGATCCCAACCGCTCCAGCGCGTTGGTGAACCGCTCGGTCACCTGACCCCGACGATTCAGCCTGCTCCGTCCCGGCTGTTTTGAAAGTTCTTGTCGGTTGATCATGTGTTGAGCAGTGTGTTTGCAAGATCTGGGATTTTGGATCTTGGGTGCATGGCCTGGGTTTTGCGTCTTGTTCGGCTTTGGTCTGGCTTGTGGCCTGTGGTTTTGCAGGATTTGGGACGGGTGGTCGGTTCCGTTGGGAAAACCTGTGGCCGGGGGGCGGGCTTGTTTCGGCGGGTGAGGCCTGGGGCGTCCGATCGGCGGGTCCTGGCCGCGGTTGAGGCGAACCGGTTGTCGCTGCTGTGGGGCCTGTCGAGTTTTCCTGTCTGGTTTTCCTTACGACTTTCAGGTGGGGTTGTCGGTCTGACGTCTGAGCCTGTCGATGGCGCTATGTGGTGTTGTGTCGGTCGGTTGGGTGGTTGTGTGGCGGGTCTGGGTGTGAGGGCCGCAGGAGGGCGTCTGGGTGGCTTGTCGGATCTTGTGGCGGTTGCCGGCGCGGGCCTTGTGGTGGCCGGTGAAGGCTGGTTCGATACGTGCTGCGGGTCGGTGCCGGTTCGTTCGCCGGGTGTGGTGGTGGGGCCGCGGAGCGGGCCGGGTTCGGTGTCCGGGTGGGGTCCGTGGATTTCCCCGGATCGTACCCGGTTCAGGTTTTGATGCAGACCTTGGCCGTGGCGTGGTGTGCACCTATATTGGAAGTGGCCGGCCCGATGGTGAAGTCGCCTGTTTCCAATGTTGGTTGGCGGTGTTGGTTCCAAGTCGCGTGATGTGGCGGGGTGTTGGTTTGCTCCCGGGGATCGGTTCCCGGCCCCTCCAGCCCCGGAATGAGCGCAGCCCCGGATGCAAACCCCGGTGCTGCCAGCGCAGTTCCCGAGTGATGAGGTCGGCAGTCGGAGGTGTCCGGCACGGTGGGCAATCGCGTAGCGATTGCGTGTTGGTTGGATGTGACGGAGTCACTTCCAACCAACACTTCTTGCGACCCGTAGGGTCGCGCGTCGTGTCTGCGGAGCAGACCGCGCGC
>NZ_JBIRUB010000035.1:0-56816 GCF_044334985.1 Embleya sp. NPDC020630
GATCACCCCGGGTCATGCCGTCCGGTCTACCGCATTTCCCCGGACGCCGAGGCCGGAATGACCCGATCGTGATCCGAACTCAGAACAGGCCCTAGTGGGCCCTGTCCGGCGGACCTTGGCGGGGCCGCGCCGGGCAGCGCCGGGTGGGCGGCGAAAGTACCCGCCCCCCGGCGACCGCCCCGCGGTTCAGTCGGCCAGGAGCTGGGTGCGCAGGGTCGCGACGGTCCGGCTGATCAGCCGGGAGACGTGCATCTGGGAGATGCCGAGGCGCTCGCCGATCTCGGACTGGGTCAACTCCTCGCCGAAGCGCAGGGTCAGGATCTCTCGATCGCGCGGGCCGAGCGCGGCGATCAGCGGCTTGAGGGCGACCAGGTTCTCCGTCATCGCATAGCCGGGCTCGACGAACGCCGCCCGGCCGGCCAGTGCCGGCGCGGACCCCTCGTCGTCGGGGGCGGGGGCGTCGAGGGACACGGTGGAGTAGGCGGCGGAGGCGATCAGGCCCTCGTCGACCTCCTCCACGCTCACGCCCAGCCGCTCCGCGAGTTCGGCGGAGGTGGGCTCCCGATCGTGTTCGGTCGTGAACGCCTCGCGGGCCCGAGCCAGTTCCAGGCGCAGTTCCTGGAGACGGCGCGGCACGTGGACCGACCACGACGTGTCGCGGAAGAAGCGCTTGATCTCGCCGGAGATGGTCGGGATCGCGAACGTGGGGAACTCGACCCCGCGCGCGGGATCGAACCGGTCGATGGCCTTGATCAGCCCGATCGTCCCGGTCTGGACCATCTCCTCGGTGCTCTCGGGACGCGAGCGGAACCGGCCGGCGACGTACCGCACCAGCGGCAGGTTCAGCTCCACCAGGGTGTTGCGCACGTATTGGTACTCGTGCGTGCCCTCCTCCAGCGCCTTCAGCCGCACGAACAACACCTTCGACATCGCGCGCGCGTCGACCGCTCCCACCGCCGTCGGATCCTCGATCCGCGGGAGACCGCCGACCGTCCCACCCTCCGGCGCGGCGCTCCCGGAGTCGGCGGAGGTCGACACGCTCACCGTGGACAAGGTCATCTCGGCTCCTTGGGGTCGTCGAATCGGCACGAGCCCCCTACCCGGATCGTTGACCAGTACACCCATTCGAGTGAGTCGGTGGTCACACCCACGCCGCGGCGCACCCGCTACCGGTCGTGGTTCAGGCGCAGCCGCACGGTCGTGCCGGATTCGGTGGAACGGATCTGGACCAGGTCGCAGAGCTGGTTGGCGATCCACAGGCCGCGTCCGCCCTCGACGTCCGGGTGCGGGATGTGCCGTCCGGCCAGCGGGTCGTCGACCCTGCCCGCGTCGCGGATCTCGCACACCAGTGTCGTGCCCTCGTCCCACAGGCTGACCTCGCCGTGTCCGCCGCCGTGGATGATGCTGTTGCCGGCGATCTCGGTGACGACCAACAGGGCGTGTCCGACATACGCCCGAGGAGCCTCGCCCAGCCGACCGCGGACGAAGGCGCGCACGCGCGCGAGTTCCCCGGCGGCGAAGGCGAGGTGTTCGGCGTGCTCCGGAGCGTCCGGAAGCGGCGGTCCGGTCAGTGTCGCGGCGTAGTGGGCCGGACCGGGGTGGGCGTGCCGGTGTTCGGCGCCGGCGTCGAGGACGCGGGGGTGGGAGTGCCGGACGGCGTCGATGACCGAGGGAGCGAGGGTGGTGACGTCGTAGGGACACAGGAGTTGCCACGGCACGCCGTCGAACGCGAGGTTGAGCAGGGATTCGTGGTGGCGGCATTCGACGAGTTCGTCCTCGGAGCGGCCCGCCCAGATGGGTTCGCCGATCCCGCGGAACGCCCGGGTGCCCTGGTCGTGGGTCCATTGGCGCCAGGCGGGGATGATCCGCGCGGGGTTGCGGCCCACACGTTCCATGTCGATCCAGGTGACGTGCTCGGCGTCGGCGGCCAATTCCTTGCGCAGCGCGCCGGCGCGGGGCTCGATCACCGCGACGGCGACGGCCTCGTCCGCTTCGAGGCCCGCGCGGACGAACGTGGCCGTGCGGTCGACGAAGTCGTCGAGACCGGCATAGAGAAGGGCATCGTGACGGAACACATCCGGTACGCGAACGGTCATCGCCGCACCGCCTTCTCCAGCACCAGCCCGGGCGCCCCGTCCCAGCCCGCGAGGGTCACCAGGTCGCACAATTGCGCCGAAGCCGAGCGTACGACCACCGACAGGCCCGAAGGCATGCGCCCCGCCGTCTCCACCAAGGCCCGCACCCCCGCCACGTCGATGAACTCCAGGAACGCCGCGTCCACACACACATCCCCCGCGTAACCGGCCCGCTGGGCGTCCAACGCGGAACGTACGTGCACACAGTTGTCCGCGTCGACCTCCCCCGCCAACCGCACCACCGAGGGCGGCCCGAGCCGCTCGACTCGGAGCACCCCGTCCGCATAGACCATCGCCACGAAAGTCCCACCGCCCTTCCCGGCGGATCGTAGCGCGTGTCTCCAAACCCCCGCCGGGCTCCACCCGGCGGCGCGAGCCCCGCCGAACCAGGCCGAGATCATGAGCATCAAGCGGTGGGGAACAACCGTTCCCGGAGGTCGACGCGCAGGAGCACGACGTCGGAGGTGCGCCGCGGTGCGGAGGCGGCGCCGTCGACGTCGTAGCTCAACCGAATCCGGGAGCCGATGTGGGGCAGCAGCTCGCAGGCGGGGATCCGGAAGACCACCGGGTGTCCGACACCCTTGCCGGGGACGGGGGCGGACTCCTCGAACACGGCCCCGTCGCAACTCTCCCAGCGCACCGTGACGACGTCGCCGGCGGCCATCCCGGCGTACCCCGGTACTCGTACCGTCGCGCCCATGGGCGCCTGGTTGGGGTCGAGTTCGCCGTCCTCGGCCTCGACGACGAACGGTAGGGCAAGCGGATCGCTCATCTCACGCAGTCCCTTCGGCAGCACATGTTCGGGGTCCGAATCGTTCGAACCATGCGCATGCCCGCAGCCGCGCGTTTCAGGCGTTACGGCGACGGCGGACGCCGAGTCGTGCCCGCCGGCGATCGTCAATGCGCCTCGTGCTCGAAGGGCCCCTCGTCCGCGCGCCCCGGCGCTTCACGGTCGACGTACCCGCCGTGGTCGCCGGGCGAGTCACGATCCCCGGGCACCCCGGAGCCGGGCGCGCCGGAGCCGCCGGAAGGGGCCGATGTGCCGGACCCGCCAGGGAATGACTCCACCGGCAGGTCGAGCGCGTCGGCGACGGCCCGGCCCCGGTCCGCCGGATGCCGCACCTCCGTTCCGGGCACGACCCGGTACGTATTACGCCGTCCGTTGCGCTGCCGGGTCAGATACCCGCCGGCCTCCAGGTCCGCCAGGATGCCCTGGACGGCGCGCTCGGTCAGCAGGCACACGGCCGCGATGTCGCGCACCCTCGCCTCGGGATCCCGGGCGATCACCGAGAGCACACGGGCATGGCTGGTGAAAAACGTCCACGACGGTCGGGACGCGTCCGCATCACTCATGAGGCCCATCGTAAGGTCATTCATTCCGGCAACACGATACCTGAAATAGAGTTCCTGAATAACTTGACGCATGTTGGCTCGCGTCGGATCCTTGACGCGAAGGATCGACCCGGCTCGGTCCCCATCGCCCCCGTTTCGCGCTTGCGACCGGTTCCCACCTGTCAGACGTGTGAGGGAACATCCATGTCTTCACGCCGACCCCGCAGCCGTCGCCCGGCTTCCGCCGCGACGGCGCGTCGCCCCGGCCGTCGCCATCGGGAAACGGCCACACACCTGCGCGTACGGGTCATGCCGCACGGCGATCGTGTGCTGCTGCGCGTCAGCGGGGAAATCGACATCGACACCGCGCCGCTGCTGCGCTCCGCCCTCGACACCGCGCTGGATCACGGGGCATGCCGCGTCGACGTGGACATGCGAGGGGTGACCTTCTGCGACAGCACCGCGCTCCACGTCCTGTTGCACGCGCGGACCAAGGCCGCCGACGTGCGGGTCGAACTCGCCCTCGCGCCCGGCGACCGGCTCCGGCGCATCCTGGCCATCACGAACATGGCACACCTGTTCTCCCCGCTCGCCCTGCCCGTCCGACCGTGACCGGCCACGGCCCGCTGCCGCGGCAGCGGGCCGTGGGTCTCACGCGTGCGTCTCGTCCAGGGACAGGCCGGCCGTATGTGCGGTGATCATGCGCGTCAGGCCCGGACGCCCTGCCGCCGCAAGCGCTCGGCGCTGCAGTTCGGCGCCGGTGCCCTCGCGCAGGAGCCGCCCGGCCAGGGAGTTCACCCGCCGGGTGTCGCCCGCCCGATCCAATTCCGGTCCCACGTGCGCGAGCAGCGCGGCGACGACCTCGGTGGCCGGTCGCGGGCGGCCGTCTTCGGGGGCGATCAGGGTGCCGGACAGGCCGTGGCGGGCCGCCTGCCAGACGGCCGCGTCCAGGAGTTCGGGCGCGAGAGCGAGTTCCGGGCGGCCGTCCGCGTGCTCGCGCAGCGCCGTGGCCACCAGCGCGCGCACGAGCCCCGCGAGCAGCACCGCGTCGTCGGCGCGCAACTGCACGTCCATGGCCCGCACCTCGACGGTCGGGAACCGCTCCGACAGCCGCGCCGACCAGTACACCCGGCCCCGATCGGCCAGTGCTCCGGCACGGGTGAGCCCGTCCAGCCGCCGATCGTAGTCGTTCGCGTCCCGAAACCGGGGCGGCATACCGGTGACCGGCCAGCGCCCGAAGACCAGCGTGCGCCAACTGGCGAATCCGGTGTCGTCCCCGTGCCACAGCGGGGAGTTCGCCGACATCGCGAGCAGCACCGACAACCAGGGGCGGATCCGGTTGAGCACGGCGACGCCCGCCCCACGATCGGGTATGGCCACATGTACGTGCATCCCGCTCATCAACGCCTCGTCCACCAGGCGCGCCGCGTCGACGTGCAGGGACCGGTAGCGCTCCTTGTCGGTGACGGGTATCGGCCCGTCCGGCGCGAAGGGCGCGGTGCCGACCGCGGCGAGCCGGCATCCGCACTGCTCCGCGGCCTCGGCCACCGCGTGGCGCAGGCGCAGCAGGTGGCCGCCGATCTCGTCGAGCGTCTCACACACGGGCGTGGCGACCTCGACCTGTACCTGGAGCAGCTCCGGCTGCACCTCGTCGTCGTCCAGCGCGGCCTGCAATCCCGCCGCCGCGCGCACCGCCGGCGAACGCGGGACGGGCAGACCGCTGTCGTGATCGACGAGGAGGTATTCCTCCTCGACGCCGAGAGTGATCACCGGGAAGCTCCTCGCCCTCTGGGTTCGCGACCCCGCCCGAACGAGTCGCCCGGGGGACGCGGGGGGCGCGCTCTCCGGGCGTCTCGAGTCACCGGGCGGATGGTCACGCGACACCGGACGTCGGCGTCGCGATCGACTGCTTCCCCCCGATGGCGATTCCACTCCGGGCCGAAAGCACCCAAGCGCGGTTCACAGTTCGCGCAGTGCCGGGAGCAGCCTGTCGCGGGCCCAGTCCAGGAACTCGTGCTGCGTATCGCCGCCGACCTGGATGAGGGCGACCTCGGTGAACCCGGCCTCGACGTAGGGGCGCACCGCCTCGACGAACGTGTCCACGTCGTCCCCGCACGGGATCGCCTCGGCCACGTCCTCCGGCCGCACGAACCGCGTCGCGCCCGCGAAGCCCGCCGTACCCGGCAGTTCCGAGTTGACCTTCCAACCCCCGCCGAACCAGCGGAACTGCTCGTGCGCGCGCCGGATCGCCGCGTCCCGATCGGGGTCCCAGCACACCGGAACCTGCCCCACCCGCGGCTTGCCCGCACCGCCGTGCCGGTCGAACCCGGCCAGTAGCTCCGCGTCCGGCTCGGTCGCGATGACCAGGTCGGCCGACCGACCGGCGAGCGCACAACTCTGCTCGCCGGAAACCGCGATCCCGATCGGCGGCGGCCACTCGGGCAGGTCCCACAACTTCGCGGACTCCACGTCGTAGTGTGTGCCGTGGTGATCGACGTAGCCGCCCGCGAACAACGCGCGGATGATCTCCACGGCCTCGGCCAACATCTCCTGCCGCACGTCCACGGCGGGCCAACCGCCGCCCACCACATGCTCGTTGAGGTTTTCGCCGGAGCCCAACCCGAGCCGGAACCGCCCGTCCGACAACAGCTGGAGCGTGGCCGCCTGCTGCGCCACGATCGCCGGGTGGTAGCGCATGGTCGGACAGGTCACGTACGTCATCAACGGAATCGTCGAGGTGGCCCGCGCCGCGGCGCCCAGCACGGTCCACGCATGCGGCGCGTGCCCCTGGACGTCGAGCCACGGAAAGTAGTGGTCCGACGTCACCGAGAAGTCGAATCCGACCCGCTCGGCATGCACCACGTGCTCGACCAGATCCTTGGGACCGGCCTGCTCGGTCATCATCGTGTAGCCGATTTTCACCATGGCAGGGCCGGTGCCCGGCGAGAGCGACGGAAAACCGGACGATACCGTCGGGCAGCCTTCCGCCTCGCCGTGTGCTCTCGCCCGGAGCGGCGCGCGTGATGCTAGCTTGCCTTTCCGTGACGGAGCACCGGGACGAGACCAGGGTGGCCTATGACGGCGTCGTCGAGTTGTACGCGTCGCTGTTCGCCGATCGGTTGGAGACACATCCGTTCTCGCGGAACATGATCGGCACCTTCGCCGAGTTGGTGCGCGGGACGGGCAACCCACGGGTGGCCGACGTCGGGTGCGGGCCGGGACATCTGACGGCCATGCTGCACGAACTGGGGCTGGACGCCTTCGGGCTCGACCTCTCCCCGGCCATGGTCGAACACGCCCGGCGGGCGCATCCGACGCTGCGCTTCGACGAGGCGCGGATGGAGGCGCTGCCGGTCGAGGACGCCGCGCTCGGCGGGATACTGGCCCACTACTCGATGATCCACACCCCGCCCGACGAACTGCCCGCGCTGCTCGCCGAGCAGGTACGGGCCCTGGCACCGGGCGGCCTGCTCCTGGTCTCGTGCTTCGGGACCGACGGGCCGGAGCCGATCCGCTTCGACCACAAGGTGGCGCCCGCCTACAGCTGGCCGGCGGACCGCCTCGCCGAGCTGCTGACCGAGGCCGGACTCGTCCCGTTCGCCCAGCTCCTCCACGACCCCGCCACCGAACGAGGCTTCCTCGACACCCACCTGCTGGCCCGCCGTCCCTAGGGAGAACCCCGGTGTTGTTCGAACGATTCGCGGACACGCTGGACTACCCCATGTTCGTCGTGACGGCGGTCCATCCCGTCACCGGCGAACGATCCGGATGCCTGGTGGGGTTCGCGTCGCAGTGCGGCATGGAGCCGGTGCGATTCCTGGTGTGCGTGTCCGCCGTCAACCACACGCATCGGATCGCGCTCGCCTCGCCGGTACTGGCCGTCCACGCACTGGGAGAGCGCCGGCACGCGCTGGCCGCGCTGTTCGGGGAGCGCACCGGGGACCACGTCGACAAGTTCGCCCACTGCGCCTGGGAACCCGGTCCGGCCGGGGTGCCGCTGTTGACCGACTGCCCGGTACGCATCGTCGGCACGGTCCTGCACCGTCTGGATCGGCTCGGCGACCACACCGGATTCGTGCTCGCCCCCATCGAACCCGACGCCGGCACCGACGACGCCGGCCCTCCGCGTGAGGACCATGTCCCACTGATGTTCTCCGCCGTGCGCGACCTGCACCCGGGCCACCCCGCCTGAAGACCGCGCGGCACAGGAATTCTCGACGCCCCTGTCGATCGGGCCGGTTCCCGTTCGTCGTCATGGTGAGGAGGCGGAACGACCGCCTCCCCGTCCGAGGAGGACCCATGACCACGAACGTTTCCGTCACCACCGGCACCCTCGACGTCCCCGGCGCGCGCCTGCACTACGAGGTACGCGGCAGCGGCCCGCTGATCGCGCTCGTCGGCGCCCCGATGGACGCCGCCGCCTTCGCGCCACTGGCCGACCTGCTCGCCGCCGACCACACCGTGCTCACCACCGACCCCAGGGGCATCAACCGCAGCCCCCTCGAGGATCCCGACCAGGACTCCACCCCGGAACTGCGTGCCGCCGACCTGGCCCGGCTCATCGGCCGGCTCGACCTCGGCCCGGCCGCCGTCCTGGGCTCCAGCGGCGGAGCCGTCACCGCCCTGGCCCTGGCCGGCGCCCACCCCGACTGTGTGCACACCGTCGTCGCCCACGAACCCCCGCTCGTCGAGCTCCTCGACGACCGCGAGCACCTCCACGCCGGCACCGACGACATCATCGCCACCCGCCTGCGCGGCGACGTCACCGGCGCCTGGACCGGGTTCCTGGCCCAGGCAGGCATCGTGCTGCCCGACGGCGTGGTCGAGACGATGTTCGGCGCGGAACGCACCCCGCGCGAGGAGGCCGACGAACTCCGCTGGTTCGCCCACGAGTTGCGGCCCACCACGCACTGGCGCCCGGACCTCGCGGCACTGCGTACGGTGGCCACGCGCATCATCGTCGGCATCGGCGAGGCCTCCGCCGGACAACTCTGCGACCGCGCCTCCCGAGCCCTTGCCGGCGCCCTCGGCAGCGAACCCGTGCTCTTCCCCGGCGACCACACCGGCTTCGTCGCCGACCCCGCCGGGTTCACCGCGCGCCTGCGGGAGGTCCTTTGACCCCCACCGCGGCCCCGACCGCGCCGCGAGGGCACCGGCACACACGGTGACACGGGCCCTTTGGCGAGGCGTGCGACCGGGGGCCCGTGTGCCGGTGAGACACTGGACCGTATGGATGTTCGCAGCAGGAACAACGTGACGGCCGTCGGGCCCCCCGACGGGCCGATACTGCTTCTCGCACACGGGTTCGGCTGTGATCAGAACATGTGGCGGCTGGTCGTACCGGCGTTGGCGGAGCGGTATCGGGTGGTGTTGTTCGACTACGTCGGCTCGGGAGGTTCGGACCTGTCGGCCTTCAGCCGGGAACGCTACTCCTCGCTCGCGGGCTACGCCCGAGACGTGGTGGAGATCTGCGACGAGCTGGATGTCGAGGACGTGGTGTTCGTCGGGCATTCGGTGAGCGCCATGGTGGGCATACTCGCCGCACGGATGGCGCCGAAGCGCATCGGGGCATTGGTGATGGTCGCCCCCTCACCCCGCTACATCGACGACGGAGACTATCGGGGCGGCTTCACCGCCGAGGACATCGACGAGCTGCTCGCCTCGCTGGAGTCGAACTACCTGGGCTGGTCGTCCACGATGGCTCCGGTGATCATGGGCAACCCGGAGCGGCCGGAACTGGGGCAGGAGCTGACCAACAGCTTCTGTGCCACCGACCCCGACATCGCCGCGGTCTTCGCCCACACCACATTCCTGTCCGACAGCCGCGCGGACCTGCCCGACGTCACGGTGCCGACCCTCGTCCTCGAGTGCTCGCAGGACGTGATCGCGCCCCGGGAGGTCGGGGCGTACGTGCACGCCGCGATCCCCTCCTCGCGCCTCGTCACGCTCGATGCCACCGGGCACTGCCCGCAGTTGAGCGCGCCGGAGGCTACCGCCGAGGCGATACTCGGCTTTCTGGCAGCCCACCGGTGATGTGCCGCTCCGGCGACGAACCGGATCCCGCGCAGGGCGGGGACACCGACGCGGCGTTCACCGCGCTGCTCGAGGACAGTGCCGAGGAGTTGTACGAGGCGGCGCCGTGCGGCTATCTGTCGACGCTGATGGACGGCACCGTCGCCAAGATCAACGCCACCCTGCTGGACTGGCTCGGCATGGACCGCGACAAGGTGGTCGGCCGGCTGCGTTTCCCCGATCTGCTCACCGTGGGCGGGAAGCTCTACCACGAAACGCATTTCGCGCCGCTGCTGCGCATGCAGGGCGAACTCCGCGGCGTCGCCTTGGAGTTGAAGGGGACCGACGGGCGTCGCCTGCCGGTGCTGGTCTCCTCGGTGGTCAAGCACGGCAGTGGTGGTGAGCCGCTGCTGATCCGCACCACCGTCTTCGACGCCTCCGACCGGCGCGCGTACGAGCAGGAACTGCTGCGCCGACGCCGGGACGCCGAGCAGGCTCGCGCCGAGGCGCAGCGCGCGCGACTGGAGGCGGAACAGGCCCGCCGGCAGGCCGAGGCGGACCGGGAACGGTTGGCGGACGCACTCGCCGTACTCCAGCAGTCCCTCGTGCCCTCGTCGCTGCCCGCCGTGCCGGGCCTGGAGGCGGCCGGTCACTACCTCACCGCCTCGCCCGACCTTTTGGGCGGCGACTTCTACGATCTGTTCCCTCTGGGCGGGGGCCGGTGGGCATTCTTCATGGGCGACGTGTGCGGCAAGGGCCCACAGGCGGCGTCCGTCACCTCGCTGACCCGCTACACCCTGCGGGCGGCGGCGCTGCACACTCCCGAGCCGACCGCGGTGCTGGCCACACTGAACTCCGTGCTGCACGAGCGATACGCCGCCGACATCGACCCCCGCTACTGCACCGTCGTCTTCGGGGTCATCGAGCCCGATGCCGATGGCGGCCGGGCCGGCGTACACCTGGCCTCGGGGGGTCATCCCCCCGCCCTTGTGGTGCGGGCCGACGGTCGCGCCGACTTCCTGCCCACGCCCGGCGGGCTCCTCGTCGGTGCTTTCCCCGACGCCGCCTTCGGCTCCGCCCACACCACCCTCGCGCCGGGGGACACGCTCGTGCTCTATACGGACGGCCTGACCGAGGCCCGCACCGGCGCCACGCGCGAGAACCTGCTCGGCGAGGACGCCCTGCTCACCTTCGCCGCCGAGCACGCCCCGGCGACGGCGCAGACGATGATCGCCGCGATCACCGGGCTGTTGGAGAGCTTCGGCGAAGGTCTGGACGACGACACCGCGCTGCTCGCGCTCGGCGTCCCCGACCGGCCGTAACGCCCGACCGGGCCTCCGGGCGACGGCTCGTGGACGATCGACGGCGACCCGCGCCGGTTGCGCGCGTCCGCCGAGACGTCGGCCGTCAGGCCCGGCGCGGAGGCCATCGGTCTCTACCGGTTGCACAAGCCGGACCCGGTCGCCCCGTTTCGCCGACTCGGTCGGCGCGCTGCGGGATCCGGCCGACGCGGGGACGATCCGCTGCCCCATCGGCGCGCGCTTCATCCCCGCGGGTCCGGCCGGCCCGCGAGTGACGGGCGGCGGCCATGCGGAACGTACTGTTCCTCATGGCGTCCTACCGTCGTTGTCGAGCGGGACGAGGACCCACCGACGAGGGACACGCGGGCCGCCTACCTATTGACCGGCCCCGAGGCACTGACCCAGGCCGACCAGGTGCGGCTGCTCGGGGAGGCGCTCGGTCGACGGCTCGTCTTCGAGGAGGCCGACGCCGCGTCGGTGCGCGAGCGGATGGCCACGTTCATGGACGCCGACTTCGTGCACGCCCTCTTCGACCTGATGGAGGCGACCGTCGACACCCGACCCGAGATCACCTCCACCCTGTCCCGCCTGACGGGCGGCGCCCCCCCCGCACCTACGGCCGCTGGGCGGCCGACCACGTCGCCGATTTCGCCTGAGCCACCCCGGTCAGGCCCCGGCCGGACCCTCGCCCGCCGGATCCACGAGGGCGTCGATCCGGGTGGCCAGATCCGGGTGGGCGGCGGCCAGGTGCGGGCGGGCCGCGCCGAGGGGGTCAAGGAGCGCGGCGGGGTCGTCCGCCCCGAGCGCCCGATCGAGCCTGGCCACCAGGGCGCGGGAGCCGGGCGGCAGGTCGGTGAGCGCGGTGATCTGCCCCGCGAGGCGACGCAGGTCGGCGGCATTGTCGCGGGCGCGGGCGGTGGCGGCGCGGTCGGCGGCCCGGCGTTCGCGGGTGGCGGTGACCCGTTGCTCGCCGGTGCTGCCGACCGGCCCCGGACGCAGGCGCAGATAGCGGCGCTCGGCCGCCTGTCTGCTGGCCACGCCCAGCGGCCCGGCCAGGTCGGCCCAGCTGGCCCCGGCGTCCCGGGCCGTTTCGATCAGTCCGGTCTCCCACCCGGCGAGTCGTTCGCGAATCTCGCGCAGCAGCAGGAGCGAGGCCAGCGCCCGACGGGGATCCGCGTCCGCCCCGGACTGCTTGCCCCGGTGCTCCTGCGCGCCGCGGACGGCCTCGTCGATGACCTCCAGGGCCGCAGCGGCGGCGAAAAAGGAGGCCGGCCCCACCCGGTGGGCAACATCGGCGGGGGGAGCGGTCGGTTCGTGCCGAGGGTCGGTCGTATCCATCGGACTCCTCTCGGTTCGTCATCACTCGGATGACCTCCACATGGTCATCTATCCGACGACCCGATCACCCGTCACTCTTTGGATGACGTCTTCATTTGTCATCGCTTCGACGACATGCTACAACAGTTTCAGGCAGCCCGTCAGGGCGCTTCCGACCGAAACTTTCGGAGGTGTTTTCGCGATGTTGATGCGTACCGACCCCTTCCGCGAGCTCGACCGGCTCGCGCAGCAGCTTCTCGTGCCCGGGACCCCTTCCCGGCCGACGGCGATGGCCATGGACGCCTACCGTGACGGCGAGGAGTACGTGGTCGTCTTCGATCTGCCCGGTGTCACCCCCGAGGCGATCGACATCGACGTCGAACGCAACATGCTCACCGTCAAGGCCCGGCGTGAGCCGATCGCCAGGAGCAACGACGGCGACAAGGGCAGGGACGTACAGATGGAGCTCTCGGAGCGACCCGTCGGCGTCTTCTCCCGGCAGATCGTCCTCGCCGACACGCTCGACACCGAGCGCATCCGCGCCGACTACGAAAGCGGCGTGCTGACGCTGAGGATCCCGATCGCCGAGCGCGCCAAGCCGCGCAAGATTTCGATCGGCGGCGGCGCCGACCACAAGGTCATCACGGCCTGAGCCGGGCGGCGCACGCACAACGACGGCAGTGCGGCGGGCGCGAGGATCGGGTCGTCGATGGGCGTACCCGTCCTCGCCCCGCCCGCCGTTCATCCGCCTGCCGGACATGGTGTGGCGATCCGGGGGCAGCGGCCGGACATGAGAATGTCAACGGCGATCACCACCCGACTGGAGCAGGCCCGGGGCCTCGATCGGCCCGCCTCCCTGCTGCGCGGCCTCGTCGGGCGGGTGCCCGAGGGCAGGATTCGGGACATCGCACACGGGGTCCCCATCGGACACCCCGTACACCCGCTGCTGGTACAGGTGCCCATCGGCGCCTGGCTCTCCGCCTCGGTGCTGGACTTCGTACCGGGCACCGGCCCCGCGTCGGGCGTCCTGATCACCGTCGGTCTGGGCGCCGCGCTGCCCGCCGCCGCGGCCGGGGCAATCGACTGGGCGCAGACCCACGAGCAGCAGCAGCGCGTCGGCCTGGTCCACGCCACCGCCAACTCGGCCGCCGTCGGGCTCTACGCCGCGTCCCTGTGGGCACGCCTGCGCAAACGGCCGATCCGCGGGCGCCTGTTGGCCCTGGCCGGGCTGACCGCCGTGGGCGCCGGCGGCCTGCTCGGCGGGCATCTGGCCTACCGGCAGGCCACCGGCGTCAACCACGCGGAACAGGTGCCCCACGTGGTGGGCGACGGGTCGCGGTGGCACCCGATCGGCCTGTTGTCCGCGTTGCCGCTCGGCACGCCGGTGCGCCGATTCGTCGGCGAGACGCCGGTGTTGGTGGTACGAGGCAGGGATCGGGTCGACGTCCTGGCCGATCGTTGCGCGCATCTGTCCGGTCCCCTGTCCGAGGGCGAGGTCCGTGACGGTCGGGTGACCTGCCCCTGGCACGACAGCGTGTTCGAGTTGCGCACCGGAGAGGTCGTGCACGGTCCCGCGACGGCCCCGCAGCCGGTCTTCGAGACGCGGGTGGACGGGGACGAACTCCGCGTACGCCTCCCCGGCGCCGGCTGACGCCGCGCTCCCCCGACCCGGCCCCATTCGGCCCAACCGCGGCGCATGCCTGCCGTCACCCCGGGTAGTCGCCTCGCGTCGATGGCCCGGACCCGGCGAGGAGCTGACGTGGACCCACGTGCGTGGTGGCGCGACTGGCCGGTGCGGCGCCAAGTCGTCGGAGCCGATCGGCTCGGCCGCGGCGCGGCGGCGCGTTCGGCCGCGACCGCCGAGCTGCGGCCGCGGATCGCCGACGCCGATCGGGTGGTGCGTTCGGTGTGCCCGTACTGCGCGGTGGGCTGCGGGCAGCAGGTCTACGTCAAGGACGAACGGGTGGTCCAGGTCGAGGGCGACCCGGACTCCCCGATCAGCCGTGGCCGGTTGTGTCCCAAGGGTTCGGCCACGCTTCAGCTGACCACGGGTTCGGCCCGCCGCGACCGGGTCCTGTACCGGGCGCCGTACGCGAGCGAGTGGGGCGAACTCGACCTGGACACCGCGATGCGCATGGTCGCCGAACGGGTCGTGCGCACCCGGCGCGAGACCTGGCAGTGGGAGCAGGACGACGTGCGCGTCGCCCGCACGCTCGGCATCGCCAGTCTGGGCGGGGCGACGCTGGACAACGAGGAGAACTACCTGATCAAGAAGCTGTTCACGGGTCTGGGCATGGTGCAGGTGGAGAACCAGGCCCGGGTCTGTCACAGCTCGACGGTCGCGGGTCTGGGGACCACGTTCGGTCGCGGCGGCGCGACGATGTTCATGCAGGACCTCCAGCACTCCGACTGCATCGTGATCCAGGGCTCGAACTACGCCGAGGCTCATCCGGTGGGTTTCCAGTGGGTGATGGAGGCCAAGAAGCGCGGCGCGACGGTGATCCACATCGATCCCCGGTTCACCCGCACCAGTGCGCTCGCCGACCTGCACGTACCGATCCGCGCGGGCTCCGACATCGCGTTCCTGGGCGGCGTGATCAATCATGTGCTCACCGAGGGCAAGGACTTCCGGGAGTTCGTGCTCGCGTACACCAACGCCGCGACGCTGGTGAGCGAGGACTTCCGGGACACCGAGGACCTGGGCGGCGTGTTCTCCGGCCTGGACACCGAGCATCGGCACTACGACCAGAAGTCGTGGGCCTATGAGGGCGGTTCGGTCGAGCCGGCCGTGGGCGACCGCGACGCGCGCCACGACGAACGGGTGGGCGGGGAACGGGAGTCGGTCGCGGAGGCGGGTCGCGGCGAGTCGCACGGTTCGGGCGGCGCGCAGATGCACGCGGACGCGCCGCGCGACGAGACGCTGACCCATCCGCGCTGCGTGTACCAGATCTTGAAGCGCCATTTCGCCCGCTACACGCCGGAGTTCGTCGAACGCACCTGCGGCGTGTCGCGGGAGGCGTTCGCGACGGTGTGTCGTGCGCTGACCGAGAACTCGGGTCGGGAGCGCACGTCGGCCTTCGTCTACGCGGTGGGGTGGACGCAGCACTCGGTGGGCGCGCAGTACATCCGCACCGCGTCGATCCTGCAGCTCCTGCTGGGCAATGTGGGTCGGCCCGGCGGCGGCATCCAGGCCCTGCGCGGGCATGCGAGCATCCAGGGATCCAGTGACATCCCGACCCTGTTCGATCTGCTGCCCGGCTACCTGCCGATGCCGCACGCGCACGCCGACGAGGATCTGGACACTTACATCGCGACCATGGTGGCCGACAAGGGTTACTGGGCCGACATGCGCAAGTACACGGTGAGCCTGCTCAAGGCGTATTACGGCGACGCGGCGACCGCCGACAACGACTTCTGCTTCGGGCATCTGCCGCGCCTGACCGGATCGCACAGCACCTACGACACGGTGACGGCGCAACTGGACGGGCTCTGCAAGGGCTTCTTCCTGATGGGCGAGAACCCGGCGGTCGGTTCGGCGAACGCGCGCATGCAGCGGTTGGGCATGGCCGAGTTGGACTGGCTCGTGGTACGCGATTTCTCGCTGATCGAGTCGGCCACGTGGTGGAAGGACGGCCCGGAGATCGAGACGGGCGAGCTGCGCACCGAGGAGATCGGCACCGAGGTGTTCTTCTTCCCGGCCGCGGCACACACGGAGAAGTCCGGCTCGTTCACCAACACCAACCGCTGGTTGCAGTGGCACCACCAGGCGGTCGAGCCGCGCGGCGACGCGCGCAGCGACCTGTGGTTCATGTATCACCTGGGCCGGCTGATCCGGGCCCAACTCGCGGGCTCCACCGACCCGATGGACCGCGCGGTGCTGGATCTGACCTGGGACTACCCGACCGAGGGACGCTACGACGACCCGAGCGCGGAGGCCGTGCTCGCGGAGATCAACGGTTTCGGACCGAATGGCGAACACCTTTCGGCCTACACCGAGTTGGCCGACGACGGGTCCACCTCGTGCGGGTGCTGGATCTACTGCGGCGTCTACGCCGACGGCGTCAACCAGGCCGCGCGGCGCCGGCCGCACACCGAGCAGGACTGGCTCGCGGCCGAGTGGGCCTGGGCGTGGCCGGCGAATCGGCGCATCCTGTACAACCGCGCCTCCGCCGATCCGGAGGGCCGGCCGTGGAGCGAGCGCAAGGCGCTGCTGCGGTGGGACGCGGACGCGGGGAGGTGGACCGGGCCCGACGTCCCGGACTTCCCGCCGGACAGGGCCCCCGACTATCGCCCGCCCGAAGGGGCGCACGGCGTCGAGGCGTTGGCGGGAAACGATCCGTTCATCATGCAGTCGGACGGCAAGGGCTGGCTCTACGCGCCGGGCGGGTTGGTGGACGGCCCGCTGCCCACGCACTACGAGCCGCAGGACTCGCCGTTCACCAATCCGCTGCACCCGGAGCACTCGCGCAACCCGGTCCGCCAGGTGTTCAGCCGGCGGCACAACCGCTCGCATCCCAGCGGGGACGAGCCGGGCAGCGAGGTGTTCCCGTACGTGGTGACCACCTACCGGCTCACCGAGCACTTCACCGCCGGCGGAATGAGCCGCTGGGTCCCGTATCTGGCCGAACTGCAACCGGAGTTCTTCTGCGAGGTCTCCCCCGAACTGGCGGCCGAACGCGGACTCGACCACATGGGGTGGGCGACGATCGTGACCGCGCGCACCGCCATCGAGGCCCGGGTGATGGTCACGCGCCGCATGCGTCCGCTGACCGTGGACGGGCGCACGCTGCACCAGATCGGGCTGCCGTTCCACTGGGGTCCCAACGGGATGAGTCGCGGCGACGCGGCCAACGAACTGGCGTCGATCACGCTCGATCCCAACGTGCACATCCAGGAGGTCAAGGCGATGAGCGCGGACATCCGACCGGGTCGACGCCCGCGCGGGCCGGAGTTGTTGCGGTTCGTCGCCGACTACCGGCATCGGGCCGGGATCACCGAGCAGACCGGGACGGAGGTCTGACATGGCCCAGTTCATCGGCGGGATCGGACGCGGACCGGGCGACCCGGCGGGCGAGGCCGGGTGGGGGGACGAACACCCGCCACGAATGGGCTTCTTCACCGACACGTCGGTGTGCATCGGGTGCAAGGCGTGCGAGGTGGCGTGCAAGGAGTGGAACGCCGTACCGCAGGACGGTCTCGCGCTCACCGGAATGTCCTACGACAACAGCGAGGGGCTGGGCGCGAACAGGTGGCGCCACGTCGCGTTCATCGAGCAGGAACGACCGGTGGCGACGGGGGCGATCGGGGCGGACGGGGGTGTGGGCGCGGACTCGGGCTCGGGCTCGGGCTCGGGCTCGGGTGATTCGATGCGCTGGTTGATGTCCTCCGACGTGTGCAAGCACTGTACGCACGCCGCGTGCCTGGACGTCTGCCCGACCGGCGCGCTGTTCCGCACCGAGTTCGGCACGGTCGTGGTGCAGCAGGACATCTGCAACGGTTGCGGCTACTGCGTGCCCGCCTGCCCGTACGGGGTGATCGACCAACGGCCCGAGGACGGGCGGGTGTTCAAGTGCACGATGTGCTACGACCGGCTGGGCGTGGGGGCGGAGCCGGCGTGTGCGAAGGCGTGTCCGACCGAGTCGATCCGCTTCGGCCCGCTGGACGAGTTGCGCGCGGCGGCCGAGACGCGGGTACGGGATCTGCATGCCGACGGTGTTCCGGAGGCCCGGTTGTACGGGCACGATCCCGAGGACGGCGTGGGCGGCGACGGGGCTTTCTTCCTGCTGCTTGACGAGCCCGAGGTCTACGGCCTGCCGCCCGATCCGGTGGTCACCACGCGTGATCTGCCGTCGATGTGGCGGCACGCGGGTGCGGCGGCGCTCACGCTGGTGGCCGGGGTCGCGCTCGCCTTCGGGTCGCGGGGAGGACGGCGATGACGCGCGGCGAGGCGCGGATGGTGCCGAAGGTCGAGACCACGTCGTATTACGGGCGGCCGATCATCAAGGCTCCGGTGTGGGCGGCGACCGACATCGCCGGCTACGTGTTCCTGGGCGGCCTGGCGGGCGCGTCCTCGCTGCTCGCGGCGGGGGCGGAGGCAACCGGGCGGCCGGCACTCGCACGGACCGGCAAGGTGGCCGCGCTGGGCGGGATTTCGCTGTCCATCGTCGCGCTCGTACACGACCTGGGTCGGCCGGAGCGCTTCGTCAACATGCTGCGCGTGTTCAAGCCGACCTCGCCGATGAACATGGGCTCGTGGTTGCTGGCGGCGTACGGACCGGCCGCGGGCGTCGCGGCGGCCACCGACGTGAGCGGCCGATTGCCCGCAATCGGGCGGGCCGCGACGGCGTGCGCCGCCCTGCTCGGCCCGGCCGTGGCCACCTACACCGCGGTCCTGTTCGCCGACACGGCCGTACCGGCCTGGCACGAGGGCCATCGCGAACTTCCCTTCCTCTTCGCCGGTTCGGCCGCCGGCGCGGCATCCGGCCTGGCCCTGCTCACGGTCTCGCCCCACCAGGCCGGTCCCGCCCGCCGCACCGCGATCGGCGGCGCGCTCCTCGACCTGCTCGCCGCCCGCCGCATGCGCGCCCGCATGGGCATCGTCGCCGAGACCTACCGCACCGGCAGGGCCGGCCGGCTGACCCGCGCCGCCGAAGCCCTCACCGTCACCGGCGCCGTGGGCGCCGCCCTGTCCGGGGTGATTCGCGGCGCGCCCACCACCCGCCGCGTCACCGCCGCCGTCGCCGGCACCGCCCTGCTCGCGGGTTCGGTCTGCACCCGCTTCGGCGTGTTCGCCGCCGGCATGGCCTCGGCGGAGGACCCGAAGTACACGGTGGTCCCCCAACGCGAACGCCGCGCCGCCCGGCGGTAGAGGCGCGGCGTCCTCGGGGCCGGCTGCTCCGCCCTCGCCGCTACGGCACGGTAGAGAGGTACGATCCAGCCCTTACCATGAGCAACGCGCCGCGGCGCCGCACAACGAACAGCACGAGGAGACGAGGGCCATGCCGGGAGAGCTGTTCCACCCCGAGACCGACGACGTCACCCTCGCCCAGGTGCTGGCCGCTCTCGACGACCCCATGCGGCTGCGGATCGTCAAGGTCCTCGTGCACGACCCGGACGCCACCGAACGCACCTGCACGTCCTTCCAGCTGCCCGTCGGCAAATCCACCCTCACCCACCACTTCCGGATCCTGCGCGAGGCCGGCCTGATCCGACAGGTCGACCGCGGCAACAGCCGCAAGGCACAACTGCGCCGCGAGGACATCGACCGACGTTTCCCCGGCCTTCTGTCCCTGATCCTCGCCGAAGGCACCACCCCGGAATCCGGCCCGGCCAACTGACCGACCCGGGGCCGGCCGCCGGGCGCACGTGGGTATCGGCGGAGTCTTTCCGGGAATCGGCGGGCGAAACAAGGGAATTCCTGGGAATGCGTTTCGGGGAGCGGGGCATACGTGGGTCGGAGGTAAAAACAATGATTCCCCTTTTGGTAGTCCTGCTTCTCGCGCTGATCCTTTTCGGCGCAGGTTTCGCACTGAAGGCCCTGTGGTGGATAGCCGTGATCGTCCTGGTCGTCTGGGCTCTCGGCTTCGTCTTCCGCTCGGCGGGCGCCGGCGGCAGGCGGGGGCGCTGGTATCGCTGGTAAACCGTAGACCGTAGACCGCCGCCGAAACGCGGGGCGGGGCGGGCCTCGACTCGATTTATCGAGTTCGGCCACGCCCCGCCCCTTTTCGCTTGTCTCGCGGCGCCGGAATTCCCGAGAAGATCGTTCCGCCCCGACGGCTGAATTCCTACGGCCGGGCGGCAGCGTAAACAAGCCGGGGCCGCCGGGAAACCGTCGCGAATCGACCGCGTCGCCACGCGACCGCCCCGGCGCAATGCGGAGCGGCACGGAAGCACCCGAGCACGCCGACGGCGGCCCGCATATCCGGCCTCGCCGCACTCGTTCGGCCGACACCGGTGAATGTGCGCCGGTTCCGGGCGCTGTCCCGCCTGGCCCGGCTCTGCGACCGGGCTCGCCGCCACCGTGCGGGTGCGGCCGGCGGGCGGCGGTAGTTGCATGGACGACGGCCGATGATCCGACACCCAGGAGGTTGTCATGCACATCCTGCGAGCAGTGGAAAGCAAGGACACCCGCTGGTGGCACGCCGTCGCACACTTCCGCACCGCCGCATGCGGGGTCGGCCTGCCGGACCACGCCACCGCGGCGGTCGACGACGCCCTCTCCGACCTCCTGTGCCCCGCCTGCATGTCGGCCATCGGCGGCAAGTCCGCCGTAACGACAGGCGACCGCCCCACCCCCGACATCGCCCCAACCGACTGACGCCCCCGACACCGCCGAAACGGCCCCGCCCAACCACGCCGGCCGGCAGAACCCGTGACGCCATACATTCGGGATACGGGCGTGTGGTCCGACTGGACGTCACGACCGCCGTCGGTGGTCAGGCCCGCCGGTGGTGGTGGAGCTTTCGGGTGAGGGCCGTTGCCGCGAGGATCGCGACGAGGATTCGGGCCGTGGGGTCGTCGACGGTCAGGCACAGTACGACGACCAGTAGCGCGGCCAGGGCGTATGTGCGGCTGCCTCGATGCCGACCGGGGACGTGGTGGGACGACCGGGACGGGTGTCGGGAGTCGTTGCGGCCCGGGCGTCCGCCGCGCCGTCGGGTGGTCCGGAACGGCGGCGTGGGGGTTTGTCGCAGCGCGGGCAAGCCGGCCGTCGCCGCGGACAGTTGGGTGGTCGTGGCGGCGGTGAGCACGTGGTTCAGTCGGGCCTCCAGGGTCTCCTTGTCCAGCGTGCCGAGGGCGTAGTGCTCGGCGAGCAGGTCGGCCGCGGCGTCGCGGTCGTCCTCGCGGACCGCGACGCCGATCGCGATGTCGTAGGTCATCGGGTTGCTCCCGTATGGGTGATGTCCGTCTTCATGGCAACTCCTTTACGAATGACGTTCGTTGCAACGAACGACGTTCCTTCGTCTGCCAGTGTTCGGGTGAACTACGCTGATCGCAACCCTCGATCGACGCAGGACGGGCATCACATGGCGAAAACGTCGCGGACCGA
The DNA here is from genome assembly GCF_044334985.1 of Embleya sp. NPDC020630. NCBI lineage: Bacteria > Bacillati > Actinomycetota > Actinomycetes > Kitasatosporales > Streptomycetaceae > Embleya > Embleya sp. NPDC020630. The sequence goes on from NZ_JBIRUB010000035.1 coordinate 21,147, forward strand.
GCCTCCCGCCAACGGCGGCCGGCAACCGGAATCCGCCGGCGCGGACGTACCGGACCTGCCCGCGCCCCCGTGGCGGCGGCGTCGTGCCGGGCCGGTGCGACCGCCGCTGAGCCGGGACACGATCGTGGCGGCGGCGCTGGCCGTGCTCGACGCCGGCGGGCTGGAGGCGGTGAGCATGCGCCGGGTCGCGGACCGATTGCAGACCGGGCCGGCGTCGTTGTACGTCCACGTGTCGGGCAAGGAGGAGTTGCTCGAACTGGTCCTGGACCACGTGCTCGGCGAAGTGCGGATCCCGGCCCCGGACCCCGCCCGCTGGCAGGAGCAACTCAAGCACGTCGTAATGGACTTCCGCCGCGTGCTGGCCTCGCACAACGACCTGGGCCGCGCGGCGCTGGCCGCGATCCCGTCGGGGCCCAACGCCCTGCGGATCAGCGAGGGGCTGCTGGCCGTGATGCGCGGCGGCGGCGTGCCGGAGCAGGCGAGCGCGTGGGTGCTGGACGTGCTTCAGCTCTACATATCGGCCGACGTCTTCGAGGCGGCGCTGTACCTGTCGCGCGCCGAGGAGGGCGACAATCCGATGGCGATGGCGCAGGCGTATCTGGGCGAGGTCATCGCCGCGCTACCGCCGGAGCGTTTCCCGACCCTGGTCGCGCTCATGCCGCACCTGATCAGCGGGGACCGCGAGGCCAGGATCGAATTCGGCCTCGACGTCTTCATCCGGGGCCTGGCCGGCATTCCGCGACCGTGACCGGCGGGCAAGGGTGGCGTCGGGAGGGTGTGAGGGGTTCGGGTCGGGTGGGCAGGGGTCGGGGGGCCGGAAGGTGGGGTCGGGATTCGGGGGACGGGGCTTTAGGTTGAGGGCGGTTCTGTTGTGATCCTCCGCCGGGGCCGGTGCCGGTGCCGGCTTGTCGCTGCGACGAGCGGAGTTCGGCGTGAGTGCCACATCCCCGCGTGCCAATGCCCCTTCAGATCGGCTCGTCGAGGCGCTTCGGGCGGCTCTGACGCAGAACGAACGGCTGCGTGCGCACAACGCGGAACTGACCGCCTCCACCGGCGAGCCGATCGCGATCGTCGGGATGGGCTGCCGCCTGCCCGGGTCGGTGTCCTCCCCCCGGGACCTGTGGCGGGTGCTCGTCGACGGCGTCGACACCATCGGCGATCCGCCCGACGATCGCGGCTGGGAGAGGCAGTTGCTCGACTTCGCCGCGGCCGGGCTCGGGATCGGCCCGCACCTCCAGGGCGGATTCCTCGACGGCGCGGACCTCTTCGACGCCTCCGTCTTCGGCATCTCGCCCCGCGAGGCGCTGGCGATGGACCCCCAGCAGCGGCTGCTCCTGGAGACCTCCTGGGAGGTCCTGGAGAACGCCGGCATCGTGCCCGCCTCGCTCAAGCACAGCTCCACCGGCGTCTTCGTCGGCGCCACGGTCAGCAACTACGGCAACGGCGTCGCCGAGGTGCCCGAGGGAGTGGCCACCTACCTGCTCAGCGGCGCGTCCAGCAGCGTGCTCTCGGGCCGGCTCTCCTACGTCTACGGCCTCGAGGGCCCGGCGGTCACGGTGGACACCGCCTGTTCCTCCTCTCTCGTCGCACTGCACCTGGCGGTTCGGGCGCTGCGCTCCGGCGAATGTTCGCTGGCCCTGGCCGGCGGGGTCACCGTGATGGCCTCCCCCGCCATCTTCCACGGCTTCGGCGACCAGGCCCTGCTCGCCCCGAACAACCGCTGCAAACCCTTCGCCGCCGCGGCCGACGGGACCGCGTGGGCCGAGGGCGCGGGCCTGTTGCTGGTGGAGCGGCTGTCGGACGCCCGCCGCAACGGCCGCCGGGTGCTGGCCGTGCTGCGCGGTTCGGCGGTCAACCAGGACGGCGCGTCGAACGGACTGACCGCGCCCAACGGCCCGTCCCAGCAGCGGGTGATCCAGGCCGCCCTCGCCGACGCCGGACTGACACCCGATCAGATCGACCTCGTCGAGGCACACGGCACCGGCACCGCACTCGGCGACCCGATCGAGGCACAGGCCCTGCTGGCCACCTACGGGCAGGGACGCGATCCGCAACGGCCGTTGTGGCTCGGGTCGGTCAAGTCCAACATCGGCCACGCCCAGGGCGCGGCGGGGGTCGCGGGGGTGATCAAGGCCGTCCTGGCGCTGCGCCACGGGCAGGTACCGCGCACCCTGCACATCGACGCGCCCTCGCCGCACATCGACTGGTCGGCCGGCGACGTCCGGCTCGCCGACGAGGCCCACCCGTGGCCGCACACCGACCGGCCGCGCCGCGCCGCGGTTTCCTCGTTCGGGGTCAGCGGCACCAACGCGCACGTCGTGCTCGAACAGGCCGACCCCGCCGACGATCCGTCGCCGGCCGGACCCCGGGAGCGGCGGCCCGACGGTCCGCTGAACAGCGGACCGGTGCCGTGGTTGTTGTCGGCGGCCACCCCGCAGGCGCTGCGGGCCCGCGCGGGGCAACTGGCCGAGTGGTGCGCGCGTGATCCCCGGCCGGACCCCGTCGCGGTCGGCGCCGCGCTGGCCCGTCGCCGGGCCGCGTTCGAGCATCGGGCGGTGGTCCTGGTCGACGACCTCGACGGGGCCTTCGAGCCGCTGCGCGCGCTCGGATCCGGCGCCGTGTCACCGCTGTTGGTCGAGGGGGCGGCCACCGTCCGCGGCAAGGTGGTCTTCGTCTTCCCCGGACAGGGCTCCCAGTGGGCCGGGATGGCGACCCGACTGCGCGAGGAATGCCCGGCGTTCGCCGCCCACTTGGCCGCGTGCGAGGAAGCCCTGGCACCGTGGCTGGACCGGCCGCTCGGTCGGATCCTGGACGACGGGGCCGCGCTTGCCCGGGTCGACCTCGTACAGCCGGCGCTGTGGGCGGTCATGGTCTCCCTCGCCCGGCTGTGGCAGGACCACGGTGTGCGGCCGGCCGCCGTACTCGGCCACTCCCAGGGCGAGATCGCCGCGGCCTGCGTCGCCGGCGCGTTGTCCCTGGCCGACGGCGCCAAGGTCGTCGCGCTGCGCAGCCGGGCGGTGGCCGCGTTGGCCGGTCGCGGCGCGATGGCCTCGGTCGCCCTGCCCGCCGACGAGGTCTCGGCCCGGATCGCCGACACCGGTACCGAACTGTCCGTCGCCGCCCACAACGGCCCTCGCTCCACCGTGGTTTCCGGCCTGCCGGACCGGCTCGACACCTTCGTCCGGGCCTGCGAGGCCGACGGTGTGCGGGTGCGCCGCATCCCGGCCGACTACGCCTCGCACTCGCCGCAGGTCGAGGCGGTTCGCGAGCAACTGATCGCCGAACTCGCGGACATCGCGCCCGGCGACGGCGAGGTGCCGATGTGGTCCACCGTCACCGGCGACTGGATCGACACCACACATCTGAACGCCGACTACTGGTACCGCAATCTGCGCCGGCCCGTGTTGCTGGAGCAGGGTGTGCGAGCACTGCTCCAGCAACACGGACACGGTGTGTTCGTCGAGATGGGGCCGCATCCGGTGCTCACGGCGGCCGTCGAGGAGTGCATCGAGAGCACCGAGGCGGATGCCGTCGTCGTCGCGACGCTGCGCCGCGACGACGATTCCCTGCTGCGGTTTCGTACCTCGCTGGCCGAGGCGGCGGTGCGTGGCACCCGGGTCGAGCTCGGTCCGCTGTTCGCCGAAGTCGACACGGCCGACGTGGAGTTGCCCACCTACCCGTTCCAGGGCACCCGCTACTGGCTGCTGCCGGGCGGCCCGGCCGGCGAGCCGGCCGCACTCGGACTGGATGCCGCCGAGCACCCGATCCTCGGTGCCGTACTGGAGTCGGCCGAGCGCGACGAGGTCGTCCTGACCGGCGCCGTCGGCGCCCTCGACCCGTGTGTGCGACCCGATCCGCGCGGCATACCCACACTCGGCGCCGGGACGTTGGCGGAGTTGGCGGTGCGCGCCGCCGACGAAGTGCGCGGCGCGGTGGCGGCGTTGACCCTGGACCGCCCGTTGGTGGTGTCCCCGACGGGGGCCACCCGGATCCAGGTGACCGTGGCCGCCCGTACGCTCACCGTGCACGCCCGCCACCCCGACGTCGGGAACGGCCGCTGGGTCCGCTACGCCGGCGCCGCCCTCGCGGAACCGGCGCCGCCTCCGGTCGCGGCGGAGCACGAGTGGCCGCCGCGCGACGCCGACACGCTCGTACCGCCCGGCCGGGAGGGCGCGTCCGACGCGGCGGTGATCCGCGGGTTGTGGCGGCGCGACGACGAGGTGTTCGCCGATGTGACGCTCGACGCCGACGCCCGCGAGGTACGGGGCTACCGCATCCATCCCGCCCTGCTCGACGCCGCGCTCCGGGCCTGGCGGCTCGCCCGACCGACCCCGGACGACGGCAGCGGTCACGACCTGGTGCCCACCTCGCTCGGGCGGGTCGCCGTACACGCCGTCGGTGCCGACGCCGCCCGCGTCCACCTTCGTCCCGGCGCCGACGGCACGGTCACCGCGACGCTCGCCGACGCCGCCGGGCAACCCCTCGCCGACCTCGGCCCGGTGGCCTTCGAGCGGGTCGCCGCGGCCGACCCGGCGACGTCGCTCCCGCCCGACCTGCTGTTCGGCGTCGAGTGGGCCCCGGTGACCGCGACGCCCGACGACGCACCGAGGGAGTGGGCGCTGCTCACCGAAGTCCGCGACCACGTCGCCGCCGCCCTGCGCACCGCCGGCGCCGAGGTTCGGGTATACCGCGACCAGGGCGAGTTGAGCGCCGCCGTCGCCGCGGGCGCCCCCCTCCCGGACGTCGTCGTCGCCCCGATCCCGACCGGCGACGGCGGCCCCGAGGCCACCACCCGCGCCGTCCTGGCGACCGTACAGGCGTTCCTGCGCGACGACCGACTCGCCGACAGCCGACTGGTGTTGCTCACCCGAACCGCGGTCGCCGTGCACGCGGGCGAGATCCCGGACCCGGACCTCGCGCCCCTGTGGGGACTCGTCGGTTCGGCCGCCGCGGAGCACCCCGGGCGCCTGCTGCTGCTCGACGGCGACGCGAGCACCGACGCCGACCCCGCCACCTCGATACCCGCCGATCTGCTCCGTACCGCCCTGGCCGTCGACGAACCCCGGCTGGTGGTCCGCGACGGCAGGCTTCGCGCACCCAGGCTCGGCAGGGCCACCACGACACCCGCACCCGAACACACCCCGCTCGACCCGAACGGCACCGTGCTGATCACCGGGGGCACCGGCACCCTCGGCGCACTCGTGGCCCGCCACCTGGTGTCCCGTCACGGCATCCGGCACCTGGCCCTGCTCAGCCGACGCGGCCCCACCGCCCCCGGCGCCGACGAACTGGCCGCCGCGCTGCGCGAGTCCGGCGCCCACGTCACCATCGCCGCGTGCGACGCCGCCGACCGGGACGCGCTCGCCGCCGTCCTGGCCGCCATCCCGGCGGAGCACCCCCTCACCGCCGTCGTGCACACCGCGGCGGCCGTCGACGACACCGTCGTGGACGCGCTGACCCCCGAGCGCCTCGCCGCCGTCTTCCGCCCCAAGGTGGACGCCGCCGCGCACCTCGACGAACTCACCCGCGACGCGCCCCTGGCCGCGTTCGTGCTCTACTCCTCGGCCGCTGGCGTACTCGGCACCCCCGGGCAGGCCAACTACGCCGCCGCCAACACCTTCCTGGACGCCCTGGCCGCCCGCCGCCGCGCACACGGCCTGCCCGCCACCTCGCTGGCCTGGGGCCCGTGGGCGGAGCTGAGCGAGTTGACCCGCCGCATGTCGAGCGCCGACCGGGAGCGCATGGCCGATGCCGGGGTCCTAGCCCTGTCGACCGCGGAGGGCATGGCCGTCGTCGACGCCGCGCTGCGCACCGACACCGCGCTGTTCGTACCGCTGCGCATCCACCTCGACACCTTCGCCCGCCGACTCGCCGGCAGCGCCCCGCCGCCGCTGTACCGCGGCCTGATCCGCGCCCCGCTGCGCCGCGCCGCCGGCGCGGGCACGGGCACGGGCGTGGACGACGGCGCGGGCCTCGCGGCCCGACTGGCCGCCGTGCCGCCCGCCGAGCGCACCCGGATCCTGCTCGACCTCGTCCGCGCCCAGGCCGCCGCCGTCCTCGGCCACGCCGACGGCGACGCCGTCGGCCCCGGGCGGCCCTTCCGCGAACTGGGCTTCGACTCGCTCAACGCCGTCGACCTGCGCAACCGGCTGGCCGCCGGCACCGGACTGCGCCTGCCGGTCGGCCTGATCTACGACCACCCCACCCCCGGCGCCGTCGCCCGACACCTGCGCACCCGACTCACCGGGGATACGGACGAACCCGCCCCGGTCGGCGCCGCACGCCGTCGCGCCGAGCCGGTCGGCGAGGACGATCCGGTGGTCGTCGTCGGGATGAGCTGCCGTCTTCCCGGCGGCATCGAATCACCGGAAGCGCTCTGGGAGTTGCTGGCGGCCGGCGGCGACGCGATCGGACCCGCGCCGCACGACCGCGGCTGGAATCGGGACCGGTTCGCCACCCTGATCGACGCCATGCCCGGCGTCGGCCTGCTGCCCGAGGGCGGGTTCATCTCCGGCGCCTCGGGCTTCGACCCGGCGTTCTTCGACATCGGGCCGGACGAGGCGCTGGTGATAGACCCCCAGCAGCGGTTGTTGTTGGAACTGGCGTGGGAGGCGTGGGAGCGCGCCGGGCAGGACCCCCGGCGGGTGGACGCCGGCCGCGTCGGGGCCTACCTGGGCACCTTCCACCAGAACTATGTCTCCGACCCGGGGGCGGTGCCGCCGGCGAGCCGGCCCTACGTGTCCTCCGGCTCCGGCCCGACGTTCGCCTGCGCCCGGGTGGCCTACACGTTCGGTCTGGAGGGGCCCACGCTCGCCGTCGACACCGGTTGTTCGTCCTCGGGTGTCGCCCTGCACCTGGCCTGCCAGGCGCTGCGGCGCGGCGAGTGCGACTCCGCGGTGGTCGGCGGGGTGACCGTACTGGCCTTCCCGGCCGCCTTCGACAACCTCGGCGGCATCGCGCCCGACGGCCGGTGCAAGTCGTTTTCGGCCGCCGCCGACGGTACCGGGTGGGGCGAGGGCGCCGGCGTACTGATCGTCGAACGCCGCTCCGAGGCCCGCCGCCGCGGGCACCCGGAACTCGCGGTGATCCGCGGCTCGGCGCTGAACCACAACGGCGCCGGCAACGGGCTGACCGCACCGCACGGCCCGTCGCAGAGCCGGGTGATGCGACTGGCGCTCGCCGAGGCCGGGCTCGGGCCGGCCGACATCGACGTGGTCGAGGCGCACGGCACCGGAACGCCGCTCGGCGACGCCGTCGAGGCCGAGGCGATCATCGACGCGTACGGCCGGCACCGTCCCGCCGACCGGCCCCTGTGGGTGGGCAGCGTCAAGGCCAACATCGGCCACCCCCACGCCGCGTCGGGGGTGGTCGGCGTGATCAAGACGATCCTGGCGATGCGACACGGCGTCGTACCCGAGGCGTTGCACGCCGCCGAGCCGCTGCCCGACGTCGATTGGGAGCACAGCGGCATCGCGCTGCCCCACCGGGCAATGCCGTGGCCGGAGACCGGACGGCCGCGCCGCGCCGGGGTGTCCTCGTTCGGCGGCAACGGCACCAAGGTGCACTTCATCCTGGAGCAGCCGCCCGAGGAGCCCACGACGCCGGTAGCCGAGGCCGGATCGTCCTCGCCGCCCTGTCTGCTGTCGGCCCGCACCGCACCCGCGCTGGCCGCACAGGCCCGCCGGCTGCGCGAGCACCTGGCGGCCGGCCCCGACACTGTCACCCCGGCCGAAGTGGCCCGGGCGCTGGCCACCACCCGCACCGTGTTCGAGCAACGCGCCGCGATCCAGGTGACGGAGCGGGCCGAACTCCTCGACGCCCTGGCCGCGTTGGCCGCCGGCACCGCGCATCCCGCCGTGCTCACCGGCCGGGCCGCCGGCGACGACGCGCGCCTGGTGGCGCTGCTGCCCGGCGCCGAGGAGCGCTCGCCCGCCGCCGAGGCCGAGTTCTACGCGGCGTTCCCGGCCTACGCGCATGCCTGGGACGAGGCCGCCCACGCCCTCGCCCCCCACCTGGATCGACCGCTGCCCACGCCGGGCAAGGACGCCGAACCGCACGGCGGCGCCGCCGCGTTCGCGGCACACGTCGCCGCGTACCGGCTTCTGGAGGACCTGGGGCTGCGCCCGGACGCCGTCGCCGGGCGCGGCGCGGGCCGGCTCGCCGCCGCCCATCTCGGCGGCAGCCTGACCCTGCGTCAGGCCGCCGCCGTGGCCGCCCGGGGCATCGCCGACCCGAACGACCGCGCGGTCGCGGCACCGCGCATTCCGGTCCTGGCGGCGGACGGCGGCACGCGCCTCGACGCAGCCGCGCTGCTCGCCGGTGCGGTGGGCGGCGCCGGCGCGGCGGGCGGCGCGGACGTGGTGGGCAGCGCCGGTGGCTCGGGTGAGGGGTCCGACGCCGCGACCGGGACACTCGGCACCGACCTCCTCGTGGTGCTCGGCGCCTGCGGCCGGGACCGGCCGGGGGCGGTGTGCCTACTGTCGGACACGCTGCCCGCCTCTCGTGCTGTGGCGCTGGCGGTGGCCAGGTTGTACGCGGCCGGTGCCGCCCCGGACCCCGCCGCGCTGTTCCGGGACGTACCCGCCCGGCGGATCGACCTGCCGACCTACCCGTTCCAACGCGAGCCGTACTGGCTGGGCGCATCCGGGTGACGTCGCGCCGTACTCCGCCCGCGCTCGCGGGATGACGACCCGGCGGGGCCGGCCCCGAGAGGCCGGCCCCGCCGTCAGTCCTCGAGCCCGTCGAGCGCGAGGCGCACGAGTTCGTCGGCGTCCATCCGCGCGATCGACGCCACCGCCTCCTCGGTGCGGTCGTGGGCGGGCGTGCCGCCGACGCCGGATGTGTCCGACTCCGCCGGGCCAAAAGGCGGCTCCTCGGCCGGTTCCGGAGCCAGATCCGCAAGCAGCCGACGCGCCAGGTCGACGGATGTGGGGTAGTCAAAAACCAACGTCGCGGGCAGCCGCAGTCCGGTGTCGGCGGTGAGGCGGTTGCGCAGTTCCACGGCGGTGACCGACTCGAAGCCGAGGTCGCGGAAGGCCCGATCCGGATCCACCGCGCCCGCCGACCCATGGCCAAGGACCGCGGCCACCTGCGCGCGGACCAGGTCGACGAGGGCGTCCTCGCGGTCCGCCGCGGACAGTCCGGACAACCGCCGCCCGAGCGAGAGCCCCGAGCCCGTCGCGTCGTCCACCGCCACCCGCCGAGCCGGTCCCCGGGCGGGGCCGCGCGGAGCATCGGTGCCGACCGCCCGCTCGACCCGGACCCGGCGCACCTCGACGGACTCGGCGCGCAACACCGGAACACCCGTGGCATCGGCCACCAGCATGGTGACCGCGTCCGCGCCCCGCGGGACGAGCCGTACACGCAGCCGCCGCGCTCCCGAGGCGTGCAGCGAGACGCCGTGCCAGGCCCACGGCAGCAAAACCCCGTCGTGCGCATCATCCGGGTCGGCCCGGTCGTACGCCTGGAGCGCGAGGTCGAGCAGCACCGGATGCAGACCGTAGCGCCCGGCCTCGGCGCGCTCCCGCTCCCCCAGCGCGACCTCCGCGTACACCTCCTCGCCCACCCGCCAGACCTGCTCCAGGCCCTGGAAGGCGGGCCCGTACGCCCAGCCGACGGCCCGAGCCCGGTCCCGGACGGCATCGGTGTCGGCCGCGACGGCATCGGCCGGCGGCCAGGTGGTGAGGTCGAAGTCCGCGGCGGGGCCACGCGGATCGAGCACGGCGGTGGCGTTGCGCTGCCAACCCTTTTCATCCGCAGTGCCGTTGCCCACCGGGCGGGAGTGCACGGTGAGTTCGCGACGGCCTGTCTCGTCCGGTGGGCCCACCACGACCTGTAGCCGTACTCCACGCGTCGGCGGCAGGATCAGCGGTGCGTCGAGGTCGAGTTCGTCCACGCGGCCACAGCCCACCTCGTCGGCCGCCCGGAGCGCCAGCTCCACCAGGGCCGTTGCGGGCAGCACGGCGGTGTCGCCGACGGCGTGTTCCGCGACCCAGGGGTGCGTACGCGCCGAGATCGACCCGGTCAGCACCGACCGGCCGAGGTCGGACAACGTGGTGCCGGCGCGCAGCAGCGGATGGTCGACGGGGGCGAGCCCGGCCTCGTCCGCGCCGGCCCGGCCGCCGCCGGACTCCAGCCAGTAGTGCCGGTGTCGGAACGCATAGGTCGGCAGCGGCACCCGCCGGCCGAAGTCGGCACCCAGGACCGCGTCCCACGCGACCGGCAGCCCGTGCACGTGGGCTTCGGCGAGCGAGCCGAGGAATCGGGCCATGTCCGGCCGGCCGTGGCGCAGTGTGCCGAGCACGACGGCGGTGCGGTCCGTTTCGTCCAGCATCTGCTCGATGACCGGGACCAGCAGGGGATTCGGGCTGATCTCGACGAAGGCGGTGTGTCCGGCGTCGACCAGGTTGCGAACCGTCTCCTCGAAGCGCACGGTGTGCCGCAGGTTGCGGTACCAGTAGTCGGCGTCGAGGTCGGCGGTGTCGTGCCGGCCGGCGGTGACCGTCGAGTGGAACGGGATGCGGGCCGGGCGCGGTTCGATCCCGGCGAGGACATCGACCAGCCGGTCGCGGATCTCCTCCACCTGGGGGCTGTGCGAGGCGTAGGTGGTGGGAATGCGCCAGTGGCGGATGCCCTCGGCCGTGTATTCCGCCGAGAGTTCGTCGAGGGCGGCGGCGTCGCCGGAGACCCCGGTGGAGACGGGGCCGTTGAGCACGGCGATCGACAACCGGCCGGGCCACCGTGCCAACCGTGTGGCGACCCGGGCGGCGGGTTCACCGACGGAGAGCACGCCGCCGCGGCCGGCCAGTGCCACGACGGTTCGGCTGCGCAGGGCGACGATCTTCGCGGAGTCGGCCAGGGTCAGGGCGCCCGCGATGTAGGCGGCGGCGATCTCCCCTTGCGAGTGGCCGACCACGGCGGCGGGTTCGACACCGCAGGCGCGCCACAGTTCGGCCAGGGCGATCATCACCGCCCACAACACCACCGGCAGTACGTCGATGCGGGTCAACCATGGCTGTGCGGTGTCGGCGTCGGCGCGCAACCACTCTTCGAGGCGGCAGTCCATGTACGGGGCGAGGGCCTGCTGACACGCCGCGATCTGCGCGGCGAACACCGGTGCGTGGTCGAGCAGTTCGACCGCCATCCGGACCCACTCGGAGCCCTGGCCGGGGAAGACGAACACGACGCGTTCGCCGTATCGGGCCTGGCCCTTGGTCACCGCGGCGGTCGGGGTGCCGGCGGCGAGGCCCGCCAGCACCTTCCGGAGTCGGTCGCGGTCCTCGACCCGGATCACGGCGCGGTGGTCCAGGGCGGATCGGGTGGCGTGCAGGGAGTGGACCAGGTCGGCCGGCGTGGCGTCCCGGCCGGCGTCCGTTTCCAGGTGGGCGGCCAGGCGCGCGGCCTGGGCCCGCAGGCCCTCGGGGCTGTCCGCGGACAGGACGAACGGCAGCACGGCGGGGTCGACCAGCACCGGTGCGCCGGGTGTGCCTTCCCCGTCGGTGGCCGGAGCCGCCTCGGGGGCCTGTTCGAGGATCAGATGCGCATTGGTACCGCTGATCCCGAAGGACGACACGCCGGCGCGGCGCGGTGTTCCGTCGCCGGGCCAACGCCTGGCCTCGGTGAGTACTTCGACGGTGCCCGCGGTCCAGTCGACGTGCGGTGTCGGCGCATCCACGTGCAGCGTCCCGGGCAGCACGCCGTGGCGCATCGCCATCACCATCTTGATGACCCCGGCGGCGCCCGCGGCGGCGGCGGTGTGTCCGATGTTGGATTTCACCGAGCCGATCCACAGCGGCCGTTCGGGGTCCCGGCCGCCGCCGTACGTGGCGATCAGCGCCCGGGCCTCGATCGGGTCGCCCAGCCGGGTGCCGGTACCGTGCGCCTCCACCGCGTCGATGTCGGCGGGGGCCAGGCCCGAGTTCGCCAACGCCGCCTCGATCACCCGTCGTTGCGCGGGGCCGTTGGGGGCGGTGAGGCCGTTGCTCGCGCCGTCCTGGTTGACCGCGCTGCCGCGTACCACGGCCAGTACCGGGTGCCCCCTGCGGCGCGCGTCGCCCAACCGTTCGACCAGGAGCATCCCGACCCCCTCGGCCCACCCGGTGCCGTCGGCCGCGGCGGCGAACGACTTGCACCGGCCGTCGGCGGACAACACGCCCTGCCGGCTGAACTCGACGAAGACGGCGGGGTTCACGATCACGCTCGCCCCGCCCGCGAGCGCCATCGTGCACTCGCCGCCGCGCAGCGCCTGCACGGCGAGGTGCAGCGCCACCAGCGCGGACGAACACGCGGTGTCCACGGTCACCGACGGGCCTTCGAGGCCGAGCACGTAGGACACCCGGCCCGACATCGCGCTGCCGGCCCCGCCGGTGAGGGTGTATCCCTCGACCCCGTCGGGCAGGCGCTCGACCCCGAAGCCGTAGCCGCTGGGGGTGCCGCCGACGAAGACTCCGGTCGAACTGCCCTTCAGGGCGATCCGATCGATCCCGGCCCGTTCGAACGCCTCCCACGAGGTCTCCAGGAGCAGCCGCTGCTGCGGATCCATGACCAGCGCCTCGTGCGGCGAGATCCCGAAGAAGCCGGGGTCGAACTCGCCCGCGCCGGCCACGAATCCGCCCTCGCGCGTATAACTGGTGCCCCGGTGTTCGGGATCGGGGTGGTAAAGCTCGTCCACCGCCCAGCCCCGATCGTTCGGGAAGCCGCCCACCGCGTCCACCCCGTCGGCGACCAGCCGCCACAGATCCTCGGGCGAGCGCACGCCGCCGGGGTAGCGGCAGGCCATGCCGATCACGGCGATCGGCTCGGGTGGTCGCTCCAACTCGGCGATGCGGGCGCGGGCCCGCCGGAGGTCGACCGTCGCGCGCTTGAGGTAGTCCCGGAGTCGGTCCTCGCCGCCGCTCATGAGTGGTCACCTTTCGGGGTGTGCCCGGGGGTTTCGAGATGGTGGTCGAGCAACGCGAACAGTTCGTCGTCGGAGGCGGCCTCGACTCCGGCTTCGTCGGGGGCCGCGATGTCGTCCCGGTCGAGGGCGCCGAGCCGTTCGACGAAACGTCGCATGCGCAGCGCGACCCGGGCCCGGATCTGCGGGTCCTCGTCGGCGACCCGGCCGAACGCGGCCTCCAGGTCGTCGAGTTCGGCCAGCACCGGGGCGAGCACCGATTCGTCGCCGGCGGTCAGCGCGGCCCGCAGTCGGGCGGCCAGGTCGACGGGTGTCGGGTGGTCGAACACCAGCGTGCTCGGCAGCTCGACGCCGGTCGCCCGACCGAGCCGGTCGCGCAGGTCGACGGCGGTCAGCGAGTCGAAGCCCAGGTCGTCGAACGCCTGGTCGGCCCGGATCCGCCCCGCCGAGGTGTGGCCCAGGACGGCCGCGACCTGGCCGCGTACGAGGTCGAGCAGGATCGCCTCGCGTTCCGCCGGTCCCGCAACGGCCAGCCGCCCGATCAGGCCCGGGTCCGCCGCGCCGGCGCCGGCCGCCGGTGCCGCGAGGGCGGCGTCGACCTCGGGCAGGCCGCGGAGCAGCGGGCTCGGGCGCGACGAGGTGAAACTCGCGGCGAAGGCAGGCCAGTCGACGTCGGCGACGACCACATCGGCGTCGCCGCGGCCCACCGCACGGGCCATCGCGGCCACCGCGGCCTGCGGGTCCATCGCGCGCAGGCCGAGCCGGGCGAGCCGGTCCCCGTCGGCCTGCTCGACCATGCCGCCCCCGGCCCACGGGCCCCAGGCGATCGACGTGGCCACCAGGCCGCGGGCGCGCCGGTCCCGGGCGAGCGCGTCGAGGTGTGCGTTGGCGGCCGCGTAGACGCCCTGGCCGCCGCTGCCCCAGATGCCGGCGATCGAGGAGAAGAGCACGAACGCCGCCAGTGGGCGCTCGCCCAGCACGGCGTCCAGGTGGGCGGCGCCGGCGGCCTTGCCCGCGATGACGCGCGCCGCCTCGACCGGATCGGTGTCCGCGATCAGGGCCGCCTGGGCCACTCCGGCGGCGTGCACCACCGCGCTCAGCGGCGGCCCGTCGGCGTCGATCCGCTCGACCAGACGCTCCACGGCGTGCCGGTCGGCCGTGTCGCAACTCTCGATCAGTACGGCGACGCCGAGGCCGGACAGTTCGGCCGCGAGATCTTCCGCCCCGGGGGTCCGCGCACCCCGACGCGCGGCCAGGACCACCCGCTCCGCGCCCGCGCCCGCCGCCCAGCGCGCCACGTGTGCGCCGAGGCCGCCGGTGCCGCCGGTGATCAGTACCGTGCCGGTGGGCTGCCAGGGCCGGTCGGCGGTGCGGGTGGTTGCGGGCGCGCGGACCAGGCGACGGACGTGGACGCCGTCGGCACGGATCGCCACCTGGTCCTCGGCGCCCTGTGCGAGCACGTCGGCGAGCCGGGACCGGACGTCGACGGCGTCGGCCTCCTCCGTGACGGTGTCGACCGTGGGCCGCGTACCGTCGGGCAGATCCACGAGACCGCCCCACAGGCCGGGCAGTTCGAGCGCGGCGGTGCGGCCGAATCCCCAGATTTCGGCCTGATCGGCGGAGCCGAGCGGGTCGCGCTCCGCGACGGATACCGCGCCGGAGGTCAGGCACCACAATCTGCCTCCGGGTCGGGTGTCGGCGAACGCCCGGACGAGGGCGAGGGTGGCCGCCAGGCCGTGGGTGAGTCCCGGCAGGTCGCCGGGTCCGCCGGGCAGGTCGGACAACAGCGAGAGCACACCGTCGAGCCGGCCGTGGCGGCGCAGGCGCTCGGCGAGCACGCCGCGGTCGCACTCCGTCGCGTCGACCCGAAGCCGGGTCACGGCGGCACCGCGCCGTTCGAGCGCTTGCACGCAGGCGTCCGTGTACGGGCTGGTCGGATGGCTCACCACGAGCCAGGTCCCGGTCGGTTCGGCGTCGGATCGTTCGGTCCACGGGATCCATTCGGCGCGATACCGCCACCCGTCCGGGTCGCCGGTCGTGCGCGCGTCGGGCAGCGGGTCGAGCCAGTAGCGTTGTCGCTGGAACGGGTAAGTGGGCAGGTCGACCGCCGCGCCGCGCCCGGTGAGCAGGGCGGACCAGTCGACGGGTGTCCCGTGTGCGTGCAGCGCACCCAGGGCGGCCGTGAAAGTGGCCCGTTCCGGCCTGTCTCGGCGCAGCAGCGCGACGGTCGGCGTCTCGGCGGGCGGCGTCCGGACAACCGGGCCGAGGCATTCGCGGGCCATCGCGATGGACGTCCCGTCGGGCCCGACGTCGACCAGTACAAGATCGCCCGAAGCCCGCACCGACGCGACGCAGTCGGCGAAGCGGACCGGCTCGCGTACCTGGCGCAGCCAATATTCCGGGCTCGCCAACTCGCCGTCGTCGGCGACCGTGCCGGTGAGGTTGGACAACACCGGGATCCGCGGGTCGGCGTAGGAGACGCCCGCCAGCACGGCACGGAAATCGGCCAGCATCGGCTCCATCCGCGCCGAGTGGAAGGCATGACCGACCCGGAGCCGCCTGGTCCGCCGACCCTGCTCCGCGAAGCGTGCGGCGACCGCCAGTACGGCGTCCTCGTCCCCGGAAACCACCACGGACGTGGGCCCGTTGACGGCGGCCACACCTACCGCGCCCCGCCCGTCCAGGGCGCTGCGAACCTCGTCCTCCGTGGCCTGCACCGCGACCATCGCCCCACCCGCCGGCAGCGCCTGCATCAACCGCCCACGCGCCGCCACGACCGTCGCCGCGTCCGCGAGCGACCACACACCGGCGACGTGTGCGGCGGCCAACTCCCCGATCGAGTGCCCGAGCAGGAACTCCGGCCGCACGCCGAACGATTCGACCAGTCGAAACAGCGCGCACTCCACCGCGAACAACCCGGCCTGGGCGAACACCGTCTCGTCCAAGAGCCCTTCGGTGCCCTTCGTCCCGAAGACCACGTCCCGCACCGAATACGCCACGTGCCCGGACAGCCGGTCGTCCAGCGCGGCCACGATCTCGTCGAAGGCCGCCGCGAACACCGGCTGGGCGGCGTGTAGTTCGCGCCCCATCCCGACTCGCTGACCGCCCTGTCCGCCGAAGAGGAACACCGGTCGGCGATCCGCTCGTGCACAGCCGACGGTCACGGTGCCGATCGGGTCTGCCGCCGCGAGGGCGGCAAGGCCGGCCAGCAACTCGGCCCGGTCCGCGACCGTCACCACCGCCCGATGCTCCAGTGCGGCGCGGCCGGCGGCCAGCGCGGCGGCAAGGTCGGCCGGGGCGATCCCGGCGCCTTCGGCGGTGAGGTGCGCGTGCAGTCGTTCGGCCTGGGCGGCGAGCGCCTGGGGTGTTTTGGCCGAGAGCAGGTACGGCAGTACGCCCGGATCGACCCGCGCGTCGGCGCCCGGCGGGTCGGCCGGCTCGGGCGGGTGGTATTCGAGCACGGCGTGCGCGTTCGTCCCGCTGATCCCGAACGACGACACGGCGGCCCGACGCGGCCGGCCCGTCTCCGGCCACGGACGCGCCTCGGTCGACAACTCCACCGTGCCGGCCGACCAGTCCACATGCGGCGTCGGCGCATCGACGTGCAGCGTCTTCGGCACCACGCCGTGCCGCATCGCCAACACCATCTTGATCACCCCGGCCACGCCCGCGGCGGCGGCGGTGTGCCCGATGTTGGACTTGAGCGCGCCCAGCCGGACCGGCTCGTCCGCGTGGTGTTCCCGGCCGTAGGTGGCGATCAGGGCCTGGGCCTCGATCGGGTCGCCGAGGGCGGTGCCGGTGCCGTGTGCCTCGACGGCGTCCACGTCCCGCGCGGTCAGCCGGGCGTTCGCCAACGCCTGCCGGATCACCCGTTGTTGCGCGGGTCCGTGGGGCGCGGTGAGACCGTTGCTCGCGCCGTCCTGGTTGACGGCCGAGCCGAGGATGGTCGCCAGGACGCGGTGGCCGTTGCGGCGCGCGTCGGACAGTCGTTCGATGAGCAGCATGCCGATGCCCTCGGACCAGCCGGTACCGTCGGCGGCGGCCGCGAACGGCTTGCACCGGCCGTCGGCGGCGAGCACCCGCTGCCGGCTGAACTCCACGAACGCCGCGGGGTTGGCGTACACCGTGACACCGCCGGCCAGCGCCATGGAGCATTCGCCGCCACGCAGCGCCCGACCGGCCAGGTGCAGTGCGACCAGCGAGGACGAGCAGGCCGTGTCGACCGTGATCGCCGGCCCCTCCAGGCCGAAGGTGTAGGCGAGGCGGCCGGAGGCGACGCTCGCGGCGTTCCCGGTGCCGAGGTAGCCGCCGAGTGCGTCGGGTACGTGCATTCCAGTGGGGTAGCCGATGTCGACGGCGCCGACGAACACGCCGGTGTCCGAACCGCGCAGGGTGGCGGGGTCGATCCCGGCCCGTTCGAACACCTCCCAGGAGGTCTCCAGGAGGAGGCGCTGTTGCGGGTCCATCGCCAACGCCTCGCGCGGCGAGATGCCGAAGAAGCCCGCGTCGAAGTCGGTCGCGTGCTCGACGAAGCCGCCCGAGCGCACGTAGCTGGTGCCGGGGTGGTCGGGATCGGGGTGGTAGAGCCCGTCGAGCGGCCATCCTCGGTCGGTGGGGAAGTCGGTCAGTCCGTCGCGGCCGTCGGCCAGCATGCGCCACAGGTCCTCGGGCGAGCCGACGCCGCCCGGGAAACGGCAGGCCATGCCGACGATGGCGAGCGGTTCGTGGTCGACGCCGGCCGGGGCCGGTAGCGGACGTGTCGGGAACCGGCCTTCGGGGGCGAACAGTTCGGTGCCCAGGTGTCGGGCGAGCGCGACGACCGTCGGGTGGTCGAAGACGAGGGTGGCGGGCAGGTGCCGGCCGATGTGTGCGGCCAGGCGGTTGCGCAGGTCGAGGGCGATGACGGAGTCGACGCCGAGGTTCTTGAACGGGCTGTCCGGGTCGACGGCTTCGGCGGCGTCGTAGCCGAGGGCCGCCGCGGCCTGGGCCCGGACCAGTCGGGTGAGCGCACGTTCGCGCGCCGGCGCGTCGAGGGCGAGCAGCTCGCGAACGAGGCGGTCGGCGTCCGGATCACCGTCCTCCGTCGAGGAGTTGCCGCGAACCGGCGCGCCGCCGTCGGTGCCGGCCGGCCCGGCGGCCAGTCGCGCGGGTCGGGCGCCGAGCAGCGGATGTCCGCCGCCGGCCTGCCCGTCACCGACGGTCGCCGGCCAAAAGCGCCGACGCCGGAACGCGTAGGTCGGCAGATCCACCCGGCGCGGCGGCACCGCCGACCCGTCGAACAGGTGCCGCCAGTCGACGTCGAGCCCGTGCACGTGCGCGGCGGCCAGGGCCTCGGCGAAGCCGCCGGAACCGTCCGCCCCGCGCGGGAAGATCCCCGGCACGACCGCCGGCACGTCGGCGGCGGCGATCGTGCCGGCCCACGCGGTGGTGCGGACCGGGTGGGCGCCGATCTCGATGAAGACGTTGTGCCCCTCGCTCGACAGGCTGCCGACGGCGTCCTCGAAACGCATCTGCCGTCGCGGATTCCCGTACCAGTGGTCGGCGTCGAGCACGGCGGTGTCCGCCGGTGTGCCGGTCGTCGAGGAGTGGAACGGCACGGTGGTCGGCATCGGCGCGAGGTCGGCCAGGTCCCGCGTCAGCCGGGCACGGATCGCCTCCACGTGGGGCGTGTTCGGGGCGTGGTCCGACACCGCGACCGCGTTCATGCCGCCGGTGCCGGCCAGTTCGTGCAGGGCCCGTCCGCGCAGCGCGGCCACCTTGGCGCCGTCCCCCAGACTCAGGCCGCCCGCGACGCAGGCCGCGGCGATCTCGCCGTGGCCGTGGCCCACCACGGCGGCGGGTCGCACGCCGTACGCCTGCCAGAGCCGGGCGAGCGCGACCGCCACGGCCCACGACAGGGGTTCGGCGACGTCGACCCGGGCAGGCGCCCGCTCGTCCGCCGCGCGCAACAACTCGGCGATCGACCAGTCGACCCAGGGGTCGAGCGCGCTCTGACACTCCGCGATGGTCGCGGCGAACTCCGGGCATGTGTCGAGCAGTTCCCGGAACGGGTCGGTCCGGTACGACGGACCGTGACCCGGGAAGACGAAGACCGGACGCGGGTCCCGTGCGGCCATGGCGACCGTCCCCTCACCGGCGGCCAGGGCCCGTAGCCGAGCGGTGAAGCCGTCGAGGTCGGCGGCGGTCAGCGCGGCGCGGCAGGCCAGTGCCGTCCTGGTGGTGGCCAGCGAGTAGGCGACGTCGTCGAGTACAAGATCGGGCTCGGCGGCGACCCGGGCCGCCAGTCGTTCCGCCTGTGCGCGCAGCCCCTCCTCGTCGCGCGCCGACAACACCCAGGGCGCCGGCGGCCTGTTCACGACCGCGATCCGCTCCGGTCCGAACTCGGGCTCGTCCGGCGCCTGCTCCACGATGACGTGCGCGTTGGTTCCGCTGATCCCGAAGGACGAAACCCCGGCCCGGCGCGGCCGTTCGCCGGTGTCGGGCCACGTCCGCGCCTCGGTCAGCAGGCGTACGGTGCCGGCCGACCAGTCCACGTGCGGCGTCGGCTCGTCCGCGTGCAGTGTTTTGGGCAGCACGCCGTGGCGCAGCGCCATGACCGTCTTGATCACGCCCGCGACGCCGGCGGCGGCCTGGGTGTGGCCCACGTTGGACTTGAGGGAGCCGAGCCACAGGGGTTTCCGGGGGTCGCGGCCCGACCCGTAGCCGGCCAGCAGGGCCCCGGCCTCGATCGGGTCGCCGAGGGGGGTGCCGGTGGCGCTCGCCTCGACCGCGTCGATGTCGTCCGGGGCGAGCCGGGCGTCGGCCAACGCCTGCCGGATCACCCGGCGTTGCGCGGAGCCGTTGGGCGTGGTCAGGCCGCTGCCGGCGCCGTCCTGGTTGACCGCACTGCCGCGCACCACGGCGAGTACCCGCCGGCCGGCACGGCGCGCGTCGGAGAGCCGTTGCAGCAGGAGCAGTCCGGCGCCCTCGGACCAGCCGGTGCCGTCCGCGCCGGCGCCGAAGGCCTTGCATCGGCCGTCCGGTGCCATGCCGTGCTGCCGGCCGGACGCGCCGAACACGCCGATGTGCGGCATCACCGTGACCCCGCCGGCCAGCGCCATCGTGCATTCGCCGCCGCGCAGCGCCCGGATGGCCAGGTGCAGCGCGACCAGCGAGGACGAGCACGCGGTGTCGACGGTCACCGCGGGGCCTTCGAGCCCGTACACGAAGGCTAGGCGGCCGGACAGGACGCTGATGATCGTGCCCGTGGCCAGGTGGTCGCCGACGCCGTCGGGCACCTCGCCCAAGGCGCTGCCGTAGCCGGTCCAGCCGCCGCCGACGAAGACACCGGTACGGCTGCCGCGCACGGCGGCGCGGTCCAGGCCGGCGCGTTCGAACAACTCCCAGCCCACTTCGAGCAGCACGCGCTGCTGCGGGTCCATCGCCAGCGCCTCGCGCGGCGAGATGCCGAAGAACTCGGGGTCGAAGTCGGCCACATGGTCGAGGAATCCGCCCTGCCGCACCCGGCTCTGGGCGACGGCGTCGAGCCCGTCCACGTCCCAGCCGCGATCGGTGGGCAGCGGTCCGATCGCGTCGCGCCCCTCGGCCACCAGGTGCCACAGGTCCTCGGGCGAGGCCACCCCGCCCGGGAAGCGACAGGCCATCGCGACGATCGCGACGGGCTCCGTGTCCCGCTCCTCGACGCGGCGCAACTCCGCGCGCGCGTCGTGCAGTTCCGCGGCCACGCGCTTGAGGTAGCCGACCAGCTTGTGGTTGTCCGGCGGGTCGCGGTCCGGCATGGTCGTGTCGGTCCTTCCTGGGCTGTACGCGGCTGACGGAAGCTGAACGAGGCTGAAACGGGGCCGACCCGAGCTGTGCCGGGGATCTACGGAGCTGTACCGGCGGGGTGAACCCCGCTCAGGGCGACCCGAGTTCGCGATCGATGAAGTCGAGCACCTCGTCCGCGCTCGCCGCTTCGAGCCGCGCGGCGGCGGATGCCGAGGCGCCGGCCGCGGCGGCGTACTCCTCCCGGCCGCGCCACGCGGTGCGCAGCCGGTCGATCCGGCTCGCGATCTCGGCGCGGTCGTCCTCGTCGGCACGCACCTCGGCGAGCCGGACGGCCAGGCGGTCGAGTTCGGCGAGCAGCGCGGGCACCGCGGCCGAGGTGTCGGTGTCGGGGACGAGTTCGGCGTACAGGTGCTCCGCGAGGTCGGCCGCGGTCGGGTGGTCGAAGACCAGGGTGGCGGGCAGCCGCAGGTCGGTGGCGGCGTCGAGGCGGTTGCGCAGTTCCACGGCGGTCAGCGAGTCGAAGCCCATGTCGGTGAAGCCGCGGTACGGGTCCACCGCGTCCGCGCCGCCGAGGCCCAGCACGGTGCCCGCGTGAGCGCGGACCAGGTCGAGCAGCAGCCTGCGCCGGTCCGCCTCGGCCGATGCGGCCAGGCGCCGTCCCAGGTCGGCGGCCGGCTCCGTCCGGGCGGTGGTGCGAGCACTCCGCCGTCCCTGGCCGCGCACCAGGCCGCGCAACACCGTGGGTACCGGGCCGGCGCCGCGTTCCAGGGCCGCGCCGTCGAAGCGAAGCGGCAGCAGCAGCGGATCCGGAAGTTTCGTGGCGGCGTCGAACAGGGCCAGGCCCTGCGCGGCGGACAGCGGCACCATCCCCGTGCGCGCCGCCCGGGCCCGGTCGGCCGGACCGAGGCCGGCGGTGATCTCGCTCGCCCGGTCCCACAACCCCCAGGCCAGCGAGCCGCCGGGCAGCCCGGCCGCCCGGCGGTGGTGGGCCAGTGCGTCCAGGAAGGTATTGGCCGCCGCGTAGCCGCCCTGTCCCGCGCCGCCGAACACCCCGGCCACCGACGAGTACAGCACGAACATCGCGAGGTCGGCGTCGGCGGTCAACCGGTGCAGGTTCATCGCGCCGGCGATCTTCGGACGCAACACCCGGCGCAGCCCGTCGCCGGTCATGGACGTGACCACGCCGTCCTCGACCACGCCGGCGGCGTGCACGACGGCGGTCAGGGGGTGCGCGGCGGGCACCCGGGCCAGTACGTCGGCCAGTTGCTCCCGGTCGGCGACGTCGCAGGCGACGATCTCGACGTGCCGGGCACCCAGTCGGCGCAGTTCCTCGCGCAGTGCCGGGGCGCCCGGGGCCCGCTCGCCGGCCCGACCGGTGAGCAGCAGGTGTCCGGCACCGTGCTCGGTTACCAGGTGCCGGGCCAGCAGGCCGCCGAGGGCGCCGGTACCCCCGGTGATCAGTACGGTGCCTTCGGGGTCGAGTGCGGCGGGCACGGTCAGCACGATCTTGCCGATGTGCCTGGCCTGGCTCATGTAACGGTACGCGTGTGCCGCCTCCCGGATGTCCCAGGTGCGCAGCGGGAGCAGGTGCACGGCGCCGCCTTCGACGAGGTCGACGATCTCGGTGAGGATGCTGCCGATGCGCTCGGGGCCTGGGTCGACGAAGGGGTGGTAGGTCACCCCCGGGTATCGCGCGGCGACGGCTTCGGGGTCGCGCCGGTCGGTCTTGCCGAGTTCGACCAGCCGGCCGCCGGGTGCCAGCAGGCGCAGCGAGGCGTCCACGTACTCCCGGGCCAGCGCGTTGAGCACGACGTCGACGCCGCGGCCGTCGCCCGCGCCTGCGAAGACGTGCTCGAAGTCGAGCGAGCGGGAGGAGGCGATGTGCCGGTCGTCCAGGCCCAGTTCGCGCAGGGCGTCCCACTTGCCGGGGCTCGCCGTGGCGTAGACCTCGGCGCCGAGGTGCCGGGCCAGTTGTACGGCGGCCATGCCCACGCCGCCGGCCGCCGCGTGGATCAGGACGGATTCGCCCGGCTTGAGGCCCGCGACGTCGAACAGGGCGTGGTGGGCGGTCTGGAAGGCGACCGGCATGCCGGCGGCCTCGGCGAACGTCCATCCCGCCGGGATGCGCACGACGGCCCGGTGGTCGACGACGGCGACCGGGCCGAGCGCTGCGGGCACTCGGCCCGTCACCCGGTCGCCGGGCCGCCAGGCGCCGGCGGCCGGGCCGACCTCGGTGACGATCCCGGCGGCCTCGGTGCCCATGCCGACGTGCGCGGGTACCACGCCGAGACCGACCAGCACGTCGCGGAAGTTGAGGCCGGCGGCGCGGACGGCGAGCCGGATCTCGTGGGGGGCGAGCGGGCGGGCGGCGTCCGGGAAGGGCAGCGGCGCGAGGCGGTCCAGGTCGCCCGCGCCGGTGGTGTCCAGCACCCAGGGGCCGTCGGGGGTGGCGGGCAGCGGCTTGGTGTCGTCGCCCCGGGCGATCCTCGGGACCAGCGCCGCACCCGCGCGCAGGGCCGTCTGCGATTCGCCGGCGGCGAACGCCGCCCGTACGACGTCGGGCAGCGTGGTCGGCGCGGCAGCGTCCGGGTCGATGTCGACGAGCAGGAACCGCCCCGGATGTTCGGCCTGTACCGAGCGCAGCAGGCCCCAGACGGGCGCGTGGGCCGGGTCGGTGATGCCCTCGCCGGGGCGGGCCGCGACCGCGCCGCGCGTGAGGACGACCAACCGGGTCGCCGCCCACGCGGGGTGCGCCAACCACTGCCGGACGGTGTGCAGCATGCGCTCGACGGCCCGCTCTGCCGAGTCGGGCAGCGCCGCCACGGGCTCCGGGGCGAGCGGGAGCAGGACTACCGCCGGCGTGGCCGACTCCCCGGCGAGTGCCGCGAGTTCGGGATGCTCGCGCACCGCGATCCCGGCCCGCCCCAGCGCATCGCCCAGGCCGAAGGGGTCGGGGGCGAGGACGGCCCACGGGCCCTCGTCGCCCGTGTCCTGCGGCTGCTCGGGTGCGACGAGCGGGACCCAGGCGAGCCGGTACAGCTCGCCACCGGCCGCTTCGGCGGGGCCGGCCGGGCGCGTCACCAGTTCGCGGACCGAGACCACGGGGTTGCCGGAGCCGTCGGCGGCGACCAGTTCGACCGCGTCGGCGCCGATGATTGACATACGTACCCGCAGTGCCCCGGCGCCGACGGCGTGCACGCTCACCCCGCTCCAGGAGAAGACCAGTCGCGGCTGCCCGGGATCGTGCCCGTGCTCAATCAGGCCGCCGGCGTGCAGGGCCGCGTCGAAAAGCGCCGGGTGCAGGAGGAAGTCGGCGGCGGTGGCGAGGTGTTCGTCGGGCAGGGCGACCTCGGCGTACACGTGATCGGCGAGCCGCCAGGCCGCGCGCAGGCCGCGGAAGGACGGGCCGTACCCGAAGCCGCCGGCCGCGAGGTCGGCGTAGAAGTCGCCGAGGTCGACCGGTTCGGCTCCGGGCGGCGGCCACGCCGCCGAGGTGACGGGATCCGCGTCGGGCGCGGTCTCGACGACGGCTTCGGGGGCGAGTACGCCGACCGCGTGCCGGGTCCACGCGCCGTCCGTACCCGATGCGTGATCGCCCGTGTCCTCGCGCCGGGAGTGCACCTCCACCCGGCGGCGACCGGCCTCCTCGACCGCTCCGACCGTGACCTGGATCCACACCGCGTCGTGCTCGGGGACGACGAGCGGTGCCTCCACCATGAGTTCGGCCACGTGCGGGCAGCCCACCCGGTCACCGGCCCGGATCGCGACCTCCACGAACGCGGTGCCGGGGAAGAGCACGCTGCCGCCGACCGCATGGTCCGCCAGCCACGGGTGGGTGCGTCGGGACAACCGTCCGGTGAGGACCGGTCCGTCGCCGGCCGCCAGGCTCAGTTCGGCGCCGAGCAGCGGGTGGCCGGTGGCGATCGCCCCCGGGCCGGCCGGCGTCGGCGCGTCCGCGTCGACGTCGAGCCAGTAGCGCCTGCGGCGGAACGCGTAGGTGGGCAGGTCGATCCGGCGGGCGCCGGTGCCGGCGAAGAACCGCTCGCCGTCGATCCGGCTGCCGGACGCGTGCAGGGCGCCGAGGGCGTGTACGGCGGTGACCGCCTCCGGTCGACCCCGGCGCAGGGCCGGTACGCAGACCGGGATCACGGCCGATCCGGACCGGCGGGCGGCCGGGAAGTCCCGGGCGAGCGCGGTCAACACCCCGTCGGGGCCCAGTTCGATCAGCGCGGTCGCGCCCGCGTCGGCGAGCGCGGCGAGGCCGTCGGCGAACCGCACCGTCTCGCGCACGTGGCGGACCCAGTAGTCCGCGCTGCCCGCCTCCTCCGCCGTGAGGGGGCGGCCGGTCCGGTTGGAGATCACCGGGATGCGCGGGGCCGACGCCGAAACGCTCGCCGCCACTTCGCGAAACCGGTCGGACAGGCCGTCCATGTGCGCACTGTGGAACGCGTGGCTCGTCTCCAACCGCCGGGTCCGGCGACCCTGTTCGGCGAACCGCCGGGCCAGCGCGAGCACCGGCTCGGTGTCCCCGGAGAGCACCACGGCGGCCGGGCCGTTGACCGCCGCCACGTCCACGGCGCCGCCGTGCGCGGCGACGGTGTCGGCGATCGCTGCGCGTACCTCCTCCTCGCTCGCGGCGACCGCGACCATCGCGCCGCCGGGGGGCAGTTCCTGCATCGCGAGCGCACGGGCCGCGACCAGCGCCGCCGCGTCGGGCAGTGACCACACCCCGGCCAGGTGGGCGGCGGACAACTCGCCGATCGAGTGGCCCAGCAGCAACTCGGGGCACACGCCCCACGATTCGTACAGTCGGAACAGGGCGACCTGGAGCGCGAACAGGCCGGTCTGCGCGTAGACGGTCCGCCCGAGCAGTTCCGCGGTGCCCGGATCGTCGACACTCAACACGACTTCGGCCACCGGCCGTTCCACGCGGCCGGCCAGTCGGGCGTCCAGCTCCCGGGCCACCGCGTCGAAGGCGTCGGCGAACACCGGCCAGGCCGCGTACAGTTCCCGGCCCATGCCGGCATGCTGGCCGCCCTGACCGGTGAACAGGTAGGCCACGCGGGTGTCCTGGCCGACCCGACCGCGCACGACACGGGTGGTGTCCTCGCCCCGGGCCAGCGCGTCGAGCCCGGCGAGCAGGTCGTCGGGACCGGTGCCCACGACGACGGCACGGGAGTCGAGGGCGGCCCGCGACACGGCAAGCGAATAGCCCACGTCGGCGGGCCGAAACCCCGGACGCGCCCGCAGATGCGTGGCGAGCCGAGCGGCCTGGTCCCGCAACGCCTCGTCGCCCCGGGCACCGAGGACCCAGGGCAACGCGGGGATATCGGCGCCGGTCGGCGCGTCGGGTTCACCCGGCTCGGGTTCACTCGGCTCGGGTTCCGCCGGCGACCGGGGCGCCTCCTCCACGATCACGTGTGCGTTGGTGCCGCTCACGCCGAAGGAGGAGATCCCGGCCCGGCGCGGACCGCCGTCGCTCGGCCAGGGTTGGGCCCGGGTGAGGAGTTCGACGCCGCCGGATGACCAGTCGACGTGCGGGGTCGGCTCGTCCACGTGCAGGGTTCGCGGCAGCAGTTCGTGCCGCATGGCCTCGATCATCTTGATCACGCCGGCCACGCCCGCCGCCGCGCCGGTGTGGCCGATGTTCGACTTGACCGCGCCGAGGCGCAGCGGTCGTCCGGCGGGCCGGTCGCGGCCGTAGGTGGCCAGCAGGGCCCGCGCCTCGATCGGGTCGCCCAGGACGGTACCGGTGCCGTGGGCCTCGACCGCGTCGACGTCGCGGGCGTTCAGCCGTGCGTCGTCGAGGGCTTGGCGGATGACCCGTTCCTGGGCGAGGTCGTTGGGGGCGGTCAGACCGTTGCCGGCGCCGTCCTGGTTCACGGCGCTGCCCCGGATGACGGCCAGTACGCGGTGTCCGGCCCGGACGGCGTCGCCGAGCCGTTCGAGCAGCAGCACGCCGGCGCCCTCGGCCCAGCCGGTGCCGTCCGCCGCCGCGGCGAACGCCTTGCAGCGCCCGTCGGGGGCGAGGCCGCGCTGCCGGCTGAACTCGACGAAGATGCCGGGCGTGGACAGCACGGTCACCCCACCGGCCAGTGCCATCGTGCACTCGCCGCGACGCAGCGCGTGCACGGCGAGGTGGACGGCCACGAGCGAGGACGAGCACGCGGTGTCGACCGTGACGGCCGGGCCCTGGAGGCCGAGGGTGTAGGCGACGCGCCCGGAGACGACGCTGACCATGCCGCCGGTGCCGAGGTATCCCTCGACCTCTTCCGGCACGTCGACGATCCGCTCGGCGTAGCCCGAGGAGATGGCGCCGGCGAACACCCCGACCCGACTACCGCCGAGCGAGGTCGGGTCGATGCCGGCGCGCTCGAACACCTCCCAGGAGGTCTCCAGGAACAACCGCTGTTGCGGGTCCATGGCCAGTGCCTCGCGCGGGTTGACGCCGAACAGTTCGGCGTCGAAGTCGGCCGCGCCGGCCAGGAATCCGCCGTGCCGGGTGTACGTGTGCCCGGCCCGGGCGGGGTCCGGGTCGTAGATGCCGTCCACGTCCCAGCCGCGGTCGCGCGGGAAGTCGGCGACCGCGTCGACCTCATCGGCGACGAGCCGCCACAACTCCTCGGGCGTGTCCACCCCGCCGGGGTAGCGGCAGGCGGTGGCGACCACGGCGATCGGCTCGTGTGCCGCCGCCTCGACCTCGCGCAACCGGCGGCGGGTCCGGCCGAGATCGGCGGTGGCGCGCTTGAGGTAGTCGAGGAGCTTTTCCTCGTTGGTCGAAGCGTTGGTCGAAGCGTTGGTCGAAGCGTTGGTCGAAGCGTTGGTCGAAGCGTTGGTCGAAGCGTTGGTCGAAGCGTCCGCCGATGCGTCGCTCGATGCGTTGGTCGACACGCGAGCCCACTTTCGCCAGGTGGCCGGAGGGAAGCCGGAGGGGGTCCTCTTACGTCGGGTCAGGCGCTGTCGGGCCCCAGTTCCCGGTCGAGCAGGTCGAACATGTCTTCGGCGGAGGAGGCGGCCAGTGCCTCCCCGTCCAGGGCCTCTCCGTCCAGGCCGGTGTAGTCCCGCGCCTCGGCGTCGGACGGGTCGCGCCAGGTCCACAGCAGGGTTTCCAGCCGCCGGGCGACCGCCGCCCGCGTCGCCTGGTCGGCGGGCAGCCGGGACAGCGCGTGCTCCAGTCGGCCGAACGCCATCGGCGCCGGACCGACTTCGGTCGCGGTCTCGGGTCCCAGAGTGGTGTCCAGGTGGGCTGCGAGGGCGGTTGCGGTGGGGTGGCTGAACACGAGGGTGACCGGCAGGTGCAGGCCGAGGGCGGTACTCAGCCGACCACGCAGTTCGACCGCGGCCATCGAGTCGAGGCCGAGGTCGCGCAGCGGCTTGTCCATGGGCACGCCCGCTTCGGCCTGACCCAGGACCGCCGCGATGTGGGCCACCACCAGGTCGCGCAGCGCCCGCCGCCGCTCCGCCGCGCCCAGCGCGGCCAGTCGGCGCGACAGGGCACCGCCCGCGGCCTCGTCCCCCGTCCCGACGTCGTCCACCGTCCGGACCGTGACGGGCTGCGGCGGCAGGACCGAATCGCCGTCCCTCGCCGAGGATTCCGACTCGGCGAGCGCGGCCCGGAGGCGCTCCGGCGAGACCGCGCGCAATACGAGCGAGCGCACCGTGAAGGCCGCCGCGCCGGTCGTGGTCGCCGCGACCAGCGACAGAGTGTCCGAGGTGTCGCCCGCCGCCTCCAGCCGGATCCGCAGCGAGGTCGCGCCGGGCGCGTGCAGTGTGACGCCGGACCATATGAACGGCATCCGGATCGCCGGGTCGCTCTCCCCCGCCGCCGCTCCCCCGCCGAGCGCTCGCAGCGCGGCCGTCACGAGCACGGGATGCAGCCCGTAGCCGGCGGCGTCCTGCCGACGATCGGCGGGGAGCGCGACCTCCGCGTACCGGGTCGCGCCCGACTGCCATACGCCGCAGAGGACTTGATCGACCGGGTCCGCCGCATCGTCACCGGTCGGCACGGGCACCGGGATCGCAACCGGTACCGCACCCACCGGCGGCCACACGAGCAGGTCGTCCTCGGGCCCGGCCGCGTCCTCCGTCGCCTCGGCCAAGGGAGCGAGCAGGCCCTCGGCATGCCGGGTCCAGGTTCCGGCCGCCGCCGGGTCGTCCGACCGGGAGTGCACGGCCACCGTCCGGCGGCCGTCGGGGCGGGCGGCGCCGACCACCACTCGCAGATGTACGCCATCGCACTCCGACAGCTGCAGCGGCGCCGTCAGGGTCAGTTCCTCCACCGTGCCGAGACCGGTCGATCGGCCCGCATGCAGGGCGAGTTCGACGAAGGCCGCGCCGGGCAGCACCGCGGTGCCCGGCAACGGCCACTCGACCGACCACGGGTGGGTGTGCCGGCCGACGCGTCCGGTGAAGACGATCCCGGCCGCGTCGGGCAGGTCGATCGCCGCGCCGAGTACGGGGTGTCCGGTCGGGGTCAGCCCCAGTCCCCGCGCGTCGGTCGCGGTGCCCGAGTCGCCCCGGAGCCAGTACCGCTCCCGCTGGAACGCGTAGGTGGGCAGGGCCGTCACCCTCGGCTCGGTGTCGGCGAAGGCGACCTGCCA
Organism: Embleya sp. NPDC020630; assembly: GCF_044334985.1. Taxonomy (NCBI): domain Bacteria; kingdom Bacillati; phylum Actinomycetota; class Actinomycetes; order Kitasatosporales; family Streptomycetaceae; genus Embleya; species Embleya sp. NPDC020630. The sequence goes on from NZ_JBIRUB010000035.1 coordinate 50,409, forward strand.
GTCGACGTCCACGCCGTGCACGTACGCCCGGGCGAGGGCGCCGGCGAACCGGTCGGGGCCACCCTCGCCGCGCCGCAGGGTGTCCAGGACCGCGGCTCGCGAGCCGGCCGCCTCGACCGTCTCCAGGATGCCGGTGGTCAGCACCGGATGGGCGCTGACCTCGACGAAGGCGTCGTGGCCCCGGTCGAGCAGGGCCCGGACGCTCTCGTCGAAGCGTACGGTTCGGCGCAGGTTGGTGTACCAGTAGTCGGCGTCCAGGGCGGTGCCCTCGACCATCGCACCGGTGACGGCGGAGTGGAACGGCACGTCCGCGGCGCGTGGTTCGAGGTCGGCGAGGGCGGTGAGCAGTGTTTCCCGGATCGACTCGACCTGCGGGGAGTGCGAGGCGTAGTCGACCGGAACGCGCCGCGCCCAGACGTTGCGCTCCTCGCACCGCGCCAACACCTCGGTCAGCGCCGCCGGGTCGCCGGAAAGGGTCACCGAATGCGGGGCGTTGACCGCCGCGAGCGCGACGCGGTCACCGAACGGCGCGGTCAGCTCGGCCGCTTCGTCGGCGGACAGCGCCACCGAGGCCATCCCGCCCTTGCCGGACAGGTCGAGCAGCGCCCGGCTGCGCAGCGCGACGATCCGGGCGCCGTCCTCCAGAGAGAGGGCGCCCGCGACACAGGCGGCGGCGATCTCGCCCTGGGAGTGGCCCACCACGGCGGCGGGGTGCACGCCGTACGCCCGCCACAACCGGGCCAGCGAGACCATCACCGCCCACAACACCGGCTGCACCACGTCGACCCGCTCCAGCCACCCGTCCGAATCCGAACCCAGGATCGTGGTCAACGACCAGTCGACGAACGGCGCGAGCGCCGCCTCGCACGCCCGGATCCACACGGCGAACTCGGGTGACGCGTCGAGCAGCCCGCCGGCCATCCCGACCCACTGGGAACCCTGTCCGGGAAAGACGAACACCGGACGATGCCCAGCCTGGGCGACACCGAGCACCGCGTCGACCCCAGAGCCCCCGGCCGCCAACCCCGCAAGGGCGGTCGCCAACCCCTTCCGGTCGGCCGCGGTGACCACGGCCCGGTGTTCGAGCCGGGCCCGCGAAACGACGGACGAGTAGGCAAGATCGACCAAATCGCGGTGATCGCACCCGGGTTCGTTCGACACAGGGCCATTCGCGGATCGCTCCGGTGCCGACGGCTCGATGTGTTCGGCGAGCCGCGCGGCCTGCGCGCGCAGTGCCTTGGCGGAGTGGGCGGACAGGACAACAGGCGGGCGGGGCAGGGCCGTTCCCGGGGCGTCGGCCGGGCGAGGTGCCCGCTCCCGTGCTGGATCGGCGGGCGGTTGTTCGAGGATCACGTGGGCGTTCGTACCGCTGACCCCGAACGCCGAGACGGCCGCCCGACGCGGCCGGCCGAGGTCGGGCCACGGGCACGGCGTCGTCGACAACTTCATCGTGCCGGCCGACCAGTCGACGTGCGGGGTCGGCTCGTCGACGTGCAGCGTCGCGGGCAGCACGCCCGCGCGCATCGCCAACACCATCTTGATCACGCCCGCGACCCCCGCCGCCGCCTGCGTGTGCCCGATGTTGGATTTCACCGAGCCGACGTGCACCGGTCGGTGCGCCGGCCGATCCCGGCCATAGGTCGCGATCAGCGCCTGCGCCTCGATCGGGTCGCCGAGCGTGGTGCCCGTCCCGTGCGCCTCGACCGCGTCGATGTCCCGCGTCGCCAGCCCCGCGTTGGCCAGGGCCTGCCGGATCACCCGCTGCTGCGCGGGCCCGTTGGGCGCGGTCAGCCCGTTGCTCGCGCCGTCCTGATTCACTGCGGATCCGCGGACGACGGCGAGTACGCGGTGCCCGTCGCGGACGGCGTCCGACAGGCGCTCGACCACCAGGACGCCGACCCCCTCGGCCGGCCCGAACCCGTCGGCGGACGCCGCGAACGCCTTGCAGCGGCCGTCCGCCGCGAGACCGCGTTGCCGACTGAACTCGACGAACAACCCCGGCTCCGACATCACGGTCACCCCACCCGCCAGGGCCATCGTGCACTCCCCGCCGCGCAGCGCCTGGACCGCCAGGTGCAGCGCGACGAGCGAGGACGAACAGGCCGTGTCGACGGTGACCGCGGGCCCCTCGAACCCGAAGGTGTACGCGACCCGCCCGGAGCCCACGCTCGGCGTGTTCCCGGTGCCCAGGTAGCCCTCCAGTTCGTGCGGGGCGCGGTCGAGCCTGCCCGCGTACCCCTGCGCGGCGAGTCCGGTGTACACGCCGATCCGACTGCCACCGAGGACGTCCGGCGCGATGCCGGCGTGTTCGAGCGCCTCCCAGGACGTCTCCAGGAGCAGCCGCTGCTGCGGATCCATCGCCAGGGCCTCACGGTGACTGATTCCGAACAGGTCGGCGTCGAACCGGTCGGCGTCGTACAGGAATCCACCGGATCGGGTGTAACTGGTGCCCGGATGGTCGGGGTCCGGGTGGAACAGTCCGGCGAGGTCCCAGCCGCGATTCGTCGGGAACTCGGAGATCGCGTCCGCGCCCGCCGCGATCAGCCGCCACAGGTCGTCGGCGGAGCGCACGTCCCCGGGGAATCGGCAGGCCATGCCGACGATCGCGATCGGCTCGTGGGCGGCGGCGACCGGCGGCTCCTCGGCGACCGATTCCGGCTCCGATCCGTACAGTTCGGCGCCGAGCCGGCCGGCCAACGCGGCCGGGGTCGGATGGTCGAAGATCAGCGTGGCGGGCAGCCGAAGCCCGGTGCCGGCGGCAAGCCGATTGCGCAGTTCGACCGCGGTCAGCGAATCGAAGCCGAGTGCCTTGAAGGCGCGGTCGGCGGGGACCGCCGTCTCGTCGCCGTGGCCGAGTACGGCGGCGGCGTGCGTCCGGACCAGTGCCAGCAACACGCGTGAACGCTCGGCGGGCCCGAGAGCGGCGGTGCGCCGCTGCCAGGTCGACCCGCCCACGTCCCCGTCGGTCGCCGCGACCCGCCGTGCCGGACCGCGTACCAGGCCGCCGAACACCTCCGGCAGTGTGCCCGTCCCGGCCGACGTGCGCAGCGCCGCCGGGTCCACCCGCATCGGAAGGACGAGCGTCCACGGTCCGGATCGGGCGGCGTCGAAGAGCCGGAGTCCGAGCGCGTTGGACATGGGCAGGACGCCGCCGCGCGCCATCCGGTTCAGGTCGTCGCGGCCGAGCCGCCCGGTCATGCCGCTGGTCTGCGCCCACAGCCCCCAGGCCAACGACGTGCCCGGCGCGCCGGCGGCCTGCCGGTGCGCGGCCAGTGCGTCCACGAAGGTGTTGGCGGCGGCATAGTTGGCCTGCGCCGGGCCGCCCAGGACGCCGGCGATCGAGGAGAAGAGCACGAAGGCGGCGAGGTCGTGGCCGGCGGTCAACTCGTGCAGGTTGATCGCCCCGTCGACCTTGGCCCGCAACACCGCTTCCAGATCTGCCGGCGTCATGGACTCGACGAGGCCGTCGGCCAGGACTCCGGTGGCGTGTAGGACCCCGGTGAGCGGAGCGGATTCCGGGATGCGCGCGAGCACTTCGGCGAGGGCTTCGCGGTCGGCCGCGTCGCACGCCTCGACGACCACCCGCGCCCCGAGACCGGAGAGTTCGGACACCAGCTCCGCCGCGCCCGGGGCGGCCATGCCGCTGCGGCTGAGCAACACCAGAGCGCGCACACCGTGTTCGGCGACGAGATGCCGAGCCACCAGAGCGCCGAGCGTGCCGGTGCCCCCGGTGATCAACACCGTCCCGTCCGGATCGAGCGGCACCGGCATCCGGAGCACCAACTTCCCCGTATGCCGCGCCCGCGCCATGAACCGAAACACCTCCGGTGCCCGCCGCACGTCGAAACACCGCACCGGCACCGGTGCCAACACACCCGATCGGAACAGGGGCATCAGCACGGCGAACAACTCCGCGATCCCGTCCGCGCCCGCCGCCTCGACCAGATCGAAGGCCCGATACGACGCGATCCCGGGACGAGCCGCGCGAACCGCCGCCTCGTCCCGGACATCGGTCTTGCCCATCTCCACGAACCTGCCGCCATCGGCGAGCAGCTGCAGCGACGCGTCGACGTACTCGCCCGCCAGCGAGTTCAACACCACGTCCACACCCCGGCCGCCCGTCGCGGCCCGGAAACGCGTCGCGAAATCGAGCGTGCGCGAATCACCGATATGCGCGTCGTCCAAACCCAACGACCGCAGCACATCCCACTTGCCACGACTCGCCGTCGCGAACACCTCGGCACCCAGATGCCGGGCGACCCGCACCGCCGCCATCCCCACCCCGCCGGTCCCCGCGTGGATCAACACCGACTCGCCCGCACCCAGCCGACCGAGCGCGGACAGCCCGTAATAGGCCGTCACGAAGGCCACCGGCACCGACGCCGCCTGCTCCCACGACCATCCGTCGGGCACCTGTACGAGGGTCCGCACGTCGGCCACCGCGGTCTGCCCGAGAGCCGGGAACAGCCCCAACACCCGATCTCCGACCGCGAATTCGGATACGCCTGGACCTGCCTCGGTCACCACGCCCGCGCCTTCGCCGCCCATCGTCGCGGCATCCGGATACATGCCCAACGCGATCAGCACATCGCGGAAGTTCAGCCCCGCCGCCCGCACCGCGATGCGCACCTGCCCTGATCGCAGGGGCTCCATGGCCTCCGGCGCGGGCACCGGTGCCAAGTCCGCCGGCGTGCCGGCCCCGGGCGTGTGCAACCGCCAGGCACCCGACGGCAGGATCAGCGCGTCGGCGGCACCGGCCCGGGCCAGCCGGGGCACGAGCATGTCGCCATGGCGCAGGGCGAGTTGCGACTCACCGCTGCGCACGGCGGCGTCGAGGAGCGCCGCCGACGCCGCGCTGTCATCCGTGTCCACCAGCACGAACCTGCCCGGGTGTTCGGTCTGCGCGGACCTGACCAGGCCCCACACCGGCGCGTGTACGAGGTCCGTGACCACATCGGTCGGTCCTGCCGCCACCGCGCGGTGGGTCACCAGGACCAGCCGCGACCGTGCCTGCCCCTCGGCCGCGAGCCATCCCTGGATGCGTGCCAACACCTCGGCCGTCGCCGCCACAATGGCGTCCGCGAGCCCGTCGCCGAAAGCCGACGGGGCGCAGTCGAGCAGGGTGGTCTCGTCCGCCCCCGGCTGTTCGACCACCGGGATCGGGGTCCAGTCCAGGTGAAAGAGGCTGTCGGCCGTCTCGTCGGCGGCGTGGGCGAGTCGGTCGGCGGTGATCGTCCGGAGGGTGAGGCTTTGTACGGAGAAGACCGGTTCGCCGGTGCCGTCGGTCGCCTCGATGCTCACGAAGTCGTCGTCGTCCACGGACAGTCGCACCCGCAGCGACGACGCGCCGGAGGCCGACAGGCGTACGCCGCTCCACACGAACGGCAGGCGGATCGCGGTGCGGGCGTCGCCGATGCCGGTCAACGCCGCCACCTGTACCGCCGCGTCCAGGAGCGCCGGGTGAATCCCGAAACGGTGGGCGTGCTCGCGTTGTTCGGCGGGAAGGGCCACTTCGGCGTACACGTCCTCGCCGACCCGCCAGGCCGCGCACAGTCCTCGGAAGGACAGGCCGTAGGCGTAACCCGCCTCGGCCAGGTCCGAATAGAAACGATCCAGCTCGATCGGCCGCGCACCGACCGGCGGCCACGCGGTCGGCGCGGTGCCGGTGTCGGTCGGCGGGGCGGCGTCGGGCAGGAGGAGGCCGCCGGCGTGCCTGGTCCACACCCGATCGGCGTCGTCGTCGGCGCGCGAGAACACGGAGACCGCCCGGCCACCGTCGGCCCCCGGTGCCGCGACCACGACCTGGATCCGCACGCCGCCCTGCTCGGGCAGCACCAGCGGTGCCTCCAGGGCCAGTTCGGCCAGCAGGCCGCATCCCACAGAGTCCCCGGCCCGCACGGCCAGTTCGACGAAGGCCGTACCGGGCAGCAACACTGTCCCGGCGACCGCGTGGTCCCCGAGCCAGGCGTGCGTGGACAGCGACAGCCGCCCGGTGAGCAGGAATCCCTGCCCGTCCGCCAGGGACACCGAGGCTCCGAGGAGGGGGTGGCCCTCGCCGGTGAGCCCGAGCCCGGCCGCATCGTCGGCGCCGCCGGTCACGACGTCGCGCAGCCAGTACCGCCGCCGGCGGAACGCGTAGGTCGGCAACTCGACATCCAAGGCCGTGTGTTCGCCCACGAGGGGCGACCAGTCCACGGCGAGGCCGTCGACGTACGCCTGCGCCAGCGCGGCGGTGAAGTCGTCGAGGCCACCCGCGTCCCGGCGTAGCGTCCCGAGCACCACGGCTTCGGCGTCGGCGGCTTCGACGGTGCTTTCGATGGGCGTGGTCAGCACCGGGTGCGCGCTCGCCTCCACGAAAGCGTCGAACCCCTGAGCCAGCAGAAGCCGCACGGTCTCCTCGAAACGCAC
>NZ_JBIRUB010000036.1:0-50733 GCF_044334985.1 Embleya sp. NPDC020630
AGATCGGCGAACGCCTGGGCATCTCCCAGATGCACGTCTCCCGCCTCCTGTCCCGCACCCTGACCCGACTGCGCACCCAACTCCTCGCCGACTGAGACCCGACCGAGGCCCGTGGCACCCGCCGAACGCCGGCGTCGCCGCATGCGCGACCAGGTACGGCGGACCGTCCCACGCACCGCATCGTTCGAGTCGTTCCGATGAAAACGGGCACCATCGCCCCACTGCCGATCCGTCCGCGGACGACCGACACCCTCGGCCATCCCCATCGCCGGAAGGTGCCCCATGAGCACCCGGGAGAACACGCAACACCCCGACGGCGCCGACACCACGGCCCCGGGCGATGCACCGGCCCGCAAGCAGCGCCTGCGCCGGCGGCTGGAGCGCCTGCTGGGCATGGCGGCCACCGAAGGCAACGAACTCGTACCGCTGCGCAACGGTGATGCGATCTTCCCCGCCATGCTCGAAGCGATACGCGGCGCCGAGCACACCATCGACATGATGACCTTCGTGTACTGGCGGGGGCGTATCGCCCGCGACTTCGCCGCCGCGCTCGCCGACCGGGCCAGGGCCGGTGTGCGGGTGAGGCTGCTCCTCGACGGCTTCGGCGCCAAGGAGATCGAACGAGACCTCCTTGACGCCATGGACGACGCCGGCGTACAGGTGGCCTGGTTCCGTAAGCCGTTGTGGCTGTCGCCGTTCAAACAGAACCACCGCTGCCACCGCAAGGCCCTCATCGTCGACGAGCGCACCGCCTTCACCGGCGGCGTCGGCATCGCCGAGGAATGGTGCGGGGACGCCCGCAACCCCGACGAGTGGCGCGACACCCACGTCAAGGTCCGGGGCCCGGCCGTGGACGGAATCGCCGCCGCGTTCGCGCAGAACTGGGCCGAATGCCACGACGAACTCTTCGACGACCGCGACCGCTTCACCGGACACGACCAGGTCGGGAACTCGATCGTCCAGGTCGTGCGCGGCTCGGCCGGCGTCGGATGGCAGGACATGCAGACCCTCATCCGCGTCATGCTCACCTCCGCCGAGCAACGATTCCGCCTGGCCACCGCCTACTTCGCCCCGGACACCTACTTCGTCGACCTGCTGTGCGCCACCGCCCACCGCGGAGTCGAGGTGGAAATCCTGCTCCCCGGCCCCCACACCGACCAGCGTGCCTGCCAACTCGCCGGCCAACACCACTACGGCAGGCTGCTCGACGCGGGCGTGTCCATCCGCCAATACCAGCCGACCATGATGCATGCCAAGGTCATGACCGTGGATGGCGTGGCGTCGCTGATCGGCTCGACCAACTTCAACCGCCGCTCCATGGAGCACGACGAGGAAGTCATGCTCGCCGTCCTGGACGAAGCGTTCACCGCAGAACTGGACCGGGACTACGACGCGGACCTCGAACGCAGCGTGACCATCGACCCGGACCGCTGGCGACGCCGACCCGCCGGACAACGCCTGCGGGAGGCGGCCGTCGTCCCCATCAGACGTTTCCTGTAAGCACCCGAACCGATCGTCCGGGGTGTCCTGGGCGGTACCCGTCCACATGCACAGGGATGGACACCACCACGTCGCGCCGGCCGGCGCCGCACGGCGGGACCACACACGCGAGTCGGCCGGCCCGGGTGCGTCAGTCCCACGAGCGGGCCGCCGACCGCGGCCTGTGGGGTGCGGCGTCCCGGACTCGCTGTCGAGCGACGGCGCGCAGCCGGCGCACCAAGTGCGCGTGATCAACCCTGCGGCAGCGGTAGGTAGTGAACGGTCCACCTGCCGACACCGGCCTGATGCCTCGTTTCTCGTCCGGTGGCGTGCCTGCGCGGCACTCGGGTTGTGGAGCGGCCGGCGATCATCCGCGCGCTCGCCGATCTGGTCCGCGCCCTACGGGGGTGGGGCACGCCGCCGACCCGGCTCGTCGGAGACGGGCACGCCCCACCGTGGCGAGTCCGCCTCCGCTGTTCAGCCGATGACCGGGCCACGGCACTCGGTTTCGCCGGTGTACTTGTGTACCCGTGTGCTTGACGGCAACGGGGCTGGTGCTCAGGCCAGGCGCAGGCGGGCGAAGCTCTCGGCCGAGCGGATCGCCGAGTTGGACGCGTTTGGGCATGCGCTGGACGTGTGGCGGCCGGGGAGGATTGTGGTTACTCACGATGAACCCCCTTCGGCGGCAGTGCGAAGCCCACGCGCGTCCCGCCGCGTTCCCCCGCGACCAGGTCCATCTCGTCACCGAGCGCCGCCCGGTGCTCCACCAGCTACTGCTGGCTGCGCACGTCGAGGGCGATCGCGGCGTCGGCCCGAGTGCGTCCGTACAGGACGCCTCCGACGATGCCGTACGGGGTGAACGAGATCTCGTCGTCGCTCTGTTGCCACAGGATGCGCCCCGATGCCGGTTCCCAGGCGGTGCTTCGTGCACTGTCCGTTTCGGCGCCTTCGCCGCCCAGGCACCACGCTGCCCGTCGGGTCGGCGACCAGGACGGAAAGCGACTTCGGGGAGGGGCCGGTGGCGGTCAGCGCGCCGGTGACCGGGTCGTACAGGCCCACGAGTCGGCCCGAGGGGCGCTTCATCCATGCGATGACCAGTTTGCCGTTCACGGTGCCGACGACTTCGGGTGCGTAGGTGGAGTGAAGTTCCAACGGGTCGGCGTTCGCGGGTGTCGGGATCGTGTCGGTGTCCCATCGCCGCGAGCCCGTCGCGGCGTCGAACGCGACGAGCCTGCGGTGTCGGCTCAGGGTGTCGTCCTGTCCCAGGCCTGGACGGTACGCAGGGAAGTTTCCCTGGAGAGGCCGTCGGAGGGGACGACCCGCTCTCCGCGCACGACGATCGCCGGCTTGCCCAGCCAGGTCTCGCCCGTGACGACGCCGTCCAAGGTCAGGGTCTTGCGCACATTCCCTGTGGTGGTGTCGCGCAACTCGATGACAACTCCCCCGCCGCTTCCGGGATCCGACGAAAACGGTTTGTCGCCGGGAACGCGCCCTGGGTGCGCGAGGGCGATGACGGTTCGGTCGCCCAACGCGAACATCGGCGGACTCGCCCGGGCCGCGTCCCGGTCGGCCGGCTCCCAGGATCACAAGGGCTTGGCCTCGAGACCGGGCAGGGCCGTTCCCTGGTAGGCGGGTTCGGTACGCGCCCCCGGGCGATCGGGCCGGGCGGCTTCGGGCCCGCGCCCGGGAGAAGAGGTACAGGCCGACGATATCGCGACCAACGCGGTGCCGAGCACCGCCGCAGTCACCGCATCGGCGATCCGGTGCGGCCGCCCGTCCAGGCCAATGTGGTGGCGGTGGCCGTGGTGTTGGCGCGCCGCGCCGGGTGGGGCACGGACGATCTCGTCGGGCGGGTGCGCGGGCTGTGGATACGGGCGAGGATGGCCACAGGCGCGGGACGTCCGGTGGGCGGGTTCGACGACCGGCTCGTCCTGGCCGACCTGGAGGTCCACCCGGCGCTCGACGCCGACTGCGCCCGCGACCGGATCGATGCCCTCCCCGCGTACGTGTCACGGGAGTTGGACGGACCGCCGGCGGGGGTCGTGGCCGCGGCGCGAGCCGGGCGCAGCGGTGTCGCGGTCCTCGTGGTGGGATCGTCCACGGGCAAGACCCGCGCATTGTGGCTGAGCGAGGCCCGGCACTACCTGGGCCGGGTGGTCTGCCTCACGCGCCGCGCCGATTATGCGGTGCCGATCGTCCGGTGCCGATCGTTCGGCGACCCGGCCGAGGCCGGGGTCACAGGGTCCACAGGCCCTTGGTGAGGGTGGTGGTGCCGCCGGCCAGGGCGAGCCATTCGGAGGTACGGGCGGCCAGGAGGCGGCCCGGCACGGCGCCGGCGGCGAGGGCGGTGATCGTGGTGGCCCACGCGGGGGCGGTGAGGCGGGGTGGGGTCTTGGCGGCCAGGGAGAAGACGTTGACCACGACGCCGTAGAACTGGGCGTTGGGTACGAACCCGGCCGCCGTCCAACCGCCTTCGGCCCGTCGGTCTCGGGCGGTGAGGATCTCGTCCGCGAGGCGCCGGGGCCGCCCGCTTTCACGGACGAGGACACGGCACCGTCGGGCGGGGCCACGTGCGGCGCCCACAGCAGGTCGTTCGTGCGCAGCGGCGCCTTGTCGCGAGTGCTCATGACCGTTCGACCGCTCCGAACGGCCCGACCCCTCGACCCGCCCGGCCGGCACGACCACGTCGCCGCGTGCCTCCGCTCGCGCCGGTCCCTACGGCCAGACGACCGCGCCGTCACGCACCACCAACGGCTCGGCCTGCCGCGATTCATGGAACCGGGTCCACCCCAGATCGACACCGCCGTCGAAGCGGAGATGACGATCACCGGCCCTGGCCGCCAGCCAACCGAGCAACTCGCCCAGGAGATCGAACTCGTCCGGGTGGATCTCCTGCCGACTGGTCAGGGCCCACCTTCCGTCCCGCCGCCGAAGCAGAACCGACACAAGCGCACCGCCTGCCTTGTACGCCTCACCGTGACTGCCCAGCAAAGGCTCGGGCCGGTCCTCGACGACAGGCGCGCCGTCATCACCCTCGTACACGAACGAAAACCCGGTCACGATGTGAAGCATCTCCGGCTTCGGACCGAGCCCCAAGTGCCATCGGAGCTCGGTGAGCTCGTCCTCGGACAGTTCATCGCGCAGGTCCACGGCGAGCACGAGCTCGAAAATGTCGGCCATGGACGCACACGCTAGCGTCCGCGTGCGACCCCCCACCTACCTCCACCGATCGCTCTACCGACGCGGCGACGTGCCTACCCCCGCGAGCGTGTCGACGACCGCCGCGGGCGCTACGGCCCTCGCGAAAGAACAACTCCGCGCCGGAGGTGTCCCGTCTGTGGTGTGGCGGCACTCGACGCGACGCGACGTCCGATCCGGATCCGCGAACACGACGTTGTGCGCGATCCGGCCGCCGATGACCGTGAGGTACCGCCGGTATCTTCGGAACTGCGTGGTGATCCGGACCCCGGCGGCCGAACGGGCGCCGCCGCGGCGTGCCGGGCGCGCGTCCGCGGGTCCTCACCGCGATTTTGGGGCGAGGAGCCGCCGCAGTGCCGTCGGTGTGTGGCCGAGATATTGGCGCATGGTTCGGCAAAGGTGTGCCTGGTCGGAAAAGCCCAGGTCGGCGGCGAGGGTGGCGAGGCTTTCCTCACCGGCGTCCAGACGGTCGAGGGCGCGGCCGACGCGGACCCGGTTGCGATAGCTGGTCAGGGAGACTCCCAACTCGCGGGTGAAGGCGCGGCTCAGCCGGTAGGGCGAGGCGCCGAGGAGTTCCGCGAGCGGCAGCAGTCCCTCGGAAGCGGGATGGGCCTCACCGATCGCCCGCCGGGCCGCGGCGACGAGCGGCCCCTCGTCCCGGCCGGGGCGTGCGCCGGTCGGGACGGCTCCGTCGACGGCCTGTCCGACGGTGGCGGCGAGCAGTGCGAGAAGTTCCTCCGTCACGGCGTGGTCCACGTCGCCGGTGTGGGCGGAGGCGAGGACGCGGCGGTGGGCCAGGTCGAGGCGGGCGTCCACGTACACGCTCTGCCGAGCCGGGCGGGCGTCCTCACCGGCCAGGGCCGCCCACAGGGTGGGCGTCAGGCTGATCGAGGTGCACTCGTCGCCTCCTTCGGCCGGGTGTGCGAATCGCTCCTCCTCGCCCGGTACGCCGAGATATGCCACGGTCGGGTCGACCTCGGCCGCGGTGCCGGCCGCCTGCCTCCGGAACCGGCCGCGCCGCACGAGCACCAACCGGTAGTCCGCACGCACCTCCGTCTGTGACCAGCGGGTGTGGTCGTCCCGGCACCTGACGGTGGTGACGCGGAAGTCGGGCCGAGTGGCGAGGACCGTGGTGGTGAGCACTGTCGAACGCTACGTCCGAGGTCGGACAGTCGTCCCGCGCAAGGATCTTCAAGACCGGGAACGGGTGTGCCAGGCAAGCTCGGCGATGTCGTACTCGACGCCGCACCACACTCGAGGAGTCGCCATCATGTCCGTTCTCGCGCAGATCAGCACCGTAGTCGTCGATTGTGATGACCCGGTTCGGCTCGCCGAGTTCTACAGCAGGGTCACCGGTTGGGAGATCACCCACAGCGGCGAGGACTTCGCCTCCCTGGGCAACGGGGATCGCCCCGGCCTGGCGTTCGCACGCGTCGAGGGCCACCGGGCCCCCGATTGGCCCCACGATGCCAAGCACGCCCACCTCGACCTCACGGTCGTCGACCTGGAAGAGGCGACCGGCCGAATCCTCGCCCTCGGGGCGTCGAAGCCCGCGTTCCAACCCGGCAAGGACCAGTGGGTCGTCCTCACCGACCCGGAGGGGCATCCGTTCTGCCTGACCACCGGTTCCTGACAGGTCCCCCGCAGAAGAGGCGCACATGGCTCACAAGGCCGCCCCGGTCCCGACGCGCGGGTAGAGCCCTCGCGCCGGGGGCCGGACCGAGGGGTGTCTCGGTCCGCCCCCGGCATTGCGACCACTGGCCGACCAGGCACCTGTCGTGAGGCCATTCCCGTATTTCGGCCCCATCCGGCCTCCGCCCGGGGTGGTTCAGCCCGAACGGGCGAATCCCGGGACCTCGGTGTCCTGCGCGTCCGCACTCGCGGCACGGTGCTCGTACTGGGCGAGTGCCAGGCCCAGGCCGAAGAAGGTGGGCGCCCATTCGCCGACGAAAATGCCCCAGCGGTCGGCGCGTTCAGCGTCCTCGGTCTTGTTGCTGACCAGCCACGACGCGAAGGTCAGGCCGATCGAACCAAGCGCCGCGGTGTACGCGTGCTCGCTTCGCAGGCCCATCTTGTACAGCTTCTTGATGATCACGACATCCTCCGGGATCGGTGGGGTGTGGTGTGGTCATTCGCTGCCCGGGCGGGCGCCGGGATCGTCCGTGGTCGCGACCGGACCGTGTACGGCCGCCGGCATCGGGGTACGTGCCGCGGCCGCGGCGACGGCGCCCGATGCCCGCCCGGACGCGATGGCTTCGCGGGTCGCGTCCTCGCGGGCCGCCTGTTCGGGGTGCCGGGAGCGCCAATAGGGATTGTCGTGCGGAAGGTTGCCGCTGACGCGCCCGTACAGGCCGAAAGTGAGCACCATCAGACCGACGCAGAAGCTGAAGATCACGTTGGGCATACGGAAGGCGAGGATGTTGGCGTCCCTGCCGATCAGCCCGAGATTCACGAAGCCGCTGAGGATGAACGAGGCCCCGACCATGATGTTCAGGGTCGAGGCCAGGTTCCCGCCGATCACCGCACCGGCGATCAAAATCGCGCCGACGACGACGGAGATCGTGCTCAGCGCGCCATTGGTGCTGAGCCCGGCGACCCGGTCGCCGGAGGTGTCGAAGAACGTCAGCTGGTCGGCGAATCCCAGGGCGCCGAACACCAACAGCACCATGCCGGTGAAGCCGGCGCCGAAACGGTAGACATAGGCGAGCCGGTGGTCCACCGGCATCTCGTCGGACAACTTCACAACCGCCTCCAATGTGTGAGGCCCCCTACCGCAATGGTTCGCACCATCCGCAGCTTGCACAAGTTGCATCGTTAATGCATCGTTTTTCGGGACCTCGACCATGGAGGGAGGCTTTCCCGTGTCCGAACCACCGCTGTCCGAACCACCGCCGCCCGCGAGCATCCGCCCCGGCGATCTCGAACAGGAACTGGACCTGACGGCCGGCGCGGCCGCGAGCAGGCTCGGTGTGGCCGCCACCACCCTGCGCTCGTGGGACCGGCGATACCACCTGGGCGCGAGCCGGACCAGCGCCGGCGGGCACCGCCGCTACTCACCCGACGACATGGCCCGCCTCCGGCGCATGTGCGCGCTGGTCGCCGACGGCGTCCCGGTCGCCGACGCCGCCCGCGCGGTCCTCGGCGGCGGAAAGGCCGGCCCGACGAAACAACGCCCGGCCGGGCGGTCCGGGGGAGGTCACACCTTCGCCGTCGGTACCCACGCAAGCCGTCAAGCCCGCGGCCTCGCGCGCGCCGCGATGCGACTGGACGGCGCGGCCGTGCACGACATCCTGGACCGGGAGATCACCGAGCACGGCGTCGCGGCCACATGGGAGAACCTGGCCCAGCCGGTGCTGTACGGAATGGGGCGCAAATGGGAAGGCGGGAGAGGCAATCGGGACCCGAACACGTACGTGGAGGTGGAGCACCTGCTGTCGGAGTGCGTGCTCGCCGCGCTGCACCGCGCGTGTGGCCGCAGCCATACGACCGATGCACGGGGACCGTGCGCGTTCGGCAACCGCGGGGTGCTCCTGGCCTGCACGGACAAGGAACTCCACACCCTTCCCCTGCACGCCCTCAACGCCGCACTGATCGAGCGCGGGATTGCCACGCGCATGTTCGGCGCCGCCCTCCCTGCCGACGCCCTGGGCCGGGCGATCGCCCGTACCCGACCCTCCGCGGTTGTCCTGTGGTCCCAGAACCCCGACACCGCGGACGCGCGTTCCCTCGACCTGCTGCGCGACATCCCCGGCACCACCGTGCTCGCCGCGGGCGCGGGTTGGGGCGCGACGTCGGCCCGCGGCACCGTCCGACTGACCAGCCTCACGCAAGCACTCACCGTCCTGACCCCGACCCCGACCCGCCAACCGCACCGCCCAGCGCCACGACGCTCGACCGGCAGCCACACCACCGAGCCTTCCGGGCCACCGAACGGTGCCCTACGCCGCGACGGCGCCTGACAGTCGCGCCGCCAGTCGACCCGAGCGGCGGCGGAACCGAGGCGGGCCTCGCGCTCCGCGATCCGTCGCGCGGGCGCGGACATGTCGAAGGTCCGGGTACGACGGCCGCGTCGCATGCGAGGCGGCCGTCGTGTGCCGGTCGTGTCGGCGGTCAGCAGATCCGGGGCAGTTGCTCCCCGATCGGCATGTCCAGTACCCGCGTTCCGCCCAGCCCGGTACGCGCCACCACCATCCCCGGGTGCGCCGTGACACACTCGCCGATCACCGCCGCCCCCGTACCCAGCGGATGCGCCCGCATCGCCGCGAGCACCGCGTCGGCGTGCTCGCGGGGAACGAAAGCGACCAACTTGCCCTCGTTGGCCACATACAGCGGATCGAGGCCCAGGATGGCGCACGCGTTGGCCACCTGGGATGGCACCGGGACATCGCGTTCGGTGATCTCCACCCCGACTCGGGCCGCCGCCGCGATCTCGTTGAGCGCGGCCCCCAGACCGCCCCGGGTGGGATCGCGAAGCACGTGCAGGTCCGGGGTGACCGCGAGCATGGCCTCGACCAGACCGCCCAGCGCGGCGCAGTCGCTGCGGATCTCGACATCGAACTCCAGGCCCTCGCGCACGCTCATCACGGCCACTCCGTGGACGCCCATGTCGCCGCTGACGATCACCACGTCCCCCGGGGCGGCGCGCTGCGGGCGCAGATCGACGCCGGCCGGGACCAGGCCGATCCCGGCGGTGTTGAGGTAGATGCCGTCCCCGTGTCCGGCCTCGACCACCTTGGTGTCGCCGGTGGCGATCTCGACGCCGGCGGCTCGGGCCGCGTCGCCGAGCGCTTGGGCGACCCGCGCGACGACCGCCGTCTCGACGCCCTCCTCCAGGATGAACCCGACGGACAGATAGGCCGCCTTGGCGCCGCTCATGGCCAGGTCGTTGACCGTCCCGTTGACCGCGAGATCGCCGATGCCGCCGCCGGGAAAGAACAGCGGTCGAACCACGAACGAGTCGGTGGAGAAAGCCAGCCGGGCCCCGCCGAGGGTAACCACCGCGGAGTCGGCGAGCGAGGCGAGCACGGGCCCCCCGAAGGCGGGGGCGAAGACGTGTTCGACGAGTTCGGCGGACAACGCGCCGCCGCCGCCGTGTCCGGTCACGATCCGCGGATGATCGCGCAACGGGGCCGGACAGGTCCACCCGGAGAAGTCCGGCGCGGAGGGCACAGCGGCTACGCGAGACCCCGCGATGGGAGCGAGGTCGGTGAGTTCAGCCAACGGGGGTCGCCTCCCGGGACGCGGCGTCGGCGGCGTCGAGCCGACGGTAGAGGTAGTAGGCGGCGCACGCGCCCTCGCTGGAGACCATCGTCGCGCCGAGCGGATTGCGCGGGGTACACGTGGTGCCGAACGCCTCGCACTCGTTGGGCTTGAGCAGGCCCTGCAACACCTCACCGCTGCGGCACTCGGCCGGTTCCAGGGTGTCGATCCCGGTCACCTCGAAGCGGTATTCGGCGTCGTAGTCGCGATAGCGTGAGGACAACCGCCACCCGCTGTCCGGGATCACCCCGATGCCGCGCCAGGCCCGGTCGGTCACCTCGAACACGTCGGCCAGCATCGTCTTCGCGGCGGGATTGCCCTGCTCCCGCACCGCCCGGGCGTACGCGTTGTCCACCGTGTGCTCGCCCCGCTCGAGTTGGTGGATCGTACGGCGGATGCCCTCCAGGATGTCCAACGGCTCGAACCCGGTGACCACGATCGGCACACGATGCCGCTCGGCCAGTTCCGGGTACTCCTCCACACCCATCACGCTGCACACGTGCCCGGCCGCCAGGAAGCCCTGTACCCGGCAGTCGGGCGAATTCATGATCGCCTCGATCGCCGGCGGCACCCGCACGTGCGACACCAGCAGGCTGAAGTTGCGGATGCCCAGCCGCTTGGCCTGATACACCGTCATCGCGTTGGGTGGTGCGGTGGTCTCGAAGCCGATGCCGAAGAACACCACCTCCCGGTCGGGGTTGTCCCGGGCGATCGTGAGCGCGTCCAGCGGCGAGTAGACCACTCGCACGTCACCGCCCTCGCTGCGCACCCGGAACAGGTCGCGATCGGTACCCGGCACCCGCAACATGTCGCCGAACGAGCAGAAGATCACCCCCGGGCGTGCAGCGATGGCCAGCGCCTTGTCGATCACCTCCAGCGGCGTCACGCACACCGGACAGCCGGGCCCATGGATCAACTCCACCTCGGTGGGCAGCAGTTGGTCGATGCCGTGCCGAATGATGGTGTGCGTCTGGCCGCCGCAGACCTCCATGATCGACCACGGCCGGGTCACCGTCGCCCGGATCTCGTCCAGCAGTCGTCGACCGATCTCCGGGTTGCGGAACTCGTCCAGGTACTTCATCGCCGGGCCTCCTTCGACACAACACCGGGGATCGGGTCGGGAACGACCACGGCTTCGGGCGGGACGAACTCTCCGGACGCCGCGCCGGCCGTCTCCCAGGGATCGCCGAACTCCTCCTGGAGCAGCCCCAGTCGGTCGAACAGGGCGAGCGTGCGCAGTGCCGACTCCTCGTCCAGCCGTTGCAGGGCGAAGCCCACGTGCACGATGGCGTACTCGCCGACCTTCAGGTCGGGGACATACTCCAGGCACACGTCCTTGACCACGCCGCCGAAGTCGACGAGGCCCATCCGGGTTCCGTCCCGTTCCTCGATCTTCGTCACTTTGCCGGGCACCGCCAGGCACATCGGTCTCTCCTCGTCGTGCGACAACGACCACGCTCGCGCGTCGTCGACTCATGGGTAATCGGGCGCACGCTCACCGGCGGCTCGGCTCGGTCGGCGCCCGCCGAGCGGCCCCGACCAGCACCTGGCCCAGCGCCAGCCCGCCGTCGTTCGGCGGCACCAGGCGATGGCGCAGCACGGTGAAGCCCCTTTCGCACAGCGCCCGTCCGCAGGCGGAGGACATGATCGCGTTGGCGAAGACGCCGCCGGTGAGCGCGACCGGGGTCGGCCCGTACCGCTCCCGTGTGTGCTCGGCCACCGCGACCACCAGATCGACCACCGCGCGGTGAAAGCGCGCCGCGAGCAATTCCGGGTCGCGGCCGGCCCGCAGGTCGGCGATCGCCGCCGCGAACACCGGGCCCGGGTCGGCGATGAGGGGATCGGCCTCGCCGTCGCCCGGAAGCAGCGCGAACGTGTACCCGTGAACCGATCCGGGCCGCCGAACGGCCGCGCCCTCCAACTCGATCGCCGCTTGTGCCTCGTAGCCGGCCAGGTGGCAGACGCCGATCAGCGACGCGAACGCGTCGAAGAGCCGGCCCATGCTGGAGGTGGGCACACAGTTCAGGTCGCGTTCGAGTTGACGCGCCAACACCCGGCGTTCCTCGTCGGAACCGGCCCGCACACAGGGCAGATCCTCGGACCACTCGATCCCGGCGGCGTACAGATGGGCCAGCGCCATCCGGTACGGCCGGGCCACCGCGGCGTCGCCGCCGGCCAACGGCACGTAGCGCAGGTGCGCCACCCGCTGGAAGTCGGCGTAGTCGGCGAGCAGGAACTCGCCGCCCCACACCGCGCCGTCGTCACCGTAGCCGGTCCCGTCGAAGGCGACGCCCAACACCGGTGCGGCGCCGTCCAGTTCGTGTTCGGCCATCGCGGCGGCGATGTGCGCGTGATGGTGTTGGACCAGCCGCACCGGCCGTTGGGCCGCGGCACGCCGGGCCCACCCGGTGGAGCGATAGCCCGGATGGCGATCGGCGACCAGCACTTCGGGACGCACGCCGGTGATCGCGCCCAGGTGTTCGATCGTGTGCTCGAAGGCATCTTGCGTGGCGAGGTCGTCCATGTCGCCGACATGCCCGGACAGCCACGCCTCGCGGCCCTCGGCCAGCGCGAACGTGTTCTTCAGGTCCCCGCCCACCGCGAGCGTCGCGGGCACCTCCACCGGCAGCCGGATCGACAGCGGCGCCCAGCCTCGCGAGCGCCGGACGAACAGTGGTTCGCCGTCCACCATCCGCACCACCGAATCGTCCAGCGGCACCCGGATGGGTCGGTCGTGGGTGAGCCAGCCGTCCGCGAGTGTCGCCAGCCGAGTCAGCGCGTTGTCGTCGTCGGTCACGATCGGCTCGCCGGCCGCGTTGCCGCTGGTGAGTACGAGCAGGCGTGGCCCGGCCCGGTCGTCGAGCAGCCCCAGGAGCAGGTGGTGCAGGGGTGTGTACGGCAACATGAAGCCCAGATCGGGGCAGCGCGGGGCGATCGCCTCCGGCAGCGTGGCTCGGGCCGCGGGGCGCCGCCGCAGCAGCACGATCGGCCGGGCCGCGCCGGTGAGCAACTCCCTCTCCGCGTCCGTGATCGCGGCGTGCGGCTCGATCTCGGCGAGTGTGCGGGCCAGCAGGGCGAACGGTTTGTCGCCGCGCCCCTTGCGCTCGCGCAGCCGCAGCACCGCGTCCTCGTCGCCCGCGTCGCAGGCCAGGTGGTAGCCGCCGATGCCCTTGACCGCCAGGATCGCCCCTTGGGCGAGCATTCGCCGGGCCTCGTCCAGGGTACCGAAGCCGATCGGGGCCCCGTCCGCGTCGACCAGGGACAACCGGGGTCCACAGGCGTGGCACGCGATGGGTTGCGCGTGGAAGCGTCGGTCGCCGGGATCGGTGTACTCGCGGGCGCAGTCGGGGCACATCGGGAAGTCGGCCATCGTGGTGTGCGCGCGGTCGTACGGCAGCGCGGTGACGATGGTGAAGCGCGGGCCGCAATCGGTGCAGGTGATGAACGGGTGCAGGTGACGGCGGTCGGCGGGGTCCTCGAGTTCGGCCAGGCAACGAGCGCACGTGGCGACATCCGGCGGAATCCGGGTGCGGTGCGCGGCGCCCGGCTCGGGCGGCACCGACGCCACGATCGTGAATCCGGTGTCGCCGCCGATCGCGAGTTCCTCGTGGGTGATCGACTCGACCGAGGCCAGCGCGGGTGCCTCGGTGTCGATCCGCCGGCAGAACGCGGCCACCGCGGCCGGCCCGCCCTCGATCTCGACGAGCACGCCGGCACCGGTGTTGGTGACGTGTCCGGCCAGACCCAACTCGGTGGCCAGCGTGTAGACGAACGGCCGAAAGCCCACGCCCTGTACGGTGCCGCGCACGAAGATCCGACGCCGCTGCGCGACCCGGGTCGGCCCGGCGGCGGTCAAGACGGCTCCCGCGCCGGAACCGGCCGCGGGTCGATCTCGTGCGTGTGTCCGTGCCCGTGCCCATGCCCGGGTCCACGACCGGGCCGGTACCCGGGGCCGTTCCCGGTCCCCGGCCCGGTATCGGGCGATCCGTGCGCGTGCGTATGTCCGTCCGCCGCGTGCCGTGCCATGACCGGCGTGTGCACCGCCCCGCCGTCCAGAACCGCGACCGCGCGCGTCAACAGGTCGCCGACACCTTGACCGGTCCTGGTCGAGGTGAGCAGCACCTCGACCCCGGGGTTCACCCGTCGGACGTTGGCCAGGAAGGCGTGTTCGTCGAATTCGACCGCCTCGGCGAGGTCGATCTTGGTCACCACCACCAGGTTCGCCAGACCGAACGCGGACGGATACTTGAGCGGCTTGTCCTCCCCCTCGGTCACCGAAGCGAGCGCGACCCGCAGGCTCTCGCCCAGGTCGTAGGAGGCCGGGCAGACCAGATTGCCGACGTTCTCCACGAACAGCACGCGAGTCTTCGCCGGCAGCCAGCCCGTGAGTTGTCGACGCAACTGCGCGGCCTCCAGGTGGCACAGCCCGTCGGTGAGAATCTGCTTGACCGGCGCCCCGGACCGGGCCAACCGCGTCGCGTCGTTGTCGGTGGCCAGGTCCGCGGTCAACGCCGCGACCGGCACCGCGCGTTCGCCGGCCAGGCGCAACTCCGCCTCCAGCAGGGCGGTCTTGCCGCTGCCGGGGCTGGACAGCAGGTTGACGGCGATCACCCCGCGTGCGGCCAGTTCGGCGCGCAGGTCGTTCGCCCCGCGATCGTTGTGGGCGAGCACGGCCTGCCGCAACTCGTCGACTCGGCACATGTTAAGTCAACCCTCCTGGGTGGCCTGGGCGTATCCGACGGCCTGGACCGAATCCGCCCAGCACACGTCGACGATCTGCAATTCGCGCCCGCACAGCAGTTCGGTGCTCGCGCCCGCGCATTCGGGGCAGCACAGGTCGGGTGGCAGGCCCACCGCCCACTCGACGGCGCATACGCCGCAGCGGGCCCGGCCCGGGACGCCTTCGACCACCAACTCCGCGTCGCGCAGCACCGTCTCGGCGCGCGCGACCTCGAACGCGAAGGCCAGCGCGTCGGGAACCACCCCGGCCAGTTCGCCGACCCGCAGCCGAACGGTCAGCGCGGCCCGCTCCCCGGTTCGCGCGGCGACCGACTCGACCTGCTCGATGACGGCCAACGCAATCGACATCTCGTGCATCGACCCTCTCCCGGGCTCGACGATCCACCGCCGCCGGCCCACCGAGTCGACGGGCCCGCGCTCCATTACAGGCATCGACGGCGCCGCGCACGGGCACCCACGCCGTGTCCGACGCCGCACGTACGCCGTTCGCCGCAGTGCGGGCTCGGTCGAGGGGACGCCTCGCGGGGCGGGCTACATGGCTCGCATCCGCAGGTAGCGTCGAATGTCCGCCCGGTTCGCGAACGCGACAAGCCCGAACAGGGCTACCGCGCCGATCAGAATCCTTCGCACGTCGGCACCTCTCCAGACTCGAGACCGCGCACCGCGTCCGCGGCGGCGGGTCGGACATCGACCGCGTCCGGCGCGTCCGGCGCGCCGGTCGGTGATTCGATGGGCTCCTGCCGGCGCAGCACCCGCAGGATCAGCGCGACCGCCTCGTCCACGGCCGCCGCGACCGGTGGGCTGAGCCCCACCCGCTCGTCCAGGTCGGCCGGTTCGCAGCCGACGACCAGCACCCGCCGCGGCGGGGTGCCGCCGGTGCCCGCGCTCAGCGTGCCCAGCAGCGCGAGAACCGCGTCAGGCCCCATGCGATGGCCGTCCACGAGCGCCGTACCGGTCTCGACCGAGCCCGGCACGGCGGCCTCGATCAGGTACACGGTGCCCGGTTCGCCGCCACGCGCGGTGGCGTCCACCAGGATCAACGTGTCGTAGCCCTCCAGGAGTTGGTAGGCCAGATGCACGCCGCGCACGCCGAAGTCGACCACCTCGGCGCCATCCGGCAACGGGCGCCCGGTCAGCCTGGCGACGGTCTCCACCCCGAAGCCGTCGTCACCGAGGAAGATGTTGCCGACTCCGGCGACGAGCACCCGCTCGACGCCCTCGGCCGGCGGACCGTGACCGATCACGTGTCCTCCAAGACCGTGAGTTCATCCGGTTGGAAATACAGGAACCGGCCCTGGGCCCGCCGGATGTCGGCGCCGGGGTCGCCGTCCACGGTCACCGCGAGGTGCACCGCGCCGTCGACGTCGTGCAGCACCGCCTCGACCAGGGCGTCCCGACCGTGCAGGAACAGGTCCTGGGCGTCGGTACGGCGCGGCCCCGGCCGCAGCCGGACCCGACTGCCGGGACCGATCGAACGCCCGTCGACCGGCACCCGATCCGAGGCGGGATCGAATCCGGCGTCGCTTGCCGGGTCCCACCAGGGCCGGTCGGTTGCCGACGTGCCCGGATCGGACGTGCCCGGATCGATCCGGGTCGTCGGCCCGGCCGACCCGGTGCTCTCGCGCAGCGCCCGCACCGTGCCGTGCAACCGGTCCCACACCTCCGGGGGAAGCGAGTCGACCAGGTCCACGGCGGCGCCCGCGCGGGCGTCGGTGCCGCGTGCCTCGCGCTTCTCCCGCTCGGTCAGGGCCGAGGTGCGCAGCGCGAGGATCTCGTCGATCTCGGTCGCGTCGTAGAGCGCGCCGGGGCTTTCCGGAGCCACCCGCGGGTGATCCTCCAGGATGATCGGCGAGGACAACACCACGTCGTCCCGCTCGCCGGCCAGCACCGGCCAGGTCCGTAGGTTCGCACACGTCGCGACGGCGGCCCGGGCCCATTCGGGCGGATCGGTCACGGACAGGAACGAGCCGGTGTCCAGGCCGAGCAGCACATGCGCCGACACCAGCGCATACGGCAGGGCGGCGTCCCGGTCGGCACCCGCGTCGGGCGTCCACCCACTGGTGTTGGCCACCTCGACGGTCAGCTTGAGTGTGCGGTACGGGCCGGGCACTTCGGTGGTCCGCACCCGGATCTCCCCCTCGACCCGTGCCCGCCGGCGGACCAGTCGCCCGCACACGCGGCCGTCGACTTCGACCGTCTCGGTCTCCTCGCGCTCGGCCCGATCGAACGGCAGCACCAACCCGTCCCCTGCCGACGCCGCGACCGGCAGCACCAGTTCGACCCGCTCCTCGACGCCCTCGTCCCATGGGACGAGCACCCGATCAGGCAGCTCCAGCGCGTCGGCCGCCGTGAACTCGCCGTCGGCGCCGACCTGTTCCACCGTGCGCCGTTGGGCGTGCAGGAAGCGCAGCTCGATCGAGAGGTTCGCCTGCGCGCGGGGCTCGATCAGACACTCGGTGCGCTGGTCGTGATGTTCGCCGCTGCCCTGCCCCCAGGCGGGCGGCACCAGCACGCCGAACTGCCAGCGCATCCGGTTCTTGGCGGCCGAGGCCCGGTACGGGTACAGCACATAGCCCTCGAACAGCACGGCGTCGGCGATCTGCCGCGCGACGGCGAACCGCTCCTGGATCGCGGGTTGGAACAGCGTCATCGTTCGGTCCCCTCGGTGAGGCGGGTGCGGTCCGAGCCGCCGGGGCGATCACGGCGAACACCGAAGGCCCGCACGGGCGCGGTGTCCGGCCCCGCGCTCGCCAGCAGCGCCCGCATCGTGGCCTCCCAGGAGGGCAACGCGTGCCGGGCCCGGTAGGCGAGCAGCGCGTCCATCTCCTCGCGCGGCAGCCGCAACCAGCCGCAGCCGGGGAAGTGCTGCTCGACCATTTCCCGCCATACGGTGACCGGCATGCGATAGGCGGTCTCCTTGTGCCAGGGCACCGGTTCCACCCGGAAGCCACCCGCGCCGGTGAACGCGGTCCCGGAGAAGAGCATCAGCAGCGGCACCTCTCCCTCGTCCAGCGCGTGGAAGTAGCGGGACGAGGCGATGTCCATGTCGTAGGTGCATGGCACCGCCAGATCCACCTCGGTCTCCGCGGTGAAGCCCGGTACGTTCGACGCCACCTGGGCGAACTCGATCGGGTGGAGCGTGCCGCCCCAGCGGGAACGTTCGCCGAACAGCACGCCCAGCCGGGCACCCTCGACCGTCCCGTAGCGACGCCGGGCGGGCTCGATCCGCAACTGGACGCGCAACGCGAGCGCGTGCACCCGGGACCGCTCGGCGGCGGTGATCCGCAGCCGAAAGACCAGCGTGGGGCCCGCCGCGTACCCGTCCGCGCGCACGCCGACGCAGGAGAAGTCCAGCTCGGTCACGGTGCTTCGTCCTCTCCGGGCACCCGCGCGCGCGAACGGACGTCGGCGAGGAACGCGGCCAGGTCTTCACGGGCCTCGGCGCCGCCGTCGAAGCCCCGCCACCGCAGGCGCATCCGGCCGACCAGCTCGTAGCAGACGTCGATCGGGACCAGGAAGCACTCGCTCGACCCGTCGGTGCGGCGCAACAACAGCGCTTCGACGTCGGGACGCAGCAGCTCGGCGAGCCGGCTCTCGCCGAGCACCGCCTGCCACAGCTGTGGGTCCAGATCGCTCTCGGTGGCGCCGGCCGGGCTCGGGTAGAGCGCGATCAGCCGCTCGAGCGCGGCGTTGCGCAGGAAGAACGCCAGGCCGACCGGGATCTGCAGGGCGTCCCAGGCGGCTTCGTCCAGGCTGTGCCCGGGGTCGGCGAGGTAGCGCTCGGGCACCGCCCGATAGCGACCGCCGGCCGCGCCGCGCCGCTCGAAGAGCATGGCGCAGCCCCGGCACGCGCAGGCCAGGACCCGCGCGTCGGTGTCCACGAGGTGGCGGTGTCCGGCACCGACCTCCTGGGCGCACAGCTCGCAGCGTTCCGGGCGCGGCCCGGTCGGGAGGCGGAATCGGCGCAGCCCTTCCGCCGGTCGAGCGGTCGTCGGGAACGGCGCGTTCACCGTGCGGCCCGGGCCGGATCGGCCGGTCGGGTGCCGATCTGAAGCAGCACGGGTTCGGGCGACACGGCCGGGGCGTCCTCGATCTCGATCCGTTCGACCTCGGGTGCGTAGCCGGCCAGGAGCCCTTCCACACCCTCGGGTGAGCCTGCGGCGTTCCCACTCGCGCTCGCGCATCCGCATCCGCCGCTCGTGGCGGTCATCCGCAGTCGCAGGGTCCGGCTGTGCTCGTCGTAGTCGAGGAACTCGGCTCGGTGTTCGGGGTGCGCCGCGAGGCCTCGCGTGACCCGCGTCGGCACGTCGTCGGGGTGCAGGTCGTGCAGGACGAGCAGACCGGTGACCAGTTCGTCGTCGAGCACGGTGCGTCGATCCGCGCCGGCGTCGCGCAGCAGCGCGGCCAGCCGGGCCAGGCCGGTGCCGTAGAAGTCCATCAGGGCGCGGACCAGTTCCTCGGCGCCGACGCGCACATTCGGGTCGGCGCTGTCGCCGAGACGGGTCAGGATCTCCTCGACCCGCAGTCCGGTCTGTTCGGCGTTCATCCGCTCAGTCCGCTCAGCCCGGTGGGCACATGCAGCTTCTGCAGGGTCTTGCCGTCGCCGAGATACATGTGTACACCGCACGGCAGACAGGGGTCGAAGCTGCGCACGGCCCGCATGATGTCGATGCCCTTGAAGTTCTCCGGGGGGTTCTCCTCGAAGATCGGCGTGTTCTGCACCGCGTCCTCGTACGGCCCGGGGGTGCCGAGGGTGTCGCGAACGCTGGCGTTCCACGGGGTCGGCGGGTACGGGTGGTAGTTGGCGATCTTCCCGTCCCGGATCACCATGTGGTGCGAGAGCACGCCGCGCACGGCCTCGGTGAAGCCGACGCCGACCGCCTGCTCGGGCACCTCGAACTTCTCCCACGTTTTGGTCCGGCCCGAGCGCACCTCGTCGAGTGCCTTCTCCGCGAAGTACACCGCCATCGCGGCCATGTACGCCTGGAAGTAGGTGCGCGCCCGGTTGCGCTCCAGGGCGTTGCTCCACTGCGGGATCTTCCATTCGAAGGTGGTTTCGGGCTTGGTCATCGACTTGGGCAGGTTGATCACCACGCTGTGCCCGGTGGCCTTGACGAAGCCGGTGTCGACCAGTCCGTTGAGCGCGGTGGACCACAGTCGGGCGAGCGGGCCGCCGCCGGTGTCCAGGGCGAGGTAGTCGGTGCCGTCGAACCAGCGCGGCGACATGACCCAGCTGTACTTGCCGTCGAAGTCCCGCTTCTGTGGGGCGGGGATGGTGTGTTGGTTCCACGGGTGGCGCGGGTCGACCGGGTTGCCCAGCGGGTCGTGCGTGACGAACGGCTCCCGGCCCTCCCAGTCCTGGTAGTAGGAGCTGCCGAGCAGGATTCGGATGCCCAGGTTGATCTCGGTCAGATCGTTGGTGATCAGCTTGCCGTCGACCACGACGCCGGGGCTGACGTACATGCGCCGGCCCCAGTCGGTCATGTTCCGGTAGGTGAAGTCGCAGTGGTCGGGGTCGTTGAGCGCGCCCCAGCATCCGAGCAACACCCGCCGCCGGCCGACCTCTTCGTAGCCGGGCAGGGCGGCGTAGAAGAAATCGAAGAGGTCGTCGTGCAGCGGGACGACGCGCTTCATGAACTCGACGTAGCGCATCAGTCGGGAGAGGTAGTCGGTGAACAACTGCACCGAGGCGACGGTGCCCACACCGCCCGGGTAGAGCGTGGAGGGGTGTACGTGCCGGCCCTCCATCAAGCAGAACATCTCCCGGGTGTAGCGGCTGACCGCCAGCGCCTCGCGGTAGAACTCGCCCTCGATGGGATTGAGCGAGCGCATGATGTCGGCGATGGTGCGGTAGCCGTGTTCGGCGGCGTGCGGCGCCTCGGTGCGTTCGGCCATGTCCAGTACGCCGGGGTTGGTCTCACGGACCATGCGCTCGCAGTAGTCCACCCCGACCAGGTTCTCCTGGAAGATGTTGTGGTCGAACATGTACTCGGCGGCCTCGCCGAGGTTGATGATCCACTCGGCCAGGTGCGGCGGCTTGACGCCGTAGGCCATGTTCTGCGCGTATACCGAGCAGGTGGCGTGGTTGTCGCCGCAGATGCCGCAGATCCGGCTGGTGATGAAGTGCGCGTCGCGCGGGTCCTTGCCCTGCATGAACACGCTGTAGCCGCGGAAGACCGACGAGGTGCTGTAGCACTCGGCGACCTGCTTCCGCTTGAAGTCGATCTTGGTGTGGATACCCAGGCTGCCGACGATCCGGGTGATCGGGTCCCAGGACATCTCGGTCAGGCCGCTGCCGTCACCGGCCGTCTTGGTCGAGGATGCCATCGTGTGTTGTGCCCTTCTGCGGTGAGGACTGCGGCGTGCTTGGGGCCGGCCGCGGGATCGGGGACTTCGCGAAGGCGATTCGCTCACCAGGGCGGGCGGTAGCCGGTGGTCAGCGCGCGCCCGGTGTGGCGCCACTTGGGTTCCCTGTCCACGGTCTTCGCGGTGATCGAGCGCAGCTTGCGGATCACCACGCCGTACGCACCGCTGGTGGTCGCGGAAATCTTGCCGCCGGGCGGTTCGTCCATGAACGGCATGAACTTGTCCGGAAAGCCCGGCATCGTGCACGCGATGCAGATTCCGCCGACGTTCGGGCAACCGCCGACGCCGTTGATCCAGCCGCGCTTGGGCACGTTGCACTTGACGACCGGGCCCCAGCAGCCGAGCTTCACCAGGCACAGCGGCGAGCCGTACTCGTGGGCGAACTGACCCTGCTCGTAGTAGCCACCGCGGTCGCACCCCTCGTGCACGGTGGCGCCGAACAGCCAGGTCGGGCGCAGTTTGTCGTCCAGTGGGATCATCGGCGCGGACCCGGCGAGTTGGTAGAGCAGGTAGGTCAGCGTCTCGGCGAAGTTGTCCGGCTGGATCGGGCAACCGGGCACACACACGATCGGCAGACCCGCCTTGGACTTCCAGTCCCAGCCCAGGTAGTCGGGAACGCCCATCGCACCGGTGGGGTTGCCGGCCATCGCGTGGATTCCGCCGTACGTGGCGCAGGTGCCGATCGCCACGACGCCGGTGGCCTTGGGCGCGAGCCGGTCCAGCCATTCGCTGGTGGTGATCGGCTGGCCGGTGGCCGGATCGTCGCCGAACCCGCTCCAGTATCCCTCGGTCTTGATCGACTCGTTCGGAATGGATCCCTCGACCACCAGCACGAACGGGTCGAGTTCGCCCCGTTCGGCCTTGAAGAACCATTCGATGAAGGTGTCCGCGCCCTGGACCGGTCCGCACTCGAAGTCGATCAGCGGCCAGTGCACGTCGATCGGCGGCAGTCCGGGCAGCGTGCCGGTGACGATCTCCTCGATCGACGGTTGCATCGCGGCGGTCAGCGCGACGGAGTCGCCGTCGCAGCTGAGGCCGGCGTTGATCCAGAGGATATGGATCGGGGACGGTTCCTCGACCGGCGTGGCGGCGGTCGAGTGCCCTGTGGGGTTCTCGGACGTGGCGCGCATGAGGACACCTCCTCAAAGATTACTTATCCGATATATCGGACTCTCGGATCTTCCTATCAGTCCGACACGTGACGCGCCTCACATCCGGTCCGTTCGGACGAGTCGCGCCGCGTCCGCCCCGCGACAGCGCCGATCCGGAGAGAGCCGATGGGTGCGAGCGTGGCGACGCGTGGCGACCGGCCGCGGGCGAGGAGTCCGCGGACCTGGGCGACACGGTCGCGTCCGTATCGCTCGATCGTGTCGTCCATGTGCCGGTGCGCGATGTGCTGGGCGCGGAGGTGGTGTCGGCGAGGCGGCGGACCGAAGTGGTCGCCGACGTGCGCGCGGTACACCGGACACGGTGCGGGCGGGCCCGGTGGCTCCGGCCGGCGTCGTGCGGGTCCTGAACCCGGACGTGCGCAGCGGACGGCTCGCCGACCTCGCCGGGGCGGGCACGGTCGCGGTCGGGGCCACCTACGCCCGAGCCCGGCCCCTGCGTGTGGGCCGCACGTCGCCGACCCCGGCTCCGCACGGTTCGTATCCTGCCTGACGACCGAAACGAAACGCGGCGTCGCCGGGACGGCCTCCCGGCAACGCCGCACGGTGCCGCGTCCCGTCTCCGGACGGGTACCGGCGACCTCCGCGGTGGTCCGGTTCTGCCGCCGCCAACGGGCCCATCGGATCGGTTGACGCTTCGGCTTCCCTTGGTGGCGGGAGGTGTCCGGGGGAAGCGGTGCCCGGCCGGTCTAGTTTTTTCCTGCGGCTGGAACATGGATCGGTTCGACGGAGGAGACACGATGGCGGCTACGGATTTGGTGCGGAAGGTATCCGTGGGGTCCGTGTATTCCGCGGACGGCACCATCATCGGATACCGCACCGTCGGCACGGGCCCGGCGCTGTTGATCGTGCCCGGCGCGCTGGCCGTCGCCGCCGACTACGACGCTCTGGCGGCCGCGCTCGCCGAGCGGTTCACGGTACACACGGTGGAGCGACGCGGACGCGGCACCAGCGGGCCGCAAGGCGACGCCTACGGCGCGGACGCGGAGGCCGCGGACATCGAGGCCGTGCGCGCGGCGACCGGCGCCCGGTTCGTCGTCGCGCAGAGCTTCGGCGCGTTTGTCACCCTGGAAGCCGCGCTGGCCGGCTCGGCGTTCGAGCGGATGGCGCTGTACGAGCCGGGCGTCTGCGTCGACGGCTCGGTCCCGTTCGGCTGGGCCGACGAGTGCCTCCGCCACCTCGATGCGGGCAACCCCGCCGAGGCGTTCCTCGCGTTCGTCCAGGGCATCAACCCCGAGAGCAGCGGCAAGGCCCCGCGGTGGCTGCTGCGCCTGATCATCCCGCTCGCCATCAAGAAGCCGGAACGGCTACGGAAGTACGCCTTGCTGCGCGGCACGATCCGCGAGCACCGGGAATCCTCGCGCCGTGACGGCGACTACGCCAAGTACGCCGCAATCGGCACGCCCACGCTGCTGATGGCCGGCAAGGGCGTCGGGAACACCGGTGCCGGCCGTACCACCGTCCGCCTCAAGGACGTCCTCCCCGTCTCCGAACTGGCCCTGTATCCCAAGCTCGACCACTTCGGCCCGGAGAACTCCCCCACCACGATCGCCCCGGCACTCACGGCCTTCTTCCTCCCCGACCCACACGCCACCTGACACCGAAGTCGGCACGTACCGCAGTCCCTCGCTCCTTTTTCGAGGCCGGCCGATCCGTGGTCGGGCCGACGCCCGAGAACAGATCCGGCCGCCGACCGTATTCGCGCGCGGTCGGGCGGTGGGTACCAGGAGTCGGCCGGGGCGAGATGGCACGTCGGCCACCCGAGGCGTCCCACCGCGGTTCAGACGTCGGACTCGTGGGCCGAGGCGGTGATCTCAATCCCGAGAGCCTTGGTGATGTGACCGGCCGCCGCCATCACTCGGGCCGTGCCGACCACAGGTGCGATCGCCACGAGGACGTCCTGAACCTGCTCCGGCCGCAGGTCGGTCGCCGCACCGGCCTCGAAATGGGCCACGTAGGACAGCGGAGGGGCGTCCATCGCGACGAGGGCGGCTATGCGGGTGAGGATGAGGGCCTCCGGTGTCAGACCGCATCGCTCCATCGAATCAAGGGTCATGGCGGCCAGGGTGTCCAGGACGGGTGTGTCGTGCGCAGTGGTCATGACGAGCCTCCTCGGCTGATTTGTCATGCCCGAGGTGTGCCGCACGCCCGCCTGGGAGAGCCGACACACGTCGGGCTTCTCGCCTCTCTTCGAGCCTAGAACCGCCTGCTCCCGAAGGCACGTCGGCCAAGGACGCCGAGCAAACACGCGATGTCCCCACGGCGGAACACATGCGAGGACCGGGCACCACCGCTGCCGGACCCCCCCGGCCCGGCCCGGGCGGCGACTGGTTCGAAGCGGGACGACACCGAGACGGCATCGCTGCGAAAGCCGTACGCGGCGCGGCGACCGCTCGGTGCCACGATGGAGTGGGGGCCTTTTCAGCCCGGCGATCCAGGAGGGCGATCATGGGCCGCGACCGTCACTTTCACCGCGAGCACGCAGGCTGCTCGATCACCGTGGGCCTTCGGACGGGCCGGACGCGGGAACTGGAACTCCTCGTGGACGGGAAGGAGGTCGCCGCCGCCCGCGTCCACGGCCACCGCGCCCGGACGCACGTCATGACCGCGACCCTGCCCACCGACCCGCCTCGCGACATCGAGGTCGAAGTGAGGCTCCCGGGCGCCCACGGCGGCGACCCGGTGAGCACTCTGCTTGTGGACGGCGAACGCAGGACGATGCCCGCCCGGGAGATCCCCCGACGATCACGACCGACGGAAGCCTCCTGGTACTCCTGACAGCGTCGGGACACCGATGGGGACGACACGCCTGCCTGGTCGCTGTGGCTGGATCCACGCATTCCGCGACACGAACACGAGCCGCACGAACACCGCCGTCGATCACGCCGACCTCAGCTCTGCCTGGCTGCGAGAAGGCGCCATCCTCGACCCGACGAACTCCGGGCCTCACCCCCGTCACCCGTCCTCCACCCGCCGGCCTACACCGAACCGGCCACCCCCGGTGGGAGCTCGTCGCCGGTGATTCCGCACCGGATCGATACGACAGCGATGTCAGTCCGGAGCGGCAGGCTGCGCCGAGGGGGTGTCGGCTTCCCGGTCGAGCCGTTCCGCGAGGATCATGGACGATCTCCGCCGGCGTCCGTCGCGCCCACGACCACATCATGTCCAACGAGGGCTTCGGGGGCCGGCTCATCTGCGGCAAGCCGTTCTCCGAACAGGCCCCGAGCACTACTCCGACGGCGACCGTCGACGAATTCGTCACCATGCGCCGGACGATCACCGGCTTCGGCGTGGTCGACTTCGGCGCGGTGGGCCGGGACCACACCCTCGATCCGGCCCTGGACGACAACACCGCGGTCGCCGGGCGGCTGCGGGGGCTGACCGCGGCCCTGACCGGAGCCCGGGACGACACCGAACTGGAGATCGTCCTCCGAGTGGCCCTGGAGTGTGCGGACAGCGTGCTCAAACTGGCCTTCCGCGCCGATCCGCAAGGCGACCCCCGGCTGATCGCCGAGTGCAAACGAGTCCTCGACAGCTATCTGAACGACCGAATCCGCACGTCGACAGTCAGTGGTGGAAGGCCACGCGGTCCGCGTCGCGCGGGCGGCCGTCGTGGAGGTGTTCGATCGCTCGGCGCATGTCGTCGGCCAGGAGTTCAATCAGGTCGTGGTCGACGCCGTGGCGGACCAGGACACGCTGGATGACCGTCTCCTGGCGGTCCGGTGGCAGTGGGTAGGAGGGCACCTGCCAACCGCGCATCCGCAGCAGGTCGGACAGGTCGTACAGGCTCCAGCCCGTCGAGTCCGGGTCGGTGAGCGTCCAGGATACGGCGGGCAGGGCACCGACGCCGTCGTAGAGCAGGGTGAAGGGACCCATCTCGGCGACCTGCCGGGCGAGGTGCCGCGCGGTGTCGGCGCAGGCCTGGTAGACCCGGCGGTACCCCTCGCGGCCGAGCCGCAGGAACATGAAGTACTGGCTGACGACCTGCCCGCCGGGGCGGGAGAAGTTCAGCGCGAGGGTCGGCATGTCGCCGCCGAGATAGTCGACGTGAAACACCAGGTCGTCCGGAAGCGCGTCCTGATCCCGCCACAGCGCCCAGCCGACGCCGAGCGGGGCCATGCCGTACTTGTGGCCCGAGGCGTTGATCGAGGCGACCCGCGGCAGGCGGAAGTCCCAGACCAGGTCGCGGTGGAGGAACGGCGCGATGAACCCGCCCGAGGCGGCGTCGACGTGCAGCGGGACGTCGACGCCGGTCTCGGCCTGCATGCGGTCGAGCTCGGCGGCGATCTCCGCGACCGGCTCGTAGGTGCAGGTGTAGGTCACGCCGAGGATCGCGACGACGCCGATGGTGTTCTCGTCGACGTACTCGCGCAGCTGGTGCGCCTGGAGGCCGGTCGCCCCGGACTCCACCGGCACCTGGCGCAGTTCCACGTCGAAGTACCGGGCGAACTTCTCCCAACAGACCTGCACCGGTCCGCAGACCAGGTTGGGTCGGTCGGTGGACTGGCCGGCGGCCTGCCGGCGATTGCGCCAGCGCCACTTCAGGGCGAGACCGCAGAGCATCGCGGCCTCGCTGGAGCCGGTGGTGGAGCAGCCGACCGCGTTGGCCTCCCCGGCTCCGCCGGGTGCGTGCCACAGGTCGGCCAGGATGTTCACGCAGCGCGATTCGATCTCTGCGGTCTGCGGATACTCGTCCTTGTCGACGATGTTCTTGTCCAGGCACAGGTCCATCAGCCGGTGGACCTCGTCGTCCGCCCAGGTGGTGCAGAAGGTGGCCAGGTTCTGCGCGGAGTTGCCGTCCAGCAGCAACTCGTTGCGCAGCAGCTGGAAGACGACGGGGGGCGGTGAGGGCAGGTCGGGCATGGACCTTTTGGACAGGGGCTGTTCGCTCAGCGGTGACGCGAAAATGTCGACGGCCGGATCGGCCGCCGGTTCCTGAACGTTGTGCAGAGCCATCAGAGCACCTCGCGTGTCGGTCCATCGGTCCGCATCGGACACTACGGACAGGTTCGGTGGGGGGCATGCGGGCGTGGGCCATCCGGCGGTGCGACGCGGGCGTTGTCGTCGGGCGGCGGCATCGGGTGCGTCGACGTGCCCGTCGACGCCACCGAAGCTGCGGTCGTGGCCGTCACCGTCGGCGCCACGCCATGAGCGCTCGGCCCCGCGAAACCGGAGCGGAAGTTCAGACTCGGCCACTGAAGCGGGACACGGAGCCGCCCCGCGCCGCGGAGGCGCCGGCGGGACCGCCGTCCGGGGCTGCGAAGGGTCGTGCGGCGGTCGAGAATGGACGAGACGGGTGTCCTCCACACGAGGGAGAAGGCCCCGTGAACGAGGCGATTGACGTCGAGGGCCTCAGCAAGCGATTCGGCGCCGTGACAGCTCTGGAGTCGGTGGACTTCCGTGTCCCCGCCGGAACGGTTTTCGGCCTTTTGGGCCCGAACGGCGCGGGCAAGAGCACCGCGATCCGCATCCTGACCACGATCGTGCGCCCTACGGCCGGCCATGCCGCGGTATTCGGGTACGACGTGGTCCGCGATGCCGGCACAGTCCGGAGTCTGATCGGGCTGGCCGGGCAGTACGCGGCGGTCGACAAGAACCTGACCGGCCGTGAGAACCTGCGCCTGATCGGGCGCCTCACCCACGTCCGGCGCTCGCGTGTCCGGGCCCGAGCGACAGAGCTCGTGGAACGGTTCGACCTCGCGGAGGCCGGTGACCGCCCCGCCCGAACGTACTCCGGCGGCATGCGCAGGCGCCTGGACGTCGCCGCGGCGCTGGTGCCCGACCCGCGCGTGCTCTTCCTCGACGAGCCCACCACGGGACTGGACCCGCAGAGCCGCAACGCGTTGTGGGAGATGATCCGCGGCCTCGTCGCCGACGGGACCACCGTCCTCCTCACCACGCAGTACCTGGAGGAAGCCGACCAACTCGCCTCGCGGGTGGTGGTCATCGACCGGGGGCGGGTCATCGCCGACGACACGCCGGCCGCGCTCAAGGCGCGGCTGGGCAACACGATCATCGAACTCGACGTGGAGGAGGCTCGCCGGGCGGCGCGCGCGGCGGAACTCGTGAGCGCCCGGTTCTCCACCCGCCCGGACGTCGAAGGCACCCGGCTGCGCCTGACGTCGCACGACGGGTCGCGGCCACTGCTGGAGATCCTGCGCCTTCTCGACGCCCACGGTTTGGTGCCCGGTGCCGTGGCGGTCCACGAGTCCAGCCTCGACGACGTGTTTCTGGAACTCACCGGCCGCCGCGCGGGCGATGCCCCGGACTCCGGGCGAACCTCCGGAGAGGGATCGTGAGCGAGCCGGGCGGGTCCCCGACGTATGCCGCCCGGCGCGGCCGGCAAAGGGGGGCCTCAGTGCCGCCGGCGCACGCAGCGCCACCCCTCGTGCGTGCCGCGCAGGACGGACTCGCCGTCGCGTGGCGGAATCTGATCGCCCTGCGCCGCGTGCCGCGTCTGCTGATCTTCTCCACCATCCAGCCGCTGGTCTTCGTGCTGATGTTCCGGTACGTATTCGGCGGCGTCGTGCAACCGGCCCTGCACGGGGTCGCGTACGTCGACTTCCTGATCCCGGGCATTTTCGTGCAAACCGCGGTGTTCGGCGCCATGAACACCGCGATCGGCCTGGCCACCGACATGGACACCGGTCTGATGGAGCGGTTCAGATCCCTGCCCATGGCCCGCTCCGCGGTACTCGTCGGCCGCACCACCGCCGATCTCGCCAGGAACGTCTTCGTCGTGGCGCTGATGGCCGCGGTGGGCTTCGCCATGGGATTCCGGATCCACGCCGGGGTGCCCGCGTTCCTCGGGGCCATCCTCCTGGTCCTGGCCTTCGGCTTCGCGATGTCGTGGATCTTCGCCGTCGTCGGTATGGCGGTCGGCGATCCGGAGACCGCCCAGGCCGCGGCCTTCCCCGTGCTCGCTCCACTGGTGTTCGCGTCGTCGTCGTTCGTCCCGGTGCAAACCATGCCCGGCTGGCTGCAAGCCTTCGCGGAGCACCAACCCGTCTCACGCAACGCCGACGCGGTACGCGCCCTCGTACTCGGTGGCCCGACCGCCACCGATGTCTGGCAGGCGCTGGCGTGGGATGCGGCGATCATCGCCGTCTTCGCGCCGATCGGGGTGTGGCTGTACCGCAGGGAAGCCTAGGCCCAGGGCCTGCCCCGCTCATGCCGTGCTGCGGCATCGGCGCCCGATCGCGCACCCGGCCCACGGCGGCCTTTCCTGCGTGAGGTTTCAGCCAAGCGGCAATAAGAATAACTACCTATAAAAGCAATAAATAGACACTAATGTGATATTTTTGCGACTCATGCATATCAGGTGTTCAAGGAGCCGAGCCGTGCAACACGGATCCGACGGAAAGGCCGGCCCGACCGCGGGTCTTGGCAGCCCCTCGGGCCCGGGAAGCGGGACGGGGACGGCGCGAACCGACAGATTGTGCCTGCTCGCGGCTTTGGACGACCAAGCGACGGACACCGACGTATTGACCGCCGCCGCGCAGCACGCGACCGCGGCGCTCGGTGGATTCGGCGCCATGGGACACCTGAGCGCAAGCGCCTCTCGGGGCTTGCACCTGATCGCGAGCAGCGGACTCCCCCGAGCCGTCACCCGCAACTGGGAGGACATCCGCGTCACCGATTCGGTAGCTCCGGCGCGTGCCTTCCGGAGCGGCGAGTTCGCGTTCGCGTCCACCGCGCACCGCCCCGAACGCAACCCCTCGGACCCGCCTCACCCGTCGCCCGCCGCGGACGTCTCGGCGCGCTCCGCGATGGCGGCCGTACCGCTGCCCGGACCCCACGGACCGCTCGGCGTCCTGTCGGTGCTGCTACCGGTGGCCGACGCGCTCTCCGTCGGGCAACGAACGTTTCTCCGGGAGGTGGGCCGGTGGGCGGCGGAACGGCTGCGCCTGGCCCCGCCCACGCCGGACACCGTCTCCCGCACTCTGCTGGGGACGCCACCGGAGCGCGCTCCCGGACAGGGCCCCGATGTGACCTCCACCGAATTCGAGTTCGAATTCGATGTGCAGGCGAACGAGGTCGTCCTCGACGAGCGGTTGCTCGACGCCGTCGGCATCGAGCGGGAGACATTCGACGGGCGACTCTCGACCTTCGACGACTACGTCCATCCCGATGACCTCCCGTGGGTGGTGGGAGACGTCGAACAGGCGCTCAGGACCCGTGGCCGGGCGGACAGCGAGTACCGGGTCCGCCGCTCGGACGGGACGTATGCCTGGGTGCGCTTCCGCGGCCGGGCGGTCTCGCACCGGGGCAGCGAGCCGACCCGGCTGGTCGGCACCATGTCGTACACCACCGAGACCCATGCCGCGCTGGAATCGGTGGGACGCGCCCTGGCACACATGAGTGACGGTTTCCTGTCCGTGGACCGCGACGGGCGGATCGGATTCGTCAACGTGGCCGCCGAGCGTCTGTTCGGCCGGCCGCGCGACCTGGTGGGGCGGTCGTTGTGGGGCGTCTCCGTCGTGCGGAAGGTGCCCCTGCTGGAGGAGCGGTCCCGCCGAGCCGTCGCCACGGGGGTCCCCGACGGGTTCGAGGTGCCGTGGCCGGGCACCGATCGCTGGTACCACCTACGACTGGTCCCCCTTGCCGACGGACTCACCCTCTACATCACGGATGTCACCGAAAGACGCCTGCGCGAAGCGGAGCGCGCCGCCGCCGAACGCGCCGCCGCCGAGCGCGCCGCCGTGATGACCCGACTGACCCGAGCACTCGCCGAGGCGACCACCACCCGGGACGTGACCACCGCGGTGGCCGAGAGCGTTCTTCCTCCCCTCCACGCGACCGGACTGGTCATCCTGGCCCTGGGCAACGAGCGGCTGGACCTGGTCGGCTCCGTCGGCTATCCGCCGGCGGTCCTCGATCGCCTCCACGGCATGCCCGTCGTCGCCGCCACACCTCTGGGAGAGGTTCTGCGCACCCGCGCACCGAAGTTCATCGAGTCACCCGACGACCTCACCGCCGGCCATCCCGGGCTGGTGGACTGCCCGGTCACCGAAGGGAAGCAGGCGTGGGTCTTCCTTCCGTTGATCGTCTCGGGCCGTGAGATCGGTGTGGTCGTCGTCTCCTTCGACCAGCCGCGACATCTCACCAGGGACGAACGGAGTCTGCTGACCGTGTTCGGCGGCCAACTCGCCCACACGCTCGAGCGGGCCCGCCAGTACGACGTGGCCACGACTCGCGCCCGTGACCTCCAGAATGCCCTCCTGCCACGGGCCCTGCCGCAGCTCCCCGCGATCGCCGCCGCCGCCCGATATCTGCCCGCCGGACACGGTGCGGACATCGGCGGCGACTGGTACGACGTCATTCCGCTGTCCGGCGACCGGGTGGCTCTGGTCATCGGCGACGTCATGGGCCACGGCATGCCCGAGGCCGCCACCATGGGCCGCCTGCGCACCGCCGTGCGCACGCTCTCCGACCTCGAACTGCCTCCGGACGACGTCCTCACCCGACTCGGCGACATCGTCGGCGAACTCGGGGAGGAGTCCTTCGTCACCTGCCTGTACGGCGTCTATGACCCGACCACCCAGATCCTCACGTACGCCAACGCCGGCCATCTCCCGCCCGTGGTCGCCCGCCGCGACGGCACCGCGTCCCTGCTGACGTTCGATCCCGACCCGCCACTGGGGATCGCCGCCCCGCCCTTCGGCGTCCACGACGTGTCCCTGCCCGACGGCAGCTTCGTCGTCCTCTACACCGACGGTCTCGTGGAGACCCCGGGTCTCAACATCGACAGGGGCCTGCGTCACCTCACCGAGACCGTCGCCGCCGCTCTCGCCGACCGTGACGGGCCGGCCCAGGAACCCGACCGGCTGTGCGACGCCGTCACCACGGCCCTGTTGCCGGCGCACCGCCGCACCACCGATGACACCGCCCTCCTCGTCGCCCGCACCCGTTCCCTTCCGCCGGGTGACATCGCCACCTGGGCCCTCCCCGAAGACCCCACGGCCGCGGGCCAAGCCCGGCACCACGTCCACGAGCAGTTCGGGATCTGGCATTTGGGCGAGGAACTGGAAATGGCCACCGAACTCATCGTCAGCGAACTCGTCGGCAATGTCATCCGCCATGCGACCGGTCCGATCCAGCTGCGCCTGTTGCGCAGCCGCACCCTCATCTGCGAGGTCACCGACGGCAGTCTGACCACACCCCATATCCGACACGCCCGCGCGACGGACGAGGGTGGACGCGGCCTCCAACTCGTCGCCGCCATGGCCCAACGATGGGGAACGCGCTACACCCTCACCGGCAAGTGCATCTGGACCGAACAGGCACTCGACGCGTGAACGGCCGACACCTCGCCCAGCCGCGGTCGATGCCGGCCCCGCCGACACCGGGCGGGCGGTTCGCGGTGCGTCGCCGGGGGCGGGGCCGGGGTTCATTCGCGTTGTCACCTCCCCCGGTTCGGGTGGGCCGGTTGCGTCGTGTCACAGGCCGTGGACGCCCCAGCGCGGAACCCGGCGACTCGGCCCACGACGCGGGCGCCGCCGCATACGGCCCCGGGTAGCCTCCGGGCTCAGACTCTGGTCATGGTCGACGTGTATCCGCCTCCGCCGGGGTAGACCCAGTCACCGGTCATCACCGTGTCGTCGGCGTTGAAGGTGCCCCGGAAATACGCCGGACTGCCCTTCGCCCCTGCCCAGATGGTGAGTGTGTCGCCGACGAGTTCGTAGACGTAGTCGAATGTGTTGCCGTTCGAGTCGTAGTACCGCGACACCACGTCCGTGCCGGCGGGCTCGCCGAACGGACGGAGGTTCCCGATCACTTCCAGGCCACTGACCGGCTCACCGAACTGGACGAGTTCGACCTGCTGGCTCAGGAAGAACCCGCCGGGCATCCACTCGTAGCGCACGCTTCCCTCGGCCCCGCCGGTCACCGCCCAGGTACCGACCAGGCGATCCAAAGCCTTGAGCTCGACGCTCGGCTGGTTGCTCTCGGACATGTCGTCCTCCTTCTTGTCGATGGTCGCCGATACCTCGAAGCCGTCGACCCGACCTCGACGCCCGGCGCGTGTGGCGTGGATCACGCCTGAAAGGTGTCGAGACCCGGGATTCGGCACCGAGGTATCCGGCAGGACCCACCAAAGGAGGAGTCATGACGGACACCGCCACCACCGACGCCGTCGCCGCGATACGCCGCTCGGATCACCTGTTCATCGCCGGGGCGCCGACCGGGCCGGTGTTCTGCATGTCCTGGCACGGCATCGTGCACTCGGCCTCGGCCCGTCGTCGCCTACAGCGCTCTGGCCGTCGCCGCGATCGTGTCGACCGTGCGCTGCGCGCGCCGCCGGGCGATCGGCGCGGCTGTGCTGAACGGCGTGATCGCGACGATCCTGCTGTCGCCGATGTCGGAGGACCACATGAGCATCCGGATCGCCGTGAACGGCCTGGTCGCCGTCGGTTGGACGACCGCCCTCGCGCTGACGTTCCGCCGTGTCCACCTGCCCGATGCGACCTACCATCGGCAGGGATGATCGGAAAGGAAACACCATGAAATACCTGCTTCTCGGCTACACCTCGGCCGCCGCCTGGGACGCCGCGACCGCCGATGCCCCGACGGAGGACGCGCTGGCCGCGTTCGCCGCCTACCAGGCGTTCGAGAAGGAACTTCACGCGACCGGCGAACTGGTCGCCACCGAGGGCCTGGGCCACCCCGCGAGTGGCACCACCGTACGCAAGACCCCGGCGGGTGTGACCGCGACCGACGGACCGTTCGCCGAACTCAAGGAGGTCCTGGCCAGCTTCGCCGTCATCGACGTCACCGGCCGGGAACGTGCCCTGGAAATCGCCTCTCGGATCGTGGAGGTCCTGGGCGAGCCGATCGAGATCCGGCCCATCATGGGCGAGGACTTCGCGTCGTGACCGGCAGGCCGTCGCACGACCGGGCGCGGGCGGCGCGCCGCATCCCGCGATGAACGACGGACCCGGCACGACCGCGGATGTCGAACTCCTCCTTCGCGCCGAAGCACCCCAGGTGCTCGGCGCGTTGACGCGGCGTTTCGGCCGCTTCGACCTCGCCGAGGACGCTGTACAGGAGGCACTGCTGACGGCGAGCCGGGCGTGGCCCGTCGACGGCGTGCCGGACGAACCGCGGAGCCGGCTGATCCGGATCGCCCACCGGAGGATGATCGATCTCCTGCGCTCCGAGCAGGCACGGCACCGGCGCGAGCGGAAAGCGGGCATGGCCGAACTCGTCCTGTGCGAGCCGGCCCGCCGAGCCGCCCCCGCCCGGGAGACCGACGACGGCCTCACCCTGCTGCTGCTGTGCTGCCATCCCGTGCTGAGCCCCGACTCCCAGGTGGCACTCACGCTGCGCGCGGTCGCCGGCCTCACGACCGCCGAAATCGCGCACGCCCACGGCACGACCGAGACCACGATGGCGACACGGATCAGCCGCGCCAAACGACGACTGGCCGACGCCGGAGCCCGCTTCACCCTGCCCACCGACACGGACCGGGCCTCCCGGATGAGCGCCGTCATGCGGGTGCTGTACCTCGTGTTCAACGAGGGCTACACCGCCTCGGCGGGAGACGAACTCGCCCGCACCCGGCTGACGAGCGAGGCGATTCGGCTGACCCGGATGCTCGTCGACGCCGTGCCGGACGACGCCGAGGCGACCGGCCTGCTGGCGCTGATGCTGCTCACCGAGTCACGACGGCCGGCCCGCACGGGCGACGACGGCGCGTTGATACCGCTGGACCGGCAGGACCGCTCCCGCTGGGACCGCGATCCGATCCGCGAGGGCACCCGCCTGATCGACGGCGTCTGGCACCGCAGTGAGCCCGGGCCCTATCGGCTTCAGGCGGCGATCGCGGCGCTGCACGCCGCGGCCGCCACGCCGGAGGCGACGGACTGGCCGCAGATCGCGATGCTCTACCTATGGCTGGAACGGCTCGCCCCGACCGCGCCGGTGCGACTGGCTCGGGTGGTCGCCGTCGCGCGCGCGTACGGCCCGGTTCGGGGGCTGGCGCTGCTCGACGACCTCAACCGGCAACACGCGTTGGATCGGGATCCCCTCACTCGCCGACGCGAACGCGCCGTACGCGCCCACCTCGCACACGCCACCGGCGACACGGCGGCTGCGAGGACCCTGTACCGCGAGGCCGCCGCGCTGACCGACAACCGGGTCGAGCGCCGCTACCTGCTCGACGAAGCCGACCGGCTCGACCCCCCACCCGATCGCCCTTCCCCGGGCGGCGCCCGCGACGTGCCGGCGAGCCCGAACGGGACATCCCACCCGCCCGCTGAAACCAACGAGTAGCGTCGGGGTCGGTACGGTGACCCACGCTCCCTTTCCGGCCCCCACCGCTTCGGACCACGCCTACCAACCCTCGTCGCTGCGGAGCCTGTTGCGATATAACGTCAAGAACCGCTCGAAGGACGAGGCGAGCACGGGCAGCGGACCGCCTTGGATCCGAGCGTACGGAACACGTCGCCCCCGGCGACGAGAAGCTCCTCCCCCTCGCCAGGAACATCGCCCTGTACGTCGCCCCGAACGCCTGGCCCCGGATCCCGAAACCCTCGACGCCGCGCACCGGTTCGGCGCCGTCCGATGCCCCGGTCGACAGCACTACTTGGCCCGCCCCCGGTTCAGCAGGGCGACCTGCCTGAATTGTTCATGCAACTGATGGCCGTGACGCACTCGGCGCCGGGGGCGCACCGGAGCTCGCGGAACTCGGATCAGCGAAGACGGCGCGCCTGGGCAATGAGTTCGGGAGACAGGCCCTCACCGGCGCAGGCGTGATCGATCAGAACGGCTCGATAGGGGCTGTCCGGCATCTGTGGTGCGAGTGAGATCAGGGCCTCGAGAGCGTTGGCGTCACCTGAGCCTCGGGCAAGGTAGGCGGCTTCCGCCGCGCGGAGGGTGATCTCGGTCGGACCGTGCTTCAGGCCTTCGCGCGCAGACTCCACGGCACCGGCGAAGTCGCCCTGCTCGGCATGTAGGTCAGCCAGGTCGAGGAAGAGAGACCAGTTGTCGGGCTCGATGGCCAGAGCACGGTGGAAAGCCGCCGCGGCCTGCTGCGGTTGGCCGATCCTGCGCCAGGTTGCGGCCCGGACGACCTCGGTCAACATGATCGACTCGACCGAGTCGGCACGGTCGCACATGGCGAACGACTCGTCGGCAAGTCCGCATGTGCGTAGAAAGATCGCCATTTTGGCCATCGGTTCCGCAGCAGGTGCCCGATCGCAGACCTTGCCGATCAACTCGCGCCAGGGCAGCAGAGCGTCCTGGACCGCCGGCGAGTCCAGAGCCCGGCCGTAGTCCATGGTGCGCATCACCGCCTCGGCCAGCGCCTCCGCCCCCACGCCGTCGGTGAAGCGCGGATCACTGAACCACGGGGCCCTCGCCCATGCGGTGCCGGGCTGCGCACCCGTCACCGAGCCCAAGGCCATCACCGCGTTGTCCATGTCCGCTGCGAGGAAGCTGACATACGACGACGTCAACACCGCAGGCAGAGAGTTCTCTCCCGAGAGCGCGGCGGTCAAGCCCGGCCGCTGTTCCTCCCAGATCTCGCCGAGCACGGCGTATGGTTCCGGGGCCTCGGGCGCTGCCGCGACAGCGCCCGCGACGTAGCGGACGGCTGCCCGGAGGTCGCCTCCGCAATGCGCCATCACCCGGGCCACGCTGACCCCGACAACAGCATCTCGATTCAACGTCATCCGAGGATGGTAAGAGGTCCCGGCTCCGCCTCTTCCCTGTCGACCGGCGGATGCCCGATGGGTTCGGCGCGTTCGGCGGTGTCGACGTCCGGTGTCCGGGTCGGGGTCGTCGAGCAGCGGGAGGAGAAGGTCGGCGTCGGTGGCGATCGCCGTGCGGGCGGCCTCGACCGCCCGGTGGCATCGGCGGTCGCGCGTTCGCGATAGGGGTGGACGCGATCCTCGTGGTTCTACGGGTACTCAGCGTCGGGCGCGGCCGAAGAAGATCCGGTAGAGGATCAGCAGGATCAGCGAGCCGCCGATCGCCGCGACCCACGTCTTGAGGTCGAAGAAGTGCTTCTCGAAGGGGCGGTCGAAGACCTTGGCCGCGATCCATCCGCCCAACGCGGCACCGGCGACCCCGATCAGGATGGTGATCAGGCAGCCCCCGGGGTCACGCCCCGGCAGCAGGAGTTTGGCGATGATGCCCGCGATGAGGCCGAGAATGATCCACGCGATGATGCCCATGGCGGGTCCTGCCCTTCGAGAATGGAAATGAAGCGGTATCACCCGATCGGCCCAGGTACCGACTCGGGCCGCCGAGGTCGGCGGAGCCAACGAGCCGCCGAACCACCGACCGACCCGGGTGTCTACTCCCGCGGTTCCTCGAACGGAGGTTGCCACGGCGGCTGCGCGTAACCGCCGTCCGACCAACCCGCTACTGCCCCGTTCGGTGAGCCGTACACCGGAGGATTCGCGCGCACCTGGTCGGCGTG
Organism: Embleya sp. NPDC020630; assembly: GCF_044334985.1. NCBI lineage: Bacteria > Bacillati > Actinomycetota > Actinomycetes > Kitasatosporales > Streptomycetaceae > Embleya > Embleya sp. NPDC020630. The sequence goes on from NZ_JBIRUB010000036.1 coordinate 37,633, forward strand.
CGAGTGCGCTCCGAGCGGGCCGCGGGCGTTGGCCGCCCGGTACCACTGGTCCTCGGTCCACCCCCGACTGCGCAGCGGGAATACCAGACGTCCGGACACCGCCCATCCTCACCACAGATGACCAGCCGCAAGCCGTCGCAGGCGTGTTGACGGGCTGCGGATGCCCCCCTCCGCCCGGCCACAACGCCGGTTCACGGCCGCGTTACGGAATACGACCCAACGCGTCGGCTTGGTCGACTCCGCCTCCTGGGGCCTGCGAGTTCGACAGACCTCGCGTACAACTCGCGCCGTGCACGCCGTTGTTCTCGGCACGAATGGGCGTGGGAGACGCGAACGCGGCACAACGTGCCGCTCGCTGGGCGCGTGCGCGCCCGCGATGCGTTCGTACGCCCTGTGGTTGACACGTTTCGTGTTGTTTTCCTTGCAGAACGATCGGCCCTCGGTCGGTCTCGGACTCACACGTGGGCCGGGCGCGCACGCCGGGGTGCGATTGCAAGCCGGTGACCGTCTGCGAGGACGGAGGTACCGTGAGTCGTGAAGGGATTCATTGGGTCCATCGGCGTGCCGGCGGCGTCCAGCTGAGCCGGTTGACCGCCATCGACCTTCTTGCGTCCACGAACATCCAGACCATTCGGGGCCCACGGGTACGCCGTGTCGCGTCTTGGCGCACCGCGCCCACGCGTTGCCCCTCAGCGCTTGGGAGTCCCACATTGCCATGCACGCCATCCACCGACGGCAACTCGTTCCCCAGCCTGGCGCAACACCTCGAGGCCGCCCGCAACCGCGCATTCGTCGGGAGGACCCGTGAGCTGTCGCTGTTTCGACGCGCCCTCGAAGCTGAACCGGGTTCGTTGGCCGTCCTGTTGATCCACGGACTCGCGGGAGTGGGCAAGTCGTCCCTATTACGGCAGTTCGCCGTGGACGCCCGTTCGGTCGGCCGGACCGTGATCGAGATCAACGGCCGCGTCGGCTCGACGCCGGCCGCGTTCGAACTCGCGGCGGCGGACATGTTCGCCAGTGACAACGCGGTGCTGCTGGTCGACGACTTCGAACGATGCCAGGTCCTGGAATCCTGGCTGCGGGACCACTTCCTGCCCCGGCTGCCGGCCGGAGCGCTGACCGTCTTCGCCGGGCGCCGAGCACCCGCACCCGTGTGGGAGACCGATCCCGGGTGGGCCGAAGTGGTGCGCGTGGTGCGGCTGGAGGATCTGTCGCCCGAGGACGCCGCAGCACTACTGGAGTCGCGTGGTGTCCCCCATGGACCGTTGCTCGCGTTCGCCGGCGGTCATCCACTGGCGCTCGCCCTCGCCGCCGAGGTCACCCTTCAAACCGCCCCCTCCGCCGGCGAACTCCCGGCACAGGAGGTGTACTCCAAGCTGGTGGAGTACCTGGTGGGCGACCTGCCGTCCGCCGCGCATCGGCACGCACTGGAGGTCTGCTGCCACGCTCGTGCCACGACCGAGGAGTTGCTGCGGGCGGCGCTGCCGGGAGAAGACGCGGGGAACCTGTTCGCCTGGCTTCGTCGGCTGCCGTCGATGGAAACGGGACCACTGGGCCTGTCCCCGCACGACGTCGTTCGCAACGCCGTGGACGCGGACCTGCGATGGCGTGATCCCCAGTGTTACGCCGCCATGCACAGTCGGATCCGCGATCACCTGCTGAAGCGCGTCGCCGAGGCACGCGGCCCGGATCGAATCACGGCCGTCGCCCCGATCCTGTACCTGTACCGGGGCGGCGGTTTTCTGGGAGACCTCATGACGTGGCGGGGTCGGGGTGAGGTCCACGAGGAGATCTTGCGGCGGAAGGACCATGCGGTTGTCGTTCGAATGGCCGAGCAGGCGGAGGGAAGTCGTTCCGCTGCGATCGTGCGGTTCTGGCTCGCCCGGCAGCCCGAGGCGTTTCGCGTGTACCGAAAGTCCGACTCAGGGGAAATAGCCGGGTTTTCGGCTTGGTTGAGGCTACGGGACGCGAACGAAGAGGAAGTGCACGCGGATCCGGTGACGGCGGCGGTGTGGACCCATGTCCGCGCGGTGGCCGACCTGCGATCCGATGAGCATGTGGGGATCGCACGATTCATGGTCTCGTCCGACCGTGTCCGACGCGCCTCGCCCGTCCGCGATTCGATGTTGCTGAGGATTGCCGCGGAAGCGCTGCTCGTTCGTGGCGCCGCCTGGTCGTTCGTTGTCTCCGCAGATCCCGACGTCTGGACATCGGCTACGGCACATGGCCCGTTCCACCCGGTCGGAACCGAAGTCGGGATCGAACCCGGCACTCACCGAATGTTCGCACAGGATTGGCGGGCCGAGCCGCTGGAATGCGCCCTCGAGCACATCGGGCCGCGCCGCTCCCTGCGTCCGACGGCGGAGTCGGCCGCTTGCACGGCCGTCATGGCCCGCCCCGAGTTCGACGAGGCCGTCCGTGAGGCATTGCGGTGTTGGCATCGCCCCGACGCCCTGGCCCGCAACCCCCTGTCCCGGAGCGGATTGCTCGCCGATGCCGGCGGTTCCCTCCGGGAAGCGCTCGAGCGGGCGATCGACACACTCGGCGAGGACCCGAGGAGCGCGAAGGCGCACCGGGCTCTGACGGTGACGTTCGTGGACGGGGCGCCGACCCAAGAGGCGGCGGCCAGACGCGTGGGGTTGCCGTTCAGCACCTACCGCAGGCATCTCACCCTTGGTATCCGGTACGTCAGCGAACTCCTGTGGCACCAGGTGATGCGGGGCGTGGCCTCCGCCGCGCCGCTCACCGCCCGGCTCTGAGCCCGGGCGGACCCGGAATGAGCAGAAGCGAGCAGGAGATGAGCAGAGAATGGTCTGGTCACCCTCCGGCGAGAAATCCGAGACTGTATTTCGGCATGGGCATGGCAACCCATACCCGGTGGCGACGAAACGTTGGAGACACCAGCACCGCGCACCTGGTCGTATTTCGGCGATTCCGCCGTTCGGCTATCGCACGACGAATGTCTGGATGTCGTCGACTTCTTCACACCGACGTGGCGTTTCGGGACTCCGGCCACCGGCGAGACATCGCCGGCCGTCGGGACGGAAATGAGGGTGACGCACGTAATGGATTCGGTATTCGTCATGCCCGGTACGGTGCCTGCCCCGCGCGCAGGCATCCTGAGCGAACTCCACCATCGCTACGAGACCGTCCGCGAATCGTTGTCGCGCATCGACAAGGCGGCCCGGGAAATGGGATTGTCCGAGATCTCTCCCCGGCTGATCGAGGACAACGGGACGAGCGACCGACACGGCCCCGAGGTGCAGTACCTGGAGATCTACGCGGTCAGCCTCGCGACGCACCACATGCTGGTCGCCGAGGGTGTCCGGCCGGTCGCGATCGTCGGGCAGAGCATCGGGGAGCTGTGGGCCTTGGCGGCGGCGGGGCACCTGGCCGTGGAGGACGCCGCGCGCTTGGCCGTAGCCCGTTCCCAGGCTCTGACCCGACAGGGGTGGGGCGGCAAGATGCTCGCGGTCGGTGTCGACGGCCGCCGGGCGCGGGCGCTCGCCGGGTTGCTCGACCATCCCCACCTGGTACTGGCCTGCGAAAACGCCCCTCGGCAAAGCGTGCTCAGCGGCCCGGAGCCGTTGATCGGGTTCATCGAACGGGTGGCGGACACCCTGGGTTGGCCACATCTGCGCCTGGACGTGCCGCACCCCACGCACACGCCGGCGATGGTCCACGCAGCACGCGACCTGCGAGCGAGCGCGCCGCGCGTGCCGTTCCGCACCGGGCGTTGGCGGGTGTGCTCCCCGTGGTTGGGCCGGGACGTCGGCGACGACGATCCGGTGGACCTGGTCGCGGGCGCCCTCACCGCTCCGGTCCGGATGTTGCAGACGATCCGCGACCTGCACGCGGCAGGCGTCGACGCCTTCGTGGAGTGCGGCGAATGGCCCGTCGTCACCAAATTCGTCGAGGCATCCGTCCCGGGCGTGCGGTGTGTGGTTCCGTTGAGCGAGGGCGATCCGTTCGAGGCGGTGCGGGCATTGGTCGCGGGGTCGTCTCGCGGCGGGCTGTTCCGCGAGCGGGTACCGGCTCCCCCACCCGGCGGCAACGGGGTTGCCGCGCAGGCGATGACAACCGTGTCGGCCGGGTCACTCGCGGCGCTTCCCACCGCGGTCCCGGTGGCCCATCGGCCGTCGGTACCCGCGCCCCCGCCGCCCGTGGTCCACCTGAACCCCGTCGCCGACCCGGTCCCGATGGTTTCGGCGCCTCCGGTTCCTGCGGCGACGACCGCCATCATCCCGGCCGCGAGCGGGCCGGTAGCTCCAGCCGGGGTCGACTACGAGACGGTTCTGACCGAACTACGCGTGCTCTACGGCGACTTCCTGGGGTATCCGCCGGATCTGCTCGGCGAAGACGACGGCCTGGAGTCCGAACTGGGTGTGGAATCGCTCAAGCAGGTGGCCCTGCTCGGGCGGGTGTCCGACCGGTTCGATCTGCCCGATCTGCGGGCGAACACCTCCCTGTTGACGCTCGCCACCCTGCGCCGGATCGCGGAGACCGTGGTCCGAACCAGGTCGGAGGTCGTCGCGCGATGACCGACACCGACCATCTTCGCGGCCGGGTCGCGCTGGTCACCGGTGCGGCGAGGAGCCTCGGCGCGGACATCGTGCGCCGGCTCGCGAGCGACGGCGCCCATGTGATCGTCAACTACTTTCACTCCGTCGAGCAGGCGAAGTCCCTGCAAGCCGAACTCGAACAAGCGGGCCGCAGCTGTGAGTTCATTCGCGCATCGGTAGCCAAGACCGACGAGATCGACCGCATGTTCGATCTGGTGGGCGAGCGCCACGGCGCCCTGGACGTGCTGGTCAACAACGCCGCCGGAGGGGCGTTCCTCCCCCTGCTGGAGATCGACGACACCTATTGGCAGCGGGCGTGGTCCACCAACGTGATGGCGACCTACCATTGTTCGCGCCGGGCGGCCGAACTGATGATGGGACGCGATAACGCGAACATCGTGTGCCTGTCCAGTGTCGGGGCCCACCTGCCGATCCCCGGATACGGCCCCGGTGGTGTCACCAAGGCCGCCTTGGAGTCACTGGTCCGCTACCTGGCCCTGGAGCTGTTCCCCCGGAACATCCGCGTCAATACCGTACAGCTGGGCACCGTGGCGAGCGAGTTCGTCGACAACCTGGACAACCCGCCGGCTGCGCTGGGTGACCCCGCAACGACGAGCGACCTGATGAGTCGTGCCCTCTCGACACCGGAGGCCGCCGGGTTGATCTCTCACCTCCTCCACCCCGACTCCGCCTTCGTCACGGGCCAGACCATCGTGGCCGACGGCGGCATCTCCATCGGCGGAATGCAGGGCGCCCGCCTGCACAGTAAATGGGCGGACCGAGTGGGCGTCCCCGCGCGAGGCCGACCGAATACGCCGACCGCGACGCGGAGCGCGTCCCCCGATAGGCACGAGTCGAACTCCGAACCCCCCGAACCCATCGCCACGCATCGGCCTCCGGTTCCGGTATCGACCCAGGCACCCGTTCAGGCATCGCGGTTCGACCCCGAAGCCATCGCCGTGGTCGGCCTCGGCCTGGTCCTGCCCGGCGCGAACTCCACGGACGAGTTCTGGGACCGACTGCGTGAGGGCACCCTGATCCGCAGCGAACCGTCCGCCTTCGACCTGAAGCACTTCTGGGCACCCACCCGCAAGGACACCGACGCCTTCTACGTCCGCGAAGCCGGCTACGTCCAGAACTTTGTCCCCGACCCCGCCTCGATCGCCGAGCCACACGGCAACGTCGACCACCCCGGTTGGCCGCGCACCAATCGCTGGCTGCGGCATTGCGCCGTCCGGGCTCTGGCGGGTGTGCATCGACGCGCGACCGACCGCTGGTTCGTCGCGACCACCGGCATCCACGACCAGACCGGGCTCGGCCCCCAGGCCGTCGTACTCGGCGACGAGTACCGGCGCATGGTGCGCGAGGCGATCCCCGCCGACCAAGAGGGTGACTGGCTTGCCGAGTTGGCCGACCACGCGATCGACGCGCACTACGCCGGGGACGGCGGCAACCCGCAGGCGTACCTGCCCGCGTCGGTCTCCCGCAACGCGCTGCGCGGGCTGATCCCGGACGACGCGCAACACCTGACCCTCGACTCGGCGTGCGCGAGCGGCCTGTTCGCCCTCGACGCGGCGGTCAAGGCGCTACGCGACGGCTCGTGCGACGTGGCGTTCGCCGGTGGCACCGCGGTGGTCGAGCCGATCGGCTTCACCCTCTTCTGCCGGGCCCAGGGCATCTCGATGAGCGGGAATGTGCGCCCGTTCGACCGGGCGGCCGACGGGACGGTGATCGGCGAGGGCGCAGTGATGCTCGCGTTGAAGCCGTACGCGCGGGCCGTCGCGGACGGCGACCGGGTGCTCGGCGTGGTCCGGGGCAGCGGGCTGGCCGCCGACGGGCGAGGCAAGGGCATTCACGCTCCGGCCATGCGCGGTCAGGAGTCGGCGATCGCCCGGGCCTGGGCCGACGCGGGCGTGGAGGCAGACGACCTGGACTGGATCGTGGCCCACGGCACCGGGACGCCGGTGGGTGATGAGATCGAACTGCGGTCGCTGCTCTCCCGATTGGGGCCGCGGAAGCGGGCGTGCCTGGTGACGTCGAACAAGCAGGTCTTCGGGCACACCGGGGTCCTGGCGGGCCTGGTCTCGGTCGCCCACGCGCTGGTCGCGTTCGAGCGCGAGGCGATCCCCGGGCAGTGTGTGGTCACCGACCCGCATCCGGTGCTCGGCGACGGCGCGCGGCTGACCGTGCCGCTCGTGGACGCGCCCTGGCCCACGGACGACGCTCGACCGCGCGTGGTCGGGGTGTCGGCATTCGGCCTGGGCGGAGCCGACGCTCACGTGGTGCTCTCCGACCGCGCACCGAAGGCGGCGCCCACGGCTCGGCGCGGCGGGGCGGACATCGCCGACACCGAGGATGTGGTCGTCGTCGGTTGGAACACCCATCTGCCCGGCCTGGATCCCGCCGATGTGCCGGCGTGGCTCACCGGTGCCGGCCCGCGCCCGGAAGCAGGCTTCGGGCTGCCCTATCCGCTGCCGTCCCCGCGCCGGGTGCGCATCCCACCGCTGACGATGCGTCACATGGACGCCGCGCACCTGATGACGCTCCAGGCGCTCGGCCCCCTCCTGGACGAACTCGGCGAGCCGGGCAACCACCTGCGGCCCACGACGGCGGTGATCGTCGGATCGTCGCTGCCGACCACGCACAACACCCGGGCCGCGCTGCGCGTGCATGCCACCGAGTGCGCCGCCGCGTTCGACATCCTGCCCGATCCCGCGCAGGCGCAACGCCTGAAGGAATACCTCGCGAAGGGGATGGCGGAGGCCGCCGGGGTGATCCCCGGCGACCTCAACGAGGACGACTTCACCGGCGCCGTCTCCTGCATCCTGTCCGGCCGGGCCGCCAACTACTACGACTTCCGGGGCATGGGCACCAGTGTCTACGCGCACCGGGACTCCGCGCACACCGGCGTCGACGTGGCCCTGCGCCAACTGCGGCACCGGGCCTGCGATCTCGCCCTCGTCGGCGCGGTGTGCCTGCGCCCGATCAGCGGATGGGACCGCCACCTCGCCGGTCTGGTGCCGGACGGTCGATCCATCGCGGAGGGCGCCGCCGTACTGGCGATCGCCCGCCGCTCCACCGCCCGCGAGCACCGCCTGCCGATCCTGGGCACCCTCTCCACCGCGCTCACCGGTGACGATTCGGGCGCCGCCCCCGCACACACGCTGCCCGTACTGACCGACGCCGGGCACACCTACCTCTCGCTCGACGCCCTACTCGCACTGGTGAGGGCCGTCGTCACCCAGACCGCGACCGTCGTGGCGCCCGCGGCCCCAGGGTCACCGCCGATCCGGTTCACCCCACCCGCCGACCCGCACCAACCTCCGGCGGAACGAGCCGACCGCGTGAAGTCGACGCCCGCCACACCCGACCCGGACCTCCCGCAGGAGCAACACACCGAGGACCGTCTCGGCCGCCGCCAGACCATCCGCCTGGTGTCCACGCCCCCGCCCGCGGCGGACGCGGCCATGCCCGCGATCCCACCGGGCACCGTCGTCATCACCGACTCCCCCGACCTGGCCGCCGCGGCCCGCGGCCCGGACGTCGCCACCTGGGCTCCTGCGCCGGGCATCGGCGCCACCACCCACGTTCCACCCGAGCAGGCTTCCGCGGCCCTGGCCGGCTTGCCCTTCATCCCCCGCCACATCCGGATCCTGACCCGCCTGCCCGACGACGACGGCAGCACCGACGGCGACGGCGCCACCGACGCCGAGACGGCCCGGATGGAGGCCCTCCAGGACCTCGCCTTCACCACCGTCCAGGCCGTACTGCCCGCACTGCGCAACGGCGGCTCGCTCGCCGCGCTCCTGCTCGGGGCGATACCGGACGACCTGCCGTGCCCGTCGAGCGCGCTGATCGTCGGACTCGTCCGCTCCGTCCGCGCCGAAATCCGCCAGTGCGGCGGCGTGGCCCTGCTCACCGACGCACCGGACGCCGCGACCGCCCTGGCCCGGCTGGCCCGAGTGGCCGACGCCCAGGTCCCCACCCACACAATGGCCTGCCGCGCGGGCGCCTGGCTGACCATGGCCGTCGTCGACGACACCGCCGCACCGACGCCGACAGAGCGGCACCGGCTACCCGCCGGCGCGGTCGTGGTCGCCTTCGGCGGCGCCCGGGGCATCACCCCCGAGATCATGCACGCGCTGGCCCACGCCGTCGACCGACCCCATGTGTACGTCGTCGGCCGCACCCCGCCCCCGGAGCCCGGCGAAACGCTGCCGGCCCAGGCCGAGTTCATCAGCGCCGAACGCCGCAGACGCCCCGGTGCCACGGTGGGCGAGTTGCGCGCCGAGTACGAAAGGGCCCGAGCGCGCCTGGAGGTGGGCCACACCATGCGCCGGTTGGCCGACCTGTGCGGCACCGACCGCGTGCACCACCGGGTGTGCGACGTCCTCGACGCCGAACGCACCACCGCCGTCCTCGGCGAAGTGCTGGACCGACACGGGCACATCGACCTGCTCGTCAACACCGTCCTGGAACTGCGCTCACGCGCCCTCCATGCCAAGACCCTCGCCGACTTCCGGGCGGTACGCGCCACCAAGGCGACCGGCTACCGCAATCTCAAACGCGCCCTGGCCGGTCATCCGCCCGGCACCTGGGTCAATTTCAGCACTCTCGCGGCGCTCGCGCCCGCCCCCGGGGACGTCGACTACTGCACCGCGAACGAATACCTCGCATACGCGAGCGCCCGGGCCCGGCGGCACGCGCCGCCCGACCGGCACGAGTTCGCGATCCTGTGGAGCGGCTGGCTCGAGGCGGGCGTGGCCAGCAGCATCACCATGCGCGAAACGCTCAAGCGCAACCGCATGGACGCCTACATCGACAACGCGCTGGGCTGCGCCCAGTTCCTCGCCGCCGTCGCCCGCCCACCCACGGGCGGAGTGACGTTCTTCGTCCGGGAGGACGAGCGCACCCTGCTGCACACCCGCGGAATCGCCGCCCACGGCTCGCCCGACGATCTGCCGATGCCCACCCCCGACGTACCACCGCCCGCCGTGCCGGATCCGGCTCTGCGTACGCCCCTGCTCGACGGCGTCCTGTATCGCGGAACGGACTGGATCGTGCTGACCAAGTCCTGGGATCCGCGCACCCTGGCGGAAGGGGACGGCCGCTGGATGCGCCACCACAGGGTCAACGGCGAGTACACGCTGCCCGGCACGTTCACCCTGGAGGCCGCCGCCGGGGCCGCCGCGCTCCTGTGCCCCGAACTCGTGGTTACCGGCTTCCGCGACCTGGTCTGCCGCACCTCGATCACGGTCGGACCCACCGGGCCGGCGCGCACCGTCGCAGTCGAGGCTCGGGTCACCAAACGGCACCGGGACCACACCGAGGTCGCCGTCAGGATGACGACCCATCGCATCGGCCGCAACGGCCGCGTCCTGCGCTTCAACGACCTGCTGTGCGAGACAAGGGTCCGGCTGGCGCGGCGATATCCCGTCCTCGCCCCACCCCCGGACTGCTCCGCCCACCGTGCCGAGCCCGACTTCGTGGTGCCGGTCTATACCCCGGACCCGCCCATCTCGCTCACCGGCCCGTTCGCCGGCACCCGCGACCACGCCCGCGGGCCCGACGGGAACTCCGCCGCGTTCCGCTTCGACCACACCATTTGGGCGCCGGCACTGGGCGAGATGGTCGTGCCCGCCATCCTGCTGGACGCCATGGTGCACTTGCTCCTGCTGCCCCCGCCGGGCGAACTCCCGCCCCGGGTGGGCCCGATGGCCGGTCTCGGCGAGGTCGACCTCTCGGGGCCGGGCAACGACTGCCGGCTCGGCGCCGAGCATCCGACGATCCGACTGCACTGCGACTTCGCCACCGGGATCCTGACCGCCGCGACCGCCGACGGCCGAACACTCGCCCGGATCGCCTCGGCCGGCGCACACGACCCGGACCGCCCCGGCGCACTCGTCCGACCCCTCGCCGACGCCCGCCGATCGACCCTTTCGTGACAGCCGAGGAGACAACGATGTTGTGGCAGGACATCACGATCGCGGGCACGGGTGCGTGGATCCCGACCATCGTCCCGGTACCCGATCCGCGCGAGGCATCGACGTCCGCGCCCCGGCAGGCCGCGCTCAACGGATTCACCACAGCAGCCATCGCAACCGACCGAACTCCCACCCACATGGCCGCCCGCGCCGGCCTCAAGGCGCTGCGCCACGCCGATGTCGCCTCCGCCGACGTCAGCGCGCTGGTGCACGCCAACTTCCAGGACGAGGACCACTACACTCCGGCGACCTACATGCTGCGGGTGCTCGGCGGGCCGGACACCATCGGCTACGAACTGTGCGCGGCCAGCGACGGCGGGGCCGCCGCACTGGTCGCCGCCGCCGAACACCTCACCGCCCGGCCCGCCGCGAAGGCCGCATTGGTCACCGCCGGTGCCCGATTCCCGGAGCAACGCTGGGGCGGTGCCCGGAAGATGGGCTACGTGGCCGGCGACACGGGCGCCGCCGCCGTACTCACCCGAGGCACCGGCTTCGCCCGACTGGCCGCGACCGCCCAGGCCGTGGAACCGCGCCTGGAGGCGTTGACCCGGGCGCGGAAGGAGCACAGTGACGGCAGTCGACCGTTCCCCATCGAGGACAGCGGACTCATGCCGCACATGGACACACTGCAGCGCGCCACCCGCCGCTGCGTCGAAACCGTCCTGGACGAGACCGACACGAAGCCGGCCGACGTCACGCACGTGGTGGCCATCGCGATCGGTTCGATCGTGCTCGACATGGTGCTCGCCGGATCACCGCTCGACCTGCGCTGCGAGGACACCAGTTGGACCTTCGGCCGCCACCTCGGCCATGCCGGCCCATGCGACATCCTGCTCGGCCTCGACCGCCTGTTCCGCTCCGGCGCGCCGCGGGCCGGCGACCGTGTCCTGGCGCTGAGCTTCGGGCTCGGCTTCCGCTGGACCACCGCACTGATCGAGGTCATCCGCGACCCGGACCCCGCGGCATCGGCCGCGCGGGCACACACGGAATGAGGTCGTCCATGCCGGACACCAACACGGCCACCGTCGCGTCCATCCCGCTGGCTCCGCGTGCCCTGCCCCTGTTGGGTCACGCGCTGCCGCTGCTGCGCGATCCGTTGGCGTTCATCACATCCTTGTCGGGCTACCGCGAGATGGTCCGCGTCCGGCTGGGCCCGAGCTCGGCCGTGATGATCTGCGACCCGGGACTGACGCGGCAGGTGTTCCTCAACGACCGCGTCTTCGACAAGGGCGGCGCGATCTACGACCGCATCCGCGAGGTCATCGGCGACGGCCTGTCCACGTGTGCCTATCCCCTCCATCGGCGTCAGCGCCGGCTGTGCCAGCCGTCCTTCCACCCCGCCCGACTCGTCGGATACGGGGCGGTGTTCGCCCGGGCGGCGCAGCTCAAGGCGGATACCTGGCGCGACGGCGACGTCGTCGACATCACCCAGGAAATGATGACGCTGACCACGCGGGCCACCATGGAGACGATGTTCAGCGGCGCCCTGCCGGAGGAGACCATGCAGCGGGCGCTGACCGACACATCCACCGTGGTCAGCGCGTTCTTCCGGCGCATGATGACGCCGGCCCTGTTGCGTGGGTTGCCGACGCCGAAGAAGCGACGGTACGACGAGGCCCGGCACCGGCTGTCGGCCACCATCGAGGAGATCATCGCCGAGCGGCGCGCCGACCCCACCGACCACGCCGACCTGCTCTCCGCACTCGTCGGCGCGGTCGACGAGGAGAGCGAGGGCGGCGAGAAGCAACTCAGCGACACCGAACTGGCCGACGAGGCGCTGACGTTCTTTCTCGGCGGGATGGAGACCACGGCCATCACCCTGGCCTGGGCACTGCACCTGCTCGCGACCAACCCGCACGCACAGCGACGCCTTCAGGCCGAAACCGACGAGGTCCTGGCCGACAACGACGGTTTCCTCGACGTCGGACACCTGCCCTCGCTGGGCCTGGCGAGCCGGGTGGTGACCGAGACCCTGCGGCTGTATCCGCCCGCCTGGATGATGACCCGCACCCTCCGCGAGGACGCCGAACTCGGCGGGGTGCGCCTCAAGGGCGGCAGCACCATCATCCTCAGCCCCTACCTCCTGCACCGCCGATCCGACCTGTACGCCGAGCCGAACCGGTTCGACCCGGACCGCTGGCTCCACGCCCAACCCGACCGCGCCACCTATATCCCCTTCGGCGCCGGGCCCCGCAAGTGCATCGGGGACCAGTTCGCCCTCACCGAGGCCATCCTCGCGCTGACCGCCATCGTCGCCCGCTGGCGCCTGATCCCGGTCGGCGACGAACCGTTCCGACCCAATGTGGAGACCAGTCTCAGTTCGCGCGGCCTGCGCCTGCGCCTGGAGGCGCGCCACCCGGGTGGCGCGGAATCCGCCGAGCCGCGCACCCACGCCTCGCGGTCCGCGTCCACCCCCTCCCCCACGACGCCGGGCACCGGCGGCTGCCCGATCGACCACCAGCTAGGTCGCGTATCGGGTTGTGATCAATCTGTGGGATTCGTCGTCAAGGCGGTCCTGGTCTGGTAGATCGTCTTGGTGTGACGCGAGAGCAACT
>NZ_JBIRUB010000037.1:0-49882 GCF_044334985.1 Embleya sp. NPDC020630
GGGGCCCCCCCCCCCCCGGGGGGGGCCCCCCGGGGGGGGGGCCGGGCCGCCCGGGGGCCCCCCCCCCGGGGGGGGGGGGGGGGGGGGGGGGCGGGCCCCCCCCCCCCCCCCCGACGGCGGTGGGAGAACTCAGTGGAATTCTTCCTCCGGATGTTCGGTGCCCGCCGAGACCCGCGCGGCGAGGCTCTTGGGGCTGCTCAGGAAACCCGCGCCCCACGACCCGTGCATCGTCGCCAGCACGATCGGCAGCCGGACGAACGCGGCCGGCCGCAGACCTCGGCCCTCCCACGCGACGCCGGCGAGAATGCCGATCACGTAGCCGGCCGGCAGCAGCCACCCAGGCCAGAATCCGAGCACACCCGCGACCGTGCCCGCGGCGACCGCGAGCAGCGCGGCCGGCGGTGCCAGGTAGCGGAGATTGACCGAGCCCTTGTGGTGCCGGGCGACGACGCGCCGCCAGCGGCCGTAGTTGAAGTACTGCTTGGCCAGCGCCCGGGGCGTCTGCCGCGGCCGGTAGGAGACCTTGAGCTGGGGCGAGAACCAGATCAGGTAGCCCGCCTGCCGGATCCGATAGTTCAGCTCCCAGTCCTGGGCGCGCTCGAACTCCTCGTTGTATCCGCCCAATTCGTCGAGCACCTCGCGCCGGAAGACACCGAGGTACACGGTGTCCGCGGGGCCGGCCTCGCCGCCGGTGTGGAAGCGGGCGTTGCCGACGCCGAGCTTGGAGGTCATCGCCCGCGCGACGGCGTCCTCGTACGGGGTCGTGCCCTCGGCGTGCATCAGGCCGCCGACGTTGGCCGCCCCGGTGTCGGCGAGCAGCCGCACCGCGGTGGAGATGTAACCGGCCGGCAGGATCCCGTGCCCGTCCACCCGCACGATCACGGGGTGGTTCGACGCCCGGATCGCCGCGTTGAGCGCGCTGGGGGTACGACCGCTCGGATTGGCGACGGTATGTACCCGAATGTCTTCAGCGACCAGTTTCGCGGCGATCGCGTCGGTGTTGTCGGTCGACGGGCCGAGCGCGATCACGACTTCGATCTCGCCCGGATAGTCCTGAGCGAGCACACGACCGACGGCCTCCGCGAGATGTCGGGACTCGTTGAGCACCGGCATGATCACGGAGACGGGCGGTTTTTCGGGTAGCGGCTCCACCCTGCGAGCTGAGGGCTCGGGCTTGGCGGGCTCGTCGGTGGTGTGATTCATCGCCTCGGAGCGTACTGCGAACGGCCGGATCGGCGGGCATCGACCGGGTGGGCGAGCGCGGGCCGACCGTCGGCGTGCCGCTGCGGTTCGCCCCCCGTCCCGCTTTACGGTGGTTCGACGCCCACCGCAACCGTGGCCGGACGACGAGGCGTCCTTCGGGGGTAAGCGGGTACGGATGCACATCCGCACGGCGCGCGCGACGGTGCGCAACAAAACGGCGGGACGAGATCGGTCCGCGAGGAGGGACACCGCACCCCATGGCGACAACCGGCGGCCGATCCTCGGCGAGAAGCCCCCAGGGCGATCGGAACGGGCAGCGCGTCGGCCGCAACTGGCTGGTGCTGCTCACCGGCGCGCTGGCCGCGGCGATCCTGGCCACCAGCGGCATCGGCTGGGCCTGGGTGAAGCACTTCGACGGGAAGATCCAGCGGATAGACCCGTTCAAGGGTCTGACGGACCGTCCGGACACCGGATCCGGCAAGGACCTGAACTTCCTGATCGTCGGCTCGGACAACCGCGAGGGCATCCCCAGGGAGACGCTGAACAAGCTGCACGCGGGCGGCGAGTCCTGCGACTGCACCGACACGATCATGATCGTGCACCTCAACGGCAAGCGGGACCGGGCCACCATCACCAGCCTGCCGCGCGACAGCTACGTGGACTTCCCCGCGCACAAGGACAAGACCACCGGACAGCAGCGGGGCCCGTCCAAGGGCAAGATCAACGCCGCGTACACGCTCGGCGGCCCGACGCTGACCGTGGCCACGGTGGAGAAGGCCACCGGGATCCGGATCGACCACTACATCGAGGTCAACTTCGTCTCCTTCGTCAGCGTCGTGGACACCCTCGGCGGTATCGAGATGTGTACGCCCAAGGCGCTGCGCGACCCCAAGTCGGGCCTGGACCTGCCCGCCGGCACCAGCAAGCTGGACGGCGTCAAGGCGCTGCAGTTCGTCCGCGCCCGCTACATCGCCAGCGACCCGACCGGCGACATCGGCCGCACCCAGCGCCAGCAGAAGTTCATCACCCAGGTGCTCGCGAAGGCGACCTCCTCCGGCACGCTGACCGACCCGCTCAAGCTCAAGAACGTGCTGGACGCGGTGCTCGGGTCGATCAAGGTGGACGAGGGGATGAGCTCGCAGTCCTTCCTGGAACTGGGCACCAAGATGCGCAACCTGTCCAACTCGGGCGTGACCTACGCCCAGGTGCCGCTCAAGAGCATCGACCACCAGGTCCCGGAGTGGGGCTCGACGGTGTTGTGGGACGACGCCAAGGCCCCCGGCCTGTTCCGGGCGATCCGCGAGGACAAGGACCTGATCGCGCCGCCGGAGAAGAAGCCCGACGGGCCGAGCCCGAGCACCGCCGCCGCGCCCTCGCCGGTGTCGGTGGAGGTGGCGCCGGGCGACATCTCGGTGCAGGTGTACAACGGCACGCCGACCACGGGCCTGGGCACGCGCGCGTACGACGACCTCAAGGGCGCGGGCTTCGTCATGGCCGGTCTGCCGCGCAGTTCCAACGCCTCGGACGGGACGCGCACGATCATCCGCTACGACCCCAAGTGGAACCGGTCGGTCAAGACGGTGCAGGCCGCGCTGCCGGGCGCGGCCTCGGAGCAGGTCACCGGCCTGGGCCGGACGATCGAGGTGATCGTGGGCTCGTCGTATCCGGGCCTGACCCCGGTTCGGGTCGGCGGCGCGAACACCGAGGCGCCCTCGACCGATCCGGCCACGCCGGGTCCGGCATACTCCGCCAAATCCGGCGATGAGGTCTCCTGTAAGAAGTGAGCATCAAGTGTGGAACAGATGGTCGCCGAGTCGGGCATTCGGTTGCCTCGGGGCTGATCGAGTGACAACTTCGGGGGCATGAACACGTGGCCGCCGGGGTGGGCGGATGGCGACCAGCAGCCGCAGCAGCCTCCCCCGGGAACGATTCCGAGCCGCCCCGGCGGGAACGCCGCGGGCGGCTATCCACCGCCGCCGGCGCAGAGCCCGAGCGGATACCCGCCGCCGCCCCGGACCCCCGATGGCTACCCGCGCCCGCAATCCGGCGCGGCCGGGCCGGGCGGCGTGCCGCCGGTACAGGGGCCGCCCGGTGCGGACGGCTACCCGCCCCAGCCGTCGTACGCCGACGCGAACGCCGCACCGCCCGGACCGCCGCCGCAGCGCGCTCCGGACGGACCGGGCGGACCGGAAGGTCCCGACGGCCCCGGTGGTCCCGGGGGCCCGGGCGGCCCGCCCGCGCGTCCCCGCCGTCCGGTCAACATCAAGAAGC
Organism: Embleya sp. NPDC020630; assembly: GCF_044334985.1. Lineage (NCBI taxonomy): Bacteria > Bacillati > Actinomycetota > Actinomycetes > Kitasatosporales > Streptomycetaceae > Embleya > Embleya sp. NPDC020630. Next base: position 3,475 of record NZ_JBIRUB010000037.1, read on the forward strand.
GCATCCTCATCGGGGTCGGCGTCTTCGTCGCGCTCGTGCTCACGTTCGGCGTGGTGACCTACTTCTGGGCCGACTCGAAGATCCGGCACGAGGACGTGCTGGACAACTACGCGGGCCGGCCCAAGGGCATCGAGGGCACCACGTGGCTGATCGTCGGCTCGGACAGCCGCGAGGGCCTCGACGCGACCGACCGCAAGAAGCTGCACACCGGCAAGGCCCCGGGCAAGCGCACCGACTCGATGATGCTGCTGCACAAGGGCAAGGGCGGCACCGCGCTGATCAGCCTGCCGCGCGACTCGTACGTGGACATCCCCGCGTTCAGCAAGAACGGCAAGACGGTCAAGGCGCAGAAGAACAAGCTGAACGCTGCCTTCGAGAAGGGCGGCGCGCCGCTGCTCGCCCGCACCGTGGAGATGGCCACCGGCATTCGGCTCGACCACTACGCGGAGATCGGGTTCGGCGGGTTCAACAACATCGTCAACGCGATGGACGGTGTGGACATCTGCCTCAAGGGGCCGATCAAGGACCCGAAGTCCGGGGCGAACCTGGAGGCCGGCTGCCAGACGCTGAACGGCGAGCAGTCGCTGGCCTTCGTACGCTCGCGCTACTACGACCCGGCGCGCTCCGACCTGGCCCGGATGGAGAACCAGCAGATGTTCCTCAGCGCGCTGGCCAAGAAGGCCAAGTCGGCGGGGATCCTGCTCAACCCGTTCAGCGCCTTCCCGGTCGCCGACGCCTCGCTGAGCGCGGTGACGGTGGACGACGACGCGGGCCTGTTCGACCTGTACGACCTGTTCAAGGACATGGGCAGCCTGTCCGGCGGCAAGGGCGTCACCACCACGGTGCCGATCGCCAATCCCGGCCACATGGTCAAGGACATCGGCTCGACCGTGTTGTGGGACGACAAGGGCGCCAAGGCGCTGTTCCAGGCGCTGCGCGACGGACGCACGGTGGACGCGGCCAAGAACTGAGCCGGGGGACGGGGCGCCGGATCGTGGTGCCCCGTCCCGCCCGTGGTGACTGATGGTCGACAAGTGACTCGCCGCCTGTCCCCGTCGTTTCGTACCATCGGCACTCGGCCGGGATGTCGGCCGGCGACCCTGCCCCGAGGTGACTGACTCCGCATGAACGACGCCGCGATATCCGACGCAGACCACACCTTCCAGGTCGATCTGCGGGGTCTGGTCGACCTGTTGTCGCACCACCTCTACTCCAGCCCTCGGGTATACCTGCGCGAGCTGCTGCAGAACGGCGTCGACGCGGTCACCGCGCGGCGGGCCGTCGATCCGCAGGCCGAGGCGGCGATCACCATCACGGTCGCCGACGGCGGGCTGCGCGTCGCCGACACCGGGGTGGGGCTGACCGAGGCCGACGTGCACCGCTTCCTGGCCACCATCGGCCGCAGTTCCAAGCGCGACGCGTTGGAGAGCGCGCGGCGCGACTACATCGGCCAGTTCGGCATCGGCCTGCTCGCCTGCTTCGTGGTCGCCGACGAGATCACCGTGGTGACCCGCTCGGCGCTGACCGACGCGCCGCCGGTGGAGTGGAAGGCGGGCGCCGACGGCCGCTACACGGTGCGCACCCTGGACCCGAGCGCACACGAAGTGCCGGGCACCACGGTGTTCCTGACCCCGCGTCGGGGCAGCGAGGCGTGGTTCGCCCCCGAGCGGGTGGTCGAACTGGCCCGCGACTTCGGCGCGTTGTTGCCGTACCGGGTCACCGTGGTGGCCGGCGGCGAGCACACCCCGATCACCGACACCCCCGCGGTGTGGGACCGGCCATACCCGACGGCGGGTCTGCGGCGGGCCGCGCTGACCGCCTACTGCGAGAGCCGGCTCGGCTTCACGCCGCTGGACGTGATCGACCTCGACGTACCGCTCGCGGGCGTGCGCGGCGCGGCGTTCGTCCTGCCGGAGGCGGTCAGTCCGGCGATGCGCGGCAAGCACCGGGTGCACCTCAAGGGCATGTTGCTCACCGAGAACGCCGACGGGCTGCTGCCCGACTGGGCGTTCTTCGTGCGCTGCGTGGTGGACACCGACACGCTGCGGCCCACCGCGTCGCGGGAGAGCCTGTACGACGACGAGTCGCTGGCCGGGGTGCGCGACGCGCTCGGCGGGCACATCCGGGACTGGCTCGCGGACCTGGCCGCGCACGACCAGCCGCGCCTGGCCCGGTTTTTGAGTGTGCATCACCTCGGCGTCAAGGCGCTGGCCCGGCACGACGACGAACTGCTGCGCCTGGTGCTGCCGTGGTTGCCGTTCGAGACCACCGACGGGCGGATCGCGCTGGACGAGTTCGCCCGCCGGCACCCGGTCGTGCACGTGACGTCGACGGTCGAGGAGTATCGGCAGGTCGCGCCGATCGCGGCGGCGGCCGGCCTCGGCGTGGTCAACGGCGGCTACACCTACGACCTGGACCTGGTGTACCGGCTCGCGGAGATCCGGCCGGGCACCACCGTCGCCGAACTCGACCCGGACACGGTCACCGCGCACCTGGACGCGGTCGACCCGGCCGTGGAACTGGGCGCGGCGAGCTTCCTCGCGCACGCGCGGGCCGCGCTGGACCCGCTCGCGTGCGATCTGTCGTTGCGCACGTTCCAGCCGGTGACCGTGCCCGCGCTGCTGCTGGACGGGCGCGACGCGCGCGGGGAGCGGGGTCGGGCCGAGGCCGAGCAGGACGCGGCCGGGCGCGGCGACGACCTGTGGTCGGGGATCCTCGGCTCCCTGCGCGACCAGGGTCCGCGCGCGCAGCTCGTGCTCAACCACCTCAACCCGCTGGTCCGCCGGATCGCCGGCCTGGCGGATCCGGAACTGGCCCGGGCCGCGGTCGAAGGGCTCTACGGCCAGGCCCTGTTGCTCAGCCACCGTCCGCTCACCTCGGCCGAGACCGGCCTGCTCGGCCGATCCTTCCTCGGCCTGCTCGAGCGCGCCGTCCACCAGCCGAACCCCGCCGAATAGGAACCCCGTGATGGAAATCCGTGACGACGCCGGGTTCTTCGCTGCCCTGGACGCGAACGAGGAACAGCCCTACGGCAAGGCCCGCACCGCCCGCGCCGAGGAACTGGTCACCGTCGCCGAGCGCATGGGCAACGACGAGAACCTCGCCTGGGCGCTGCTGCGGCTGATCACCGCGTACAACTACGGCGGCGAGTCGCCGCGCACCCCGGTGCCGCTGTCCCGGCTGCTCAAGCTGTGGGATGAGCACCCGGAGGGCTTCGACGAGCAGTTGACGCACCACCTGTTCTGGGATCTGAAGTGGATCACCAGTTCGCTGCTCTCGGTGCCCGAGGTGCCGCTGACCGCGATCCGCGGCTATCTCGCCGACATGGAACGCCGCTATCGCACGGCCGGACACAGCCTGCGGCCGGTGCACCAGAGCCGGTTCTACCTGGCCCGGCACATCGGCGCCGACGCGGAGACCACCGAGGCGTTCGAGGCGTGGCTGGCGGCGGACCGGGACCGGCTGGCCGACTGCGACGCGTGCGAACGACGCGAGCAGGCCCGCTGGTTGATCGCGCAGGGCCGGGACGCGGACGCGCTGGAACTGCTCGCGCCGACCCTGGACGGCGCGCTCACCTGCGCGGAGGAGCCGCAGGTCTCGTTGGCCACGTCGATGTTGCCGCTGGTGCGCGAGGGCAACCCGGACCGGGCCCGGGCGCACCACCTGCGCGGCTACCGGTCGGTGCGGGGCAAGGTGAGCACGTACGCGGCGGTCGCCGAGCACATCGAGTTCTGCGCGCTGACCGGCAACGAGGGACGCGGGATCGAGATCCTGGCCGAGCACCGGGCGTGGCTGGCGCGTCCGCAGAGCGATCCTTCGGACCACTCCGACTTCCTGGCCGGGGTTGCCGTGCTGCTGCGGCGTCTGGTCGCGGTGGGCGGGCCGGAGGTGGTGGTGTTCGAGGACACCACCGCCGGTGGGCTGGGGGAGAGGGTCGAGCGGGAGCTGTTCGAGATCGCCGCGCGCTTCGACGTGCGCAACGGGAACGACGCGGTGAGTTCGCGGGTGCGGCGTCGGTTGGCGGCGGCTCCGGTGGCGGATTCGCTGCCGCTGGGCCTGCGCTCGGTCCGGGTGGCGACGCGGGCTGTCGTCGATCCGGCAGCAACTGCGATGTCCGGTAGGGGCGTTGCGGAACTGCTCTCCTATGCAAGCGAGTTGGATGAGCGGGGGCATCCGCGGGCGGAGGCCGCCTGGCGGGACTACGCGGCGGCGGCGCGGGCGCAGGGGCAGGACGTGGATGGGTTCGCGCTCGCGGCGCTCACCGAGGCGGACGGCATCGAGCTGGTCGAGGAGGGCGAGTTCGCGGCCGGCGCCGCGGCGCTCGAACGGGCCGCGGCCGGCTATCGGGCGGCGGACGCGGCGGGGCGGGCGGTGGGCGCCGAGGTGCGGCTCGCGATGGCCCGGTTCCGCGCCGACGAGCCGGACGCGCTCGCGCTGTTCGAGGCGGCGCAGGTCAAGGCCGCCGCATTCCTGCCGGACGACGCGGCGCCGCTCGCGCTGGTCCTGCACCACCGCGCGATCGTGGCGCTCGCGAGCGAGGCCGAGGACGCGGACGCGATCCTGACCGAGCTGCACGACCTGGGCCGCGACCACGGGCTGCGGCACCGCCAGTCGGCGGCGCTGCACATCCGGGCCGAGCGGGCGCTCCAGGACGACCGGACGGCGGACGCCGAGGCCGACCTGAGTGCGGCCATCACGCTGTGCCGGGAGGCCGAGCGGCCGTGGCTGGCCTGCCGGCCGCTGTTCCTGCGCAGCCAGGTGCGGATGCGCCTCGCCGACCCGGCGGCGGCCGAGGCGGACATGCGGGCCGCGCTGGAGACGGCCGCGTTCTACACCGAGCCGCAGTTCCCGGTGGGACACGCGCTGACCATGCTGGCCAACGCGATCGGGGCGCAGAACCGGCCCGAGGACGCACTGCCGTTCGCGCTGGAGGCCGCGCACGTCTTCGACGACGAGGGCGACCCGGAGATGGCCGCGGCCTGCCGACGGGGCGCGGTGGGCATGTTGTTCGGCCTGGGTCGGGACGCGGAGGCCGCGGCGATCCTGGAGGAGCTGCTCCCGGAGGTCGAGGAGCACCACGGCCCCGAACACGCGATGCAGGAACGCTGGGCGCTCGGGTTGTGCCTGCGCCGACTCGGCGACACCCGGGAGGCGGCCCGGCACCTGGCGATGGCGGCGGAGACCGCGGTGAAGGTGGCCGACCGGGCGACCCAGGCGGAGCTGGCGGTGGCCGCGGCGCACGCGCTCGACGACGCGGGAATGGCGCCGCAGGCCCAGGCGGCGTTCGGGCGGGCGATCGAACTGCTGCGCGCCGAGGGGGATGTGCGCGAGACGGTCCGGGCGCTGCGGGCGAAGGCGTGGAACATCGCGAGCAGCACCGACCGGGAGGACCCGTCGGGGGTGGACCGGGCGGTGGCGCTGTTCGCCGAGGCACTGCGGGAGCTGGCGGGCGCCGAGACCGGTGCGCGGGCGACGGACGACGAGGCGACGATGGTCGTGGTCGAGCGGGCGGGTACGCACCACCAACTCGCACACCTGCTGGCCCGCGCCGACCGGCTGCACCCCGCTCGGGCGGCGGCGGACAAGGCGGCGACGGCGTATGTGGCCGTGCTGCCCGAGGAGGCCGACGGCTACCTGGACGCGGTGCAACTGGCCGCGCGCATCGAGGCGTTCGGCCTGGACGAGCGGCCGGCGGCGGTGACCCGGTTGGACGTGGCGTTGAAGGTGTGCGCCACGAGCGGGATCACGGCGGTGGAGGAACTGACTGAGCTGCGCGAGGAGTTGGACCGGGCCTGAGCCCGGAGGAGCCCGGCCGGGCGGGGCGTCCGGCCGGGCGTGGGGTCAGGCGCGGGTGATCGTCACGTCGCGCGTGTTCTGCGCGAGGATGTTCGGGACCACCGGGACCACACCTTCGCCGGGCAGGAGTTCGAGCAGCGTCGCGTCGCCGCGCGCGGGACCGGGCACGAAGTCGAGCGGGGACCGCGCGGAGCTGCGCCAGTCGTGCGTCAGGCCGTCGCACGTGGCGTCGCTGCCACCGACCGAGAAGTGCAGGCCGGCCTGGTTGACGTTGCCGCCGACCAACACGGTCCCGGTGTGGTCGGCCGAGCAGCTGTAGGTGCCGGAGATCGTGACGGTCCCGTCGGCCGTCACCCACACGGTGGGGTCGAGCGAAACCTGGTCGCCCGCGACCGGGAGCCGCCGTGCCTGGGGCTGCGCCGGTGCGTGTGCCGGTGTCTGTGCCTGTGCGGCGACGGGGACGAACGCGAGTGCGAGCCCGGCGCATCCGACGGACAGGGCCATGGCCGTACGGCCGGAACTGATCATCATGCCGACGCCAACGATCCGCACCCTCGAAGGTTCCGTGCACGCGTACGAACGGGGGAATGGTCAGTCGATGTCGAGGGTGGCTTCGATGGTGTCGCCGTCGGGGGTGGGGGTGGCGCGGGTGCGCAGGTGGGCGCCGGCGCCGCTGAGGAGGCGTCGGGCGGCGGTGTTGGCGTCGGTCGTGGTGGCGACGACGCGGGGCGCGCCCTGGGCTCGGGCCTCGGCGCGCAGGAGGGCGACGACGGCGCGGCCCACGCCTCGGCCCCGGTGTTCGCGGCCGATCCACAGGCCGGTCTCCAGGTCCCCGTCCGGGGTCGGCTGGAGGCGGGCGGCGCCGACCACCACGTCGTCGACCAGGATCGCGTAGGTGGTGGGCGTGGCGGCCCACTCGTGATGAAAGGCCAAAAACGCGGCCCGCCGATCGGCGGTCCACCCGGCCGCTCCGGCCTCGACCGGCATGACCTCCCCCGGCTCGGCCCCGCGCACGGCCGCATCCAACAGGGAGGCCGACAACGCCTCATCCAACCGCCGAAGCACCACCCGAAACCCATCCACCCCCAAACCCTCCCCACCCCCGGTTCCCCCGTCAAACCCATTCCCGGCCCGCCCGCCGCCCGCCCGGCCGATCGGCACCCACCCAGCGCGCCGCTCGTCCGGCTGTTCGGCGCCCGGCCGCACGCTTCGCCGTCCGGCGGCCGGTCGGTGGGGCATCGGGCGTGCGACGGCCGCGCCTCTTCCCTCTTTTCGGGGACGAGGCGCGGCCGTTGGTGGGGTGCGTCAGCGGTTTTTCTTGGGCGCGCAGATGTTTTTGTCGGCTGTTTCCATGTCGATGTTCTTGGGGGGCTCCGTGGGTGGGGCCGCGTTGTTGGGCGGGGCGGTGCCCGGGTAGTCCTTGCCGATCAGGAGTTCGAAGCGGGTTACCGCGGCGGACGTGCTCTCGGTCAGCGCGCTGTCGGGCAGGCCCGTCGCGGCGGCCAGGGCCTTGGCGGCGTCCAGGCGGCCCTTGGGGTAGGTGATCGAGCTGGTCGCGTGGGTCTTGCCGTCCTTCGCGTTGCCCGCGCTGACCGCGACGAACTTGCGGCCGACCAGGTCCGCCGCCACCTCGTTGGCCCGCTTGTTGACCCCGCTGCCGTTGCGGACGTCGACCTTGAGCGTGGCCGGGTCCACCTTCGGCGCCTCCGGCGTCGGCGGGGCCGCCGGCTGCTGCTCCGCGGGCTTGTCGTCCTTGGTGACCGCGGTGTCCGTACGCAGCATCGCCATCAGGTTGTTGGCCTCGGGCTGCTTCGGCTGCACCTTGACCTTGGGCAGCGGCGGGTATTCCTCGACCGGCAGCGTGGTGAACGCCATCCGCTTCTCGGGGACCTTCTTCAACTGGTTGCCCAGCGAGATCAGCTTGTCCACGCCGCCGAGGCCGTTGTCCACGGTCAGCGACTCCACCGCGATGTTGGCGATCTTGAACATGCCCTGGACGTTGGTCAACGACGCGCTGTTCTTGAGCTTGCGGGTGAGCGCCATCAGGAACGCCTTCTGCGCCTTGATCCGGGCCAGGTCGCTGCCGTCGCCGAAGGCGTGCCGCGCGCGCAGGAACTTCAGCGCGGTTTCGCCGCTCAGGTTCTGGTTGCCGGCGTCGAGCTTGAGGTCGGTGCCGCCCTGCTGGTTCGGCAGTACCGGGTCGTTGATCGGCTCCGAGATGCACATGTCCACGCCGTCGACGGCGTCGGTCATCTTCTTCACGCCGGTGAAGTCGATCATGATGTAGTGGTCCACCTGGACCCCGAGCATCTTGTCGACCGTGGACACCGTGCACGGCGGACCGCCGTTGGCCAGGCTCTCGTTGAACGACTGCGGCCCGTTGGACGCGGGATACGTCTTGCCGTTCACGACACACTTGGGTATCTGCACCATGGTGTCGCGGGGGATGCTGACCAGCGTCGCGTTGCTGCGGTCGGCCGATACGTGCATCAGGATCGTGACGTCGGCCAGGCCCTCGGTGTGCTCGGACGCGCCGTACTTCTTGCCGAGGCCCTTACGGCTGTCGTTGCCGATCAGCACGATGTTCAGCGGCCTGCGTCCGAACGCGTCCTCCTCCGCCTTGGGGACGCCTTCGCTGCCCGCGTTCTTCGCGGTGGTGGATATCTTGCTGTCCAGATACTTGATGTAGCCGTACGCCGTGCCGGCCAGCACCACGATCAGTCCCACCACGGTGAGCGCGATCCACTTGAGCCGCTTCTTCACCTTGCTCTTGGGCGCGGCCTTGTCCCTGCCCGCGGCGGCGTTGCGGGCGCCCGCGCGCCCGGCGGGGGCCGTTCCCGCGCCCCGCCGACGCGCCGACGACGGCGCGTCGTCGGCGGCGCCCTGCTCCGAGCCGGTGCCCCGACCCGAGGCGGCCTCCACCGCCGACGGCCGGCGCCGGCCCTCGGACGTACCCGCCGCCCCGGGGGTGCGCGGCCGGGTCGTGCCGGGGGCATCGACCACACCGCCGCCCGGCGCCCGCAGCTCGAAGCTGCCGGTGTCCGGGTTCATCACCCACATGTCCGCGACGTCGGCGTCGTCCATGCCGCCCAGGGGATCGTTGTCCCCGGGCGCGCCACGATGCGGCCCGTTCCCTCTGTTCACGCCGAGATCCCCTCCGGCTGTACCTGCCGCCGCACGATCCCCCCGGCTGTGCACGGTCCTCTTGGCGACACCGGGGTTCCGGAGCCACCCACGGAACCCGACGGTGATAAGTGATGGTCGGTATGAAGCAGCCACCATAACCGGCGAGATCTCGCCATGGTCACCGAGACTGCGAAGTCCTGACACTCGGATCATCGGAAAAGGCACAAAAACCTGATCCGACCGTTCCCGATCCGTCGTCAGTCGGTCGACAGCCGGTCATGGACCGGTCGTCGACCGGTCGAGGAAGGGCACACACGAGCGTCCTGATCCGCACGTCGCGCGTGCCCCCCTCGACCGCCCGCCGGTCATTTCCGGCGTGGTGAGGCGCACTTCGTGTTGTCGGCCGTTTCCAGGTTCAGGTCGGCCGCCTTGGGCGGCTCCGGCACCCGCTCGGGCCCTGCGCTCGCCGGACCCGTCGGCGAGCCGCTGCCGCCGGCGCCCGCGTCGGGCAGATCCGCGCCGATCAGCAGCTTGATCGTGCTCTCCCCCGCACGGGCCGCCTCCAGCGCGGTCTCCGGCAGGTTCAGCGCCACGGCGATCGCCCTGGCCTGTTCCTGCCTGCCGTCGGGGTAGGTGATCCGACTGTTGGCGTGTTCCCGCCCGTCCGGCATGGACGTACCCGAAGTCGCCTTGAAACCCAGCCGCTTGAGCGCGTCGACCACCGGGGTGATTCGTTTCCGCGCGCTCCCGCTGTCCACCGTCACCCGGATCTGCGCCGCGTCGGACGGCGCGATCGTCTGCGGCGGTGCCGGCGCCTCGGTCACCGGCGCGGGCGGCGGATCCGTGGCCGGATCGCCCGCGGTCAACGGCCGATCGGCGCGGATCGCGGCCCACAGGTTGTCGGCGGCGGGCCGTCTGGGCTGGACCTGATCCGGCGCGGGCCGGTAGGTCTCGGTCGGCAGCGTGGTGAACGCCATGCGCTTTTCCGGCACCTTCTTGATCTCGTCGGCGAGGTCGATCAGCTTGTCCACGCCCGCCAGGTCGTTGTCGACGGTCAACGCGCCGACCGCGCTGTTGGCGATCCGGAACATGCCGTCCACGTTGGTCAGTTTCGCGTTGCTCTTCAACTCGCGCGCCAGCGACGCCAGGAACACCTTCTGCGCCTCGATCCGCGCCAGGTCGCTGCCGTCGCCGAACGCGTGGCGCGCGCGCAGGAATTGCAGCGCGTCGTTGCCGCTCAGCGTGTTCGGGCCGGCCGGCAGGTCCAGTCCGGTGCCGCCGCGCTGTCCGGACAGGACCGGGTCGTGGATCGGCGCGTCCAGGCAGATCGGCACGCCGCCGACCGCGTCGGTCAGGTCGCGGACGCCCTTGAAGTTCACCTCGACGTAGTGGTCGATGCGTACCTGGAGCATCCGGTCCACGGTCGCCACGGTGCACGGCGCGCCGATGCTGCGGAAGCTGTCGTTGAACTGGCCGAACCGGGCCTCGGTGACCTTTTTGTCCTTGCCCTTGCCGATCTCGCATCGCGGGATGTCCACCATCGTGTCCCGGGGGATGTTCACCAGCGTGGCGTTGGAACGGTCGGCGGACAGGTGCATCAGGATCGCCACGTCGGCGAGCCCTTCGTGCCCCTCCGCGCCGTAGCGCCGGCCCTCACCGATCCGGCTGTCGTTGCCGATCAGCAGGATGTTCATCGGACTTCGGCCCTGGGCGTCCTTCGGGGACGCCGGTGGTCGGTTGTTCTTGTCGGCGGTGATCTGGGTGTGGTGCAGCTTCCCGTTCAGGTACCGGATGTACCCGTACGCGCTGCCGGCCAGGATCAGCAGGACACCGACCACGGAGATCGCGATCCATTTGAGGCGCTTCTTCACTGTGCTCTTTCTGCGTCCGTCCCGTCCACCGGGTGCCGTGGGTCCCCCGGTTCCGGTCTCCGCGTCCGTGCCCATGCGTGGCGTCCCCTCCGGCGACCTGCCGGGGGCGTCGCGGTCGGCGACGTCCCCGGCTCTCCCTGATGCGGTGTCGATGAATCAGCCCGCGCACACGTCCTGTTCCGCCGTCCGCCCCGAGACGGTGACGATCGGGCTCGTGTCCGCGGGCGTGGTCGGCGTGGCCGACGGGATGCCGCTGCTCGAAGTGGGGTCTGCCGTGGACGTCGACGAGGGCGCCCCCGTACCCGGCGGGGTGGATCCGGCCGGGGACCGCGTGGCGCCCTTGCCGGTCGCGCCCGTGCCCGGGGCGGTCGGGGTGACGGTCACCCGTTCGCCGTTCTCGTCGATCGTGGTGCGGGTGGACGGCAGCGGGGTCGCCGGCTGCTCGATCCGCACCTCGCCGTTGTTCTCGAAGCCGTTCTCGTCCTTGCCGCTGACGCCCGCGCCGACCGCGACCCGGTCGAAGCGGATCGCCTCGAACAGCCGGTCCGCCTTGGGCTGGACCAGTTCGTCCCGGTCGGTGTCGAACCGGTACGGCTGACGGGGCACGGTCAGGAACGCGACCTTGTCGTTCGGGATGCCCTTGATGCTGTCGGACAGGTCCATCAGCTCCTTGAGCGAGCTCAGTCCCGGATCGGCGGTGATCGACCGGGTTCCGGCGTCGAGGAGGTTGTACAACTTCCACGGCTGGGTCAGCATGTCGCCGACCTTGACCTTCTTAACGAGCGCGGCCAGAAAACGCTGCTGTCGGGTCATCCGCTGGGTGTCGCTGCCGTCGTCGACGTTCTTGCGGGCGCGTACGTAGCCGAGCGCCTGCTCGCCGTCGAGCTTGTGCTTGCCGGCCGGCAGGTCGAGCTTGGCGGCGGTGTCGCGCATCGGGCGGCTCAGGCACACCTCGACGCCGTTGACCGCGTCGACCATCTCCTTGAAGCCGGAGAAGTCGATCACGATGTGGTGGTCGACCCGGACCTTGGTCATCTGTTCGATGGTCTTGATCGTGCAGGCGGCGCCGCCGATCTCGAACGCGTGGTTGAACTGGTCCCGGTACGCCCGCGACTTGCTGCCGTCCGGCCGGACGCAGGAGGGGATGTCCACCATCAGGTCACGCGGAATGCTGACCGCGACCGAGCTCTTCCGGTCGGCGGCGAGGTGCAGCAGGATCGTGGTGTCGGAGCGCTTGGTGCCCTCGCCGACGTCGCCGTACTGCTTGTTGTCGCCGCTGCGGTCGTCCGAGCCCATCAGCAGGATGTTGGCCGCGTCGTGTGCGCCGGCCGCCACCTGCGGGCGTTCGGTCTCCGGGCCGAGCTTCGCGCTCAGGTCCTCGGAGGTGATGTTGCCGTCCAGCTTGCGGTACAGGGTGTAGACCACGACGCTGCCGGCGACCAGGCTCAGCGCCACGGTGACGGTGACGCCGATCAGGATGCGCTTGTACACCCGGCGGCGGCGGTCGCGCCGGGCCCGCCGGTCGGCCGCCTTGCCGCCGTCGGCGGCCATCGCGGCCACGGCGGCGGTGAGCGGGTCGCCGCCGGCCGGGGGAGGGGTGGTGGTGGGGGCGGTGGAGGGCCCCGCCGCACGGGTCCCGGCCGAGGTCGCACCGTCGCCGCCCTCGGCCGTGGTGGCGTCGCCCGGAGCACCTGCGGCGCCCGCCGCGTCGGCCGTCGCGCCGTCGGTGGTCGCGCCAACTGCCGCCGTGCCCGGTGCGTCGGCGGCCACCTCGGCCGCCGCGCCCTCGGTGGTCGCGCCATCGGCCGTTGCGCCGTCGCCCGGTTCGGCCGCTTCGCCTTCGCCGTCCTCGGCCGACGCGCCCGACTCTGCGGCAGGGGCGGCCACGGCGGCGTCCTCGGCACCCGGTGTGGGTGCAGGGCCGGCCGCCGCCGATTCGCCTACGGGTTCGGCCGCGTCGGGCCCGGTCGCACCCGAAGTCGGCGTCGCGGACCCCGCGTCCGCGCCCGACGCGGCTGCGCCCGAGCCGTCCGGGCCCACCGCGTCCGCGCCCGACGCGGCCGCGTGCGTGCCCGGTTCCTCCGCGCCCGCCGCCTCCGCGCCGCGCGCGTTGCCGGCGTTCGCGTCCCCCACCGGCCCGTTCGGGGGCGGAGTCGTGGATATGTCCGGTTCGGTCGGGGTCTCGGGCGCCGTTTCCGGGCTCGCGTCCCGACCGGATCCGGCCTGCTTGCCGGCCCGTTCGCTGTCACTCACGTCGTGTCTGCTTCTTTCCCCGAGGCGCCCAACGCTCATCAAGCGACGAACCGCGCGTGGGGCGGCCGTTGCACTGATAGACGTGGCGCCGGTTCTTCGAGTTGCGTGCACCCTTGTGCGTGTGACACAGGTCACGCCGAACCGTCGCAACACCACGTGTCGACCCGGGCCGCACGGCTGCCGGCACGTTATCGTGCGCGACTCCCGGGGTCGGCCGCCAGGTGGGCTGCCGGCCTCCGGCCGCGATGACGCGCGATCAGTTCGCCTTGCAGATGTCCTGGTCCCCGTCGCGGACCTCGGCCTTCACCGGCGGCTTCACCGGTTCGACCGGAACCGCGCCGCTCCCGGGCGCGGCGGATGTCGCCGGCACCGCGCCCGGACCGCCGAGTGCTCGCGCCGGCACACCGGCCGGGACCGCCCCACCCGCCGGCGCGACCGGGGCCGGGGCCGGTTCCACGCCCGGTTTGCGCCGACCGTCCAGCGGCTCGTCGTGGTTGATCGCGTCGAACAACCGCCGCGCGTCGGGCTGGATCAGCGCGACCCGGTTGTTGTCGTCCGGCGGGTTGTACACCGGGATGTGCGCGAAGGTGATGTTCTTCGTCTCCAGGTCCCGCATCCCGCGCGCGAGATCGACCAGCGCGGAGACCGAGTCCAGACCCTCGTCCGCCCGGATCGACTTCGTCAACGCGTCGGCGAGGGCGAACAGCCGGGTCGGACTGGTCAGCGTGTCGCCGCTGCGGATCTGCTTGGCGAGCGAGGCCACGAACGCCTGCTGCCGCTTGATCCGGCCCAGGTCGCTGCCGTCGCCGCCGAGCCCGATGTCGTGGCGCAGCCGTACGTAGTCCAGCGCCTCCCGGCCGTGCACCTTGCGCCGGCCGGCCGACAACGAGATGTTGCCCTCGCGGTCCTGCACGGTCCTGGGCAGGCAGATCTCCACCCCGCCGACCGCGTCGACCATGCCCTTGAAGCCGGCGAAGTCCACGATGATGTGGTGGTCCACCCGCATCGCGGTGACCTTCTCGACGGTGTTGCGCGTACAGGCCGCGCCGCCGAGTTCGAACGCCGAATTGAACATCACCCCGCGCTGCTCGGCCGAGCGCGCCCCGTCCCTGGTCACACACGAGGGCACGGTCACCAGCAGGTCGCGCGGGATGCTCATGACCACCGCGTGTTCGCGGTCGGACGTCAGGTGCACGAGGAGCGTGGTGTCCGAGCGCTCGCCGATGTCGCCGCCGCCGCCGAGCGCGCGGTTCTCGCCGGCGCGCGAGTCCGAGCCGATGATCAGCAGGTTCATCGGCTTGCCCTTGCCGTTGCCGCCCACGTCGGGACGGTCGGCGTTGAGCTTGCCGTTGACCGGGTCGGTCTTGATGTTGCCGTCGAGCCGCCGGTACGCGACGTAGGCGGCCGAGACGCCGGTCAGCAGGATCAGCGTGATGCCCACCCCGATCGGCAGGAACACCCGGCGCCGCCGGTCCCGCCTGCGGCGCGCGCGCCGGGTGGCGGCCCGACCGGCGGCGGCGTCGACCGGGGTGGACTCGTACGCCGGGCACGCCGCCGGTTCGGGCACGTCGGGTTCGGGTGCACGTTCGGACCGGTAAAGGTGATCCCACACGTCCATGAACCCCACGCCTCCCCGCCTGCTGAGGGACCGCCGGGCACGGCACTACGGGCGGTCGGGGCCACGAAAGCGCAGCCTGACCCGTCTTGTCATGGACTAGTCGGCGGAACGGGTGACGGCGCGCGTGACGCGCTCCGCCTCGATGCGCCGCTCCAGCAGGGATTCGTCCAGGTGACGGCATACGACGACGGGTACGGACGCGGCCAGGGGCGCGAGCAGGCCCGCCCGCAATCCACCCGTTCGGGCGAAGCTCGAAGAGGTGAGCAAGCGATCACCTGGGCCGAGGTTCCACTCCCGCGCGGCGGCCTCGCCCGCCGCGGCCAGGTCGCCGGCGGTGTACTCGCGGCCGGCCTCGATCAGCGCCGGCGCGTCGGCGCGCGCCGAGCCGTCGGGCACGAACCGGTCGCCGTGTCCGGCCACTTCCGCCGCGTAGTCCAGGAAGCCGGCCGGCGGCTCGGGGAAGCGCCCGCCCATCGGCCGCAGCGCCAGGGCGACCCGCTCGCCGGGGCAACTCGCCGCCCGATCGAGCGTCTCGGGGCCGGACACCACCACGTCGGCGTCGGCGGGATCGCCGTCGAAGGTCACCGCCAGGCCGAGCGACCACGCGGCGAGCAACCACACCTGGGTCTGCCAATGCGCCGGCAGCAGCAACGACACCCGGGCGCCGGGCTCGACCGCGAGGTCGTCGCGCAGCAGATTCGCGGTCTTGGCGACCCAGTTGTCGAACGTCGCCACGGAGAGCTCGACCCGCTCGCCGGTGGCGTCGTCGTAGAAGGTGGTGAAGGGCCGCGCTGAGTCGGCGGCGAGCGCGGAGCGCAACTGATCGACCGGAGTGCTGGGCATGCGCCCAGCCTATCGAGCGGATGAATTCGTACGACAAATGGGTGTAATTGCTGCATTTGGTACAAGCGTTGTGGCGGGACCGGGCACCCGAACGACTCCACCGCCCACGATGGAGGGGCCCGCCCGTGTTCACCAGAATCGTGCTGTCGATCGTCGCCCTCGCCGTGCCGACCGTGCTCGCCGGACCTCCCGCGCAGGCCGACGCGGGACCGAGCACCCCCGGTACCACGATCACCCTCCCGCTGACCGGGGTCGAACAGGAGTCCGACGTCGCCGCGCCCCGCGAGGGGCGGACCGGGGTACTGACCGCCGAACGCGACACCGCGGCCTTCTCGTTGCTCGGCGTCACCTGGGCCGACCCCGACCCGGCCGCGGGCGCGGGGGTGGTCGTCCATGTACGCACCCGCACCGGCGGGGTATGGAGCCCCTGGCGCGCGCTGCACGCGAGCGGCGACGGGATCGGGCCGGCCGAGGGCCGCGTCCGCGGCGGCACCGAGCCGTTCTGGGCCGGTCGTTCCGACGGTGTCCAGATCCGCGTGGGCGTGCTCGCCGGAGCGCTGCCGACGGACCTGCGAGCCGAACTCGTCGACCCCGGCGAGTCGATCGTCGACCGCATGCCGCCGCGCCCGACCCGGCCGAACAGCGTCGACGGCCGGGTCAAGGGCCGCGCCGAGCGGCCCGCGATCGTGGCCCGCCGCGACTGGGGCGCGGACGAGTCGCTGCGGGACGCGAAGTTCAAGTACACCGGCACCGTGCGCGCCGCGTTCGTGCACCACACCGCCGACGGCAACGACTTCCCGTGCAGCGACTCGCCCAAGGTGCTCCGTTCCATCTACCGCTACCACGTGCTGACCAACGGCTGGGCCGACGTGGGCTACAACTTCCTGGTCGACCAGTGCGGCACGGTCTTCGAGGGCCGCGCCGGCGGGGTGGACAAGCCGGTGCTCGGCGCGCATACGCTCGGCTTCAACACGGACAGCATGGGCGTGGCCGCGATGGGCACCTACACCAGCGCCGAGCCGCCCGGGCCGATGCTGATCGCGCTGTCCGCCCTGATCGCCTGGAAGCTCGGCCTGGACGACCGCGACCCGACCGGCCGGGTCACGCTGACCTCCTCCGACAGCGGCAGTCGCTACCCGAAGGGCTCGACCCATTCGTTCGACGTGATCTCCGGCCACCGGGACGCCTTCAACACCGAGTGCCCCGGCCAGGCGCTCTACGAGCAACTGCCCGCGATCCGCAAGGACGTGGCCGTGCGGCTGGGTTAACCGGCGGCGCGCGGGGACGGCGCGGCGGGCGGGCTACCCACGCTTGTCCACGATCTCCCGCAGGCGCTCCACCAGCGGCTCGACCACCGCCTCGGGGACGAACCGCTCCCGCGCCAACGCGACCGCCGCCGCGCGCAGTCGGGCCACCTCCGGCGGATGCTGGGCCAGCCGGCGCAGCGCGTCGGCCAGCGCGTCGGAGTCGCCCGCCGGGACGAACAACCCGGCCGCGCCCAGCAGTCGGCGCTGCGGCGCGGTGTCCGAGGTGAGCACCGCGCACCCCGCCGCGGCGCCCTGGAAGACCTTGTTCGGCACCAGCCGCAACGCCTTGGCGCCGGTGCCGAACACCCCCAGGCACACGTCGTGCGCGGCGACCAGGCGCGGCAGTTCGGCCTCGGGCACCCAGGTCCGCCAGGTCACCCGGGGCGCGTTCGGCCCGACCAGGTCCTTCGTACGCTGGGCCTGGAGGCCGCGGCCGATCATGGTCACGGTGATCGGATAGCCGTCCAGCCGACTGAGCGCGGCGCCGATCACCGGCGCGCCCTGCACCGGCGAGTACAGCCCGACCGAGATCACCCGCAGGTCCTCGCCCGGCCGAAAGCCCGGCTCGAAGTCGGCCGCCGGCTCCGGCAGCGGGTCGCGTCGCGGCTCGGCCGACGCGTCGCCGAACGGGTCCGGGGACGCCTTCGGGCCCGCCCGCCCCGCGTCGAACCACACCGGCGCCGCCCCGATCGGCACCACCACGGCCCGATCCTGCTGCGCCGGCGCGAGCACCCGGCGGTGCTCCTCGGTGTCCACCAGGACCAGGCGCGCCGCGGCGATCGCCGCCTGCTCGATCCGGTCCACCTTGCGCAGTTCGGCCTGGGCGGCGTGGCCCAGCCGATCGGCCACGTCGTCCACGCTCTCCAGGTGGTCCAGCACCAGCGGCACCCCGGGGAACAACCGCCGCGCGATCTGAATGTCGAGCCGGCCCTGATAGCCGACGATCACCACGTCGGGGCGCGGCGCGCGCCGCGCCTTGGCCACCAGCTCCGCGATGCACCGCGCGTGCCGCATGCGCTGGCGGGAGATCCCGGGGTGTGCCGACGGCGGCGGGACCATCGGGCCCGCGTCCATGTGGCCGAGCGGAACGTTGCAGGTCACCACCTCGATGCCGTGCCGCCGCAAGCCCTCGATGAGGATTCCCACCCGGGGGTGGACGGTCGTGTCATAGGTGCCGAACGCCATCACCCGCATAGCTGAAGTCTGCTCTGCGCACATCGGCACAAAACCGGGAAGGTACCGTGGCGGTCCGAACCCGGACCCCGAGGAGAGCCCGTTGCACCCCAGTGCCCACCGGCGCGTGTGGCGTCCCGGGTTCGCCCTCGATCTCCGGCTCACCCTCGGCCAACTGCGCCGGGGACACAGCGATCCGACGTACCACGCGGGCGCCGACGGCTCGGTGTGGCGCACCTCGCGCACCCCCGAAGGGCCGTGCACGCTGCGGGTGATCGACCGACCCGCGACCGGCGAGATCGAGGCGAGCGCGTGGGGGCCGGGCGCCGAGTGGCAATTGCACGCGCTTCCGGCGCTGCTCGGCGCCGACGACGACCCGGCCGCGCTCGTCGCCCGACACCCGATCGTGCGCGACGCGCAACGCCGGTACACCGGCCTGCGGATGCCGCGCAGCGCGCTGGTCCTGGCCGCCCTGGTGCCCTCGATCCTGGAGCAGAAGGTCACCACGATCGAGGCGCGCCGGGCCTTTCGGCTGCTGCTCGGCAAGTACGGCGAGGCCCCGCCCGGCCCGGCGCCGGCGGGCCTGCGGGTGATCCCCGACGCGCGTACCTGGGCGCTGATCCCGTCCTGGGACTGGGCCCGCGCCGGAGTGGACGGGCGCCGCTCGCGCACCGTGATCGAGGCGACCCGGGTGGCGGGCCGCCTGGAGGCGACCACCGAGGTGTCGCACCCCGAGGCGGCCCGGCTGATGCGCCTGGTGCCCGGGATCGGGGTGTGGACCGCGGCCGAGACCATGCAGCGCTCGCACGGCGACCCCGACGCGCTGTCCGTGGGCGACCTGCACCTGCCCAAGACCATCGGCTTCGCGCTCGCCGGGCACGCCGTGGACGACGCCGGAATGCTCGAACTCCTCGCCTGCTACGGGGGAAACCGGCACCGGGCCGCGCTGCTGATCCGCATGTCGGGGGTCAAGGTCCCGCGCCGCGCGCCCCGCTACGCCCCGCGCCCGCACTTCACCGGCCGGACCCTGTGAACGGGCGTCCCTCGGCGGGCGGCACGTTTGTCCCCCGAGGCCTCGGGCAGCCGTTCGGGTGAAGGACCCGGCTGCGCAGCACGGCAGCTCGGAACCGACACCGAGAACGAGGAGGAAGTGCTCGTGACGACCGTCCAGCACTCGATCGACGTGGACGTGCCGGTCCGCACCGCCTACAACCAGTGGACCCAGTTCCGGGAGTTCCCGCGGTTCATGAGCGGGGTCGAACGGATCGATCAGATCAACGCGACACACACCCACTGGGTGACCAAAATCGCCGGAGTGACCCGGGAGTTCGACGCCGAGATCACCGAGCAGCGGCCCGACGAGCGGGTCGCGTGGAAGACCGTGGACGGCCCCCATCAGGCGGGTGTGGTCACCTTCCATCGGCTCGACGACGTACACACCCGCGTGATGTTCCAGATGGAGTTCGACCCCGACGGCCTCGTGGAGACGGTCGGCGACAAGCTCGGCTTCGTCCGCGGCCGGACCAAGGGCGACCTGGAACATTTCAAGACGTTCGTGGAGGAGCGGGGCCAGGAGACCGGCGGCTGGCGCGGTGAGGTCGAGCCGCCCGGCAGCCACGGGTCGGCCGACCTGCCGCAGACGCCGCCTCCGCCCTACCCCGGTCCCGGCATGGCGCCCACTCCCGGGCGGACCGGAGCCCCGGGCGGTGGGCACATCCCGCCGCCGCGTCCGCAGGCTCCGCCGACCACCGGCGGCGGGACGCAGGGCTACTGATCAGGCGTGAAGCCCCCGGACATCGGCCGGACACCGTCCTCGACCCCACGTCGGCGGCGGTGTGGGCCCGCCGATTCCGGGCCGGCAGCGCCGAGCGGTGACGCACCGCGGTGAACCATGACGAAAGGGTGGGCCCCTCGCGGGCCCACCCCTTCGCCTGTCCGGGTTCCGCCGCCCGGTGCCGCGCTCAGCGCACCACGATCACGTCGTCCACCGTGCGGGCCGGACGCTCCCGGGGCGGCTCGGCCGGCCGGCCCACCGCGACGGCGCCCATCGGGTCCCAGTCGGCGGGCAGCGCGAGCGTGGCGCGCACCACGTCCGGACAGAACATCGTCGACGACACCCATGCGGAGCCCAGGCCCTCGGCGGTCAGCGCGATCAGCAGATTCTGTACGGCGGCGCCCGCCGCGACGGTGAACATCTCCCGCTCGGCCCGCGAGCGCACCGGGTCGGGGTAGGCGTGCGCGCCGTCGGTGACCAGGCACGGCACCACCAGGTACGGCGCGTTGCGCAACACGTCGCCGCGCCCGACGCGCCGGGCGATCCGGTCCTCGTCCAGGCCGTCCGCGCGCAGATCCGCCACCCAGCGCGAGCGCATCGCGTCGAGCAGGTCGATCCGGGCCGGCGCGCTCTCCAGGAGCACGAAGCGCCACGGCACGGTGTGATGCGGCGCGGGCGCGGTGATCGCGGCGGCCACCGCGCGGCGTACCGCCTCCGGATCCACCGGCTCGTCGGTGAACGCGCGCACCGTACGTCGGGCGGTGATCGCGGTGCGGGCCCCCTCGGCGACCGCCTCGGCGGTACCGAGTCGGAACATGTCGTCCGCGGCGCCGCGCACCAGCGGGCGCACTCCGGCCCCGTCGGCCTCGGTGACCAGGTGCGCGAGGCCGCGCACCACCGCCACCGGGACGGCGCCGGCCTTGCCTTTGACCAGTTCGGCGGCGCTCGCGAGTTCGTCGACCACGGCGGTGATCGTCACCGCCAACTCGTTGCCGTGCGTGTCGATCCGCCCCCGGTGGTCGTCGACCGCGTCCAGCCCGGCGACGCCGATCGCGACGTCGGTGACCCCGTTGCGCCACGGCCGGCCGAAGGTGTCCGACACCACGACGCCCACCCGCACGCCGGCCCGCTCGGCCAGCGCAGCGCGCAACCGCCGGGCGGAGGCGTCCGCGTCCTCGGGCAGCAACAACAGCGTGCCCGGCTCGGTGTTGGAGGCGTCCACACCGGCCGCCGCCATCACGAAGCCGTGGCGGGTCTGCACGATCCGGGTCGACCCCTTGCGGGCGACCAGGCGGACCGCCTCGGCGTCGATCACCTTCTCCCGATCGACCCCGCGCAGCAGCCGACCCTCGGCCTTGCTGAAGATCTTCGAGGTGACCACGAGCACGTCGCCGTCGCGCAGTCCGGGACCGTCGGGGCCGGCCGCCGCGTCCGCGATCAGCGCTGCCAGGTCGGCGCCTTCGCCCATCTCCGGCAGCCCGGACACGCCCAGGATCGAGTAGCCGCTCGGCGGGGCGCCCATCACCGCACCTCGTCCGCGAGCGCGAGCGCGGCCCGGGCCATCTCGGCGGTGGCCTCGACATCGCTCATCAACAGCGGGATCGCCCGGCACGGGATGCCGGCGGCCTCCACGCTCAGCACGGCCGCCGCGTCGGCGGTGTCCACGAGCCAGCCGTCGAGCAGACCGGGGCCGTAGTGCTGCGCGACCGCCGCGGCGCTCGTCTCCACACCGACGGCCTCCAGGACCCGGTCGGCCATCCCGCGCACCGGGGCGCCCCCGATGATCGGCGACAGGCCGATCACCGGCGCCTCCGCGGCCACCAACGCCTCCCGGATGCCGGGCACGCCCAGGATCGTGCCGATGCTGACCACCGGATTCGACGGCGGGAACAGGATCAGGTCGGCCGCGGCGATCGCCTCCAACACGCCGGGCGCGGGCTTGGCGGTCTCGATCCCGACCGGCACGATCGCGTGCGCCGTCGGCGCGGCCCGCAGCCGCACCCAATACTCCTGGAAATGCACCGCCTTGCGGGTGCCGGGCTTGTCCGGATCATCGATCACCACGTGCGTCTCGACGCGGTCGTCGCTCATCGGGATCAGCCGCACCCCCGGCTGCCACCGCGCGCACAGCGCCTCGGTGACGGCAGACAGCGGATACCCGGCGCCGAGCATCTGGGTCCGCACGATGTGGGTCGCGTAGTCCCGATCGCCGAGCCCGAACCAGGTCGGCTCGACCCCGTAGGCGGCCATCTCCTCGCGAATGCTCCACGACTCGTCCCGACGCCCCCAGCCCTGCTCCTCGTTGATGCCGTCGCCGAGCGTGTACATGACGGTGTCGAGGTCCGGACACACCTTCAGCCCGAACAGGTGGATGTCGTCCCCGGTATTGCCGACGACGGTGATCTCCGCTTCCGGAACGGCCGCCTTGAGCCCCCGAAGAAACCGAGCCCCGCCGATACCTCCGGCCAGTACAACGATGCGCATGAAACCAGTCTCGCAGCACCCGACACCGAAGCGCCGGGGTGGGCGAACCCGACGCGCCACGACGGCAGGTCTTACGAACGGGTGACATCGGGGCGTGTGGGGGGATGAGGCGGCGCGGAGCGACTTAGCTTGGGCGGTATGAGGATCCTTGTCACCGGCGGAGCCGGGTTCATCGGGTCGCACGTCGTGGAGTGCCTGGTCGAGGCCGGGCACGAGGTGCGGGTCTTCGATCTGGTGTCCGTCGAGGGTGTGGACTCCGTGGTCGGGGACGTGCGCGACGCGGATGCGGTGGCGCGGGCGCTGGTCGGTGTGGACGCGGTGTGTCATCAGGCGGCCAAGGTCGGGCTCGGGCTGGATCTGGGGGACGCACCCGACTACGTGGGCTGCAACGACCTCGGCACCGCGGTGCTGTTGGCCGCCATGGGGCGCGCCGGTATCGGGCGGCTGGTGCTGGCCAGTTCGATGGTGGTCTACGGGGAGGGAGTGGGGCGGTGCGCCGAGCACGGTGACGTGGTGCCCGGTGCGCGGCCGATCGAGGCGTTGGAGGCGGGGCGCTTCGAGCCGCCGTGTCCGGTGTGCGGGATGGAGGTGACGCCGGGGCGGATCTCCGAGGAGGCGGCGCCCGACCCGCGCAACGTCTACGCCGCGACCAAGCTGGCCCAGGAGCACCTGGCCGGCGCGTGGGCCCGGAGCACCGGCGGCGTGGCCACCGCCCTGCGCTACCACAACGTCTACGGCCCGAGGATGCCGCTGGACACCCCGTACGCGGGCGTGGCCGCGATCTTCCGCTCGATGCTGCGCGCCGGGTTGCCGCCTCGGGTGTACGAAGACGGCGGCCAGCGGCGCGACTTCGTGCACGTACGGGACGTGGCCACGGCCAACCTGGCCGCCTTCGAGCGCTCGACGCCCGGTCTGCGGGCGTACAACGTGGCCACCGGCGTGCCGCGCACGGTGGGCGAGATGGCCCTCGCCCTGGCGGCCGCGCACGCGGGCCCGACGCCGATCACCACCGCGGAGTATCGACTGGGCGACGTGCGCCACATCACCGCCTCCGCGGCCCGGCTGGAGGCCGAACTCGGCTGGCGCGCCGAGATCGCATTCACGGACGGCATGGCCCAGTTCGCCCACGTGTGAGCGACCCGCCGGCCGGCGGGCCCGGAGCACCCCCGCCCTCACCCCGCCGGCAGGCGCACCTCGAAGCGGCAGCCCGTGCCCGTGTTGGCGACCGCGACCCGGCCCGCGTGGGCTTCGACGATGCCGCGGACGATGGCCAGGCCCAGACCCGCGCCGCCGGCCGGGGACGGGGTGCGGGCGTGGGTGCCCCGCCAGCCCGTGTCGAACACACGCGGCAGGTCCTCCTCCGGGATGCCGCCGCACGCGTCGGTGACCGAGACCACCACCTCGCCGGCGGCCGTGCGCACGCCGACCGCCACCGTGCCGTCCGACGGCGTGTGCCGGATCGCGTTGACCAGCAGGTTCGTCAAAGCCCTGGACATCTCCCGGCCGTCCACCCGCACCGGCACCGCGGCCATGTCCTCGCCCGCCACCCGGACCGATCGGGACCGGGCCAACTCCTCGGTGCCCGCCATCGCGTCCGCCACCAGGTCGTAGAGCGAGACCCGGGCCGGGGACAACTTCAACGCGCCCGCCTGGATCCGGGACAGCTCGAACAGGTCGTCCACCATGCCGCTGAGCCGATCCACCTCGGTGCGGATCCGCCGGTGATAGCGCGCCGGGTCCTCGGGCAGGCCGTCCTCCAGCGCCTCCGCCATCGCCCGCAGGCCCGCCAGCGGGGTGCGCAGATCGTGCGAGATCCACGCGATCAACTCGCGGCGCGCGTGCTCGACCGCGCGCTCGCGGGCGCGCGACTCGGCCAGCTGTACCCCGGCGCGCTCCAACTCGCGCCCCAGTTCGGCCAGTTCGGCCACGGCCGAGACCTGCCGCGGCGGCGCGGGCGGGGGCGGCCCGCCGCCGAGCGCCCGAGCGGTGCCGCGCAGCGCCCGTACGTCGGCCACCACCGGGCGGCCCAGCACCATCGCCACGGCGATCGCCAGCATCGCCGACACCGCGCAGACCACCATCACCACGGTCAGGTCGTGCGAGGACAACAACATCGCCTGCGAGACGCCGACGGTGCCCGCGGCCATGCCGGCTATCGTCACCACCGACATCGCGGCCAGCGCGACCGACAACGAGCGGTTGCGCAACGCCCGCAGGCCGAGCAGCCCGAGCAGCGTGACCCCCAGGCCGCTGCCCGCCGCGATCAGGCAGATCAGCGCGAAATCCTTCACCGGCACCCGGGTTCGACCTCCAAGCGGTATCCCACGCCCCACACGGTCACCAGGAGCCGGGGCGCGGCCGGGTCGTCCTCGATCTTCTCCCGCAGGCGCCGTACGTGCACGGTCACCGTGGACTGGTCGCCGAACTCCCACCCCCACACCCGGCGCATCAACTCCTCCCGGGTGAAGGCTCGGCCCGGCGCCGCCAGGAAGAAGCAGAGCAGGTCGAACTCGCGCGCGGTGAGCGAGAGTTCGCGGCCGGCGCGGAGCACCCGGTGGGCGTGCACGTCCACCTCGACGTCGGCGTGCCGAAGCACCGACGGCACCGCCGCCGCGACGGGCCCCGCGACGCGGCGCAGCACCGACTGCACCCGCAGGACCAACTCGCGCGGGCTGAACGGCTTGGTGACGTAGTCGTCCGCGCCGACCTCCAGACCGAGCACCCGATCGCCCTCGTCGCCCAGCGCGGTCAGCATCACCACCGGGATCGGGCCGCGCTCGCGCAGCCGCCGGCATACGTCGAGGCCGTCCATGCCCGGCAACATCAGGTCGAGCACCACGAGGTCGGGAGGGTCGGCGGCGGCCAGGTCCAGGGCGGACGGTCCATCGGCGGCGTGCGCGGTGTGGAACCCCGCACGTTCGAGATAGCCGACGACGACCTCGGCCACGGTCGGGTCGTCGTCGACGACGAGCACCTTCATGCCGGCGAGTGTAGGTGCGCGAAGGTGGACGATTCCGGCGCGGGTCGGATCCGTAAGCGGCCCGTAACCCACACGGCCGTATCGACGCGACGTCAGTACTTCGTAAGCACGTCATGCCTGGGTACACGCCGCACGCTTACCTAGCGTGAGCCGCATGGACGCCTCTTCAGCACATGCCGTGGAGCAATCCGCGGCCCATTTCGCGACGCGGTCCGCCGAGCCGGCCGCGCCACACTCCGCGGCCCGGGCCCGTTCCACAGCTCACTCCACAGAGCCATCCACGATGCACTCCGCGGCGCCCTCCGCCGCCCACACGGTGGACGTGGTGCTGCCCTGTCTCGACGAGGCCCGCGCGCTGCCCTGGGTGCTCGCGCGGATGCCGGCCGGATATCGCCCCCTCGTGGTGGACAACGGCTCGCGCGACGGCTCGGCCGACCTGGCCCGCTCGCTGGGCGCCGAGGTGGTGGTCGAGCAGCGGCGCGGATTCGGCGCCGCCTGCCACGCCGGGCTGCTCGCCGCGACCGCGCCGATCGTCTGCTTCTGCGACTGCGACGCGTCCCTCGACCCCGCCCAACTCCCCGAGGTGGTGGACCCGGTACGTGCCGGCGACGCGGACCTGATGCTCGGCCGCCGCCGCCCGCAGAGCCTCGGCGCCTGGCCGCTCCACGCCCGCCTCGCCAACGCGGTACTGGCCCGCCGACTGCGCGGGCGCACCGGCGCCCGCCTGCACGACCTGGGACCGATGCGCGCCGCCCGGCGCGCCGACCTGCTCGCCCTCGACGTCCGCGACCGGCGCTCCGGTTACCCGCTGGAGACGGTGGTCCGCGCCGCCGACGCCCGCTGGCGGATCGCCGAGGTCGACGTGCTCTACCGCCCGCGCGCGGGCCGCTCCAAGGTCACCGGCACGGTACGCGGCACCGTCACGGCCGTGCGCGACATGAGCGCGGTACTGGTCCGCCCCGGGCGGCCCGCATGACCACGCTGCTCGTGATCGCCAAGGCCCCCGTCCCGGGCCGGGTCAAGACCCGGCTGACCCCGCCGCTGACCCCCGACCAGGCCGCCGCGGTGGCCGAGGCCGCGCTCGCCGACACGCTCGCGGCGGTGCTGGCCACGCCCGCCCGCCGCCGCGTCCTGGTGCTCGCGGGCGCGCCGGGGCCGTGGTTGCCGCCCGGCTTCGAGGTGTGCCCGCAGCACGGCGGCGGCCTCGACCTGCGCCTCGCCGCCGCGTTCGCCGGGTGTACCGGGCCGACCCTGCTGGTCGGCATGGACACCCCGCAGATCACCCCCGACCTGCTCACCGTGGACTGGTCGGCCGCCGACGCGTGGTTCGGCCCGGCAACCGATGGCGGGTTCTGGGCTATCGGTATGCGTCGACCGGATCCCTCGGTCTTCCCCGGTGTGCCGATGTCGGTGCCCGAGACCGGCGCGGTACAGCGCGCCCGGCTGCTCGCCGCCGGCCTGACCGTGCGCGACCTGCCCACCCTGACCGACATCGACACGGCCGACGACCTGGCCGCCGTTACCCGCGACATCCCCGGCACCCACTGCGCCGGCGTGGCCCGCGCGCTGCTCGGCGACGGGGTGTACGCATGACCCTGGTCCACGAGCCGACGCCCGGGACGAACGCCGCGAGCGATCCGTACGCGGACGCCGCCGATCCGTACGCGGTCGCGCTGCGCGAGGGCGGCGCGCTCTACCTGCGTCGGCACGGCGGTCGGCGGCAGCGCCTCGAACTGGCCCGCTGGTGCGCCGAGCCGGACGCCGCCGACGACACCCTGCTGGTCCGCTGTACCGGCCCCACCCTCGACGTCGGCTGCGGCCCGGGCCGGCTGGCCGCCGCGCTGACCCGGCGCGGGGTGGCCGCGCTCGGCGTGGACCCGGTACCGGCCGCGGTGGCCCGCAGCCGAGCCGCCGGCGCGAGCGCGCTGTGCCGCTCGGTGTTCGAGCCGCTGCCGGGGGAGGGCCGCTGGGCGGTCGCGCTGCTCGCCGACGGCAACATCGGCATCGGCGGCGACCCGGCCCGGCTGCTCGACCGTATGCACACCCTGCTCGCCCCGGGCGGCCTGCTCCTGGTCGAGACCGACCCCCAGGACGTCCACGAACGTTTCGCGGCCCGGGTCGAGAACGCGGGCGGCGGCCACGGCGGCGCCTTCCGCTGGGCCAGGATCGGCACCCCGTCCCTCCGCCGCCTCGCTCCCGCCCACGCGTTCACCCCGACGGAGAGCTGGACCCACACGAAGCGCACGTTCGCCGCTCTGCGCCGGCACTGACCCGGGGCCGATCCCGCCCGCGTCCGTGCCCCACCCGCCCCCGCTCAGTCGTGCCCCCGCCCCCGCGCGTACCGCCACCCCACCACCAGCGCCGTCCCCGCCACCACCACGCCCCACACGATCGCCAGCCCGTCCGCGTAGTCCAGCGGCAGCACCGACGGATTCTGCGTGGGCAGCGGCCGCAACAGCGCCGGCAGCGCGATCAGCGTGCCCGCCACCCCCACCGCGAGCCCGCCGAGCACCGTCCGGCGCACCCACGCGGGCGGCCCCGGCCGCACCCGCATCACCAGCGCGCCGACCACGAAGACCACCACGGCGAATACCGCGTCGTGCAGCAGCAACCCACCGACCAGCCACTTCGCCAGACCCAGCCGATCGCGCAGGAACGGGTCGTCGCGGACCCCGACCACACCCCACCCGATCCCGGCCAGGCCCACCGCCCCGAGCACGAGGCGAACGACCGTGACCACCCGCCCCGTACGCGGCGCGACCGGCGGCGGCTCGAACGCCGTACTCATCGCACCACCTCCATCCTGGCGACCCACTTCGTCTGCAAGACGCCCGGCCGGTTCGGTGCGATGATCCGCGCGGGATACCCGTGATCCTCGGCCAGCGGAGCGCCGTTGAGCATCAGCGCCAGCAGGGTCAGCGGATCGTCGGTCCACTCGCCCGGCATGTCCATCACCGAGTACGGACTGAACCGCTCGTGCGAGAACACCCGCAGCCGATCCCCCGGCGCGGCCCCCGCCCGCTCCAGCAGATCCCGGATCCGCACCCCCGACCAGTGCGCCGACGCGCTCCAGCCCTCGACACACGTGATCGGCAACACCGACCGACTCTGCGGCATCGCCAACAACTCCGCCCGGGACAGCGCGAACGGCCGCGGCCCGGCCACCTCCAGCCGCCACCCGGGATCACGCACCGCCGCGAACACGCCCGCCGCGGCCGCCGTCCGGTTCACCGGCAGCCCCTGCGGCCCCAGATCCGCCCGCCGCGGCGCCAGTACCGACACCCGCCCCAGCGGCGTCACCGTCTGCCCCACCGTGGCCAGCGTGACCACACCCACCCCCGCGCCGAGCACGGTCAACAACCCGCGTCGCGACGGTCCGTGCGGATCCGCCGGCGCCCCGCGCGGCCGGCGCCAATGCGCCACGATCAGCGGCAACTTCACCGCCACGTGCAGCGTGATGGCCCCCGCCGCCACCCACGCGATCCAGTAGTGCGCCGGCACGAACGGGAACGGCCACGGATACCACTGGACGACGTTCAACAAACCGGTGCCCAACTCGAAGATCGCCGCCATCATCAACACCGCGACGGACAACCGCTCCAGGGCGTGCACCACCGACTTCGCCGGCGGCCAGGCGAACAGATGCGGATACACCACCCACAACTTCACCAGGAGCAACGGCACCGCGGCGATCCCGGTCGCCACGTGCAGCCCCTGGGTGACCCGATACCCCCACACCGGCCGCGCGGGCAACGCGAGCCAGTGCGGCTGATGTTGCAGCACATGGCTGTACACCCCGGTCAGGAAGCAGACCAGGAACGCCGGACCGAGCAACCGGCCCACCACCACGGCCGTGCGCGGATCGTGCAGCGTGTCACGGAAGGCCCCGGCCCGGAACGGACCCCGCCGCAACACGGCGGGCGGCTCCGGCAGGCGGATGTCGAGCTTCATGGGTCCAGCCAACGCGCAAAACCCGCCGCCGGCCCCCATTGACCGCCTTACGGAGTGCTGACGGTCGGCCCGGGATGCCCCGAAAGCGGCCCGGCCGCCGACAGACTCGCCGCATGCCACCGAGCCCGCCGCCCACGACCACGAGCGCGACCACGCCCACGCGCAGACCCGCGACTCCCGGCCCCGCGACCACGATCGCCGCCGCCGGCACCGGACTCGCCCTCGCGGCGGCCGTGGGCTGCGCGGTGTACGGGCCGTGGACGCACCCCGGCAGCGTCGGCGTATTCGTGGTCTACGGCGTCGCCTGGGCGCTGTTCGCCCTCGGCGCCCACCTCGTGCGCCGGCTTCCGGAGCGCCGCGCGGTGCCGCTGATCCTGCTCGGCGCGGTGGCGCTGCCCTTCCTCGCGACCGGCGCCGAACCGCGCACCAGCGACGACGCCTACCGCTACGCCTTCGACGGCCGGGTCCAGGCGGCGGGCCACTCGCCCTACACGCACACCCCCGCCGACCCCGAGGTGGCCCGCTACCGCGACGACTGGCTCTTCCCGAAGGGCGAGTGCGCCGGGTGGTTCCGGCACCCGTTGCCGGACGGCGGCTGCACTCGGATCAACCGACCCCAGGTGCACACCATCTACCCACCCGTGGCCGAGGCCTACTACCTGCTGGTGCACCTGGCCACCCCGCCCGGCGGACACGAACCGGTCCAGGCCGCCGCCGCGTTGCTCGCCGTCGCGGTCACGGTGAGCCTGCTCCTGGTGCTGCGCCGCTTCGGGCGCGACCCCAGGAGCGCCGTGTGGTGGGCGTGGTGTCCGATGGTCGCGCTCGAAGCGGGCAACAACGCGCACGTGGACGCGCTCGGCGTACTGCTCATGGTGCTCGGGCTGGCCGCGGTCGCCGCCCGCCGGCCGATCCTGGGCGGCGTACTGCTCGGCGGCGCGGTCGCGACCAAGATGTTCCCCGCCGCGGCCCTGCCCGCCGGGCTGCGCCGCGCCCCGGTGCGGCTGCTCGGCGCGGCCGGGCTCACCGTCGTGCTGGTCTACCTGCCGCACGTGCTCGCCGCCGGGCACGCGGTGCTCGGCTACCTCCCCGGCTACCTGGCCGAGGAACGCTACGACGACGGCGCCCGGTTCGGCCTGCTCGGCCTGGTGCTGCCGGTGGAGGCCGCCCCGTACGCCGCCGTCGTCGTACTGCTCGCCCTCACCGCCGCGGTGATCGCCCGCGCCGACCCCGACCGGCCCTGGCACGGCGCGCTCACCCTCACCGGCGGCATGTTGTTCGTACTCACCCCGGCCTACCCCTGGTACGCGCTGCTCGTGGTCGCGCTCGTGGCCCTGGACGGCCGGCGGTGGGAGTGGCTGGCGCTCGGCCCGGCCGGTTACGCGCTCTACCTCACCTGGGGCCTGGACCTGTCCCCGGACCAGGTCCGCGCCACCCACCAGATCGGCTACGGCGTGGCGTTGCTCGTCGTACTCGCCGCCGCGCTCGTGCGCCGGCTGCGTCCGGCGGACGGCACCACGGGCAGCCCCGCCGCCTTCCACGCCTGGAAGCCGCCGATCAGGTCGGTCGCCCCGGACAGCCCCAGGTCCACCAGGGAGGCCGCGGCGAGGCTCGATGCGTAGCCCTCGTCGCAGAACACCACCACGCGCACGTCCCAACCGGTCGCCTCGGGCACCCGGGCCGTGCCCTCGGGATCGAGCCGCCACTCCAGATGGTTGCGCTCGATCACCAACGCGCCGGGGATCGCGCCGTCGGCGTCGCGCTGGAAGTCGGGGCGGGTGTCCACCAGGATCGCCCCGTCGTGGAACGCGGCGTGCGCCTGCTCGGGGCTCACCCGCACGAGCCGGGCCCGGGCCAGGTCCAGGAGTCGGTCGACGGCGCTCACCACTGCTCTCCCGAACGCTCGACGCCGACCCGACGCAGCGGCGCGAAGCTCGGCCGGGCGATGTCCTCGGCCGCGTCGTAGAGGTTCATCGACGCCAGGCGCGGGCTGTACACGTGCACGCTGACCGCGGGCTCCGTGCCCATGTTGGTCACCTCGTGCACGTAGGTGGGCCCGAATACGCGGGTCGCGCCCGGGGCGAGCACCCGCTCGCGGGCGCCCGCCCGACGCAGCGGGGTGACCACGAGCGAGCGCTCGTGCAACTCGCCGGAGACCACGGTGAACACGCCGGACGAGCCGCCGTGGTCGTGCAGACCGGTGCCCTGGCCGGGCAGCCAGCTGAGCAGCCACACCTCCAGGTCCTCGGTCGCGGCGAGCCGCTTGTACCAGCGGGTGATCGGGTCGTAGCGGACCTGATCGAGGTCGGCGGCGACGAGGCCGGCATGCTGCCGGGCGAGCGCGGCGAGGCGGGCGACGGCGGGGCGCACCGGGGGAGCGACG
The DNA here is from genome assembly GCF_044334985.1 of Embleya sp. NPDC020630. Classification (NCBI taxonomy): domain Bacteria; kingdom Bacillati; phylum Actinomycetota; class Actinomycetes; order Kitasatosporales; family Streptomycetaceae; genus Embleya; species Embleya sp. NPDC020630. Next base: position 35,031 of record NZ_JBIRUB010000037.1, read on the forward strand.
GGGAGGGCGAGTACGGCGGGGGCGGCGAGCGGGTCGCCGGCGACGGTGATGTCGCTGGACATAAGGGGGAGTCCTTCGGGATGTCTGCGCGAAATCTCACGCGCGGCGGATCTGGCGAACGCGGCGGATCGAAAACGAACACGCGAGCGGCAGACGGCGACCCGAACAATCGACCGAATCGAACGAGTCGAACGGTCGTGTCGATAAAGGGGGAAAAAGGGGAGAAGCCCCTTCAATGAGTGCCGCCGCTGCGCGGAGGACTGCCGAAATGGCGTCCTCAGGCGTTACAGCCGGTACAACAGCTGTACACGTGGTCACACGGCGGACACAGCGCACAGAAGACCCGACGGGCGTCGACAGGACGACTCCGGAACAGGCTGCAGCGTGCGGACATGGGAAAAGGACACCGTCTGGGGGGTGGCCCTGTCAACTCGCCGCGGTCCGCCGCGCCCCGTCGGTCCCCGATTCGGGTGACCGGGGTCGCGGGCACGGGTGAACCGGGGCCGTGGACAAGACTGGGCACGGGTCGCCGGCGCGGGCGGACCCGAGGCCGCGAACTCGGCCGACCGCTGGCCGATTCGGGTGAGGAATCCGGGGAAGGGATTGAAGCTCGCGGGGCACGGGGAGGGCCATTTCCGTGTGACGTCGGTCATCATCGCGGTTTTCCGGTCCCGCCCGGGAACTGCGTGGATGGTGCGAGGCGTAGTCCCTTGTAGAGGTCATCACGGGTTGGCATCGAATGGCGTCGCGCCTCCCGCCGGTACGCTCCCCGCCCGGAACGTCGAGGCGATTGCGCGGCACAACAGGTTGTCCGGATGTGTCCATTTATGTGGTCAATCCGGATTGTTGTGGTCCCGGGGAGTGAATCCCCGCCCTAATAGCAGAGCCCGGCTTGACGTCGCAGCAACGACGCGCTTGTAATTTCACACACGTCGTGAACCGTTACCGGTAACGGCTTAATCACGGGGACGCAAAAACGGGTCGAGGAGGCACGCGATGGGCGAGCTGTTCCAGCTACTGGTCGCCGACGGCGAGAGTGAGGAGGAGGAGTTCGGTTGGCAGGAGCGCGCCCTGTGCGCCCAGACCGATCCCGAGTCCTTCTTTCCCGAGAAGGGCGGTTCGACGCGGGAGGCCAAGAAGGTCTGCCTGGCGTGCGAGGTGCGCGACGAGTGCCTGGAATACGCGCTGGCCAACGACGAGCGCTTCGGGATCTGGGGCGGACTGTCCGAGCGCGAGCGGCGCCGGCTCAAGAAGGCGGCCGTCTGACGCTCGCCGGTTCGGGCCCGCGCCCGATCCGGGCGGGGCCGAGGTGCCCGTCGCGTAGTGTGTGGGCCGTTCGGCCGGATGCCGGACCGCTGGTACCACGCCGCTACGAGCCCCCCGGGGTCCCCGCACTCGATGTCACTTTTCAGCCATCAGTCGGCATACGCGCAAGCTCCGGCTTTCCCACGGCACATCGTCACCGCGATCCTCGTCGCCCATGACGGGGCCCGCTGGCTGCCCCGCACACTGACCGGCCTGCTCGGTCAGGAGCGCCCGGTCCAGCGCGTCGTCGCGGTCGACACCGGCAGCACCGACGCCTCGGCGGGTCTGCTGGAGGACGCCCTCGGCCGGGACTCGGTGCTGCACACCGAGCGACGGACCGCGTTCGGTGCCGCCGTGAGCGAGGCCCTGCGCGCCGCGCCGCACCTCGACCCCGCGTCCCTGCCGTACCGCACCGACACGTACGACGTGTCGGATCCGTACGGCGACACCGACGAGGACCGCCCGCCGAGGTCGACCGAACCGGTCGAGTGGCTGTGGCTCCTCCACGACGACAGCGAACCCGCCCCCGACGCCCTGCACCTGCTGCTGCGCGCCGCCGACGAACTGCCCTCGGTGGCCGTGCTCGGCCCCAAGGTGCGCAGCTGGTACGACCGCAGGCAACTGCTCGAGGTCGGCACCACGCTCACCGGCAGCGGCCGACGCTGGACCGGCCTGGAGCGCCGCGAGCAGGACCAGGGCCAACACGACGCGATCCGCGGCGTGCTCTCCGTCTCCAGCGCCGGCCTGCTGGTGCGCCGCGACGTGTGGGAGAGCCTGGGCGGCTTCGACCCGCGTCTGCCGCTCTCGCGCGACGACACCGACTTCGGCTGGCGTGTCAACGCCGCCGGGCACCGCGTGGTCGTGGTCCCGGACGCGGTGATCCAGCACGCCGAGGCGGCCACGCGCGAGCGCCGGCCGATCGACGTCGCCGCCAACCGGCCGCACCGCGTGGACCGAGCGGGCGCCGCCTTCACGCTGCTCGCGAACAGCACCGGCGCCGGCTGGCCGCTGCTGTGGTTCCGCCTGCTGTTCGGCGGCCTGTTCCGCAGCCTGGGCTACCTGCTCGGCAAGCTGCCCGGCATGGCGCTGGACGAACTGCTCGGCACCGTCTCGGTGTTGCTGCGCCCCGCCGGCTTCCTGTCCGCGCGGCGGGCCCGGGCCCGCACTCGCACCATGTCCGACAAGGACCTGGGCGACCTGTTCCCCAGCCGCGCGGCCACCGTGCGGCACGCCGCCGAGGGCCTGATCGGCAACCTGCGGCGCAGCGAGGAACCGGAGAACCGGTCCGGCCGGCACAGCAGCGCCGAATCGGGCCCGGTCGACGAGGACGCCGAGTCGCTCGACACGGAGAACTTCGTCAAGCTGCGCATGCTGATGCGCCGCCCCGGCCTCTCGCTCGCCGTCGCGCTCACCCTGATCACCCTGTTCGCCGCCCGCGATCTGCTCTCCGGGGGCAGCCTGTTCGGCGGCGCCCTGCTGCCCGCGCCCGAGGGCGCGTCGGACCTGTGGGACCGCTACGCCGACACCTGGCAAGGCGTCGGCTTCGGCGAGGCGGCCAGCGCGCCGCCCTACGTCGGCGCGCTGGCCGCGTTCGCCACGCTTCTGTTCGGCAAGGCCGGCACGGCGGTGGCGGTACTGCTGATCGGCAGCGTGCCGCTGGCCGGGATGAGCGCCTACCTGTGCTCGCGCCGCCTGGTCTCCGCGCCGGGCGTGCGGGTGTGGGGGGCGTCCGCGTACGCACTGACCCCCGTCGCCACCGGCGCGATCGCCGGCGGCCGGATCGGCACCGCCGTCGCCCTCGTCCTGGCTCCAGTGGTCGCGCGCGGCGCGGCCCAGGTGCTCGGCGCGGGCGACCTCAAGGCGTCCATGCGCGCGGCCTGGGCCACCGGCCTGGTCCTCGCCGTCGTCGCCGCGTTCACCCCGCTGCTCTGGCTCGCCACCGCGCTGCTCGCGCTGATCGCAGTCGGGGTCTGCTTCGCCGGGCTGCTCGGCCCGCGTCCGGGCATCGGCCTGCTGCTGCGGGTCGGCGTGGTGCTGGGCACCCCGCTCGTGCTGCTCGGCCCGTGGACCCTGGCCCTCGCGGGCAAGCCGGCGCTGTTCCTGAGCGAGCCCGGCCTGGCCGGCGACGCGCTGGCCGAGAAGGGCACCAGCCCGGTCGGCCTGCTGCTGCTCGACCCCGGCGGCCCCGGCACACTGCCGATCTGGCTCACCGGCGCGCTGCTGGTCGCCGCGCTGGCCGCGCTGTTGCGCGACTCGCGTCGGGCCGCGGTGCTCGGCGCGTGGGCGGTGGCCCTGGTCGGCCTGCTGCTCGCGGTCGTGGTCAGCCACGCCGAGATCACCGTCGAGGCGACCGGCGCCAAGGTGCCCGCATGGCCCGGCGCGGCCGTCGTGGTGATCGCGCTCGGCTACGTGACCGCGGCGATGGTCGGCGCCGAGGACGCCCGCACCCGGGTCGCGGCCGGCAGCTTCGGCTGGCGCCAGCCCACCGCGGTGGTGCTGGCCGTGGTCGCCGGCGCCGCCCCGCTCCTGGCCGCCGGGACCTGGCTGTGGAAGGGCGCCGACGGCCCGCTGGAGCGGCGCGACCCGGTCGTGGTGCCCGCGTTCGTGGCCGAGGAGGCCACCGGCGCGCGCCACCCGCGCACCCTCGTACTCACCTCGCCCGAACCGGGCAACGTCAGCTACACGATCGTGCGCGGCGAGGGTCCGGCGCTCGGCGACGCCGAGACGGCGCCCAAGGCGTCCACGTACCGGCAATTCAACACCTTCCTGGGCAAGTTGATCGCCGGCGGCGGTGGCGCGGACGCGAGCATGCTGGCCCCGTACGGCATCGAGTTCATCCAGCTCAAGCCGCCGGTGGGCAGCGAGTTGACCGCCCGGCTCGACGGCACCCCCGGCCTGGCCCGGGTCGGCGCCACCCAGGGCGCCACGCTCTGGCGGCTGCAATACCCGGTCGGCCGGGCGCTGATCGTCGACCCCGACGGCAAGGCCAAGGCCCTGCCGACCACCCGCGAGGGCGTGTCCACCCGGATCGAGGCGGGCCCCCAGGGCCGGATCCTGCGGCTCGCCGAACGCGCCGACTCCGGCTGGCAGGCCACCCAGGGCGGGAAGAAGCTCACCGCCCGCACGCTGGACGGCTGGGCCCAGGGCTTCGAACTGCGCCCCGAGGCCGGCCGGCTCGAACTCACCCACTCCTCGGGCGGACACGGCGTCTGGCTGCTCGTGCAGGGCGTGCTCGTGTTCGTCGTGTTCGTCATGGCGCTGCCCGCCCGCCGGCGCGGCACCGACGACGACCTGCCCGAGGCCGCCGCGGCGCCGGTCGCGGCAGGCACTGCGGCCGGCGAGGGCGGCGGGCGGCGCGGCCGACGCAAGGCCGAGCCGGCCGAGCCGGCCGAGCCGGTCGAGGCGCCGGAGGCGGTGCCGGTCGCGGTGGGGGCCGACGGGCTCGACGCGTACGGGTTCCCCGAGTTCCCCGAACAGCGCACCGACCCGGCCGAGGCGCCGGTGCCGGTCGAGGCCTGGCAGGGCACGCCCTACGACGGCACCACGACGCCGGCGTACGAGCAGTACCCGCAGCAGGACTACGGGCAGCAGTACCAGGGCTATCCGGACTACCAGGGGTACCAGTACGACCAGCAGGCCCAGGGCCTGCCGGTCCAGGGCGCGCCCGACGGCTCGGACGCGGCGGGCTCCTTCGGCTGGAACGGGCAGCCGCATCAACAGCCGCACCAGCAGCCCGCCTACGACGAGTACGGCAACCCGCTGCCCCCGCAGCAGTACGACCCGACCGCCTACCAGGACCCCGCCGCCGGCCGCCCGCCCGAGCCGCGCTCGGGTGACGATCCGTGGCCGCCGTCCCCGCAGGGAGACCGCCCGTGAAGCGCACCACCCTCTCCCTGGCCGCCGTCGTCGCGCTGCTGGCCGTCGTCGTCGGCCTGGCGGTCGTGACCCGCCCGACCGAGAGCAAGGCCGCGCCGCCGCCCGCGGCGCCGCGGGTGCCGGTGCAACAGGCCGAGGTGTCCTGCCCGTTCGTGCGCCAGCTGCCCGGCAGCTCGACCGCGGTCTCCGCGCTCGCCCCGCCCGCCCAGGCCGGGGCGAGCGGCGGCGAGGCGAGCGTCGTCGAACTCGGCGACCGGACCAAGGTGCGCACCAAGGTCGAGGCCCCGGGCAAGCTCGCGAGCATCGGCGTGGACAACACCGACGTGCCGCCGCTCCTGGGCACCGCCTCGGGCGCGTTCGCCCCGGGCTTCGGCGCGGGCGCGGTCACCCGGGTGCCCAGCAACGCCGGCCGCGGGCTGGCCGGGGTCACCTGCGAGGCGTCCACCACCGACCGCTGGTTCGTCGGCGCCGCCACGACGGAGAACCGGGAGGCGTACCTGTACCTGTCCAACAGTCGGGACACCCCCGCCGTCGTCGACGTGGAACTGTTCGGGCGCAACGGCCCGATCGAGTCCGAGGCCGGCCGCGGCATGTCGCTGGCCCCCGGCGCCTCGACGGCGATCCTGCTGCGCACGCTCAACCCGAGCGCGATCGAGCCCGGCCTGGCAGTGCACGTGATCGCGCGGTCCGGGCGGGTCGGCGCGGCGATCCGGGACCAGGAGGGGGCGGTCGGCACCGACTGGCTGCCCTCGTCCGGCGCCCCGGGCCGCAATTTGGTGATCACCGGTCTGCCCGCGATCACCGGCGACGCCGGCAACGTGCAGCTGATGCTGTTCTCGCCGAGCGGGGAGAGCACCGACGTGCAACTGTCGGTCGCGGGCAAGGTGAACACCTTCAAGCCGGTCGAGCACGAGACCACCGAGGTCAAGGGCAACAAGCTGACCGTCTTCGACCTCGGCCCGGTCAACCGCGGCGACGCGGGCGCGCTCCGGCTGGTCTCCGGCCGCGCGGACATCATCGCCGGGGTCCGGGTGGTGCAGGGCGGCGGCACCGACGCGGAGGTGGCGTTCCTGAGCGCCACCCCGGAGCTGACCGGTCGCGCGCTGATCGCGGAGAACCGCACCGGCGGCGCGGTCGCCACGACCGTCACGCTGACCGCGCCCAAGGGCCCGGCCAAGGTCAAGCTCACCGCGTTCGGCGACAAGGGCGACCCGGTCTCCGCCGACGTCGAGGTACCCGCCGGCACCACCGTCCAGGTCAACGCCCCGGCCCCGGCCGGCGCCACGCGGTTCGCCCTGGTCGCCGAACCGCAGCCCGGCTCGCAGCCGGTGCACCTGGCCCGCACGGTCACCGAGACGATGAACAAGACCGCCGCGTTCACGGTGCAGCCCTTCGTGCCCGGCGTGGAGACCGTGGTGGTGCCCAACGCCCGCCAGGACATGTCCCTGCTGGTCCCGCAGCGGTAGCCGCACGCTCGCGAGACGACGAAGGCCCGGACCCCGCAGCGGGGGCCCGGGCCTTCGTGGTTCCGGCTCTCAGTCGTCGGGGTCGATGGTGTCCGGATCCATCCCCAACAGGTCCGCGACCTGCTCCACCAACACGTCGTTGACCAGCATCTCCAGCTCGGCCCGACCCTCCGCGCGCAGCTCCAGCGGGCGCCGGTACAGGATGATCGTGGCGGGCACGGCCTTGGTCGCCGGCACCAGCCGGCCCAGCGCCACCGCCTCGTCGCCGTTCACCGCCGTCTCGGCCTCGGGCACGTCCAGGACCGCGAAGCGGACCTCCTCCAATTGCGGCCAGCGCTTGGCGAGCCGTTCCACGACATCGGCGGCGAGGTCGTCGAACCGCTGCGCGCGGGTCAGCGCGATCGGCACGGGGGGCGGGGCGAGCGGGCCGCGCATGCCGCGGCCGTGCCGGTCGCGCCGACTGCGACGGCGCGAGTCGCGCTCGCGGGGGGAAGAGGGGACCGAGTGCTCGTTGTGCACGGCACGAGCTTAGGGCCTGGCCGCCCGATCCGGACCGGTCCGCGCCGCCCCGTCGAAGGACGTCGCGGACCGCCCCGAACGGGTGTCCCCATGCCGCCGACATCCTGTGAGGAGCGACACGTGAGTCACACCGCACCCGGATACCACGCGGGTTCGGCCCGCTTGCGGTACCGTCCATCGTCGTGAGCCCTGTACGTCGCTGTTCGCGGACCGCCTGCGGCCGAACCGCAGTCGCCACGTTGACGTACGTCTACGCCGACTCCACGGCCGTCCTGGGCCCTCTCGCGACCTACGCCGAGCCCCATTGCTACGACCTGTGCGCCGAGCACTCGGAGCGGCTGACCGCGCCGCGCGGCTGGGATGTCGTGCGCCTGGCGCCGGATCCGAGCGCGGGCAAGCCCAGCAGCGACGACCTGGAGGCGCTGGCCAACGCGGTGCGCGAGGCAGCCCGCCCGCCGCAGCCCCCGCAGCCCGCGCCCGAGCCGCCGGACCGCGACGGCCGTCCCGAGACCGGCCGCCGCGGCCACTTGCGCGTTCTGCGCTCACCCGAGAGCTGACCGCCGGCCGATAGGGTCTGAGGCGTCGTCCGCGGGGCAGGGGTCGACGGACAACGGCCAACACCGCGGCGAATCGCGACCGCGGTCGAGCGAGTGGAGTCTTCGGGTGCGCGACCTCTCCCAGATCGTGAAGGCGTACGACGTGCGGGGCGTGGTCCCCGACCAGCTGGACGCCGACACCGCGCGAGCACTGGGCGCGGCGTTCGTCCGGGTCACCGGAGCCGAGGCGATCGTGGTCGGCCGGGACATGCGGCCCTCCTCGCCCGAGTTGTCCGGCGCGTTCGCCGAGGGCGCCGCGGCCCAGGGCGCCGACGTCACGCTGATCGGGCTCGCCTCCACCGACGAGCTGTACTTCGCCAGTGGCAGCCTGGACCTTCCCGGCGCGATGTTCACCGCGAGCCACAACCCCGCGCAGTACAACGGCATCAAGATGTGCCGCGCCGGCGCCGCGCCGATCGGCCAGGACAGCGGCCTCGCCGACATCCGCGCGCTCGCCGAGGCCGGCGTGCCCGACTTCGCCGGCACCCCGGGCACGATCGGCGAGCACGACGTGCTCGCCGACTACGCCGCGCACCTGCTCGGCTTGGTCGACCTGACCGGCATCCGGCCGCTGAAGGTGGTCGTGGACGCGGGCAACGGCATGGGCGGGCACACCGTGCCGACCGTGCTCGGCGCCGCGAGCGGGCTGCCGCTGGAGATCGTCCCGCTCTACTTCGAGCTGGACGGCTCCTTCCCCAACCACGAGGCGAACCCGCTGGACCCGAAGAACCTGGTCGACCTCCAGGCGAAGGTCCGCGAGAGCGGCGCCGACCTGGGCCTGGCCTTCGACGGCGACGCCGACCGCTGCTTCGTGGTCGACGAGCACGGCGACCCGGTGTCCCCCTCGGCGGTGACCGCGCTGGTCGCGGTCCGCGAGATCGCCCGGGCGAAGGCCAACGGCGAGGCGAAGCCGATCGTCATCCACAACCTGATCACCTCCCGCGCGGTGCCCGAGATCGTCGCCGAGCACGGCGGCGAGGCGGTGCGCACCCGGGTGGGCCACTCGTTCATCAAGGGCGAGATGGCGAAGACCGGCGCGATCTTCGGCGGCGAGCACTCGGCGCACTACTACTTCCGCGACTTCTGGCGGGCCGACACCGGGATGCTCGCCGCGATCCACGTGCTCGCCGCGCTCGGCGGCCAGGACCGCCCGCTGTCCGAGTTCGCGAGCGAGTACGACCGCTACCCGGCCTCCGGCGAGATCAACAGCGAGGTGCTCGACCAGGCGGCGGCGACCGCGCGGGTCCGGGCCGCGTTCGTGGACCGGCCCGGGGCCGCCGTGGACGACCTGGACGGCATGACCGTGGTCGCCGACCGGTGGTGGTTCAACCTGCGCGCGTCCAACACCGAGCCCCTGCTGCGGCTGAACGTCGAGGCCGACGACGAGGCGACCATGATCGCGATCCGCGACGAGGTGCTGGCACTCGTCCGGGACTGACCGGTCGGCTCGGTAAGGTGATGGGTTCAATCGGACGACTGCCGCACCGGACCCGGACGAACAGGTACGAACGGTACGAACAGTCGGAAATGTGGGAGATGTCGTGAATCTGGAACCGTCGCAGCTGGCGATCCTGACGTGCCCGGTTTGCCACGCCTCGCTGCACCGGGACGGGGACGCCGCGCTGGCCTGCGACAACTCCTCCTGCGGGCTGGTGTACCCCGTCGTCGACGACATCCCGGTACTGCTCGTGGACGAGGCTCGCCGGTCGGGCACCGATCGGGCATGAACATCCTCGACGAGGCCCTGCTGGACGACCAGGACGGCATCGCCCGGGCCGATACGGCGGAGACCCTGCGGGCGCTGGCCGGTGCCGGCGCCCAGGTCCGCCGGGCCGTGCAGGCCGCGCGCGAGGCGCTGCCCGCCGCGATCGCGCCCCGGGACCGGCCGCGCACGGTGATCCTGGCCGCGCCCGCGTACGGGCCGCTCGGCCATGCGCTGCGCGCGGTCACCGGCGCCGACGCGGCACTGCCGGTGATCCTCGGCACGGGCGGCACGCTGCCCGGCTGGGCCGGTCCGATGGACCTCGTGTTGACGGCCGGGCGCGGCGACGAGCCGGGCCTGATCGACCTCGCCGGCCAGGCCTACCGGCGCGGCTGCCAGACGGTCGCGGCCACGCCCGGCGGGTCGGCCCTGGACGCCGCCGTACAGCAGAGCCGGGGCGTGGTGGTCCGAGTCCCCGTCGACGCCGGCTCCGTGGGCGCGGCCGGCTACGCCGACGAGACCGTGTTCGCCGCGCAGACCGCGTTCTGGCCGCTGTTCACCGCGCTGCTCGCGATCACCGGCGCGTGCGGCGCGAGCGCGTTCACCCCCGGCGAGGGCCTGGCGAGCGTGGACGCGATGGCCGATCGCCTCGACGAGACGAGCACCCGCTGCCGGCCCGCCGCCGAGGCGTACCTCAACCCCGCCAAGGGCCTGGCCGGCGCGATCGCCGGCACCATCCCGGTCGTGTGGGGCGCGGGCACCGTGGCGGGCGTGGCCGCCGAGCGCTTCGCCACGATGCTCACCGGCGTGGCCGCCGCACCCGCGCTGTCCGGCCCGCTGCCCATCGCCGGCCGCTATATGGACCGGGTCTTCCAGGCGGGCGAGGCCGGTGCCGCCGAGGACCCCGACGACTTCTTCCGCGACCGGGTGGACGAGCCCGACCCGGTGCGGATGTACCCGGTGCTGCTCGTCGACCACGACGACCCGGCCGCCGCCGCGCCCGTCGACCACGCCCGCCGCACCCTGGGCGCGCTGGGCCGGGCGGCCGTCGGCGAGGTCGGCGCCCGCGGCGGCAGCCCCGTCGAGCGCTTGGCCGAGCTGATCGCCGTCACCGACTTCGCGGCCGTCTACCTGGCCCTGGGCACCGGCGTGGGTCCCGCCGCGCCGGGGCTGTTCCCCTGGACCGAAGGTGGTCCCCGCTAGCCATGGACCGCCTTCTCAACCGGGTCCGCGCCAACGCGTGGGGTTCGCTCACGGCCATCCCCGAACTGCTCGGCGTCGCCCCCACGGGCGAGCCGCAGGCCGAGCTGTGGATGGGTGCCCACCCCGGCGCGCCGTCCGAGGTCGATCGCGGCTTCGGGGCCCGCTCGCTGGTCGAACTGATCGCCGCGGACCCGGCCGGCGAGCTGGGCCCGGACACCGCCGCCCGGTTCGGTCCGCGCCTGCCGTTCCTGCTCAAGGTGCTGGCCGCCGAGGAGCCGCTGTCGCTCCAGGTGCACCCCGACGCGGTCCAGGCCAGGCAGGGCTTCGCCGAGGAGGAGGCGCGCGGCGTGCCGATCGACGCGCCGCACCGCAACTACCGCGACTCCAGCCACAAACCGGAGATGATCTGCGCGCTCGGCGACTTCGAGGGCCTGGTCGGCTACCGCGAGATCGCCGAGACGCTGAAGCTGCTCGACGCCCTCGACGTGCCCGAACTGGCCCCGTTCGCCCGGGCGTTGCGCAATCCGGACGAGGAGGCGGCGCTACGCGCGGCGACCACACACGTGTTGATGCTGCCCGAGCGCCTGCGCACCACGGTGGTGGACGCGGTCGCCGCGGCCTGCCGCCGACTGGCCGCGAACGGCTCGCCCTACGCGGAGGCGTGCGCCGCGGTCGCCGGTCTGGCCGAGCGGCACCCGGGCGATCCCGGTGTCGCGGTGGCGCTGCTGCTCAACCACATCCGGCTGCGCGAGGGCGAGGCGGTCTTCCTCGCGGCCGGCATGCCGCACTCCTACCTGCACGGGGTGGTGGTCGAGATCCTGGCCAACTCCGACAACGTGCTGCGCTGCGGCCTGACCGACAAGCACATCGACGTCGGCGAGCTGCTGCGGATCATGGCCTTCCGGGCCGGACCGGTGGAGATCCTGGGCCCCGAGCCGAGCGCGGCGCACCCGGGCGAGGAGGTCTACACGACTCCCGTGGCCGACTTCCGCCTGTCCCGGCTGCCCGCCGGCCCGGGCTGCGGGCCGCATTTTCTGGACACCGCCGGTCCGCAGATCCTGCTGTGCGTACGCGGCTCCGCCACCGTGCGACAAGAGCCCGAGCCGGGGGGCGCGGCCGCAACGACCCTCGACCTGGCGCGCGGCCGGTCGGTGTACATCCGCGCGGGTGAACCCCGCGTCGCGGTCACCGTCGACGGCGCCGACGGCCTGGTCTTCCGGGCGACCGTGCCCTGCCGCTGAGCGCCGCCGGCCGAGCGCGGCCGGGCGTACTTACCGCAAGTCTGCCGGGGTAGACGCCGGCCCGATGACACACTGATCGCCGACACAGGCGGCCGGTGACGACGACGGTGGTCAACCAACGGGCGGGAGTCGATTCATGAGTGCGGGCGGCGGGACCAAGGCGGTCGTGGCGGCACTGGCCGCGAACCTGGGGATTGCGGTGGCCAAATTCGTGGCCTTCGCCTTCACCCGGTCCTCGTCGATGCTGGCCGAGGGCGTGCACTCGCTGGCCGACTCCGGCAACCAGGTGCTGCTCCTGGTGGGCGGCAAACGCTCGGAACGCGACGCCACCCCCGAGCATCCGTTCGGCTACGGCCGCGAGCGCTACATCTACGGCTTCCTGGTCTCCATCGTGCTGTTCTCCGTCGGTGGCATGTTCGCCATCTACGAGGGCTACGAGAAGATCGCCCACCCACACGAGTTGAAGAGCTGGTACTGGGCGGTCGGCGTGCTGGTGTTCTCCATCGTCCTGGAGGGCTTCTCCTTCCGGACCGCGATCAAGGAGTCCAACCAGCATCGGGGTTCGCTGACGTGGGCGCAGTTCATCCGCCGGGCCAAGTCGCCGGAACTGCCGATCGTGCTCCTGGAGGACTTCGGCGCGCTGATCGGCCTGCTCCTCGCGCTCGGCGGCGTCGGCCTTGCGGTGGCCACCGGCGACGGCGTCTGGGACGGCGTCGGCACGCTGTGCATCGGCGTGCTGCTCGTGCTGATCGCGATCGTCTTGGCCCTGGAGACCCGCAGCCTGCTGCTCGGCGAGGCGGCCGGGATCGAGACGGTCCGCGAGATCGAGGCGGCGATCGTGGCCGGCCCCGACGTCGAGCGGCTGATCCACATGCGCACGCTGCACCTCGGCCCGGAGGAACTGCTGGTCGCGGCCAAGATCGCGGTGCGCCACGAGGACACGGCGGCCGACGTGGCCCGGGCGATCGACGCCGCCGAGGCCCGCATCCGCGCCGCCGTCCCGATCGCCCGAGCGATCTACCTGGAACCGGACATATACCGGGCCGACGAGGCCGCCCGCGGCGCCGATCCCGAGGCGACACCTGGCGGAAAGTACCCGCACACGCCAACCGGATGAGATGTTAACGTCGTTGGCGCACAACGACAGTCGCTGCAGAGGGCGGTCGGGTCTCGGGCCCGTAGGCACAGAAGTGTCCGACTGGATGGCACGTCATCGGCGCCCCCGGCACCGGTGTGTCTCCAGTCCCATCCACCCCCCCGCAGAAGGATCGAATCATGGCTTCGCAGCTCGACGGCGACTTCAAGGTCGCCGACCTCTCCCTCGCCGCGTTCGGCCGCAAGGAGATCACCCTCGCCGAGCACGAGATGCCCGGCCTCATGGCGATCCGGCGTGAGTTCGCCGCGGCCCAGCCGCTGGCCGGCGCGCGGATCATGGGTTCGCTGCACATGACCGTGCAGACCGCCGTGCTGATCGAGACGCTGACCGCGCTCGGCGCCGAGGTGCGCTGGGTCTCCTGCAACATCTACTCCACCCAGGACCACGCCGCCGCGGCCATCGCGGTGGGCCCCGAGGGCACCCCCGAGGACCCGCGCGGCGTGCCGGTCTACGCCTGGAAGGGCGAGACCCTGGAGGAATACTGGTGGTGCACCGAGCAGGCGCTGAACTGGCCCGGGCACGACGGTCCGAACATGATCCTCGACGACGGCGGCGACGCCACGATGCTCGTCCACAAGGGCGTCGAGTTCGAGAAGGCCGGCGCCGTCCCGGACGCGACCGCCGACGACTCCGAGGAGTACACGGTCTTCCTGGCGCTGCTGCGCGCCAACCTGGCCGAGAACCCCGGCAAGTGGACCGCGATGGCCCCCGGCATCAAGGGCGTCACCGAGGAGACCACCACCGGTGTGCACCGCCTGTACGAGATGTTCCGGGAGGGCTCGCTGCTCTTCCCGGCGATCAACGTCAACGACTCGGTCACCAAGAGCAAGTTCGACAACAAGTACGGCGTGCGCCACTCGCTGATCGACGGCATCAACCGCGCCACCGACGTCCTGATCGGCGGCAAGGTCGCGGTCGTCTGCGGCTACGGCGACGTCGGCAAGGGCTCCGCCGAGTCGCTGCGCGGCCAGGGCGCCCGGGTCATCGTCACCGAGGTCGACCCGATCTGCGCGCTCCAGGCGGCGATGGACGGCTACCAGGTCACCACGCTGGACGAGGTGGTCGAGATCGCCGACATCTTCATCACCACCACCGGCAACCGCGACATCATCATGGCGTCGGACATGCAGCGGATGAAGCACCAGGCGATCGTCGGCAACATCGGCCACTTCGACAACGAGATCGACATGGCCGGCCTGGCCAGGATCCCGGGCATCGTCAAGGACGAGGTCAAGCCGCAGGTGCACACCTGGACCTTCCCCGACGGCAAGACGCTGATCGTGCTGTCCGAGGGCCGCCTGCTCAACCTGGGCAACGCGACCGGTCACCCGAGCTTCGTGATGTCGAACAGCTTCACGAACCAGACCATCGCCCAGATCGAGCTGTTCACCAAGCCCGAGGAATACCCGATCGGCGTGTACGTGCTGCCCAAGCACCTCGACGAGAAGGTCGCGCGCCTGCACCTGGACGCGCTCGGCGTCAAGCTCACCACCCTCACCGAAAGCCAGGCCGCCTACATCGGCGTGCAGGTCGACGGCCCGTACAAGCCGGACGCGTACCGGTACTGACCCCTACCTGGTCGACCCGCTCGACCCGATCGGTGCGGTGACGCGCCGATTCGTCGACGCGGGTCGGCATACTCGCCCGTCCCACGGACAGACGCACGGACGGACAACGGATCGGCGGTGGGGGGGGGGGGGGGCGCCCCCCCCCCCGCCCCCCCCCCGCCCGCCGCCCCCCCCACCCCCCCGGGGGGGGGGGCCGGGGCGGCGCCACCCAGTGGCCGCC
>NZ_JBIRUB010000038.1:0-44677 GCF_044334985.1 Embleya sp. NPDC020630
CAGCGAAAAGGGCGTCCGCTACGGCGGACGCCCCCTCACCCGAGCAGCCTGACCACCCCGGCCACCCGGTGAACGTTTCCGGTCACAGCACTAGCCCTGACCACCCTGGAAGGTAAAACCGCCTTCGGCGAGCGTTTCATTCCGAAACACGCACCTCATGCACTCGTTACGCCGACCGCTCAATCGGGCAACCATTCAGCAGCGTCTACAAGGAACTCCGAAAGATGCAGCCCGAAATGGGGCCGCACCCTTTGCGCATCGACTGAGGCATTGTGAACGCTCTCATTTTCACGGTCGTCTGCACCGCGGCCCAACAGGACCCGGAACAACGTCGTCGAAACCAGCGAACCCTTGAGTTTGAGAACTTGCAACGGTGGGACGCTGCCGGGCAGAGGGGCCGCCGCGTGGAAATCTGACGGATGTCGCAGTGCTGCTTGACCGGGTGCACGCCTTGCATCAGCGCCGGGCGCATGTCCGCGCCGCTGCCCCACGACTGCATCGGGCCACCTGCCACGTGTGGATCAAATCCCTGTACCCGGCCCTACAGCCTTGCTGTTGGCCAAGACACGAAGCGTCCCGGCTCCTCCCAAGGCCGTCCACACCATGGGAGTCGTTCGGATGAAGCAAGAGAGGACGAGGCAAACCGGGCGACCAGAAGCAGCTCTCGTCTATGCACACTGGGAGCACCTGGCCAACCTCGGCCATGAGCGTCGGAGGTACCAGGTCCTCGTCGCCGGGTCGGCCAAGCTCTTGTGGACCGATCTGGTCGACGACACGGCAGGCGTTCTCTACGAGGCCAAAGCAAAGGCAGACCGTAGGACAGTACGGACGGCGGTGGGCCAACTCATGGACTACCGCCACCACCCCGACCGGGCCAATCTACGCCTTTCCGTTCTGCTGTCCTCCAAGCCTCATCAGAACCTCTACGACTCTCTCTCGCGGACTACGGCATCGGCCTTGGTCTGCCAGGACGGCAAAGGTCGTGCCGGGTCCCCGCTCGTCACATGACGAGTGGCAGAGACAAGGCAGGATCCCAGCGCCCTGTGGTTGCAGTTCTGGTTGCAGTCACTCACGTCCAAGGGCGTCCGCCAGATAGCAATCAGGCGCCTCGTCCGCAGGCCAGGATGCTCCCGGCTCTCCCTGAACCCCCGGTTGAACAGTTGGAAAGCGTGTTGGGTTCACCCCCTCACGAGTTCGAATCTCGTATCCTCCGCCAGCCTGAACAGGCAAAACGTCAGCCCGGATCGTTTCTCACGGTCCGGGCTGACGTCGTCTTGGTTGCAGTTCTGGTTGCACTTATTCCGAACATTTACGGCAAATATCACCAAACAAGCACCTTCGCCCAAGGCGGGTACACCCACCCTCACTTGCCCTCGCTACTCTGGACGCAAGTGGCGGGACGCGGCCAGACAGGCAGACAACCAGGACGCTTCAGGCTGATTGATGATCAGGTCGTCAACGGTGATCATCCCGCCCATGACATGGCCGACTCGTATCGAGTCGTCGCCGACATGGAACATCTGCCATTCCGCATCGCTGTGCCAGAGTCGCGCCGTCTTCTCGCCTTGACACTGGGCAAAGAAAAGCTCTTCGCCATACTCGTTCAGGAAATAGCCCACGTAGTCATCGGCGGTGATCGAGCCGCCGCACAAGCCAGCCAAGAGTTGCTCAATCTCGGGACGCGCATCGTTCATGCGTCGGACTCCTCAGCCGCGTCGGAGGATTGCTGTGTCGACGAAAGTGCCAGCATCCTTGCTGCCGAATCCAGCAAGGTCTCATACGTGATCACTTCTATGCGAGTGGCATGCGTGTTGTAGGTGCGCAGTGTCTCCGAGATCTCCTGAGAGGTGATCCCCCCGCTCACGTACCGGGAATGGCCGATCACGACAGTGGCCGAGGCTCTACGGGTGTCGACACCGTGGGTTGCCAGGATGGTTCTCCGGTTCTCGTCCAAGGTTCGAAGGTAGTTCTGCGACTGGGAGACGGCGCGATGTGCCGGCGCGCCCAGCATCAGGTGGCCGTTGAGCCTGACGACCAAGTTGCTTATGCAGGCGCGTTTGAGTTCAACCACGTGCAGTGACCCGTCAGCACGCAAGAGTGGAATGTCGAGGATGGTGTCCGGGGTGTATTGACGTCGCGCCAGCTCGGCAACGTAGGCCCCACCGAAGATCCACGCCTGATTCTTCAGGCAAGCGTGGAGGGCACTCTCGGAGCTGACCGGATCCTCCACTGCGGCCCGCAAGTCCACCAACGCGGCCCGCCTCGCCTTGAGTTCGAGGAACTGGGCCAATAGGCCTGCGTCGGCATCCGCCAGAACATCACTCATCAATCGGGCCGCTTCCGTGGATGCCAAGTTGGGCAGGGAGCGAAGGAGCACTTCCATGTGCCCGTACTGCTGGAGTCGCCTCACTTCCCGAGTGGACAGTCGGATGCCACCATCGCCGCTCCCAAGGCCCAGGTGGTCGACGGACTGAGCGATCCCCTTGAAAAGATCACGGGCGTTGGCGGCAGTCGCGCCGGGGTTGTCACGACAGAGCACGTCAATAGCGGCGACCGCCCGGTCAGCGCCGAGCGCAGCCAACCTCCGCATGAATTCCTCACTACGCTGCCGCGCCTCGTCGTCGTAGTATGTCTCCACGACTTCGAGGAACAGTTCTCCTCCGGCATAGCCGGCGAACCGCTGAAAACGTTGGGCGAGTTCGAAGTCCCCATGCAGGATGGCCTCTCGGGATACGCCTTCCAGGGCATCCACCAACGGCCTGCCCTTCCCGTACGTACGGTCCGCCCCCATGATGCGCAACACGGCTTCGATGCGCTCCAGCACGCTCGGCTGCCCCGTCAACTCCTGCGTTGCCTCGACCATGCGCCGCAGCGTGAATCCAGATCGGAACGTCACCATGCGGTCACCCTAGGGCCAGGCGACGACACTCATGCCGATGATGTCCACAGGGAGCAGGTGGGGCTGCTCCGTCCCCCGAAAGGACCCTCACCTGCTCCAGAGCAACCAGCCCGGTGATTCGTCCTGGTTGCAATTCTGGTTGCGTTCATGGGCATACGGAGGAGTTCAGCGGTTGACCAGTCGGGCGGTTCGGAGCAGGTCAGGACGTTGGTGAGGCTCACCGGACAGGCATGTGAGCCCTTGGAAAGCGTGTTGGGTTCACCCCCCTCACGAGTTCGAATCTCGTATCCTCCGCCAGCCTGAACAGGCAAAACGTTACCCCCGGTCGCTCTGCGGCCGGGGGCAACGTTGTTGTTGGTCTCGGTTTGCTCCTCGCTCCCGGTCCCAACCCTCGCGCGCCGAGTCGGTGCCGGCGCCGCCGCGGGTTGCGGGGTCATGTGGCGTGCAGGAGCCGGGCTAGCCAGTCGGTGCGGGTGCGGCGGGCCGTGGCCGAGATCTGCGCCTGCGGATACAGGGCGTCGAAGCCGTGGAAGCCGCCTGCCCAGACGTGGAGTTCGGCCTGTCCGCCGGCCGCCCAGATCCGGGTGGCGTAGTCGGTGTCCTCATCGCGGAACACTTCGGCCGAGCCGGTGTCGATGTAGGTGGTCGGCAGGTTCGAGAGATCGTCGGCCAGCGAGGGTGAGACGTACGCGGGCACGTCGTCATCGGTGAGGTCGCCGAGAACGCAGCGCCAGCCGAAGTCGTTCATCTCGCGAGTCCAGACGCCGGGCCCGCCGGAGTACTGGCGGCTGGAGGTGCTGTTGTTGCGGTGGTCGAGCATGGGGCAGATCAGTATCTGCGCGGCGATCGCCGGAGTGCCGAGGTCGCGGGCCAGCAGGGTGACGCCGGCCGCCAGGCCGCCGCCCGCGCTGGCTCCCGCGACGATGATCCGGGCGGGATCGACGCCCAGTTCCTCGGCGTGTTCGGCCACCCAGAGCAGTCCCCGGTAGCAGTCGTCGACGGGGACGGTGCCGGTGGCCTCGGGCGCCGGCCGGTAGTCCACGGACACCACGACCGCGCCGAACGCGTCGAGCCACTCCAGCGGTATGTCGATCTGCGAGAAGCGGTCGCCCATCACCATCCCGCCGCCGTGGATCCAGTACACGCAGGGCGCGGCGGTGGTGCGGTCGGCGCTCTCGGGGGTGAAGACCGACAGGGGTATCGGAGTGCCGTCCGTGGCGGGCACGGTGACCTCGCGCCGGTCGACCCGCCGGTCGGCGAGCAGGGACTCGACCGGCGTCGAGGGGTACTGCCGCAGTTGTGCGAGCAATTCCATGGTGAGTTCGGACATCAGCGGCATGTCGGTGAGGAGGTCGCGCAGTTCGGGGTCCAGGGCGGGGCGCGCTGTGGTCATGGTCGTCGGCCTTTCGCGGGATGGTGCGGGGGCGTTCGGGCGGGATTTCGGGTGGAGCGGGGCCGCCTCGGCAGGCACCGGTGCGGCCTCCCCGGGCTTGGAAGGCAGCCTTGTCGGGACCTAGAAGGCGGCCTTGCCGCAGACCGGGACGTAGTCGGTGTTCTCCGGCTCCTTGGCCAGCAGTCCGCCGATCCGCGCCACGATCGCCTGGGCGGCCTCGCCGGCGAACGTCCGGTGGTGGTCCTCCTCGCTGGTCCATCCCTCGGTGACGTGCACGACGTCGGGGTCGGAGGCGGAACGCGAGACCAGGTAGACGACGCAGTGCTCGCTCGCGCCGGGGCTGCCCTCGTCCAGGCCGGTCGACAGCAGTTCGACCAGCCGGTCGCCCATTCCGGGGGCGGCGGTCAGCGTGGCGGCGAATCCGTAGTTGGCAATCATGAGGAGCCTTCTTCGCTTCGGTGGAGTGGACTGCCTCCATTCAACGCCTCTGACCTGCGGAAATGTTAGAACGATCCTCTCGCGCTCTTGCATGATCCTCGCAGAATCGGGAGTGCCACCGCGCATTGCTGCTGAAATGGGCGCATGCCCCTCGATGAGTTCCGCGACCTGCTGGCCAGGCACGCCCGCCCCGACTGGACCACCGCCGTCGACGGCGTCCTGATCTCGAAGGTCGACCGGCCCGACCCGCCCGCGCC
This sequence comes from Embleya sp. NPDC020630, assembly GCF_044334985.1. NCBI lineage: Bacteria > Bacillati > Actinomycetota > Actinomycetes > Kitasatosporales > Streptomycetaceae > Embleya > Embleya sp. NPDC020630. The sequence continues at coordinate 4,988 of NZ_JBIRUB010000038.1, forward strand.
CTCCATGTCCGGCACGGTCCTGGCGGTCATCGCCCAGGGCGCCAAACGGCTCGCGCTGGGCGACCGGGTCTACGAGTACGGCCCGGGGCAGTACCTGGTCGCCTCCGTCGACCTGCCCGTCACCGGACAGTTCACCCAGGCCGACCCCGGCCGCCCGGCGCTGGGTTTCGGGCTCGTCCTCGAACCGTCCGCCGTTGCCGAGCTCCTGCTGCAGGCCGGCCCCGGAGACATGCCCCGCACCGGCGGAGGCCCGCCGTCGGGGATCGCCGTCAGCAATGCCCCGCCCGCCCTCCTGGACGCGGTGGTCCGACTGCTGCGCCTGCTCGACGAACCCCGCGACCGCGCCGTACTGGCCCCGCTGATCAAACGCGAGATCCTGTGGCGCGTGATCACCGGCGAGCAGGGTGCGACGGTGCGCCAACTGGGCATCGCCGACAGCGGCCTCAGTCATGTCTCACGTGCCGCACGCTGGATCCGTGAGCATTACGCCGAGCCCTTCCGGGTCGAGGACGTGGCCCGCCTGTCCGGCATGAGCGCCTCCGCGTTCTACCGCAACTTCCAGGCGGTGACCGCGATGAGCCCCATCCAGTTCCAGAAGCAGATCCGACTCCAGGAGGCACGACTGCTGCTGGCCACCCACCCGGGCGATGTCGCCGGGGTTGGCCGGCGCGTCGGCTACGACAACCCGTCGCAGTTCAGCCGCGAGTACCGCCGCCGGTTCGGCGCGCCTCCGGGCCGGGACGCGGTCCGCCTGCGGGACGCCGCCTGCGGCCCGGCAAGCGTCATGCCCTGAGTGCGGTCGCACAGAATGGGAGAATCGTGCAAGGAGGGGCGAGGATAGTTCTACTGTTTTCCCAGTTCAGAGCGATTCAATGGGATCACTGAAACCCCCGTTGAGCAGGAATGAACATTCCAGTCCGCGGATCCCACCACATCGCAAGGGGCACAGCATGAACACCGTTCTGATCACCGGGACCTCGTCCGGGTACGGCCGCGCGACCGCCCTCCACTTCCACGCGCAGGGGTGGAACGTCATCGCGACGATGCGAAGCCGGCGTCCGGACGTCCTGCCCGAGTCGGACCGGCTTCGCATCGTCGAACTGGACGTGACCAAGCCCGACACGATCACCACCGCGCTCGAGGCCGCCGGGCCGATCGACGCCCTGGTCAACAACGCGGGCATCCCCTCGATCAGCGTGTTCGAGGGCACCCCGATGGCCCGCGTGCGGGAGGTGTTCGAGACCAACACGTTCGGCGTGATGGCCACGACGCAGGCGGTGCTGCCCCAGTTCCGCGAGCGCGGATCCGGCGTGGTGGTCAACGTGACCTCCAGCGTGGTGCTGGGCCACATGCCCCTCTCGGCCGTTTACAAGGCGAGCAAGGCGGCCGTCGAGGGCTTCACCTCGTCCCTCGCGCTCGAACTCGCACCCTTCGGCGTACGGGCCAAGACGGTCCAGCCGGGCGCCTGTCTGACGACGAACTTCGCGGGGAAGGGCATGGCCGGCGGGCCGCCGGACGAACTGGTCCCGCCGCCCTACGCGCCGTTCGCAAGGGGGGCCATGGCCGACTTCACCGGCCAGGATCTGTTCACCCAGGAGAGCGACGTCGCCGAGACGGTCTGGCGCGCCGCCCACGACACGACCGGCCAACTGCGCTTCCCGGCCGGCCCCGACGCCGTCCGGCTCGCCCAGGCGACGTGACCGAACCGGATGCGCGCTCACGTGCACCGGCGTGGGGTTGTCCGAGACGAACCCGCCGACAGTGGCGCTGTAGGCGCCTGCATCCCAGAGCTGCCACAGACCGCCCGCAGCATCACCGAGTCGTAGGGTGCGCGGCCCCGAGAACTCCAAGGGCGCAGGAGAGGTTGTCAGCCTGATCAACCAATCAAGAGCCACCACCCTGGTTGCAGTTCTGGTTGCATTCACCGGCGTACAGCGGCGTTCGCGAGGCTGACAGCCGACAACTCCACCACAGGCCAGGACGTTGGCGAGCGTCGCCGGATCGGCGGATGACCCCTTGGAAAGGGTGTTGGGTTCACCCCCTCACGAGTTCGAGTCTCGTATCCTCCGCCAGCCTGGACAGGCAAAGCGTCAGCCCCCACTGGATCACCGGTGGGGACTCACGTTGTCTTGAACGTCACCGTCCTTGAGAGGGAACGCCCCGCTGTAGGTGTCGTAGACGTGCCGCGTAGTCCTGGTGGGCTCCCTTCACCATGATGTGTGCGTTGCTCGCGTGGGACGGTGGCGCGTGAGGGAATCTCGGCCATGGATCGGTTGCCTGCGAGGTGGTCCGGTTGCGGTGTTCCTGGGCGAGTACTGCCATGAGTTCTGCGCCGAATCCGAGGCCGCACGCGTAGTCGTCCGCTCTGGCTTCGGCACGGCGGTGGAGCCATGAGATGAGTAGTGGGGCGACCGCGACGAGCAGGACCAGCCACCACATCCCCAGCGTGAAGGCCAGCGTGTAGAGAAACAGCAGGAGGAGCAGGGAAAGACAACCGCCCCAGGCGAGGCCGTGCCGGTTCCTCGAGGACACGAGCTTGGAGAGACCGGCGATGATCCACCGCCCCAGCGTCCGGGCCGGAAGCGCGTACCAGTCGGCGAGCATCCCGGCCCAGGTGTGGCCGCCGACGTGATGACCCAACTCGTGGGCGAGGATCGCGGCCAGTTGGGAGTTGGGCAACCGGTCCATCGCGTGCCTGGTCACGCCGACGATGTGACCCGCCGCCGCGGTGGCGTTGAGTTCCCCGCGCTCTTGAATCCACAGCTCGTAGGTCTCTTGTCGCACACCTGCCCTACGGGTCACCTCCCCCCATACTTCCTCCAGGCGTCGCGCGTCCGCCGGGCTCGGGCGACACATGCCCATGAAATGTCGGGCGATGGACGCCTCTGTGCGCCGGTGGAAGACCAGAGGCCCGGAAATCAGCCAGGCGACCATCATGAGCGCCCCGAGGACCGGGCTGATCACGGTGAACACAGCCACCACGACGAACAGACTGACCAACGCGATCGGCAGGGTCACCACGAGTTGCCAGAGCGCGGCGCGGTCCACACCGCGCTGACGCGCTTTGAGGTGCCTGCGTCCGGACAACAGCGCCAAGTCGTCCTGCTCGGAACTACCTTCATCGGCACTGACTCGGGGGCTGATCTCGATGTGTGCCGGCAACCGTGGAGGCGGTACCACGGTGTTCAAGGTCGGCGTACCTGGGGGCGCCACGTGCGGAGCGCTCGGCGACGCCCGACCGGCTCCGGCGGGCCGCGGTACCGACCGCGCCGCGCGTGGTGGCGGAATGGGTCCCGGGTACTCCGGGGGCACGTCGACCTCCACCGGCATCGCCGCACCCGGATACTCCGGAGGCGCGTCCGCCCCCATCGGCATAGCGATGCCCGGGTACTCCGGTGGCACGTCGGCCCCCACCGGCCCAGCGGTGCCCGGGTATGCCGGTGGTGCCTCCACGTCCGCCCCGGAGCCGGGGTATACAGGCGGCCGCTCCGGGCACGCGGGCGCGGCGCCGTCCCTGCCCTGCGGTGCGACAGCGCTCGGGTAGGGCGGCGGTCCGTCTCTCCGGGGCGTTGCTCCGGCCCTGGTGTCCGGAGGGGGAGTTGCTCCGGCCCCGGTGTCCGGAGGAGTCGGTCCGGCCCCGGTGTTCGGGCTCGGCTCCGGAACGGCGTCCGGCTCGTACACAGACATGACAGTAGATCTCCTGGGGATCGTCCTGGATGCCGGAAAAGACGCGCAGTCGTTTACGCGGCAAGGAGGGAGCCCGGCAGCAGGATCAGTGCAGCCACGAAACAGGCCGTACCGATGCGCAACGACCGGTACTTGCCCGCCACAATCCGGCTGTTCTCCGTGAGCGCGACGAGAATCGTGGCCTCGGGGGCGCGCTCCGTATCCCGCAGTGCCTCCTCCAGCGCCGTGGGCCTGTGGCCGGCGGCGCTCCGTATGTCGGCGAAGTGGGTGATGGGCATTCCCGGCTGCCATGCGCGCGCCCGGTAACGCGGGGTTACCGCCATCAAAAGGGCGGACAGCGAGACCACGAGGCACGTCGTGCCGGTCCACCACAACCACTGGCCGAGCGCGGCCAGCACGCCGGGATGCCAACCACGCGTGCTGAGCACACCGACGAGCACGGCCACAACCATGCCCTGGGCACCGACCAGCACGGAGCTTTTGGTGTCCACCCTGGCTGCCTCCTGCCGAAGGTCCTTCAGGAGCCGCTCGGCGGTACGCAGGTCGAAGGTTTGCGCGGGAGAGTCCGGCGCCTGCCCTGCGGGCGTCATGGGACCGGCGGCGGATTCGGGACCCGGTAGCCGAACACGGCACCCGCGTCCTGCGGCGGCGCATCGCCGGTGTCGAAGCCGGCCTCCACCGAATCGGCCGTGACGGCCTCGCCGTCGGCGGGGGACTCGATCGACGCGGTCTCGGACGGCGCCTCCCCCACGACGGGTTCCCTGCCGGGTGCCATGGGCCCGAGCCTCGCGCTCAGAACCTCCCTGATGACGTTCGCCGCCAGTCTGCGCGGCTCGTCCAACTGGTGTTCCTCCAACCCGCCGGGGCCGCCGCCGAGCGCTTGCAGCGCGACCTGCAATTGGGCCTGTAGAGCGTTGAGTTGATCCTGCCGAAGGTTCTCCATGACCAGACGCGCGTCTTCCGGGTGCTGTGCGAGTTGGAACGCCATCGCGCTCGGTCCGCCCCGCTCCAGGTAATGGGTGTAGTACCGGATCTTCTGCGCCTCGATCGCCTGTCGTTCCAGTTCCTGCTCGCCGCGGACCAACTCCCTCTGGTGGTCCAGGTTCTGGGTCTGCAGTTCGATCAAATGCCGGTGTCGGCCCTGCGCGAGCGCACGCTCCGCCGCCAGTTCCTCCTCCCGCATCAGCAGCGTGTGCTGCGGATCGAGCGTTTGCCGGGCGAACTCGATCTCGCGCAGTTTCCGGGCATGCTCCAGGGCGGCCTCGTCCCGCCGGACCTGAATGCCGCACCGCACGCGCAGTCCGGCCGCGGTGCCCAGCGGACCGGCCGCGGCCAGCACGCCCTGTGCGTCCTTCTCCGCAACGGCACTGTCCTCCATCGCGTACGCGCGCAGCACGGGCCTGATGAGACCGTCGACGAGCCGCTGCACCATGGCGGGGACATCACGTTCGCCACTGGCGACGAACGCCGCCGGGTCCGCGACCTGCCAGTCGCAGCCCATGGTGACCTCGAAGGGGAAGGCGTCGTTGTTGCTGGGCAACGCGAGTAAGGCCCGGGCCTCGTGCAGGCCCACATCCACCGAGTAGACGCTGGTCCACCGGCGGGTGGCAATTTCGGCGCGGCTCGGACGATGCGGCGGCAGGAAGGTGTCGAGACCTCCCTTGGCGGTGGTGAAGACCAAGGCGTAGTCGATCCTGGTGGTGCGCAGCGGTCTGAAGCGTGACAGCTCCTGAATGGTGACCACCGGGTCGACGATGTGCGTGTCCCGGTTCGCGTTCTGTTCCCACTGCGGGGGCGGGCTCATCATGCGTTTGCTCTCCTTGAGAGGGTCCGGACGGCAGGAACCGGTGCGGGTTCGTCGCGTCGGCCGGGGCCGGGTCGAACCAGTGCGGACGATCGACCTCGGTTCGGGCAGGTGTCGCGTCGGCCGCGCCTACGGTGTCGGATCGGAGGACGGCCGCGCCGATGGTCCCGGCACCGGCAACGTCGCGCGAAGTCGCCGCGCGACAGCCGGCGGGAACTGCTCGCTCTCCCCGCCGCGCAGGTTGTCCACGAGATAGACGAGCCGTTTCGCGTCCTCGGCGGTGACGGCCAGCATGGGGAGCAGCTCCGCGAGGGCGCGTTCGGCATCCGGGTCACGGTCGGCGGCCCGAATCCATCGGCGCATGGCTTCGAGACCGGATACCGAGGACATCGGATCGTTGAGGATGCTGCGCCACAGGGCTGCGAGAGACTGCCGCAGGAAGGCACCCGGAGTCGCCGGTGCACTCCGCGCGCGGGCGAAGAGGTCGAGCAGGAGGGGACGTCCGGTGTCGGGCGGGCCGTCCGTGGGCCCACATGCGTGGATGACCGTGCGCAGGGCGAACTCCCGCGTGGCGCTGTGGCGTGTCAACGGCACCAGCCTGGGCCACAACCCGGTCGCGGTGTCCGCTGCGGCACCCGTACCGCGGCCACCCGTGACCTCGGTGCCCTGCGCGCTGTCGGCGTGCCCGACGTCCTCCGACAAGGCCGTGTACTGGTCTGCGGCGAGCAGCAGTGTCGCGGCGGATTGGGCTATCTCGTCGATTTCCTCGGGCCACGCACGAGCCGGACCGCTGCCTCGTGACTCCAGGGCGCGCACAGCCTCGATCAACGCCGTGAGGGCGTGCCCGGGAAAGGTCTCGCCCACGAGTGCGTAGGTGCGTACCGCCGTCCGGCGCATGTGGTGATCGGGCGCGGCGCACCACGCCCGAAGAATGTGGGGCACGTGCGGGGCACCCAGGTGATGGGCGAGGGCGAGCGCGCTCGCGGCGGCGAGCCGGGCGCGGAATCGTCGGTCGGCCGCCCAGGGCTGGATGAGCAGGGCCATGGTCGAAGGAAGATCTGCCTGGGCCAGTACGGCGGTCGTGGAGGCGGCACGGTTGCGAACGAGCGGACGAGGATCGAATGCCAGCTTTCGCAGCCACGCGACCATGGCGGGACGTGCCGACGGATGTCCGGTCCAGACCTCGCGGAGCAGGGTGATGGCGGTGAGTCGGTCCCGGAACTGGATCTTCGTCTGAAGTACCGGCCCCCACTCGGTTTCCTCGGCCTCCTGGTAGCGGTCCGCCTGAGCGAGCTCGACACGCTGGGCGCTGGAGGTACCGAAGACGGGGATACAGGCCGGCTCGTCTGGATTCTCGATGCGCTGCAAGAGCCCGAACAAGGCATCGCTCAACTCGGCGGTCAACGCGTAGGGGGCCTCGTCGAAGGCGGCCAGGGCAACCAGGAACGCCTTGTCGTGCAGGGTCTGATCCATGCCGTCGAACCACCGTCGCACCTGCCGCTCGGCGGCGTAGTAACCGAACATCGCGAGGCCGTCCAACGAGAGCACACCGCAGGCGTGTTGGGCGATTCGGTCGGCGAATCGCGCCAGTTCGGCCACGGGGCGCCGGTGCGCGAGCACCGACCGAACCGCGGGTAAGGCAAGTAGGTCCTCGATCGCACGTCCGCCCAGATCCTTGTGACGCAAGTGTCCGCGCAGAATCCGATCGGGTTCGGGCAGCTGCCACGATACGAAGTCGACGCCTTGAACGACCGGGTGAGGCCCGACCACGATGACAAGGTGGCTTTCGGTGGCGTGCAGTTTCTCACTCAGTGCCCGTACGTGGTGTTCACGCAGCGGCCGTTCGGCGCTGGTTGCGAAGTCGGCGAGCAAGTGCCCGCATCGAGAACGAAGTTCTCCGGCGTAGCGCCCGGGCGAGAGCGCGGGATCCAGCGCCCGATACGTGGCGGATCCGGCGGCACGCAGCAACATGAGAGCGGCGGTACGGCGCCCGGTCGTCGCCGGGCCGGAGATGACCGCGACACGCTGCCGCCGGAGGAGGTCGAGTGCCAAGCCGAAGGGACTGTCGGGTTGCCACGTGGCGTCGGCCTCGCCGCATGAGGCCGGCACCCGCTCGGACTCCTCGTCCTGCGGACTCGTCGAATGAACAAAGCTCAGGGCGAGCGCCTCGACCTCGGCGACAGGGATCTCGCCGGACGTCTCTTCGCCGTCGCCACCGAGGTGGTATTCGATCTTGCTGCCTCCGAGGATGACGTCGCCGGTGACATGACCGCCGCTCACCCCGTGCTGATCCCCGCCGACAAGCGAGCCGCCCAGCCGCGCGGAGTGGTCCAGCATGATGCCGGGGCTGTGCCGGTACAGGTCGCGTCGCGAGTCCCACGCGTGTTCGCCGCCGGTGTCGACCTCGTCGTCGTGATCGAGCTGCTCGCGAGCCGCGGGCGTTTCCGGGTCACCGGGTGTCGGGGCAGGCTCCGGCGGCGTGGACTCGCGGCCCGGTTCCGCCGCGACCCCATCGCGTCCGGGAGCCTGTGTCCCCTGTACGGGACTCACGACGACCTCCTGCCGTCCTCGCTGTCGGAAGCCGGGGCTCCCTTGGTGACGACGCCGCCGAGGACGACATCACCGGTAACCCGACCCCCGCTGACTCCGTGTTGGTCGCCGCCGACGATGGAGCCGTGTACCTCTGGGGTCCCATGAAAATGGAACACCGTCCCTACGGGCCGCTCTTGGGCCTGCGCCCGGGATGCCTGCGGAACGTCGCCTGCCGAACCCGTTCCTGCCGAACCCGCTCCTTCCGTACCCGCCGCCGCGTGCGAAGCGAACCCGGGTCGAGCAGTCCGACTCTGATCCCCCGTCTCCGAAGCACCCGCTGCCCCGTGCCGGTTGTGCAGCCACGCGCAGACCACACCGTCCTTGACCTCCAGCTCGATACGTTCGAAATGTTCCGGCCGCACCCCTCGATAACCGTGCCGGACCACACCTTCGTAGACCTGCGTACTGACCATCAGCACGCTCTCCTCGTCCGTGCGTTCGGCCAACGCGGTGCGCAGCGCTTCCGAGTCGAGCAACCGACATGCCTGGTTCAGATCGTGCCCGACGATCCCGCCGACGGTGCCGGTGTGAGGGTCGTGCGTGATCTCACCGGCGGCCAACACCATCCGCAGCCGCATCTGCGCGCTACGCGAGGCGAGGCGGTTGTGGTCGTGCAGCAACTCGGGGGTGAGCGTCAGGAGGGAGCGCAGAACGGCTGTCTTGGCCACATCGGCGCCGAGCAGCACGATCATGCCGTCGCCGCGGTCCTCGCGGTACTGGAGCGTCGCCTCGACACCGGCGGCCACCAGTGTCTGGTCGACGATCGCGTTCAGACTCCGCCGTAGGACTGCCTGTACGACGTCGTCGCGATGACTGAACCGCTCGGTGTCGAAGAGCAGAATCGTTCGGTTCACCGGCTCACCCATGGCTGCCTTCCGCTGGAGAAACGGGCTCCCAAGGCCCGGCTGGACACCCAAGACGGTGTCAGAGGAGACGGTTGCCGCGCGATGGAAACCGGCACTGTCGAACTGTGACCGTCTGCACAGAACGGGACCTGCCGCCCGACCGGCCTGGTGCCCGCTCAGCGAACGTCATGGCGCGCCATTCTCCGAAGCGCCTCCGGCCTGATGACCACCAGGCTGCGGCGCTCGGTGCGCACGATTCCGCGCTCGCGCAGGTCTTTCAACAGACGCGCGACCGCTTCCCGGGACGCGCCCACGGAACCCGCCAGCTCACTCTGGGTGAGCCCGGGAGTGAGTCGCACCCCCTCCTCCTGGGAGTCCCGACCGTGACCGCGCATCAATTCCAGGAGGAGCAGCGCGAGTCGTTCCTGCACGTTCATGGCCGCGTACTGCACACGCCGACGGTCGCTGTCACGAGTCCTGTCTGCGGTCAGCGCCAGCAACTTCTTGGTGATGCCAGGCCGTTCATCGAGAAGGGCGTTGAACTGCTCGGTCTCGACGGCCAATGCCTCCACCTGCCCCAAAGCCGTGACGGTCGCCGACCGGTGCCGTCCGCTGACCGCCGCACCGTCTCCGATGATGTCGCCGGGCCCGCGCAGTGCCAGCAGCGCCTCGTAGCCGTTCGCCGCGGCCGAGGTGACCTTCGTCCAACCGGAGAGCAGGATCAGCACGTGCGCCGAAGGCTCATGTTGGCGTAGAAGCACCTGGCGTACGGGAAAAACCAGGCGGGTGCCGCGCGCGAAAAGGGCCTGCCGATCCTCGGACTCCAGTCGGACCACGAACGGGACCCGATCCTCGAACTCCATCGACTGCCTCTCGTCACCGCATTCACCCCCGGCTCGCCCCGACGTACCCACCGCGGCGACACCGCATCACTCGGCTGGCATCCTGCCAGGAACCGGGCAACCTGTCGGACGGAATTGTCCGAAAAGCATCGGACACGTGTCCGGACAGCGCTCCGGATCGCCAAGAAGCGCGTTCTGGCCGGTACTTCGCCGCCTGACCCCCGGAAAGCCCGTGTCGGGGGACCCACACGGTTCGTGGCAAGCGGCCGTGACGTTAACCGTCAGGTTAACGCGCCTTGCGGAAACGGGCGTTGCCGACAAGCCGCTCCGGATCCGATGGTTGAGCTGCGGCGACGCCCTCGTGGCCGCGTGGTCGATGTGGCCGGCAACCAGGAGGACGCGCCATGGAACACCTGCAGACCGGTGTGCTGCTCACCGCCCTTGTCACCGCGGGGCTGATGGCCGGATTGTTCGCCGCCTTCTCCTACTCGGTCATGCCGGGTCTCGGCCGCTCGTCCGACCACACGTTCGTCGAGGCGATGCGGGGCATCAACAAGGCCATCCTCAACCCGGTCTTCATGCTTCCGTTCATGGGCACGATCCCCCTTCTCGGTCTGGCCGCCGTCCAGGCCTGGCGCGACCAGGGTCGGCCCGTGTTGCCCTGGGTACTCGCGGCGCTCGCGCTGTACCTGGTCGCCTTCGTGGTCACGGCCGGCGTCAACGTGCCCCTCAACAACCGACTCGCGCAGGCCGGTGATCCCGACCGGGCCGGGCAATCGGCCTCGATCCGCGCGGACTTCGAGGGCAAGTGGGTGACCTGGAACATCGTCCGCGCGTTCCTGCACACGGCGGCGTTCGCCTGCCTGGCCTGGGCGCTGATCGTGCACGGCGCGCACCGGTAGTACGACGGCGGGAACGCCGACGCATCGGCAACGCGGACCGTCGATACCCCGGGTATGCCTAGGGATACCCGGAATCCGCCTGCCTCCCGGAGTGCCCCCGGGCGCCCGTGTTGATGGACTTCGAATACCGCCCGAACCGTGGCGGCGGGCGGGGCCGGGAGGACGAAGTGGGCGGCACGGGTGGCGAAGTGAAGTACGCGCCGAGGGGTTCGGAGCCGGTACGGCCCGGTGCGGCGCGGCCCGATGTACCGGTGCTGGAGATGCGGCAGGTGGTGCGCGGGTACGGCAACGGCGACGCGCGGGTGCGAGCGCTGAACGGTGTGGACCTGTCGCTCGCGGCCGGCGCCTGGGTCGCGGTGATGGGGCCGTCGGGATCGGGCAAGTCGACGCTGCTGCACTGCGCAGCCGGGCTCGACACGGTCGACTCGGGTCGCGTCACCCTCCTCGGTGAGGACATGACCGACGCGGACGACCGGCGACTGACCCGACTGCGGCGCGGCACGGTCGGGTTCGTGTTCCAGAACTTCAACCTGGTCGCGTCCCTGACCGCCGAACAGAACGTGGCGCTGCCGCTGCGGCTGGCGGGGCGCAGAGTGCGGCGCGAGGACGTCCGGTCCGCGCTCGCCGACGTGGGGCTCGCGGACCGGGGGCGGCATCGTCCCCGCGAATTGTCGGGTGGGCAACAGCAGCGCGTCGCGCTGGCGCGGGCGATGGTCACCCGGCCCAGGGTGCTCTTCGCTGACGAGCCGACCGGCGCGCTCGATTCGGCGTCCGCCCGCACCGTGTTGGGGCTGCTGCGGGACATGTGCGACGACGCGGGACAGACGATCGTCATGGTCACGCACGACCCGGTCGCCGCCGCGGCCGCCGACACCGTGGTGTTCCTCGCGGACGGGCGGGTGGTCGATCGCATCGAGCGGCCGTCCGCGCGGCACATCGCCGATCGCCTCGTGTCGCTGGAGGTGTGAGCCGATGTTCACGCTCTCCTGGAGCACACTGCGCGACCGCAAGCAGTTGTTCGCGGGTGCGCTGGTCGCCATCGCGCTGGGCGTCGCACTCGTCCAGGCCTCGCTGCTGGTGTTGATGTCGGTGTCCGATCCGGTCATCCCGGCCGACCTGCCGCACGCCGAACGCAACGAGATGCGCGAAGGCTTCGTCGGCGCGGCGATGCTGATGGGGCTTCAGGTCCCGCTCGTGGTGTTCCTCGCGGTCTTCGTCGTCGGCTCGACCTGCGCGTTCGCGGTCGCCCAGCGCCGTCGGGACCTCGCGCTGCTGCGCGTGCTGGGTGGCGGCCGCGGCCAGGTGCGGCGGTTGCTCGCGGCCGAGTCGCTGCTGCTGGGTTTCGTCGGTGCGCTGTGCGGCGCTCCGCTGGGGCTGATCGCCACGTGGGTCCAGGTACGACTGCTGGAACACGTCGGCTTCGTGCTGGCCGGGTTCCGACCGACGTACTGGGATTGGAAGGCCGTACTCGTCGCGGGCGCCACCGGAACCGGCATCGCCCTGCTCGGCTCATGGAACGCGGCTCGGCGCGCGGGGCGCATCCGCCCCTTGGAGGCCATGCACGACACCGGCGCGGCGGCTCGCGTGATGACGCCGGGCCGGTGGTGCGTCGGCCTGTCGTGCCTGGCCCTGTCGATCGTGCTCGCCGTCGGCGCGCAGGCCGCCGACATGATCGGCGCGGTCACCATCGCGATGGCGCTCGCGGTCGTCGGCGCGGTGGCGCTGTCGGCGCTCGCTCCGCTGGTCGTGCCGCTCGTGGCACGGGTGTTCGGGCTGATGTTGCGGCGCAGCGCGCTGGGTGCGCTGGCCGAGGCGAACATCCGCGACGGCGCGCGTCGCAACGCGGCCGTCGCGGCGCCGCTGATCACCCTCGTCTCGCTCGTCCTGGGATTGTCGGGCGCGTTGGGGGTATTGGCGCGGTCGATCGGTGTCGAGCAGGAACAACTCACCCGCGGCGACCTCGTCGTCACGTCGGCGGACGGCGCGCGGGCGGCGCGGCTGGCGGGGATCCCGGGCGTCGCGGACGTGTCGACCCGGCTGACCGTGCCGGTGCCGGTGACCGCCGAGGTGCGCCGGGACGGCGCCGGGGCCGCCCGGCCGCACGTGTTCGACGAGCGGGTGATCGCCGTCGACCCGGCCGCCTACGCACGGGCCCGTACGCTCGCGCCCGCGTCCGGCTCGCTGGCGGACCTGCGCGGCGACACCGTGGCCGTCGGCTCCGCGGTGGCCGCCGAGGGCTACCGTCCCCCGCGCGTCGGAGACACGGTGAGCGTCGACGTCGCGGGGCACGAGCGCACCCTGCGGGTGGTCGCGGTACTGCCGGAAACGCTGGACATCGGCGACGAGTTCCTGATTCCGCGCGAGGCGCTGCCCGCCGATCTCGTGGCCGCCGCGCCGGCGGAGTCCGTACTGACGGTCGCGCCGGGCGTGTCCGCCGCCGAGGTCGCGAAGCGGATCCGCGCGGCGGGTCTCGGCACGTCGACCAGCGTGGCGCGATGGGCGCAGGGCAGAGCCGATGCGCAGCAGGACGGCAACGACAAGATCTTCGCGGTACTGCTCGCACTCGCGGGCGTCTACGCCTTGATCGGCGTGGTCAACGCGCTGGTCATCGCCACGGCCGAACGCCGCACCGAGTTCGCGGTCGTGCGGCTCGGCGGCCTCGAACGCCCGCAGGTGGTACGGATGGCCCTCGTCGAAGCCTGTGCCGTGACCACGATCGGCCTCCTGCTCGGCGGTCTCGTCGCGGCCGCGGGGATGGCCGGCACGGCCAGGAGCACGGCTGCCGCGACGGGGACGGCGATCGTGGTGGTGCCGTGGGGCATGGTGGCGACCACCGTGTCGGGCGCGTTCGCCGTGACGGTGGTGGCCGCCGTGGTGACCACGCGAAAGGCGACGCGGGAGCGGCCGGTGCGAGTCGCCGGGGCGCGTACGTGAGGGCCACGGTCCGTCGGAGCGGGCCGTTCGAACCGCGCGAGCCGCGTCGACGGACGCCGGGCGCGCGACCGGAAGGCCAGGCGGGCTCGACGGCCCGGTGGGTACGGTTTGCGCACCGCTGCCAACGATCACGAGAGGACCCGCCGTGCCATCGTCCGCCCTGCTCCGCAGCCGACGGTCCGGGGGCCGCGCGACCGCCGACCACGCGCCTGCCGACGGCAGCGCCGGCGCGGGCCTGCGGCGACGGCTGCGACGGCTGCGACGCGGGCTCGCCTACCTCGCCCTCGGCCTGCCCGTCGGCCTCCTCGCCCTGGTCGTCCTCGGCACATTCGCGACGCCGGTGCTGATGGCGTGCACCCGGCCCGCCGACATCTCCTCGTGGGCGGACGCCGTCCGCCGTGCCGCGCTCCTGCTGTTCGGGATCCTCCTGACCGTCGGTGTCGCGCCCCTGGCCGCGGCTCCGCTGGCCGCCCTGGAACGCCGCCGGCTGCGCGTACTGGCATCCGCGCCGGCCGCACCGGCCGAGCCCGAGCCGAGCCCCCGCGCCGTTCGATTCCGCGCGAGGTACACCACGGCCCGCGCCTGGCGCGAGGTCGCCGCCGGGTACCTGGTCGCCGTCGCCGGGCCCGGGCTGGTGCTGCTCGCGGCGACCTGGGCCGTCCTGTGCCCGGTATGGCTCGCCGCGCCGCTCGTGGTCGCGCGCAGCAGCGGCGGCCCGGTGGCGCTCGGCATCGGCCACGCGCGCAGTGTCCCCGACGCGCTTCCGTACTGCGCCGCCGGGCTCGCCGCGGGCGTCCTGGGCCTCGTGGTTCTCACCACCCTCGTCCGCGCGCAGGCCGCCCTGTCCCGAACCCTGGTCGAGCCCCGCCCCGACCCGCTCGCCACCCGCCTCGTCGAGGTCACCCGCTCCCGGTCCCGCCTCGCGGACGGCTTCGCCGCCGAGCGCCGCCGCATCGAACGCGACCTGCACGACGGCGCCCAGCAGCAACTCCTCGGCCTGACCCTGCAATTGGGCCTCGCCCGGATGGACCTGCCCGCCGACTCCCCGGCGGGGCAGGCCGTCGCCAGGGCGCACGACCAGGCCAAGACCCTGATGGCCGACCTGCGCGAACTGATCCGCGGCATCCACCCCCAAGTGCTGACCGACCGCGGGCTGGGCGCGGCCCTGTACGAACTCGCCGAGTTCTGCCCGCTGCCCGTCGGCACGGACATCGACCTGCCGCACCGTCCACCGCGAGCGGTCGAGACCGCCGCGTACTTCGCCGCCGCCGAGGCGCTGGCCAACGCGCTCCGGCACAGCGCGGCCGACAACATCCGGCTCACCGCCCGCGTACGGCACGGCCGGCTGACCGTCGACGTCGAGGACGACGGACGCGGCGGCGCCCGCCTCGCCGACGGCACCGGGCTGAGCGGGCTCGCCGACCGGGTCGCGGTCGTCGACGGCACGATCCGGGTGTCCAGCCCCCCGGGCGGGCCGACCCTCGTGCGGGTGACGATCCCGTGCCCGCCCCATCCACAGGAGGACGACCGGTGAACCCGCTGCGCCTGATCCTGGCCGAGGACACCGTCCTGCTCCGGGCAAGCCTCACCGGGCTGCTCGAGCGCCTCGGCTTCGAGGTGACCGCCGTCGCGGACGGCGCGGCGCTGACCGCCGCCGTCCACGAGCGGGTCCCCGATCTCGTACTGACCGACGTCCGCATGCCCCCGGCGTTCGCCGACGAGGGCCTGCGCGCCGCACTCGCGCTGCGCGCCACGTTCCCGGCCCTGCCGATCGTCGTCCTCAGCCAGTACATCGAGCCCGACGGCGCCGCCGAACTGCTCGCCGGTGGCGGCGGACGCGCGATCGGCTACCTCCTCAAGGACCGCATCGTCGACGTCGAGGACTTCGCCGCCACCCTGCGCCGCGTCGCCGCGGGCGGCACCGCCGTCGACCCCCAGGTCGTCACCCGTCTCCTGCGCCGCCGCGCCGAACCCGTCGCCGCGCTCTCCCCGCGCGAACGCCAGGTCCTCGCGTTGATCGCCGAAGGCCTGTCCAACGCCGCGATCATGCGCGTCCTGGACATCTCCGAACCGGCCGTCGGCAAGCACGTCCGCAACATCCTCACCAAGCTCGGCCTCCCGCCCGACGACGACACCAACCGCCGCGTCCTCGCCGTCCTGGCCTACCTCGGCTCGTCCGAAAGCCCCTCGGTTCAGGGCCGGTTCGGCTTCAACGAGCCAAGGGTGCCCGGATAGAGGTACGGGTCCGCCGGGGCCGTCGTCCCGTGGGCCCAGGCGTCGAAGCCCGTCAGCGACGCAAAGCCGGGTTCCGTGCAGGTTGCCCGTTGCCACCCGGCTGGTAACGGAATGATCGATTCCCATTCGGGAGTTGCCGTGCTCGGGTCAGGGGTTGGTGCGGAGCCAGGTGAGGACTGCGAGGACTCGGCGGTGGTCGTCGTCGGATGGGGGGAGGGCGAGTTTGTCGAAGATGGCGGAGATGTGTTTCTCGATGGTGCCCTGGGTGAGGGACAGGGTGCGGCCGATGGCGGTGTTGCGGCGGCCCTCGGCCATCAGGGCGAGTACTTCGCGTTCGCGCGGGGTGAGGGCGGCCAGTGGGTCGTCGCGGCGGCGGGTGAACAGGGCGGAGACGACCTCCGAGTCCAGGACGGTGCCGCCGGCCGCGACCCGGGTGAGCGCGTCGGAGAGTTCGTCCAGGCGGGAGACGCGGTCCTTGAGCAGGTAGCCGACGCCGCCGCCGTCGGCCAGCAGGTCGCCGGCGTAGCTCTCCTCGACGTACTGGGACAGCACCAGGATCGCCGTCCCCGGCACCTCGCGACGGATCCGCAGGGCCGCCCGCAGGCCCTCGTCGGTGAAGGTCGGCGGCATCCGGACGTCGACCACCGCCACGTCCGGCCGGTGCGCGGCCACCGCCTCCACCAGGGACGGGCCGTCGCCGACCGCCGCGACCACCTCCGCGCCGGTCTCCTCGAGCAGGCGCACCAGGCCCTCCCGCAGCAGCAGCGAATCCTCCGCCAGCACCACCCGCATCAACGCTCCCCCACCCCGCTCAACGGAATCTCCGCGGTCAGCGTCGTCGGCCCACCGACCGGGCTCACCACGTCGAGCCGACCCTCCACCGCGGCCAACCGGTCGACCAGCCCGGCCAGGCCGTGTCCCTTGCCGGGATGCGCCCCGCCGCGCCCGTCGTCGCGCACCTCCACCGACAACGCCCGCTCGTTCACCCACACCCGCACCCGACACCGCTCGGCCCCGGCATGCTTGGCGACGTTCGTCAGCGCCTCGGTCACCACGAAGTACGCCGTATTCTCCACCACCGGGGCGAACCGCCGCCCCTGCGGCAACTCGGCCGTCAGCGTCACCGGGACCGGACACCGCGCCGCCGCCGCGGTCAGCGCCGGCACCAGGCCCCGGTCGGCCAGGATCGGCGGCGCGATCCCCCGGGACAACGCCCGCAGTTCGGTCAACGCCTCGTGGCTCTGCGAAATCATGTCGGCGACCAGCGGCCGGGCCCGGTCGGGGTCGTCGTCGAGCCGACGGGCCACCGTCTCCAGGTCCATGGTGAGCCGCACCAGCCGCTGCTGCGGCCCGTCGTGCAGGTCCCGTTCGAGCCGGCGCAGCGTGTTCGCCTCGGCCGCCACCGCACTGCGCCGACCCTGGGCGAGCTGCTCGGTACGCAGTTGCAACGCCGCCGTCTCATTGGTCAGCAACACCCGGGCCAGTCCGGCCTGGATCGCCACCAGAGCCCGCGTCATCGGCGCCGCCGTGGCGAGCAGCACCACACCGATCCCGGTGTTGAACGCGATGTCGGCGGCCCGCGACGAGACGCCGAACATCAGGTCGAGCAGACCCTGCTTGCCCTCGTCGCGCGGGATCGGCCACGACCACGCGGCATACAGCACCTCCCCCAGCCCGCCCACGGTCCAGGTCAGCGCGAGGCAAAAGCCCACCACCCGCAGCGGGAAGGACACCACCGCGTGCGTCAGATCGCGCCAGGACTGCGGGTCGCGCAGCGCGCGCAGCCACGCCTTGAAGCCCGTACCCGTCGACGCCCGGTAGCCGTGCGGCGGCAGAGCCCGACCGGTCACCGCCTCCACCCGCCGCCGCTCCACCGAGGCGAACCACCCGGCCGCGGCAAACACCCCGACCAGGACCGGGATCCCGAACACCAGGACCGAGCCCACCGCGCCGATCGCGAACCCGCCGAGCCCGACCACGAACGCGGCGACACCCAGCGGCAACCCGCCCAGCACGAACCCGAGTCGGCGCAAAAAGAGCCGAAACACCCCCGGCTCCTGCGGAATCTCACGCGGCACGGCCGCCACCGGGGATGATGTGGTCGTCTGGGTCATGACCACATCCTCGCCGCCGAAAACGACCGCGCACAGCGGGTATTCCGGACCCCGGGGGTAGGGCACACCCCCAGACGCCCCCCGTCGGCCCGAATCCGCGAAAGCCGGTCCTATCGCGCGGGCACGATGTTCTGATTCGCGTGGAAGAGGTTCCCCGGGTCGTACTTGCGCTTGATCTCGGCCAGCCGGTCGTAGTGCCCGCGATATGTCGCCTCGACCCGATCGTGGCCCTCCCCCTCACCGATGAAGTTGACGTACGCGCCACCCATCGAGTGCGGATGCAGGTCTTGCCAGTAGTCCACGCACCACCGCCGAATCGTCCCCGCGTTGGCCGGGTCCGGATCGACACCGCCGATGACCCCGGACCAGACCGCGTCCCGGTAGTCCCACGCGGTGTCGTCGCGATCCACCCGATGCGCCGCCCCGTCGATCGGATACAGGTGCATCGTGGACAGCGCCGTCGGCAGGTTCTCCGCGTACCCGGCGTGCACGTCGATCGCGTCGTCCGTGATGCGATCGAAGAAGTCCCCGCGCCAGTACCACTGGAGGCCGGCGGGGATCAACTCGTCGAACATCGACTGGAACGCCGGGTACGGCATCGGTGCGGCGAAGTGGAAGGCCGGCGCGCCGGGTTCGCGCACCACGGCGAGTACCCGCTCGGCCGCGTCCGGATCGCCACTCCAGCACCACACCACGCCGCACATCGCGCGCCCGTGGATCTCCTCGGGGAACGGCGGCCCGGGCGGCACCGTCAGCAGCGCGAAGAAGCCGTACAGCTCCTCGGGCGCCTGCGGCAGGAACTCGCGGTACCACCGCAGCACTTCGCGCGTGCGCTCGGCCGGCCACACGGTGACGCCGCCGGTCACCATATTCACCGCGTGCAGCCGGAAGCGGAACGAGGTGACCACCCCGAAGTTGCCCCCACCGCCGCGCAGCGCCCAGAACAGGTCGGGGTGTTCACTCTCGCTCGCGGTCACGAAGCCGCCGTCGGCGAGCACCACGTCCGCGGCCACCAGGTTGTCCGCGGTCAGCCCGTACCGGCGGGTCAGATATCCGTGTCCGCCGCCCAGGGTGAGCCCGCCGACACCCGTCGTCGACATGATTCCGGTGGGGGTGCCCAGGCCGAACGCGTGCGTGGCGTGGTCGAGATCGCCGAGCAGGGTGCCGCCACCGACCCGGGCGGTGCGCGCGGTGGGATCGACCCGTACCCAGCGCATCGGCCGCAGATCCACGGTCACCGCGTCGTCGACCACACACAGCCCGCCACCGCTGTGGCCGCCCCCGCGCACCGCGAGTTCGAGGTCGTGGTCGCGGATGAAGTCCACCGCCGCCATCACGTCCGCCGCGTCCGTGCACCGCACGACGGCCGCCGGACGCCGATCGATCATCGCGTTGTAGATACCGCGCGCCGCGTCGTACTCCGCGTCGTGCGGCCCGATCACCGGCCCGCGCAGCGCGGTGCGCATGTCTTCGAGAGTTTTGCCGTCCATGACCATCTCCCTGACGGGACGCGGACCGCGAACCCGTCCGGTCGCGCGCCGACCGGCCCTCGGGAAGCAATCATGCGCCGATTCCCCGGCGCCGCCGGGCCTGCAGGACTCGCCGAACGCCGCAGGGCTTACCCGTCCAGCGTCCCGCCGCCCCCGGCGACGCGCAATTCAGCGGCGAACCGCCGCACCGGGGCGCCCCACCACCGCACCCCCGGGCCCCAGCCCGCAACACCCTCACCAGCCGAAACGCCGCCATCCCACACGGTTCCGCCGCCGACGATCACTGCGCGCCCCGACAGCGGTTGCCGCAGATCGCCAGGCTGCACCAGCGACGCCGCCCGCTCGCATCCAGGAACAGCCAGCCGCACGCCTCGTCCGGACACCTGCGGACGAAAAACCGGCGCGGATCCGCCAGGAGTTCGGCCGCGCTGCGGGCCACCGCGTAGATCGGCAGCGCCAACCCCGCCGCCGGCGACAACCGCCACCGCCCCAGCCCGTCCTCGCCGCGCCGGAACACCGCCGCCCCGGCCGCCTCCCGAGCCGTCTCGGCCACCGCGTTGAACGCGCGCACGTCCTGCGGATCGGTCAGGCAGGCGTACAGATCGGCCCGAAACTCCCGCGCCCGCGCCAGTGCTGCGGCGGCCTCGACGGGCCGCTCCTCCGCCCGCCGACGCAGCCACGCGACCAGCCGCTCGTCGGCCAGGTCCAGATGCCCCGTCCACACCGCCAGCGTGGCGTAGCCGCGCAACCAGTCCGCGCCCGGGCGCTCGGGGCCACCCCAGCCCGCGTACGTGTTGCAGAACTCCAGCGCCGGATCCCCGCTCGTGTTCCAGGGCAGCCACTCCTCCCCGACCCGCACCGCGTACACCGGCGCCGAGGGCCGATCCAGGCTCGGGTCACCGCGCAGGATGCGCTCGTGCAGCGTGGTCAGCGTCGGCCCCGGCTCGATGCCCAGTTCGCTCACCAGCACCTTGTGGGTACGCCGGTACGCCTCCAGCGCCTCGGCCCGGCGACCGGCGCGACTCAGCGCGGTCATCCGGGCCGCCACCAGCCGCTCCCGAGCCGGGAACTCCTCGGCCACCGGCGCCAGATCGGCCAGGACCCGATCGTGCAACCCCATCGCGAGCCGAGCCTCGGCACGCTGTTCCAGCACGGACACGCGCAGTTCGTCCAGCCGCCCGGCCAGCCGACCGCGCAGCCGATCGTCGATCACGTCCGCGAGCAGCGGCCCCCGCCACAGCGCCAGCGCCCGATCCTGACACCGCAAACGCTCCGCCGGATCCGCGGCGCGTCCCGACCGTCCGACCAGGTCCAGGAACTCCCGTACATCCACGGCATGCGCGCCGGCATCCACCGTGTAACCACCGTGCCGGGTCCGCACCCGCAACCCGTACGGCGCAAGCCGGGCCCGCAGCCGACCGATGTAGGTGTGCACCGTGCCACGCGCCGAGGCAGGCGAACTCTCCTGCCACATCAGGTCGATCAGCCGCTCCGTGCCGACCACGCTCCCGGCGTCGAGGAGCAGCAGGGCCAGCAGACACCGTTCCTGACGGCGCGTGCCCACCAGCACGCTCCGCCCCTCGTGGCACGCCTCAAAGGCACCGAGCAACCGAAACTCCATGACCACCTCCACCGGCCCCGCGTGGTGAGAATCCGGTCAGCGCGGGGGCGGAGGCTGGGCGACGCCCCCCGAATCGGGCGGGTCGACCGCACCCCACCTCGCAAAGGAAGCCCATGCGCCGAACCTTCCTCACCCTGACGGTACTTGCCGCCCTCCTCGGCAGCGCCGCAACGGCGCCCGCATCGGCCGCCGACCCCACCCCGACCGCGGCCGAGAGCACGACCGAAGCCCCCTCCGCCTGGGAACCCGCCCCGCCCACCCCGCCGTTCGACTACCCGGCCGGTGCCCGCTGCGACTTCCCCGTACACGCGGAGGCGATCCTCGACGAGGTGGTGCAACGAGTCCTCGAAACCCACCCCGACGGCACCCCGAAACGGGTCGCGTACAAGGGCCCCCTGGTCATGCGGGTGACCAACACCGACACCGGCACCCACTTCGACGCCGACGCCGGTGGCAGCGCCGTCGTCGACTATCGCCTCGACGGCTCCCAGCGCTGGCTGGCGCTCGGCCCCGTACTCACCACCTTCCGCGCGAACGGCGGCAACATGCCGCGCGGCGTCTACACCATCGACGGCGTGTACATCCTGGACATCACCGCCGACCGCACCAAGACCCTGACCATGCTCCACGGCGGCACCGACGACATCTGCGCCCGCGTGGCCCGCTAGCGCGTGCCCAGGGGATGCCGGCGGAAAACCGCCGGCCGCGGCCCGGTCGGGCTGATGGAGTGGGGCCATGACGAGCCCGCGTGACACCGCCCTGACCTTCCGCGCCCTGCACACGAGTTCCGCGCCCCTCGCCCTGGCCAACGTCTGGGACGCCGCCGGCGCCCGCCTGGTCGTCGAGGCCGGCGCCCGCGCGGTGGCCACCACCAGCGCGGGCGTCGCCTGGGGCCTGGGCGCCGCCGACGGCGACCTCCTCGGCCGCGACCGGGCCCTCGAACTGATCGCCCGCGTGGCGGCCGCGGTCGAGGTACCGGTCACCGCGGACATCGAAAGCGGCTTCGGCGTCGACCCGGACGGCGTCGCCGAGACCGTGCGCGGCGTGCTCGCCGCCGGCGCCGTCGGGATCAACCTGGAGGACGCCTCGCACGGCGGCCCGACACCGCTGCGCCCGATCGCCGACCAGGCCGAGCGCATCGCCGCCGCCCGGGCCGCCGCCGACGCCGCCGACGTCCCGCTCTACCTCAACGCCCGGGTGGACACCTACCTCCGAGGCACCGGCGAGCCCGCCGACCGCCTGCGCGAGACGCTCGACCGGGCGAGCGCCTACCTCGCCGCCGGCGCCGACGGCATCTTCGTCCCCGGCGTGGTCGACCCGCCCACCATCGCCGCGCTCACCGCGTCCCTGACCGCCCCGCTCAACATCCTGGTCGGCCCCGGCGCCCCCGACGTCGCCGAACTCGGCCGGCTCGGCGTGGCCCGGGTCAGCCTGGGCTCCGCCGTCGCCGAGGCCGCCTACGCCGTGGTCCGCCGCGCGGCGCGGGAGCTGTACGACAGCGGCACCTACACCGGCCTCGCCGACGCGATCCCGTACGGCGACCTCAACGCGCTGCTCGCCCGCTGACCATTCGACACCGGCCCGGCCCACCCCGGGCCGGCCGCCGCCGACTCAGCCGAACGCCAGGGTGTCGCCGCCCGCTGGTCGGCGCAGCAGGGCCAGCCGACCGGCCAGGTCATCGCCCGGGGCCGGGGTGTACAGCACCACCCGGCGGTTGTCCTCGGGGGTGATCAGGACCTGGCAGTCCACCTCCACCAGACCGAGCACCGGGTGCAACACCCGCATCCGGCTGTGCCGCCGCACCGCCACCTCGTGCCGATCCCACAACTCGGCGAACTCGTCGCTGGCCTCGCGCAACCGGCTCACCAGCCGCGTCACCGCCGCGTCGTCCGGCCGGTGCGCGGCGGCGGCCCGCAGGTCGGCCACGTGCAGCCGGCTGTAGTACTCGTGCTCCTCGGCCGGATACGCGGCCCGCTGTCGGGCGTCGGCAAACCACCGCCACACCACGTTGCGGCCGTGCTCCGAGACCGTACACACCCCGCCGAGCAGGGCCTGCGCCATCGCGTTCTGCGCCAACACGTCACCGAGGTCGTCGAGCACCTGCGCGGGCGTGGCGTCCAGCTGATCCAGCAGATGCAGCAGCGCCGGCGCCACCTCGTCGCCGGCGGTCCGCGCCGCGGGCGGGCGATGCCCGGCCAGCAGGTACAGGTGATCCCGCTCGTCGTCGCTCAACCGCAACGCCCGCGCCAGCGCGCCGAGCATCTGCGTGGACGGCTGCGGCCCGCGGGCCTGCTCCAGGCGGATGTAGTAGTCGGCCGACATTCCGGTGAGCTGCGCCACCTCCTCCCGGCGCAGGCCGGGCGTACGCCGCCGAGGCCCGGCGGGCAGCCCCACCTCCTGGGGCGAGACCCGCTCCCGGGAGCGCCGCAGGAAGTCGGCGAGCTGGTCCCGAACAATCTTCATGCGCCCATCGTCGCGCATCGCCGCATCGCCGACCCTGGGACCGCCGATCCCAGGGTCGGCGATGCTCTCCCGGGCCGAAGGCCCCGGCGGCAGGGTTCGGGTGTCGGAGCCGATGCCCGACGTCGTTCGACACCGGCCGTTCGTCGTTCGACACCCGCCGTTTCGTGAAGGAGTTCGCCATGCCCGTCGTCAAGGTCGCCGACGCCCAGGTCCACTACGCCGTCTCCGGTTCCGGCGCCGGCCCCGCGCTGCTGCTCGTGCACGGGACCGGGTCCGTGGGGGTGCCGGTGAACTGGGGCTCGACCATCCCCCTCCTCGACGGGGACCGGGTGGTCATCGCCCCGGACCTGTCCGGGACCGACGCCACCGTCGACGACGGCGGCGCGCTGACCGTCGAGATCCTGACCGACCAGGTGATCGCGGTGATCGAGGACGCCGACCTCGGCCCCGTGGACCTGCTCGGCTTCTCGATGGGCGCGACCGTGGTCGCCGCGGTCGCCGCGCTGCGGCCGGACCTGGTGCACCGACTGATCCTGGTCGCCGGGTGGGCGTACACCGAGGGCGACGAATACCTGCGCAACACCTTCGCGCTGTGGCGCCGGCTCGGGGACACCGACGCCGAGTCGTTCTCCCGGTTCGTCACGATGACCGGCTTCGGCCGGGGCTTTTTGAACTCGATCGGTCGCGACGCGGTCGAGGCGATGACGCGGAACATGACGCCGACCCCGGGCACGCTGCGACACGTGGACTACGACGTGGCCCTCGACATCCGCCCGCTGCTGCCGCGGATCCGGACCCGGACGCTGGTCGTCGGCTGCGCGCAGGACGCCACCATCCCGGTGGAGCACAGCCGGGCCCTGCACGACGCGATCGCGAACAGCTCGTACGTCGAGATCGACTCCGGACACGTGGTGATGTTCGAGAAGCAGGACGAGTTCGTCGCGAGGATCCGCGAGTTCATCGCCGCCGGGTGAGGCGCGAACGCGGGAAAACCCCCTGACCCTGGCCCCCGGTGCGGCCCACAATGTGGAACCGACGGCGGTGTCCGGACCACTCGAGCGGGTGTCGGTCGGCACTGGAATCATCGAGGGACACCGAGGGGAGGTGACGGACGTGGCGTACGGCGAACGTGCCCCGCAGGCGCCGATCGTGAGCCTGACCGACCGTCGGGCGCTGGAGGCCTGGCGACCGGCCGACGACGAGGTGATCGCGCGGGCCCGCAAGCTCAAGGAAGAGGCGCTGCTCGACTTCGGCATGGAACTGTCGGTCATCGCCTCGTGGTTGTACACCAAGTGCCACCACCACATCCCGACCACCGCGATCGACACGGCCGCCGTGATGGCCTCCGGCGACGGCACCTGCCTGCTGCTCTACAACCCGCGGTTCTTCTGCGATCTGGGCCTGGACGGCGTCAAGTTCGTGCTCTTCCACGAGGCACGGCACCTGATCCAGCGGCACCTGTTCGCCGAGGCCGACCTGCGCGCCGACCCGGTGTTCACGCTCGCCGCCGAGGTGACCATCAACCACGTCGCGATGACCCGCCTCGGCCGCACGTCGCTGCCGATCGTGCGGCGGGTCGACCCGGACACCGGCGCGCAGATCGGCGAGCCGACCGGCATCGACCCGCGCGAGATCCACCGCGCCTACGTCAAGGACCTACAGGACCGGGGCCTGGAGTCGCTGCCCTACGACGACTTCGTGGACACCGACGCGACGGTCTACGCCGAACTCAAGCGCATGAAGCACCCGCCGGTACCGCCCCCGCTGTGCGTACACGTGATCCTGGGCGAGGGCACCGGGCTCCACGACGGCATGGACGGCGAGACGGTCGACCGGGTGGCCTCGGAGGTGCTGCGCAGCGTGCTGCTGGCGGCGCGGCGGGGTGAGCGGCTGGCCCGGCGGGAGCTGCTCGACCTGCTCTCGCGCACCGACGGCGCCACCGACCGCACCTCCAAGCTCTGGGGCGATCTGGGGGCCGGCTTCCTGCGCGGCGAGACCCAGCGCACCCGTCGGGTCGAGTGGTGGCAGCAGTGGCTGGTCGACGTACTGGCCTCCAAGCTGCGCGAAGGCGAGCGGCTGGTATATCCGAAGAAGCGCGGCGCGCTGCTCGCCGCGCTGGGCCACGACCCGATGCTCGCCCGACGCGGTCTGGAGCGCACCAAGGTCGTGGTGATCGCCTACGACACCTCGGGCTCGATGCCCGACCACGTGGTGGGCTGGTTGACCGAACTGGTCGGCAAGGCCGAGGGCGTGGAGACGCACTGGCTCAGCTTCGACGGCACGGTGATGCCGTTCAAGCCGGGCGAGCGGGTGCTCGGCGGCGGCGGGACGAACTTCCAAAACGTCGCCGACTACGTCGAGGGACGGCTGGCGATCGAGGGATCGGGCCGGTTCGAGGAATCGGTGGACGCGGTGGTGATGCTCACCGACGGCTACGCGCCGCCGATCACCCCTGCCGACCCCGACAAGTGGATCTGGCTGATCACCGAGGGCGGCGACGACTGGCCCGAGCGGCACGACCCGCCCATGGACTGTCACCGCGTCGTCACCGGCGACCACTGATCGGGGCCGCCGATGCCGACACACCGCGCCGACCGATGCCCGCGCCGACCGACGCCCCCGGCCGAAGAGCCCTCCGCAGCAGCACGCCGTGCGGCCGCCCCCGGAAGGAACCATGACGATCACCGCTGACACCACGCGCGCCGGCCGACCCGTGTCCGAGCCCAAGTGGAAGGTCACCGCCACCTTTCCCGAGCGCCCCAAGGGGTGGAAGGGCGTGTCCAAGCTCGAGGAGTTCATCGACGCGATGATCGACCTCGGCCAGACCGGGCAGATCTTCGGCGAACACGGCATCGGCAAGACCGCCACGTTCTTCAGCCACATCCCGGACCGGCACGAGGACACGGTCCTGGTCTTCGTCCCGGCCGCCAACCTGACCCCCGACGACCTGCTGATCAACGCGCCCGTCCGGGACGCGCGCACCGGCGAACTGGTGCTGCGTCAGCTGATCATGCGTCAACTGCGGCCCGGGAAACGCTTCGTGCTGCTGATCGACGACGCGTTGCAGGCGGGCGAGACGATCCAGTCCCAGCTCATGCAGATCGCCTGCAACTGGACGCTCGGCGAACACGACCTGCGCCAACTCGGCTGCGTGGGCGTCTTCCTCACCGACAACGAGTCGCTGGCCGAGACCGCGACCCGGCGTACCGACCTGGCCATCCTGGACCGCATGGTCACGGTCAAGATCACCGCGACGGACACCGCGTGGCGCTACAAGCTCGCCGAGCGCTTCGCCGGCACCGACCTGACCCAGGTCTTCCAGGTGTGGACCAGCCTGTCCCCGGCGCTGCGCCAATTGATGTCCCCGCGCACGCTGGAGCACGTGATCGACTGCGCGCTGGCCGGCTTCCCGCTGGTGTGGGGGCTGCCGCTGGTCAACGGCGAGCGGCTGGCGCTGACCGAGACCAAGAAGGACGGCTCCCCCGGCCCGGACCGCACCGACGAGGTGCTCGACCGGATCGCCTCCGGCCTGGGCGTGCGCAACCCCGACCAGACCCCCGACGCCGTGCGCCGGATCGTCCGCGAGGCGATCCACCGCCGCTGGTCGGTGCTGATCCAGGGTCCGCCCGGCTGCGGCAAGACCGAGGTGGTGCGCGAGGTGGTGCGCGCCGAACTCGGCCACGATCCGCTCTACTTCTCGCTGCCGGTGACCAACGTCGAGGACCTGTGCGCGCCCGTGCCCACCCCCGACGGCTCGCTGGAGAACCTGCTGGCGGCCAAGTTCACCGATCCCGGCGCCAAGGTGATCGTCTGGGACGAATACAACCGGCCCAAGGACAAGTCCACCTTCGCCAAGCTGATGGAGGTCACCCAGGAGTGGTCCATCGCCGGCCGCCCGATCCCCGGCCTGCGCGCCCAGATAGCCCTGCAGAACCCGCCGTACCACCTCGGCCGCAAGATGCTCGTCTCGCGCAACAACATCGCCCAGGCCACCCGCTTCACCGCGTCGCTGACCATTCGTCCCGAGGACATCCCGGCCAACGAGTGGCTGATCGCCACCTACGGCCCGGTCGCCGAGACGGTGCTGGAGTGGTGGAAGAACGACATCGACGACGAGGGCCGCGACTGGATCACCAAGCGCACCCTGGAGCGGCTGATCAAGCTGCACCAGCGCGACCTGCCGCTGGAGATGGCCAAGGTCTACCTCGGCGACGGCGAATACGCGCCCGTGCCGCTGAACGCCCTGGAAGCCAGGTTCGCGGAGAACCCGGCCACCGGCCTCGGCGACATCTCCGCCAACCTCGACGAATGGGTGCGCCGACTCGACGCGGCCAACGAGGAGTCCGGCGAGGGCACCGACGACACCGACATCGTGCACCAGGTGCTGGCCAACGCCGAGTTGTCCCAGCTGCGCGAACACATGGACACCGTCGCGCAGTTGCTCGCCGGCCTGCCGCCCAAGCTACGCTCCAGCTATCTGGTCGGCCAATCGGTGGACAAACAGCGCTTCTGGATCGAGGCGTTCGCGAAGATGCCGCGCCGCTGAACCCGGCCCCTCGTCGACCCGCCCGTCAGCGTTTGCGGCGGGCGGTGCCGAACAGGCTGCGGGTGATCTCCCGGCCGATCTGGGTGCCCATCGAGCGCAACATCGACTTCACCGCGGAGTTGCCCATCATCTGCTCGACCATCCCGGGCTTCGGCTTCTCCTCCCGGGCTCGCCCGCGCGCGGGTTCGTCGGGCGCGGGCGTCTTTGCGGGTTCCGCGGGCGCCTGGGACTGATCCTGGGCCTGGGCCTGGGCCGCCGTCAGCTTCTCGAACGCCGACTCGCGGTCGACGGCGGTGCCGTACGTGGGGAACAGCGGCGAGTTCGCCGCCAACGTGCGCATCGCCTCCTCCGGGATCGGCGCCATCAGCGACCGCGGCGCCCGCAGCCGGGTCCAGGCCACCGGCGTCGGCGCACCCTTCTCGCCGAGCACGGTCACCACCGCCTCGCCGGTGCCGGCCTGGGTGAGCACCTGCTCCAGGTCGTAGGACGAGCGCGGGAACGTGGACACGGTGGCCTTGAGCGCCTTCGCGTCCTCCGGCGTGAAGGCGCGCAGCGCGTGCTGGACCCGATTGCCCAACTGGGACAGCACATCGGCGGGCACGTCACGCGGCGTCTGCGTGACAAAGAAAATCCCGACCCCCTTCGACCGGATCAGCCGCACGGTCTGGGTGATCGCGGTCAAAAACGCCTTCGACGCGCCCGTGAACAGCAGATGCGCCTCGTCGAAGAAGAACACCAGGCGCGGCCGATCCGGGTCGCCGACCTCGGGCAGATCGTGGAACAGGTCGGCGAGCAGCCACATCAGGAAGGTGGAGAACAACTGCGGCTTGTCCTGTACCGCCGCGAGTTCGAGCAGCGAGACCACACCCTGCCCGTCGGAGGTGGTGCGCAGCAGATCGGCGGTGTCGAAGGCCGGTTCGCCGAAGAACGCCGCGCCGCCGTTGTTCTCCAACGTGATCAGCGCGCGCAGGATCACCCCGGCGGTGGCGGCGGACAGACCGCCGATCCCCTTGAGCTCCGCCTTGCCCTGATCGTCCGTCAGGAACTGGATCACCGCGCGCAGGTCCTTCAGATCCACCAGTTCCAGGCCGCGTTGATCGGCGAAGTGGAAGATCAGCCCGAGCGAGGACTCCTGCGTCTCGTTCAGATCCAGCACCTTCGCGAGCAGCGTCGGCCCGAAGTCGGTGATCGTGGCCCGGATCGGCACCCCGGTACCGATCCCGCCGAGCGCGTAGAACTCGGCCGGACATCCGCCGGGTTGCCAGTCCTGACCGACCTCGGCCGCCCGTGCGGCGACCCGCTCCCCGGGCTCCCCCGGAGCGGAGATGCCGGAGAGGTCGCCCTTGACGTCGGCGAGGAAGACCGGGACGCCCTGCGCGGACAGTTGCTCCGCGATCAGTTGCAGCGTCTTGGTCTTGCCGGTCCCGGTCGCACCCGCGACCAGCCCGTGCCGGTTGAGCACCCCGAGCGGGACCCGCACCGGCGCCTGCGGGTACGCGCTTCCCGCGACGACGGCGGCGCCCAACTCCACCGCGGGTCCCGTGAAGGTGTACCCGGCTGTGATGGTCGCGACGGTGTCGTCCTGCTCGGTCATGCGCTCCTCCGCTCACCGGGATCCGGAAAGCGAATACACCGATAGCGCAAGAAATATCCCGATTGCCCCGGCGGATCGGCCATCCGAGCCGACCCGATCCGCGACGCCGCTCCCTCGCTTCGGCACAGGGTGGGGGTTCGGGGACCACGATCCCGGTAGGCTGAGCCTGTGATCTTCAAGCGGATCGGTGACGGCAAACCGTACCCGGACCACGGGAGGTCGGGTGCCCGGCAATGGGCCGACATCGCCCCGCGGCCCGTGCGTCTGGACCAACTCATCACGACGAAGCGGCAACTCGACCTCGACACGCTGCTCGCCGAGGACTCGACCTTCTACGGCGATCTCTTCGCGCACGTCGTGAAATGGCAGGGCGACCTGTATCTGGAGGACGGCCTGCATCGCGCGGTCCGAGCCGCCCTCCAACAACGCCAGGTGCTGCACGCGCGCGTGCTCGAACTCGGCTGAACACGCAACCTCGGCGGCCCGATCAGGTGGTCGTCACGAGTACGGCCGTGCCCGGATACGCAAGGTGCCAGGTCGGCGCTAATCTCGACTCCATGGCGACCGGGACCACGGCCATGCCGTGCAGGAGGAGGACGGGGGCGCACCGATGAGCATGCTCACTCCCCGCGGCATGGGAGGCCAGTACAAGATCACTGGCAAGCTGTATCCGCGGATGACGCGGCGCAGGCGACGCATGCCCGTGGTGATCGCGATCGTGGTCGGCCTGGTGGTCCTGGCGACCGCCGGCTGGGGTGTGTACCACTTCACCTCCGACGACGGCGGCACCGCCGCGGCCTGCCCCTCGCCCACCGCCTCGGCCCCGCCGCCCACCCAGGCCGCGCCCCTGCCCGAGCCCAAGACGATCACGGTGAACGTCTACAACGCCACCAAGCGCACCGGCCTGGCCAAGACCGTCGCCGAAGCGCTCAAGACGCGCGGATTCACCATCGGCAAGGTCACCAACGACCCGCTGAACGCGCCGATCGCGGCCACCGCCGAGATCCGCCACGGCTTCCCCGGCGCCACCCCCGCGAAGGTCGTCGCCGCCCAGGTCGCGGGCTCCACCGACAAGGAGGACCAGCGCACCGACGGCTCGGTGGACCTGGCCATCGGCGACGCGTGGACCGACCTGGCCACCCCGGAGGCCGCCGCGGCCATCCTGTCCCCGCCACCCCCGCCCCCGCCCAGCCAAACCCCCGGCTGCTGACCCGAAGCCCCGCTGCCGCCCCACCCCAAAGGGGCGGCAGCCCCCGCCAGGCCCCCGAAAACGCCAAAGGCGCCACCCGGAATCCGGATGGCGCCTTCGTCTTGCAAGAGCGGTAGCGGTGGGATTTGAACCCACGGATAGCTTGCACCATCACACGCTTTCGAGGCGTGCTCCTTAGGCCACTCGGACACGCTACCGAGAGAGAGCTTACCGGATGCCGGGGTGTGGTTCGTAACCGGATTCGTCGGTGCGGTTGAGGGTGAAGAAGTCGCGCAGGATCGTGGTGCACTCCGCCGCCGCGACGCCGGCGACGACCTCCGGGCGGTGGTTGAGGCCGCGGTCGCGGAGTACGTCCCACAGGGAGCCGGCGGCGCCGGCCTTGGGGTCCCAGGCGCCGAAGACCACGCGGTCGACCCGGGCCAGGACGATCGCGCCCGCGCACATCGTGCACGGCTCCAGGGTGACCACCAGCGTGCAGCCGGACAGGCGCCACTGCCCGACGGCCTTGGCGGCCTCGCGCAGCGCCACGATCTCGGCGTGCGCCGTCGGGTCGCCGTGCGCCTCGCGTTCGTTGCGGCCGCGGCCGAGCACCGCGCCGTCCGGGCCGAGCACCACGCACCCCACCGGCACGTCTCCCGTGTCCACCGCCGGCGCCGCCTCGGCCAGGGCCAGCCGCATGGCCGGCTCGTACCGTCGCAGCGCGGGATCGAATCGGGGCTCGGGCACCGGTGGGGGCATCGTGCTCAGCGGACCGTCTCCAACTCGTCCGCGCAGCCCAGCCGTTCCGCTATCACCGCGATGGCGTCCGCGGGCAGCCCCGCCTCGCCCGCGAGGTCGGCCAGCAGTTGGGCCGACACCCCCAGGTCCACCAGGACGGTCTCGTCGCCGGCCGGACCGGTCGGCAGCACGGCCTCGTCGTCCTCCTCCAGGCCGTCGAGCACATCGGCCGTCAGCAACGCGTCCGCGTAGGCGCTGCGGGAGACCGCGGCCACGTCGGAGACGTAGATGCGCGGGTCCTCCTCACCGTCCACCCGGACGACCGCGAACCAGGTGTCCTCCTGTTCGACGAACAGCAGTACCGGTTCGTCGTCCACCGCCGCCGACCGTGCCAGGGCGGTCATCCCGGCCGAGTCCTCGACATCGTCGAGGTCGGCTTCACGGGCCTCCCACTGCTCGTCTGTACGTACGAGCACTGCGGCGAAGTACGCCACGGGACTCTCCAAGATCGTTCGCTTCGGCGTTGTCTCTCGCATCGTGGCAGATACCGGACCACCACGACGGGAATTGGCGCACGTTGACGAACAAGGTCGCCGCGACGATCGCGCGCGGATCGTTTTCAGTAACGGAACGTACGCATCCGCATCATCTGTCGTAGCCGCTCGTTGCGCGCGCGCCGCGGTTGAATGCGGGCCCGCAACTCGCGCGCCTCGGCGAGTTCGCGCAGGAAGAGGGTGCGCCGGCGACGGCGAGCGGCCTCCGCCTCGCGGCGCTCGGCCGCCGTCGTTCGAGGTTCCCGACTCTCCATCACCACGCCCCTGGACTCGAAAATCCACCGAAACCGACGTGGCAGTAGTTCCCGGGACACGCCGGCTCAGTCATCGCACCGCCGGACCGGGCCGGATGTGCGTTCACAAACCGGTTCAATCCCTCCAATTTACCCGGGATTCCCATAACCGCCCGGCCCGGACCGCCCGCCGGACCCGCGCACGGCCGACGAATGCCACCGAACACACCCCGAAACCGACAACCCCGCAGGGTCGCGGGAGGGGCCGGCGGGCTACTGTCGCTCCATGCGGATTCACGTCGTCGACCATCCTCTGGTGGCCCACAAACTCTCCACGCTGCGCGACCGGCGCACCGACTCGCCCACCTTCCGGAGGCTCGCCGACGAACTCGTCACGCTGCTCGCCTACGAGGCGACCCGGGGGGTGCGCGTCGACCCGGTCGCGATCAGCACCCCGGTCAGCGAGACCACGGGCGTCAAGCTCTCCTACCCCCGGCCGCTGGTGGTGCCGATCCTGCGCGCCGGGCTGGGCATGCTGGACGGCATGGTGCGCCTGCTGCCGACGGCCGAGGTCGGCTTCCTCGGCATGATCCGCAACGAGGACACCCTGGAGCCGTCGACCTACGCCACCCGCATGCCCGACGACCTCGGCGGCCGGCAGGCGTACGTGCTCGACCCCATGCTCGCCACCGGCGGCACCCTCATCGCGGCGACCAAGCTGCTTTTGGAGCGCGGCGCGCTGGACGTGACCGCGATCTGCCTGCTCGCCGCCCCCGAGGGGGTCAAGGTGATGCAGGAGGCGTTCGCGGACACCGAGGCCAACGTCACCGTGGTCACCGCCTCGATCGACGAGCGGCTCAACGAGCACGGCTACATCGTCCCGGGCCTCGGGGACGCCGGCGACCGGCTGTACGGCACCGCGGGCTGACCCGGGCCGCGACCCGAGCGGAGCCCGACCCGACCCACGCACCGCGTACGACCGTTCGGGGCCGATCCCGCAGCCCGTGTCCCGCGTGGGACCAAGGCCCTGCCCCGACAGGACGAACGCCGGATGCGCACGGCCACGCCTCGGCGCATGCTGGAGATGTGCCCGGGGCTGGGCAGGAGCCCCGCAGGCACCCCGGGACTGTTTGCCGATGCTGCGAAGGTACGACCCACCTTTGCTCCGGCGGGGGTCCCACAGGGGAGAGAGAGTGGCCGGTCCCCCCGCGGCCGCTCCCTCTCCCCTATTGTTTCTCCCCGACACCTCATAGGGGAGGCGGGGATATGGCGGGGCAGACCAAACGGATCCTGACGCTGCTCCTGATCGTCTTTGTCATCTACACGATCATCGCCACGCCCGAAAAGGCCTCCGACCTGGTCGCGCAGTGGTTCCAGGCGATGTCCTCCGCCGCCAAGTGGTGCGGTGACCAGATCAGCAGGCTCACGGGCTGAGGTCGTGCGCCGAGCGGCGAGCGCGGCGTCGGGGCCGGAGCCGGCACCGGTCGACGCCTCCACCACCGAGACCCACGCGATACGCCGCTACCTGCTGCCCAGCGAGACCTGCGCGATAGCCGTACGCCGGCACTGGGCGATCATCATCGGCCCGCTGGCGGTCACCGGGTTCGGGATCGCCTTCCTGGCGCTGCTGCTGTGGTACTTCACGTCCGCGAACCTGATCGTGAAGTACGGCGTATGGCCCGTCGGCACGGGCCTGCTGCTGTGGTGCTCCGGTCACATACTGACCTGGCGCAACGACTACTTCATCGTCACCGACAAGCGCATCATCCTGGCCACCGGGCTGATCGGGCGGCGGGTCAACATGCTGCCGCTGACCCAGGTGACCGACATGAGCTACCGACGCAGCCCGGGCGGCAGATTGCTCGGACACGGGACGTTCGTGATGGAGTCCGCGGGGCAGGATCAACCGCTCAGGGAGGTCGAGTTCGTCCCTCGACCCGACGCCGTCTACCTGAAGGTATGCGATCAACTGTTCGGCCCGAATGTCGACTGATCGTCAAAGACCGACGAGTAATGCGAAACGGCTGGTAAAACCTCGAATTTTCTTTGCGGTGATTCGCGGCTTTCGTACTGTCGACATGCCGCTAGATACACCCGCATCACCTGACAAATCGGGGATGTCGCAAGGGGTTTGGGGCGGTGACCCGCACCGGTAAGGGGGTACCGAACGACGGGCTGCCGTTCCACCATGGCCGGCAGCGGACAGGTTCCGCTCCAGGACCGACGAGGAGGTGGGCTCTCCAGTGCTGCTGCGAGATGCTTCCCACGAGGGCACAGCCGGCTCGACCGCCGACCGCGCCGCGCCCGCGCGCCTTCCCCGTACCGGCATACCCCGCGCTCGCGCGCTCCGGGGTTCCGGCACCGACACCCCCCAGGACACGCGCACGCTGTCCCGAACCCTCCTGCTCCGCCTCACCGACGTCGTCGAGGGATCGGCCGAGCACGCCTACGTGCGCAGCACCCTGGTCGAGCTGAACCTGCCCCTGGTGCGCTTCGCCGCGAACCGCTTCCGCAGCCGCACCGACCAGTACGAGGACGTGCTCCAGGTGGGCACGATCGGGCTGATCAAGGCGATCGACCGCTTCGACCCGCATCGCGGCGTCGAGTTCCCGACCTACGCCGTGCCGACGATCATCGGCGAGATCAAGCGGTTCTTCCGGGACACCTCGTGGAGCGTGCGGGTGCCCCGCCGGCTCCAGGAGTTGCGGCTCGCGCTCGCCGAGGCCACCGAGCAGTTCAACCACAAGTACGACCGGGCACCGACCGTGGTCGAACTCGCCAAGCACCTGAACCTGACAGTCGAGGAGATCCTCGAGGGCATGGAGGCGGCCAACGCCTACTCGCCCGCGTCGCTGGACGCACACGACCTCGACGACGATCGCGACAACGCGCTGATCGCCCGTCTCGGCCAGGAGGACGAGGCGCTCGACGGGGTCGAGTATCGCGAGGCACTGCGGCCGCTGCTGGCCCGGATGAGCCCCCGCGACCGGCAGATCATCATGCTGCGCTTCTTCGGCAACATGACGCAGTCTCAGATCGGCGAGCGCCTGGGCATCTCCCAGATGCACGTCTCGCGCCTGCTCGCCCGCGCGTTGGCGCGGCTGCGCGCCGACCTGTCCGCCTGAGCGAGCGCGGCCCGGCCGCGGTGCGTGCGGCCTCGGCCGCTGTCCGGCAACGCCCCTGACGGATCATCAGGGGCCTTGCCGGGCGGCCGACCGAGACCGCCCGCACCCGGCGGGCCGGGATCGGGACGGCGGCTCAGAAGGTGAGCAGCCGGGCCCGAAGCCGCAGTTCGGTGATCGGGTCGATGTTCAAACCCTTGCGCAGGTACGCGTCGAACGAGCCGAACTTGCTCTGCACCTCGGCGAACGCCGTGTCCAGGTACGACTTCTGCACGTACAGCAGCGGGTCCATCAGGCTCGGGTCCTGCATCAGCCCGGCGGCCTTCAGGCCCGCCTTCGTGGCCTCGTTGCGCGCCCGCAGGTTGTCGTTGCTGGCCAGGAAGTCGGCCTGCACGGTGGCGTCGTCGACACCCAGCGCCTTGAGCACGATCGCGCTCATCCACCCGGTGCGGTCCTTGCCCGCCGTGCAGTTGTAGATCACCGTTTTGCCGTCCGCGAGGTCGCGCAGCACGGTGGCGAACTGCGCGCGCTGGGCCGGGTCGTCGACGAAGCCCCGATAAACGTTCTCCAGCGCGGCAGCGGCCTTGCCGTCGCCGAGCAGCTCCTTCTGCCGGATCGGATCCCGGCTGCCCACCGCGGCGTTGGTGATGGCGGTGAGGTTGCCGTCGGCGATCGGCAGGTTCTCGACCGGGGTGCCCGCGGGCAGCCGGTTGACGCCGTTGCCGGTGATCTCGATGTCGGTACGGAAGTCGGCGGACACGTCCAGGCCCAGACCGCCCAGGCGGGCCACGTCGGCGTCGGTGAGCTTGCCGAGCGCGTCGGCGCGGAAGGCCTGGCCGTACTTCACGGTCCGGCCCGAGTCCGCGCGGTAGCCGCCCAGGTCCCGGGCGTTGGGCGCGCCCTGCAGGCCCAGCGAGCGCGGGGCGGTGACCACCGCGCCGTTCGGGCCGGCCGGGGTGATGGCGAAGTACCAGCGCTTGGCCGGGTCCAGGCCGGACACGGTCAGCGAGGTGCCCTTGGTCGTGCCGACGAGCCGGGTGAAGCGGTCCGCGTCGGTGGACGCGTACACGCGCATCGGGCCGGGCCAACGATCGGTCCAAGTGATCGTGTACGTGCCGTCCGGGCCGACCGTGGCCGAGGCTCCGGTGACCGAGCCGAGACCGGCGCGGGCAGAGACCCCGGAGTCGCCGTTGCCCGTGGCGGCCGAGGCCGGGGACGAGGCGACCGCGACGGTGCCGCCGAGCGTGAGCGCCGCCGTGACGGCGAGGGTCGCGAGGCGGGTGGTGCGTATGCGCATGCGGTTGTGCTCCCGAGGAGGAAGTGTTCGTGATCGCCCGGGAACGACCTGGAAAAACAACCGGTCGTCGCTGCCGAGCGACGGACACACTGTAGTGACGACCGTGCGCCGACTCCAGACGGTGCCGTATGGAGGGATGGTGCGATGGGTCACCGTACGAGCCGGTTGCCCGGATCCGCCGATCACCGGGCGGACCGATCATCCGACGCCGCCCCCTCGGACCCGAATCCGGCACTTTCGCAAGCCACTTCGACACAAAACCCACCGAACACGCCGGCGAGGACGCCCAGTCGCCACATTCGCCCCGTCGACGGGGAACGCCGGCACCCGGTTCGGGAGTTTCCCTGATACGCCGTCAAATAGGTACCGAGCGACGGGATTCCGGGTAGAACGCCGCCATCCGCCCGGTCATCGGGCGGACCCGGGGCAAAGTGGGGACCAACGCGCGCGCGTGCGCCCACGGGCACGGGCCGTGCACGCTATACCTGTTGATACCGGTCGCACGGGTGGGAGACGTCCACTCACCGGCGACCCGAAGGGACCGGCTCGCCGGCCGGCCCGACGCGAAGGAGGAAGCCGTGCCGGACGGTACCAGCAAGCGCCACACCCCCGGCGATGGTTCGCCGGGCCGGCCCGTCCCGCGAGCCCAGGGTCCCCGGCGCTCCGGTCCGGGCGATCGTGAACGCCCCGAACCCGACTGGGATCGTCGGCCCGACCCCGACTACGACCGTCGGGCGGACCCGGACTACGACCATCGGCCGGATCCGCTGTACGACCGCGAGGTCGAGGCGCCCTCCGGACCGCCGGGCTTTCCCGACTCGGCGCCGCCGGACCAGGGCGGGCGCCGCTCCGGGCGGGCCCGCCGGGTGGCCAACTGGTTCGGGTTCGGCGCGCCGGCCGAGGAGGACGAACCGGATCAGTACGACCGCCGGCCCGGCTTCGGCCGCCGCGATCCGTACGAGGCCGACGCCGGGGTGTACGACTACGGACGCGACCAGGGCCAGGAGTACGACGCCGACTACGATCCGGCGCCGCCCGCGTCGGGCCGCAATCGGCGGCGCACCGGCTCCTCGCACTGGGAGGACGTGATGCTCGGCTCGTCGCCGCCTCCGGGCACGCCGATGTCGGACAGCATCCCCGGCGACACGATGCCGCCCGATCGGCTGCACCGCGACGCGCAGGGCGTGTTGCCGCCGTCGCGCGGCGCCGCCCGCCCGGGACGGCGCGAGGATCCGCAGCAGTGGCGGCCGGAGGCCGACGACGACATCGAGCCCGCCGATCCGATGGATCCGGTCGACCCGCTCGACCCCGGCCCGAGCCCGTCCGCCGAGCGTCGTCCGAACTACCCGCCGATCCCCAAGCACCGGCCCGCACCGGCCGTGGAGTCGGACAGCTACTCGTCGATCGACGCGAGCCCCGGGTTCGGCGACGATCCGACGGAACGACGGCGCGACGTCGGCGGCGAACCCGCCCCGGACGACGCCGGCGAGCCGGGCACCACGTTCCTCAAGGCGCCCCCGGCCCAGCGCACGCCCCACCGCTCCGCGCCCGCGGACAACCCGGCCGACGAGGTCCCGCGAAGGATGTTGCGCATGCTCCCACCTCCCGCCCTCGCCGACGGCGGCGGCATGGTCGTCGACGGCGGCCGGCTGGGCCGGTTGAACGTGCGCGCCGCCGGAGTCCGGGGCGAACTGCACCAGCAACAGGGCCTGCCCAGACAGAACTGCTTCGCGGTCGGCCCGGACCCGAGCGCCCGCTGGACGATCGCCATCATCTGCGACGGCGTCGACAACGCGCACGCCTCCGAACTCGCCGCCCAGATCGCGGTCCGCAGCGCCTACCGCACCGTCGCGCGGATGGTCGCGCGCGAACGGCACGAGAACTGGGACTGGGCCGGTGTTCAGACGGAGGTCGAGGAGGACCTGCGCTCCCGCCTGACCGGCACCGCCGACCGCGCGCACGAGCTGGGCCGCTCCGAACCCGCCACCCGCCTGGCGATATTGGTCACCGCCGCCGATCCGCTGGAGGACGACCGGGTCGACATGGCCGTACTCGGCGACAGCACCGTGCTCCGCCTGGCCCAGGGCGGCTGGCGCGCGCCGCTGGGCATCCGGGACACCTCGCTGGAGGCCGCGCCGGCGGCGATTCCCGACCAGGCCGGCGACGACCAGCTCCGCATCTGCCGGACCACGTGGCGGCCCACCGACGTACTGGTGATGATGACCGGCGGCTTCGCCGAGGCACTCGGCCAGCCGACCGCCGGTCTCGCTCCGCGCCTGGCCGGGGATTGGCGGACCCCGCCATCCCTGTTCGACTACCTGCGTGATGTGGACGAGGGCCTGCGGCTGCGCGAGGAGGACGGCTGCGTCGTCGCGCTGTGGCCGTCGACCTGACCGGAGGTATCGAGCGACGAACCGCGAATACCGGATACCGGATACCGAAGTATTCGCGGAATGTATATCGCGGGCGGGGCCCGGAGGGATGGGGTCCCGCCCGCGGTATGTCGGCCCGTTGGTACGGCGGTCGGTATATCGACCGATGGGTGGGTCAGGTGACGGCAATGAGCACGACCGCCGCGACCACGATGATCGCGATCACGACTCCGGCGATCAGTAGCACCGGCGGGGTGCCGCGCCGGGCCGGTTCGCCGGGAGCCGCGGGGCGGTCCTCGGCGACGAAAGCCCGGAACATCTGAGTACTGGCTGCAGGATCCATCTCGTTGTCAGGCATGCGCAGACCATACCGCACCCCGGAAAACGCAAAAGGCCCATCCCTTTCGGGATGGGCCTTTCACACGTAGATTCCGGCGGCGTCCTACTCTCCCACACCCCTTCGAGTGCAGTACCATCGGCGCTGGAGAGCTTAGCTTCCGGGTTCGGAATGAGACC
>NZ_JBIRUB010000039.1:0-43018 GCF_044334985.1 Embleya sp. NPDC020630
CCCGCGCCCCTCTTTTTACAAAATGTTGTGCCCCGGCGGGGGGGGGGGGGGGGGCGGGGGGGGGGGGGGCCCCCCCCGGGCCCCCCCCGGGGGGGGGGGGCGGCCCCCCCCCCCCGGGGGGGGGCCCCCCCCACGGCCCGAGGGCGCTCAGAACACCCCGACCGGCCCGTCCACCGCGTTGCGGTCGATGGACATGGTCCGGCCGCCGTACGTCTCGGTGACGTTGCCGCTGTACTGGTGCACCCGGTTGCCGTGCCAGTGCCCGTCGGGCAGCGCGCCGTCGCCGCTGGTCACCGCCTTGTCGTCCCAGCGGGCGTACCAGATCGCGTCCGGGATCGAGCGGCTGCCGACCGCCTGGACCACGTCGGCGACGCCGGAGTCCAGGCTGCTGTAGTAGCCGGCCACGAAGCCGCGCTCGCGGACCCGGTCGGACCACGCCGAGACGAAGTCGAGCACGGCGGTGCGGCACGCGGCGTCGGTGTTGTCGTACGCCTCCATGTCGAACCAGACCGCGCTGCCCCGCCGGAACCCGAGCGCGGTGCTGCGGTCCACCATGTCGTCCGCCTCCGCGACCCCCTGGCCCGCGGCCTGCGCCGGATCGATCCGGCCCGGCTTGCGCGACTGCGAGCACGGCGCCTGTAGGCCGACCTGGATGGGCAGGAAGTCCCAGCCCTGGTCGTGCACGGTGGTGACCCAGTCGCGGGTCAGCCGGGTGCTCTTGCAGGCCCGGTTGTCGCCCGCGACATAGATGCCGACCACCTTGTACGGCGACTCGCGCCAGGCCTGCATGGTCTCCACGGTGGGGGTCTCGCAGGTGTCGAAGCCCGGACCCGAGACGAAGAACGACCGCCCCGACCGTGCGGCGGCGCCCTCGGCGAGCCCGGCGGGCAGCAGGCCGAGCACGGCGATGAGCAACACGGTCGAGGCGATTCGACGAGTGAGCAGAGGACGCACGAGACCTCCTGGCATGGCGGGAAGGGGCTTCCACCACGCTGGTCACGGCCGGCGGCGACATCGACGGACCACCCGGGCGACACGCCGAAGCGTCACCCGGGCGGCCCAGTGCGGGCGGGCCGGCCGCTACTCCACGCCCAGCACCAGCCCCGACGTCGGCACCCCGGTGCCCGCGGTCACCAGTACGTTGTGCACGTTCTCGACCTGGTTGACCGAGCTGCCCCGGATCTGCCGCACGCCCTCCGCGATGCCGTTCATCCCGTGCAGGTACGCCTCGCCCAGCTGCCCGCCGTGCGTGTTCGTCGGCAGCTTGCCGCCCAGCTCCAGGCCGCCGTTCGCGACGAACGCCGGCGCCTCGCCGCGCCCGCAGAAGCCGAACTCCTCCAGCTGCATCAGCACGAACGGGGTGAAGTGGTCGTAGAGCACCGCGGTCTGGATGTCGTCGGGGGTGAGACCGGACGTCTGCCACAACTGCTTGGCGACCACGCCCATCTCGGCCAGGCCGGTCATCTCGTCCCGGTAGAAGCTGGTCATCTGGTCCTGGAGGCGACCCGCGCCCTGCGCCGCCGCGTTGATGATCGCGGGCTTTTGCTTCAGGTCCTTCGCCCGCTCGGCACTGACGACCACGATCGCCTGCGCGCCGTCGGTCTCCTGGCAGCAGTCGAGCAGGCGCATCGGCTCGACGATCCACCGCGAGTTCTGGTGGTCCTCCAGGGTGATCGGCTTGCCGTGGAAGTACGCCTTCGGGTTGTTCGCCGCGTGCTTGCGGTCGGCCACCGCGACGTGGCCGAACGCCTCGGTGGTCGCGCCGTAGACGTGCAGGTAGCGCTGCGCGAACATGGCCACCCACGAGGCCGGGGTGAGCAGGCCGTGCGGCATGTTCCAGCCCAGGCCCACCCCCTCGACGGTGGGGTCGCGCTGGAGCACGCCGGAGCCGAAACGGCGGCCGGAGCGCTCGTTGAACGCGCGGTAGCAGACCACCACGTCGGCGACGCCCGTGGCGACCGCCATCGCGGCCTGGGCGACGGTGGCGCAGGCCGCGCCGCCGCCGTAGTGGATGCGGCTGAAGAAGGTCAGGTCGCCGATCCCGGCCGCGGCGGCGACCGCGATCTCGGGGTTGGTGTCCATGGTGAAGCTGACCAGGCCGTCCACCTCGGACGGGGCGATCCCGGCGTCGGCGAGCGCGGCGCCCACCGCCTCGACGGCCAGGCGCAGTTCGCTGCGACCGGACTCCTTGGAGAACTCGGTCGCGCCGATCCCGGCGATGGCGGCCTTGCCGCGCAGGTTGTCGGCGTGCTTGAGGCTCACGCGTCGGCTCCTTCCGGCAGCTTCACCGTGACCGTGCCGGTGACGTGGTTGCCGAGCTTGTTGGCGCCGACGACCGCGATCTCCACGAGCGGGGTGCCGTCCTCGGCGGTGGGCTTGGCGGTCACCGTGCCGGTCAGGGTCATGGTGTCGCCGGGGTAGTTCGGGGCGCCGAGCCGGATCGCGACCTTGCGCAACTCGGTCTCGGGGCCTCCCCAGTCGGTGATGTAGCGCCCGACCAGGCCGTTGCTGGTCAGGATGTTCATGAAGATGTCCGGCGAGCCCTTTTCCGCGGCCAGCTGCGGATCGTGGTGCACGTCCTGGAAGTCGCGGGTGGCCAGGGCCGTGGCGACGATCAGTGTGCGGGTCAACGGGATGACCAGCGGCGGCAGTTCGTCGCCGACGGACACCTCCGCGTGGGTCAGGCTCGCCGGCTTCGCGGTGGTCATCGGTTGCCTCCCTGGGCGGGCACGTGGGCGAGCAGGTCGCCGAGCGCGGCGAGGTGCTGGATGCCGCTGCCCAGGGTCACGTCGATCTGACGGCCCCACAGGAAGTGGCGGTGGATCGGATGGTCGATGTCGGAGCCGGTGCCGCCGTGCAGGTGCTGGCACGCGTGCACCACGCGTTTGCCCGCCTCCGAGGCGTACCAGCGGGCCACCAGCGCCTGCTCCGTGGCCGCTTCGCCGCGGTCCATGCGCCACGCGGCCTCCAGCGTGGTGACCCGGATGGCCTCGGTGTCCATGTACGCCTCGGCGGCGCGCAACATCACGCCCTGCTTGGTGGCCAGCGGCTTGCCGAACTGCTCGCGGGTGTTCACGTGTTCGACCGTGCGGGCCAGGCCGCGCTCGCACACGCCCACCTGCTGCGCGGCCAGCGCGACCCGCGCGCGGTCGACGATCCAGGCGGCGATCTCCGCGCCCGCCTCGGCGCTACCGAGCAGCGTGGCCGGCGCGTCGGCCATCGTCAGGTTGCCCGACGCCCACGGCGCGGTGGTCGGCGCGGCCTCGATCGCCACACCCGCCGCGTCGGCGTCCACCGTGAACACCGCGAGCGCGCCGTCCAGCGACGCGGTGACCAGGATCCGGTGGGCCACGGTCAGCCACGGCACCGCTCGCTTCGCCCCGTCGAGCCGAAAACCCCCGCCGTCGCGCCGGGCGGTGGTCCTCGGCACCGCCGGCAGCGCCGCGCCGACCTCGGCGAGCGCGCCGGCCACGATCCGCGAACCGTCCAGCAGGCCGGGCAGTTCGCTCTCGACCGCCGCCGGCGTACCGAACCGCAGCAGCGGCAGCAGACCGTAGACGACCGTGTCCAACAGCGGGATCTGCGCGGTGAACCGGCCCTGCTGCTCCACGAGCAGCGCGAGTCCGACCAGGCCCAGGTCGCCGCCGCCGTGCTCCTCCGGGATCAGCGCGCCGACCAGGCCCGCCTCGGCGACCCGGCCCCACAACTCGGCGTCCAGGTCCGCG
This sequence comes from Embleya sp. NPDC020630, assembly GCF_044334985.1. NCBI lineage: Bacteria > Bacillati > Actinomycetota > Actinomycetes > Kitasatosporales > Streptomycetaceae > Embleya > Embleya sp. NPDC020630. The sequence continues at coordinate 3,726 of NZ_JBIRUB010000039.1, forward strand.
CCGGACTGGGCGAGCTTCTTCAGCCGCTCGTCGGTGGACTGGTCGGCGAAGATGCGCTCGGCCAGCGAGACCAGGTCCCGCTGGTCCTCGGTGAGGTTGAAGTCCATCAGTTCTCCCCGACCACTCGGAACGCGGGCACGGTCAAGTCGGCGTCGTGGGTCACGAATTCGACCTGCACGCGCTGTCCGATCCGCACCTCGTCGTGCGCCACGCCCAGCACGTTGCCGAGCATTCGGACACCCTCGTCGAGTTCGATCAGGCCGACGGCGTAGGGCATGTCGAACGCCGGGAACTTCGGGTAGTGCATGGTGACGTGCGAGTAGACGACGCCCGCGCCGGCCGACTCGACGCTCTCCCACTCCAGCGACGCGCAGTGGTTGCAGCCGGGCGCGAACGGGAAGCGCGGGGTGGCGCAGGCCGTGCACTTCTGGAACAGCAGTCTGCCCTCGGCCACGCCGTCCCAGTAGGCCCGGTTGTCCTTGTTGACCACCTTGCGCGGGCGCAGCGCGCGCTCCGCCGGCGCGGCCTTCGGCTTCTTCCGGTGCGGGGTGTAGCGCAGGATCCGGAAGCGGTGCGTGCCGACCAGCTCGCGGCCGGCCTCGCCCTCGACGTAGATGTTGACCAGCGTGGTGATGAAGTGGCCGACGCCGAGACCCGTGGTCTTCTCCTCGGACACCGTCTCGATCAGCTGGTCGTACTGCACCACCTCGCCCAGCCGCAGCGGCCGGATGTACTCCTGCTCGCAGTTGGTGGCCACGACCGAGCCGAAGCCGTTGTCGGTGAAGTGTTTGTACAACTCGCCGGTGACCGTGTTGACCGTCAGGCCCGCGTCCATCCCGCGCATGATCCACACCTGGAGCATGGTCGCGGGCGCGACCACCTCGCCGAAGTGGGTCGCCGCGGCGGCCTCGGGATCGGTGTAGACCGGGTTCTTGTCGCCCATGGCCTCGGCCCAGTGCCGGATCATCGGCCCGTTGACCGGATCGAGCGCGAGCACGCCCGACTGGTCGTGCACACCCTCGTACTTTTTGACGACCGCGAGGAAGGCGGCCTTGTCCCGGCTGGTGGTGTCCGTCATGTCGTCCTTCACCGCTTCACTCGCGTCATGCCAAGGCGGACCATGGCGACGATCTCCCGCTGGACCTCGCTGACGCCGCCGCCGAAGGTGTTGATCTGGGCGCGGCGGTTCATCGCCTCCAGGAGTCCGTCGCCGAACGCGCCGGGCGACCTCGGTCGCAGCGTCGCGTCGGGGCCGACGATCTCCATCAGGTTGCGATACACCTCGATGGCACCTTCGGTGCCGAAGAACTTCACGCCCGACGCGTCACCCGGGTTGAGCGTGTTGTTGCCGACGTCGTGCACCAGGCGCCAGCTGAACATGCGTACGGCGGACAGGCGCGCGTAGGTCTCGGCCAACTTGAGCCGCACCCACGGCTGGTCGATCACCTTGACGCCGGGCTCGACCTCGGTCTCGCGCGCCCACGCCAGCACCTCGGCGAAGAAGTCCTCGGCCTGCATGCCGAGCGCGGCGAGCGCGACCCGCTCGTGGTTGAGCTGGTTGGTGAGCAGCTTCCAGCCCGAGTTCTCCTCGAACACCAGGTTGTCGTAGGGCACCCGGATGTCGTCGTAGTACGTCGCCGTGGTGGTCATCCCGCCGACGGTGACGATCGGGGTCCAGGAGAAGCCCGGGTCGGTGGTCGGCACCAGGATCATCGTGATGCCCTTGTGCTTGGGGGCGTCCACGTCGGTGCGGCAGGCGAGCCAGATCCAGTCCGCGCCCTGGGCGGTGGAGGTGAAGATCTTCTGCCCGTTGATCACCCACTCGTCGCCGTCGCGCACCGCGCGGGTGCGCAGCGAGGCCAGGTCGGTGCCGGCCGAGGGTTCGCTGTAGCCGATCGCGAAGATGATCTCGCCGGCCAGGATGCGCGGCAGGTAGTAGCTCTTCTGCGCCTCGGTGCCGAACTTCATCAGGGTCGGGCCGACGGTGTTGAGGGTGACCATCGACACGGGCGCGCCGGCGCGATACGCCTCGTCGAAGAAGATGAACTGCATCTCCGGGCCCTTGCCCTGCCCGCCGTACTCGGTCGGCCACCCGATGCCGAGCCAGCCGTCGGAGCCCAACTGTCGGCGTACCCGCCGGGTGGTCGGACCGCCTGCCTCGCCCTCGCGGTCGAGGTCCGCGCGGACGTCGGGGGTGATCAGCCGGGTGAAATAGTCCCGCAGCTCTGCCCGCAGAGCGTCCTGCGCCGGGGTCGGGGCGAGATGCACGTCACTGCTCCTTCACGTGCGTGGATCGCGTGGTCGCGACGCGGGTCGACGCCCGCCGGGCACGGAAGGGTCGCGGTCGGGTCTGCCCCGCGCTGCACATCGATACGGACCGGGAACGCGTGTCACCCGGCACGTCGAATCTCTCCGACTCGGGATCGCTTGTCAATATCAAGCATTTTTTCGATGCCGGCGGGCCCGCGGAAAACGGGTGGTTCGGGCCCGGGTGGGGCCGCCACACTGGCGGGCATGGACATACCCGCCCGGCAGATCCGTGCGCTGTGGAGCGAGGACACGATCACCGTGTACCAGGCGTACAAGCCGCAGATCGCCGACGCGGCCGTGCGGGACGGGCGATTTCCGGACACCTGGAGCCGGGAGCGGATGACCTGGGTCAAGCCCAGCTTCACCTGGATGATGTACCGCTGCGGCTGGGCGACCAAGCCGCGCCAGGAGCGGGTGCTCGCCCTGGAGATCGACCGCGCGGGATTCGAGGCGGCGCTCGCGGGGGCGTGCCTGAGCCACTACGAGCCCGGCACCTACCCCGACCGCGACGCGTGGGGCCGGCGGCTGCACGCGACCGCGGTGCGGATCCAGTGGGATCCCGAACGCGACCTGGATCTGCGGCCGTTGGCGCATCGTTCGCTGCAACTCGGGCTGGCCGGATGGGCGACGCGCGCCTACGCCGACGAGTGGACGCGCCGGATCACCGACGTGACCGCGCTCGCGCATCGGGTGCACGACCTGGTCCGCGCCGGTGATCACGACGGCGCCCGCGCGTTGTTGCCGGTCGAGACGGTGTATCCACTGCCGGCGGAGCTGGTGCCGGTGATCGGGGCCTCGCCGGTGGGCTGAGGGGCCTTTGCCGGGAGCTGTTCGCGAGGGACGGCCCGCTCAGTGCACGGTCAGTCCGCCGTCGATGCTGACGATCTGGCCGGTCATGAAGCTGCCCGCGTCGGACGCGAGCAGCAGGGCCAGACCGGTCATCTCCTCCGGCGCGGCGATCCGGTTCAGCGGCGCCGCGCCCCGCATCCGGGCCATCGCCTCCGGGCCCGTCTTGCGGACCATGTCGGTTTCCACCGCGCCCGGGGCCATCGCGTTGACGCGGATGCCGTGCTCGGCCAATTCGCCCGCCATGGTGCGGGTGAACGCGACGAGGCCGGCCTTGCCCGCGGCGTACAGTCCCTTGCCCTCGGCGCGGGTGAACACGGCCGCGCTGACCACGTTGACCACCGACCCGCGCCCGGAGGCGATCAGGTGCGGCAGCGCGTACTGGACCAGGAACACCGGTCCGCGCAGGTTGACCGAGAACGACTTGTCCCACGCCTGCGGGGTGATCGCGCCGAGCGGCTGGGCGAGTTCGTTCGCCGCGTTGTTGACCACGATGTCGACGCCGCCGAAGTGCGCGACGGTCGTGTCCACCAGGGCGGCCAACTGCTCCAGTTCCCCGCAGTGCGTGGCCACCGCGAGCGCCCGGCCGCCCGCGTCGGTGATCTCCTTCGCCACCGCCTCGCAGGCGTCCGCCTTGCGGCTGGCGATCACCACCGAGGCGCCCGCCGCGGCATAGGCGTGCGCGATGGCCCGCCCGATGCCCCGACTGCCCCCCGTGACGATCGCCACGCGACCGCTCAGGTCGAACATCGCGTTCGCGTCCCGTACTTCGCTCGTGTCGCCGCTCATCGGCCACCCGTCCCGTCCGCCACCTCGGTGGCTCGTCGTGCGTGCGTGCCCGTCGATGCGACACGTGTGGAGATTTGTATTGCACAGTCAACTACTTCGGGGCAAGGTGTCGGGCGAATCGACGACCGGCGGAAGGCGCGTACATGACGGGGCTGATCGACGCGCGACGCACGTGGGAACTCGCCGAGAAACGACTGGCCGAGGAGCGTGATCCGCGCCGCCGCGCGATCCTGACCACGCTGGTCGCGCACATGCACGCCGAGCACGAGGGCGATCTCGACGCGCTGATGGCGACCGTCGCGCCGAACGCGTGTTATCACCAGTGGGGCGCGTCGGTTGTGGACAGGGCCCCCAAGAGTCACGCCGAGGTGCGCGAGTTCTATCGTGCCGTGGTCGAGAACGACTGCGGCCGACTCGCCCACCACATCGACCGGTTGACGGTGGATCGGGACACCGTGGTCACCGAGGGGATCCTGCGGATCGCCTACCCGGGCCGAGTCCTGGTCGGTATGGGTCGGTCGGTGCCGGACGTCGACGCGTTCTACCTGTACGAGACCCGAATGGCGATCGTGTGGGCCTTCGACGAGCAGGCGCTCGTGGTGTGCGAGGACAGCTACTCCACCGGCGACGGGTTCGCCGACATGCGCCGACTCGGGCCGGACGAGGTGCCCGCGCGGATGGGCGTCTGACGGCGTGTCACCGGGGCCGGCGGCGGTGCCCCGGCCCACCATGGGACTCCCGCGCGGGGGCCGGCGCGGGTGGGGCGCGGTCTTGTCGCGGTCCCTGTGGTTGTCCACAGGCGTTGCGCGGCATCCCCCACATATTTCCACAGCCTGTGGATAACTTATGCACAGATGGAATCCCGATCTGTCGATGGGCCGGCGGATCGGTGATCGCTCGTGTCCACAGGGCCTGGCGGGAATGCATTCATGGTTGGCGTTTCTGCCACTCACCCCGGCTCCGCCGCACCGGTCAGGATCGGAGGCGAGCCGGAGGCCCCCCGCTCACCACCCGACCGCAGGCGCGTTCCGGGGTGAGGACGCCGATCGGCTCGCTCCCTCCATCGGGCACGGGGCCGTTGGAGGGGAGTGCTCCACAGGGGATGGGTCCGCGCACACACGCCGTCGCGGATCGAGGTGCGGCCGTTCCCCGCATCTCCGCGCCGGCCGAGGTCGCGACCGTGAGCCTCTCCCGGCTCACGGGTCGCACCGGGCCGGCGCGCACACCCACCGCACCTTCGTGAGGGATAGGTTGCCGCCATGCGTCGCGTGGGGATCGTGCTGTTCGACCCGGTTCGAGTGTTCGAGTACGCGGTGGCCTTCGAGGTCTGGGGCATCGACCGCACCGACCGGGGCGTGCCGCCGTTCGAGGTGCGCGTGTGCGGCCCGGGGCGGGCAGGGGTGGAACTGGGCGCGGGAGTGGTCTGCGTCCCCGATCACGACCTCGACGGACTGGCCGACTGCGACCTCGTCGTCGTCCCGGGCAACGAACACCGGACGGCGCCACGCCGCGAGGAATTCCCCGAGGAGGTCCTGGCCGCCCTGCGCGCCGCGCACGCCCGCGGCGCCACCATCGCCTCCCTGTGCTCGGGCGCCTTCGTCCTGGCCGCCGCCGGCCTCCTCGACGGGCGACGGGCCACGGCGCACTGGATGGACACCGAGGAACTGGCCCGACGCCACCCGGACGTCGCGGTGGACGCCAACGTGCTGTTCGTCGGCGACGGTTCGATCTGGACCTCGGCCGGCTCCGCGGCCGGCATCGACCTGTGCCTGCACCTGGTCCGCCTCGACCACGGCGCCGCCGCCGCCGCCGAGATCGCCCGCACGATGGTGACCGCGCCGTTTCGCTCCGGCGGCCAGGCCCAGTTCATCGACAACCCGGTGCCGGCCGCCCCCACCGACCCGGGCGACGCGCTCGACCGGCTGCGCGGGCGGGTGCTCGACGACCTGGGCCACCCCTGGACGGTGACCGAACTCGCCGCGCTGGCCGGGATGTCCGAACGCAGTTTCGCCCGCCACTTCGTCCGCGGCACCGGCACCTCGCCCCTGCAATGGTTGTGCACCCAGCGCGTCCTGGCCGCCCAGCGCCTCCTGGAGATCGGCGATCTCTCGATCGCCGCCATCGCCCGCCACTGCGGCTTCGGCTCGCCCCTGACCCTGCGCCAACACTTCACCCGCCGACTCGGCGTGGCCCCCAGGGACTACCGCGCCGGCTTCCGCGGCGTCGGGCCCGCCCGGCACGGGTAGCCGGGCGAACCGCGGCGACCGGTCCGTCGATCGGCGCCGGCGCACCCGGGCCGAATGGCTGAAAGGCCGTTCGAGCGCCCCGTCTCGGGGCACCCCTTCCTTCTCGGACCGTGTGTTTCCAGGGAGGCCGGATTTGCCCGCCAGTCATGTCGCACCCCGGACGCGCTATGGCGTGCTGCGGACGAAGCCCGTGGACGCGATCCTCGCGGAGAGCGGCGGCGGCGAGGGGGATGCCGGCCTGCGGCGCTCCATGGGGCTGCTCGAACTGACCTTCTTCAGCGTCGGCGCGACGCTGGGCACCGGGATCTTCGTGATCCTGGCCGAGGCGGTGCCCAAGGCCGGCCCGGCGGTGGTGATCTCGTTCGTGCTCGCCGCGGTCACCGCGCTGTTCTCGGCGCTGTCCTACGCCGAACTGGCCGGGACCATCCCGGTGTCCGGCTCGTCCTACTCCTACGCGTACGCCACGCTCGGCGAGGGCATCGCGTGGGTGTGCGGGTGGTGCCTGCTCCTGGAGTACGGCGTGTCCATCTCCGCCGTCGCCGTCGGCTGGGGGCAGTACGTCAACGAACTGCTCGACTCCGCCTTCGGGGTGAGCCTGCCCGACGTGATCAGCCAACCCCCGGGCGATGGCGGCACGTTCAACGTGCCCGCGGTCGTCGTCGTGCTGCTCGCGGTCGTGTTGCTGGTGCGCGGGGTGTCGGAGAGCGCCGTGGCCAACACGATCATGGTCTTCATCAAGCTGATCACCCTCGCGTTCTTCTGCGCCATCGCGTTCACCGCGTTCGAGCACGACAACCTGACTCCGTTCGCGCCGCTGGGGGCGGCCGGGATCAGCGCCGGCGCGTCCCAGGTGTTCTTCTCCTACATCGGCTTCGACGCCGCCTCCACCGCCGGCGAGGAGGCCAAGAACCCGCGCCGCGACCTGCCGCTCGCGATCTTGATCTCGCTCGGCATCGTCACCATCGTCTACGTCGCGGTCGCCCTCGCCGCGCTCGGCGCCATGCCGTGGGACCAGTTCGAGGGCAGCGAGGCGACGCTGGCGCAGATCGTCACCGACGTCACCGGCGGCTCGTGGGCGTCGACGATCCTGTCCGCCGGGGCGATCATCTCGATCGCCAGCGTCGTGCTCACCGTGCTGTACGGGCAGACCCGGATCCTGTTCGCGATGGCGCGTGACGGCCTGATCCCGCCGATCTTCGCCAAGGTCGACAGCCGCACGCAGAGCCCGGTGGCCAACACGCTGATCACCGGCGCGTGGGTGGCCCTGCTGGCCGCCCTGGTCCCGCTCGGCCGACTCACCGAGGCCACCAGCATCGGCACCCTGTTCGCCTTCACCCTGGTCAACATCGGGGTGATCGTGCTCCGCCGCACCCGCCCCGACCTGCCGCGCGGCTTCACCTCGCCGTTCTTCCCGATCACCCCGCTGCTCGGCGTGGGCTTTTGCATCTACCTGATGGCCCGGCTCTCCGGAACCACCTGGCAGGTCTTCCTGGTCTGGATGGCGGCCGGCGTGGCGATCTACTTCCTGTACGGCTACCGCCACTCGCGCTGGCGCGCCGAGGCCGCGGCCGAGGCGGACCGGTGAGCGCGGACATGCGGATCGTGGTGGGCTGCCGGCCCGAGCCACGCGGGCAGGACGCGCTCGCGCTGGGCGCGCTGCTCGCCCGCCAGGCGGGTGCCCGCGTCGTGCTCGCGCACATCCGTCCACCCGCCCAGCCCGGCGCCGGGGTCGGCGCGGTGGACGCGGAGTGGCGCGCGTTCCTGCGCGAGGAGACCGATCGGCTGCTCGACGACGCGGAGCGGCAACTGCGGGAGCGGGACCCGGACCTGCCGGTCGAGCGCGCGATCGGCGACAACCGGGGCAGCGGCCGGGGACTGGCCCGGGTCGCCGAGGAGCACGGCGCCGCGCTCGTGGTGATCGGCCCCGCGCCGGGCGGCCGGACCGGGCGGGTCGCGCTCGGCAGCACCGCGGACCAACTCCTGCACGGCTCGCCGGTGCCGGTGGTGCTGGCGCCGCGCGGCTTCGCCGAACATCCGCCGCCGCGCGTCGCCCGCTGCACGATCGCCTACCAGCGCGCCGTGCAGTCGGCCCAAGTGGCGGCCTGCGGCGTCGCGTTCGCCCGGCTCCTGGACGCCGACGCGCGGCTGCTCACGCTGGTGTTGCGACCGGTCCGGCTCTACTCGGGCAAGCAGCACCAGGCGGCCGAGCAGCAGGTGTTGCGCGCCGTGCGCGAGCAGGCCCGACAGGACCTCGCGGCGGCGATCTCCGACCTCGACGGGGCGGTCGACGGCGAAACGGTCGAGGGCGACGACGTGCGTGCCGCGCTCGACGCCGTCACCTGGGCCGACGACCTGCTGATCTGCGCGTCGGGCACGGTCGGCCCGGTCAAGCGGGTGTTCGTCGGCGACGTCTCGCACAAGATCGTCCGCAACGCCCGCACCCCGGTCATGGTCCTCCCGCGCGGCGTCCGCGCCGACGCCTGGAAGACATCCGCCCCGTCCACGCCCTGACCCACCACGCCCACCGTCCCGGCCGCCGGACAGGGCCCAGCCGCGCTCCGCGCCTCAGCCCGCCGGCACCGCGGATCCGCTCGACACCGCCGGAATCACCACCGGCTCCACCGCCGCCTGCCCGGCCGGCGCCGCCGGTACCCAGCGCTCCGGCGCCGCCGCCACCTCGCGCCACCACGGCTCCACCTCGGCCCCGTCCACCAGGGCCGGTTCGAACAGCGCGCCGGGCCGAGGGACCACAAGGCCGGTGCCCTGCGCCCGCGCCGCCGCCACCGACCGCTCGGCCGGCTCCTCCCACGCGTGCGGTGCCAGATCGAACGTGCCCCAGTGGATGGGCAACATCAGCCCGCCGCCCAGATCCGCGTGCGCCTGTACCGCGCCCTCCGGGTGCAGATGCACCTCGGGCCACGCCTCCGCGTACGCCCCGGCCTGAATCATGGTCAGGTCGAACGGCCCGTGCTCGCGGCCGATGTCGGCGAAGCCCGGGAAGTAGCCGCTGTCCCCGCTGTGGAAGACCCGGTGTCGGGGCCCGGCGACCACCCACGACGCCCACAACACGGTGCCGAGCACCCGCGCGCCGCGATTGCAGTAGTGCCGCGCGGGCGTCGCGGTGAAGGCGAGCCCGGCGACCTCGGCCGACTCGTGCCAGTCCAACTCGGTGATCCGGTCCTCGGCGACGCCCCACCGCTCCAGATGCGCGCCGATGCCCAACGGCACCACGAACAACACCCGCTCACGCCGGGCCAGCGCCACGATGGTGGCCAGATCCAGATGGTCGTAGTGGTCGTGCGAGACGACCACGACGTCGGGCCCGGGCAGATCGGCGAAGCGCACCGGCACCGCGTGCAGCCGGGCCGGGCCGAACGCCGCCGACGGCGAACATCGGGTGCTCCACACCGGGTCGAACAGCACCCGCACCCCGTCGATCTCCACGAACACCGTCGCGTGCCCCAGCCAGGACGCCCGCAGCCCAGTCGTCGGTGCCGGTGCGAAGTCCGCCGCCGACGCGGTGACCAGGGGAATCGCCCCGGCCGGTCGACGCAGTCCGGACGCGGCCCGCTGCGCGCGCATCATCTTGCCGAGCGCGCCCGGACTGGCACGGCGCGTCGGCACGGGATTTCGGAACGCGCCGTCGCGAAAGTGCGGCGATCTGCGGACACGCTCCAAGCGCTTGCCGGCGGGTCTGGCGCCGAACGCCGCGGGAGCCAATGACGTGAACACGTGCCCGGCCACATGGACTCCTCGGGCAAGCGGGGTCTTCGGCCGACCGTACTGGGGTCGAACCGGCGACCGGTGATCGGGACGAGTGGAGATTAACCCCGCGCCCGACGCTGAAACGTCGTCCACGGGGAGGGGTCCCGACCCCGATGATCCTCCCGGCGGAGTAGGGGTCGGGAGTATGTCGGAGCACTTTGCCCGACAACGAACCCGTCGGTCCCCAGATGCGCCGGCCGGGTGAACGGGCCCACCCGGCCGGGGGAATGGGCACCGCCCCCGGGCAACCGTTCGCCCGCCCCCACGCTGTCGGCCGACGTGAGTAGTGTTCGAGTCGTCGCCACCGGGGATGACGGGGCATCAGCCCCCTTGCAACAACACGGTTCTCCCGCCCCGTCGTGGAGGTTCGGCATCCCCAACCCACTCAGCGGAGCCAGGAGTCGTCATGCCCGAGACCCGTACCTACCTTGAGCTGTCCGAGGAAGGCGACGGCGCGCACAAGTACTACGAAGTGGTCGTCGACGGCTGCGACGTCACGGTCACGTACGGGCGGATCGGGGCCAAGGGCCAGACCGGGACGACCACCCACGCGACGCCGCAAAAGGCCGAGGCGGACGGCAAGAAGAAGGTCGCCGCGAAGCTGCGCAAGGGCTACGAGCCGGCCGTCCAAGGGGTGCGCAAGCCCAGGGCGATCACCCGCCGCGAGATCGTCTCCCGGCCCAGCACGGCCCGCAACTCGGCGCCGGTGTTGTGGCGCTACCGCACCGGCTCCTCCGCGTTCGGCATCTTCGTCGACTCCGAGCGGGTCCTGGTCGGCAACCAGCGCGGCGACGTCTGGTTCCTCGACCACGCCGGCGAGGTCACCGGCCGCTACCAACTGCCCGACGGCGTCAAGTGCATCGTCGCGGACGACTCGTGGATCTACGCCGGGTGCGACAACGGCAACGTGTACGACGTCGGCGGCAAGGCCCCGCGCGTGGCCTACGAGATCACCGACAACATCGACATCTACTGGCTGGACATCCACGACGGCGTGCTCGGCGTGTCCGACTCCAACGGCGGCTGCACCACGATCGACCACGAGGACGAGTCGCTCTGGGCCGCGGCCACCAACGGCACCGGCGCGTGGATGGTGCGCTGCGACGAGAACGCGATCTACCACGGACACAGCGCCGGGGTGCAGGCGTTCGCCGCTGGCGACGGCAAGGAGTTGTGGACCACCAAGACCAGGGGCGGGGTGCTCTTCGGCTGGCAGGAGCGCGACGACGTGTACGCGGGCACCACCGGCAACAAGGTGCACCGGATCGCCAAGTCCGACGGCAGCATCCGCACCACCTACGACTGCGACGCGTCGGTGTTCTCCTGCGCCACCGCCGAGAACGGGAAGTACGTCTTCGCCGGGGACAGCTCCTCGACGGTGTACTGCTTCACCGAGGACGGCAAGCGGCTGTGGAAGCTGGGCACCACGTGCGGCTCGGCCTTCTCCATGCAGTACCACGACGAGAAGTTGTACATCGTCACCACCGACGGCTCGCTGGCCTGCATCGACGTGAGCGAGGCGGCGATCGCGGCGGCCCAGGACGGCACCGTGCCGCAGGTGCGCGACGTCAAGGTGGCCGCGATGGAGGCCGTGGTGCCGACCACCGAGGTGGCCACCACCACCGAGGCCGGCACCGGCGTCGTGGTCGAGTGCGTCGACCAGGGCAACGGCCGGCTGCGGGTGCACGTGGTCACCGCGGGCTACGAGAGCGGCTGGAACGTGCAGTTCCCGAAGAACGTACGGGTCGCGGGCGCGCGCTACGTGGTGGACGCGGTCAGCCCGGCCGAGCGCGGCGGGTTCTACCGGGTGCGCGGCGAGATCCGCCGCCTGGTCTGAGCCGACCCGCAGGACCCCGAAGAGGCGAACGACCGAAGGGCGGCACCCCCGCGAGGGTGCCGCCCTTCGGCGTGGTCGGCGTGGCCGAACCCGGTGATCAGGGCTGCTTGTGCTCGGCGGGCTCGCGCTGCTCCGCGGTCCAGCCGTCCAGCGGCGGCGTCGCCTCGGCGGCCTTGCGCTTGGTCATCGAGGCCACCCGCTGCTCGTGCCGGGCGCCGAACAGCTGCGGCAGCGTCGGCGTGGTCAAAAAGCCCTCGGCCCGGGCGCTCGCGATGCCGATCCGCGGCAGCTCGCTCGCCTTGCGGAAGCAGATGTAGCGCGGCTCCCAGATCGGGCGGTACTTCTCGTTGGCCCGGTACAGCGACTCGATCTGCCACCAGCGGGAGAAGAACACCAGGACCGCGCGCCACAGCCGCAGTACCGGCCCGGCGCCGAGCTTGTTGCCGCGCTCGAACACCGAGCGGAACATCGCGAAGTTCAGCGAGATGCGCTCGATGTCGATCGGCGAGGACGCCTCGGCGGGGGCCTCGGCCTCCGGCTCGGCCGGCTTGCCCTTCCCCTTGCCGCCCTTGGCGGGCTTCGCGTTCGCCGCGGCGTACGCCTTGGCGCCTTCTATGACGTCGAGCACCATGAACTCGATCAGCCCGTTGTCCGACTCGCGGTCGCGGCGCATCAGGTCGAGCGAGACGCCCTTGGCACCCCACGGCACGAAGCTGAGCACCGCGCGCAGCCGCCCCTCGCCGTCCATGCACTCGACCATCAGGCAGCGCCCGTCGTCGGGGTCGCCGAGGCGGCCGAGGGCCATCGAGAAGCCGCGTTCGGTCTGCCCGTCGCGCCAGTGGTCGGCGAGGTCGAGCAGTTCGCGCATCTCCCCCTCGGGGATGTCCTCGTGGCGGCGCACCCGGGTGGTGTACCCGGCGCGCTTGACCCGGTTGTACGCCTGCCGGACACCGCGCATCGCGCGGCCCTCCAGGCTGAACTCGGACACCTCGACGATCGCCTCGTCGCCCAGCTCCAACGCGTCCAGACCGTGCCGGGCGAAGATCGTTCCGGCCTCCTCGCTGGCTCCCATCACGGCCGGCACCCAGGCACGGTCCTCGGCCTCGGCGAGCCAGCGGTCGATCGCGCCGGGCCACGCCTCGGGGTCGCCGATCGGGTCGCCGGAGGCGAGCGAGACGCCGCCCACGACCCGGTAGGCGACCGCCGCCTTGCCGCTCGGCGACCACATCACCGCCTTGTCCCGACGCAGCGCGAAGTAGCCGAGCGAGTCCCGCTCGCCCTGCTTGTCGAGCAGCTCGCGCAGCAGCACCTCGTCGTCGGGGGTGAGCAGTTCGCGGCCCTTGGGCGCGCGGAAGAGTACGTAGAGCACCAGCAGGAACAACGTCACGCCGGCCACGTTGATCACGATGTCGACCCAGCGCGGCACCGCCACGCTGCCCAGGTCGCTGTCCGGGGCGAGGGTGAAGATGCGCAACACCGCGTACAGGATCCGGTCGCTCATGCTGGAGTCGGCGATGTCGTCGGTGGCGTTGACCAGGGTCGAGCCCAGGACCACACCGACCACCGCGCCGCCGGCCAGCACCAGGCCGGCCTTGAGCACGTTGCCCCGGTCGCCCTTGGCGCCGAACTCGGCGAAGCTCAGCAGCAGCGCGACGCAGATCAAGAACGTGAGGATCGTGGAGAACCAGTTGAACGGGTGTTGCCGCAGGTCGTCGAACCACAGCGCCCAGATGTAGACCGCGGTGGACGGGACGAGCAGGATCGCCGTGAACGCCCAGGCGGCCCGCTTGCGGCGGCTGAGCATGATGGCGAGGAACGCGGCCAGCGCGGCCGACGTGAAACCGGACGTGACCAGGAACGGCGTGTAGTACTCGCCCGTGTCGTGGTGTCGCACCCGGTCGCGCAGCGGCACCGAGACGGCCGACACGAAGTCGAGTGCCGCCACGATCCGCAGATACCAGATCAGCACCCCGGCCGAGATCCCGCGCACGCGCTCGGCGGCCGGGGTGCCGGTGCCGTTCTTGTTGTGGCCGTTCGCGGCGGCCCGCGTCGTGGCAGACACCGTGCTCCTCGATTGTGGGGTGGTGGAAGAGTCTCGTGGCCTATGTCCAGAATTGCGACTCTTCGTAACGCTCGCAGAACAGCGTAGACACCCACGAAGTAATTTGGATGCGCACGACGGCCCTTTGGTACGTCATCCCACGGAGGGATACCCGATCGTTTGCTAATCCCAATGGTGGACAAGCGCGGTTCGGACATACGGCGGGGCCGGTGCGGCATCAATGGACACGCCACACCGGCCCCGCCGGTTTCACCGGGCTCTCAACCGAATGAGAACCGGTTCGATCAACCCCCGATCGGGAGTCCGCCGAGGGAGGGCACGGCGGGCAGGGACGGTGCGGCGGGGGCGCCGCCACCGGCGAGCTGACCGGCCGCGGGGGCGGCCTGGCCGACCGTCTGGCCGGCGGCGGGAGCGACCGCCGCGGCGCCGTCGCCGACCGTCTTGTTCGCGTTCGACGCGGTGGTACCGGCCGTCTGACCTGCGGTCTTCGAGGCCGCGGGGACAGTCTTCGACGCCGTTCCACCGGCCGCGTTGCCCGCGCCCTCGGAGGCCGCGGGGACCTTGTCGGCGAGGCCGCCGACGTCCGGCTGGGTCAGCGCGCCGAGGCCACCCGTGGGCAGTTCCGCCGCGTGCGCGGCGGACGCGCCCAGGATCGGCGCGGCGCCGGCGGCGATCAGCAGGGCGGCCTGGGCTACGCGGCGCGAGATGTGCGTCATGGTGCTCCTCGTGGTGTCACGGTGAGGTCGGGCCCCTCCGGCACCGACCACACTGACTACCGCTCGAAGCACGATCGGGTTGCGGGCGCTCTTGGCAAAGTGTTGGCAATGAGCACGCGTGTCGTCACTATTTGCGGCTGACCGGCTGTTTGTCGGGATCATCCCTCGAATCGGGATCATCCTGCTTTGGCTCCCGCGAACGAGTGATCACATCCGACTCACCCGCCCCGACCGTCACCGGTGTGCTAATCGCGTCGGCGACCCCGGGTCCGGCCCCCGCCGCGACGGCGACCGGCTCGGCGACGGGCGCGGCGACCGGGTCGACCGAGAAGGCCGAGCGGCCGGTCAGCAGGTACTGGACCACGAAGCCCAGGGTGACCACCGCGGCGCCGCCGACCGCGTCCATGATCCAGTGGTTGGCGGTGCCCATCACCACGATCGTGGTGGACAGCGGGTAGAGCAGACCCAGCCAGCGCCAGCCCTTCGGCGCGATGGCCAGGATCATCAACCCGCACCACAACGACCAGCCCACGTGCAGCGAGGGCATCGCCGCGTACTGGTTGGAGATCTTGGTCAGCGCGCCGAAGTCCGGGTTGTTCAGGTCCTGCACGCCGTGCACGGTGTCGATGTAGTCGTAGCCCGGCATCAGCCGCGGCGGCGCGAGCGGGTAGAGCCAGAACCCGACCAGGCCGGTGAGGGTGGCCACGCTCAGCACGGTGCGCGCCGAGCGATAGGCGGCGGGCTTGCGCACGTACAGGATGGCCAGGATGGTCAGCGGCACGATGAAGTGGAACGTCTCGTAGAAGAAGTTCATGCTGCTCTGCAGCCAGCCGATCCTGGCCACGAAGTGGTTCAGGCCGCGCTCGACGTCGATGTGCAGGAACTTCTCCAGGTCGATGATCTGCTGCCCGTGCTCCTCGGCCACCTGGCGCTGGTCGGGCACCGACGCCCGGATGAACGAGTAGGCCTGGTAGCCGACCCGGATCATCAGCAGTTCGAGCAGCAGGTTCGGCCGCGACAGCGGACGCCAGCCGAACGGCAGCGCCGGGATCCAAGCGAACCGGCCCTTGTCCGCGACCCCCTGCGGCACCGCTTGGGGGCTCCACTTGGCCGACGCCTTGGTGATGAACGGCACCGCGCACGCCGAGGCGATCGCGAGCAGCAGCGGCCCGTTGTCGGCGATCGTGCGGACGGCGGCCAGCTTGCCCCAGACCAGCGTCTTGCTGTCGAGGGTCATGATCATGAAGACCGCGACCGGCCACACCATGCGGTCCGTCTGCCTGGCGCCGAGCCGGGCGACCGCGACGAGCAGGATCCACAACTGCTGGTGCTGCCAGGACACGGGGGAGATCGCGACCATCACACAGCCGGCCAGCGCGGCGCCGAGCAGCGCCTGTCCGTCCTTGGCGTAGGCCACCGCGCGCGGCACGCCGAACCACAACACGGCGGCGGACAGCAGCACCACGAGCACGATCTCCAGCGGCCCGGACAGGCCGACCCGCAGCAGCAGACCGTGCAGCGACTGGTTGGACAGCGCGTCGGCGTCGCCGCCCAGGCCCGCGCCGGCGACGTGGTGCACCCAGTACGTGAAGGAGTCGTGCGGCATGGTGACCCAGGCCAGCGCGGTGCAGCCGAGGAAGGTGGCCGTCGCGTTCGCGGCCGCGCGCTGCTTGCCGGTCAGCCACAGGTAGACGGCGAACAGCAACATCGCCGGATGCAGCGCGGCGGCGACGCCCATCGCTATCGAGGCGACCCGGCCCGGGGCGGCTTTGAGCATCGCGGGCAGCGCGAGCAGGACCGGGAGCAGGCTGAGCTGGCCGAGTGACAGGTTGCCGCGCACCGGCAGGGACACCACGAGCAGGGTGATGATCAGCGGCGTCGCGAGCAGCCGGGCGCGGCGGGTGCGCAGGCCGGGCACGGCCCGAGCGACCACCACCGCGATCGCGGCCACGATGAGCAGGGTGGCCACCGTCCAGGCGACGCCCAGGGTGTGCTCCGCCGCCCGGGTGAGCGGGCGCAGCACCCAGCCGGCGAAGGGGGTGCCGCCGAAGGTGGTGCCGCGCGCGTCGGTGTCGTAGAGCGAGCCCGGCAGGTGCAGTACGCCGTCGGGGCCGAGCCACGCGTCCAGGTCCGGCAGCCTGCGGTCCTCGGGTCGGTCGAGTACTTCGTTGGCCTGCCGGACGGCGACGCATGCGGCGAGCAGCCACAGACCCACCAGGGCCAGGGAGAGCCTGGTCCTCCGTATGTCCAGCAGCCGGCGAACGCCTGCCCTCACCATGTACGGCTTCTCCCGTTTTCCTGGAATTTCTGCGTTTCCCGGGTTTGGTCCGGATTCGTTGCCCGGTGCCCCCCGATTCATGGCGGGGCCATCCGGTTGCCGGCTTCCGGACACCTTGTCACCGCCCGACCGCGACCGAAAGCCGCGGGCCCCTCTCGGGACCCACGCCGTACGCTCGGGGACGGCATGGAACACATTGCCGAATCGACGAGGGGCGAGAGACAACCATGGTGCCGCAGGACGCGTCGACCCGAACGCAGGAGTCCCCCGACGCGGTCGTCGCCGTCGGCTTCCGGCAGGCCGGACCGGCGGATATCCCTGCCCTGCTCGAACTGGTCGAATCCGCCTACCGCGGCGAGGCGAGCCGTGCGGGCTGGACCACCGAGGCCGAACTCCTGGAGGGGCAGCGCACCGACGCGGACGGCGTCGCGGCGGTGGTCGAGGGTTCGGACAGTGTGATGTGGATCGCCGAGCGGGACGGCGTATTGCTCGGCTGCTGCCAGTTGGAGCGGCATCCGGACTCGGTCGTGTACTTCGGCATGTTCGCCGTGCGACCCGGTCGCCAGGGCGGCGGCCTGGGCCGAGCGCTGCTCGCCGAGGCGGAGCGGGTCGCGGTACGGCGGTGGGACGCCAAGCGCATGCGGATGACGGTCATCCGCCAGCGCGAGGAGCTGATCGCCTGGTACGAGCGGCGCGGCTTCGCCCGCACCGGAGTGCGCATCCCGTTCCCCTACGGCAACGAGCGGTTCGGCAGGCCGCTGCGCGACGACCTGGAGTTCGAGGAGCTGACCAAGGACCTGTGAGCCGCGCGCGGGACGCGACCGGGCGGTCGGCGCGGCGCGTTCGTCCGGCGGCCCGTGCATCGGCGGCGGTCGGGGCGGGGATTCCCTCGAATCGGTGCTCACTTTGCCCGGACTTCGACGGTCCGGCTCCGGCACGTCCGGATCGTGACAGCATGGATGTTCGGGGACAGTTCGCCCCCGGCACCGGTCGCCTTGGGGGTCGAAGCCCGTGTCGCACCACGAACCGCCGCCGTATCCGCAGCAGCCGCACCGACCGCCGCCGACGCAGGGCGGCGGTCGCCGCGGCAACCCGCTGATCATGCTGGTGATCGCGCTCGTGCTGGTGGCGGGCGTGGTGACCGCGGTCATCCTGATCAGCCGCGGGGACAGCGGCGACGACAGCCCGAAGAAGACCCCCTCGACCCAGGGACCCAAGCAGCCGGGCCTGCCCTCGGGGGTGTTGCCGAGCGGGTTGTTGCCCTCGGACATCGACAGCCTGCTGCCGGACCTGCCGTAGGCCCGGTCGGGCGGATCGACGGGCCGTCTCGGCGCGGATCGGCGGGCCGTTTCCGCACGGCCTCGGTCGGGACCGCCCGACCGCCCGGTGGGCTGCGGGCGTTGCGACAGCCGGGTGATTGCGCGGCCCGCCCCCGGTCGGGTCCCAGGATCGGCGCGCGGGCTGCCTACAGTCGGCTGACATGGCCAAGCTGATCATCCGATCGTCCGTGGTTGTCCTGTTCGCCGGTGTCCTGGGCGCCGGACTCGTCGTGGGGCCGGCCGCGCCCGCCGAGGCGGTCTCGGACGACGTCTGGGACCGGCTCGCCGAGTGCGAGAGCAGTGGGCGCTGGAGTCTCGACTCCGGCAACGGCTACTACGGCGGACTCCAGATCCTGCCGAGCACGTGGGACGAGGCGGGCGGACAGGAGTACGCCGACCGGCCGGACCGGGCCACCCGAGAGGAACAGATCGCCGTCGCCGAGCAGATCCTGAGCATGCAGGGCTGGGAGGCCTGGCCGCAGTGCGCCCGGCAGATCGGCATGCTCGGCTCGCGGTACACGGTCAAGGCGGGCGACACGCTCTCCTCGATCGCGCGCGACCTCGGCGTGATCGGCGGCTGGCAGGCGCTCTACGCGGCGAACCTGGACGTGATCGGCCCGGATCCGGACCACCTGGTGCCGGGCACGGTCCTGAACGTGCCGAAGGCCGCTCGCAGGAGCGGCCCTCGATTGATCAGGATCACGAAGTGATCGGTGCTCACGACTGGGATCGAACCAGTGACTTCCTCGGTGTGAACGAGGCGCTCTCCCGCTGAGCTACGCGAGCGTGCGTAGTTGCGTGCCCATCTTAACCAGTAGTGGCGCCGGGGTTAACCGGCCCCGGGTGAGTGGGTCGCCCCCTCCCCGTGACGGGGCGGCCCACTCGTACTCACCGCCGAGTGGCGCAGACTCCAGGGTGCGACCTTCGGCGGGGGCGGTTCAACCGGTTTTCCCCGCCCGGTCCGGCCGCGCAGCGCCACCAGCAGACCGGACAGGCCGAACACCAGGGTGGTCAGCGGCGCCGGTTGCCGCAGCAGCCCGATCAGGTTCGGACTCGCCGGGAGCCCGGACCGATGGACCGCCGCCAGGCACAACACGGCGCCGGCCACAGCACAGAGCGCGCAGGTGACGAGCGGGGTCGAAATCGAGTGCCTGCGGTCGGTCTGTCGAGCTGTCACGGTGAACTCCCGGACGGGCTTGGCGCGTTTCCTCCAGCCTGGCCGGACGGCCGCCGCGCGACCAGGTAGGTGCCTGGCCGATCGGGGGTGGGGCCAGCCCCACCCCTGTGTCCACCCGTCGGGTCCCGACGAAACCGCCACCGTGTCGGTGCCGTGTGCCTATCCTGGCTGCCCGTGATCGCCGACCGGAGGCGCCCCGCTTCATGAAGCTGTTGCACGCCGCCGACCTGCACATCGACAGCCCGCTCCGCGGCCTCTCCGGCTACGAGGGCGCGCCCGCGGCACAGATCCGCGGCGCGGCGCGGCGGGCCGTGGTCAACCTCGTCGACCTGGCGCTCGCCGAGGCGGTCGACGCGGTGCTGCTCGCCGGCGACATCTACGACGGCGACTGGAAGGACTACCACACGGGGTTGTTCTTCGCCGTGCAGATGCGCCGCCTGGAGGAGGCGGGCATCCGCGTCCTGCTGGTCGCGGGCAACCACGACGCCGACAGCCGGATCACCCGGGAGTTGCGGCTGCCGGCCAACGTGCACCGCTTCTCCACCGCGCGACCCGAGACGGTCGCCTTCGAGGACCTGGGCCTGGCCGTGCACGGTCAGGGCTTCGCGGTGCGGGACGTGACCGACAACCTCGCGCTCGCCTATCCCGCGCCGCGCGGGGGGATGTTCAACGTCGGCCTGCTGCACACCGCGCTGACCGGCGCCGAGGGGCACGCCACCTACGCGCCGTGCAGCGTCGGCGACCTGGTCTCGCGCGGCTACGACTACTGGGCGCTCGGCCACGTGCACGCGCGCGAGGTGGTGCACGAGCGCGAGCCGTGGATCGTCTTCCCGGGCAACATCCAGGGCCGGCACGCGCGCGAGACCGGGCCCAAGGGCGCGACGCTGATCACCGTCGACGACCACGGCCGGGCCGCCGTCGAGCACCGCGACCTGGATGTGGTGCGCTGGGCCCGCCTCGACGTCGACGCCTCGACCGCCGGCGGTGTCGACGACGTACTCGACCTGGTCCGGCGCGCCCTGGCCGAGCAGCGCGGCGCGGCCGGCGACCGCCTCCTCGCCGGCCGGGTGCGGATCACCGGCGCCACCGACGCGCACGAGGCGCTGTGGCGCGACGAGCGCCGATTCGTGTTCGAGACCCGGGCGCTGGCCGCCGAGTTCTCCGGGGTGTGGCTGGAGAAGATCCGCCTGGAGACCCGGCACGCCGATCTGGCCGACGCCGGGTTCGAGGTGCCGACGCTGGTGGAGGACCTGGCCCGGACGGCCAGGGCGCTGCGCGCCGACCCGACCGCGCTGGAGCAGCTGGTCCGGACCGTGCCCGGGATGCGCACGCTCGACCCGAAGGTCGCCGAGGAGGGCATAGCCCCCGCCGACGCGGCCTGGCGCGCCGACATCTTCGATCAGGCCGTGGAACTGCTCACGGCGCTGGTCACCGGGACCGACGGGGAGCACGCGTGAGGATCGACCGGCTCGACCTGATCGCGTTCGGCTGCTTCACCGACCGCCACATCGAACTCGGCGCCCCGGGCGTGCACGTGATCAGCGGTCCGAACGAGGCCGGCAAGTCCACCGTGCGGCACGCCCTGGACCAACTGCTCTACGGGATGGACCGACAGACCTCGTACGACTTCGTCCACGCGATGCGCGACCTCAAGCTCGGCGCGCTGGTGCGGGACGAGCACGGGCGGGTGCTCGACGTGGTGCGGCACAAGCGCGACCGGGACCCGCTCACCCGCGCCGACGGCTCGGTCCTGGCCGAGGCCGAGCTGACCCGGATGCTGGCGGGCGTGGGCCGCGACGACTTCCGCCGGGTGTTCGCGCTCGACCACGCCGGGCTGCGCGCGGGCGGGGCCGAACTGCTGCGCGGCGAGGGCGACGTGGGCCGGGCCCTGTTCGAATCGCGCTCCTCGGCCCGGCTCGGCGAGGTGCTGACCCGCCTCGAGGAACGTGCCGCGCAGTTGTACAAGATCCGCGGCAAGAACCAGCGGATCAACGCGGGACTGGTCGAACTCGGCCGGCTGCGCAAGCGGGTGCAGGACGACGGCCTGGCCCCCGCGGTCTTCGGCGAGGCGGTCAAGGAGAGCCGGCGCGCCGAGGAGGAACGCGACCGGCTGGGCCGCGACCGCAGCGACGCGCGGGTCCGGTTCGAACGCCTCGACCGGGTCCGCCAGGCGCTGCCGCTGCTGGCCAAGCGGGCCGAACTGGACGCCGCGCTGGCCGAGACGAGCGCGGGCGGGCCGCCGGTGGGCGCCGACGTGGCGGCGACACTGGCCGCGCTCGACGCGCGGGCCGCGGAGGCGGCGGCGGAAGTGGCGCGGGTCGAGCGGGAGTCGGCCCGGGCCCGGGCGGAGTGGGCCGAACCGGGGGCGGACCGCGACCTGTTGGCGGCCGGCGCCGCCGTGGACGCGCTGCACGCCGACGTCGCGGCGATCCGCGACGCGGTCGAACAGGCCGACTACGCCGACGCCGAGGCCACCGAGGCTCGGGGCATGGCCGCCGAACTGCTGGCCCGGGTGCGCCCGGACCGCGCCCTCGACGACCCGACCGCCTACGAGCTGCCCGCCGGCGTGGCCGCGCGGGTCACCGCGCTGCGCGACGACCTGACGGTGTGCGAGGCCCGACTCGCCGGCGCCGTCGAGCAGGTCGCGCACCGCCGGGCCCGGCTCGACGCGGCGCGCGCGGCCTGTGCGGCGATCCCCGAGCCCGCCGACCCGGCCGTGCTGCGCGCGCTGTTGCGGTCGGTGCCGGGCGATCCGGTCGAGGACGTCGCGCGCGACGAGCGTCGCCTGGCCGAACTCGACCACGAGGCGGCCGATCTGCGGGGCCGACACGGCCTCGTCGACCCGGACGGGCGCGCCGACGAGCACCCGGCGCGGCTGCGGCTGCCGGGGCGCGAGTGGGTCGCCGACCGGCTGGGCCGGCTGCTGCGGGTCCGGGCCGAGCTGGAGGAGACGGCGGCGGCCGAGCGGGCGCTGCTGGGCGAGCACGACCGGCGCCTTCGCGAACTGGCCGAGTCGTCCCTGGCCGACCCGCCGCCCACCCCCGACGACTGGACGGCGGCCCGGGTCGAGCGCGACCGGCTGTGGACGCTGATCTGCGCGAGCCCGCCGCTGACCGACGACCGGATCGACGCCTACGAGCGGGCCGTGGCCGCGGCGGACGAGATCGCCGAACACATCGCGCGACGGGCGGAGGAGGCGGTGCGGCGCGGCCGCCTGGAGGCCGACCTCGCCCACGACGAGCGCACGCTGGCCCGGCTGGCCGAGCAACGGGCGGCGGCGACCGAACGAGCGGCCGAGCTCGACGCGGACTGGGCCCGCGCATGGGCGCCCAGCGGCCTGCCCGCCCCCGACCCGCACGACGCCGTCGCCGTCCTGGACGCGATCGGCGAACTGGCCCGGGTCGAGGTCGAGGCGCGGGGCGTGCGCGATCGGCTGGCCGCCGGCCGGGCCCGGGTCGCCGCGCTGGTGGCCGATTTCCGCACCGCGCTGGCCGAGTCCGGCGCGCCTACCGGGACGAGCACGCTGCCCGCGTTGATCGCGCAGGCCGACGCGCGCCGCGACGCGCTGGCCGACGCGGTGCGTCAGCGGGAGGCGGCGGTCGCGGCGGTGCGCGAGGCCGAGGCCGAACTCGCCGAGGCGGTCGCCGAGTCGGAGCGGGCCGAGGGCGAGCGGGCGGCCTGGGAGCGGCGCCGGCACGAACTGGCGAGCGAGCTGGACCTGCCCGAGGGCGGCCCGGACACGATCGCCGCCGCGGTGGCCACGCTGGCCGAGGTGGCGGCGGCGGTCGGGCGGGCCGACGAGGCGGACCGACGGCGGATCCGCGCGGCCGATCGGGTGGCCGGATTCGGCGCCCGCGTGGCCGAGGCGTTCCTCGCGTGCGGGCGCCCGGCGCCGAGCGAGCCCACCGGCCGACCCCCCTTCGCGGCGGTCCTCGACCTGCACCGCGAGCTGACCGAGGCGCGCGGCGTGGAGGCGGCCCGCACCGGCCTCGCCGAGCGCATCGCGGATCTGGACCGGGCGTTGCGCGCCGGCCACGACGCCGCAGCCCACATCGAGGCCGAACTCGCCGCGCTGGTCGCCGCGTCCGGTGCCGCCGACCTCGCCGACCTGCGCGCCGCGGTGGAGCGTTCGGCCCGGGTGCGCGACCTCGAAGCCGCGCTGGCCGAGCACCGCGCGCTGCTGTCGCCCGAGGTCGAACAGGAGGCCGCGCGCTACACCCCCGACGAACTCGACGTGGAGATCGAGGACGCCGCACGCCGCGTCGAGGAGGCCGACGCCGCCTACGCGGAAGCCGGCGAGACGCTGGGCCGCCGCCGGCAGCGCATGCTCGACCTGGAGCGCGAGTCGGTGGCCGCCGCACGGGCGCAGGAGGAGGTGGCCGGTACGGTCGCCGCGATCGCCGAGGACACCGAGGAGTTCGTCCGCCTGCGGTTGGCCCGCGAGGTGCTGCTGCGGTGCATGGAGGACTACCGCAAGGAGAACCAGGCCCCGGTCCTGGCCCGGGCGGAGGAGGTCTTCACCGCGCTCACCGGGGGTCGCTTCGACCGGCTCCTGGTGGAGACCGAGGGGCGCAAGGGCGCGCCGGTGTTGCGTGCGCGGCGCGCGGGCGCCGGGTCGGGGGCCGGCGTGCTCGGGGTGGACGAGATGAGCGAGGGCACCCGCGATCAGCTCTACCTGGCGCTGCGGCTGGCCTCGCTCGACGCCTACGCCGACGCCGGGCGGGCGATGCCGATCGTGCTCGACGACGTGGCGATGACCTTCGACGACGGCCGCACCCGGGCGATGCTCGCGGTGCTGGACGCGATGGCCGACCGGTTCCAGGTGGTGGTCTTCACCCACCACCCGCACCTGGGCCGGCTGGCCGTGGACACGCTCGCGCCGGGCCGGGCGCACGTGCACGAACTGCCGGTCCACGTCCCGCCGTCCCGGGCGGGCGTACCGGGGGAGTGACCCGGCGGCGGGTCAGGCGGTCATCGCGAGCCGGAAACGCACACACTTGCCGCCGGGCTCGGGCACCGATTCCCAGCCGTCGGACAACGATTCGACCAGCATCAGGCCGCGGCCCGTGGTGTCGTCGTCGGCCGCCTCGATCACCTGGGGTGTGCGGGCGTCGGTGTCGTGCACCTCGATCCACACGCAGGCGGCGCCGTCGGGCGCGCGGTCTCGGCGGACCACGACGCTGAACGGGCGTCCGAGACCCGCGTGACGCACGGCGTTGGTCGCCAGTTCGGAGGCGAGAAGTACGGCGGTGTCGGACAAGGAGTCGAGATCCCAGACCCGCAACGCCACGCGGACATGCTCCCGCACGGCGGACACGCACGCGGGCATCGCCGGCAGCGTGATGGTCGGGCTGACCTCGTCCGCTTCGTCCGCCACTTCCGGATCGGCCAGGGTGGTCATGCAGCTACCTCCTGTTGCGTGGGCTGCGTTTGCCCCCGCAAGCGGCCCCGCCCCGTCCCGTCGCTTTAAGTGATCTTGTAAGCGCGTAAAGTGAGGGTGCTCGGTAGGATGCTCCACGAAACCCGGCGGTGCAACTCTCGCCGCCACTTCGGTGTCCGCGTGTACACGGTTCACCCGATCGGGCGATGTCCCTGACCCTCACATGGAGGTCGGCTCCCACCTGGGGGAGGGGTTCGTGTCGCCCGGCGGCGGGACCTCGACAAGTCAGGGGTGACGGGCCGATGGCGACCTGGTCGCAGGAAACCTACGCACCGACGTGGCGACGGAGCTCCTACAGCAGCGTGCAGGGAAACTGCGTCGAAGTGGTGAATCGGCGGCCCAGCGAGGTGGCGGTGCGCGACTCCAAGCAACGGGCCTGCGCGGTCCTGCGGTTCACCGATCGTGAATGGACCCACCTGTTGGTTGCCCTTGTCGCGCACCGGATTTGACGACCAGTCAGGTCACTCCCCGGGCAGATCGTCGGTGAGCACCGGGGATTGGCTCCAGCGGAAGATGTGAGCCAGTACGGGTTCCACGATCGCCCCGGGTATCTCGCCGTCGAACCAGCGATCCACATGCGCCCAGTGATACGGGTTCAGCAGATATTCGCCGGTCAACCCCTCGATCGTGGCGTACTCCTGTTCCCACGCGTGGGTCCACGCGGCGTCGCCCCCGACCGGGTCCACCCGGGACAGCGCCCAGGAGCGGATGGTCCCGATGTGCTCCGGCATCGCGATCAGATCCGACTCGAACTCCGCGAGCACGTCGGCGGGAGTGCCCGCGCGCACGGTCAGCAGCAGGGTGCGCTTGATCCGCGGACCGGTCAGCGGCACGAAAGCGGCGCGCACCGGCCGCAGGGCGATCGCGTCGGCGGACGCGGGCAGTTCGGGCCGGGCGTCGGCGCGCAGATCCCACGACCAGCCGAGCCCGCCCACGCTGCCGGGCAGGTCCGGCCCCGCCGACAGACCCTCGGCCGCGAGTACCGAAGACCCGGGAGCGGGCGGCCCGTCCGCGCGGACCACCCACCGCCTCACGCGGACACCCCCGAGCCGCCCTCGGTCGGTTGCAGCGCCCGCCGCTGCCGCTCCAGCGCGTAACCGTCGGTGGCCGCCCAGAACGCCGCCACTTCCGGATCGGCCGCCGCGGCCCCGCGCATCGCGTAGAACGCGCGGATCCCCGGCAGGATCCACAGGATGTGCACGGTGGTCGCGTCCCGACCGGCGGGCGAGCGCCAGACCCGCTCCAGGCGCATCCCGCGCCGTTGCGCGCCCGGCAGATAACGATCATGGAACTGGCCCAGCCACCAGGCGACCTGATCGTTCGTCAGGGTCACGTGGTCGAGGATGCTCACGGTCTGTGGGATGGGCGTCGTGGGGGTGTTCACAGCTTGTCCGCGACGGTCTCGCGGTAGTGCGCGATCCGCTCGCGCAACACCCGCAGCCCCCGCGGCCCGGCCAGTTCGGCCGGGTTGGGGGCGAACACCAGGCGGCTCGCGCCCGCGTCGGTGAACCGGCGCACCCAGTTCGGGTCGTACTGGAGGTCGCGATCGCACGAGCCGGGCCACGCGGTGACCTCCACCGCGTCCGAGGCCCGACCGGCCGCGGCCATGCTCGCGCGCAGCAACTCGGCGCGCGCCTCGAACTCGTCGGGGGCGATCGTGTACGGGAACCAGCCGTCGCCGATCCGGCCCGCCCGGCGCACCGCCGGCTCGCTGTTACCGCCCAGCACCACCGGTACCGCGCCGCGTTCGGGGCGCGGCAGACAGTGCACCCGCTCGAACGTGGTGAACCTGCCGCGGAACGTGGCGGGCGCGTCGGCCCACAGTGCGCGCATCGCGCCCACACACTCCTCGAGCCGGGCGCCGCGCTCGGAGTACGCCGCGCCGACCGCGGCGTACTCCTCCTTCTGCCAGCCGATGCCCAGGCCGAGCAACAACCGGCCGTCCGAGTGCCGGTCGATGGTGGCGGCCCGCTTGGCCAGCACCACCGGGCTGTGCAGCGGCGCGACCACCATCGCGGTGCCGAAGCGCAGGGTGCGCGTGGCGCCCGCGAGGAAGGCGATGGTCTCCAGCGGGTCGGGCATCGGCACCACACCCGCCGCGCTGGGGGTGCGACCGGAATCCGAGTACGGGTACAGGGGCTCGTAGTCCTCGGCGACCACGACGTGTTCGACGGTCCACACGGACTCCACGCCGCACTCCTCCAGCGTGCCCGCGAAGTCGCGCAGGAAGCCGCCGGAGGTGATCAGACCGTCCGCGAAGGGCGCCATCACGCCCAGCTTGATCGTCATTCTGACGCCCTTTCAGATCCCGTGCCCGCACCCTGCCCCGGCGGGCGTGCGAGCGCAAGACCCGACCGACGGTGTCGTTGGACACGCGGCCGAGGGGTCGTCCGGGCGGTATGTGCGCGGCCCGCCGCACCGCGCGCGCCCGCCGTCGGGGTGCGGGCGCACGCGGTGACCGCGGGCGGGCCGGCCGGAGCCGGGGGACGGGCGGGAGGCGACCTACGAAAGCTCGACCAGCTCGTCGTGGCGGTACAGCGGGCGCAGGCCGTCCGCGAAACGCACCGAATACCACTGATATGGGGACAGTGGCGGCCGGTGCGCGTCCGCGAACACCTCGCAGACCTCGCCGATGTGCCCGGTGCTCAGGCCCACCTGCACCCGTACCCGGGTGCCGACCTCGAATCCCTGCCAACGGGTCGCCCCGCCTTTGTGAATCTGCTCCCGATCTTTCGTCGTCGCGTCGCCCATGACGGGCACCGCCCTTCTGCCGATGGGTAGTTCCTCGACTGTCGAGACAGCCCCCCTACCCGATATCGGCCCCGGCGCTCGCCCGCTTGACCGGAGCACTCCGTTCGCGCGCGGACTTCACCCGGAAGGAGCGTCCGGGTGGCGCGACGGAGCCGGCAGGCTTCCGATGTGGACGTCTTGTTGTGGATCACCGCGGTCTCCGGTCTCGCCTGGGTCTATCTGACGCTGTTTCACGGCTGGTTCTGGCGCACCGACGTGCGCCTGGCGCGGCCCGCCGTGCCACCCTCGGGCAGTGCCTCGGTGGCGGTGATCGTGCCCGCGCGCGACGAGGCCGCGGTGCTCGGGGAGAGCCTGCCCACGCTGCTCGCGCAGGACTTCCCCGGCCGGGCGCGGGTGGTGCTGGTCGACGACGGCAGTACCGACACGACCGCCGAGGTGGCCCGCCGGCTGGGGGCCGATGCCCGGGTGCCGCTGACGGTGACCTCGCCCGGGGAGCCGCCCTCGGGCTGGACCGGCAAGTTGTGGGCGCTGCGGCACGGCGTGGAGTCGGTCGGCGAGGTGGACTGGATCCTGTTCACCGACGCGGACATCGCGCACGCGCCCGATTCGCTGGCCCGGCTGGTCGGCGAGGCCGAGCGGGACCGGCTCGACCTGCTGTCGGTGATGGCCCGGCTGCGTACCCACACTCGGTGGGAGAAGTTGATCGTGCCGGCCTTCGTGTACTTCTTCGGCAAGCTCTTCCCGTTCCGCCGGGTGAACCGGCCGACATCCCGGGTGGCCGCCGCCGCCGGGGGATGTGTGCTGGTGCGGCGCACCTCGCTGGAGCGTGCCGGCGGGGTGGCGGCGATCCGGGACGCGGTGATCGACGACGTGTCGCTCGGCACGGCGCTCAAGCGCTCCGGCGGCCGGATCCGGCTGGTGCTCGCGGACGGTCCGGCGCGGCATGTGGACAGCGTGCGGCCCTATCCGGGGCTGGCCGACCTGTGGAACATGGTCGCGCGCAGCGCGTTCGCCCAGCTCCGGCACTCGTGGCTGCTGCTCGCCGGCACCGTGGTGGGTCTGGCGCTGGTCTATCTGGCCGCGCCGGTCGCGCTGGTCGCCGGGCTCGTCGGCGGCGATGTGCCGCTCGCGCTGCTCGGGCTCGCGGTGTGGGCGCTGATGACCGCGACCTATGTGCCGATGGTGCGCTATTACGGACGACCCGCGGCGGAGGCGGTGTTGTTGCCGGCGGCGGCCACGCTCTACCTGGGGATGACCGTGCACTCGGCGGTGCGGCACGCGCGTGGGCGCGGTGCGGCGTGGAAGGGTCGAACGTACCCGGCGCCGGCCGAATAGGCTCCCTTCGTGCCCAGACCGGACTCCACAGCCCGTCCCTATCGCGACGGCGTTCCCGAACACGGCCGCGTGCCCAAGTCGCACACGGTGAAGATGCGCCTGCTCCAACTCATGGACGAGTTGGGCGAGGACGCCCTGCTGCCCTCCGAACGCGAACTCGCCGCCGACTACGGCGTCGCCCGCTCCACGCTGCGCGCGGCGATCGGCGAGTTGGTGATGGAGGGCCGACTGCGCTCGGCGCGCGGGCGCGGCACCTACGTCGCGCCGCCGAAGCTGATGCAGCCGGTGAGCATGGGCAGCTACACCGAGGCGGTGCGCGCGATGGGGCTGACCCCCAGCCGACGTGTGGTCACCCTCGAACACCACGTCGCCAAGCCCGACCTGGCCGAACGGCTGCGGATTCGGGCCGGCGACCTGACCGTGCACGTGGAGCGGGTGCTGCTCGCCGACGACGAGCCGATCGGCCTGGAGAGCACCTACCTGCCGCTGGACCGGTTCCCCACGATCCTGGACGTGCTGCGCCCGGAGGGGTCGTTGTACAAGTGCCTGCAGGACGACTTGGGCGTGGTCTTCGCGGAGATGCACGAGACGGTGGAGACCGTCCTGGCCGCGCCGCGCGAGGCGCTGCTTCTGGAGACCAACCCGGCGCTGCCGATGTTGCTGGTCATGCGCACCTCCTACGACCCGCAGGGAGTGCCCATCGAGCGGGTGCGGGCGCTGTTTCGTGGTGATCGGATGGGATTCGCGACACGCATGCGGGCCTGACCGGGCGACTTTGATAACGAAGAGGTAACAGGTTCGGACCTTAACGGACTGTTCACCCGGACGACATACCGCCTCCGTGTGCTCGGCATCGGCCACTCCCAAGCTGGTCGCATTCGCCCCCGAGAACACGGAGGAAGCCGGTGCGAGTCATTGTCGTCGGAGGTGGCGTGCTGGGCACCATGCACGCCTGGCAGGCCATCGAGCGAGGTCACGAGGTCGTGCACATCGAGCGCGAGCGCGAGGCGCGCGGTGCGTCGGTGCGCAACTTCGGCCTGGTGTGGATCGGTGGCCGCGCCGGCGGCGACGAACTCGACACCGCGCTGCGGGCCCGCGAGATGTGGGAGCGCATCGGCGCCGACGTGCCCGGCATCGGCTTTCGCCCCAACGGCTCGCTCACCGTGTGCCGCGGCGCCGAGGAGGTCGCGGTCGCCGAGGCGGCACTCGCCCTGCCGGACGCCGCCGAACGCGGGCTGAAGCTGCTCACCCCGGAGGAGGCGCGCGGCCACAACCCGGCCCTGCGCGGTGCCTTCGACGCCGCGCTGTGGTGCGAGCGCGACGGCGCGGTCGAGTCCCGCGTCGCGCTGCCCGCGCTGCGCGGGCGGATGGCCGAATCCGGCCGGTACACCTGGCTGCCCGGCCGTGAGGTGCGCGACCTGCTCCCCGCCGGCACCGGGGTCCGCGACGACCACGGGCACACACACGAGGGCGACCTGGTGGTGCTGTGCACCGGCGCGTGGCTGAGCGGCCTGGTCCGCGAGCTGGCCCCGGAACTGCCGGTGCGCCGGGTGCGCCTGCAGATGATGCAGACCGACCCGCTCGACGAGGCGCTGACCACCTCGGTCGCCGACGGCGACAGCTTCCGCTACTACCCGGCCTACGCCGGCACCGCCCTCGAGGCGCTGCGCGCCGCCCGCCCGCAGGCGCCGGTGCCCACCGAGCACCGCATGCAGCTGCTGATGGTCCAGCGCCTCGACGGCGGGCTGACCATCGGCGACACCCACGAGTACGACGAGCCGTTCACCTTCGACGTCGACTCCGCGCCCTACACGCACCTGGTCGAGGTGGCCGAGGCCCTGCTCGGCCGACCGCTGCCGGCCGTGCGCCGCCGCTGGGCCGGGGTGTACGCGCAGACCGTCGACACCACCCGCGTCGTGCACCGCGAACAGGTCGCCCCCGGGACCTGGCTGGTGACCGGCCCAGGCGGGCGCGGGATGACCTGCTCGCCCGCGATCGCGGAACGCACCGCCGACACCGTCGGCCTGTGACCCGGCCGCCCCTTCCCGCCCCACTCGTTGCCCAAAGCCCCCCGGAGCACCACTCATGACGAACTATCAGCTCGCCGTCCTGGACATGGCCGGCACCACCGTCGCGGACGACGGCCTCGTGGTCGAGGCGTTCACCCGAGCGATCGGCGCGGTCGGCGTCGAGCCCGGCACGGCCGACTTCGAGCGCAAGCTCGGCTACGTCCACGACACCATGGGCGAAAGCAAGATCACCGTCTTCCGGGCCCTGCTCGACGGCGACGAGGAGCGCGCCCGGGCGGCCAACCTCGCATTCGAGGGCGCCTACGCCGACCTGGTCGCCCAGGGCCGCTGCGCGCCGATCGAGGGCGCCGAGGACACCATCCGCGCCCTGCGCGCGGCCGGCGTCAAGGTCGCGCTGACCACCGGCTTCGGCCGCCCCACCCAGGACGCGATCCTGGCCGCGCTCGGCTGGGCCGACCTCGCCGACCTCACCCTGTGCCCGGCCGAGGCCGGCCGCGGGCGACCCCACCCCGACATGGTGCTCACCGCGGTGCTGCGCCTGGGCGTGGACGACCTGCGCGCGGTCGCCGTGGTCGGCGACACCGCGTTCGACGTACTCACCGGACTGCGCTCCGGTGCCTCCATCGCCGCCGGTGTGCTCACCGGCGCACACGACCGCGCCGCGCTCGAAGCGGCCGGCGCCACCCACGTACTCGGCTCCATCCGCGATCTTCCCGCCCTGCTCCAGGGCTGATTCGACGTCTCGAAAGGGCGATTCCCCATGCGACGCATCCTCGGCCTCACCGCCGCCGCCACCGTGGTCGTGCTCGGCGCGAGCGCCTGCGGCGGGACCGGCGGGAGCGGCTCGGACGACACCAAGCCGGCCGCCAACGCCGCCCCCGGCGGCGCGCCCGCGAAGGGCTCCGGCAGCGTCACCGTCTACTCGGTGGACGGCCTCGCCGACTGGTACACCAAGCGTTTCGCGGACTTCGAGAAGAAGACCGGGGTCAAGGTCAACCTGGTCGAGTCCGGCTCCGGCGAGGTGGTCACGCGCATGGAGAAGGAGAAGGGCAACCCGCAGGCCGACGTGGCGATCACGCTGCCGCCGTTCATCCAGCGCGCCGCCCAGGCCAACCTGCTCACCGCCTACACCCCGGCCGGCTCCGACAAGGTGCCCGCCACCGGCAAGGACGCCCAGGGCCGGTTCACCGCCGTGGTGAACAACTACGCCTCCTGGATCTACAACCCGGACACCGCCAAGCCCGCGCCGACGAAGTGGGCGGAGCTGACCGACGGCCGGTTCAAGTCCAAGCTCCAGTACTCCACGCCCGGCCAGGCGGGCGACGGCACCGCGGTACTGATCCAGCTCCAGCACCTGTACGGCAAGCAGGGTGCGCTCGACTACCTCAAGCGGCTCGAATCCAACAACGTCGGCCCGTCCTCGTCCACCGGCAAGCTCCAGCCCAAGGTCGGCAAGGGCGAACTCAGCGTGGCCAACGGCGACTTGCAGATGAACCTGGCGTCGATCCACAACGACAAGTCCAACTTCAAGGTCTGGTTCCCGGCCGACGACGCGGGCAAGCCCTCGACGTTCGCGCTGCCCTACTTCATGGGCCTGTCCTCGGGTGCCCCGCACGCCGACAACGGCCGCAAGCTGATGGACTACCTGCTCTCCACCGAGGCGCAGGCCTCGGTCTCCGCCGACGCGCTCGGCCTGCCGGTCCGCGAGGACGTCAAGCCGACCGACGCGAACGCCGCCGAGATCACCAAGGCCCTGGAGGGCGTGGAGATCTGGGCGCCGGAGTGGGACACCGTCCTCAAGGACCTGGACGCCGACCTGGCCGCCTACAACAAGGCCGTCGGTCGCTGAACCGCCGGCGCACACGTCCGGAATCAACCGCGGACAGGGAGGGAACCCGCATGACCGCACCAGCCATCGAGCGCACCGCGTCCGCCGTCGCGAGTGCCGCGCCGACCGAATCGGCGATCGGCATCCAGGATCTGACGGTCCGTTACGGATCCGTCACGGCCCTGGAGGGGCTGAGCCTGGAGGTCGCCCGAGGCGAGACGGTGGCCCTGCTCGGGCCCTCAGGCTCGGGCAAGTCCACCGCGCTCAAGGCGGTCGCGGGTTTTCTCCGGCCCGCCTCGGGCCGGATCACCCTGGTCGGCCGCGACGTCACGTACGAGCCGCCGAACAAGCGCGGCATCGGCGTCGTGGTGCAGAACTACGCGCTGTTCCCGCACATGCGCGTCGCCGACAACGTGGCGTTCGGGCTCAGGGCCCGCCGGGTCTCGCGCGCCGAGGTGGGCCGCCGGGTCACCGAGGCGCTGGACATGGTGGGGATGGCCGGCTACGCCCGGCGCTATCCCCGCGAGTTGTCCGGCGGTCAGCAGCAACGGGTGGCGATCGCACGGGCGTTGGCCATCCGGCCGCCCGTACTGCTGCTCGACGAGCCGCTGTCCGCGCTCGACGCCACGCTGCGCGCCGACCTGCTCGGCGAACTGCAGCGGCTGCGAGGCGAGTTGCCCGACGTGGCGATCATGTACGTGACGCACGACCAGACCGAGGCGCTGGCGCTCGCCGACCGGATCGCGGTGATGCGGGACGCGCGCCTGGTCGACCTCGACGCGACGGATCGGCTGTACCGCCGGCCGCCGAGCGAGTTCACCGCGTCCTTCCTGGGCGCGGCCAACCTGCTCGACGCGCGGGTGCTGGCGGATTGCACGGCCGGGGACGACGCGGTGCGGGTGGCGGTGGGCGGGCTGACCGTCGCGGCCGACCCGACCGGGGCGTTCGCCGAGGGCGCGCGGGCGCTGCTCGTGGCCCGCCCGCACACCCTGGGGGTGACCGAGGCCGACCGGGCGGACACGCTGCCCGCGCGACTGATCGCGACCCAGTGGCGCGGCGCCGACTACCGGCTGACCTGCGTGTTGGAAGGCGACGCCGAGCGGGAGATCCGGATCGACGTCACCGACCTGGCCGCGGTGCCCGCGCTCGGCGAGCGGTTGGGCGTCGCGCTGCCCGCCGAGCCGTGCGTGCTGGTCCCGGCGGGAGCGGGCGGATGACCGCGACGCTGACCGAGCCGCCGATCGCGACGAAGCCGGCCCCGGCCCCGGTCCGCGAGCGGCGGGGCCGCGGTGGTGCGACCCGCGCGTTGTGGGTGCTCCCGCCGCTCGTGCTCGCCGCCGGATTCTTCCTCTATCCGCTCGCGCTCGTGGTCAAGCAGTCCTTCGTCGACAAGAACGAGAACGTCGGCCTCGACGTGTGGCGCGACGTACTGAACTCGCCCTCGTTCGGCGACGCGCTGTGGAACACGGTCAAGATCGCCGTGTTGTCCACGCTCGGCTGCCTGGCGGTGGGCTTCTTCCTGGCCCTGGTGTTGTCCTTCGTGCCCTTCCCCGGCTCGCGCGCGGTGAGCAGGATCGTGGACACCGTGCTGGCCTTCCCGTCCTTCCTGATCGCGCTCGCCTTCACCTTCCTGTACGGCACGGCGGGCGTGGTCAACGCGGCGGCGGACAAGCTCGGCCTGGGCGAGCCGCTGGTCGGCTTCCTGTACTCGCCGTGGTGCGTGGTGCTGGCCGAGATCACCTTCTACACCCCGTTCGTGATGCGCCCGCTGCTCGCGGCCTTCGCGCTGGTGCCCCGGGAGCGCCTCGACGTCGCGGCCTCGCTCGGCGCGGGCCCGCTGCGGGTGATCCGGCAGGTGCTGCTGCCCGAGGCCTGGCCTGCGCTCGCGGCCGGCGGCAGCCTGACCCTGCTGCTCACCCTCAACGAGTTCGGGATCGTGCTGTTCATCGGCGCCAAGGACGTCACCACGCTCCCGATGCTGGTGCACGCCAAGGGCGCGGTCACCTTCGACTACCCGGGCGCGTGTGTGGTCGCGGTGGTCGAGGTCGCGCTGTCGCTGACGCTCTACACCGTGTACCGATTCGTCTTCTCCCGGACAGGAGCCGGCCGTGCTGGTCTGGTCGCGTAGCGGACG
This sequence comes from Embleya sp. NPDC020630, assembly GCF_044334985.1. Lineage (NCBI taxonomy): Bacteria > Bacillati > Actinomycetota > Actinomycetes > Kitasatosporales > Streptomycetaceae > Embleya > Embleya sp. NPDC020630. Next base: position 38,589 of record NZ_JBIRUB010000039.1, read on the forward strand.
CGCCCTCGTCTGGGCGCTGTTCGCACTCGTCTTCGCCCCCCTCGTGCTCGCCCCGCTGGCGATCCTGGGCATCGCCGCCTTCGCCGGCGACTGGAACAGCGTGCTGCCGGCGTCCTGGACGAGCGAGAACATCCGCGAGGCCACCGCGGGCACCAACTACGACAGCCTCGTGGTGAGCATCGAGACCGCGCTCGGCGCCTCGCTGATCGCGATCGTGGTTGGCACGTGGGCGGCGATCGCCGCGCGCGGTGCGCCGCGCTTCGTACGCCGGCTCACCGACGCGGTGTTCCACCTGCCGGTCGCGGTGCCCTCGGTGGTGGTGGGCCTCGGCATGCTGGTGGCCTTCAGCGACGGTCCGATCCTGCTCAACGGCACGAAGTGGATCGTCATCGCGGCGCACGCGGTGCTCGTGGTGACCTTCGCCTACTCGACGGTGTCGGCGGGCCTGGACCGCACCGACGCGGCCTTCGCCGAGGTCGCCGCCTCGCTCGGGGCGAGCCCGGCGCGGGTGCTGCTGCGGGTGCGACTGCCGATGTTGCTGCCCTCGATCACCGCGGCAGCGAGCCTGGCGATCGCCCTGTCCATGGGCGAGGTGGGCGCGACGATCATGGTCTACCCGGCCGAGTGGCGCACCCTGCCGGTGTCGATCTTCACCCTCACCGACCGGGGCAAGGTGCTCCTCGGCTCCGCGGTCACCGTCGTGCTGCTGGTCGCGACCCTGGTCGTGCTCATGGTCGTCGGCCTGTTGAAGGGCCGGGTGGAGGAGCGCCGGCGGCGACGGTAGCGGGTCCCGGCCGGCCCACCGCTCAGTTCTTGCCGAACGTACGCGCGGGCGGGGCCGGCGACGCGACCGCCGTGGCGTCGTGGACCACGGCGGCGCCCCCGGTGAAGTCGCCCAGCGCCGGACCGTGCTCGACCCGGCCGGGAAACGGATCGGCGGCGGTGCGCCGGGCCAACTCGGCGATCGGCAGTTCGCCGTGCGAGGCGACCAGCACGACATTGCCGAACCGCCGCCCGCGCAACACCGCCGGATCGGCGACGAGCAGCAGGTTCGGGAAGACCGACCGCATCGTGGCCACCTGCGTGCGAACGAAGGAGAGCGGCCCGCCGTCGGCCAGATTCACCGCGTACACCCCGCCGGGGGCCAACGTCCGGGCCACCTCGCCGACGAACTCGGCCGAGGTCAGATGCGCGGGCACCCGCGAGTCGGCGAACACGTCCACCACGGCCAGGTCGAACGCGGCGTCCGGCGCCCGGGCGGCCACCTCGCGGGCGTCACCGGTGCGCACCCGGATCTGCCAGGTGCGATCCCACGGCAACGCGCGCCGGACGAACTCGACGAGTTCCCCGTCCAACTCCACTACCTGCTGCCGCGAACGCGGCCGGGTGGCGGCCACGTAGCGGGGCAGGGTCAGCCCGCCGCCGCCGAGGTGCAGGACCCGCAGCGGCTTGCCGGCGTCCGCGATCAGGTCGACCAGGTGGCCGAGCCGGCGGACGTATTCGAACTCCAGCCAGGTCGGGTCGTCCAGATCCACGTGCGACTGCGGCGAACCGTGCAGCCGCAGCGTCCAGGCCCCGGCCCGATCCGGATCGGGTTCGAGCTCGACACTGCCGGACGCCACCTCGGCCCGGACCGGCTCGGGGGCGCGACCGCGTCGACGCTGCTTGTCTGCCATCGCTCCAGTATCGAGCCGCCGTGTGCCCCACCCCCGCGGCAGGTCGGCCGGCGTCAGCGGCCGGTGGTGACGAACCGCTCCAGGCGATCGTCCTCGCCGCCGCGCAGCGTCCGGTCGCCGGTCACGGCGGAGACGGTGATGTTCCCCTTGTTCAGTTCGGTCCAGTCGGCCCGCCGCTTGGTCTCCGGACGGCAGAAGGTGCCGGGCGACGCGCAGTCGCCCTGGCCGATCGCGAACGTGTCGCCGTCGACCGCGGCCGTGTAGCGGATCGCGACCACGGTCTCGGTGCCGATCTCGGTCCAGACCGGTCGGCCGATCCGCTCGCCCGGCACCACGTTCGGGTGGTTGATGTTGACCACGTACCGGTCCGACAGCACGTTGCGGTCCTTCAGCTGTGCCACGTACGAGGGCAGGAAGTCGGCGAACGCCCGGTAGGTGGCCGGGGTCACCTTGAACGTCTCCATGTCGAAGCCGCCGCTGAGCGCGATGGCCGGTTTGCCGTTGTCGTTCGCGGCGATGGCGGCGCCCAGCGTGCCCGAATCGTTGGTGACCGAGGCGACGTTGGGCCCGGAGTTGATGCCGGTGAGCACCAGGTCGGGACCGTCGTGCCAGCCGACCTTGGCGGCGAGGCCGCCGCGCAGGGCCAGTCGTACGGTGTCCACCGGTGTCGCGCTCGGGGTCGTCGGGCCGCACGGGGCGCTGCCCTTGCACACGCCGAAGACGGCTCCCTTGCTCGGCGCCCCGGCACAGTCGCCCTCGAAGCCGGCCGGCAGCGCGGTGCGCCTGGACACGGTGAGCGCGCCGCCGCCGGTGGCCGCGGTACCGAAACCGCTCATGTACTGCCACGGTGCCATCACCACGACGTCGGCCCCGGCGGTACACAGCGCCCGGCGTACCTCGTAGATCCCACGGCCGTCGGCGCCGTCCGGCTTGGCGTTCTGCATCGAGTCGTCGTTGCTCAGCAGGATCCGCATGCCGGCCACGGAGGGGCGGTGGTCACCGTGCTTCGGGGCGGCGTCGGCGCTCCCGGTCAGGGCCAGGAGGAGGGCGCCCGCGCCGAGGGCGGCGGGCAGGGCGGCGATGCGCTTCCGCTGGAGCTTCATGGGTCCTCGACTCGACTTCGTACCGAATGCGGAGGAATCGGTCGGCGAGTGTTCACGACTCGAACACTCGCCACCGATTCGGGTGCGAGTGAACGTAGAAGCTGAACCTAGTGAGTGAAAGGTTTGAGATCTAAACGTTACCGATGAGCTTCAGTCGAGGGCTCTCCGCGGGCGGCAGGGCCTGCCACGAACAGCTCTCCGCGGCGAAGAAGCACTGCGACCGACCGACGACATCGCCTGCGTCGACCGGCTCGTAGGCTCCGGGCCCGTCGACCGGATCGAAGTCCAGATAGAACAGATCGCCGTAGGTCTCGTCGGTGAATCGCGAGAGCACCGGGTCGAAATAGAGCATTCCGGAGAAACCCTTGCCGTGTTCGACCCGATAGTCCCGAAGCCCCGTAAGAGTGAACTCCACGGGAATCCACGGCCAGCCGTGTTCCCGATCCCTGGCATCGACCAGGACGCGGGCGGTGGCGCCGTTCGGACTGAACGGATCCTCGATGTGGACGCGGGTGACACACCCGTTCCCGAAGTCGAACAAGCCCAGGAGGTCGCCCAGGCTGTCCGGGGTGAGCAGCGACATGGGGCCCTCCGGTCGGTGGCGGTGCGATGCGGTCCTTGCACCCATCATCGCGACTGGTGCGCCGCCACCGTACGGAAGTATCGAGCCGATCGTGATCGCGCTCAGACCCGGCGGGCCAGGCGCTCCAGCAGTGCGGCGGCCCCGAGGTACACGAGAACGGCCAGGCCGCAGTTCACCGTGACCCGGACCTTGGGGTTGTCGGGGGTGAAGAAGTCCTTCGCCCAGCGGGTGAGCCAGTCCGACCAGTCGGCGATCGTGTCCACCGCGTCGTTGGCGGGATTGGCCTCGAAGACGAACAGAACGATGTGCAGGACGATGATGACCACGATCACTGTGACCACGGCGCGTATGACGGTCACGATCGGGTTCGCTCGTCGTGCTCGGGAGGTCACCATGCCGGGAGTCTGCTCGCGTTCGAACAGCCGAAACGGAGCCTGTCCGCGCCGGTTTGCGGTCGGGACCGGGCACCGGTAAGGTCCTCCAAGTTGCCCGACAGGGAGACCTGAGACAGACACGAGCCTAGGTGCTTGTGCTGGCTGGTCCCGGGGCGGCGAATCCGATCATTCGAACGAAGTGTGCTGCGCCCTGCGCATCGCACGCGTAGTTCCGTGCTCGGGTGTCCCCGCAGATTGCCGGAACGCGAATTGCCACCGATTAGACGGTGGGAAATGCGATCCGCTAATGTTCGGGGGTCGCGGAAAGCAGCGGGAAGAACAAATTTCCGAAGCCGAAGCAATGAGCGAAGCGGGTCGGAAGACCTGCTAGGCTCGAAGGGCCGGAAGCCGAAGGAACGAGAGTTTCGAGGCGGAAAGCAAACGGACGAAAAGCGGGTCGGAAGATCTGCTAGAGTCTGAAAGGCGGAAAGCGCGGGAACGCGCCGGACGCCGAAAGCGAGGAAAGCGAAGCGGCCGAAACGGTGTGCTAAGCTGGAGACGCGAAAGCGAAACAAGAGAAACACAAAGCAGCACAAACCGAACGTCAAACGCCCGGAGGGCGCGGTTGATTCCGCACCGAAGGAAGCGTCCGTTCCTTGAGAACTCAACAGCGTGCCAAAAGTCAACGCCAAAG
>NZ_JBIRUB010000040.1:0-40262 GCF_044334985.1 Embleya sp. NPDC020630
AGCTACCTCGCCGGACTCCACCTACGCGGCGCCATCCTCTGGCTCCGCAGCCTCCCCACACGACCGTGATCCGAACTCAGAACAGGCCCTAGCGCGCCCGGCGGCGGGCCCGGACGCGGACGCCCCGCCGACCGAGGCAAACGCCGCTTCCAGTACGTCCCGCCCTTGTCGATCGAACGCCACCAGCCGCACCCGCTCGACGGCGCTCGACGCCCCCACGATCGTCGAAACCGCGATCCGCGCGGCCTCCTCGGCCGGAAATCCATACACACCGGTGGCAACCGCCGGGAACGCCAAACTTCGCACGCCCAGTTCGTCCGCGACCTCAAAGCAGCGCCGGTAGCAGGAGGCCAGGATCTCGGCCTCGCCGAAGTCGCCGCCCTCCCAGACCGGCCCCACGGTGTGGATCACGTGGCGCACCGGCGGATACAGGTCGAATGCGGGCGTCGCCATCGCGTCGCCCGGATCGCACGGCCCGATCTCGGCCCCCGCGGCCGCGAGCCGTCGACCCGCCGCCCGGTGGATCGCCCCGTCCACACCACCGCCGCCCAGCAACGACTCGTTCGCGGCGGTCACGATGGCGTCCGTGTCCTGGAGCGTGATGTCACCCTGCACGATCTCGATCACAGTCATGGCCCGATCATGCCGACGGCCTCCCCGAGCGGCGGGGCCGGAAATCGAGCGGTGGGCGGGTGAGTTGGGGTTCCCCGTGCCGAGGCGATGTAATCAGCGCTCGTGGTACGGGAGTTGTGGGGTCAGGTCGTGGAAGTCCTCCTCCCAGCGGTTTCGGGTGTAGCGGCGGCCGACCGGGGTTTCCCACCACAGCAGGTCCTTGGCCAGGCGGACGTGGTCCAGGGCGATCCGGCGGCGGCCCAGTTCGGCCATCAACGGGTGCAGGCGGGTGGACAGTTCGTCCAGCGTCTCGGCCTCGACCGCGTCGTCGAAGCGGGTGCGTTCGCGGCGTTGCACCAGGGTGTGGTCGGGCGCGATCAGTCGGGCCAGGTCACGGCAGGCGGCGCCGATCGAGGTGCCGTCCGGGCGGTGCAGGCCGCCGGCGACGGAGCCCTGGTGCACCGCGTACAGGGCCACCGCGTGCCGCAAGGCTCGGGCGGCCAGGCGGCGTTCGAGGGTGACGGGCAGGTGGACGGTGATCGCCTCCACTGCGGACACGGGCGGCTCGGCCACCGCGGCCGGCAGGAATCGGGCGGCCAACCGGCGATCGCCGCGGACCCGCGCCAGGAACGTGTGCAACGCGTGCTCCCACGGCGCCCAATACGCGGAGACGCGCGGAATCGGCGGCGCGGTCATCGTGGTCGATTCGTCGTGAGGGGCATGATCGATTCCTCGGGGTCGACGCCCGGACGGGCGCCGGGGCGGGCGGGTGCGGTCATCCATCGGAACGAACTGGGAAGGGACTCGGAACGGACCGGGACGTGCCCGCCCGGGTGCATCCCCACGCCCGGGCGGTCCCGCTCCATCACCGTTATGACGAACCACGCCGCCGTTGTGTGACGGACGGTCAAAGTCCGGGCCCGCAGCTCCGAAGCACCCTCAAGCCACACCGAAGCCGCCCCGAGGCCGCCCCCGGCTCCGCCGCGCCGGACGCCCGCCCGGTGTGCTTCGCACGGCGTTCGTAAAGTGTTCAGCACGCCGCCGCCGATGTGCCCCATGCTTCGATCCGAGGGCGAGTGCGCCGCTCGCCGCCGATCCCCGAGCAAAGGACTGGCCATCGTGCGAAAGTGTTTGCCTGGAAGAGTGCAACTCGTCGTAGCCGCACTGTCGTTCGTCGCCCTCGGACTATCGGGCGCGCCGGCGTCCGCACAAGCGCAGACACAACCGCAGACACAACCGCAGACACAGGCGCACATACAACCGCAGGCACAGGCCGCCGGCCAGGCCGTCGTACGGATCAACGAGGTCGAGTCGAACGGCGGCACCCCGGGCGACTGGGTCGAGTTGGTCAACACCGGCTCGGCCGCGGCGGACCTGTCCGGGTGGGTCGTCAAGGACAGCGACGACGCGCACACCTACGCGATCGCCGCCGGCACCTCGCTGCCCGCCGGCGGCTACCTGGCACTCGACGTCGAGTCGTCCTTCGGTCTCGGCAGCTCCGACTCGGCCCGCCTGTTCGGGCCCGGCGGCACCACCCTCGTCGACTCGTACAAGTGGACCGCGCACGCCGGCACGACGTACGGCCGCTGCGCCGACGGCACCGGCTCGTTCACCACCACCGTCGCGCCGACCAAGGGCGCGCCGAACTCGTGCCCCACCTCGTGGGCCGGCTGGCCCGGCGGCGGCAGCGTCACCGTCGCCGACGGCTCCAACGTATTCGGCACCAACCTCAGCGGCCTCTCCTTCCAGGACGCCGGCGTGTTGTGGGCGGTGAAGAACGGTCCGGGCACGCTGTACCGCCTCGTGCCGGACACCGGCGGCAAGTGGCGCCCGGATCCGACCGGCGGCTGGGCCGCGGGCAAGGCGCTGAACTACCGCAACGGCAGCGGCGATCCCGACGCGGAGGGCGTGACCTACACCCCCGACGGCCTGTTCGTCGCCACCGAGCGCGACAACGACGACAGCGGCGTCAGCCGGCCGGCGATCGCCCGCTTCGACACCTCCTCGACGGCCGGCGCACTGAACGCGACCGCCGAGTGGAACCTGACCGCCGACCTGCCCGCTGTGGAGGCCAACAGCGGCCTGGAGGGCATCACCTGGATCCCCGACACCTTCCTCACCGGACACGGCTTCCGGGACGAACACACCGGCACGGCCTACGACCCGGCCGCCTACCCCGACCACGGGAGCGGGTTGTTCTTCGTCGGCCTGGAGGCCAACGGCACGGTGTACGCCTACGCGCTCGACCGGACCGGCGGCGGATACCACCGCGTCGCCACCTTCGCGAGCGGCTTCCCGGCGGTGATGGAGCTGCAGTTCGAGCCGGCGACCGGTCTGCTGTGGGCGGTCTGCGACAACACCTGCCAGGGCCGCAGCACCACCCTCGGCATCGACGCCCAGGGCCGGTTCGCGATAACCGCCGGGTACAACCGCCCCACGGGCTTGTCGAACTACAACAACGAGGGCTTCGCCATCGCCCCGCAGACGGCCTGCGTGTCCGGCCACAGGCCCGTCGTCTGGTCCGACGACGACAACGACGGCGGCCACGCACTGCGCGCGGGCACGCTGAACTGCACGCCGTAGCGGACGCGGAACGCGGCGCGGGGCGGGTGGTCTCGGTACGAAGGGGTACCGAGAAGCCACCCGCCCCGCGCCGTCGGCGGGTTCAGCGCTCCCCGGACGCACCCTCCGGGGCGGCGGCGGAGGGCACCGACGCGGCGTCAGGCGACGGCGCCGTCACGGGCACGGTCGCCGGGTCGGCGCCGGCGTCCGTCACCGGCGCGGCATCGCCGGCCGTCGCCGCCGCGGGAGTCGCGTCGCGCCGGTCGCGCCGGGTGCGGCGGATTCCCTCGGCCATCGCCGCCACGGCGATCAACACAAGCCCGCCCTCGGGGAGTTCGCCCAGACGCGTGGCCAGGGTGGTCTCGCTGCGCAGCGGCACGGTCGCGTTGAGCACCGTGCGCGTCCACGGATCCGTGGACTTCACGATCGTGCCGTCGGGGGCGATGACCGCGCTGATCCCGGTGGTGGAGGCGACCAGTACCGACCTGCCGTGTTCGACGGCGCGCAGCCGGGACATGGCCAACTGCTGCTTCGGCTCGGCGAGGCTGCCGTTGCGCATGTAGGTGGCGTTGTTGGTGGGTACGGCGAGGAGGTTGGCTCCGGTGCGGACCGCACCGCGGACCTGGCCGTCGTAGGCGACCTCGTAACAGATCGAGGAGGCCAGGTGGATCGGGCCGACGTCCAGGCGCACCGGGCCGGAGCCGGCGACGAAGTCGCGCGGGATCAGCTGGAGGTCGCCGAGGCCGCCGATCAGGTCGCGCAGCGGGATGTACTCGCCGAACGGCACCAGCTGCTGCTTGGCGTAGTAGCGACCCGGGCCGGTGTCGGGGAACCACAGCAGGCTCGTGTTGCGGATGCGGTCGTGTGAGGCGTCGAGGATGGCCCCCACCACGATCGGCGCGCCGACCTCGCGGGCGGCGAGCGAGATGCCCTCGCGCAGACCGACGTCGGTGCGCGGGTCGCGGTCGGTGGCGTTCTCGGGCCACAGGACCAGGTCGGGCCGCGGGGCCTTGCCGAGCTTGATGTCGCGGGCCAGTTCGCGGGTGGCGGCGATGTGGTTCTCCGCGACCTGCTGGACCCGGGCCTGCTCCTCCATGTTGCGGGCGCGCGGCACGTTGCCCTGAACGACGGCCACCTTCGCGGTGCGCTCGCCGTGCGTACTCGGCAGCAGGAACACCCCGCTCGACGCGAGCGCGCCGGCCACGACGAGGCCCGCGCCGAACCGGACGCGGTACGCGCGGGGCGCGGTGAGCAGCGCGGCCAGGAAGGCGGCGGTCAGCGCGACGACGGCACTCACGCCGGGGGCGCCGGCCACGGAGGCCCAGCCCAGGGTCGGCGCGTCCGCCTGACTGAAGCCGAGCCGCCCCCACGGAAAGCCGCCGAGCGGGACGCGGGAGCGCACCGCCTCCGTGGTCACCCACCAGCAGGCCGCCCACAGCGGCCATCCGGGCAGCCGGGCGAAGGTCGGCACGGCGCAGCACAGCAGCCCGAGCAACAACGCCTGGGCCACGCTCAACGCCAGCCACGGCAGTACGCCCAGGTTGGTCAGCCACCACAGCAGCGGAATGAAGAACGTCAGCCCGAACAGCGTCCCGAGCCGGAACGCCACCTTGGCCCGCCGATGCCGAATGGCGGCCAACAACAGCGCAGGCCCGACGGCCGCGGCGGGCCACAACCCGACCGGCGGAAACGCGAGCGCGAGCAACAGCCCACCGGAGGCCGCCATGATCGCCCCGGCCCAGGTCCGCAACCGCCGCTGCACCGTACCCTGAGCCTGAACCTGGATCGCCGTCATGCCGTCCACCCGGCCCGAGACTCCGAGCGACCGGCAGCCGCGAACAACGGCCGTCCATCGTCGAATCCCCCGACGAACACGAGCAACGGAACCTTCCCGACCGGAACCGACATCGGCGTCTCCTCGGCTGAACTCGGGGCGGCGCGTAGGGCGATCCGCGGAACGATCTGAACAAACAAGGGGGCGAGCCGACCCACGACAACGTCCACGCCGAGCAGGCCCCGAAGCTGTCCGAGGGCGGCGCCGGTCCGGGATGGCCCCGGGCGGGACAAGGCCCGGCGGGCGCTCGGATCGTGCGTCTCAGCCACGGAGCACCCCCGCGGGTATCGCCGCGGCGTGGGGATCATCGGCGTCGTCGGCGTCGTCGACCGGACGACCCCGGCGATCCGCATGATCCGAGAGATCCGCATGATCCGAGAGATCCGAGCCGTCTCGACCCGGCGTCCCGTTCGACGTCCGCTCCACCTCCGCCGGAGGCAGAAGCGCCGCGAGGTCGGCGAGGACGTGGGCCAGCTTGGGGTCGGCCGGTTCGTACCGCACTCGGCGGCCCACCGCGACCGTGCGCACCAGCCCGCAGTCCCGCAGGCGTGAGAGGTGGTTGGACACGTTCCCCCGGGTCAGCCCCAGCCGCTCGGCCAGTTCCGACGGGTACGCGGGCGCCGCCAACAGCGCCAGCAACAACCGGCGCCGGCTCTCGTCCGCGAGCGCGGTCCCCACCCGGGCCAGCGCGGCGGCGTCCACCACGACGGCCGGCCCGTCCTTTTCGTACGTATGCACGCGTAGACGTTACAGCACGCGCTGAATCAAGCAACCACTGAATCGAACATTCGACCGTCCCATCCAACCGGACAGGCCCCGAGACCGGCACACCGCCGGCTCGGCCCGCGTTGTACCCGGCCACGAAGTCGTTCGGGAGATTTCGGCGTTGCGGACAACGCCGCGCACCCGGTGGCTTCCTAGCGTGTGGCCATGACGCGAACCGCCGGGCCACCGTCCCAGATCCACGACCTCGTGCTGCGCGGTGGTCGGGTACTCGACCCCGAGACCGGGCACGACGCACTCGCCGACGTGGGGGTGACCGGCGGCACCATCACCGCCGTGTCCGCGCGCCCGCTGGTCGGCCGGCGCACCATCGACGTGCGCGGCCTCGTGGTCGCGCCCGGCTTCATCGACATGCACAGCCACTCGCACGACGTGGCCGGCCATCGGCTCCAGGCCATGGACGGCGTCACCACCGCGCTCGACCTCGAGGCGGGCCTGTCGCCCGTCGACGAGGGCTACCGCCAGGCCGCCGCCGAGGGCCGTCCGCTCAACTACGGCTTCTCCGCGTCGTGGTGCCAGGCCCGGATGGCGGCCGTCGGCGGCCTCCCGCACGGCGGCGGCATGCACGTCGCCCTCGGCCTGCTCGGCAACCCCGCCTGGCAGGGCGAGGCCACCGGGACCCAGGTCGACGAGATGCTCGAACTCCTCCGCCTCGACCTGGCCGCCGGTGCCCTCGGGATCGGCGTCGTGGTCGGCTACGCGCCGCGGGTCCGGCCGGAGGAGTACCTGGCCGTCTCCCGCCTGGCCGCCGAATCGGGCCGCCCCACCTACACGCACGCCCGGGACCTGGTCGAGCAGTTCCCGGACGTCGTGATCGACGGTGCGCAGGAGATCGCCCGCGCCGCGGCGGAGACGGGCGTACACGCGCACTTCTGCCACATCACCTCGACGTCGCGGCTGCACAGCGACCAGGTCATGCAGCTGATGGACGACACCCGCGCCGAGGGCGGCCGGATCTCCACCGAGGCGTACCCGTACGGCGCGGGCATGACCGCCATCGGCGCCGCCTTCCTCGCCCCCGAGCTGCTGGCCGCCACCGGCCTCACCCCCGACGGCATCGTCTACGCCGCCACCGGCGAGCGCATGGCCGACGCGGAACGGCTGCGCGAGGTGCGCGCCAAGGACCCGGCGGGCCTGGCCATCGCGCACTTCCTCAACGAGGCCGACCCGTTCGAACAGGGCCTGATCGACCGGGCCCTGCTCCACCCCTCGACCGTGGTCGGCTCCGACGCGATGCCGCTGACCTGGACGAACGGCGAACCCGACCCGCTGGCCTGGCCGCTGCCCCCGACGGCGGTCACCCACCCGCGCACCTCGGGCACGTTCGCCAAGGTGCTGCGCCGCTACGTCCGCGAACTCGAGGCGCTCACCCTCCTGGAAGCGGTCTCCCGCAGCAGCTTCGGGCCCGCGCGCATCCTCCAGGACAGCGTGCCCGCGATGCGGCGCAAGGGTCGGGTGCAGGTCGGGTGTGACGCGGACCTGATCGTGTTCGACGCGGAGACGGTGACCGATCGGGCGACGTATGAGCACAGCACGCGTCCGTCGCTGGGTTTTGCGCACGTCCTGGTCGGCGGCGTAGCGGTGGTTCAGGACGGGACGTTGTGCCTGGATGCCTTGCCGGGGAGGCCGGTGCGAGCGTGAGCCCGACGGTTCGCGGGGGCCGGCCCGCGGCGTGAGCGGGGCGGGGGGCCGAAGTCGTGGGCGCGGGGCGCTGACGCGCCGCTGGGGGTCAGGTCGGGTTGGGGCCGGTGGGGTGTGGGGTGGGGGCTTCGAGTAGGCCTGATGCGAGGGATTGGGCGTGGGTGTGGGCGGGGCAGGCGTGTGGGCCGAGGCCGTAGGGGGTTTCGGTGAGGTCGATTTCGACGGTGGTTCCGTCCGGTGCCACTCGGCGGGTGCGTGGGACCGGGGGGTCGGTGCGGCCGGAGGCCAGGTGGGCGACCAGGGCCTTGGTCGCGTCGCATGCCTGGACGAGCAGGCCGATGCGGTTGGCGGTGGCCTCGTCGGCGACGCCGCCGCACACCCGGACCAGGCGCGCCACGGCCCGGTCCGCCTCGGCGGTGATCGTGGTGTGCGGCTGGTACGCCGTCGCCACCACCGCGACGTCGGCGGCGATGCTCGCGGCGAGTTCGCCGGGCAGGCCGAGCACCTCGGCCAACACCTCGACCGGCCCTCGGCCGTCCCGCGCGGCCCGCTCCCGAAGGTCTCGCGGATCGATCCGGTCCAGGTCGGCGACGACCAGGGCCCGCCGCCGCTCGTGCACGGCGCCGGCGCTGAACCGGGCGACCGAGGCGCGCAACCACGCGACGCCCGCAGGCGCTGCGTCGGGCACGACCGGCATCGTGTAGGTGGGATCGGTGAGCAGGGCGTGGTTTCGCGACGTCATGCCGACATCGTGGCCCGGAAACACTTCGGCGGGCACCGAAACGACGCCCCCGTCGACCTCAGGGATGACCCCGACCCCGGACCTCGGTCCCGGTCGGGCATCGACGCCGGACCCGGGTCCCGAGTCGAGATCGTCTGCCGAGCGGCCCGCCGGGGCCGCCGAAGGCGGTGAAATGGAACGGACGCTCCATACTCGCGCCCCGGCACCCGCGCGGCACTCGCCCCGCGGCACCACGCCCCGACCCGCCCCCGACCCCCAGCCACCACGCTCACCGTCCACCTGCACAATCTAAGGAGACCCGAGCATGGGGTCCGATCACGGCCCGGCGGCGGCCCTCGCGCCGACACCCGCCGCCGCTCCACCGCGCGCGACGGAGGGTGTCGCGAGGCACGATCCGCGCGCGCCCGCGCATCGCCGGCGCACCGTCCCGAAGCCCGGCGCCACCACGTGGCATCGACTCCGAGCCAACCGCGCGATCGCCTTCCTGGTGCGGCACCGCGCCAACCTGCTCGTATCGCTGGCCGCCGGCGTGGTCGACACCCTCGCCTACCTCCTCCCGGACGAGGGCATGGAGCCCCGGCGCGTACCGGTCGGCATCGCGCTGGCCCTGGTGGCCGCCGCGATCCTGCCCGCGCGGCGCCGGCACCCGATGCGCGTGCTCGCCGCGGTCGTCGCCATCCAGAGCTGCCTGGTCGTGGTGACCACCGCGACCACACACTCCTACGGCGGCGCCCTTCTGGTGGCGCTGTACACCGTGGCCCGCTTCGGCAGTACCCGCGACCTCTGGATCGCCGGCTGCGGTGCGCTGGCCGTCCAGGCGCTGCGCGACGCGTACGACTCCGACACCTTCGTCCAGATGGTCGGCGCCGACCTGCTGGCCACCCTCCTGATCGTCGGCGTCGGGCTCGGCACCGCCAAGTGGCAGGGCCAGGTCGCGCTCAACCGGCAGCTGCTCGCCGATCGGGCCGTCACCGAGGAACGCCGGCGGATCGCCCGGGAGTTGCACGACATCGTCGCGCACCACATCACCACGATGTACCTGATGTCCGGCGGCGCCCGGGCCACCCTCGAACGGCAGCCCGACACCGCCCGCGAGGCGCTGTTCACCCTGGAGTCGTCCGGGCGCTCCGCGTTGCGCGAGATGCGCCAACTGCTCGGCGTACTGCGCAGCGACGACGGTCCCGAGCAGGCGCCTTCCGAGCCCCAGCCCGGGATGGACGACATCGACGGACTGATCACCGAGTCCCGCGCGGCCGGCCTGCCCGTGGAGTACCGCGAGCACGGCAAGCGTGAACCGCTGCCCCCGGCCACGGGTCTGACGCTGTATCGGATCGTCCAGGAGGCGCTGACCAACACCCGCAAACACGCGGGCAACGCGCGCACGTGCGTCGAGGTGCGGCATCTGCCCGATCGTGTCCTGATCGAGGTGGTCGACGACGGCGCGGGCAGCATCCCCGCGACCGGCGTGGTCGGCGGCTACGGTCTGACGGGCATGCGGGAGCGGGTGGCGCTGCACGGCGGGACGCTGGAGGTCGGCCCGTGCCCGGGCGGCGGATTCCGGGTGTTCGCAAGCGTGCCGATGCCGTCGAAGGGCCCCGACTGGCGCGGCTGAACGGGCGCGACCGGGACGCCGAAACGCCGCGGGCGCGACGGATACGTCCAGGAACGCCCAAGCTTGCCTACCACGCTGGTTGACCGTCGCGGCCCACCTCTGCATCCCTGGTACTCCCCGGATCCCCACCGAGCGTTTGACGCTCGGACACGCGTCGGTTGCCTACCGTCGTGCGCATACACCGGTGGGCGGTCGGTACCTGGGGGCCGCCGTCCCCCGGTGTGCCCGACCGGAGCTCACACGGGGGAGTTCCGTCCGCATCGAACCGTCGGCGCCGCCGGGGGCCGGTCCGCAGGCAGGCGCGGCACGGACCGCCGCCCGCCGGGTCGACCGCCCGGCCGGGCGGTCCGACGGCTTCGGCGGTCCCGCCGGCCCGCCGGCTCCCGGGCGCAGACTGTGCGTCCCGGATGTCGGGGGCGGGGGCCGCGTGCCGGGAAATCGGGCTCGCGACTGGACCGTTCGGCGCTCCGAGGGGGGTCGGCGGAGGCTGTGAGGTTGATGTGAGTACGTCCGACGATGTAGCGCGCGGGGTCCTGGCGGCGGTTCGGGCCGAGGACGAGGGGGCGTTCGTACGACTGGCGGAGTACCACCGCAACGATCTGCGCGTGCACTGCTATCTCATGCTCGGCTCGTTCACCGACGCCGAGGACGTCCTCGACCGGACCCTGCTGCGGGCCTGGCGGGCGCGCCGGGGGTTCACCGGCCACGCGCCGTTCCGGTCGTGGCTGTACCGGATCGCCACGAACGCGTGCCTGGACGCGCTGGCCGCCCCGGCGCAGTGCCGACGGGAGATCGCGATCGCCACGAACGGCGCGGGCCGGCCGGTGCATTCGGCCCTCGCCGAGGTCACCTGGCTCCAGCCCCTCCCAGACGAACCCGAGGGCGGGGCCGCCGCCGACCGCGACACCGTCGACCCGGCCTTCGTGGCCGTACTCCAGCACCTCCCGCCCCGCCAACGCGCCACGCTGATCCTGCGCGACGTCGTGCGCTGGCCGGCCGCGGACACCGCCGACACGCTGGGCATGAACGTCGCGGGCGTCAAAAGCGCCCTGCAACGGGCCCGACGAACCCTGCGCCAGGAACTGCCCGACCGCCCCGCGGCGAACCGCGACCGGCCGACCGGCCCCGACACCGCCGAACGCGCCTGCCTGGAGCGCTACGTCACCGCGTCCCGCCTGGCCGACCCGGCAGCGTTGTCCGCGCTGCTGCACCCGGACGCCCGCCAGGCGATCCCCCCGGCCCGGCTCGTATACACCGGCCGCCGCGCCATCATGGAGATGCGCCGGCCCGTCCCCACCGACGCACCCGGCCAGACCGAGCGCAAGGCGCTACCGCTGTCAATGAACCGCCGACCCGCGGTGGGCCACTTCGTCCGCCGCCCGGGGTTGGGCGTCTTCACCGCAACGACCCTCGACGTACTGCGCATCGACAACGGCCTGATCACCGAAATCATCACCTTCGGCCCGGAACTCCTCACCACAATCGGCCTGGGCACAATCCCGGACATCACCCCCGACAACCACGAATACACAACCCACATCGCCGGCCCCTGAACCGACCCACGCAAGAAGGCGGCCACCCACCGAGATCGGCGCCCGCCAACCCCTCACCGCCCGGCAATCGGCCCGCCGTCGCCGGCGCCGGGGGCGGGCGGCTCGGGGGTCAGGGCAGGCGTTGGGCGATGCCTTCCAGGAAGACGTCCAGGCCGTAGGCGAAGCGTTCCGCCGGGTCGGCGCCGACCAGCGCCGACATCGCCTTCTCGAACGCGGCGGACTCCTCGGGCCCCGCGGCGGCCCGGCGCGTGGCCCAGTCGTCGGATTCGGCCAGGCGGGACTGGGCCTGCTCCTCGATGGTGTGGCCGAGGACGTAGTAGAACATCGCGAACGTGATCCACCCGGCCTGTTCCGGAGCGAGGCCCGCGCGGCACAGCACCTCCACCGCCATTCGGCCGGTGGCGTTGGTGTTGGCGTCCGGCACGTAGGTGCCCGCGACCACCCGCGCGCCGTCCCGCCGGGAGAGCAGCGCACCGCGCAACCGGTCGCCGAGCAGCCGCAGTTGCTCGTCCCAGGGCGCCTCCGGCAGCGGCGCCGCGACACCTTCGAGCAGTTGCTCCGCCATCGCGTCGAGCAGCGCCTCCTTGCTCGGGAAGTGCCGGTACATCGCGCCGGCCCGCACATTCAGCGCGGTGCCGAGTCTGCGCATGGTGAGGCCGTCCAGCCCCTCGGCGTCGAGCAGGTCGAGCGCGCCCTTGACCACATCCGGCCGTCGCAACATCGAGAACTCCCGCTTCCGTGCCGTTGACAGCACTCGTGATCCGATCCTAACGTGAACAACGTTCACTGTGAACATGGTTCACGGTGAACGGCGTTTCCATCTGCCTCCATGCTATCCACCACTCCCAGGAGCCCCCATGGCGAACAGTCCCGGTCGGCCGGACGCAGCGCCCCCGCTCGCGAAACCCGCCCCGCGCCCGACCCGCCCGGCCCGGCGCGACGTGATCGCCCTGGTCGCCTGCGTGGCGCAGTTCATGGTCGTGCTCGACTCGACCATCGTCACCGTGGCCCTGCCGGACCTGCGGGCCTCGCTCGACCTGAGCGACACCGGGCAGCAGTGGGTGGTCAACGCCTACCTGATCACCCTCGGCGGCCTGCTCGTGGTCGCCGCCCGCGCGGGCGACCTGTTCGGCCGCAAGAGGATGTTCCAGACCGGCCTGCTGATCTTCACCGCCGCAGGCGTGCTCGGCGGCGTCGCGCAGGACACCACGACCCTCCTGGTCGCCCGGGTCGCCCAAGGGCTCGGCGCCGCCGCGCTGGCCTCGAACGGCCTGAGCCTGATCGCCGCCGGCTATGCCCACGACCCGATCCGCCGCGGCCGGGCGCTGACCCTGTGGAGCCTGACCGGGGGTGTCGCCGCCGCGGCCGGACTGGTCCTGGGCGGCGTGCTGACCCAGCAGTTCGGCTGGCGCTGGGTCTTCCTGGTCAACGCCCCCGTCGGCGTCGCGCTGCTGCTCACCGCCGGCCTCGGGCTCGCGCCCACCCCGGCGGCCGATCCCGGCGAGCGGCGTCGGATCGACGTCGGCGGGGCGCTCGCCGTCACCGGCGCCACCGGCCTGTTCGGCTACGCCGTCTCCCGTACCACCACCCACGCGTGGACCTCGCCGGGCGTCCTGGGCACGTTCGCCGGCGCCGCGCTGTGCACCGTCGCGTTCGTCCTGATCGAACGCACCGCGGCCCGCCCCCTGGTGCCGCTGAAGATGTGGCGGCTGCCCGCGCTGCGCTTCGGCAACCTGATGATGCTCGTGCTGGGCTCGGCGATGACGGCCACGCTCTATTTCATGTCCCTCTACCTCCAGGGCATCCTCGGCTACGGGGCGCTGCGCGCGGGTGGGGCGATGGTGCCGCTGACCGTGACGATGCTCGCCGCCGGGATGGCCGCGCATCGCCTGATCGCCGTGCTCGGCCCGCGCGCGCTGCTGGCCGGCGGTGCGGTGACGGCGGCCGTGGGTGTGCTGTTCCTGGCCTGGCTCCCGGCCGACGGCGGCTTCCCGGTGCGCTTCGTGATCGGCTCGGTCGTGGCCGGTGCCGGGGTGGGCCTGATGTTGCTGCCGGTCACCGTCGCCGCGACGGCCGGTATCGAGGCCCGCGACGCGGGCGCCGCGTCCGGCCTGCTCAACACCGCCCGCCAACTCGGCGGCGCGCTCGGCCTGGCCGTACTGGTGACCGTCGCCGCCCAGGACTCCGCGACCGACCCGGCCGCCGTGCTGGACGGCTACCACACCGCATTCGCGGTCGACGGCTTCCTCATCCTGCTCGTCCTCCCGCTGGCCCTGCTCCTGCCCCGCCCCGCGCGTCCCTGACGCCCGGAGTCGCCCTCCCCGCCGGGGTCAACCCGCGCCGCCACGTCACCCGGATCGCACCGGTCGGCCCCGCGCCCGGTCCGAGTCCCGGTGGCCGGCCCGGCCCGGCGGGGAGGGCCCGTACGTGGCGCGATGGCGGTACCGCCACCCGCTACGGCAGGGCCGGCACCGGCTCCGCCGCGCCCGGGTCGGGGCTGCTCGCCCGGCGCGGCGCGGCGGCGGCCAGCGCGGTGATCCGGGCGTGCAGGTCGGGCACACACGACTCGGCGGCGGGGTCCAGGAGGGCGCTGCGCAACACCCGCGTGCGGTTGCGGTCGGCGACCGCCCGGGGGTGGCGGCGCAGGAAGTCCAGGACCCGCACCGAGAGCGTGCTCAGGTGGCTCAGGTGCGCGAGGGGTTCGGCACCGGCGGTACCGGCCCGCAGAATGTGCCCGCTGGACGCCTCCACCCGGGACATCCGGGGGTGCCGCTCGCCGGTGAGCGCCAGAAAGGTCAGGATGTCCAGCTCGGGTCGCTGGAAGAGCATCAACTCCGGTTCATCCTCGATCAGTTCGCACCATTGCCGGGTACCGCGCAGGCCCGCCGCGAGCCCCGAGCCGACCCCCACGGGGCTGAGCGGGAGAGCGCGCAGGGTCAACCACAGGGCCGCGGCGAGGGTGCCGGAGCGGGCGCGGTCCAGGCCGAGTTCGCCCGGACGCAGCACGTCGGCGGAGAAGTCGCCCGCCCGGGGATCCCGCCGCCCGCCGGCCCCGTTCACCGGCTCGCGGAACAACACCGCGCCGCAGCCGGAGGGGTACAGGCCGATCCGGTGCGGATCGACGACCACCGAGTCGCACTCGGCGAGCGCGCGCAGATGCCGGGCCGCGGGCGTCGCGCGCAGCTCGTCCGCGTCCACCAGCAGTGTGAAGAAGCCGCCGTAGGCGGCGTCCGCGTGCACCCGCACCCCACGTTCCCGGCACAGCGGCACGATGTCGGCGATCGGGTCGACCGCACCCAGCGTGGTGGTGCCGGCGCTGACCACGACGGTGCCGACCCGCTCCCGACGCAGTTCCCGCGCCAGCGCGTCGGGGTCCATCCGCCCGGCCCCGTCGGTCGGCACGGGGTACGCGGGGGTGCGCAGCACGGCGCACATGTGTTCGTGCGCGGGGTACATGTCGGCGCCGTGCGCGATGCCGAGGTCGGGGTGCGCCTCGCGGGCCGCCCACAGGGCCTCCAGGTTGGCCACGGTCCCGCCGGAGGTGAGGTGCCCGTGGGCGATGGGCAGCCCGAGCATCGCGGCGAGGTCGGCGATCACCTCCTCCTCCAAGGCGACCGTGGTCGGGTCGCCGTCGAACACCCGGTCCTCGGGCCCGACCAGCGAGGTGGCGAGCCGACCGGCGACCGCGGCCCGGTGCGGCGGCCTGACCAGGTGCCCGGCGTACGCGGGGTGCGGGAACGGCCGGCCGCCGCGCAGATGTTCGGCCAGCGCGGCCAGGTGTGCCTCGAACCGGTCCCCGCCGCGCTCGCCGCCCTCCTCGGGCGGGGCCTCCCGCTGGGCGTCGGCCCACGCGGACACGGTGTCGAACGCCTCGGTCAGCCGGCGACGGGTGTCCATGGTGTGCCTCCGGATACCACGGCCGGCGCCCGCCTCACACTGCGGACGCCCGGCGATTGCGCGTGCGGACGGGTGCGGAGAGTTCCCGACCGGGCGGCGATCATGCCCGTCCCTGCGGCATCCGTGTGACCGCGAGGATCAGTCGGTCGGGCAGTTCGATCAGCGGGCGCAGGGCGACGAGGGACCGGTGGGCGACGAACAGCGCCACCCGGTCCGCGTCGGGGAGGCTGTGCACGTTCGCGGTGATCCCGGGGTCGCCGCCGCCGTACCCGATCCGCCGCCCCCCGTTGACGAAGAGAGCCCACGGGCGCGGCACGGGATGCCGACAGCGGAAAGCGGTGATTAGTCTGAAATGCGGGCCTGTTTCGAGGCCCGCTCGCAAACCCCCCGTGTCCGTGCGTCGACGACGCCGGTCGCAGCCCTGCGAGGAGTGGAGTTCCCGTGGACGACTATCCGCTGCTGAACGTGTTCTGGACGATGATGTGGCTCTTCCTCTGGGTGCTGTGGTTCTTCCTGCTGTTCAAGGTGATCACCGACATCTTCCGCAGCCACGACCTCGGCGGCTGGGGCAAGGCCGGTTGGCTCGTGTTCACGATCGTGCTGCCCTATCTGGGCGTACTGGTCTATCTGATCGTGCGCGGCCGGTCGATGAGCCGGCGCGACCTGGCCCAGGCGAAGGAGAACGACGCGGCGGTCCGGGCGTACATCCGCGACGCGGCCGGCTCCGAGGGCGAGACGAACCGGGGCGCCAGTCCGGTCGAACAGCTCGACAAACTCGCCGCTCTGCGCAACAACGGCGCCATCTCCGAGGAGGAGTTCCAGCAGGCGAAGCAGAAGGTGCTCGGCTGAGCCACGCCGGGCGCGCGTCGGCGCGCCCGAGCCCGCCCCCGACGGACCCGAAGGAATCACTCCGAGGTGCGGCAGCGGTCACCGTGTGTACTCATGGACGGGCATGGCCGTTCCGCCGCCGCCACCCCCGGAGTGACGTTGAATACCTCACCCGAGCCACCACCCGATCCACCCGACCGGGCGCCGTCCGCGTCCGCGACGCGGGGGTCGCCCGAGGTGCTGCGACCCGGCTATCTGCGACTGCTGCTGGTCGCCGCCGTCGTGGGTGTTCCCGTCTCCCTGGCCGCCTTCGGCTTCGTCACGCTCGAACACGCGATGCAGAACGGCCTGTGGGAGCACCTGCCGCACGAGATGGGCTACTCCGTCGCGCCGTGGTGGTGGCCGCTGCCCCTGCTCACCCTGGCCGGCCTGGTCGTGGCCGGGGTCGCCGCCCGGCTGCCCGGGGCCGGGGGGCATCTGCCCGTGAACGGACTCGGCGGCCCGCCCATCCTGCCGTCGGCGCTGCCCGGCGTGGTCGTCGCGGCGCTGGCGAGCCTGTCGTTCGGCGCGGTCCTGGGCCCGGAGGGCCCGCTGATGGCGATCGGCAGCGCCCTCGCGTTGTCCGCCGTACGCAGCGCCCGGCGCGCCGGCGCGCCCGAGATGGTCGCGGTGCTCTCGGCGGCCGGGTCCGCCGCCGCGATCGCCACCGTGTTCGGCAGCCCGCTGGTCGCGGCCGTACTGCTCATCGAGGCGGCGGGGTTCGGCGGCCCCCGGCTGATCGCGCTGATCCTGCCGTGTCTGCTGGCGAGCGGCGTCGGGGCGGTGGTGTTCACCGGGTTCGGCGCGTGGAGCGGCCTGGCCACGGGCGGGTTGGCGCTGCCCTCGTTGCCGCCGAGCAGTTCGTTGCGGGTGGGCGACTTCCTGTGGGGCGTGCCGCTGGCGGCGGTGATCGGCTGCGGGGTGGTGCTGCTGATGACGCTCGGTCGCCGCGTCGCCGACTGGACCGCGCCGCACCCGACCCCCCGGATCGTGGCGTGCGCGATCGTGGTCGGCGCGCTGGTGGCCGGATACGCGGCGAGCACGGGCCGCTCGCCCGAGGAGGCGGCGCTCTCCGGCCAGTCGACGCTGGCCACGCTGGCGGCCAACCCGCATTCGTGGGCGACGTCCGCACTGTTCATGCTCGTCCTGTGCAAGGGGCTCGCCTGGTCCGTCTCGCTCGGCTCGCTACGGGGCGGGCCGATCTTCCCGGTGCTGCTGCTCGGCGCGGCCACCGCGCTGTTGTGCCAGGACCTTCCCGGCTTCGGCACGCTGCCGGGGCTCGCGGTGGGTCTGGCGGCGGCGGGCTCGGCCACACTGCGGCTGCCGGTCTCGGCGACCGTGCTCGCCGTACTGCTGCTCGGCGATCACGGCACGGACCAGGTGCCGGTCCTGGTCGTCGCGTCGGTCGTGGCCTTCGTCGTCGGCGAACTGACCCGCGCCCGGTGGGCGCCCCGCCCGCCCGATCCGGCGCCGGCGGACCCGTCCTGACCCGCGACACGCAGCGTTTTGCTCTGATATATCCCAAAGGCCCATCTAGAGTGTGCCGCGAGGAGGAGCCCCGAGGAGGCGGATCGTGACGCTCGACGGCCCGACCGAAGGCGCCACCAAGCACCTCGCCCCGGCCCCCACCCCGCGCCGCATCGCGCTGTTCGGCGGCTTGCGCGCGCTGGGGTCGTCGATCCTGCTGCTCGTCCTGTACTACGTGCTTCCGCTGGATCGGGGCCTGAACACGGCGACCGGTATCGGACTCGCCGCCGGACTCGTCCTGTTCGCGGCCCTCGTGGTGTGGCAGGTGAACGTCATCGCCCACGCCGAGCGACCGCGCCTGCGCGCCGTCGAGGCACTGGCCGTCTCGCTGCCGTTCCTGCTCCTGCTCTTCGCCGCGACCTACTTCGTCATCGGCCGCGACCGACCCGACTCCTTCACCGAAGCGCTCACCCGCACCGACGCCCTCTACTTCACCCTCACCGTCTTCGCCACCGTCGGCTTCGGCGACATCGCCCCGAAGAGCGAGAGCGCGCGCGTGGTGGCGATGGTCCAGATGGTGGTGAACCTGATCGCCGTCGGCGTGATCGCCCGGGTGGTACTGGGCGCGGTACAACAGGGCCTGCGCCGCCACTCGGCGCCCGCAGCCCCCGACGCCCACGTCGATTCCGCCGACACCGCCGATTAGTCCCGTCCGACAGGACGAGTCGAGTCGAGGCCGGGCACGGCCCTCGTCGGTGCATGTATCGAAGTCCACATCGACCATGTACTTCCTGCCAGGGACCAAAGCTCGGAAACCGGCATCTTTCGCCCGTCGGATCCGGCCCGGTCGGGGCGGGGGTGTTCGGCCCTTTTGGATGTTTCCTACAACTGGCGCCGCTCAGTGTGCACTGCCCGCGACATGGCGTTGCCGACCGGTTCACGAAATGGTGAACACTGTCGGGGGTCGCCGCATCGTCGCGGCGAGCACAAGCGTTGGTTTGCAGGAGGTTCGGTCGGGTGTTCAGTCGTGTCGCCATCGTCAATCGCGGGGAGGCCGCGATGCGGCTCATCCACGCCGTCCGGGAGCTGGCCGCGGAGACCGGCACCCGGATCGAGACCGTCGCTCTGTACACCGACGTCGACCGTACGGCCACCTTCGTGCGCGAGGCGGATCTGTCGTATGACCTGGGGCCCGCGTCGGCGCGCCCGTACCTGGACCTGAAGGCCCTGGAGCGCGCGCTGGTGGCCACCGGCGCCGACGCGGCGTGGGTCGGGTGGGGCTTCGTCGCGGAGGATCCGGCGTTCGCCGAGCTGTGCCGGGAGTTGGGCGTGGCGTTCGTCGGCCCGAGCGCGGAGGCGATGCGCAAGCTGGGCGACAAGATCGGCTCGAAGCTGATCGCGGAGGAGGTCGGCGTCCCCGTCGCCCCGTGGAGCCGCGGCGCGGTGGAGACCCTGGACGCGGCCCTGACGGCCGCGGCCGAGATCGGTTATCCGCTGATGCTCAAGGCCACCGCCGGCGGCGGTGGGCGTGGCATCCGGGTGATCAGGGACGACGCGGAGCTGGTCGACGCGTACGAGCGCACCAGCCAGGAGGCGGCGCGCGCGTTCGGCAGCGGCATCGTGTTCCTGGAGCGTCTGGTCACCGGTGCCCGGCACGTCGAGGTCCAGGTGATCGCCGACGGCCAGGGCACCGCGTGGGCGCTGGGTGTGCGCGACTGCTCGATCCAGCGGCGCAACCAGAAGGTCGTCGAGGAGTCCGCCTCGCCGGTCCTGGCACCGGAGCAGGTGGCCGAACTCAAGGCGTCGGCCGAGCGTTTGGCGCTGGCCGTCGGCTACCGCGGCGCCGCCACCGTCGAGTTCCTCTACCACCCCGGCGACCGACTGTTCGCGTTCCTGGAGGTCAACACCCGCCTCCAGGTCGAGCACCCGATCACCGAATCCACCACCGGATTCGACCTGGTCAAGGCCCAGTTGCGGATCGCCGGCGGCGACCGGCTCGAAGGCGCCCCGCCGATCGAGCGCGGCCACGCCGTCGAGGCCCGGCTGAACGCCGAGGACCCCGACCGCGACTTCGCCCCCTCCCCCGGCCGGATCGCCCGCCTGGACCTGCCCGCAGGGCCCGGCATCCGCGTGGACACCGGCGTCAGCGAGGGCGACACCATCCCCGCCGACTTCGACTCGATGATCGCGAAGATCATCGCCTACGGGCACGACCGCGACGAGGCGTTGGGCCGGCTGCGGCGGGCGATGGCGCAGACCACGGTGATCATCGAGGGCGGCGCCACCAACAAGAGCTTCGTCCTCGACCTGCTGGATCAACCGGAGCTGATCGACGGCAGCGCCGACACCGGCTGGATCGACCGCGTGCGCGGCGAGGGCCGCCTCGTCTCGCACCGCCACTCCGCCGTCGCACTCGCCGCCGCCGCCATCGAGGCGTACGAGGAGGAGGAGCGTGCCGAGCGCCAGCGGTTGTTGTCCACCGCCTTCGGCGGCCGGCCGCAGGTCCAGCACAAGAGCGGCCGACCGCTCGACCTGAAGCTGCGCGGCGTCGGCTACCGCGTCCGCGTCGCCCGCGTCGGCGCGCACCGCTTCCGGGTCGGCATCGAGGTCGGCGAGGTGGTGCGTACCGCCGATGTCGAACTCGACCGGTTCGACCGGCACACCGGCCAGATCGTGGTCAACGGCACCCGCTACCGCCTGCTCACCGCCACGCACGGGCCGACCCACCTGGTCGAGGTCGACGGCGTCACCCACCGCGTCGGCCGCGACGAGGGCGGCGTCGTGCGCTCCCCCGCGCCCGCCCTGGTCGTCGCCACCCCCCTGGCCGTCGGCGACGAGGTCGAGGCCGGCGCACCGGTCCTGGTGCTGGAGAGCATGAAGATGGAAACGGTGCTGCGCGCACCGTTCCGGGCACGCCTGAAGGAATGCTCGGTGTCCGTCGGCAGCCAGGTGGAGACCGGCGCCCCGCTGCTGCGCCTGGAACCGCTCGCCGACGACGACGGCGAGGCCGAGGACACCACCGCCGGCGCGTCCGTCGAGCTGGACCTGCCCGCCGCGCCCGAGACCGTCCCCGTGCGCGCACGCACGCTGCGCGGCCAGGAGGACCTGCGCAGCCTGCTGCTCGGCTTCGACGTCGACCCGCACGACGAGCGCCGTGTCCTCGACGACTACCTCGCCGCCCGCACCGCCGCCGCCGAGGCCGGCCACCGACCGCTGGTGCGCGAGTTGGAACTCGTCGAGATGTTCACCGACCTCGCCGAGCTGAGCCGCAACCGGCCCGCCGGCGAGGACGTCGGCGGCGACGGCCACCTGCACAGCGCCCGCGAGTACTTCCACAGCTA
Organism: Embleya sp. NPDC020630; assembly: GCF_044334985.1. Taxonomy (NCBI): domain Bacteria; kingdom Bacillati; phylum Actinomycetota; class Actinomycetes; order Kitasatosporales; family Streptomycetaceae; genus Embleya; species Embleya sp. NPDC020630. Next base: position 20,912 of record NZ_JBIRUB010000040.1, read on the forward strand.
CCTGCAGAGCCTGGACGTGGAACGCGCCGGGCTGCCACCGGCGTTCCGGGCCAAGCTCGCCAAGGCCCTGGCCCACTACGGCGTCACCGAGCCGGAGCCGTCCCCGGAGCTGGAAGCCGCGGTGTTCCGGATCTTCCTCGCCCAGCAGCGCGCCTCCGCCGACGCCGCCGTCATCGCCACCCTGTTGCGCTCCTGGCTGCGTGAGGCGCCGCCGGACGCGACGTTGCACGAGCCCGCGGGTCTGGCCCTGGAGCGGCTCATCGCCGCCACCCAGGTGCGCTTCCCCGTACTCGCCGACCTCGCGCGCGGCGTGGTCTACGACTGGTTCGGCCGGCCGCTGCTGCGCCGCAACCGCGCCCGCGTGTACGCCGGTGTGCGCAAGCACCTGCGGCACCTGGACGCGCACCCGGACACTCCGGACCGCGCCGAGCGGGTCGCCGAGATGGTGCGCAGCACCGAGCCCCTGGTTCGGCTGCTCGGACAGCGGCTGGTCCGCGACAACCTCGACAACGCGACCATGCTGGAGGTGCTTACCCGGCGCTACTACGGCAACAAGGGCCTCACCGACGTCCGTACCCGGGAGATCGCGGGCTGCACGTTCGTGGTCGCCGAGCGGGCCGGCTCCTCGCTGGTCTCCGCCGCGGTGGGCTTCGAGGCCCTGGGCGGCGCGCTGCGCGGCCTCGCCGAACTGGCCGCCGACGGCCACCCGATCGACGCGGACATCTACCTGTCCTGGGAGAACCAGCCGGAGAGCGCGGACGCGACCGCCGCCGCGCTGCACGAGGTGGTGGCCGCGCAGCCGCTGCCGCCTCGGGTGCGCCGACTGACCACCACGGTGGCCGGTCGCGGTGGCGCGGTGATGCACCACCACTTCACGTTCCGCCCGTCCGACAGCGGGATGGTCGAGGAGCGGTTGATCCGGGGCCTGCACCCGTACATCGCGCAGCGTATGCAGTTGGAGCGGCTGAGCAAGTTCGACCTCACCCGGCTGCCGTCCTCGGACGAGGAGGTCTACCTCTTCCAGTGCGTGGCCCGGGAGAACCCCGCCGACGACCGCCTGGTCGCCTTCGCGCAGGTCCGCGACCTGACCGAACTGCGCGACCACGAGGGCCGGTTGGTCGCCCTGCCGACCGCCGAGGACATCCTCGCCACGTGCCTCGACTCGATCCGCCGCGCCCAGTCGCGGCGTCCGTCGGCGAAGCGCTTCAACACCAACCGGATCGTGGTCTACGTATGGCCGCCGAGCAGCCTCACGCACGCCGAGATGGAGATGATCGCCGGGCGCGTGCGGCCGACCACCGCGGGCGCGGGCCTGGAGGAGATCCTGTTCATCGCCCGTCAGCGCGACCCGCAGACCGGCGAGCTGACCAAGATCGCGGTCCGCATCCCGTTCGACGCCGCCGGCGGTACCGAACTGACCATCGGCGAGCCGTCGGACGAGCCGGTCGAGCCGCTGGACGGCTACCGGTTGAAGGTGCTGCGCGCGAGCAGCCGCAACACCGTCTACCCGTACGAACTCACCGACCGCCTCGGTGACTTCGTCGAGTACGATCTGAACGACGAGCACGTCCTCGTGCCGGTCGACCGGCCCAAGGGCACCAACTCCGCCGCGATCGTGGCGGGCGTGGTCCGCACCGCCACCGCGCGGCACCCCGAGGGCGTCACCCGCGTGGTTCTGCTCGGCGACCCGACGAAGTCGCTCGGCGCGCTGTCCGAGCCGGAGTGCCGTCGGGTGATCGCGGCGCTGGACCTGGCGGAGCGTATGCGGGTGCCGGTGGAGTGGTACGCGCTGTCCTCCGGTGCGCGGATCTCGATGGAGTCGGGCACGGAGAACATGGACTGGGTGGCCGCCGCGCTCAAGCGCATCGTCACGTTCACCCAGGACGGCGGCGAGATCAACATCGTGGTCGCGGGCATCAACGTCGGCGCGCAGCCGTACTGGAACGCCGAGGCCACCATGCTCATGCACACCAAGGGCATCCTCGTGATGACCCCCGACTCGGCCATGGTGCTCACCGGCAAGCATGCCCTCGACTTCTCCGGCGGTGTGTCGGCCGAGGACAACTTCGGCATCGGCGGCTACGACCGGGTGATGGGCCCGAACGGGCAGGCGCAGTACTGGGCGCCGGACCTGAACGCGGCGCGCGACGTGTTGATGTCGCACTACGACCACACCTATGTCGCCCCGGGCGAACTCGCGCCGCGTCGGACCGGTACCACCGACCCGACGGACCGCGACGTGTCGAGCTTCCCGCACGTGGTGGAGGGCAGCGACTTCACCACGGTCGGCGAGATCTTCTCCGCCGAGGCCAACCCCGACCGCAAGAAGCCGTTCGACATCCGCACCGTGATGCGCGCGTTGTCCGACCAGGACCACCCGGTCCTGGAGCGTTGGGCGGGCATGGCCGACGCGGACACGGCGGCGGTCCAGGACGTGCACCTGGGCGGCATGCCGGTGTGCCTGCTCGGCATCGAGTCCCGGGCGGTGCCGCGGCGCGGCTTCCCGCCCACGGACGGGCCGGCCACCTACACGGCGGGCACGCTGTTCCCGCAGTCGTCGAAGAAGGCCGCGCGGGCGATCAACGCCGCGTCCGGCAACCGGCCGCTGGTGGTGCTGGCCAACCTGTCCGGGTTCGACGGCTCGCCCGAGTCGATGCGGAAGCTGCAACTGGAATACGGCGCGGAGATCGGCCGGGCGATCGTGAACTTCCGCGGGCCGATCGTGTTCTGCGTGATCTCGCGCTACCACGGCGGCGCGTTCGTGGTCTTCTCGAAGGCGCTGAACCCGAACATGACCGTGCTGGCCATCGAGGGCTCGTTCGCGTCGGTCCTCGGTGGGGCGCCCGCGGCGGCGGTGGTCTTCGCGGGTGACGTCAACGCGCGCACCGCGGCCGATCCTCGGGTCCGCGACCTGGAGTCGCGCGCGGCGGCGGCCTCCGGCGCGGACCGGGCCACGCTGACCGCCGAGCTGGACGAACTGCGTTCGTCGGTCCGGACCGAGAAACTGGGCGAGGTGGCCGCGGAGTTCGACCGGGTCCACGACATCCGCCGTGCGGTGGAAGTGGGTTCGGTGGACGCGGTGATCGAGGCGCGGGAGTTGCGGCCGCGGATCATCGAGGCGATCGGGACGCACTGGGCGGAGTCGGGCTCGGCGGCTTCGGCGGGCTGAGCGAAGGAACGTGCGGGGCGGCCCCGGCTCTTCAGAAACGGAGAGTCGGGGCCGCTTGGGCGTGTCTTCAGCCACGCCCTGGGGTCAGCCCGTCACATGGCCGGTCACGACTCGCATCGCCCGGCGGACGGCCGCTCGGGTCTCCTCGGTGTGGTCGATCGCCTCGAAGCCGTGGCGGGCCTCGGCGAGGTGGATCACCTCGACGTTCGCTTCGGCCGCCTCGCCGGCCGCCAGGAACTCGTGTACCGTCACCGCGATTTCGGCGCGCTCCAGGCCCACCGTGGTGAGCACGATCGGCAGCTCGCCCGCCGACCGCACCGCCGTCGCCGGGTGGAAGCGGGAGTCGGCCAGGCCCCAGTTCGGCATGGGAGCCAGGATCGGGTAGGTCGCGGCCAGGCAGCGCAACCACGACGGCGGGTGTTCGAGCCAGTCCGTGGCCAGGAGGCCACCGCCGGAGAAGAACCACAGTGCGATCCGGTCCCGATCGACGCGCGGATGCGCCCGTACCGTCTCGATCGCCGCGACCACGTCCTCGGCGGCGCGGTCGTAGTCGCCGGGTCGGTGCAGCCGGTGATCCACGGTCGCGCCGACCACCCCGACACTCGCCGCGTACCGGCCGTAGCCGACGAACGTCGGCCAATCGCGCGGCGTCGGCAGGGCACCCTCGGGCAGCGGCCCGCCGTGCACGAACAGCACCGCCGGACACGGGAGTTCGCCGTCGGGGAGGTACAGGTCGACCCGCCCCACGCGCTCCCGGTCGCACGCGGGGACGTCCAGCGGGAACGGCCCGAGGTGGCTCGGCTCTTCCCGCTTCGCCGACAGGCGGTGGCCCTCGTCGGCCGCCGCGCGGCGCAGTACGTCGGCCACTTCCCCGGGCGCGGACACCATCGGCCAGTGGCCGGTGGCGAGTTCGAAGAAGCTCACCCGGGGGTCGACCAGCCGTTGCAGCGCCGGGTTCCCCATGCCCACCAGCGACTCGACGAGCGCGATGCTCGCCCCGTTCCCGGTACACAACACGCCCGTGGTCGGCAGCCCGGCCACCGCCCCCGACAGGCGCAGCGGTTGGGTGAGCGTGCCCACCGGATGGGGTGCGGCCGACCGGGTCAGCCGGGCGAGCGCCGCGCCGGACAGGTCCGCGACGCCGCCCCAGCGCGCCCAGTCCTCGGGCGTCGTCGGCGCCGGGAGGGCCGGATCCCCGTGCCAGGTCGTCAGCCGTTCGCGCGTCGCCGCGTCCGCGATCGCGGCGAGCGCCGGGTCCCCGTCCTGTGGCAGGCCGGCGTCCAGGTAGACGATCCGGGCCACCCGGTCCGGGCGCCGATCGGCGGCGCCGAGCACCGGGTGGATGCCGTAGCCGTGCCCGACGACGACCACCGGCCGCGCGGCGTCGATGCGGTCGATCAGGGCCACCACGTCCCGGATGTGCGTCTCCAGGTCGATGTCCGGGCCCGCCGGTTGCCGAGGGTCCAGTCCGGTGAGCGTGACCGGATACGCCTCGGCGCCGGCCGCCGACAAGCGGGCGGCCACGTCCCGCCAGATCCACCCGCCGGTGTGGGCCTCCGAGACCAATACGAACGCCGTCATGGTCGTCCCTTCGTGTTCCATACCGAATCCGCGCTCGACGCGCCCCACGAGCGGGGCGCGGACCGGCCGTGGGGCCGGTCCGGGCGGGCCGCTACCGTAGGAACTCCCCCTGAGGGAGGTTCAAGTCGTGTCCGCCGATCACACCTGGAGCATCGGAGAGCTCGCCGAGCGTGCGGGCGTGACGGTCAAGACCGTGCGCTTCTACTCCGATCGCGGCCTGCTGCCCGAGGCCGGGCGCAGTGCAGGCGGCCATCGGCGCTACCGTCCGGAGGCGCTGGACCGGCTCCGCACCATCCGTTCGCTGCGCGGTCTCGACCTGCCGGTGCCGGAGGTGGGGCGCTTCCTCGATCGTGAGGACACGCTGGAGGAGATCATCGCCGGGCAGCTCCGGGAGGTCGGCTCGCGGCTGGCCGAGCTGCGTTGGCGCGAGGCGGCGCTGCACCTGCTCCGGGACTGTGCGCCGGACGAGCGGGCCGAGCGGCTGCGGCTGGTCGGCGCCGTGTCCGTGCCGCCCAGTACCGCGCCGGTGGCCCGGTTCTGGCGGGGCTGGCTGCCCGCCCGGCTCCCGGCCCGGCTGGTCTCGGCCATCGTGGACCGCTCGGTGCCGCAACCGCCCGCTGATCCGACGCCGGCCCAGGTGTTGGCGTTCGCCCGCCTGCACGCGCTCGTCACCCGGCCGTGCGCGGGGCCCGGGGGTCGGGTGCCGGCCGCGCATCGGCCGCGGACCGGGCCGAGGCCGGCCGTACTCTTCGGCGGTCTCGTCGAAGCCCACAGCCTGGCCGCACCCGAGCTGCGCGCCCATCGTCCGCCGCGACCCGGCGAGGCGCTGGACTGCTTCGTCGCGGCCTACGCCCGCTCGTGGGACACGGCCGACACTCCCGCCTTTCGCCGCCGGCTGGCCGGGCTGCTCGTCGGCGAGACCCGGATCGACCGCTACTGGCGCCTGGCCGCCGAGCTGACCGACCCGGCCGAGCCGACCCCGGGGGCCACGGACACCTGGTTGCGCGCCGCGCTGAACGACCAGGTCGCCGAACCGGCGGCCTGATCGACGAAGGTGTGGTCCGCGTGTCCCGGATCGAAAGGGCGCGCGCCCCGAGCGCGTCGATCCGTCGGATCGCACGGCCCCTGCGCGTTCGATACGACGCCGACCTCGTCGGCGCGCGCGCCACTTCCGCCCCCAGGTCGCCGCTTCGGCAACCCCCGTGCCCGCGCGCGGGCGACACACCCGGTCCGGTCGCCGCCCGGACCGCGCGGTCGCGCTCGCGTGCACCGCACTGTCGCCATCCTCGCGACTGTGCACGGTGCGGCGAAATCCCAGATTTCTGGGGGGTATTCGGGAACCGGAGCGACGAACCGACCACTGTCCGCGGGAACTTCGCCGGCGCGCCGGCCGGCTGACGGGCGATCGAGGACTCCGCCGCCGGTAGCAACTCTCGTGATCGTTCTCGTAGTCCGATGATACGACCATATGACTACACCACGTCATCGAACAAATACTCGTGGTACACGTCGCAGGTCAGTGGGTATGCCCCGATCGACGTCAGTGCGCGTTTCGTGCCGCGGCCGCGAAACGCGCCCGGGGTGTGCTCGGGTCCACCGGAACGGGACCTCCCACCCCGGCCATCGAGATACGTTCCACCCGGCGTGAAATGGGGGCCGCCCATGGCTACATGGGACGACCTGATCGCACATCTGCAAGCTGTACCGGAAGGCGTATACGAGAGCTGGAACCCCCGCGACGGCTACGACAACCGCACCAAGTGGGGGCGGGAGTTCGGCGAGGACGGCGTGCCGTGGTGCGTCATCTTCGACTGGTGCATGTACAACGACGTCGGCCTCGCGGACATCGTGCCCAAGGTCGACAACGTCACCGCGTTCGCGAACTGGGCCCGCGCGCACGACCAGTGGTCGGAATACCCGAGTTGGGGCGCCTGGGTCGACTTCGGCAACGGCGCGCACACCGAGATCGTGGTCCGTTTCGACGACGTCCACGTGTACACCAAGGGCGGCAACACGATCCCGACCGGCGGCGACGGCGGCCAGGGCAACGGCGTCTACTCGCACACGTTCAGGCGCACCGACGCGCGGGTGACCGGCTATCTGGCCCCGCGCTTCCCCGACGGCTGCCCACCCACCGCCGATCCGCACGATCCGCGCGGTACGTCCGGGGGCGACGGGGTCCCGACCGTCAGCCTGGCCAACATCCTCGACTCCGCGCACCTCGACCCACCCGCGCCCCAGGGCTCGGCGGCGCACCGCACCGACGTGCTCCTGGTCGAGCAGGCGCTCCAGGCCGAGGGCCTGCTCGCGTCCGCCTACGTCGACGGCTCCTTCGGGACCGCCACGATCCACGCCTACGCCGCCTACCAACGCCGTCTCGGCTACTCCGGCCAGGACGCCAACGGCATCCCCGGCCAACGATCGCTGACCCGCCTGGCCGGCCAACACGGCTTCCGGGTCGACTGACGCACCACCCGCGAAGGCGGTCGGTTCGGTCCCGGGTCGGTCAACCCACCGACGCGGGCCCCGACCCGACCGGCCTCGCGGTCGGCGATTCGGTGCCCGGTAGGCTTCGACGGATGCAGTCGATCACCATCAGGCGGGCCCTCGCCTCGGACGCGGACCGGCTGACGTCGCTGGTCGGCCGGTCCGGCGCCTACCACGGGCACTACGCGTCGATCATCGCCGGATATCGGGTCACGGCCGAGTACATCGCCCGGCATCGGGTCTTCGCGGCCGTCGACGCGGGCGACGAGCCTCTGGGCTTCTACGCCCTCGTGCTGGATCCGCCGGAGTTGGATCTGGCGTTCGTGGCGGACGACGCGCAGGGATCGGGCGTCGGCCGGCTCCTGATCGAGCACATGATCGACGAGGCCGGCCGAGCCGGTCTCACCGCCGTGCGTGTGGTCGCCCATCCCCCGGCGGAGGCCTTCTACCGGCGGCTGGGCGCGACGCGCGTGGGCACGATCGCCCCGTCGCCCCCGAGGGTCGACTGGGAACGCCCGGAACTGCGATTCGCCATTCCCCCGGCACCGGTGGGTTGACCTGGAGCGCGGTCCAGGTTGTTGACTCGTGCCCTCGGGCCCGGGAGATCACGGGCCGCGGCGTTGGGGGTCACCATGAAGTACCGCACCATCGGGGTCGATTCGGGCACGCGTCGGGAGGTGAGTGTGCTTGCGCTGGGGGCGATGTTGTTCGGGTCGGTGACCGACGAGAAGACCTCCTACGCGGTGTTGGATCGTTTTGTCGAGGCCGGGGGCACGTTCATCGACACCTCCGACAACTACGCCTTCTGGGTCGACGGAGGACTCGGCGGGCAGAGCGAGGAGTTGCTCGGACGGTGGCGGCGCAGCCGCGGCGTCGGGGACGAGATCGTCATCGCCACCAAACTGGGCGCGGCGCCGCTGGCGGCGGGCACCGGCTATATCGACAACCCCGAGGGCCTGTCCGCGAAGGCGATTCGCGAGGCGGCGGAGCGGAGCCGGGAGCGGCTGGGGGTGGAGCGGCTGGATCTGCTCTACGCGCACATCGAGGACCGGACCGTGCCGCTGCGGGAAACCGTGGAGGCGTTCGGGGAGTTGGTGACCGAGGGTACGGTCGGCCTGTTGGGCGCGAGCAATCACGCCATGTGGCGTGTGGAGCGGGCCCGTTCGCTCGCCGCGGCGGCGGGGGTGCCGGGGTACGAGGTGCTCCAGTATCAGCACAGCCATCTGCGCCCGCGCTACGACATACCCGACGCGCTCTTCCCCGAGGGCAGCCTCGGTCACGCCGGTCCGGAGCTGCTGAGCTACCTGCGCGCCGAGCCGGATCTGACCCTGGTCGCCTATTCGCCGCTCCTCGGCGGTGCGTACGCGCGGCCGGACAAGCCGCTGCCGCCGGACTACGACCACCCGGGTACGCCCGCCAGGCTGGCGGTGTTGCGCGAGGTCGCGCAGGAGGTCGGGGCGACGGTGAACCAGGTCGTGCTCGCCTGGCAGATCGGCGGGGCGTTCCCGATCATCCCGCTCGCCGGTGCCTCCTCCGTCGCGCAGTTGGCGGAGAACCTGGCGGCCGTGGACCTGGAACTGACGCCGGATCAGCGCGCCCGGCTGGACAACGTGCACTGAGCCGGATCCCGGGCGGCGGATCGTCCGGGCGACCGGGACCCGGCGGAACGGGCGGGCGGGGACGGCGTGTTCGGCGTACCCGCCTACCGTCCCCGTCAGCGCCAGGTCATGTTGATCTCACGCTCGAAGTTGACATACCCCGCCCGCCGAAACGCGTTCGCCATCGGGACGTTGCCGAGATCCGTCGCCGCGCGGATCCGGGGCACGTCCTGTGCGGCCGGCACGCGGGTGCCCTCGGCCAGGATGTCGTCGACGTAGCCGTTGCCGCGATACGCGGGCAGGACCGCGATGTAGGCGATGACGGGGTTGTAGCCGTTGTGCGCCGGGATGACGAATCCCAGCGGCTCCCCGTCCGGCAGCGTCGCGATGCGCCACCACTCCTTCGGGCCGGCGTAGCGGGCCAGTTCGTCGTCGTACTGGGCAACCGCCGATTCGCGCGCGGTCATTCGGGTCAGCTCGTCCCGTCCGTGCGCGTCCAACGTCCCCGCCAGGACGCCGGTCATCAGCGCCAACAGTTCGTCGGCATCGTGCACCGGACGGAACGTCAGCCGGCCGCGCGGCTCCGGAATCGGCGTCCCGGGACGCCATTCCAACCGCAGCCGCTCCACGAACAGCCGGGCGCCGAGGCTTTCCAGCGCCGTCATGCGGGCCCGGACGGCCGGGCCGACGAGCGTGTCCTCGCGCCAGTCGGGCGGGACGAAGCGGGTGTACTCCGGCGGTCGGGTTCCGGCGGGCAGGATGTCGGACAATGCGGTGCGCACCAGGCGCGCCGCGAACTCCGGGCGCTCCGCCGCCGGGACACCGTCGACGCCGTCGTCGACGTCGAGGATGTCCAGGTAGCGCGGCAGCCGGTCTCCCGGACGGCTCCACCACGCGGCCCGGGCCAGGAGTCGGTCGCCGCGCAGGGCGACCCACATCCATTCCGGCCGGCGGCGGCCGGCGGCGAGGCGCACCCGGCCGCGCACCCGGCCGTTACGGTGCCGGGTGGCGCCGGACCCGTTGCAGCCAGCCGTGTGGGTGGCTGGTGACGCCGTAGAGTTCCAGGTCGCGGCGGGTGGTGAAGGCGCTGCCCTGGTCGCCGGCCAGCCAGTCGCCGATCGCCGGGACCACGCCGCCCGGCATGTCGGGCGGACACAGGTCGGGGTCGTCCACGATGCCGTCCTCGACGACGAAGAAGCCGCCGTCGGGCACCAGATGGGCGAAGTTGCGCAGCGCGGCGGCGGTCGTGTCGTACTCGTGCAGGGTGTCCTCGACGACCAGACAGCGCGCGCCGGGCGGGATCGCTCGCTCGACGCGTTCGGCGAGCCCCGGGTCGCGGACGTCGCCCGCGACGAGGGTGATGTCGCGCGCGAAGTGCGGATCGGCGGAGCCGAGCAGCGCCGCCGCGCGCGACTGGTCCAGGTCGACCGAGATCACCCGGATCGCCTCGGGGACGCGGCCGTAGCCGGCCAGGGTGCGCAGTCGGTCGCGGAACCACAGGGACGAGCCACCCAGATGGGTACCCAGTTCCACCACCACCTGTGTCCGCGAGGACCACAGCACGTGCTCGAACACACGCAGGTCCTCGGGAAACTTCTTGATCCGCAGACCGGCGTACCAGTCGCGGACGTGCTGCCGGCCGCGGGCGCGGCGGTACTCCAGGAGCGTCGTCTGGTGGTCGGCGGCGACGGTCGGCGGCAACCGGTCACCGTCGAAGTCGTCGGTGGCGGTATCGGTGTGGGCATCGGTCATGGTGACCCTCTCCTGTCCCTGCGTCCGGACGGACCGGAGTGCTCCGGCAGCCGTACCCGTGCCCGTACATCCATATCGGGAGAGCACACTGCCGCGCCCGGTTTCGGAGCTGTCGACACGGATTGTTCCACCATCGAACGCCGCGCGGTCATCCGTCGTCCGCCGGGAGCACACACGGCCCGTCCGGGCCGACCGCTTTCGGGATCAGTCCGGCAGCACCGACCGGTAGTAGTCGATCTTGCCCCGCAGGTGCCCCTGCTGCGCGCGCAGCAGCGCGATCTGCTCCTCCACCGCGGCGTCGTGCCGTTCCAGGAGGGCGATCCGCTCGGTCAGCGACTCCCGGTCGCCGGTGCGGGCCAGTTCGGCGTAGCGGCGCATGTCCGCGATCGGCATCCCGGTGTCCCGCAGGCAGCGCAGGATGCCGAGCCATTGCAGGTCCTGCTCGGTGAACCGGCGATGCCCGCTGGGCGCGCGGTCCACGTCGGAGAGCAGGCCGATGCGTTCGTAGTAGCGCAGGGTGTCCAGGCTGAAGCCGGAGCGCTCGGCCGTCTCGGCCGGGGTCAGATAGCGCGGCGCGGTGGGGGTCATACCGGAATTCTGCCGGGTGGGTGTCGCAGGCCGTCGACCCCGTTCGCCCGGGGTCGACGGCCTCCTTGTGGCGGGCCCGCCCCGTGTCGGGCCCGCCACGGATCACGGCGTCTTGCTGTACCCCAGCCCCTCGACGATGCGCCCGTCGCGCACCTGCATGAGGTTGACGCCCGCCACGGTGGTGGACTCGGCGTGCGCCTCGCCGAACACGTCGTTCACCTCGCCCGGCGTGAATGTCACCCGCCACTTGATCACCGCGCGGTCGTCGAAGACGTAGACGTCCTCGGGTTGGAAGCTGACGTTCGGGTCGGCCGCCAGTTCCTTCCAGAAGGTCTCGCACGCCTCCAGCCCCTCGTAGCGGGTCCCGTCCGGGGCGGGCTGGACCGTGACCATCACACAACCCTCGCCGACCAGGCCCTCGATCAGCGTCGGGTCGTGCTTGGTGAACGCGTCGTTGAACTGCGCGATGACTTCGGCCGTCGACTTGACTGCGGACATGGCGAACCTCCGGGGGGTGTGGGGGGGTGCGGCCCGCCGGTGCGGCGGCCCGTGACGACAATCTTCCGTCCGGCGTCCGGGGCCGACAATTCCCTGCGGGTAATGGCCGTTCCGGGTCGGGGGTGCGTGTTCCGGCCGGGGCGAGTCCGGCTCAGATCCGGCGGGTTCCCCACACGGCGAGCGAGGTGAGCACGCTCAGGGCGGCGCCGAAGAGCAGGACGCCGGCGGTGGAGACGGTGTTGACCAGGATGCCGCCGAACAGGGCGCCGAGCGCGATCGCCAGGTTGAACATCGAGGTGTTCAGCGCCGTGGCCGCCTCGGTGGCGTCGGGCGCGGCCTTGAGGATCCAGGTCTGTACGCCGACGGGGACGCCGCCGAAGGCCAGGCCCCACAGGACGAGCAGTGCGACGCCGGTGACCCGCGTGCCGCCCGCGAGCGGGAACAGGGCCAACAGCGCGGCGAGCGCGAGGCTGATGGTGATGATGGTGCCGCGTACGTTGCGGCCGGCGGCGGCGCCGGCGAGGAAGTTGCCGACGATCCCGGCCAGGCCGAAGGCCAGCAGGACCGGGCCGATCAGGTTCTCGTCGATCCCGGACCGGTCCTGCAGGATCGGGCTGACGAAGGTGAACGCCGCGAAGTGGCCGCTCACCAGGAGGAAGGTGGCCAGCACGCCGGCGCGCACGATCGGGTTGCGGAACTGCTCGCCCAGGGTGCGCAGTCGCACCGGTTGTGACGCGGGCATCGGCGGCAGCAGGAGGACCAGCGCGACCACGACCACCAGTCCCAGACCGCCCAGGGCGACGAACGCGATGCGCCAGTCGGTGAGTCCGCCGATCAGGGTGCCGGCCGGGACGCCGAGCACGTTGGCGGCGGTGGCCCCGCCGAAGGCGATCGCGGTGGCCCGGGGCACGTACCGCTCGGGGACCATGCGGACGGCCAACCCGGCCGCCAGCGACCAGAATCCGCCGATGCTGACGCCGACCAGGAAGCGCGAGGCGATCAGCACAGGGAAGTTCGGCGCGGTGGCCGAGACGATGTTGGCGACCACCATCAGTGTGATCAGCCCGAGCAGCACGACGCGGCGATCCAGCCGGCCGATCAGCACCGGCAGCAGCGGTGCGGTGGCCGAGGCGACCAGGCCCGGCACGGTGATCATCAGGCCCGCCGTGCCCTCGGAGACGCCGAGGTCGCCGCCGACGGAGGTGAGCAGGCCGACGGGCAGTTGTTCGGCGGTGACCACGGAGAACGTACCGACCGCCACGGCGGCGACGGCGAACCAGCGTTTGCGGGGGACACGCTCGGGCGCCGCGTCGGCGGGTTCGGCCTCGCCGGTGGTGCCGCCGACGGGTCCGGGTTCGGCGTGGAGGGCGGCAGGCGTGGCGGCGCGGGCTTGGGTGCTCACAGGTGCGCTTTCCGGTCAGGGTGCTGCCGGCAAGGGTGATGCCGGGCAGGGTGACACCACGGGTGGTGTCGGAGGGGGGTCGCGAGCGGATCGGCTCGCGGGGACGGCACGGGCGTCGCCGTGTCTCCCCCACCTTCCCGCAGGGGCCACGCCGGCGGAAACAACGACTGCGACGGCCGCCACAACGACCTGTTGTGACACGCACCCGCGCCGCCGCGCTCACGCGCGACCCGGCCCGCGTCGCCGGTCCGTTCCGCCCCACCCCGCTGCGACCCGCCCCGATCCGTCCCGGACAAAGCCGTCCGTATGCTTACGTGATGATCGATCTGGATGTGCGGCTCCTGGAGTCCTTCATCGCCGTCGCACAGGAGTTGAACATCACCCGCGCCGCCGCCCGGTTGCACCTGACCCAGCAGGCGGTCTCCGGCCACATCCGGCAGTTGGAGCGGGCCCTGCGGGTCGATCTGCTCGTCCGCACCCACCGGGGTGTCCTGCTCACCTCCGCCGGCGAGGAACTGGCGGCCGGCGGCAAGGCGGTGGTCGCCGAACTGGGCGGCCTGATCGAGCGGGTGCAGCGGGTAGCCCGGGAGCAGAGCGGCACCCTGCGCCTGGCGTGTTGCCCCTACGCCACGTCCCTGTTCGCCGGCGAGGTGGCCGGCGCCATGGAGGCGGCGGTGCCGGGGCTGACCGTGGAATTGACCACCGTTCGCACGCCCCGCGAGGAACTGGTGCTCCTGGACGCGGGATCGGCCGACATCGCGTTCATGTGGCTGCCGATCGGCGAGGTCGGCCTGCGGTACGCGGAGGTGCGTACCGACGGGCGCGTCGTCGCGGTGGCGCCGACCCACCGGCTCGCCGGGCGCGACACGGTGAGCCTGGCCGACCTGGCGGAGGAGCCGGTGGTCTGCCCGGACGTGTTCACCTCCGCCGAGGCCGAGCGGCACTGGATCGCCGACCCGCGCCCCGACGGCTCGCCCGCGCCGCGCGGTCCGGCGGTGGCCCAGATCGAGGACGCCCTGCTCACCGTCGCCCGCGGCCGCGCGGTCTGGCTCGCCCCGGAACCGATCGGCCGCTGGGCGCCGGCCGCCGGGGTGCGCTGGATCCCGGTCGTGGACGCGGCACCGTCGGTCCTGGCCGTGGTGTGGACCGAACGTGCGCCCGAGCCGCTGGTCGCCCGCCTGATCGCCGAGGTCCGCTCGATCGTCGGCCGGTCCCCGAACCGACCCGGCCGGGCCTGATGTCCGGCGGATCCGGGCGGCGCCCGACGAGGCCGCGATCTGCCGGCCGGACCCGCGTCGACGCCCGCCCTCACGCCCCCGGCTCGGGCCCGACGGCCGGAGCCGAACGCATCCGCACCAGCGGCAGGTAGACGTCGTCCACGATGTCGATCACCACCTCGTCCGCGATCGGCGCCCCGAACAGCAGGAATTCGTTGCGCAGCAGGTCGGTGGCCACGCCCGCACGGCGCGAGGTCGGCACCGCGGGGTCGATCTCACCCCGCTCGACGGCGCGTTCGAGCACCCGACGGGTCCGTTCCGGGCCGACCGTATGCATCCGCTCCCGGACCAGGCGGGCGAGTTCGGGGTCGTGCGTGGTCTCGGCGAGCAGTCCGCGCAGGATGCCGCCGAGCGGACCGGCCAGCTTGGCCGCCATCTCCCGCAACAGCGCGAGCACGTCCGCGCGCAGGTCCCCGGTGTCGGGTGGTTCGCCCTCGCCCACCCCGATCAACTTGCAGGCGTCCATGGCCAGTTCCGCGCGACTGGGCCAGCGCCGATAGAGCGTGGCCTTGCCGGTGCGAGCGCGGGCGGCCACCCGCTCCATGGTCAGTCCGGCGTAGCCGAAATCCATCAGTTCGGCCAGCGTCGCCGTCAGGATGGCGTTCTCCAACTCCTCGCCGCGGCGTCGTGGCCCCTTGCGATGGTCGACACCCACCTCGACCGGGCCGACATTCGGTGACAGGTCAACTCCTCAAAGTTATCGAGAGATCGTTGCGTTCTCTGGGGGATGAGCCTAGCCTCCCGAGCAGAGAACTACTCGTTCTCTATCAGATCAAGGCTGCGAGGGGATCGATGACCGAGACCGCTGCGACCTTCCCCACCGACGAGACCCCGACCTTCCCGACCGGGGCCGGCCCCGACGAGGCTCCCGCCTTCCCGAGCGACCGCACCTGCCCCTACCGACTGCCCGACACCTACAACACGCTACGCGACGCGCCGAGTTCGCTGCGTCGGGTGACCCTGTACGACGGCCGCCCGGCGTGGGTGGTGACCCGGTACGAGGCGGCCCGGAAACTACTGGCCGACCCCCGGCTGTCCTCGAATCGCGCGAACCCCGACTTCCCCCTGACCTCACCCCGCCTGTACGCGCTGCGCAACCGCAGGCCCGGCTTCCTCGCCCTGGACCCGCCCGAGCACGGGCCGCGACGGCGGATGACCATCAGCGAGTTCACCGTCCGGCGGATCAAGGGCATGCGCCCGGATGTGGAACGCATCGTGCACGCCGCGATCGACGACCTGATCGCCGACGGCCCGCCCGCCGACCTCGTCACCCGGCTCGCCTTACCGGTGCCCTCCATGGTGATCTGCGAGTTGCTCGGCGTCCCGTACGCCGACCACGACCTGTTCCAGGACGCGAGCAGGCGCCTGCTCCAGGCCGTGGACGGGCCGGATGCGGTGGCCGCGCGCGACCTGCTGGAGGACTACCTCGGCGGACTGATCGCCCGACTCGAACGGGACCCCGGTCCGGGACTGCTGTCCCACATGGTGACGGAGTATGTGGCCAAGGGCGCGCTCGACCGCCAAGAACTGGTCGACACCGCAGTCCTGTTGCTCGTGGCGGGCCACGAGACCACCGCTTCGATGACCTCGCTCGGCGTGATCACCCTCCTCGAACACCCCGAGCAACACGCCGCCTTGCGTGCCGACCCGACCCTGATCCCGGGCGCGGTCGAGGAGTTGTTGCGCTACCTCGCCATCGCCGACATCGCGGGCGGGCGCGTGGCCGTCGCCGACATCGAGATCGACGGGCAACTGATCCGCGCGGGCGACGGCGTGATCGTGGCCAACTCCATCGTCAACCGGGACGGTTCGGTCTTCGAGGATCCGGACACCTTCGACATCCGGCGCTCGGCGCGTCACCACCTCGCCTTCGGCTACGGCATCCATCAGTGCCTCGGCCAGAACCTGGCCCGCCTCGAACTCGAAGTGATCATCGCCGCGTTGTTCGACCGCGTACCGACGCTGCGACTCGCCATCCCGGTCGAGGACGTGAAACTGCGGCCGGGCGCCTCGATCCAGGGGGTCAACGAACTCACGGTGACGTGGTGACCGCCCCCGAACGGGTCGCGCTGCGGGTGATCGGCGACCGGAGCGTCTGCGTCGGCGCGGGCCTGTGCGCGCTGAGCGCACCCGAACTCTTCGACCAGGACGACGACGGCCTCGTCACCGTACTGACGCCGCACCCCGAAACCCGCGCCCACCGCGCCGCCCGCCAGGCGGCCGACCTGTGTCCCTCCGGCGCGCTCCGCGTCATCGAGGAATAGCAACCGCGGAACGGCACCACCGGGGAATACGAGGAACGGCGCTTCCCGGGACCGGGCCCGACGACGGGACCGGTCCCGGTCTCGTCGTCGCCGTTCGTTTGACGCATCAACCACCAGAGACCCGGACGCGCAACCACGGCCGACTGTTCTACCGGGTGAGTTCGGCACCCACCGATGCGGCGGCGCCCTTCGGCACCCTTGACCATGAAAACCGATCACCTTATGGTTTTCGAACCGGGCGGTGCCCTCCCCGGCCCGCCCACGGAGCCATCGATCGGAGTCGCCTGGTGGAGCACGACCTCACCCTCGCCGACAAGGCCGCGCTGACCAGCGGTGCGGGACAGATGACCACCAAGGGGCTCGAGGCTGCCGGCATCCCGTCGGTCACCATGTCCGACGGCCCGCACGGACTGCGGCTCCAGAGCGAGGACCCGCAGAACGGCCAGCTCGACCTGCGCCCCGCCGCCCCCGCGACGTGCTATCCGCCCGCCGTCGCCCTCGGCAGCAGCTGGGACGTCGAACTCGCCCACCGCGTCGCCGGCGCGATCGCCGTCGAGGCCGCCGCGCACGGCATCGGTGTACTCCTGGGACCCGGCATCAACATCAAACGATCGCCGCTGTGCGGACGCAACTTCGAGTACTTCTCCGAGGACCCCGTGCACTCCGCCGCGCTCGGCGGCGCGATGGTGCGCGGCCTCCAGGACGCCGGCGTCGGGGCCACCCTGAAGCACTACGCGGCCAACAACCAGGAAACCGAACGGATGCGGGTCAGCGCGGACATCGACGAGCGCCCGCTGCGCGAGATCTACCTGCGCGCCTTCGAACACATCGTCCGCGACGCCGATCCGTGGGCGGTGATGTGCGCCTACAACGGCGTCAACGGCGTGACCCTGTCCGAGAACACCCGGCTGCTCACCGACATCCTGCGCGCCGAATGGGGCTACGAGGGCCTGGTGATGTCCGACTGGGGAGCGGTCCGCGACCGGGTCGCCGCGCTGCGCGCCGGCCTCGACCTGGAGATGCCTCCGACCGGCGGCCGTACCGACCGCGAGGTGGTCGCCGCCGTCGACTCCGGCGAGTTGGACGAGGCCGTACTGGACCGCTCGGTCGCCAGGCTGATCCGCTTCGCCCACCGGGGCGCGCGGCCGGCCGGCGACGGCTCGACCGCGCCCTACGACGACCACCACCGCCTCGCCGGCGAAGCCGCCGACAACTGCGTGGTGTTGCTGCGCAACGACGGCGGCCTGCTGCCCCTGGACCCGACCGCCGGGCGGATCGCGGTGCTCGGCGAACTGGCCCGCACCCCACGCTTCCAGGGCGGCGGCAGCTCCCAGGTGACGCCGACCCGGGTGGACGTACCGCTGGACCGGTTGCGCGCGCTGGCCGACGGCGCCCGGGTCGAGTTCGCGGCCGGATACCCGCTGCCGGACGGTCCCGAACCCGACGCCGATCCGGCCGTGTTGGCCGAAGAGGCGGTGCGCGTGGCCGCCGCGAGCGACACCGTCGTACTCTTCCTCGGCCTGGCCCGCCAGGACGAGTCGGAGGGCTTCGACCGCGGGCACATCGACCTGCCCGCAGACCAACTCGCTTTGCTGGACCGGGTTTTGACGGTCAATCCGCAGGTGGTGGTGGTGCTGTCCAACGGTGGCGTGGTGCGCACCGCGCCCTGGCACGACCGGGTACCCGCGCTGGTCGAGGGTTTCCTGCTCGGCCAAGCCGGCGGCGGCGCCCTCGCCCGGGTGCTGTTCGGCGTGGTCAACCCCTCCGGCAAGCTCGCCGAGACCGTGCCGCTGCGCCTGGAGGACGCGCCGAGCTTCCTGTCCTTCCCCGGCTCCGAGGGCCATGTGCGCTACGCCGAAGGCATCTTCGTCGGCTACCGGGGCTACGACGCCGCCCGCCGCGAGGTCGCCTTCCCGTTCGGGCACGGCCTGTCCTACACCACGTTCGACTACGGCGACCTGCGCGTGGAGAGCACCGACGAGGGTTTCACGGTCCGGGTCACCGTGACCAACATCGGCGATCGGGCGGGGCGCGAGGTCGTACAGGTCTACTCGGCCGCGCCGGCGGAATCGCGCGTGGAGCGTCCGGTCCGCGAGTTGCGCGGCTTCGCCTCGGTGCGGCTGGAGGCGGGCGAGAGCCGCGAGGTCGTGGTGTCCTTCGCCCGGACCGACCTCGCCTACTACAGCGTGCGCGAGGACGGTTGGCGGGTGGAGGGCGGCACCTACCGGATCGAGGCGGCGGCGTCCTCGCGGGACGTGCGCCTGACCGTCGAGGTCGACGTCGAGGACTCCTCGCGCACCGGCCTGGACCTGCGCAGCACACTCGGCGAATGGCTGGCCCACCCCGTCGGCGGCCCGCTGCTCCTGGAGTGCCTGGCCGCGACGGAGCATGCGATCGCCTCGCGCCTGGCGGACGACCCGATGTTGTTGCGCGCCGCGCAGGGCGTGCCGCTGGAGGTGATCGCCGACTTCGCCGGCGGCATCATCCCCCACGACCAACTCGCGGAACTCGCCGACCGCGTGGCCGCCCCCGTCGGCTGAGCGCGGCGAGTCGGGTGGGCGGGGACCCCTTCCCCGTGGGCTCCCCGCCCACCCCTGCCCGGGACACGAGCCAGGCCCTGTCCGGCGGATCTTGGCGGGGCCGCGCCGCCCGGCATCCGCCCTTCGGGCTCCTCGCTGCGCTCGCCTCGCCGCACCGGAGAAACAGCCGAAGAGAACCACTATGCGGCTGCTTCT
>NZ_JBIRUB010000041.1:0-36988 GCF_044334985.1 Embleya sp. NPDC020630
GCGGCGATTTCGCCTTGGGAGTGGCCGATGACGGCGTCGGGGTGGATGCCGTGGTGTTCCCATAGGCGGGCGAGGCTGATCATCATGGCCCACAGCGCGGGTTGCACGACGTCGACGCGGTCGAGGCTGGGGGCGTGGTCGGCTCCGGTGACGACGTCGACGAGGTTCCAGTCGACGTAGGGGGCCAACGCCTGTGCGCAGGCGTTGAGGTGTTCGGCGAACACGGCTGAGGTGTCGAGGAGTTCGCGAGCCATGCCGGGCCATTGGGAGCCCTGACCGGGAAAGACGAAGACGGTTTTGCCGGGATGGGTGGTGGCGTGGGCGAGGGCGGGGTGGGGGGTGTGGGTGGTGAACGCGTCGAGTGCAGCCGCGAGTTCGTCGCGGTCGTGGGTGACGATGGCGGCGCGGTGGGTGAACGCGGCGCGGGTGGCGAGGCCGGCGGCGACGCGGGTGGGGGTGAGGTGGGGGTGTGTGTCCAGGTGGGCGCGCAGGCGTTCGGCGTGTGTGCGCAGGGCGTGCTCGTCCTTGGCGGACAGCGTGACCACGGCCGGGCCCGGCGGGACTTCGTGGTCGGTGTACTGCGGGGTGGGGTCGCCCTGTTCGAGGACGAGGTGGGCGTTGGTGCCGCTGATCCCGAACGAGGACACCGCCGCCCGCCGCGGCCGGTCGGGGGTGCGCGGCCACGGCCGGGCCTCGGTCAACAAGGAGACCGCGCCGGATTCCCAGTCGACGTGCGGCGTCGGCTCGTCCACGTGCAGCGTCGCGGGCAACGTCTCGTGTCGCAACGCCTGGACCATCTTGATCACACCGGCGATCCCGGCCGCGGCCTGGGTGTGCCCGATGTTCGACTTCACCGACCCCAACCACAACGGCCGCCCCGGCTCACGGCCCTGCCCGTACGTGGCCAACAACGCCTGCGCCTCGATCGGATCCCCCAACGCCGTCCCGGTCCCGTGCGCCTCCACCACGTCGACCTGATCCGCCGTCAACCCCGCACCCGCCAACGCAGCCCGGATCACCCGCTGCTGCGACGGCCCGCTCGGCGCCGTCAAACCATTGCTGGCACCATCCTGATTCACCGCCGAACCCCTGATCACCGCCAGCACGGTGTGACCGTTCCGTCGGGCGTCCGAGAGTCGTTCGAGCGCGAGCATGCCGACGCCCTCGGCCCAGCCGGTGCCGTCGGCGGCGCCGGCGAATGCCTTGCAGCGGCCGTCCGTCGACAGGCCCTGCTGTCGGCTGAACTCGATGAACATGCCGGGTGTCGCCATCACGGTCGCGCCGCCCGCGAGTGCGAGGTCGCATTCGCCGTTGCGCAGCGCCTGGCTCGCGAGGTGGATCGCCACCAGCGACGACGAGCAGGCGGTGTCGACGGTGATCGCCGGACCCTCCAGACCCAACGTGTACGCGACCCGCCCCGACGCCACACTCGTGGTCGTGCCGGTGAGCAGGTGGCCCTCGTGTCCCCGAGCGGGTTCGTGCAGCCTCGGGCCGTAGTCCTGGGCCGTCGCGCCGACGAAGACCCCGGTGCGGCTGCCGCGCAGCGAGTCGGGGGCGATGCCGGCCCGTTCGACCGATTCCCACGCGGTCTCCAGGAGCAGCCGCTGCTGCGGGTCCATCGCCGCCGCCTCGCGCGGCGAGATCCCGAAGAAGCCCGCGTCGAAGTCGCCGGCGTCGTGCAGGAAACCGCCCTGCCGCGTGTAGGTCTTGCCGGTCCGGCCCGGTTCCGGATCGTAGAGATCGCGCAGGTCCCAGCCCCGGTTTTCGGGTAGGTTCCCGATCGCGTCGACGCCGGCGGCCACCAGTTCCCACAGGCGCGCGGGCGAGTCGGCGCCGCCGGGGAATCGGCAGGCCATCGCGATGAGCGCGATCGGCTCGTCGGCACCGCTCGTCCCGCCGCCGGCGACGGGTTCGGGCCGGGCCTGCGACGACGGGTCGCCGAGCAACGCGTCGACCAGGTAGCGGGCCATGGCCACGGGGGTCGGGTGGTCGTAGACGAGTGAGGCGGGCAGCGAGAGACCGGTCTCGGTGCCGAGCCGATCGCGCAGTTCGACGGAGGTCAGCGAGTTGTGACCGTGCTCCTTGAAGGACAGGTCCGGCTCGACGGACTCGCCCGCGTCGTACTCCAGCACCTCGGCCGAGTGCCGGCATACCAGTTCGACGACGAGCGCCCGGCGCCGTTTGTCGTCGAGGGGGCGTAGCCGACGCACCCACTCGCCCCGGGCACCGCTCTCCTCCGCCTCGTCACCAGGGTCCTGTTCGGGATCGACCGGATCGACCGCGCCGACGGGGTCCAAGGCTCCGCCCGGCCCCACCGCGGCCTCGTCCGCGCCCGGCCGCGCCGTCGCAACCGCAGCAGCCGCGGGCACCGGCCCGTCCACCCAATGGCGCCTGCGTTGGAAGGCGTACGTGGGCAGTTCCACCCGCCGGACCGGCTCGCCGCCCAGCAGTGGGCTCCAGTCCACGGGGACGCCCGCGCCGTGTACGCGGGCAACGGCGCGACCGAAGGCGAGCAATTCCCGCTGCCGTGCGGCCAGGGTGCCGATCAGCAACTCACCGGCGCCGTCCCGGGCGAACGTGTCCTTCGCCAGGCCCGTCAGCACCGGATCCGGGCCGAGTTCGACGAAGATGCCGACGCCCAGTTCGCGCAGCGTGCGCAGACCGTCGTGAAAGCGCACCGGCTCGCGAACGTGCCGTGTCCAGTAATCGGGCGAGCGCAGCAGTTCGGTGTCCGCGAGTCGGCCGGTGACGTTCGAGACCACCGGAATGGTCGGCTCGTGATAG
Source organism: Embleya sp. NPDC020630 (assembly GCF_044334985.1). Taxonomy (NCBI): domain Bacteria; kingdom Bacillati; phylum Actinomycetota; class Actinomycetes; order Kitasatosporales; family Streptomycetaceae; genus Embleya; species Embleya sp. NPDC020630. The sequence goes on from NZ_JBIRUB010000041.1 coordinate 2,785, forward strand.
GCGATGCTCGCGGCGACCTCGCGGAACTCGGCCGACAGATCGTCCATGTGGTGCGAGTGGAACGCGTGGCGGACCGCCAGTCGTTTGGTCCTGACGCCCGATTCGCGGAATCGACCGGCGAGTTCCTCCGCGGCGTCCGCGTCGCCCGAGACGACGACCGCCTCGGGGCCGTTGACCGCCGCCAAGCCGAGGGTGTGCGGGTGGTCCCGGAGCGCCGCCAGCACCGTCTGCTCGTTCGCGTTGATCGCGAGCATCGCACCACCCTCGCGGGCGCGCTGCATGAGCCGGCCCCGGGTCGCGACGAGAAGGCACGCGTCGTCCAGGGTGAGCACGCCGGCCGCGTGCGCGGCGGCCAACTCCCCCACCGAGTGACCGATCAGGTGCCCGGGACGCAGCCCGAAGGACAGCGCGAGCCGGAACAGCGCGATCTCCAGGGCGAACAGCGCGGGCTGTGTGTAGGCGGTCCGGTCGAGCAGTTCGGAGTTTCCTTCCCCGAACATGACCTCGCGCAGCGGCACATCCACGTGCGGGTCGAGCCGTGCGCAGATCTCGTCGAGCGTGTCGGCGAACACCGGGAACGCGGCGTACAGTTCGCGTCCGGCGCCGACTCGTTGACTGCCCTGACCGGTGAACAGGAAGGCCGTCGAACCGGTTCCGACGCCGGTACCGCGTACCGCTCCGGCGCCGGTGCGGCCGGCCGCGAGGGTGGTCAGGGCGCGGAGGAGTTCGTCGCGGGTGGTGCCGACGGCGACTGCCCGCTGCTCGAAGGCGGTGCGGGTTTCGAGCAGGGAGTGTGCCACGTCCACGGGGTCGACGTCCGGGTTGGCCTCGACGAACTCGGCGAGGCGGGCCGCCTGTCCGCGCAGCGCGGCGGTGGTGCGGGCGGACAGCGGCCACGCGAGCAGCCGCGGCCGCGCCGGTAGGGTGCGGGGGGCGCGGGCGGCGGGTTCGGGAGCGCCGGCGAGCACGAGGTGGCAGTTGGTACCGCCCATGCCGAACGACGACACGCCGGCCAGGCGGGGCCCGGACGTATGGGGCCAGTCGGTGATTTCGGTCTGGACCCTCAGGCCCAGCCGATCGAGGGGGATGTCCGGGTTGGGGGTGCGGAAGTTCAGGCTCGCGGGGATGCGTCCGTGGTGCAGGGCGAGTGTGGTCTTGATGAGGCCGACGATCCCCGCGGCGCCTTCGAGGTGCCCGACGTTGGTCTTGGCCGAACCGACGAGCAGGGGGCGGACGGGGTCGCGGGTCGCGGCGAAGACCGCGCCGAGGGCCGCCGCCTCGACGGGGTCGCCGACGGCCGTACCGGTGCCGTGCAGTTCCACGTAGTCGACGTCGGCGGGGGTGGTGCCGGCTCGGGTGTGGGCGAGTCGGATCACCTCTTCCTGGCCGGCGCTGCCGGGCACGGTCAGGCCGGGGCCCGCGCCGTCGTTGCCGACGGCTCCGCCGAGGATGACGCACAGCACGTCGTCGCCGTCGGCGGTGGCGTCGGCGAGGCGCTTGAGGACGACGACGCCGCCGCCTTCGCCGCGGACGTAGCCGTTGGCCCGGGCGTCGAAGGTGTAGGAGCGGTCGTCCGGGGAGAGGCCGCCGAACCGGTCCACCGCGAGGGTGCTCTCCGGCGCGAGGATGAGGTTGACCCCGCCCGCGAGTGCCATCGACGACTCGCCCTTGCGCAGGCTTTCGCACGCCTGGTGCACCGCGACCAGTGCGGACGACTGCCCCGAGTCGACCACCAGGCTGGGGCCGTGCAGGTCGAGCGTGTAGGAGACGCGGTTGGCGATGATGCTGCGGTGCAACCCGGTGGAGGTGTGTGCGCCGATCGCCGCCGGTCCGAGGCGGTGCACCACGGTGGCGTAGTCGTCGAGGATCGCGCCGATGAACACCCCGGTGCGGCTGCCTCGGATTCGGTCCGGGATCCGGCCCGCGTGTTCCAGCGCCTCCCAGGCCAGTTCCAGGATCAGCCGCTGTTGCGGGTCCATCGCCGCCGCCTCGCGGGGCGAGATGCCGAAGAAGCGCGCGTCGAAGGTCTCCACGTCTTCGAGGTATCCGGCCTGCCGCGTCCGGATCGCACCCGTCCCGGCGGCGCCCCGATCCGAGAACCCGGGCGGGTGCCGGCGTGCCTCGGGGGCGTCGCCGATGGCGCTCACGCCGTCGCGGAGGAGTTCCCAGAACGATCGCGGGTTCGGGGCACCCGGGAATCGACACGCCAGTCCGACCACCGCGATCGGGCTCTCGCCGGCCACCGCCGGGCGGGTGTGGGTGTCGGTGCCGGCGGAATGCATGTCGTTCGCCATGGGGCGTCCTCACACTGTGCTCGGTGGAACCGGTCACTGGGCACCGGTCCGGCGGTGGGCGCGGCCGGCGCCCGGGTCGTCGCGGGCGGGTGTCGCCCGCGCCCGCGGCGGGCTCCGACCGGCGGAGGGCGTCCGGACCGGGACACACCCGTGCCGGGGAGTCGGGCCAGGGTGTTCGGCGGGGCTTAGGACGACCTTTGTCCGGGCTAAATCCGCTGGTGGTCCCGGATTTTCGCGCGCGGACGGCGCGCCGAAGGGCACGGCGGGAGGCACAGCGGGGGTTAAGCGTGGTTTAAGCCGGTACCCGAACCGTGGGGGTTCGGCCCGTTCGGACCGCGCTTTCGCCCCCGGCCGTTCGAAAGGTTTTCCTTCCGTGGTGAACAACGAGGACAGGTTCCGTGACTACCTCAAGCGGGCGACGGCGGACCTGCGTCGGACCCGCCGCCGGTTGGAGGAGGTCGAGGAGCGGCAGCGCGAGCCGATCGCGATCATCGGCATGGCCTGTCGCTATCCGGGCGGCGTCGACTCGCCCGAACAGTTGTGGCGGCTGCTGGCCGAAGGCGGCGAGAGCATCGGCGAGTTCCCCGCGGACCGGGGCTGGGACGTGGCGGACCTGCACGATCCGGATCCGGCGGCGGTGGGCAAGTCGTCCACCCGCAACGGCGGTTTCCTCTACGACGCGGCCGATTTCGACGCGGAGTTCTTCGGCATGGGTCCCCGTGAGGCGATGACGGTGGATCCCCAGCAGCGGCTGCTCCTGGAAACCGCGTGGCGGGTGTTCGAGGACGCGGGGATCGTGCCGGAGTCGTTGCGCGGGAGCGACACCGGGGTGTTCGCCGGGATAATGTACAACGACTACGGCGCCCGGCTTCGGCCCGCTCCGCGGGAGTACGAGGGATACCTCGCGAACGGCAGCCTGGGCAGCGTGGCGACCGGCCGGATCGCCTACACGTTCGGCCTGGAGGGCCCGGCGGTGACGGTGGACACCGCGTGCTCGTCGTCGCTGGTGGCGCTGCATCTGGGGGTTCAGGCGCTGCGTCGGGGCGAGTGCGCGCTGGCGCTCGTGGGCGGGGCCACGGTGATGTCGACGCCGCACACCTTCGTGGAGTTCAGCCGCCAGGGCGGCCTGTCCCCCGACGGACGCTGCCGGGCGTTCTCGGCGGACGCGAACGGCACGGGCTGGAGCGAGGGGGTCGGCCTGCTGCTCGTGGAGCGGTTGTCGCAGGCGCGACGCAACGGCCATCGGGTGCTGGCGGTGGTTCGCGGTACCTCGGTCAACCAGGACGGCGCCAGCGCGCAGTTGACCGCGCCCAACGGTCCCTCGCAGGAGCGGGTGATCCGACGGGCGTTGGCGGACGCGGGCCTGGGCACCGAGGACGTGGACGCGGTGGAGGCGCACGGTACCGGGACCAGGCTCGGCGATCCCATCGAGGCCCGGGCGCTGATGGAGGTGTACGGCGCGCGGCGCCCGGCGGATCGTCCGTTGTGGCTGGGCTCGCTGAAGTCGAACATCGGGCACACCCAGGCGGCGGCCGGGGTCGGCGCGGTGATCAAGATGGTGTTGGCGCTGCGGCACGGCCTGCTGCCGCGCACGCTGCACGCCGGGGAACCCACTCCGCATGTGGACTGGGACGACGGCACGGTGCGGTTGTTGAGCCGCGAGCAGCCCTGGGAGTACACGCCGACGCGGCCCCGGCGCGCGGGTGTGTCCGCGTTCGGCATCAGCGGGACCAACGCGCACGCGATCATCGAGGAGCCGCCGGTCGGCGATGCGGCCGACGCGCCGACCGACCCGGGGGTCGCGCCCACCGACGAGGAAGGCCCCGTCGGCGGCGGTGGTGTGGTGCCGTGGCCGCTGTCCGCTCGGACCCCGGCGGCGTTGCGGCAATCCGCCGAGGAGCTGCGGCGGTTCCTGGCCGAGCGTCCCGAGTCGGACCCGGTGCGGCTGGGCCGGGTGTTGCACGCCTCCCGGACCGTGTTCGAACACCGTGCGGTGCTGCTTGGCACGTGCCCTGCGGAGTTCTCGGGCGCGTTGTCGGCGCTGGCTCGGGACGAGCCGTCGCCGCGGGTGGTGCGCGGCGTCGCGGCGCCGGCTCCGCGCATCGCGTTCCTGTTCACCGGTCAAGGCAGCCAACGGCTCGGCGTTGGGCGCGAACTGTACGCCGAGTTTCCGGTGTTCGCTCGGGCACTGGACGAGGTGTGCGCGTTCCTGGACCCGTTGCTGCCGTTGCCGCTCAAGCAGGTGTTGTTCGCTCCCGAGGGCAGCTCCGAGGCGGGGTTGTTGGATCGTACGGTGTTCACCCAGGCGGGCCTGTTCGCCGTGCAGGTCGCGCTGTTTCGTCTGACGGCGCGTTTCGGGGTCGCTCCGGACGCGGTGTTGGGCCATTCGATCGGGGAGTTGGCCGCGGCGCACGTGGCGGGCGTGCTGGATCTGCGGGACGCGTGCGTGCTGGTGGCGGCCCGAGGAGCGTTGATGCAGTCGGCACCGGCGGGGGGCGCGATGGTCGCCGTCGAGGCGTCGGAGGAGGAGGTGCGCCCGCTCCTGGCCGGACACGAGGACGAGATCGCGATCGCCGCGCTGAACGGCCCGGCGTCCACCGTGGTCTCCGGTGATGTGGACGCGGTGGAGCGTGTGGCGGGCCACTTCGTCGCGGCGGGCCGGCGGACGTCGCGGTTGAAGGTCGATCATGCCTTCCACTCCCCGCACATGGCGCCGATCCTCGCCGACTTCGCCAAGGTCGCGGAGGAGTTGACCTATCACGAGCCGTCGCTGCCGGTGATCTCCGATGTCACCGGACGGCTCGCCGAGCCCGGCGAGTTGAGCGATCCGCGCTACTGGGTGCGGCACATCGTCAGCCCGGTGCGCTTCGTGGACGGAGTCCGGGCGCTGGCCGACTTCGGGATCACGGGCTATCTCGAACTGGGGCCGGAGCCGGTGTTGACCGCGCTCGCCCGGCAGTGCCTGGAACAGGTCCCGGGGGAGCCGGTGTTCGCGTCCACGCTGCGCGCGCGGCACGGCGAGTCGCACACCCTGCTCGGTGCGCTGGGCACGCTGCACGCGCACGGACGGGCCGTGGACTGGGAAGTGCTGCTGCCGGCGGGTGAGCCGACCTCGGCGCCCGGGTTGCCGGACGTGCGGGAGTCGCCGGAGCTGTCGGGGTTGCCCGGCTATCCGTTCCAGCGCGAGCGCTACTGGCTCGAACCGGTGCGTGGCGCGGGCGATGTCGCCTCGCTCGGGCTCGCCGCGGCCGGGAGTCCGCTGTTGGACACCGTGATCGATCTGGCCGACGGCGCGCTGCTGTGGACGGGGCGGCTGTCGGTGGCCGCGACGCCGTGGCTGGCCGACCACCAGGTGGTCGGCGCCACGCTGTTGCCGGCGACCGGTTTCCTGGACCTGATCCTGCACGCGGGCGCGCACGTCGGCTGCTCGGGCGTGGACGAACTCACCGTCGAGGCACCGCTGATCCTGCCCGAGGAGGGCTCCGTCGCCCTGCGGCTCACGGCGAGTGGCCCCGACGACACCGGGCGGCGCGCGGTGGAGGTGCACACGCGCGCGGACGCGGCCGGGGCCGATGCGGTGTGGACCCGGCACGCCACCGCGAACCTGGTCGCACCGGATCCGGTGGCGCCGCCTGCGGTGGCCGGCCCCTGGCCGCCGCCCGGCGCGAGCGAGGTGGACCTGAGCGGCGTCTACGAGCGCTTGGCCGAGCGCGGCTACCACTACGGCCCGGCCTTTCGCGGACTGGGCGCGCTGTGGCGGGCGGGCAACGACCTGTACGCCGAGGTGCGACTGCCGCAGGGCATCGGGGCCGGCGGGTACACGCTGCATCCGGCGCTGTTCGACGCCGCGCTGCACCCGCTGGCGATGGTCCGGGCGGAGAGCGGCGGCGACGGCTTCGCCCAGGTCGCGCTGCCCTTCCACTGGGCGGGCATCCGGCTGTACGCGAGCGGCGCGAGCGAGGTGCGGGTCACCCTGACCCGGACCACCGAGGACACCACCACCATCGTGCTGACCGACCCGACCGGCGCCCCCGTGGCCGCGGTGGACACGCTCACCACCCGGCAGGTGCCGGTGTCCCGACTGGCGGCCGCGCGGCCCGCGTCCGCCGGTGCACTGCACGTGGTGCGTTGGACACCGGCGGGCTCGGACACCGACGGCCGCGCGAGCGCGTGCGCGGTCGTCGGGCCGGACCCGCTGGCACTGGCCGCCGCCGTGCGCACGCCGGGGGGGCCGGCGGTGCCGGTGTATCCGGATCTGGCCGCGCTCGGCGCGAGCATCGAGGCGGGCCTGCCCGTACCCGATCGGGTTCTGGTCACCCTGGGCCGTCTCGACGCCCGGGTGGACGACGACGCGAGCACGCCGGACGCGGTGCGCGCCGCGGTACACCGCGCCGCCGAACTCGCCCGCGACTGGGCCGGCGACGACCGATTCGCCCACGCGTGCCTGGTCGCCGTCACGCGCGGCGCGGTGGGCACCGCCCCGGGGCCGGAGATCCGCGATCTGGCCGGCGCGGCGGCATGGGGCCTGCTGCGTTCGGCCCGTACCGAGAATCCGGGCCGATTCGCCCTGCTCGACGTGGACCACCCGCCGGCCGCGGCGCCCGCGGACCCGACTGCCGCGCCGTCCCGGGACCGGGAGCCGGACCCGGCGCTGCGGGCGATCGTGGCCGGCGACGAGCCGGAGGCCGCGTTGCGCCAGGGCACCACGTACGTTCCCCGGCTGGTGCGCGCGGACACCGTGCCCGACGTGCTGGCTCCCCCGTCGAATTCACCGGCCTGGCACCTGGCCACCACCGACAACGGCACCCTGGCCAACCTGGCCCTGGTGGACGCACCGCAGCTCGCCGAGCCCCTGGGGCCCGGTCGGGTGCGGGTGGCCATGCGGGCCGGTGGGCTCAATTTCCGGGACGTGCTGATCGGGCTCGGCATGTATCCGGGCGACGAGGCGCGGATCGGCGGCGAGGGCGCGGGTGTGGTGGCCGAGGTCGGCCCCGGGGTGACCACGGTGGCCCCCGGGGACCGGGTGATGGGTCTGTTCCCCGAGGGGGGCCTCGGTCCGGTCGCGGTCACCGACCACCGGCTGCTCTCCCGGATGCCCGAGGGGTGGTCGTTCGGGCGGGCCGCGGTGGTGCCGGTGGTCTTCCTGACCGCCTATCACGGCCTGGTCGACCTGGCCGGGGTCCGGCCGGGCGAATCGGTGTTGGTGCACTCGGCCGCGGGCGGGGTCGGCATGGCCGCGCTGCAACTGGCCCGGCATCTGGGCCTGGAGGTCTACGGCACCGCCGGTCCCGGCAAGTGGGACGCGCTGCGCGCCCAGGGCCTGCCCGACGAGCGCATCGCGGGCTCTCGGACGCCGGCCTTCGAACACACCTTCGCGCACGCGACCGGCGGGCGCGGCGTGGACGTCGTGCTCAATTCGCTGTCCGGGGAATTCGTCGACGCCTCGTTGCGGCTGCTGTCGCCGGGTGGGCGCTTCCTGGAGATGGGCAAGACGGATATTCGCGACCCGCTGCTGGTCGCCTCGGCGCATCCCGGAGTGACCTACACGGCCTACGACCTGAACCGGGTCGCACCCGAACGCATCCAGGAGATGTTGACCATCCTGGTCGAGTTGTTCGAAAGCGGACGACTCGCGCCGCTGCCGATCACCGCCTGGGACATCGCCCACGCGCCCGAGGCGCTGCGCTTCCTGTCCCAGGCCCGCCACATCGGCAAGACTCTGCTGACCCTGCCGTCCGGGCTCGACCCGGAGGGGACCGTGCTGATCACCGGCGCCACCGGCACCCTGGCCCGGCTGCTGGCCCGCCACCTGGTCACCCGGCACGGCGTACGCCGCCTGGTGTTGGCGAGCCGCCGCGGCGGGCAGGCCGCGGGGGCGGGCGAACTGCTCGCCGAATTGGCCTCGCTCGGCGCGGAGGTGCGGTTGTCCGCGTGCGACGTCGCCGACTTCGACGCGGTGGCCCAACTCCTGGACGGGATACCGCCCGAGCATCCGTTGACCGCGGTGGTGCACACCGCCGGCGTCCTGGACGACGCGACGGTGGACGCGCTCACGCCCGCGCGGATCGACGCGGTGCTGCGGCCCAAGGTCGACGGCGCGTGGCACCTGCACCGGCTGACCCGCCGCCTCGACCTGGCCGCGTTCGTGCTGTACTCCTCGGCGGCGGGCGTGCTCGGCAACCCGGGACAGGGCAACTACGCCGCCGCGAACACCTTCCTGGACACTCTCGCGCACCACCGTCAGGCGCTCGGCCTGCCCGGCATCTCCCTCGCGTGGGGACTGTGGGGCGCGCAGAGCGCGATGACCGGCCGACTCGACGACACCGCGCTGGCCCGCCTGTCCCGGGGCGGCATCGTGCCGTTGTCCGTCGAGCAGGGTCTGGCCCTGTTCGACGCGGCGCTCGAACTGCGGCACGCCGCGCCCGTCGCGGTCGGGCTGAACCTGCCCGCGCTGCGGGCCCGCGCCCGAGCCGGGGAATCCACGCCCCTCTTCGCCACGTTGACCGCAGTCGAGCCCTCGCGGGCCGCGGACGCGGCGCCCCCGACCGCCGGGGCGCCGACACTCGCCGAACGGCTCGCGCCGCTGCGCCCGAGCGCTCGGCGGCAGTTGTTGAAGGACGTGGTGAGCGGCCATGTCGCCACCGTCCTGGGACACTCGTCGGCGGGGGCGATCAACGGGAAACGCTCATTCAAGGAACTCGGCTTCGACTCGCTGTCCGCGGTCGAGTTGCGCAATCGGCTCAACGTCGACACCGGGCTTCGATTGCCCGTCTCCCTCGTCTTCGATCACGCCACGCCCTCCGCACTGGCCCGGCATCTGGAGGAGGCCCTGGCCGCCCCGGCCGAATCGGCCGCGCCGACGGTCGCGTTGACGTCGCTGTTCGCCGAACTGCACCGGGTCGAACTCGCCGTGGCCGACGCCGCGGTGACGCAGCCGGACGCGGATCGGCTGGCGGAGCGGCTGCGCGAACTGCTGGCGGCGCTGTCGACGCCGGCACGGCGCCCCGAGGGCACCGGCGAACCCGCCGCGTCCGCACATCTCGCCCGAGCGAGCGACGACGAGATCTTCGATCTCATCGACAACGAACTCGGCCTCGGCTGAGCGCTCCCCGCACCGGGCCGGTGCCGCGTTCCCTCGTCGGCACCGGGCCGGTGCGGCGCCGAGGACGTATCGGGCCCGACGCACATGGCTCATCCGCGCGTCGCTGATCTATACTTGCGTCGTCCACATTCCCCCAGTAGGGGAACGCTGGTCGACGAGGGGGAACAACGCGCAGGACGGTCCCGGGTGACGGGTACGGGTTGGCAGACGCGCACCCGGAGACGGAACCGTGGGGCACGCGTGGCGTCGGGCCGTGCATCGTCCGCCGGATCCGCCGCCATCCCGCGCCGGTCGCACCGACGACATCATCCCGAGTCGGCTTTCACGCACCAAGTACCGCATCGCGGTACTCGATTGCAGGACATACGGGGTGAGTTCCACGAAATCTCCATTGCGTCCGAATGCCGGGACCGTTCGTCGACACGAGATACAACGACTCGTCACCTCGCTCGATCGATTACCACGACAACGGGGCATGGTGATCGAAGTCGCCGGCGGAATCGGCAGCGGCAAGAGCAGACTTCTGGCGGAGTTCGCCGCCGAGGCACACGAACGGGACATTCCCGTGCTGCACGCCCGAGGCACCGCCTACGGGCAGAACAACCCCTTCCACGTCGTGGTGGCGGCCCTGCACAGCGACTTGGTCTCGCAACGTCTGGACCACCTTCCCACGCACACCGCGGCCTCGCTGCGCCGAGTGCTGCACACGCCCACCCACCTCGGTGCCGCCGACGCCGATGCGGGGCCCGCCCAGGCCGGTTCCCATCGGCTGCGCCTGCTGCTGCGACACGTCACCCACGACGGCCTGGTGATCATTCTCGACGACATGCACTGGGCGGATCCGCAATCGCTCGCGTTGATCGATCAGTTGATCTCCTCGCCCCTCGACGTACCGCTGCTCGTGGTGATCGCCGATCGCCCCCGCCAGGCCCCGCCGCAACTGCGCGAGTCGCTCGCCCACGGCCTCGTCCAAGGCACGGTGGAACGCATCGCCCTGCCCGCCCTCACCCGGGAGCAGTGCGCCGAACTCCTCGGCATGGGCGCGGAGGATCCGCGATTGCGCGACCTGTGCCGGGAATCGGAGGGCAACCCGCTGTACCTGCTCGCCGCGGCACACGGCGGCGAGCGCGGTACGGACGGCCCGACGGCACATCCTCCATCGGCCGTCCCGGCCGGCCACGTCGACGATCTGCAAAACCAGTACGCCGCCCACCTGTTGGCCGAGATCTCCGGGTTGTCCGGCGTCGAGGCGCAGGTGCTGCACGCGGCAGCCGTCTTCGCCGAACGCTTCGACCTCGTGGCGGTGGCGGCGGTGGCCGAGCTCGACATGCGCCAGGTCTGCGCCGCCACCGACCGTCTGGTCCGTCGCGATCTGCTGCGCGTGGTCGACGCCGGCGTGCAGTACTCCTTCCGCCATCCGATACTGCGCCGGCTCGCCTACACCGAAAGCGATGCCTGTCGGCGGCTGCGCCTGCACCGCAACGCGCTGGCGGTACTGGTCGAGCGCGACGCGCCGGCCGCCGCGCGGGCCCCGCACATCGAGCACTCCTTCACCGGCGAGAACGCTCGCGACGCGGTCGCGACGCTCGTACGGGCCGCGGACGAGGTGATGCGCTCCGCGCCTCGCCAGGCCGGCCAGTGGTTGCGCCTCGCCGGTTCGCTGATCGACCGCGACCCGGGGGTTCGGGACCAACGCACCACGGTGTTGGCGAAGACGGCGCACGCCCTGTTCCTGGAGGGCAGGCCCGCGGAGAGTCGCGCACTCCTGGAGGCGGCGCTCGCGATCCGATCGGGCGAGGGCGTCGAGGACCGCGTGCGGCTGATCAAGCAGCGCACGATGATCGACCTGTTCCTCGGCAACCACACCCAGGCGTGGGCGTCGTTGACCTCCGAGATCGCGGCGCCGGCGCAGCCGCGCTCGGCGACCGGCATCCTGTACGTCCTGCGCACCGTCATGGGCGTGGTGGGCAGCGGCATGTGGCCCTCCTCGGAGGAGTTGCGCACCACCCTGCGGTCCGCCGGCAGCGGACCCGACGGGGATCTCGAGGGCAGTGCCCTGGCGCTGTACGGGCTCTACGAGGTGATCGCCGGGGACCGGGCCGCCGGAGCCCGGATGATCGACCGGTGTGCGACTCGGCTGGATCACATCCCGAACGACGCGCTGGTCGACGGTCTGGAGGTGTTGCCGCTGCTGGCCTGGGCCGAGATCTTCCTCGGCCGGTTCACCGACGCCCAGCGGCACATGCTGCGCGGACTGGGCATCGCGTTCGCCACCGGCCAGGTGTACCTCCTGCCGATCATGATCGACGGCCTGTGCCACATCTGCCTGTTCGTGGGGCCGGCGGCGGGAGCCGAGCCGATCATCGACGAGGCGTACGCGATCGCCGAGCGCATCGACTCCGACGAGGTCCGCGGCCTCACGCTGGCCCTCAAGGCCCTGCAGACGTCCTGGAACGGCGCGCACGACACCGGCCGACAGCTCGCGGAGCAGGCGGTCGCCGCACTCCAACCGGGCAGCCTGTGGCGGGTCAGCGCGGCCCTGGCACTGGCCCGCGCCACCGTGGTGGCCGATCCCCGGCGCAGCCGGATGCTGATCCTCGACGTCGGACGCGGGCCCGACCTGCTCAACCTGCCCGCGATGCTTCGACCGATGTGTCACCGGATGCTCACCGTCGCCACGATCGCGGCGGGCGACCCCGACGCGGCGTTGTGGGCGAAGCGGGCCCGGGACGAGGTGCGCGAGTCGGAACTGTCCTTCCAGCACGCGCAGGCGCTGCTCGCCGAGGCCGAGGTGGCCCGGTTCGCCGACGACCCGGACACCGCCTCGGACCTGTACCAGCACGCCGCCGACCGACTGGCGGCGGCCGACCTGACGCTGCCGCGGACCACCGCGCTGCTGGACGCCGCCGAATGCGAGGCCGTGGCCGGCCGGGTCGACGACGCGACGAAACTGCTGGTCCTCGCCCGCGAATTGGCCCGCCGATCCGGCGCGGACACGCTGTATCGCCGGGCCGAGGAGCGTCTGGCCGCGCTGGCTTGGACCAAGGGGTCGACCGAGCCGGGCGCGGCGACGGCGCTGTCCGTACTGACCAATCGCGAGCGCGAGATCGCCGATCTCGCGGGAACGGGCATGCGTACCCGTGAGATCGCCCAGGTGTTGCGGCTGAGCCCGCGCACGGTGGACGCCCACCTGGCCCACATCTACCGCAAGCTCGACCTGAGTTCGCGCGCCGAGCTGGCCCATCTGGTCACCGGACTGCAGAGCGGACCGGCGCCGCCAAGCTCGGCTTTAGGTCTGTCTAAGTGCGGCCCCTGAACATCGCAGCGACGGCCGGGACCGCGCCCGCGCACCGTGCGGTGCCCCCTCGACGTCCCGGCCGGACGAGCGAAGGGGAAGTTCATGGCGCACCCGACGAAGTGGTCCCGTGCCCGCAGTGCGGCGCTGGTCGCGCTGTGCGTGACCACCACCGCGACGGTGATGGCGTCCGACGCGTTCGCGGCGGACGGCGACAAGCGGGGCAATCGATGTGTGGAAGTCGGCGGAGTCACCGAGCAGACCGTCAAGTACAGCACGGTCGGCTCGGCGAACCCGCCGATGCAGCAGATCGGTGACACCGCCACCTACTACGACGTGATCTACGACAAGCAGGACAACATCATCGGCGACGCGGTTGGGTTCGTCACGATCACCGGCCGCCGGCCCTCGGACGGCCACCTGATCAGCGAGTACCACGAGGCCGTGCATCTGCCGCAGGGCACCTTCCGGGACTCGGCCACCGGCATCGACCGGGACGGGATGATCGCGGGCGAGTGGCTGCACCTCAAGGCGATCGGCACCGGCGGCTCCTTCGCGGGCAAGCACGGATACCGCCGCTGGCACCTGATTCCGCCGCTGTCCAATCCCCCGGTGCCCAGCGAGAGGGCGGCCGTGGTCATCCGGCTGTGCGGCTGACGTGGACGGCGATGTCCACATCCGGTCGATCGGCACCGCGCTGCCGGGTCCGGCGATCGACAACGCCACCCTGGGGCGGCGGTTGCGCATGGGCGGGCAGTGGGAGCAGTGGGTCGAGACGTTCATCGGCACCAGGAGCCGGCACCTGTCGATCGACCTGGACACGGCCAAGCCCGCGCACTCGTTGGCGGACCTGTGCGAGACGGCCGGCCGACGTGCCCTGGAGGGCGCGGGGCGGGCCGCCGAGGACGTGGACCTGCTGGTCCTGGCCACCGCCTCACCGGACCTGTTGATGCCCACGACGGCGAACGTGGTCGCCGACCGGTTGCGGATCAACGGCGTACCGACGTACCAGATCCAGTCGGGCTGCTGCGGCGCGTTCCAGGCGCTGAGCCTGGCGCAGCAGTTGCTGGCGGGCGGCGAGTATCGCAACGCCCTGGTCCTGGGTGGCGACGTGTCGGCCAAGTTCTACGACTTCGACCTGGATTTCGCGACGCTGCCGCCCGACCAACTGGTGCACTACGTACTGTTCGGCGACGGTGCCGGCGCGGCGGTCCTGGACCGCACGTCGGCTCCCGGCGCGGCGGTGATCCGCCAGTTGTTCACCAGGCTCACCGGCCTGGACCGGGAACCCGGGCAGACGCTGGACTGGTACGGCCCGGGGGATCGGGGCTCGGATCGGCCGCCCGCGATCGAGGACTACAAGGCGATCGAGGAGCGGGTGCCGCTGATGTCCGCCGAGATCCTGGACGAGCTCCTGGACGACACCGGGTGGCAACGCGACGAGATCGACTACCTGTTGCCGCCGCAGTTGTCCGGGCGGATGACCACGAAGATCGTGGATCTGCTGGCGCTGCCCGGTGCGTACGAGATCAGCCGGGTGCGCGAGATCGGCAACAACGGCAACGCCACCCCGTTCTTCCAATTGGAGAGCGCCTTCGAACGGGCGATCCCCGGTCAGCGCCTGCTCGGCATCTCGGTGGAGTCCAGCAAGTGGATCAAGGGCGGTTTCGCCGTCGAGACCGTCTGAGCACCGCCATCGACCCGGCCCGTGATCCCGTCATGGGGTCCGCGGCCGGGACCCGACCTCGCGACAGCGTAAGGAGCCCCTCGTGCGAAGCACTCCGGTGCCCCGGGAGCGCCGCCACACCCTGTACTTCCTGGAGCAGACCCGGGGCTTCGCCCCGGTGTTCCTGGACACCGACGTCGACATGTCCCGCGTGCGCGAACACCGCGCCGGCCACCGCGAGGCGGGGCACTCGTACTCGCTGGTGTCCTACGTGGCCCTGGCCGCCGGCCGCGCCCTGGCCGCACATCCCGACGCCAACGCCGCCATCCGCGGTCGGCTGCGGCCGAGGGTGGCGCACTACCCGTCGGTCGACGCCAAGATCACCCTGGACCGGGTGCTGAACGGCCGAAGGGTGGTGCTCGCGACGGTCGTTCCGCGCGTGCACACCGCCGGGATCGACGAGATCCAGGACCGGCTGCGGCCGTTCCGGGACGGGGATCCGGCGCAGATGCCGGAGTTCGCCAAGGTGCGCCTGCTGCATCGGTTGCCGATGCCGTTGGGGCGGTTGGCGTTTCGGCTCGCGACCCGCCCGCTGGCGCGCCGGGCGGAGTCGTTCGGCACCGTCGCGATCACCTCGCTCGGCCACCGCCCCGTGCACGGCTTCCACTCGGTGGGCGGCACCACGATCACCCTGGGCGTGGGACAGGTGCGCGACGTGGCGGTGGTGCGCGACGAACGGGTGGTGGTCCGCCCGATCATGCGCCTGAGCCTCGCGTTCGACCACCGGGTGATCGACGGGGCGGAGGCGGCCGACGTCCTGACCGACATCAAGGACAACCTCGAAACGCTCGCGTCCGTCGGGGAGGGCGAGCCACGGTCCGGGGCCGCCGAGGACCGACTCCTCGACGCGGTCGCGCGGGAGGCCCCCTCCCCCGTCGACACCGATCCGTCCGTCCTGGCGCGGGGAACGGGCTGATCCGAACCGCCCCCCGATTCGTGGGGATTCGATCGCAACGACGACGTCGCCGCCGGCGGGAGATCCGCCGGCGGCGACGTCGTCGTATGCGGTGTGCGCCCTACCCCTCGAATCCGCCGACGACCTCCTCGACCCGGTCCCGCTTGGCGTACATGTCCCAGAACCGATCCGCCAGATCCTCGGGCCACACGCGCACGACACCCTGCGCGGACGTGAACGCGGTCTTGGCGTCGAACTTCTCCTGGGCCTCGCTCTTTTCGATCAGCGCGCCGATGGTCAACGCGCCGGCGTACACACCCTTGTCCGCGAGGGAACTGTTGAGTGTGTAGATGTAGTTGCGCAGTCCGGCGAACGCGATGCCGACGTTGCTCATGAAGGACACCGGCTGGCTGCCGACGGAGCCGAGACCGAACAGCAGCCCGCCCTCGCCGCGTTCGATCATGGCGGGCAGTACGTGCCGCACGAGCACGATCGGCGCGAGCAGGCGCACGTCCAGCTGTGGTTGGAGGTTGTCCAGGTCCAGGTCCAGCGTGGCGACCGGCTGTTCGGTGATGCCCGCCGGGCTGTACTCGATCACGTCGATGCCGCCGAGCGCGGCGCCGATCTCGTCCACGGTCGCGCCGAGCCGGGTGTGATCGGCGAGGTCGGCCGTGAAGGTGTGCGCCTCCACTCCCTCGATCGCCAACGCGGCACGCAACTCCTCCAGCCGCTCCCTGCGCCGGGCGACGAGTGCGACTCGATATCCCTCGGCTCCGAAGCGCCGGGCCACGGCGAGTCCCAGGCCGCTCCCCGCCCCGAAAATGGCGATGGTCTTGGACATTGGTGTGGGAACCTCTCTGCCGAGCCGAGCGCGCCGATGCCGACGGCTCGGGAACGGGGAACATGGGGGTAGTGGGGTAGGGCGTACACGGGAATCACCGGCACCGAACGCGCACCGGGGCACCGGGTCGCCACCGGGCTACCCGGTCACCAGGTCACCGGGACTTCGTGGATCCCGTACATGATCGTGTCGTTCTTGAACGGCAGTTCCGCCAACGGCACGGCCAGTCGCAGATCCGGGATGCGTTCGAGGAGGGTGCCGAGCACGATCTCCAACTCCAGTCGGGCCAGGTTCTGTCCCAGGCACTGGTGGATCCCGTATCCGAACGCCAGGTGCGGTCGGGCGTCGCGGTGCGCGTCGAACTCGTCCGGGTCGTCGAAGATCTTTGCGTCCCGGTTGGCCGCGCCGTTGGACAGCAGTACACCCTCCCCGGCCCGGATGGTCACGCCGTCGATCTCGATGTCGGCGAGAGCCACCCGGTTCGTGGAGTGGTCGGAGATGCTGAAGTAGCGCAGGAACTCCTCCACCGCGTCGGGAATCAGCGTCGGATCGCCCCGCAGTTCGGCGAGCCGGTCCGGGTGCTCCAGCAGATAGGTGACCGCGAGCGAGATCATGTTCGCCGTGGTCTCGTGGCCGGCGACCAGGATCAACAGCGCCATCCCGGCCAGGTGTTCGTTGTCCTCGACCCCGGCCTCGCGATACTTCACCGCGAGCCGGCTGAGCACGTCGTCGGTCGGTTCGTTCTGCTTGGTGACCACCAAGTCGCGCAGGAACGTGCGCAGTTCGGTCATCGAGGCCAGCCGCTCGGGGCCCCCGGCGTTACGATCGACCATGATCCGGGCCCGGGTCTGGAAGAACTCCCGGTCCGTGTAAGGCACTCCGAGCAGGTCACAGATCACCAGCGAGGGAACGGGCAGCGACAGCGCCTGGACCAGGTCGATCGGGCGGGGGCCCGCGAGCAGCCCGTCCACGTGCGTCGTGACGATCTCCTCGATCCGCGGTCGCAGGCGCTGTACCCGCCGGACGGTGAACTCGCTGATCACCATGCGTCGATACGTGGTGTGCTCCGGCGGGTCCATCCACGGCAGAAAGCCCGCCGGGTTGATCCCTCCCTGCCCCGCCAGCAGCGCGGGGAAGCCGGGATGCACGCGGTTGGCACTGAGGTTGGGGTCGGTGAACAGTCGGCGTACCGCGTCGTGCGCGGTGACCAGCCAGGCCCACCGGCCGGTGGGCAGCCGAACCCGGGTGATGGGTTCGCGCTCGCGCAGCTCCGCGTACTCCTTCGGCGCGCCGAAGGGGCAGGTGCGCGGCATCGGGTAGGCGAGCAGGTCCGCCACCCGGGGGTCGCCGGGTTCGATGGTGACGTCGTTGTCGCTCACGTGGCGGCTCCGTTCGGGGGTGCGTCGGGGATGGACGGCTCCGGTGCGGGCGCGGTGGTGAGCGTGATCGCTCGGGCCGGACAGCGCAGCACCGCGTCCCGGACGGCCCGCAGGTTCTCGGGCTCCGACGCGCCGGGAAGCACGAACGACAGGCCGTCCTCGTCCCCCTGATCGAATACATCCGGTGCCGCGAGCACACACTGTCCGGCACCCACGCAGGCGTCGCGGTCCACTTCCACACTCATCGCGCTCCACTTCCGCTCGGTCGCGCTCGGGCGCTCGGGGCCGTCCCGGTGCCCCGCGGCCGGGGACCGGGTCACCATGTCACCGGTACTTCGTGCACGCCGAACATGATCGCGTCGTTCTTGAACGGCAGTTCCGTCACCGGCACGGCCGTCCGCAGTCCCGGGATCCGGCCGAAGAGCGTGCGAAAGACGATCTCCAGTTCCAACCGGGCCAGGTTCTGCCCGAGACACTGGTGGATGCCGTATCCGAACGCCACGTGTGTGCGAGTGTCCTGGTGGATGTCCAGCACCTCGGGATGTACGAACACGCTCGGGTCCCGATTGGCCGCCGCGTTCGACAGCAGCACGCCCTCGCCCGCGCGGATGGTCACCCCACCGATCTCGATGTCGGCGGTCGCGATCCGGCTGGTGACGTTGTCCGCGACGCTGAAGTAGCGCAGCAGTTCCTCCACCGCACGCGGTGCCAGTGTGGGGTCGGCGAGCAACGCGGCCACCTGGTCGGGGTGTTCCAGGAGCGCCACGGTACCCAGCGAGATCGTGCTCGCCGTGCTCTCGTAGCCGCCGACCAGGATCAGCAGTGCGAGCCCGGTCAGGTGCCCGTGGTCGTCGCGGCCCTCGTCCCGGTGCTTGACCACCAGCCGACTGAGCATGTCGTCCTGCGGCTGCTTGCCCTTGATCAGCAACAACTCGCCGAGATAGGTGCGCAGTTCCCGCAGCGCGGCGGCGCGTTCCTGGGCGGTGTGGATACGACTGACCATGATCATCGCATGTCGCTGGATGTGGTCCAGGTCCTCGTACGGGACGCCGAGCAGGTCACATATGGTCAGTGACGGCACGGGCAGCGACAGTGCCTGGACCAGGTCCACCGGCCGCGGCCCGGCGAGCATCGCACTGACGCAGTCGTCCACGATCTCCTGGATGCGCGGGCGCATGCGGGCGATCCGACGCACCGTGAACTCGTTGATCACCATCCGCCGGTACGTGGTGTGCTCCGGCTGGTCCATCCACGGCAGGAAACCCTTCGACTGCTCGTCGAAGGACTGCTTGCGCGGAGCCAGTGCCGGGAATTCGGGATGCGCGCCGTTGGCACTGAGATTGGGGTCCAGGAAGAGTCTGCGCACGTCCTGATGCCGGGTGATCAGCCAGGCGGCTTTTCCGCTCGCCAATTGCACCTGCGTGATGGGGCGTTCGCTCCTCAGCTCGGCGTACTGCGGCGAGAGGTCGAACGGACACGATCTCGGCATGGGAAACGTCGGCAGGTGTGCCGAGGCGGTCTCTGTCACGATGCAACTCCCTTACCGGCAAGTCATGAGCGGCCAGTGTCGGAGTCCGCGCTTAAACGCCCCTTAGCACCTTCTTAAAGGCGACGGCCTTGGCCCACGGCCCCCATCCGCCGTGAAACCGCAGGCCGGAGGATGTTAAGGACGTTTTAAGCGCCCTCTAAGCACCTCTGCGAACGCTGAGCGGCACGGTGCCCGACTGCTGCTCCGGTCGGCGAAACGTACGTTCTCTCCCACCTGTTGAGGCTGATACCGGATGGCGAACGAAGACAAGCTGCGCGACTATCTGCGGCGGGTGACGGGCGAGCTCCAGGAGACGCGCGACCGGCTGCGCGAGCTCGAAGCCGGCCGGTCGGAACCGATCGCGATCGTGGGGATGGGATGTCGCCTTCCGGGCGGCGTGCGCGATGCCTCGGACCTGTGGCGACTGGTTCGCGACGGCGTCGACGCCATCTCGGCATTTCCCGACGACCGGGGCTGGGACCTGGAGTCGGCCCACGATCCGGATCCGGACGCCATCGGGCACACCTACGTCAGAGAGAGCGGTTTCCTGCACGACGCGGGCGACTTCGACGCGGGCTTCTTCGGGATCTCACCGCGCGAGGCGACGGCCATGGACCCGCAGCAGCGCCTGCTGTTGGAAACCGCGTGGGAAACCCTCGAGAACGCCGGGATCGCCCCGACCGCACTGTTCGGGGGCAACACCGGGGTCTTCACCGGGGTGATCGCCCAGGAGTACGTCCCCGCCGGCCGGGACGCGGTCACCCGGGCCGGGGAGGGCTACTTCCTGACCGGGAACACGGTGAGCGTGGCGTCCGGGCGAATCGCGTACGCACTGGGCCTGGAGGGCCCGGCCGTCACCGTCGACACCGCCTGCTCGTCGTCCCTGGTCGCCCTGCACCTGGCCTGCCAGGCGCTGCGCAACGGCGAATGCGATCTCGCGCTCGCGGGTGGCGCGACAGTCCTGCCCAGTCTGAACCCGTTCCTGGAGTTCAGCCGCCAGCGCGGTCTGGCACCGGACGGCCGCTGCAAGCCCTTCGCCGCCGGCGCCGACGGGTTCGCGCTGGCCGAGGGCGTCGGCCTGGTCCTGCTCGAACCACTGAGCCGGGCCCGCGACAACGGTCACACCGTGCTGGCGGTGATCAGGGGTTCGGCGGTGAATCAGGATGGTGCCAGCAATGGTTTGACGGCGCCGAGCGGGCCGTCGCAGCAGCGGGTGATCCGGGCTGCGTTGGCGGGTGCGGGGTTGACGGCGGATCAGGTCGACGTGGTGGAGGCGCACGGGACCGGGACGGCGTTGGGGGATCCGATCGAGGCGCAGGCGTTGTTGGCCACGTACGGGCAGGGCCGTGAGCCGGGGCGGCCGTTGTGGTTGGGGTCGGTGAAGTCGAACATCGGGCACACCCAGGCCGCGGCCGGGATCGCCGGTGTGATCAAGATGGTCCAGGCGTTGCGACACGAGACGTTGCCGGCGACGCTGCACGTGGACGAGCCGACGCCGCACGTCGACTGGGAATCCGGCGCGGTCTCCTTGTTGACCGAGGCCCGGCCGTGGCCGCGCACCCCCGACCGGCCGCGGCGGGCGGCGGTGTCCTCGTTCGGGATCAGCGGCACCAACGCCCACCTCGTCCTCGAACAGGGCGACCCCACCCCGAACGAGGTCGGCGGCGAGGACACCGACGGCATCTCCGTGCCCTGGCTGCTGTCGGGTCGGACCGAACCGGCGCTGCGGGCCCAGGCCGCCCGGTTACGGGACTTCGCGGTGGCGCATCCCGACGCGGATACGCGTGGAGTCGGCGCGGCGCTCGCCCGTACCCGCGCCGCCCTGGAGCATCGGGCCGCCGTGCCCGCCGACGACCGCGCCGACCTCCTGGCCGGGTTGGCCGCACTGGCACGCGGCGACCTCGAAGCGGGCGCGGTCCGCGCGATCGCGCACGAGGACTGCCGGGTCGTGTTCGTCTTTCCCGGTCAGGGCTCCCAATGGCCCGGCATGGCCCGCGAACTCCTCGACACCTCACCCGTGTTCGCCCGAGCACTGGGCGAGTGCGCCGACGCTCTCGCCCCCTACGTCGACTGGAACCTCATCGACGTCGTCACCGGAGCCGACAAAGCTCCCGGCCTCGACCGCGTGGACGTCGTGCAACCCGCCCTGTGGGCCATGATGATCAGCCTCGCCCGCCTATGGGAACACCACGGCATCCACCCCGACGCCGTCATCGGCCACTCCCAAGGCGAAATCGCCGCCGCCCACATCGCCGGAGCACTCACCCTCGAAGACTCCGCCCGCATCGTCGCCCTGCGCTCCCAAGCCATCACCACCCTCACCACCCACGGCGGCATGCTCTCCATCGCCCAACCCCCACACACCGTCGAAGAACTCCTCACCCACCACCCCCACCTCACCATCGCCGCCCTCAACGGCCCCCACTCCACCGTCATCTCCGGAAACCACGAAGAACTCGACCAACTCCAGGCACACTGCGAGACCCACGGCATACGACACCGACGCATCCCCGTCACCTACGCCTCACACAGCCCCCACGTCGAACCACTCCACCAACACATCCTCACCGACCTCGCCGACATCAAGGCCGTGTCCGGGGACATCCCGATGTACTCCACCGTCACGGCGGCACCGCTCGACGGCACCGCCTGCACCCCCGAACACTGGTACACCAACCTCCGCACCACCGTCCGCTTCCAGGAGACCGTCGAAGCCCTCCTCACCGACGGACACACCCTCTTCATCGAGACCAGTCCACACCCGGTGCTCACCGTCGGTCTCGGCGAGACCATCGACGCCCACCCCGTCCGCGCCGCGGCGATCGGCACGCTGCGTCGCGATCAGGGGGATCTCCGCACGTTCCACGCCGCCGTCGCACACGCGTACATCCACGGCGCGACCCCGGACTGGGACACATTCCTCCCACCCCCGATCGCAACCGATCTGCCCACGTACGCGTTCCAACGGGAGCGCTACTGGCTCACCTCGACGACACCGACGCACACGGCGGGCTTCGATCAGCGCGAGTCGACCCATCCGCTGCTCGACGCCGGCACGGAACTCGCGGACGGACTCCTGCTCACCGGGCGGCTGTCGCTCGCCACCCATCCCTGGCTCGCCGACCACGCCGTACACGACACCGTCCTCCTCCCCGGCACCGCCTTCCTCGACCTCGCCCTGCACGCCGCGACCCGGTTCGAGGACACTCCCGATCTGGAAGAGCTGACGCTGGAGAATCCGCTGCCGCTCTTCGAGCGACAGGCGGTTCGGCTACACGTCAGCGTGGGCCCTGCCGACGACACCGGGCACCGGCCCCTGACGATCGACTCCCGGGCCGAGACCACGGATTCCGACGCCGCGCCGCGCGCCTGGACCCGGCACGCCACCGGCACCCTCGCGCCGGCCGCCGAGGCCACCGAACCCGCGCGAGTCGACGCCGTGGAACCCCCGGCCGGCGCGCGCCCGATCGACCTCGCCGACGCGTACGCGGAACTGGCCGCGCAGGGTCACCACTACGGGCCGCTCTTCCGAGGGCTGACCGCCCTGTGGCGCGACGGCGACGACCTCTACGCCGAGATCCGCCTGCCGGACGACGCCGACCCGACCGGCCACACCATCCACCCCGCCCTCCTCGACGCCGCGCTGCATGCCGTGCTGCTCACCCGGGACGACCCCGAGACCACCCGACTTCCGTTCGCGTTCACCGGTATCCGGCACACGGCCATCGGTGCCACCCGTGCGCGGGTGCGCCTGGGTTCCGGCGGCAAACACGGTTTCTCGGTCGCTCTCGACACCCCGCAGGGCGACCACCTCGTCACGATCGACACCGTAACCACTCGGCCGATCGACGCTGCCCGGCTCGCCGCGCTCACGCCACGGGACGAGCAGGGTCTGCACGAGCAACGCTGGCAGCCGCTCCCGACGACAGCGGGCCCGGCGGCCGGAGCCGGTGTCTGGGCGATGCTCGGTCGCCCCTCCGCCAACCTCACCGAGGCCATGGACGCCTCCGGCACCACCTTCGACACCCACCAGGACCTCGCGGCGCTTCGCGAGGCGGTCCGCAACGGGGCTCCGGTCCCGGACGTCGTGATCGCGCACGCCGGCCGGATCCCGGCCGAAGCCGATGCCTCGGACATACCCGGGCAGGCCCGTGCGGTGATATCGGGTGCCCTTGCTCTGTTGCAGGAATGGCTCGGGTACGAGGAGTTCGTCGCGTCCCGCCTGGTGTTCGTGACCAAGCAGGCAATCGCCACCCACCACGGCGATCGCCTCGACAACCTGCCGCACGCACCACTGTGGGGCCTGGTCCGCGCGG
This sequence comes from Embleya sp. NPDC020630, assembly GCF_044334985.1. Taxonomy (NCBI): domain Bacteria; kingdom Bacillati; phylum Actinomycetota; class Actinomycetes; order Kitasatosporales; family Streptomycetaceae; genus Embleya; species Embleya sp. NPDC020630. The sequence continues at coordinate 26,161 of NZ_JBIRUB010000041.1, forward strand.
CCCAGAGCGAGCACCCCGACCGATTCGGGCTGGTCGACGTGGCCGCGGGCACCAAGACCGCGAATGTCATCGCGGCCGTGGCCGCCGACCGGCCACAGGTCGCCGTCAGGCAGCAGCAGTTGCTCATCCCGGAGTTGGTCCCGTACCTGCCGCCGCTCACCGTGCCCACCGACGCGCCGACCTGGCGGCTCGGTATGACCGGCCGGGGCACCCTGGAGAACGTGGCGCTGCTGCCCGTGACCGAGCCGGACGGCCCGCTGACCGCCGGCCGGGTGCGAGTCGCGCTGCGCGCGATCGGTCTCAACTTCCGCGACGCGCTGATCGCGTTGGGAAGTTACCCCGGCGCGGCACCGATCGGCAGCGAGGGTGCGGGGATCGTGCTGGAGACCGGCCCGGGTGTGTCGGACCTCGCGCCCGGCGACGCGGTGATGGGGCTGTTCGCGGACGGCGTGGGCCCGACGGCCGTCGCCGACCGACGCGCCCTCGCGCCCGTGCCCGAGGGCTGGACGTTCGCGCAGGCGGCCGGCGCGCCGGTCGCGTTCCTCACCGCCTACCACGGGCTGGTCGACCTGGGTGGGCTGCGCTCGGGCGAATCGGTGCTCGTGCACGCGGCGACGGGCGGCGTCGGCATGGCCGCGGTCCGAATAGCCCGACACCTGGGCGCCGAGCCGTACCCGACCGCGAGCCCCGGCAAGTGGCATCTCCTGCGCACCCAGGGCTTCGACGAGGCACACATCGCCTCCTCCCGCAGCCTCGACTTCGAGGAGCATTTGCTGCGTTCCACCGACGGCAAGGGGGTGGATGTCGTCCTGAACTCGCTCGCCGGGGAGTACGTGGACGCCTCGCTGCGGGTGTTGCCGCGCGGTGGACGATTCGTGGAAATGGGCAAGGCCGACATCCGCGATCCGGAGACGATCGCGAGCGCACATCCCGGCGTGGTCTACCGCGCGTTCGACCTGAACACGATCGGTCCGGACGAGGTCCGACGCATCTTCGCTGTCCTTTCCCCACTGTTCGCGGACGGCACCCTCGAACCGCTGCCGACGACCGCTTGGCACGTCACACACGCTCCCCAGGCCCTACGACACCTGTCCCAGGGACATCACACCGGGAAACTCACGCTCACCCTCCCCCGGGGCATCGACCCCGACGGAACAATCCTGATCACCGGCGGCACCGGCACCCTCGGCGCACTCACCGCACGCCACCTCGTCACGGCACACGGCGCCCGCCACCTCATCCTCACCAACCGATCCGGCAACACCCCGGAAACCGAGGCTCTGCACACCCAGCTCACCGAGCTCGGCGCCCACGTCACCATCACCCGAACCGACGCCGCCGACCCCGAACAAACCGACACCCTCCTGGCCTCCATCGACCCGACCCACCCGCTCACCGCGATCTTCCACACCGCCGGCACCCTCGCCGACGCCACACTCGCCAACCAGACAACCGAACACCTCGACACCGTCCTGCCACCCAAGATCGACGCCGCGTGGCACCTGCACACCCGAACCGAACATCTCGAACCGGCCCCGACCCTCGTCCTGTACTCCTCCGCCGCCGGAATCCTCGGCAGCCCGGGACAGGCCAACTACGCCGCCGCCAACACCTTCCTCGACGCCCTGGCCCAACAACGCCACACCCGGGGACACCCCACTGTCAGCCTCGCCTGGGGTCCGTGGCGGCAGACCAGCAACCTCACCGCCGGACTCGACACCGCCGACCACGAACGTCATCGCGCCCTGGGCGTCACACCCCTCGGGTCAAAACACGCGCTCGGCCTGCTCGACATCGCGCTCACCACTCCCCATCCCGCCCTCGTTCCGATCAACCTCGTTCGCCGGCAGGCCCGTTCCGTCCGGCCGTCGCCCTCGTCCGGGTCGACCGAAGGCGTGGTCGCCAGGCTCGCCGCGCTGTCGGAAGCCGAGCAGCACCGCATGCTGCTCGACCTGGTCCGCACCCACGCGGCCACCGTCCTCGGGCACCCCACCGCGCAGACGATCAACGTCGAACAGGGCTTCATGGACCAGGGGTTCGACTCACTCACCGCGATGGAACTGCGCAACCGGCTCAGCTCCGCGCTCGACCATCGGTTGGGCAGCACGGTCCTGTTCGACCACCCGACTCCGGTCGCCTTCGCCCGCTACCTGCGCGCCCGACTGGTTCCGGAGGCGGATCCCCCGCGCTCGGCGGCGGCCGAACTGACGCGCCTGGAAACGATCCTGGCCGACCCGCCGCCGGACGAGGCGACCCGTACCGAACTGGCCGAACGACTCTCGGCTCTCCTGGCGCGAGTGAACGCACGGCAGTCCCACGCCGCGACCGAGGGTGCCCCCGGCACCGATATCGCGTCGGCCACGGACGACGAGATCTTCGAGTACATCAACGAGGAATTCGGCATTTCCTGACCCGCCAGCAGTCACCTGCTCCCACCTGTTGAGGCTGATTCCGGATGGCGAACGAAGACAAGCTCCGCGACTATCTCAAGCTCGTGACGCTCGACCTCAAGCAGACGCGCGACCGGCTGCACCGGGTCGAGACACAGCGCCACGAGCCGATCGCGATCGTCGGTATGGGCTGTCGCTTCCCGGGCGGCGTACGCGATCCGGCCGACCTCTGGCAACTGGTCACCGCAGGCACCGACGCCATCACGACCGATCCCGGCACCCGGGGTTGGCGCTTGGAGGACCTGTACGATCCCGACCCGGAAGCCGACGGTCGCACCTACGCCCGCGAGGGTGGGTTCCTGCACGACGCGGGCGACTTCGACGCGGGCTTCTTCGGGATCTCGCCGCGTGAGGCGGCGGCGATGGACCCGCAGCAACGGCTGCTCCTGGAGACCGCGTGGGAGACGCTGGAAAGTGCCCACATCGACCCGACCACGCTGCGCAACAGCGGCACCGGCGTCTTCACCGGCGTGATCGCGCAGGATTACGGGTCGAACGTCGCCCCCCGGGACGCCCGCGCCCTCGGGGGCTACCTGGCCACCGGCACGACCACGAGTGTGGCGTCGGGGCGGGTCGCGTACACGTTGGGTCTGGAGGGTCCGGCGATCACCGTCGACACCGCCTGCTCGTCGTCGCTGGTGGCGATCCACCTCGCGAGCCAGGCGCTGCGCAACGGCGAATGCGACCTCGCACTCGCGGGCGGCGTCACCGTCATGTCGACCCCGACCCCGTTCCTGGAGTTCAGCCGCCAGCGCGGACTGGCCCCGGACGGCCGCTGCAAGCCCTTCGCCGCCGGCGCCGACGGGTTCGCACTCGCCGAGGGCGTCGGCCTGGTCCTGCTCGAACCCCTCAGCCGAGCCCGCGACAACGGCCACACCGTACTCGCCGTGATCCGGGGTTCGGCCGTCAACCAGGACGGTGCCAGCAGTCGACTCACCGCGCCGAACGGGCCCTCCCAGGAGCGGGTGATCCGCCAGGCGCTCGACAGCGCGCAATTGGTACTCGGCGACATCGACGTGGTGGAGGCGCATGGGACCGGGACGGCGTTGGGGGATCCGATCGAGGCGCAGGCGTTGTTGGCGACCTACGGGCAACACCGCGACCCCGAGCGGCCGTTGTGGTTGGGGTCGGTGAAGTCGAACATCGGGCACACCCAGGCCGCGGCCGGGATCGCCGGTGTGATCAAGATGGTCCAAGCCCTGCGACACGAGACGTTGCCCGCAACGCTGCACGTGGACGAGCCGACCCCCCACGTCGACTGGGACACCGGCGCCGTCTCCCTGCTCACCGAGGCCCGGCCGTGGCCGCGCACCCCCGACCGGCCGCGGCGCGCGGCGGTGTCCTCGTTCGGGATCAGCGGCACCAACGCCCACCTCGTCCTCGAACAAGGCGACCCCACCCCGCAGCACACCGACCACGAAGTCCCGCCGGGCCCGTCCGTGGTCACGCTGTCCGCCAAGGACGAGCACGCCCTGAGCACACACGCCGAACGCCTGCGTACACACCTGGACACCCACCCGGGTCTCACCCCCGCCCGCGTCGCCGCCGGACTCGCCGCCCGCGCCGCGTTCCCGCACCGCGCCGCGATCGTCACCGACGACCGCGACGAACTCGTGGCCGCGCTCGACGCCCTGGCCGACGACGACGCGTCGCACCCCATCCTCGAACGCGACATCGCCCATCCGGGCAAGACCGTCTTCGTCTTTCCCGGTCAGGGCTCCCAATGGCCCGGCATGGCCCGCGAACTCCTCGACACCTCACCCGTGTTCGCCGAACACCTCAACGCCTGCGCACAGGCGTTGGCCCCCTACGTCGACTGGAACCTCGTCGACGTCGTCACCGGAGCCGACAAAGCTCCCGGCCTCGACCGCGTGGACGTCGTGCAACCCGCCCTGTGGGCCATGATGATCAGCCTCGCCCGCCTATGGGAACACCACGGCATCCACCCCGACGCCGTCATCGGCCACTCCCAAGGCGAAATCGCCGCCGCCCACATCGCCGGAGCACTCACCCTCCACGACTCCGCCCGCATCATCACCCTGCGCTCCCAAGCCATCACCACCCTCACCACCCACGGCGGCATGCTCTCCATCGCCCAACCCCCACACACCGTCGAAGAACTCCTCACCCACCACCCCCACCTCACCATCGCCGCCCTCAACGGCCCCCACTCCACCGTCATCTCCGGAAACCACCAAGCACTCGACCAACTCCAGGCACACTGCGAGACCCACGACATCCACGCCCGTCGCATTCCGGTCACCTACGCCTCACACAGCCCGGACGTCGAGCCACTCCGCCAACAAATCCTCACCGACCTCGCCGACATCACCCCCCAACCCACCACCGTCCCCCTCTACTCCACCGTCACCACCACACCCATCGACGGCACCCACCTCACCCCCGAACACTGGTACACCAACCTCCGCACCACCGTCCGCTTCCAAGAAACCATCGAAACCCTTCTCGGCGACGAACACACGGTCTTCATCGAAACCAGCCCACACCCGGTGTTGACCACGCCGATCGAGGACACCATCAACGAGCGGAGCGTCCGCGCACGCACCGTCGCCACCCTCCGCCGCGACGACGGCGACCTGCACCGGTGGCACACGGCTCTCGCACACGCCTTCGTGGCCGGACGCACCCCCACCCGGTTCGCCGCGCCACAGCCCCGAGACCAGCTGCCCACATACCCGTTCCGACACGAGACCTTCTGGCTCGCCTCGGCACGGCACGAGCACACGGCCGGCTCCGGGCAGCGCGCCGCGACCCATCCCCTCCTCGACGCGAGCATGGAACTGGCCGACGGAGCAGCGCTGTTGCTCACAGGGCGGCTGTCGCTCGCCACCCATCCCTGGCTCGCAGACCACGCCGTACACGACACCGTCCTCCTCCCCGGCACCGCCTTCCTCGACCTCGCCCTGCACGCCGCCGGCCTCACCGGATGCTCGACAATCGAGGAACTCACCCTGGAAGCCCCGTTACCGCTGGCCGAGCACCACGCGCTCCACCTCCAGATCAGCGTCGGCGCCCCGGACGAACACCAGCGCCGGGCCCTGTCCGTGTACTCGCGTCCCGAAACGCACGACCCCGAAGGCTCCACCGGTTCCGACCGATCCGACAGCCCATCAGTGGCCTGGACCCGACACGCCACCGCCACGCTGGGCACCGAATCCTGGATCGAGCCGGGGTCCACGACCGAGCGTCGTCCGGCGGGCGCCGTCGCCGTGGACATCGACAACGCCTACGCGGACTTCGCCGAGCAGGGCTACCACTACGGGCCGACCTTCCAGGGGCTGACGGCGCTGGCGCGCGACGACGCGGGTTGGTACGCCGAAGTCCGCCTGCCGGATGCCGCCGATCCGAACGGCCACGCCATCCACCCCGCCCTCCTCGACGCGGCGCTGCACCCGTTGCTGCTCGCCGAGGCCGGCGCCGAGGAGATCCGGCTGCCCTTCACCTTCGGCGGGATCCGGCTGTCCCCCGACTTCGTGCGCGGTACGCACGCGCACGCGCACATCACCGCCACGGGCGACCACGAGCACGCCATCACTCTGACCGACGACGCCGGGCACCACGTCGTGACCGTCGCCACGGTCACGACCAGGCCGATCAGCCGTGCGCAGCTCGCGATCTCGACGGCCCGATCGAACGAGTCGCTGCACCGACTCGACTGGCACCCCTACCCCACGAGGGCCGATACTCCCCCGGACACCGCGGGGTGGGCGGTCCTCGGCAACCCCGAGGACATCCGGGCGATTCCCGCCCTCGCCGCGCTCGACCTGCCCGCGCACCCCGACCTGCCCTCGGCACTCCGGGCGGGCGCCGGCACGCTCCTCGTCGCCGCGCCGCAGGCCGTCCCGCACGAACCGGCGCTGTCCGCCGCCGCGTTCCGGACAACGGCGCTGATACTGCGCCGGCTTCAGGACCGGCTCGCGGTCGACGACTCGCGCGCCTCCTCCGGGCGGCTGGTCGTCGTCACCAGCCTGGCTGTACCCACCCACCACGGCGATCCCCTGGCCAACCTGGCACAGGCCCCACTGTGGGGGCTGCTCCGGAGCGCGCAGGCCGAGCACCCCGACCTGTTCGCCATCGTGGACACCGACCCGCACGCCGACCCCGGCCTGCTGGCCGCCGCGATCGCCGCCGGCGCGACCGACGGGCAACCGCAGCTCGCGATCCGGCACCGGCAGATACTCGCACCCCGACTCGTCCGACACACATCACCGTTGGCGGTTCCGTCGGGCCCGACCCCGTGGCGGCTGGAAGTACCCCGTCCGGGCGGCTTCGACGGGCTCGCGCTCGTACCCGCGCCCGAATTGACCCGTCCACTGGGCCCCGGTGAGGTGCGCTTGGCCCCGGCGGCGGTCGGCCTCAACTTCCGAGACACCCTGATCACGCTCGGGCTGTACCCCGGGGAGCGTCCGCACGTGGGCGGCGAGGGCGCCGGCACGGTGCTCGAAGTCGGACCGGATGTGCCGAACGTGCGCCCTGGTGATCGGGTCATGGGCCTCCTGGAACACGGCACCGCGTCGGTGACGATCACCGATCATCGACTGCTCATGCCGGTACCGGACGACTGGTCGGACGCGCAGGCAGCGGCCGTCCCCGTAGCGTTCGCCACGGCGTACCACGCGCTGCACGACCTGGCGGCCCTGCGTCGCGGCGAGCGGTTGCTCATCCACACCGCCACCGGCGGCGTGGGCCAAGCCGCCGGCCAACTCGCCCGGTACATCGGCGCCGACGTCTACGCGACGGCGAGCCGGAGCAAGCACGAGACCCTGGCCGAGCTGGGCTATCCGGCCGACCGCGTGGCGGACTCCCGTACCTACGACTACGCCGACCGGTTCCTCACCGCCACCGACGGGGCCGGTCTGGACGTGGTCCTGCACTCGCTCGCCGACGAACACACGGACACCACACTGCGGTTGCTGCCTCGCGGCGGGCGGTTCATCGACATGGGCAAGGCCGACATCCGAGACGGCGCGGAGGTCGCGGCGCGGCATCCCGGGGTCGAGTATCGGGCGTTCGATCTGACCGACGCGGGATTCGACCGGATCGGCCGGATCTTCGCCGTACTGGCCCGGTTGTTCGCCGACGGCTCCCTACGGCCGCTGCCGACGACCGGATGGCACATCACGCACGCTCCCCAGGCTCTGCGGCACCTCTCGCAGGGACATCACACCGGGAAACTCACGCTCACCCTCCCCCGGGGCATCGACCCCGACGGAACGATCCTGATCACCGGCGGCACCGGCACCCTCGGCGCACTCACCGCACGCCACCTCGTCACGGCACACGGCGCCCGCCACCTCATCCTCACCAACCGATCCGGCAACACTCCGGAGACCCAGACACTACAGACCGAGCTCACCGAACTCGGCGCCCACGTCACCATCACCCCAACCGACGCCACCGATCCCCAACAAACCGACGCCCTCCTGGCCTCCATCAACCCCGCCCACCCACTCACCGCGATCATCCACGCCGCAGGCACCCTCGCCGACGCCACACTCGCCAACCAGACAACCGAACACCTCGACACCGTCCTGCCACCCAAGATCGACGCCGCGTGGCACCTGCACGAGAGGACCAAGCACCTTCGACCGGCACCCACCCTCGTGCTCTACTCCTCCGCCGCCGCAACGCTCGGCAGCGCGGGACAGGCCAACTACGCGGCGGCGAACGCCTTCCTGGACGCCCTCGCCCACCATCGCCACTCCCAGGGGCACCCCACTGTCAGCCTCGCCTGGGGTCCCTGGCAGGAGACGAGCAACCTCACCGCCGGGCTCGGTGCGGCCGACCATCAGCGCCACCGGGCCCACGGCATCACCCCGCTGACCACGCCGCACGCCCTCGCCCTCCTTGACACCGCAATGGGCACGCCGCATCCCACCCTCGCCCCGATCAACCTCGAGCGGCACCGGAGCGAACGCGGTACACGAACGCCGGCTCGTACCGCGACCCCGACCGCGAAGCTCGTCGGGCTCTCCGAGGCGGAGCAAACGCGAACGCTGCTGGAACTCGTTCGCACCCAGGTGGCACAGATCCTCGGACACGCGACGCCGGAGGCGGTCGACGCGGATCGGCCGTTCAAGGACCTCGGGTTCGACTCGCTGACGGCCGTCGAACTGCGCAACCTGGTCAACAACGCGACCGGACTGCGTCTCCCCAGCAGCCTCGTCTTCGACCACCCCACCCCCGCTCGGCTCGCGGCATTCCTGCGCACACAACTCGCCGATGCCGAGCCGACGGCGGCCAGGGCCGCGCCTGCGTCCGCGCCGACACCGAGCGCCGCGGTCGTCTCCGCCGGGAGCGAGGAGCCGATCGCAATCGTCGGCATGGGGTGCCGTTTCCCGGGTGACGTGCGGGGGCCGACGGACCTCTGGCGGCTGATCACCGGCGGGGCGGACGCGATCAGCGTCCTCCCGGAGAACCGGGGTTGGGACACGGCTCGACTACACAACCCGGACCCGGACGCCACCGGCCACACCTACGCCCGGGAGGGCGGTTTCCTGCACGACGCGGGCGACTTCGACGCCGTCTTCTTCGGGATCTCGCCGCGTGAGGCGGCGGCGATGGACCCGCAGCAGCGCCTGCTCCTCGAAACGGCGTGGGAAACGTTCGAGAACGCCCGCCTCGATCCCACCGCGCCGGCCGTGCGCAACACCGGGGTCTTCACCGGCGTCGTGGCACAGAACTACGCGGACAACCCGGCGCCCCACCACGCGCGCAACCTGGAGGGCTACCTGGCCACCGGCACCACGACCAGCGTGGCGTCCGGGCGCATCGCGTACACGTTGGGTCTGGAGGGTCCGGCGATCACCGTCGACACCGCCTGCTCGTCGTCGCTGGTGGCGATCCACCTCGCGAGCCAGGCGCTGCGCAACGGCGAATGCGACCTCGCACTCGCGGGCGGCGTCACCGTCATGTCGACCCCGACCCCGTTCCTGGAGTTCAGCCGCCAGCGCGGACTGGCCCCGGACGGCCGCTGCAAGCCCTTCGCCGCCGGCGCCGACGGATTCGCACTCGCCGAGGGCGTCGGCCTGGTCCTGCTCGAACCCCTCAGCCGAGCCCGCGACAACGGCCACACCGTACTCGCCGTGATCCGGGGTTCGGCGATCAACCAGGACGGTGCCAGCAACGGTTTGACGGCACCGAACGGGCCGTCGCAGCAGCGGGTGATCCGCAGCGCCCTGACCAATGCCGGATTGACGGCCGATCAGGTCGACGCGGTGGAGGCGCACGGGACGGGCACCACGCTCGGGGATCCGATCGAGGCGCAGGCGTTGTTGGCCACGTACGGGCAACACCGCGACCCCGAGCGGCCGTTGTGGTTGGGGTCGGTGAAGTCGAACATCGGGCACACCCAGGCCGCGGCCGGGATCGCCGGTGTGATCAAGATGGTCCAGGCGTTGCGACACGAGACGTTGCCGGCGACGTTGCACGTGGACGAGCCGACGCCGCACGTCGACTGGGAATCCGGCGCGGTCTCCTTGTTGACCGAGGCCCGGCCGTGGCCGCGCACCCCCGACCGGCCGCGGCGCGCGGCGGTGTCCTCGTTCGGGATCAGCGGCACCAACGCCCACCTCGTCCTCGAACAAGGCGACCCCACCCCGCAGCACACCGACCACGAAGTCCCGCCGGGCCCGTCCGTGATCGCGCTGTCCGCCAAGGACGAGCACGCCCTGCGCACACACGCCGAACGCCTGCGCGCCCACCTCGTCGAGCGCCCCGAGACGACGCCGGCCGCGCTCGCGGCAGCCCTGCGTACACGTTCCGTGTTCGACCATCGTGCGACGATCGTCACCCACGACCGCGACGAACTCGTGGCCGCACTCGGCGCCTTGGCCGATGACGCGTCCCACCCCGCCCTTGACCGCGACCTCGCCCGCCCGGGTAGGACCGTGTTCGTGTTCCCGGGCCAGGGCGCGCAATGGGTCGGCATGGGCGCCCGACTCCTGGCTACGTCACCGGTGTTCGCCGAACACCTCAACGCCTGCGCCGACGCTCTCGCCCCCTACGTCGACTGGAACCTCATCGACGTCGTCACCGGAGCCGACCACGCCCCCAGCCTCGACCGCGTCGACGTCGTGCAACCCGCCCTGTGGGCCATGATGATCAGCCTCGCCCGCCTTTGGGAACACCACGGCATCCACCCCGACGCCGTCATCGGCCACTCCCAAGGCGAAATCGCCGCCGCCCACATCGCCGGAGCCCTCACCCTCGAAGACTCCGCCCGCATCGTCGCCCTGCGCTCCCAAGCCATCACCACCCTCACCACCCACGGCGGCATGCTCTCCATCGCCCAACCCCCACACACCGTCGAAGAACTCCTCACCCACCACCCCCACCTCACCATCGCCGCCCTCAAC
>NZ_JBIRUB010000042.1:0-36970 GCF_044334985.1 Embleya sp. NPDC020630
CATGCTCAGAGACGAAACCTTCTACGAATCCCGACCCGCCGAATCGGCCGCAGCATGACCCGATCTCGGTTGACGAAAGACATAGAGGCACCCCCCCCGAGCCGGCCCAAGCCCCCTGACCCGCTCACTCGTTCGGGGGAACCGCCCGGGTTACTGCCCCAACTCCGAGATCTCTGCATAGGTTCAACCCGACGACAGCACACCGGCCCGGTTGATGGCCTCATGGGCCGTCGGCGGTTAATCATGGGCGCATGACGCGACGCGAGCCACAGGAACGGAGGCCACCGATGTCGACGGTGACCGAACGTGCAGCCATGTCGGTCGAACAGTTCGAGCGCATGGCCGAACACACCCGTGAGAACCCCGACGATCTCTGGCTGGAACTGATCGGCGGCAAGGTAGGGGTAAAGGCGATGCCCGACGGCGATCACGTTGAGATCGTGATGTGGCTGGTGAAATTGTTCGCGCGTCTTCGATCGGAACTCACGCTCTACACCGAACACGGTCTCCAAGTCGAGCAATACCGCAACGGCCGTGCGCGACCCGACGCCATGCTCGCCCCGGAAGGCACCTTCCTCGGCCAAGGCGAGTGGAGCGACCCGACTCCGGTACTCATGGTCGTAGAGGTGACCTCGTTCGATGGGGACACGGATAAGCGGGATCGAAAGGACAAGCCTCGCGCCTACGCCGAGACCGGAATTCCGCTGTATCTCCTCATCGACCGCGACAGTTGCGAGACGATCGTGCACAGCGAGCCGGAAGACGGTCGATACACCGTCGTCATCGCACGGTCCTTCGGCAAGCGCGTCCACCTCCCCGCGCCGGTCGACCTGACCATCGACACGGATCGCCTTCTGAACATGGTTCGCTGACCGACCCTCTGCGGTGGGCCCGGGTCGGGCCCACCGCCGGTCACCGGTCAGGCGTGCGGGGCCTCGCGTACGCTGCGGGGGCGCATGTCGGTCCAGACCTTGTCGATGTGGGCCAGGCAGTCCTCGCGGGGACCCGTGAAGCCTTCGGGGCGCCAGCCGGCCGGGATGTCGCGGTCGGTGGCCCAGACCGAGTACTGGTCCTCGTCGTTGATCACTACACGGCACACACGCGTGGGTTCGTCGTCGGTGGTCATACCTTCTCCGATTCGAGGTGGGTCGGGTTGGGCCCGGTGGATGGGGTCTTGGTGCGCTTGCGGCGTTCCTCGATGCCGATCAGGTCGTCCGGCATGGCGTCGGGGACTTCGTCGTCGAAGCGCGAGATCACCCGGTGTCGCAACGAGGCGAGGGCCAGCAGGATCATCGCGGACGCGCAGATCAGGTACAGGAATCCGGTGCCGCGCCCCTCCCCCACGCCGATCACCCGGCCGACGCTGGAGGCGAGCGCGCCGTCCGGACGGAACAGCGGTTCGAGCAGATGCACGGACAGCGGCGCGATCACCCCGAAGCCCAGTGGAAGGGTCGACCACGCCACCATCGTGTTCAGCGCGATCACTCGGCCGTGGAACCGCTGCGGCACCTTGACCTGGATGATCGTCGCGTAGATGCCGTTGAGCAGCGACAGGCCGAAGAACACCCCGAAGAAGGAGACCCCGACCAGCACCGGCGAGGGCCGCAGCCCTGCCAGGAACGCGAACACCGCGATGAGCATCGTGGCGACCAGGATCCCGTGCATCCGCCGATGCCGCGGCCCGCCCCACACGCCCATGGCCAGCCCGCCGAGCAGCGCACCCGCCCCGGCCGCCATGCCGACCGCGCCGGCGGTGTGTACCGAGCCGAACGACAACACCAGTGGCGTCATCAGCACCAGCATCGGCGCCAGGAAGACGTTCAGCAGCGCGAAGTAGAGCAACATCGTGCGAAATCCCGCGTGCCCCATCGAGTAGCGCACCCCGTTGGCGATCTCCTTGACCATGCTCTCGCGCCGGGTCTGCGCCATCGTGTCGGGGAACGGCACGAAAGCCACCACCGTCACCGCGATCACGAAGGTGCCGATGTCGATCAGCAGGATCCCGCCGAGCCCGATGCCCGCGAGCAGCGCCACCGCGATCAGCGGCACCACCAACTGGGCCAGCCCGGTGCTCATTTGCACGATCCCGTTGGCGTGCCCCAGATAGCGCTTGGGCACCAGTTGCGGTACCGCCGAGTTGTAGGCCAGCCGTTGGAACGTCGCGGTCAGCGACAAGACCACGAGCAGGCCGTACACCGCGCCCACTCCCAAATGGCCCGCCCACAAAAGCAACGCCATCGCCACCTGCACCAGACCCGCCACACAGTCCGCGGCCAACATCACCGACCGGCGGCTGTTGCGGTCCACCACCGCGCCCGCGAGCGGTGCCACCACGATGCCCGGCACCAGGGCCAACACCGAGAACAGCGCGAACTGGGTGAGCGAATCGGTGCGCAGGTAGATCCAGATCGGGATGGCGAACTCGGTCAGCGCCGACCCGGTGATGGAGGCGAGTTGCCCGAGCGCCACCGCCATGAAGCGGCCCATGCTCGGCCGCACCGCCGACCGCCCCGCGGTCTTCACATCCGCCGCCGAGGCCGACCCCGAACCGGGCACCGACTCGGCCGCCGAGCCGGATTCGGCCCCTGAGACCCCGTGCAGCCACCAGCTCGCGTCCTCGCCGCGCGCCGCCCGGGTCAGCGGCTCGGTACGCTCCCGCGCGACCGCCTCATGTGTCGCCGTGACGATCTCGGCCAACTCCTCGGCCCGGTAACGCAGGAAGTAGTGCCCCGCCTCGTCGATCACCACCAGTGCCGTGGCCGAGGCCATGAAGTGCCATTCGCGGTAGCGCTCCTGATAGAACTCGGTACTCGGGTCGCGCTCGCCGATCACCGAGATCACCGGCGCGGCCAGCGGCGGCAGGTCCTGGGCCATGCGCTTGGTGAAGTAGGCCTCCGAAGTCAGCCCGTCCTTGCGCATGTTGCGGATGATGAAGCTCACCTGCTCCTCGTCCAGGTCGCCGAGGTCGGCGCCCATCGAGGTCAGCCAGTTCAGATGCACCCGGTCCGCGCGCAGCCGCTCCAGACCGGCGAATCGGGTCAACGCGCCGAGCACACCGCCCTCGGGCCGGGCGAACGGGAAGATCGCGCCCAGGTACACCGCCTCCAGGCGGCGCCCGGCCTGTTCCAGGAGATACGCGATCTGCGCGGTGAGCGCGCTGCCCACCCCGCAGTGCCCGTACAGCGCCAACGGCCCCTCGACCCCGGCCAGGATCTCGTCCGCACACTCCCGCGCGACCTCCTCGATCGGCCTGGGCGCCTCCGGCATGGACAGGTCGTGGCCGGGAATCGCCACCGAGTACAGCGCGTGCCCCGCCGGCAGCGCGTCCGCCAACGGCTGGTAGACCACCGCACTGCCGCCGCCGTACGGCACGCACACCAGCGACAACACCCGCTGCCCGACGGGAATCGGCCGGGTCAACTCGTGCAGCAGCGAACGTGGTTCGTCCGCACCGACCGGGCGTTCGAGCAGTTGCGCCAGTTCGCGGATGGTCCGGTGCTTGAACAGTTCGAGCAGCGACACCTGCCGACCGCCGGGCGGCAACACCTTGCGCAGCCGGGCCAACACCTGCATGGCGAGCAGCGAGTGGCCACCGAGTTCGAAGAAGTCGTCCGTCACGCCCACCGACGCGAGTTCGAGGACACCGGTCCAGATCTCGACGAGTGTTTCCTCGAGTTCGCTCGCGGGCGGTACACGCTCGCCCCCACCCGCGCCCCCGGCCGTGTCGGGTTCGGGCAGCAGCGCCCGATCCACCTTGCCGTGCGCCTTCAGCGGCAGCCGGTCCAGCCACACGAAGCGCGACGGCACCATGTACTCGGGCAGTCGCAACAACAACGCGCGCCGCAGGTCCGCTCCGGCGGGACGCTCACCCGACAGGACCGACGCGTCCCCGTCCTCCTCCGGCGGCACCAGATACGCGATCAGCCGCTGTGCGCCGGCCGGACCGCGCGGGTCCACCACGGCCTGCGCAATGCCCTCCTGTGCCCGCAAGGCCTCCTCGATCTCGGCGGGTTCGACCCGGTAGCCGCGAATCTTGATCTGCTGGTCGCCGCGCCCCAGGAACTCGATGTCGCCGCCGGGCAGATACCGGCCGAGGTCGCCGGTGCGGTACAGCCGCCCGCCCGGCGGCCCGAACGGGTCGGGGACGAACCGGTCGGCGGTGGCGCCGGGTTGGCCCAGATATCCCCGGGCCAGCCGCTCGCCGCCGATGTGGATCTCCCCGGTGACCCCGATCGGCACCGGCTCCAGGTGCGCGTCCAACAGGTACACCCGCGCGTTCGGCAGCGGCCGGCCGATCGGCGTCACGGTCGAGGTCACCGTGTCGTCGGGGCGGACCCGGTAGGTGGTCACCCCCACCGTGGTCTCCGTGGGCCCGTAGTGGTTGACCACCGCACAACCGCCCAGCGCGGCCAGGTCCCGGGTCCACTCCCACGACGAACCCTCGCCGCCCAGGATCAACAACCGGCGGGGCAACAGCGGTTCGGTGCCGACCTCGGCGGCGAGCCCGGCCAGGTGCGAGGGCGTCATCTTGAGGTAGTCGACCGGATGCCGGGCCAGATAGTCGGCGAACTCGGCGCCGGACAACCGCTTGGGCATCAGGTGCAGTTCGCCGCCGGTGGTCCAGGCCAGGTACAGCGCGGTGATCGCGAAGTCGAAGGACAACGACTGGGCCAGCCCGTACACCGACCCGGGCACCACCTCGAACCGCTCGCGCACTCCCTCCAGATAGGCCAGCGCCTCCCGGTGCTGGACCGCGACCCCCTTGGGACGCCCGGTCGAACCGGACGTGTAGATCACGTAGGCCAGATTCCCCGGCCGCGCCGTACCCGGCACCGGATCCGCGCTCTCCGCCTCGATCACGGCCCGTTCACGGTCGACCAGGACCACCGCCGCTCCGGTGTGGCCCACCGTACGTTCGCGCAGCGCGGTGTCGGTCACCACCACTCGCACCGCCGAGTCGGTGAGCATGAACGTCAGCCGCTCCACCGGCTGTTCCGGGTCCAGCGGCAGATAGGCCGCGCCCGCCTTGAGTACGGCGAGCACCGCCACCGCCAGGTCCAGGGACTGCTCCAGGCACAGCGCGACCGGCGTCTCCGGCCCCGCACCGGCCGCCCGCAACCGTCGGGCCAGCCGGTTCGCGCGCGCGTCGAGTTCGCCGTAGTCGAGTGTCTCGCCCCGGTGGGTCACCGCCGGCGCACACGGATCCCGCGCCACCTGCGCCTCGATCGCCCGGGCCAGCGTGGTGTGTTCGGACAGCGGACGAGCCGTGTCGTTCCACTCGGTGAGCAACCGCGCCCGCTCGGCCGCGCCGAGCAGGTCGATCCTGGACAGCGGGACGTGCGGATCGGCGACCACCGACCGCAACAGCGTGGCCAGATGCCCGGCCAGCCGTTCGACCGTGGCCGCGTCGAACAGGTCGGTGTTGTAGGTCATCAGTCCGTGCATCCCGGTGCCGACCTCGAACACGAACAGGCTCAGATCGAAGCGGGTCACCCGGGAATCGGCGGTGAACCAGTCGTGTGCGAGACCGGTGAAGCCGTGCTCGCCGCGCCCGTAGTTCTGGAGCGCGAAGGTGACCTGGAACAGCGGGGTCCGGGAGACGTCGCGCGCCACGTTCTGCCCGCGCACCACCTGATCGAACGGCAGATCCTGGTGGGCGTAGGCATCCAGGCTGCTCTCCCGTACCCGGCCCAGGAGTTCGGCGAAGGTCGGATCACCCGCCAGTGGTGCCCGCATGGCCAGCATGTTGACGAACATGCCGATCATCGGCTCCAGATCCGGATGCGGACGCCCCGCGATCGGCGAACCGACCGCGAAGTCGGTTTGCCCGGCGTGCCGGGACAACACCGCCTGCCATGCCGCCAACAGCGTCATGTACTGCGTGGCACCGTGGGCTCGCCCCAACGCGGTGACCGCGTCGCACAGTTCCGGGTCGAGCACGAACGAGTGCCCGTCCCCGGAGAACGTCTGCTGCGGCGGGCGCGGCCGGTCGGTGGGCAGCGCGAGCGTACCCACGCCCGCCAATCGTTCGCGCCAATAGGCGGCGGCACGTTCGCCCTCGGCGCCGCCCAGCCGCCGCTGCTGCCAGGCCGCGTAGTCGCCGTACCGCACCGCCGGTGCCGACAGCGGCGATTCCAGCCCGGCGACGAACGCGTTGTAGTCCGTCATGAGTTCGTTCACCATCAGGTGCACCGACCAGCCGTCGCCGACCAGATGGTGCAGCACCACGACCAGGATCGTGTCATCGCGATCCAGCCGCACCAGCGCGGCCCGGAACAGCGGGGGCACCTCCAGATCGAACGGCCGGGCGAACTCCTCGCCGACGAGCGCCGCGGCCCACCGCTCGCGCGCCCCGAGATCCAGGTCGAGGGGCGCGCTGCGCCGAGTCACGGGGACCGGCGCCGGCGGGTGCACTGTCGCGGTCGGGTGACCGTCGGCGCTGGTCCCGAACGTGGTGCGCAGGCTGTCGTGCCGGGCAAGCAGCCCGGACAACGCCCGTTCCACCGCGGCCTCGTCCAGCGGCCCGCGCAGCCGCAGCGCGAAGGGGATGGTGTAGGCGGCGGTGCCCGGTGTCAGGTTCTCCATGAACCACAGCGGGATCTGCGCCGAGGACAGCGGAATCTCGGCCTCGTCCGGCAGCCGGGGAATCGACGGCGGGGCCACCGCCGTCGATCGGCGCAACCGCTGTTCCAGCAGGGCCCGCTTCGCGGCGGACAGGCCGCCCGCCCGGGTCGGGGGTGAAGTGAGCGTCATCGCGGGTCCCCCGTCTCGGTTGCGTCCAGCACCAGTCGTTCGGCGTCCGCCTCGGACAGCTCGTCCAGTTCGACCATCAGCAGTTCCTCGATCGCCGTGGCCAGACCGGCCACAGTCGGATCGGCGAACAGGGTCCGGATCGGCACCGCGAGTTCGATCGCGGCGCCGAGTCGGGCCACCGCCCGGGTGGCCAGCAACGAATGGCCTCCCAGTGCGAAGAAGTCGTCCAGCGCGCCGACCCGGGAGACCCCGAGCACCTCACCGAAGGTCTCCGCGACCAGCTCCTCGGCACTTCCGCGCGGAGCCACGAACGAGGCTTCGGGCGTGGCGTGTCGCTCGGGCGCGGGCAGCGCGGCCCGGTCCAGCTTGCCGTTCGGAGTGAGCGGCAACCGGTCCAGCGTCACGAACGCCGCGGGCACCAGATGGGCCGGCAGCGTGCGGTCCAGCGCGGCCCGCAACCGCGCCGCGTCCGGCACGGGCATCGACCCGGCCGCCTCCGGCACCACGTAGGCGACCAGCCGCCTATCACCCCGCTCTTCCCGGAGCACCACCACCGCCTGCCCGATGTCCGGCCGCGCCACCAGGGCCGCCTCGATCTCGCCGAGTTCGATCCGGTAGCCCCGCAGCTTGACCTGGTGGTCGTCGCGGCCCAGGAACTCCAGGGCCCCGTCGGGTCGCAGCCGGGCGCGGTCGCCGGTGCGGTAGAGCCGCGCGCCGGGCGGCCCGTACGGGTCGGGCACGAAGTGGCGTGCGGTCAGGGCGGGTCGGCCGAGATAGCCGCGCGCCAACCCGGTCCCGCCGATGCACAGTTCCCCGGCGACCCCGATCGGCACCGGTTCCAGGTGCCGATCCAGCACATGCACGCGGGTGTCCGCGAGCGGGCGGCCGATCGGCGGCCTGGAACCGTCCCAGGCCCCGGCCGCACCTCCGGCCAGGTCCGCCGCGGTGGCGATGACCGTGGCCTCCGTCGGACCGTACGTGTTGACCACCTCGATCCGCTCGCCGAACACCTCGTACCAGCGCCGCATCGAGGCGGCGTCGGCCTGATCGCCGCCCAGGATCAGCAGCCGCAGGGTCTCCGGCCAGACCAAACCCGGTGTCAGGGCGACGAGTTCGTGCCAGTAGGACGTCGGCAGGTCGAGCACGGTCAGCGTGCGCCCGGCCGCGGTGCCGAAGAAGTCCGGCAACAACCCGTCGGCGGGGGCGAGCACGAGCGTGGCGCCGCCGAGCAGGCTCGGATACAGCTCCTCGACGTGCGTATCGAAGCCGAACGAGGCGAACTGCAAAACCCGGTCGCCCGGACCGCTCCGATACCGCTCGCGCATCCATGCCACCCGGCCCGCCAGCGCCTCCCGGGTGATCGGGGTGCCCTTGGGTCGGCCGGTGGAGCCGGACGTGTAGATGATGTAGGCGAGATGGTCGGGACCTGCGATCCGGGCGGGCGGCTCCGCTCCGGTATCCCCATGCGGATCCGCGTCGACCTCGTCCAGCAGCGACACCGGCAACTCGCCGCCCGCGAACCGATCGGCGAACCGCGCCCGGCACAGGACGCGTTGCGCTCCGCCGTCGGACAGCATCCACCCGATCCGCTCGGTCGGCAACGTCGGGTCGATCGGCAGATACGCGCCACCCGCCTTCAGTACGGCCAGCAGCGCGACGACCGTCTCGATCGAGCGTTCGGCGCAGACCGCGACCACCGTGTCCGGTCCGGTGCCGGCCCGGCGCAACACCCGGGCCAGCCGGTTCGCGCGGGCGTCGAGGTCGGCGTAGTCGACCCGGGTGTCGCCCGACTCGACGGCGACCGCACGCGGGGTACGCAGCGCCTGCACCTCGAAGGCCACGACCGGGTCCGGGCATTCGCCGCCGGTCGGCCCCATCGCACCCGCCAGCACCCGCACCCGCTCCGCCGCCGACAACAGCGGCAGCCGGGACAGCGGGGTGTCCGGATGCGCGACCGCGCCCGCGAGCAGGGTCTCGAAGCAGCGGGCCAGTCGGGTGATGCTCTCGGGAGCGAAGCGGTCGGTGTTGTACACGAACTCGGTGACCAGCTCGTCGCCCTCCGGCCAGACCTCCAGCGCCAGATCGAACTTCGCCTGCCGAAAGCCCGATTCGAACCCCTCGGCGGCGACCCCGGCCAGACGCAATCCGGCTCCGGCCGGTGGACGCAGGGTCAGCATGGTCTGGAACACCGGCGGGCTGTCCGGGTCGCGGTCCACGTCCAGCGCGCCGAGCAGCCGCTCGAACGGTACGTCCTGATGCTCGTACGCCTGGAGAGCCGCCGTGCGGGTGCGGCCGAGGAAGTCGCGGAAGGAGGGGTCGCCGGCCGTACTTCCGCGCAGGACCAGGGTGTTCAGGAAATAGCCGACCAGCGGCTCGTAGTCCTCCTCGTCCCGACCCGCCAGCGGCGAGCCGACGCAGACGTCCTCCTGGTCGCAGTAGCGGGCCAGCAGGGTCTGGTATCCGGCGAGCAGGGTCATGTAGAGGGTGACCCGTTCGCGCCGGGCGAGTTGTTCGATTCCGATGCGCAGCGATGCCGGAAGGTGGTGGGTGACCGTACCGCCGTGCCCGGACTCGGTGTCGGTGCCGGTGCCGCTGCCCCGGGGCCGATCGACCGGCAGGTCCAGCGTCGGCGCACCGGCGAGTTGCCGGGTCCAGTAGGTCAGTCGTTCCTCGAAGCCGGGCTCGTCGAGGAGTTCGAGTTGGCGCCGTACGTAGTCGCCGTAGGTCAGCGGCAGCGGGGTCAGCGGCGACGGGCGCCCTTCGGTGAACGCCGCGTAGAGAAGTGCCAGTTCCTCGTCGATCACGTTCATCGACCAGCCGTCGGCGACGATGTGGTGCAGGGCCAGGCACAACACGTGGTCCCGGCCGGCGGAGTCCAGGTGCAGCAGGCTCGCCGCGAACAACGGGCCCCGGGCCAGGTCGAACGCACGGTTCGTGCGTTCGGCGACCAGATCGCGGGCGCGTTGTTCGCACTCGGCCGGGGCGCCGTCGACCGGCACACGCTCCAGGACGAACGTCCCGGGCGCGCCGATCACCTGGATCGGTACACCGTCCTCGTCGGGGAAGGTCGCGCGCAGGCTGTCGTGCCGGTCGACCAGTTCGCACAGGGCGCGGTCGAGGGCGGCGACGTCGAGCGGGCCGCGCAGACGGTGGACCTGGAACATGTTGAACGCGGCGTCGCCGGGGTTGATCCGGTCGAGCAACCACAGCCGTTCCTGGCCGGCGGACAGCGGGATGCGCCGCGTTGGGCGGGACGCGGACGGGTCGGCGGGCCGCTCCGGCGGCGACAACGGGTGCGGGTCGTGGCTTCGGGTCGGGTTGTTCATGGCCGCCGCTCGCTTCGCATCGCGGATACCGCGCTGGTGAGTCCGGAGATGGTCGGGGTTTCGAAGAACACGTGCAGCGGTACGTCGACGCCGAGGCGTTTGCGGATCCGCGCGCCGATCCGGGTGACGGTCAGCGAGTGACCGCCCAGGTCGAACAGGTCCTCGTCGGGACGGATGTCGTCCAGGCCGAGCACCTCGCGCCAGATCGCGGTGATCTCGGCGGCGGGCCCGGTATCGGCGGGGGTGTCAGCCGCGTCGATCGGGTCCGGTTCGACCGTCCGCAGGCGCGGCGGCGCGGGCAGCGCGGCCCGGTCCAGCTTGCCGTTGGGGGTCAGCGGCAGGCGCTCCAGCGGCACATAGACGCCGGGTACCAGGGCCCGGGGCAGCGTCGCGGCCAGATGCACGCGCAGTTCGGCCGCGCTCGGCGTGGCGGCGCCGCGCGGGACCAGGTAGGCGACCAGGAGCGGCCCGTCGGCACCGTCCCCACGCACCGTCACGGCCGCCGCCGCGATGCCCTCGTGGTCGAGCAACGCGCCCTCGATCTCCCCGAGTTCGACCCGATGACCCAGGATCTTGACCTGGTGGTCGTCCCGGCCCAGGAACTCGATCCGGCCGTCGTCGCGATACCGGGCCAGGTCGCCGGTGCGGTAGAGGCGGGCGCCGGGCGGGCCGTACGGGTCGGGCCCGAAGCGGTCGGCGGTGACGCCCGGCAACCGGCGGTAGCCCCGGGCCAGTCCGTCGCCGCCGATGTACAGGTCGCCCGCGACGCCGACCGGGGTGGGGGTCAGGTGTCGGTCCAGGACGTACATCCGGGTGTTGGCGATCGGGCGGCCGATGGTCACCTCGTCGTCGTCAGGGCCGATCTCGGCGGTACTGGACCACACCGTGGTCTCGGTCGGCCCGTACGCGTTCACCAGGCGGCGGGCCCGGCGGCGCAACTCGTTTGCGAGCGGCGCCGGCAGTGGTTCGCCGCCGGTGACGGCGAACACCGCCGGCTCCTCGAAGCCCGCGTCGAGCAGCATGCGCCAGCCGGACGGGGTGGCCTGGACATGGGTCACCCGTCGACCCCGGATCAACCGGAGCAGCGCCCGGCCGTCCCGGGTCTCCCCGTCCTCGGCGAGCACGAGTCGCCCGCCGGTGATCAGCGGTACGTACAGCTCGACCGCCGAGATGTCGAAGGACGCCGAGGTCAGGCCCAGCCACACCGAGTCGGCGGCGCAGGCCAGGACGTCCCGCATCGAGGCGAGCAGGTTGCTCAGCGCACGATGTTCGATCTCCACTCCCTTCGGGCGGCCGGTGGAGCCGGACGTGGCCAGCACGTAGGCGAGTTCGCCGGGCGTCGGTGGGGGTGCGACCACCGGGTCGGGGCCGGCCGGGTCGATCACCGCCGTCCCGGTGAGGATCCCGTCGATCAGCAGCGCCTGGTCGGCGCGCCCGGCAAACCGGCCGAGCAGGTCGCGTTCGGTCAACAGGGCATCGGCGGCGCAGTCTTCGAGCACCATCGCCAGTCGGGCCGACGGGTATTCCGGGTCCAGCGGCAGATACGCGGCACCCGCCCGCAGCACCCCGAGCAGCGCGGTGGGCAGCGCGGCCGTGCGCCGTACGCAGACCGCGACCAGGTCGCCTCGGCCGATCCCGGCGCCCCGCAATCGCCGGGCCACCGCGTCGACGGCCGCGTCGAGTCGGGCATAGGTCAGCCGGGTCGCACCGCACTCCACCGCGATCGACTCGGGGGTACGGGCGGCCTGGGCCGCGAACTGTGCCGGCAGGGCGGCCGGTTCGACCTCTTGCCCGGTGTCGTTCCAGTCCCGCACCATACGTTCGCGCTCGTCGGCGCTCTGCAGGGCGAGGCGGGACAGCCGGGTGTCCGGGTCGGCGACGATCGCCCGCAGCAGGGTCCGGTAGTGGCCCGCGATCGCCGTCGCGGCATCCTCGTCGAGCACGTCGGTGGCGTAGTGCAGGTGCAGTGCGAGTCGATCCGGGTCGTCCAGGCACTGCATGTGCAGTTCGCCGCGCGCGGCGTGGTTGAACACGGTCCAGTCGATCGATACGGGCAGGCCCGCGAAGTCGGGCACCGAGGTACGGCGGCGATAGCTCATCGACACCGGCGCCAGCGCCAGGCGCGGGCTCAGGCCGGTGACGACCCGGCCGAGCGGCACGTCGCGGACCGGGTACAGGTTGCGCAGGTCGGCCCGCAGCGCCTGGACGAAGGTGCGGAAGGTGAGGTCGGCGGACGGCGTGGTGTGGACGGGGAGTTCGTTGACGTAGGTACCCACCCGGTCGCGGCTGTGCGGGGTGCGGGTGCCCAGGTCGATGGCGACCGTGGCCCGTTCGTTGCCGTACCGCCACAGCTGGGTGTGCAGCGCGCCCAGGAGCAGCGCGAAGGTACTGACGCCGAGGAGTTCGGCGGTGGCGGCGACGGCCACGCGCAGTTCGTCGTCGACGGGAATCGGGACAGACCCGCCGATGCCGCCGTCGATCGTGCCGCGGCGGCGCCCGGGCAGGGTGACGACGGGTGGTTCACGCTCCTCGCCGGCGAAGCGGATCTCGGCCAGGCCGACCCGGCGCTCGGCCTCGGCCGCCTCGCGGGCGATACGCTCCGCATCCTCGGACTCCTCCAGGTCCGGCAGATCGGGTTTGACACCGGTGCCGAACGCGGCGTAGTGCGCGGCCAGATCGCGGACGAGGATGTCCTTGGAGCCGCCGTCGAAGGCGAGGTGGTGGGCGACCACGAGCAGGGTGCGGTGTCCGGGGCCCGCGTCGACCAGGGTGAAGCGCACCAGCGGCCCGGTCTCCGGGTCGAACCGGCGCAGCGTCTCGCGGCGCAGCAACTCGGCCACCGAATTGTCGCGTTGCGCTTCGGGCGTCTCGGTCAGGTCCTCGATCACCAGGTGCGGAACGGTGTCTGCGGGGACCAGCCACGGTTCCCCGTCGAGGTCGCGCAGCGCGCTGCCCAGGACCGGGTGGCGCACCACGACCGCGTCACAGGCGTGCGCCAGCGCGGCCCGGTCGAGGTCGCCGGTGAACCGGATGCTCAGCGGCATGTGGTGCGCGGTGCCCGTGGGTACCGCGAGTTCGGTGAACCGGATGCCGTGTTGCGCCGCGGACACCGGGGCTCGGCACGGGGATTCCGGCGGCAGGGATACCGGTCGGGTGGTGCGCATCAGCGGCCCTCCTGGGAGGCGGTGGGTGCGTGAACCAGCGCGGCGGTGTCCCCGAACACCGGCGCCTGGGGGTGGTCGAGCGCGAACTCGCAGGCCTCGACGAAGGCCTGGGCCAGGTCCTCGACGACGGACGGGGCGAACGCGCGGTCGTTGTACAGCAGCCAGCCGGCGATGGTGCCGTCGGGCTGTTCGGTCAGGGCCAGTTCGGGCACGCCCAGGTCCGGGCGGCCGTCCGGCGTGGGCCATTCGGCGTCCAACTGCCTCGGCAGCTCGAAGGGTTCGGAGAGCAGGCCGAGGAAGTGCGCCTGGTTGCTCCAACTCTCGTAGCGCACCCAGGCCGCGTCCGGAAAGCGCGGGTAGAACTCGGCGAACGGGTAGCACTGGTGCTCGGTCGCGGCGAGCGCGGCGGTGCGGACCCGGTCGAGCAGGTCGTCGTACGACGGGTCGCCGCCCAGGTCGACCCGGATCAGCAGGGATTGCACGAGGCAGCCGATCAGGTTCTCGCTGCCGGGTCGGGTCCGGCCGGGTACCGGTGACATCACCACGATGTCCCGGATGCCGGACGCCCGCGCCAGGACGCCCGTCCAGCACGCGGTGGCCACCATGAACGGCGTCGCGCCCCGCTCGCGGGCGGCCGTGCGCAACCGCTCGACCAGGTCGGCGGCAAGGCCGAAACGCACCGAACCGCTGTGCAGCAGACCGGTGGCCGCGCGCCCGGGGAACGGGTCGAGGGCGGCGGGCGCCCCGGCCAGGGTCGCCTCCCAGAACGGGCGGGTGCGCGGCCATTGCGCGCGGGCCCAGCCCAGGTGTTCCGAGCAGGTGGGCGTGGGCGGCGGCAGCGGAGCGGGCCGATCGCTGTGCAACGCCGAGTAGGTCAAGGCGAGTTCCCGGAGCAGGACGCCCATCGACCAGCCGTCGAACACCATGTGGTGCACCGCGAGGATCAGCACGTGGTCCTCGGGGGCGAGTTCGATCAGCAGGGCGCGCACGAGGGGTCCGTGTGCGAGGTCCCAGTGGTGTTCGCGTTCGGTGCCGGCGTGCTCGCGGGCGAACCGTTCGCGGTCGGCGTGCGTGGCGCCTTCGGCCCGGATCCGCCGCATCTCGGGTGGTAGTTCGGCGAGTACGACGGCGTCGGCGGTGCCGTCGGCGTAGTGGAAGACGGTGCGCAGCGCCTCGTGCCGGCGCACCACCTCGCCCAGAGCGGCCTCCAGGGTGTCGGGGTCGAGGGTGTCGGTGATCCGGATCCCCACACTGACGGGGCCGACGTCGCGCGGCTGGTCGGTGGCGTACATCCAGACGAAGAAGTTCTCCTGCTGCGAGCTGAGCGGCATGCGCACGACCGGCTCCTCGGCCGA
The DNA here is from genome assembly GCF_044334985.1 of Embleya sp. NPDC020630. Lineage (NCBI taxonomy): Bacteria > Bacillati > Actinomycetota > Actinomycetes > Kitasatosporales > Streptomycetaceae > Embleya > Embleya sp. NPDC020630. The sequence goes on from NZ_JBIRUB010000042.1 coordinate 14,599, forward strand.
CTCGCAGCTCGCGGCCCCGGGCCGTACGCACGCCGGTTCCGCCGGTGTGCCCGCGCCTGCCGATTCCGTCCGGGCGGATTCCGGTCGCGCCCGGGCGGTGTCGATCCAGGCGGCCTGGGCGGCCAGTTCGGGTCGATCGAAGGCGAGCGAGACGGGCACGTCGAGCGCGAACAGGCGGGTCGCGGCGGCGGCCAGCCGGGTCGCCTTGAACGAGTCCCCGCCCAGGGCGAAGAAGTTGTCGTCGGGACCGGCGCCGGGCGTGCCCAGCACTTCCGTCCACAGGCCGCCCACGGCGGTCTCCGTCGCGGTCCGGGGCGCACTCGGCCGCGCGGCGTCGTCCTCGGCCATCCGGGCCCGAAGTTCCGCCTTGACCACCTTGCCCGCCGGGTTTCGGGGCAGGGTGTCCAGGCGCAGGAATCGGGTCGGGATCTCGTGCCGGGCCAGGCGTTCACGCAGGAACGCCCGCAGGTCGTCGGCGGAGACCTCGTCCCGCAGGACCAGCGCGGCGGCGACCATGGTGCCCATCACGGCGTGTGGCGCACCGAACACGGCGGCGTCGGCGACGGCCGGGTGTTCGTACAGCGCGGCTTCCACCGCGAGCGTGGCGACCTTGTTCGCGCCGGACTTGATCAGGTCGCTTTCCCGGTCGATCAGGTACAGATAGCCGTCGGCGTCGAGTCGGCCGATATCGCCCATCCGGATCCAGCCGTCGGTGAACACCCGGGCGTCGGCGCCCGGGTCGCGGTAGTAGGAGCGCGAGGTGGTGGGCGAGTGCAGCCAGATCTCGCCGGCCTCGCCGGTCGGTACGGGTTCGCCGTCCGGGCCGACGATGCGCAGGTCGTCCAGGCCGGTGCCGCGCCCGACCGAGGTCGGCCGGTCGGGGTCGAAGACCATGGTGGTCTGAGCCGGGGCCGCCTCGGTCGAGGTGTAGGAGTTGACGATCACGGCATCGGGGAAGATCTCGGTCAGGGCCAGTGCGGTGGCCGGCGGCAGTGCGGCGGCGGTCGAACCGAAGAGTTGCACCGAGTCGAGGTCGTGCCGGGTCCAGGCCCGCGAGTCGACCAGGTCGGTCGCCATCGCGGGCACGGTGAACACGGTGCCGACCCGGTGGGCGGCGATCAGCGCGCAGAACTCCTCGGCGTCGAACGCCGGGGCGCACAGCGCGGTCGGCGCGGCGGTCAGCGCGTTGAGCAACATCGTCTGCCCGGCGTTGGTACCGATCGGAAACGCGTGCAGGAAGTGCTTCGAGTGCGCCAACTGCCGTCGTCGGGGTGCTGGTTCGAAACCGTGGGTGAGGTTGGCGTGGGTGGCGCCGACGCCCTTGGGGGTGCCGGTGGTGCCGGAGGTGTAGAGGATCTGCGCGAGGTCGTCGGGATGCGGCTCGGCGAGGGCCGGGGGTTCGGCGGGTTCGAGAGGCTCGGCGGGATCCGGGGGTTCATGCGGATCGACGGGGTCCGGCGCCGGGAGTGCGGCCGGATTCGAGCGGCGCCGCGCGTGCGCGGCGGATTCGAGCGTCGTCGAAATCGCGGTCCAGGCACCGGTGTTCGGTGGCTCGATGTCGACGCCGTGCAGGACGCCGGCCGCCGCGCAGTGCGTGAGCAGGGCCTGCACGGCGGCGGTCGGCAGACGTTCGGGCAGCGGTACGGCGACCGCGCCGGCCCGCTGGACCGCGCAGTAGGCGACCGCGTAGTCGGCCCATTCGCGACCGGCGAAGATCAGCGCGACCCGATCCCCCGCGCGTACCCCCCGATCGCGCAACTCGCGGGCCAGGGCGACGGATCGGCGCCACCAGTCGATGAAGGTCAGTCCGGTCCCGGAGTGGCCCGGGACCAGGATCGCGACGCGATGCGGGTCGAGGTCCGCGCGGGCTGCCAACAGGCCCGGCACGGTGCATCGATCCTCGGGACGCCTCGAACCGGATAACCCGGGCCGGACGTCGGGGGCGGTCACGGCGCGCCCCGCTTCGACGTCGCCGGGCACGGACGTGGTTGAGCTCTGCGCATGGTTCTTCTCCGGGGTAGGAGTGCAAAGTTTGGTACGCCGACGGAGCAGTGTCGGCTCACGCTCGAATTGGGCGGAATTGCCGTACGGGAACCACCGACGAGCCATGGAGCGATGACCGTCGGCGACGCGCCCAAGACTGTCAATGGACTAGACCAATGACAAGAGCCGTTCCGAATCCCGGACCACGTTCGAGGTGGAAAACCGGCCGGTCGCAGCGCCGGGAGGGCACATCGACCACCCCGGCTGCCCGTCGGGCCACGTGCGAACCACTCGATTCCGCCCCGGGAGGGGAGGATTCGCCTCGTTGCGCGGAAGTCTGTCGCGGACGACATTCGGGCGCTAACGTGTGCCTGCCGCACTTCCCTCACCCAGGGTCGATGATCGTTGAACCCGGTGTACTCGCCGGTAATCATCGACATCGGCGGAAAGGTATCGTCATGCGTACTGCATCGAATGCCACGCGGAACACCGTCGTCGACGCCTGGCGCTCCGGCGCCGAAACGGCCGACGGCGTGGAGAACCCCGCCGGTTCGCTCTACATCGGCGGATCCGCCACGGAACAGGGCCTCACCGAGATCGACGTCGCGGCGATCAGCTGTGGCACCGCCTGTTCGTGGTCGCGCACTCGCGCCTGTTGTTGACCGAAACTCTCCGGCTCGCCGTTCGGCGCCGATCGCACGTGCGATCGGTGTCGGGCGGCGGGTCCGTCTCGATGGGGTGGCGATCCGCAGATGGCGATTCCGGTCAGGCCGCGTCCCGTGGTGAGCTACGACGACGCGGGTGAGTTCGACACCGCGTTCGAGCCGCTGATCGGCCCCGCCCTTAACCGCTTCCGGCGCCGATTGCGCGCCGTGCCGGACCCGCTGTCCACCACCGAGCGGGAGATCCTGCTGCGCGCCGCCCGACGCGGCCTGTTGGACACCGTGCGCCCCAAGGCCAACCGGCTGCTCCTGCTGGAACTGCACGCCGCCCGGATGTCCGGCCGGCTCACCCGCGCGACCAGCGAGCAACGCTGGCAGGAATTCCTCGAACGCGCCGCCGAGCCCGCGTTTTGGAGCGAACTGGACGGCGACTATCCGGCGTTCGCACCGCGCCTGGACCGGGTGATCCGCAATCGGTGCACGGCCCTGCTCACCCTGGCCCGCCGCATTGCCGCCGATCGCGACCGGCTGACCGACCTGCTCGGCACGCGCCCCGGCGAACTCGTCGAGATCGGCACGGACGCGGGTGACTCGCACCGCGGCGGCCGTACCGTGGCCCTGCTCCGCTTCGAAGCCGGCCGCGTGGTGTACAAACCCCGCGCGCTCGCCGTCGACATCGCCCTCGCCACCACCGTGGACACCCTCCTGGCGCACATCCCGCGCGAGCAACGCATCGCCGTCCCGGCGGTGTTGCTCGGCACGGACTACGGCTGGGCGGCACACGTCGAACACCGCTATTGCGTCGACGCCGCCGAACAGTCCCGCTTCTACCGCGGCCTCGGCGAGTGGATGTGCGTCGTACAACTCCTCGGCGGCACCGACCTGCACTCGGAGAACGTGATCGCCTGCGGCCCGGTCCCGTGGGTGGTGGACTGCGAGACACTGTTCAGCCCCGAACCCCGGGTCGGCCCAAGCGGACTCGGCGACGCCTTCGACACCGCCGCCGCCTCCGTCCGGCGCACCGTGCTGCGCACCGGCCTGTTGCCGATGCGCCTGGGCCAACTCGCCCTGCAGGGCCTGGACATGTCCGCCGTCGGCGCCCTCCCCGACCAGCAACCGCGCGTCCCGGTACCGGTGATCAGCGGCGCCGGCACCGATCTGGCCCGGCTCACGATGGAGCCCGCCGACGTGGCCGGATCGGCCAACCTGCCCGCCCCCGAGGCCGATCCGCTCGCCCACCAGGACGACATCGTGCACGGCTACCGCGACCTGCGCGCCCGCCTGGACGCACTCGACGCGGCCGGGCGACTGCGGCCCATGCTCGACGTGTTCGCCGGATGCGAGCTGCGGGTGGTGTTGCGCCCCACCCAGGTCTACGTCGAGATCGCCCGGATGCTCTGGCATCCCGCATCGCTGCACGACGAGGGCCCGGCCGTCGAGCGTGCCCGGGATGTACTGATCCGCCAGGCGAAAGCGCTGCACGGCGCCCCCGACACGCCGGAGGTGGTCGGCGCCGAGGTCGCCGATCTCCTCGACGGCGACATCCCGTTCTTCGGCGTCCGGCCCGAGCGGGGGCGGATGACCGGACCGCGCGGCACCGAATGGGGCGATCCCGCACACCTGATCGACGAGAGCGTCGCCCGCTGGCGGGCCGGGGACCCGGAGTTCGAGGAGGTGATGATCCGCTCCTCGCTGCTCGGCGTCTACCGCGACCGCAGCGCGATGCCCGAGGGGGAACGACACCGCGAGGTGACGGTACGACCCGACCGACGGGAGGAACGCCGGCGTGCCCTCGCCGCCGAATCCGCGCGCGACCTGTGCGCCCGGGCCGTCGTCGGCGCGGACGGGACGGCCACCTGGATCGGGCCGGTGTACACCGACAGCGGCTTCAACGTGCGCCCGTTCGCCGCCGACCTGTACAGCGGACAGGCCGGCGTCGCACTGGCCCTGCGGGCGTATCTGACCGAGTCCCGCGCGGGCCGGGTGCCGGCCGTGGACGGGCTGCCGGCGCTGACCGAGGGGGCGATCCGGGCACTGGCGGCGATGGAGGACGCGGTACCCACCACCCGGGTCGGCGCGTTCGACGGGATCGGCGCGGCGGTCCGGACCTGGCTGGCCCTGCACACCGCGTCGGGCCGACCGGCCGACCTGGAACGGGCGATCCGGCACGCCGAGCGCGCACCGGGCCTGTTGGCCGAGGACACCATCCTCGACCTGGCCGGCGGCGCCGCCGGACTGATCGTGCCGATGCTCGCCCTGACCGACCGCACCGGTGACCGCCGTTGGCGCGACGTCGCCGAATCCGCCGCGGAACTGCTCGGGCGACGTGCCGTCGTCGAGGAGGACGCCCTCGGCCGACGCACCGCCCGCTGGCCGACCGTACTCTTCCCCGACGGCATCGGCGGCTTCGCGCACGGCGCCGCGGGCATCGCCTGGGCGCTGACCCGACTCGGCCTTGCCGCGAACCAGCCGGAGTGGTTCGAACTCGCCGATCTGGCCTGGGCGTTCCAGGAATCCCTGTACGACCCGGAGGTGCGCAGCTGGCTGGACGGCCGGCAGCGGGGCGAGGTCCTGTTCCTCGACTCCTGGTGCCACGGCAGCACCGGGATCGGCCTGGCCGGTTGGGACCTGTACCGGCGCACCGGCGCTGCGGAACACCTCGACCGGGCCCTGCGCGCGGCCGTCGCGACCTGGCGCACCGGCTTCGGCTGGGACTACACGCTGTGCCACGGCGACCTGGGCTCGTGGGAACTCCTGGACACCCTCCTGCGCGGCGCCCCCGGACAGCTTCGCTCCCGCCTGCCACAGGCCCCGACCCGGGCCCACCTCGACGCGCTCCTGCTGACCGGGCTCGAAACCTACGGCCCGCACACCACGTCCACCCGGCACACCACCACGGCATCCCTGCTCCCGGGCAGCGCAGGCGCCCTGCACCAACTCCTGCGCATGCACCCGACGAGCACGGAGCGCCCGCCGTCACTGCTGCTTCTGGACGAACTCTGAGTGGCAGTAGGGGCGTTGCCCCGGCTGGTCAATCCACGTAGGCCGATGCCTGGATGCGGTACAGGTCGGCGTATTCGCCGTTCTCGCGCATCAATTCTTCGTGGGTACCGTGCTCGACCACCTCGCCGGCGCGCAACACGACGATCCGGTCGCACTCGCGAACCGACGCCAACCGGTGGCTGATCAGCACCACCGTACGACCGGCCGCGAGCCGGCGGATGTTGGCGTAGACCGCGTGCTCCGCGCGGGCGTCCAGGGCAGCGGTGGGCTCGTCGGCGATCAGCAGGCGGGCATCCCGGTAGAAGCCGCGCGCGATCCCGATCCGCTGCCACTGGCCGCCGGACAGATCCACCCCGGCGCGGAACTTCTTCGACAACAACGTGTCGTAGCCGTACGGGAGTCGCGAGATCAGGCCGTCCGCGTCCGCGTCTCGGGCCGCCCGGGTCAGTGCGGTCCCGTCCGCGTCCGGCCGATCGGCACGCCCGAGCACGATGTTGCCGCGCGCCGTCAGCGGCCACCGGGTGGGCTGTTGCATCACCAGCGCCACCTGTTCGCGAACCCCCACCGGGTCGACCATGGCCAGATCGGTGCCGTCCCAGTGCACGGTGCCCTTGTCCGGCCGATGCAGCGCGGCCAACAGCAGGGCGAGCGTGGTCTTGCCGGACCCGTTCTCCCCGACCAGGGCCACCGTCTCGCCCCGGCGGATCACCAGATCGACCCCGCGCAGCGCCGGGCCGGCGCTGCCGGGATACGCGAAGTAGACGTCCCGTAACCGGATTTCGGCGAACCCGTCCGGCACCTCGCCCACCGCCGGCGGCCGGGCCCGGCCGGCCGCCTCGGCCAGGAAGGCGTGATAGTCGGTGATGTACAGGGACTTCTCGTAGAGCCGGTCCACCGCCACCATCAGCGTGGCCAGCGAACCGCTCGCGGTCCGCACCGCCAACACCGCCGTACCGGCCACCGCGAGCGGCACGATCTCGGCGCGGACCAGCAGTCCAAGGGCGACATAGGTGGCCCCCAACGCCAGGCCGGACAAGGTACGCCCAACCACGCCCACCCGCACCTGGGCATAGCCCACCCGCACCTCGGCCTGCTCGACCAGCCGGGCCAGGCGCCGGAATTCGGTCAACAGCGCCTCCTCGGCGGTCCCGGCCCGCACCTCCGCCGCCGCCTCCCTGGCGGTGAGCAGATCGGCGAACAACCACAGGCGCCGATACAGCGTCATGCGCTGGACCATGCCCTCGAACCCGATCCGGGCCGAGCGCAGCGCCGCCCACCCCTGCGGCGCGATCGACAGCGCCAACAGCGGCAGCAGTACCGGGTGCAGCCCGGTCACCACGCCGATGCCGACCAGCAAGCCAACCAGGGCACCGAGCAGTTCGACCGCGTGCGCGAGGGCCAGTTGGGCGTGGTCGATGCCCCGGTCGCGTGCCCGGGCGAGCGCGTCGTGCCAGTCGGCGTCGTCGAACGCGGCCAACTCGGCGCCGACCGCCGCCGCGTGCAGGCGCTCCTCGGCGACCCGACGGATCCCCGGCGACAGGCGGGCCTGGGTCGCCTGCACCACCGTCTCCAAGCCGGCGCGGGCCGAGGTCGCGACCACCACCGCGATCACCGCCGGCACCGCGTCGCCGACCCGGTCCGCCGCCGGCCCCGAGGCGAACAGCGCCGACAACGCCCGCGACGTGGCCAACAGGGCCAGTGCGGTGGCCACCCCGGCGGCGGCCTGGGCGCATACCAACACCACCGCCGCACGCCCACTGGCCGCCCACGCCAGGCGCCACACCTGCGCCAACGCGACCGGCAACCGGGTGACCATACGACCCAGTCCCGCGTTCGCCGCCTCCCCGTCGAAGGGCGTGTCGTAACCCTCGCCCAACTCGTCGAACTCGCCCAACTCCGGTGGCACATGCCCCGCCATCCCCAACCCCTCCCGGCCGACAAGTGGGGTATGCCCGTGGCGGCGCCACACTACGGGTACCAAAGGGAGCGCACGGGTGGCCGGAGGGGCGCCCGGACCGTCCCGCGAAGCCCGCAACCGGGCATCCACCGCCGACACGCCGCCGGGCAGGCCGGTTCCTGGATTCTCTAGTCGGGGATCAACCCGCTGCGCCGCGCCAGGGCGACCGCCTCCGTGCGGCGGGAGGCGCCGACCTTGGCCATGATGTTGGACACGTGCACACTCGCGGTCTTGGCGCTGATGTACAGCTCCTCGCCGATCTGCCGATTGCTCAGCCCACGCGCCAGCAGCTCCAACACCTCACGCTCGCGCGCCGTCAGCGTCACCTCGTCGGCCGACGCCGCCGCCGCACCGGCCAGTCGCCCGCGCCGCACCATGGCGTCCACCGCGTCGCGCAGAGGTATCGCCCCCAGCCGCTCCGCGGTCTCCCGCACCCGCTGCGCCAGGGCGGTCGCCTCGTCTCGCCGGTCGGCGGCCACCAGTGCCTGGGCCAGCCGCAGTTCGCTGCGCGCCTGCTCGAACACGTTGCCGTAGCCGTACGCCTCGGCGGTCTTCTCCCACAGCGCGACGTCGACCTCGCCGCGCACCCGCGACCACTCGGCCTCGGCGCGCGACAACCAGGCGACGCTCTCGGGTCCGGTGCGCGGGAAGCGCCGATTGGGCCAGGACATCGTGGTGCGGGCCCGCTCGATGAACGGCTCGGCCCGCGCCACCTCCCGGGCCGCCGCCTCGGTGTCCCCCGCCGCCCGCAGCTCGGTCGCGGTGTCGCCGATCGCGGACAGGGCCAGGGCGGAGATCCGGATGCCCGCGTCGGGGTAGGGGTTGCGGTCCTCGGACAACGCGTCGAGCGCGCGCCGCGCCCACTCGGCCGCCGCCGTGGAATCGCCGCGCCAGGCCGCCTCGTCGGTGAGCACCAGGCTGCCGATCAGGGTGCCCATCCAGTTGAACGGACGCTCCTCGAACAGGGCGCGGGCCCGCTCCGCGACGCCCGGCTCGCCCCGACCCAGCGGGACGTACAGCGCCGCCTCCGCGACGTGCCGAAACGCGGACGGCACCGTCTGGGGCACCACTTCGAGCGCCTCGTCCCAGCGGCCGAGGGTGTACAGGAGTTGGGCTCGCAGATACTGCATGTCCAGCGGGTAGGGCGAGGTGGATCTGGTGGTGCGGCGGGCCAGTTCCAGGCCCTCGTCCAGCCAGCCCAGGCTCTCCGCGAGTCGACCGGACTCGAAGCTGCCCATGGCCAGGTTGAACAGCGCCCGCAACTCGATCGCGGTGTTCCCCGACTTGTGCGCCAAGTCGCGTGCCTGACTGAGCCGTTCACGTCCCTCCAGGACCTGGCGGCTGCCCCATTCCAGCCCGGTCAGCGAGATGATCGCATCGGCGAGCGCATCGTCGGTGCCCAACTCCTCGGCGGCGGCCAGTAGTTGGTGGCCCAGTCGACGCGCGGTCTCGTCGTCGTTGAGGTAGTAGGCGGCCTGGATGTGGGTGGCCGCCGCCCACAACCACGTGCGCGAGGGCGGGTCGGCGGGGATCATCGCGAGCGCCTGGCTGCTGTACTCGAACGCGGCGTGGAGGTTGTCCACGTTCATCAGGCTGGAGGCGAGCGTGTAGCGCACGGTGACGGCGAGGTCGACGTCGGCGTTTTCGCCGACCCGGTCCAGCGCGCTGCGCGCGAACGCGACGGCCCGATGCGCCTCGCCGGCCCGCACGGCGGCGGCCGAGGCGCGCATCATCAGCGTCACGTCGTCGCTGTCCACCAGTTCGCGGGCATTCGGCACCGCGTCCCACACCTCGAGGGCCGCTTCGAGGCGGCGCATCTCCTCCGCCGGCGCGCCCATCCGGGCGGCGGAATCGGCGGCCTCGACGGAGGCGGTGAGCGCGCCGGGCAGGTCGTGACCGGCGCGGTAGTGGTGGGCGCGCTCGGCCGCACTGCCCGACCGCCGGCCCGGCTCGCCGAGCAGCCGGGCGAACACGGCGTGGATCCGGACCCGCTCGCCCGGAAGCAGGTCCTCGTACGCCGCCTCGCGGGTCAGCGCGTGCCGGAAGGCGTACGTATCGCCCTCGTCGGCGACAAGCAGATGCCGCCCGACGGCCTCGCGCAGCGCGGTCTCCAACTCGTCGTCGGGCAGCTCGACGGCGTCCCGGAGCAGTCCGTGCTCGACCCGGCGCCCGGCCACGGCCGCGGTCCGGAGCACCCGTTGCGCCACGTTCGACATCTGCTCGATCCGGGTGAGCAGCACCTCGGCCAGGCCGCTGGGCACACCGCCGTCGATGTCGTCGGTGGCGGCCCGCAGTTCCTGGGCGTAGAAGGCGTTGCCCTCGGCGCGCTCGACGATGGCCCGGACCGTGTCCTCGGGCAGCGGGTCGGCGGCCAGGCCCCGGACGAGGCGGGCCACGTCGTCGTCGTCCATCGGCCGCAGGTCGAGCCGCCCGACGGACGGCAGGCGCACCAGTTCGGCGAGCAGCGGGCGCAGCGGGTGGCGGCGGTGCAGGTCGTCGGAGCGGTAGGACACGAGTACGGTCAGCCGCTGGTAGCCGGCCGCTCCCGGGCGTTGCGGCAGGAGTCGGCTGAGCAGGAAGCGCAGCAGGTCGCGGGTGGACTGGTCGGCCCAGTGCACGTCCTCGATCACCAACAACACCGGCGCCTGCTCGGCCAGGTCCCCGAGCAACCCGGCGACGTCCTCCAGGAGCCGCAGCCGCACGCCGGAGTCCGGCATCTCGCCGGCGTGCTCCTTGCCCCCGCCGGCCCGCAGCAGTCGCTCCACGGCCGGATGCGCGGCCAGCACGTCGGCATGGCGCTCGTCGGCCTCCAACCGCCGCAGCACCTCGACGAACGGCAGGTAGGGCAGCCCGACGTCGCCGAGGTCCACGCAGTGCCCGGTCAACACGGTCATCCCGGCTCCGGCCGCGCGAGCCGCCGCCTCCGCCAACAACCGCGTCTTGCCCACACCGGCGTCCCCGGCTACGAGCAGGGCACAGGGATCGCCGGCCCGCCCACGCCCCAGCGCCTCCTCGAGCCGAGCAACCTCCTCGCCCCGCCCCACCAAAGCCGCATCCCAACCCACATCCGTCACCGGCCCATCTTCACACGCCCCATTCACCACCGGCGGTCCCGTATCCCGGCGCGACTCGCCCGAGGAGGCGGCGGGCCTCGGTCGGCGCACCGGAGGTGGTGGCCGAGCATCACCGGCAACCGTATGGTTGTGAACTTGACGCGGTATGCGGCCACCGCGTGGGCGAGTCCCCGGGCATGCGGAAGGCCGCCGCGGGAGGGCGGCGGCCTTGCGGTGCACGGGAAGGGTGGGGGTCCCGGGTCGGGGGGATCCGGGACCGCCGCGGGTCGGGGTCAGCTCTTGATCGAGTAGCTGTCCCCGTAGACCTTCCAGTTCAGGGGCGGGTTGAGGTCGAGGTTGCCGGCCTTGAGGAAGACGCGCTGTTCGGTGTCGACCCGGCTGGTGTCGCTGTGCGCGTCCTCGTGCTTCATGGCGACCTTGCGGGCGTCGAGGAAGGCGTTGAGGTAGGTGGTCTCGTTGCCGCCCTGGGCCGGCGGCTTGGCCTTCTTCAGGGCGTTGGCACGGATCGAGCTGAAGCTGTCCCGGTCGCCACCGTCGCCGTGCATGACGATGGCGTCGTAGTACATGAACTGGCCCAGCGCGCCCAGGCCGTCCGACTTGCCGCGGTTGACCGCCGGGTTGAAGTACACCCGGTCCCGTTCGTCGTCCTGCGCCTTGCGGAAGTCGGGGTCGCCCGCGGCGGTGGCCCAGGCCTTCTCGAAGGAACTGCCCAGCCCGGAATGCGAGTCCGAGCCGTTGACCTTGCGCAGCGCGGGCAGGAACTTGGCCAGCACGTTGTTGGGCTTGCGCGCGGTGTACAGCTCGACCAGGTCGAGCATGTCGCCCGTGCCGGAACAGAAGCCGATGATGCCAGCCGTGTAGCCGCGGCCGTCGTCGATGTCCTCGATGTACTTGTACTGCGCCTTCCAATCCAGGGAGGAGTTCTCCGCGCTGGACACCAGTTGCATCGCGATGTCCTTCTTGTGCGGGTCGTCCAGGTCGACGCGCGCGGCGGCCGTGGCCGAGGCGGTCGAACCCGACGATGCCGCGCCGGTGGTCGCCGCGTGGGCCAGCGGCCCGGGTACGGCGATCAGCAGGCCGGTGGCCACAAGCAGGGTCAGGCGCTTGCGGCTGCGTCCGAGTTGAGCGTGCACGTGCGTCTCCGTTCCGGCCGATGACGGCCATGTTCGGGGGGCTTGGCGTGCCGGCTGGAATCCTTTGTTAGGAAAGTTTCCTAACTAGGACGAGTCACATTGAAGCACTGCGGGGTTCCGTCGCCAAGGGGTAGAGCCCATCTCGGCCAAACTCGCCCACCACGATTCACCGTCCCGTCACCAGGATTTGATGATCCATCAGGTGTTCGCCAGGCCCGGCACGCCGACGTCGACCGCCACGTCGCCGCACCCCAACCGCTCGCACACCGTGATCCAACCCCCACGCCCGCGGAAGCCGATGGCGTCGGGGACCGGCACCCGGGGAAGTCGACACGTGCCAGGGGTGTTTCGGACAGCCATTCGGACAACCCCGGACGGACCTCCGCCGGGCCCGGGCCGCTCCTGCGGCGAGATTCTCGGCCACGGACGCGCAAACTCCCCGCGCCGCCCCCGGATTTCGGGGCTGCGGGGACCATCGGTCGGATTCGCCGACGGATTCGGGAACCGATCAGGGTCGACGCGCGTGAATGTAGTGGACGTCACCAGGCCGCCCCACCCCCTGTGCGAGCCGGTGAATCAGGTCGAACCGGCCCATTCCGAACAGGGCTTGGTCGTCTTGCCCTGAATGGGTTGGGATGCCGTTTGCCAATCGATTGGGCTTCTGTGGCAGCCAACCACATCGTCACGTGGCAGCATCGGGGGATGGACGAGCATCAGCGACAGCCCGAGGCCGAGCCCGAGTGGCTCGACAACGACGACTTCGAGCGACTCCTGGCCGAGGTTCTGCCGGAGCTGGAGCCCGCGGTGCCGCCGGGCCGAGGCAAGCGGATCTACGAGCGCGCCGCCCACGGGGACTCCGCGGCCGGGTGAACCGACCCGCGTGACCCCACTCGAATCGATCCATGTCGCCCAGCGCGACCGCAAGTTGGGACAGACCCCCGCGACGCCCCGGCCGCCCGTCGGCCGGGGCGTCGCCCCGTTGTCGGCTCTCGGCTGTCTGCTGTCGGTTGATCAACCGCCCACGGTGATCGGGAGTTCGCCGTACCCACGCAGCAGCAGGCGGTCGTCCCGAACCGCGCCCGGCGCCTGGGCCGACACGGGAAAGCGGGCCAGGAATCGCGGGAAGGCCACCGTCGCCTCGAGTCGAGCGAGCATGGCGCCGACGCAATAGTGGATCCCCGCGCCAAAGCTCAGCGGCGCGATCTCGGCCCGCCACGGATCGAACCGCTGCGACTCGGGGAAGCGCACCGGGTCACGGTTGGCCGCGCCGATCAGCAGCAGCACCTCGGCGAACCTGGGCACCGCGACGCCCTCGATCTCCAGGCCGTCGCGGAGCGCGATCCGCGAGGTGAGTTGGACCGGCGAGTCGTACCGCAGCACCTCCTCGACGAAGTCGCCCGGCGGCAATGTCCCCTCGGTCAACGCGGTGCGCGCGCCGTCGTGCCCGAACAGCAGCGCCAGGCCGTTGCCGAGCAGATTCGTGGTGGTCTCGAACCCGGCCACCAGGAGCAGCACCAGGTTGGCGATCAGCTCGGCGTCGGTGATCCCGCTGTCCGGGTCCGCGTCGCGCAGCGCGACCAGGGCGCCGACCAGGTCCTCACTCGGGTGCGCCCGCCGCTGCGCGACCAACTCCGCGAAATAGTCCTGGAGTTCCCCGGCGGCCCGGTCCGCGGCGGTCAGGTCGCGCTCGACGGTCATGAACTCGAGGGCCGTCATGAGGTCGTGCGCCGACCCCCGGAACCGGCGTCGATCCGCCTCGGGCACACCGAGCAGTTCGCAGATCACCCCGACCGGGAGGGGGAAGGCGAACCGGTCCATGAAGTCGACCGGTTCGCCGCCACGTCCGGCCTCGGCCAGGTCGTCCAGGAGCCGGTCCACCGCCCGCTCGACGGCCGGCCGCATGGCGGCGATCCGGCGGGGTGTGAACACGGCCGCGATCGGGGCGCGCATCCGGGCGTGCGCGGGCTGGTTGGCCTGCAGGATCGAGCGGCCGAACAGTTCCAGCGACGGCGGTTCGCGATGGTCGCCGAACATCGTGGCGTTCAGTTCGGCATCGACCACGCCGAAGTCCCGGTCGCGCAGCACGCGGTCGACGGCGGCGTACCCGGTGACCAGCACGAGCGTGTCGCTCACCCGCGCCACCGGGCCCAACCGGTGGGCCTGTTCGTACAGCGGATAAGGATTCGCCCGGGCCTCGGGTGTGTCGAGCAGTTCGACGATCGCGGTCGCGTCCACATGGTTGCCTCTCGTCCCCGTCCGACGGCCGGCCCGGACAATCGGCGCCGGCCACCTGCCACACCGTCAACCTTCGCCACGGCTTGCGGAGTTCCCCGGTCCGGGTCTGCGGCTCACAAGCGGCGCGCGGCGGCCCCGTACACCCCGACGATGGCCGTGCCCCGTCACGCAAATCGTGCGGCTCGCGCAAGGAGGCCATCGTCGATACGCGGGAGCAGGCGGGCGACACACCGGGCATCAATACATTGTGTGATATCCCGGTTGCTGTATGTGATATTCCGGGTGACCGTTGATGGGCACTCCCCGTTTCCTTATGGAAGGGTCCATCAGTCATGCGCAACACCCGGATCGTCGCCGCCGCCACCGGCTTGTCTCTCCTCATGGGTGTCGGGGCGGCGGTGGCCGTCACCGAGGTCGGCACCGCCTCGACGACACCGCGCACCGTCGCCGCGGCTCCCGTGGCCGTGCCGGACGCGGCGACCCAGCTGCTCGACCAGCTGGGCGCGGTCGGTGCGGTGACCAAGGCGGTCGGCGACCTGGTCGCGGCGGCCACGGCCGTCCCGCCCGACGTGGCCAAGGTCAACGACGCCGTCGCCTCCCTGGAGGCCCTGGCCAAGGCGCTGCTGGACAAGCTCCCGGCCGCCCCCGTCGCCCCTCCGGCGCGCGCGGGGTCGTCGGCCGTGCCGCTGTCGCCGGCCGACGCGGTGGCCGCGCTGCTCAAGGACGGCCAGGACCTGCTCAAGGCGGTTCAGGCGCTCGTCGCGGTTCCCCCGGGCACTCCGAACCCCGACGTGCCGACCGTGGTCACCACCATCGCCAAGGACCTCCTCGGCCTGGTCACGAGCGTGACGACCGCGCTCGCGGGCGTCGCGCCCCCGGCGTAGTCGGCGCTCGCGGCACGGGTCGCGGCACCACCCTCACGACGGGGTCCGGTCGATCACCGACCGGGCCCCGTCGGCCGTGCCGGGGCGGGCGGCTCCGCGTGAGTCCGGCGCCCTGCGAGGATCCGGCGCCCTGCGAGAGTCCGGCGCCCGGTGATCGTCCGGGGCCCACCGCCGTACCGCCACCGCCGCCGCCAGCGTGGCCGCCGCCAACGAGGCCCACAACAACCCCGGCCCCACCGCGAACAGCGCCATCAGTACCGCGGGCGACGCCGCGGCGCCGAGCCCGGAAGACAACTGGAAGCGGGACAGCGCGCGGCCGAGGCGATGAGCGGGCGTGGTGGCCACGATCAGGGCGATGGCGCTGCCGGTGTACATGATCTCGCCGGCCGTGTAGAGCACCGACACCAGTCCGATGGCCGCCGCCCCGGCATTGCCGCCCAGGCCGCCAGCCGCCCAGAAGCCCAGGTAGGACACGGCGAGCACGAGCCCCGCGCCGGCCAGGGCCGAGCGCCTGGGGTATCGGGACAGCCAGACCACGACGGAGATCTGGGTGGCGACCACGATGACCGTGTTGCCCACGAAAATGCCGGCGGACCAGGCCGGCGACGCGTGCAGGTGGGAGACCAGCACCGCAGGCAGCGCCACCTCCAGGACGTTGAAGCAGAACGCGTACGGGAGGTTGGCCACGTCGAGCGCGGTGATCCACGAGCCCCCGGCGGCGCGCGACTTCGGCTTGTTCGGCCCGGAGGTGTCCCGATCCCCGGACCGGCCCGTCGCGGTCACCCGCAGCGAGCGGACCAGGAACGCGGCGACGGCGTAGCCGATGCCGGTCACCGCCGCGAGCATCCGCAGCGCCCCCGTGCCCCCGGCCATCGCCATCGTGGCGATCAGCGCGCCGGCCCCCAGGCCCGCGTTGCGCAACGACCGGCCGGCGGCGAGCGCGGCGTCCCGATACCGCTCGTCGGCGACCGTACCCACCAGCGCCGCGTGCGCCGGCGCCCAGCACTGGTCGCCGATGCCCAGGAACAGCGCGGCGACGGTGAACGCCCACACGGCGGAGCCACCCCATGCGGCGCTGCCGAGCAGTACCGCGACGCCGACGACCCGGACGGACATCGCCGCGGCCACCGCCGCGCTGCGCGCGCCGCGATCGAGCCACCGGCCCAGGAACGGCACGGCGGTGAGGCCGAACAGCATGCCGATCGACATCGCGGTGCCGGTGCGGGCCACGCCGAGGCCGAGCACCTGGATCCCGTACAGCAGCAGGAACGGGCGCAACATCCCGGTTCCGAGCGCGTCCACGGCGAGCGCCGTCGTGTAGCGGGGGCCGCCGGAGGCCCGCATCAGGGTGGTCAGGCGCGGGCGCGGGGGGCGCTCGTGTACCGGCGTCGGCCCGAGCGGCCCCGCGTCGGGCCCGGCGCGGCCGTCGCCCGTGGTCGGGGTGGACGCGGTGTCGTCGGAGGTCGCGGGGGCCGGGGTCGTGGTCATGGCGACACCGTGGCCGGCGTGCCCGTCGGCCGTCACGTCGATTGACGATGGTCGTCAATCGAGATCGGCCGTACCGCCACCACCTGCGATGATCCCGGGGTGAGCCTGACCATCGACATCACCGGCGTGCCGGCCGAGCGGCTGTTGTTCGCCGTGTCCCCGCTGGCCGAGCTGACCGCGATGCTGCATGTGCTGGCCGAGCCCGCGCACCATCCCGGACAACGGGACTGGGCGGTCGAGACCCGATCCGCGCTGCGGCCGGAGTTGGCCGAGCAGTTGCTGGAGGCGGAGTTCCTGTGGCGGGCCTCGCAGGCGGACTTCCTGCTGCCGGGACATCCCGAACCGACACTGGCGGCCGAGTTGGACCGGGTCGACCTGCTCGACGACGACACGTACGTGACCGCCGCACTGGTCGCCACCTGCGGTACGGACCGGCTGTTGCTGGGCAGGCCATCGCCGCTGCGGGACGCGCCCACCCGGGAGCGGACCCTGGATCTGGCGTACGCCCGGGGCTCGCGGCAGGCGTCCTTCGCGGAGCGGCTGATCGCGGATCCGCCGATGGTGCGGGCCCGGGTACGGCGGATGTTGGAGGAGTGCGAGGCGGTGTTCTTCGCCGCGGCCTGGGCCCGGGTCCTGCCCCGGCTGACGGCGGATCTGCGGCGCAAGAACGATCTGCTGGCCCGGCGCGGTGTCGCCGAGGCGCTGACGGCGGTGTCCGGGGCGATCGAGGTGGACGAGCACCGGCAGCGGATCGTGGTGGACAAGCTCCAGGACACCACGACCAGCGCGATGGGCGACGGGGTGACGTTCCTGCCCACCGTGTTCGGCGCGCCGCACCTGATCGTGGTGCACGCGCGCGGGTGGCGGCCGGTCGTGCAGTATCCGGTCGCGGTCGCCGATCACAAGCCGGCCGAGGCGGTGCCGATGGAGTCGGTGCGGCTGCGGTTGGCGGCACTGTCGCATCCGGTACGGCTGCGCCTGGTCCGCACCCTCGCGCGCGGCGCGCACACCACCGGCGAGTTGGCCTCGACGTGGTCGCTGAGCGCGCCGGAGGTCTCCCGACATCTGGCGGTACTGCGCCGGGCCGGCCTGCTGACCGCGCGGCGGCGTGGCCGGTACGTGATCCACGAACTCGACACCGAGGCGACGGCGGCGCTCGGTACCGATCTGCTGACGGCCGTGCTGCGGTGAGGTGGGCGGGTCAGCTCGCCGTGCGGACCCGGTGTACCGCCGGCGCGGTGGCCGGGGCCACGTATTCGGTGAAGAGTTTGGCGACCAGTTCGCCTCGGCTGGCGACGCCGACCTTGCCCAGCACGGACTTGATGTGATCGCGCACGGTGTGCGTGGAGATGTGCAGCCGGCGGGCGATCTCGTCGGTGGCCAGGCCGCTCGTGACCAGCCGGGTGATCTCCGTCTCGCGCGCGGTCAGTTCGAACGTCTCGACGATGATCGTGGACACCTCGGACGCCGGGGCCGCCTCGATCATCACCACGGTGAACGCGTCGTCGCCGCTCAGCCGGGACGCGTGGCACACCAGCCAGCGCCCGGCCCTGGTGCGCACCCGGACCCGGCCGGTCCCGGCGGCGGCCAGGGTGGCGATCCAGATCGGTGTCATCGGCGCCATGGGGTCGCCCGGCTCGCCGGTCACGCTCGCGATCCGGGCGCGGGCCTGTTCGTTGGCCGAGACCAGGCGCCCGGCGCGGTCGAAGAGCAGTACGCCGGTGGCCTCCCCCGCCTCGGCGACCGCGTCGGCCGAGACCTCCGCCGGCCGCAGGAACCCGCGCAGCCGCCCGGCGAGCGGCGCGGACAGGCCGGCGACCAGTTCGGTGTCGGCGGCGGTGAAGGCGGGCCGGTCCCGGTCGCGGAACAGGCTCACGCTGCCCCACGGCCGCCCGCCCACCCGCAACACCGCGCGCAGTTCGTCGCCGAAGCGACGCGGGCGCAGGTACGCGTCGTAGAGGGGGCCGAGTTCGGGCCGATTGCCGGTGCTCTCCCGCAGCGCGGCCGCCGGGACGCGGGCGTCGACCAAGTCCCGGAACGCGTTGACCGTGTCCGGGTCCGACTCGCTGGTCCAGAACGCGGCGCAGCCCTCCTCGTCCAGGTTCTCCACCCGGATCGGCGCGGCGATCAGCCCGGTGAGCGGATCGGTGGCGCGCCACACGGCGGCGTCGAAGGGCACCAGGCGGCGCAGCCGGGTGGACGCGCCGGCGAACAACGCGAGCGCGTCCGGCGCGTCGGCGGCGCGGGCGAGCAGCTCGTCGCGCTTCCAGGCGTCGGTGTCGGGTCGGCGGGTCATGGGATTCCGTCCTGATCGGGGGCGGGTCGGGACTGGTCGTGGCCGGTCGGGGGTTGGTCGTGGCCAGTCGGGGGTTGGTCGGGGGTTGGTCGGGTCGCAGGCTTTCGGATCCGGTTTTCGGGTTCGGTTTCGGGTTCGGTTTCGGATTCGGTTTCGGATTCGGTTTCGGATTCAGTCAACCTCCGGGATCAGCAGAAGCTTCCCGGTCGTTCGGCGGCTCTCCAGGTCCTCGTGTGCTCGGCGGGCCTCGGCCAGCGGGTACCGGCCGCCCAGGTGCGGGCGCAGCGTGCCGTTCCCGGTGCGGGCCAACACGTCGCGGGCGCGGAGCAGGAGTTCGTCCCGGTCGCGGATGTAGTCGGCGATCCCCGGTCGGGTCAGGTGCAGCGACCCGCCGGCGAGCAGTCGGCCGGTGTCGAAGTCGCGGACCGGGCCGCTGATCCCGCCGAGCAGCACCATCGTGCCGCGCGGACGCAGGCTCGCCAGGCCGGCGTCGAAGGTGGCCGCGCCGACGCCGTCGTAGACCGCGTCCACGCCCTGCCCGGCGGTCGCCTCGCGGACACGGTCGGCGAATCCGGCGTAGTCGAGCACGAGGGCGGCGCCGGCGGCACGGGCCCGGGCGTGTTTGTCGGGTCCGGAGACGGTGGCGATCACGCGGGCGCCACGGGCGACGGCGTACTGGGTGAGCAGGCCGCCCAGACCGCCGGCGGCGGCGTGTACCAGGACGGTGTCGCCGGGGCGGATCCGGTAGGCGTCGTGGGTGAGGTAGTGCGCGGTCATCCCGTGCATCAGGACCGAGGCGGCGGATTCCGCGTCGAGGCGGGGCGGGATCGGTACCAGGCGGTCGGCGCGGACCACGGCACGCTGCGCGTAGGCGCCGTACGCGGTGGTCACCGAGCCGTCCATGGCCCAGGCGACCCGGTCGCCGACGGCGACGCCGGCCACGTCCGGGCCGGTTTCCAGGACGGTGCCGGCGCCCTCGACACCGGGGACGAACGGGGTGGGTACGGCGAACACGCCGCGGCGCTGGCTGATGTCGATGTAGTTGATCCCGCTCGCGGCGACCGCCACCAGGACCCGGCCCCGGGTGGGCCGCGGCGTGGGATGGGTGTCGACGGTGCTCAGCACCTCGGGTCCGCCGTTGCGGGTGGCGATGACGGCCTGCATGCTGCGCGCTCCTCGGGTGGGCGGATTCCGACCCGATCGATCGTGCGCGGCGGTTGGGCGGGTGCCCATCCCTCAGGTGGGGGATGGGCAGCGCACTCGTCATCACCCCTGGGGCAGGATCTCGACGTCGCGGGCGGCGGAGTCGGCCGGCGCGGCGAACGTGCACAGCCGGGCCGCCTCGGCCATGACCGCGTCGGTGGTTTCGGCGGACAGCGGGGCGAAGGGGGTCAGGCGCAGGCCGGCGGGGTGTACGGACCAGGTACCGGCAACGAACCCGTCGACGAGAAACGTGGGCAACACGAGTGAGTTGCCCGGCAGGACCCGGCGGCGGTACGCGTCGGGCAGGATCCGGGTCCGGTCGGCGTGGCCGAGTACGGCGTTGTCGAAGGCGGGCAGGAACCGGACCGGGGCGGGGGCGTCCTCGGCGGCCAGTTCGGCGTCGGGGAGGTCGTACAGGTCGCGCCCGTCCGCGTCGCGCAACACCCGCAGCGGCATGGCCTCGATCACCGCGCGCAGCCGCTTGAGCCCGGACCAGGCCTGTACGTCCGCCACACTCGCCGGGCCGAACGCGGCCAGGTAGCGCTCGACCAGCTCGCGGACGTCACGGGTGGGGTCCATCGCCCGCCCGGTCCAGACCGGCGCCAGGGCCATCGGCACCGACGGCCGGTTGCCCCAGCCGCCCCACACGCCGTTGGGCGTCGGATGCACGATCGGCAACATGCGCTGGACCGCCGCCGCGAGCACATACCCGGAACGACCGGGATACCGCTCACCCAGGAGCCGGCCGAGTTCGCGCCGGGCGAGCTGCCCGTCGGCGAGCAACTTGCGCCCCGTGGCAGCGAGTTCGTCGGGTTCGAGGCCCCGCGTCTCGGCGGCGTAGTAGCTCGCGCGCAGCTCGGTCCCGGGCGCGGGTTGGAAGTGCGGTCGGATCCAGGCATAGTCCTCGGCGGCAGCGAGGTGCTGGGTGCCGCGCAGGAGCGGGCCGCGGACCACGTCCTTGTCCGTGTACAGGTCGGTCAACTCCGCGTGCCGAAACTCCGCGATGCGCGACCACAGGCCGACATAAGGCCAGTTCGGCTCCTGCGCCTGCATGGCGACCAGGTGCCGGACAACCTGCGCGGCGGGCCGGCAGGTGCGCTCGGCGAGCAGCTGACGGGCGATCAGCGTCCGGTTGAGCACGCGGCGGGACACCGGGGGGCGGGACACCGGGGGGCGGGGTGCGCGGGAAGGGGGCTCCATGGTCACAAGCATGTACGGGAATGCGGCAGACTCCCTTCCGCATTAATCGCGGCGGCTGTTCCCGGCGGGCGTTGCGCTCTTGACCGGGGGTGGCCGGTGCGGGGCCGGTCCGAGTCGATGATGGACCGCCGCCGGCGTGCGGGGGGGGGTGTCCCCTGGCGTGGTGTAGCAGCGATCGCTTCTCGCGACTTGCTGCCACCACATCGCGCTACTCACCGCTCTCGCGGGACACGATCCGCACACCGGACCGGCGGTCGACGGCATTCACCCCCAGCCCTGGCAGCCGGCCGACCCTGTTTATGCTCACGCCCATGGCACTCGAATGGGAACAGATCATCGTCGACTCCTCCGACCCCGTCGCCCTCGGGCGCTGGTGGGCCGAGGCTCTCGGCTGGGTGGTGGTCGACGAATCCGAGGAGATCATCGAGATCCGGCCCGAGCCGGACCGGATGCCGGGGCTGCTCTTCGTGCCTGTCCCCGAGGGCAAGACATCGAAGAACCGGCTCCACCCCGACTTCCGCCCCGACGACCAGGAAGCCGAGGTCGCCCGGCTGCTCTCCCTCGGCGCCCGGCGCGCCGACACCGTGCAGAACGAACAGCACTGGGTGACTCTCCTCGACCCGGAGGGCAACGAATTCTGTGTCCTGAGTGCGCGGAAGAGCTGAGCGAGGACCGGGCAGCCGTCCGGACGAAGGTGCCGGACGGCCGGTGCCGGTGTCCCCGATCAGGCAGAGCGGCTGCCCGTTCTTGGTCCATCGGCAACCGGCGAGAGTGTGGACGGTGGCCGCGTCGATGGTGAGTTCGCGTCGAAGTCGAACGCCCGAAGGGACCTCCCCCGCGGGAAGTTCGCCGCATTGATCCGCCGCTCCGACCGGCGGCGACCCCGGCCATCGCACTCGGCCATCAACAGCTCGGCAAGCAAGCCCCGGTAACTCATCCCCTCCATCAGCGCCCGCTCGGCGATGTCGGGGAACTCCTCATGGATCGACGGCAGCCGCAGCATGCGGCAGGCACTGTCGATGGCGGCATCGGCGGCCTGCTCCGGAGCCGGGTTCGATCTCGGCCTGGGCCGCCTTGCGGGCCTCCAGCGCGACGGCATCCGCAGTCATGGCCCGGCCCACAAAGCCACGGCCAGGCCGGCGACGACATGCTTTGACGCGCGTTGCGCCTTGGGTTGCGGGTGGCCGGTGGGGGGCTGGTCAGAGTCGGTGGTGGGCCGCCGCCGGCGTGCGGGGCTCCGAGCCGGAGGGCTCC
>NZ_JBIRUB010000043.1:0-36203 GCF_044334985.1 Embleya sp. NPDC020630
CGGTGGTCGTGTGCGGTTGCCATGTCGGGTTCCCTCCCTGGTGGCGCCGGGCCCGGTGCCCGACGCTCGGCCGCCGACGTGCGCTGCCGGGCCGTGATGCCAATCTCCCGCGACCACGGCGTCCGCCCCAGGGTCGAGAGACCCGAACCAGTGGGTCCAACAGCCGGTTGCCGCCGGGACGTTGCCGATGGGGCGGACGGGCCGACACGGCAAAGGGCGGTCGTCCCCGAAGGATCGGGGACGACCGCCTCGGGTGGCAGTCCTCTTCGTACACTTTCCTCGCTCGCGTGACGAACTGTGCTCCCATGACGAACCGTCCGACCGCATCGGGGACTTCGGCCGGGCCCGGCCCGTTGCCTCAGCCGACCGGCACGATCAGGACGGGGGCGTGTGCGTGGTGCAGAACCGTGTGACCGACCCGTCCCAGACGCGTGCCGAAACGGGCGTTGCGACGGTGCGCGGCGAGGACCACCAGGTCCGCCTCGCGCGATGCCTCCACCAGCGCCTGACTCGCGCCCTCGCGTATGACACGCACCTGCGATTCGATCTCGGGGTGCTTGGCCCGCGAGGCGGCGAGTGCGGCATCCACGGCGCTCCGCCGCGCGGCACTTTCCGCGGCCAGGGATTCGATGGCCGCTGCGGGCAGCCCGAGAGGGGTCGGGACGATCGGCGGGATAGCGTTCAGCGCACACACCCGCAGGTGGCGCAACTCGGCCTCCTCGTAAGCGGCTTCCACCGCGGGACCGCAATCCGAGCCCGCGACACCCACCACCACCAGGCCCTCACCGGGACCGTCCGGCCGGGACGGGGCCTCGCGCCGGTCGCGCACCACCAGCAGCGGGCACGGGGTGTACGCGGCCACCGAAAGGCTGACCGAGCCCAGGAGCAGACCGGCCGTCCGGCCGTGTCCGCGGCTGCCGAGCACCACGAGGGAGGCGTGTTCGGCGGAGGCGAGCAGGACCTCGTGCGCGGGGCCGCGACGGACCCGGGCGATGGTCCAGATCTGCGGGTGCAGGGCCCGTGCGTGGGCGACGGCCGCCTTCGTCGCCTCCTCGGCCTCCCGGCGCATCTGCATCACGTAGGCGTCGAGTTGCCCGTCGCCGGGCAGGGTCCAGGCGCTGACGATCTCCAACGGCAGATGCCGGTTCGCCGCTTCCAGGGCGGCCTGTGTGACGGCGGAGAGCGCGGCGGGCGATCCGTCCACGCCGACGACCACGTGTCCGGTGGGAGGGGGCGGAATGGCAGACATGGACTCGTCCCTTCTCGAAGGGGCAACCGCGCGAGAGGCGTTGCCTTTTCGAGTCCATGTCAACGCATACCGCCCGCGCGACACAGGGGCCGATCGGCCCGGCGACCGGGGCCGAGTGACCTGAAGGCGAACGCGGTCAACTCAGCGGTACGCGCCATTCGAGCTGTGCGCCGCCGTCGGGCGCGGGGCCGAATGTGCAGGTTCCGCCGAGGGTTTCGGCGCGTTCGCGCATGTTGGCCGGGCCGCTGTTGCGGGTGGTGTTGGCGAGTGCTTCGCGCAGGACGGCGACGAGGTGGACGGTGACGGGTTCGGGGACGGTGGTGTCGAGGAGGCCGTCGACGCGCAGGGTGGGGGCGAAGCCGAGGGTTTGGGTGGCGGTGTCGACCTCGCGGAGGCAGCGGGAGCGTACGGCGAGGGGTCCGGAGGCGGCTCGTCACCGATCACACTGAGAGCACCGTACTCGGCATCGACCAGCGACACCGCCGATTCGACGATGCGGCGGAGGACGGTCTCCAGATCGAGATCACTGCCCACTGACAGCACGCCCTCCAGCAGCCCGTTCACCCGATCCCGAGCCGAACGCACCATCCACATGCGCCTGCAACTCATCCAGACGCATCCGCGGCAAAGCCGGCCGCTGCTCCGACGCCACAACCCCTCCAGAGGATCGAAGACCGTCGAAGCGGCTCTCGCGTCCATCGTGTCAAACCACGTCGCACGCGTCTTCTGTTCGCCGCACGGAAGATCCGCGATTTCGGTCGACGACATCCCGAACAAAGCCGACCGGCCTTGAAGAAGACCTCGTGACAGGGCCGGGAGGCCCCGTGCGCACCGGCGGGGGCGGCGCAGGGTGGGGGTGTACCTCTCGTCGAGGAGGAATCCGTGGACACGGCGGAGCGGACCGCCGACCACGTCCGGCCCGACCTCACGGTCACCGTGTCGACCGTTCTCCTGGGGCTGCACCGCCCGATACGGTGACGGTGTGACAGGCACGGGCGTCCACGACGTCCGACAATGGAGTTACGTGCGATCTGGGGAGGAGGGCCGTGTCGACATCGCCCATCCGTGTGTTCCTGCTGGACGACCACGAGGTGGTTCGCAGGGGGCTGGCCGACCTGCTCGGTGGTGAACCCGACATCGAGATCGTAGGCGAGTCGGGTTCGGCAGCCGAAGCGGCCCGGCGCATTCCGGCGTTGCGGCCGGACGTCGCCATTCTCGACGGGCGCCTGCCGGACGGCAGCGGCATCGACGTGTGCCGCGAGGTGCGTTCGCGCTTCCCCGAGATCAACGCGTTGATCCTGACCTCGTACGACGACGAGGACGCGCTGTTCGCGGCGATCATGGCCGGCGCGGCGGGATACGTGCTCAAGCAGATCCGCGGCCGGGACCTGATCGCCGCCGTGCGTGCGGTCGCCGCCGGACAGTCGCTGCTCGACCCGGCGGTGACCACGCGCGTCCTGGAACGTGTGCGTCAGGGACCGGCCGCGGAGCCGGGGCCGACCGGGCTCAGCGAGCGCGAACAACAGGTCCTGGAGCACATCGCCCAGGGGCAGACCAACCGCGAGATCGCCGAAAGCCTCGGCCTGGCGGAGAAGACGGTCAAGAACTACGTCTCGGCGGTCCTGAACAAACTCGGCCTCGAACGCCGCGTCCAGGCCGCCGTGTACATGACCGAGTTGCACCAGGGCAACGAGCGCCACCGAACCTGAGCCGGGCGGTCGCGACGGAGTCGTGAACCTCGCGCCCGACCGCCAAACCCCCCGCGCACCGGGTGGTGGCGCGTGCGGTGTCCCGCGCGTTTGCCGGAGTGGCCGCGCCCGTCGGCGTGCACGTCGATCTGACGGCGCGCGAGAGCGTCGTGCTCGCCGACATCACCGTCGGTGGCTCTCCGACGGCCACCGCGTTCCGTCGTGTACGCGGTGCCGTTCGGATGGCCCTCGCCCCCTTCACACCGGCTTGGCCGTACGTCCCGGTGACGCTGTACCACCGCGCGCCGAGATCCCGGCGCGGGTGAGCCGGTCGAACATCCCGCAAGTCCCTTCGGGCACGGAGATTTTCCGGGCGCACGGGTCCAACGGCCCTGCCGGACCCGCTCCCGAGGCGAAACCGTCGGTGGAGGCAACACCCCCACCTACGGAGGCGCGGACATGGACGACGAAACGGCGGGTACACACCGCCCCGACCAACCTTCTCACCGTGCGGCAACTCGCGCGCCGCACCGACCTGTCGGTGGACTGGCTCGAGCACTGGAACCCGCGCCCGCGTCCCCTCGCGCGTCCGAGACCCGGGACCGATCTGGTCGGGCGGGTGGCCTTCGAGGTGGACGACCCGATCCGGCCGAGACGGCCCGGCCGGCGAAGGCGGAGTCCCGTACCTGGTCCGAAGGCGTCGCGGAGGTCTGGACCCGGGTCCGTCCGAGCGACGTCACCGGCGGCAGGCTGCGTCCCCACATGGGTGACGACTGAACCCGTGCGAGCCTCGGTATCCGAGGCCGCGCCGCGGATGCGATCCCGACGTCCGCTTATCGAATCCGCATCGATCACGAGGGAGTACCAACATCATGAGCACGGAACGAGTCCTTGTCGTCAACGCGGGGTCGTCGACGGTGAAGCTGTCGGTGCTCGACGCGCGCGACGCCGTCGTGTGCGCGTCGACCGTCGAGTGCCCCGATGTGATTCCGGACGGGGCGGTTTCCGGATTCCTGCGCGATGCCGGGACCGTCGACGCGGTCGGACACCGCGTGGTGCACGGTGGGGCGGAGTTCACCGGTGCGACCCGGCTCGATCCGTCGGTGTTCGCGCGGATCGCCGGCCTGGCGCCGTTGGCGCCGCTGCATCAGGGGCGGGCGCTCGCGGGGATCGACGCGGTTCGTCGGGCGCTGCCGGACGTGCCGGCGGTGGCCTGCTTCGACACCGCGTTCCACCGCACGCTGCCGGCGGAGGCGAGTACGTACGCCCTGCCGGAGGGCTGGCGCACGAAGTGGGGGCTGCGCCGGTACGGCTTCCACGGCCTGTCCCACGCTTACGCCGCCCGGCGGGCCTGCGAACTGGCGGGCGTGGATCCGGCGTCGGCGCGGGTGGTGAGCTGCCACCTGGGTGCGGGGGCCTCACTGGCCGCCGTACGCGGCGGCGAATCGGTCGACACGACCATGGGATTCACCCCGGCCGAAGGGTTGGTCATGGCGACCCGGGCGGGCGACGTCGACCCGGGCCTGATCCTGTGGCTCCAGCGCCAGGGCGTCACCGTGGAAGACCTCGAACAGGCGCTGGAACACGGCGGAGGCATGGCGGCGCTGGCCGGACACGGCGGGGACATGCGGGCCATCCGCGCCGCGGCCGAGGCCGGCGATCGGCGCGCCACGATCGCCCGCCGGATCTACGCCTACCGGCTCCGGACGAAGATCGCCGCCATGGCAGCCGCGATGGGCGGCCTGGACGTACTCGCCTTCACCGGCGGAGTCGGCGAACACGACGACGCCATCCGGGCCGACGCCGTTCGCGAACTCGCCTTCCTGGGCGTGCGCCTCGACCCGCAGGTCAACGCCGAGGCGCGCGGCGACGCCGACGTGGGCGCCGCCGGCGGCCCGGTCCGCACGCTCGTCGTCACCGCCCGCGAGGACGTCGAGATCGCCCACCAGACACGTTCACTCGTCGCCTCCGAAAAGGACACGTGACCTCACCCGGCGAACCGGCTCGACCCCCGGCGCCGGGTCGTTCGGCTGGGCCGGCCGGGCCGTCCGCCACTGCCCGGCGCGGTGAGAGGCGGCCAGTGTGTGAGGTGTCGAGATCGAGTCGATCGAGAGGCCACCATGACGACCGCCACCACATCATCCGCGCCGAGCGTGGTCTCGGCGGCCTGGCGTCCTTCGTCGCCGGACCACAGCGGAGCGGCGTTCGGCGGCTCGATCGGTTGCGAGATCGATTCCGGAGCCTGCGCGGTCTCAGCCTTCGGCGGGGGCGTCGTTCGTCGAGTGGTGGGGTCCGTACAGGTTCAGCAGTCGCAGTCGGCTCGCCTGGAGGCGGCCGGCGATCACCTGCGCGCATGCGGGGGTGATCGCTCGGCCGAAGGCCGGGTCGCGCTCGCGTTCGGTCCGGATCGCGCCCGCGTCGGACTCCACGGCCCGGACGGTGCCGACGGCTCGGCCGCCGAGGTGCCACCAGTGGGGCGGGAACAGCCGGCTCCAGCCGAGGAGTTCACCCGGTCCCAGGGTCTCGACGGTTGCCGCGGGCCCGCCGGGGACGTGGATGTCCAGGCAGGCGGAGCCGCCCTCGACGAGCCGGAAGGCGCGGGCCGGTCGGTTCTCCTCGAACAGGCGGGTGCCCGGCTCGAAGGTGACCGGTCGGCCGAACGCCAGGAGTCTGTCGAGGTGTTCCCCGGGGATGCGGTCATGCGGCCCAGGACGTGGAACACGGTGTCCTCCTCAACGGCCGGGCGAGCGGCGGGCGAAGTGCGCCGGTCCGGGCCTGATGCGGCTGTCGTCGAAGTCGAAGGTCAGGGTGTGGGTCACGCTCTCGACGCCGTCGACGGCACGGCACAGGCGCACCACGATGTCGATGAGGCTATGGTTGTCGACCGCCCCGGACAGGCACACCACCGCGTCGCGCACGTCCACCACGATCGTGCCGGGTTCCAGCCACAGCGCGCTGCGCAGGACGTCGTGCGCGGGCCCTGAGGGCTCCCGGACGGGACCTTCGGCGCCGTCCGGGAGCCGTCCGCCTCTGGGCACCCGGCCGGCACTTCCACTGAACTGGTCGCGCAGCCGCCCCGGCGGACACCGACAGCCCAGGAAGCGAGACGCACAGTGATCACCATCGCGACGCACCCGACCGGACACCGTGGTGCGGCGTCTTCCGGCACTCACCTCACCGTGGAAGTACGCGGCGAACTGGACCTGGACAGCGCGGCGAGCATCGAACCGGCCCTGGTCGCCCTCGCCCGAACCGGCCCCGCCGAACTCCGGTTGGATCTGGGCGCGCTCATTTTCTGCGACACCTCCGGTATCAACCTGTTCCTGAGATTGCGGCAGCACTGCGCCCGCGCCCGTACCACCCTCGTCCTGACCGGACTTCGCGGCCAACCGGCCCGTGTCATCCGCCTGCTGGGACTCGACCGCACGATCGCCTGCCGCTTCGCCGTCCCGGCGGTCCGACCCGCCCGGCCGGCGCGGGCGGGGGCCACCCGGCCCTGATGGTCCCGGGACCACCGGCCCTGTCCCGAAGTTACCGCACGCCCCGAGACTGATCATCGCGTCGACCCGACCGGGCGAACGTGTCCGTCATCCTCGGTGGTTCGCGTGGACGCCGTCACCACCTGCGGCACCGACGCGCACATCCTCCAAGGCGGCGTGCCCGACCGCGATACCGCGCGTCACCGGACGCCGGCTGCGCCCGGGGCCGGTGGGATGGTGAACCGTGTCGCCCGGAATCGGACCTCGGGGGCGCCGTGAACGACCGACCGCCCGAGCCTGGACGTCAGGCTCGGGCGGTCGGACGCGTGCCGGGTGATGTGCGGGATCAGGCGTCCGGTGTGGGGACGAAGACCACCGGGGTGGCGCCGTGGCGCAGGCAGTACAACCCCGTGGGGCCGGGGATCGTGGGGCACTCGATGCCGCTGGTGCCCAGTACGAGCAACCGGGCGTCCCGGGCGCGGGCGACCAGGACCTCGCCGGCGCTGCCGTGCAGCGGGGTGGCCACGATGCGCTCCGGCGGGATCGGCACCCGTACGAGGTCCGCCAGCGCGCGCTCCAGCCGCTCGCGGGCCACCGACAGCGGGGCGTCCGGGCGGTCCAGGCGGCCGTTCGGGGTCGGCGTCGGTCCATGCCGCGACCACGTCCAGGACGATGCCGAGCTCGGCCGGTGGTGCTGGTGGTCTCGGTTGCGAGCAAGTGGCGAATGTCCGGGTGCGGGCAGGCGGGGAAGGTACCGGTTCCGACCGGCCGGGTTTCCGCCGTGCCGAGGGCCGGCCCACCACGCCCCCACCGAGCCACGGCGCGATCGTCGTCGACGGGCGGTCCCAGGGCCCGCGAAGTGTCCGGTTGTGCGACCCGGTTCGGGTGGGGCGGTCACTTCGCGGGCCCGGTTCGGTGCTACGGCTTGCGGATGTCCGTCGGCCAGGTCCAGTCGCGTACCTCCGGCATGTCCTCGCCGTGTTCGAGGATCCAGGCGTGGTGTCGGGTGCGGGCGTCGACCATGGTTTGGCGTACCGTCGCGGCGCGGGTGCCCAGGCCGGGGATGCGGTCGATGACGTCGATGACGCGTTGGTAGCGGTCCATGTCGTTGAGGACGACCATGTCGAACGGGGTTGTCGTGGTGCCGTATTCCTTGTAGCCGCGTACGTGCAGGTGGGCGTGGTTGTGCCGGCGGTAGGCGAGGCGGTGGATGAGCCACGGGTAGCCGTGGTAGGCGAAGATGACCGGCACGTCGGTGCCGAACAGGGCGTCGTATTCGCGGTCGGGCATGCCGTGTGGGTGTTCGGTTTCGGGGACCAGTCGCATGAGGTCGACCACGTTGACCACGCGCACGCGCAGGTCCGGCAGCAGGTGGCGGATCAGGTCGACGGCGGCGAGGGTTTCCAGGGTGGGTACGTCGCCGGCGCAGGCCAGGACGACATCGGGGTCGCCGTTGTCGTTGGAGGCCCATTCCCAGATTCCGGCGCCGCGCGTGCAGTGCAGGACGGCCTCGTCCATGGTGAGCCAGTCGGGGGTGGGGGTCTTGCCGGCGACGATGACGTTGACCAGGCCGCGGCTGCGCAGGGCGTGGTCGCCCACCGACAGGAGGGTGTTGGTGTCCGGGGGGAGGTAGACGCGGACGACCTCGGGGCGTTTGTTGATGACGTTGTCGACGAAGCCGGGGTCCTGGTGGGAGAAGCCGTTCTGGTCTTGGCGCCAGACGTGGGAGGTGAGCAGGTAGTTGAGGGAGGCGATGGGTGGGCGCCAGTCGATCTCGCGGCAGGCGTGCAGCCATTTGGCGTGTTGGTTGAACATCGAGGACACGATGTGGGTGAATGCCTCGTAGCAGGAGAACACGCCGTGTCGGCCGGTGAGGAGGTAGCCCTCCAGCATGCCCTGGCAGGTGTGTTCGGACAGGATCTCCACCACGCGCCCGTCCGGGGCCAGGTGGGTGTCGAGGTCGGTGATCGGTTCCTGCCAGGCCTTGGCGGTGGCTTGGTAGACCGCGCCGAGGCGGTTGGACTCGGTCTCGTCCGGGCCGAACAGGCGGAAGTCGCGGCGGGTTGCCGTGCGGGCGAAGACCTCGCGCAGGAACTCGCCCAGTGCGCGGGTGGGTTCGGAGGAGGACGCGCCGGGTTCGGAGACCTTGACCGCGAAGTCGTGCAGGTCCGGCAGCGGCAACTCGCGCAGCAGGGTGCCGCCGTTGGCTTCGGGTACCGCGCCGAGTCGGGTGTCGCCGGCGGGGACGTTGGCGAGCACGATCGGGGTGGGGTGCCCGTCGGTGTCGAAGAGTTCGTCGGGGCGGTAGGACCGCATCCACGCGTCGAGCAGGGCCAGGTGTTCCGGGTTCTCGCGCACGCCGGCCAGGGGGACCTGGTGCGAGCGCCAGGTGCCCTCGACGGGGGTGTCGTCGACGGTGTGCGGGCCGGTCCAGCCCTTGGGGGTGCGCAGTACGAGCATGGGCCATCGGGGGCGGGTGTGGGCGGTCGCCTTCAGGTGCGTGATCTCGTCGAGGGCTTCCTCGAGTGCGGCTGCGAACTCGGCGTGGACGCGGGCGGGTTCGTCGCCCTCGACGTGGATGGGGCGCCAGCCGTACCCGGTGAGAAGTGCGTCGAGTTCGGCGCGGGGCATGCGGGCGAGCAGGGTCGGGTTGGCGATCTTCCAGCCGTTGAGGTGCAGGATCGGCAGGACCGCGCCGTCGGTGCGGGGGCTGAGGAACTTGTTCCCGTGCCAGGACGCGGCCAGTGGCCCGGTCTCGGCCTCGCCGTCGCCGATCACGCATGCGACGACCAGGTCGGGGTTGTCGAAGGCGGCGCCGAACGCGTGCGAGAGGCTGTATCCGAGTTCGCCGCCCTCGTGGATCGAGCCGGGCACGCCGGGGGCGATGTGGCTGGGTACGCCGCCGGGCTGGGAGAACTGCCGGAACAGGGTGGCCATGCCGGTCGCGTCCCGGGGGACGTTCGGGTGGCGCTCGCTGTAGGTGCCGTCCAGCCAGGAGGCGGCGAGCGCGGAGGGGCCGCCGTGTCCGGGGCCGGTCACGTGGATGGCGTGGGTGCCGCGTTCGCGGATCACCCGGTTCAGGTGCGCGTAGATCAGGTTCAGACCGGGCGAGGTGCCCCAGTGTCCGAGCAGCCGGGGCTTGATGTGCCCGGGCCGCAACGGCTCGGCGAGCAGCGGATTCTCGCGCAGATAGATCTGCCCCACCGCGAGATAGTTCGCCGCCCGCCACCACGCGTCGACCATCGTCAGATCCGGTGC
The DNA here is from genome assembly GCF_044334985.1 of Embleya sp. NPDC020630. Lineage (NCBI taxonomy): Bacteria > Bacillati > Actinomycetota > Actinomycetes > Kitasatosporales > Streptomycetaceae > Embleya > Embleya sp. NPDC020630. The sequence continues at coordinate 9,675 of NZ_JBIRUB010000043.1, forward strand.
CTCGGAAGTCGTCGCCATCGTCATCGCTCGTCCTCTCGTTTGTCGCCGTGGTTCCGCTCTGCCCACACGCTCGCGCTTCATCCCATGTCGCGTGAAGGGCCGAACGGCCCTACGGGCAGGGGCCACACGGGTCGATGCCGTGGGCCGGGAGGTGCCACCACCGCAGTCGTGCGTTGAGCAAATCCGGGACACCACGCCGGCGGGCGGCGTGGCCGGTGGGGCGTCGTCGTGGCCGTGGGCCGTACCCGCGACCCGGTGCTATCCGCGAGCCCGCGTCCCGCGCGCCGCGATCCATCGGTCGGCGCGGGCGGCGAGGAAGCCGACTGCGGCGCCCGCGAGCGGGATCAGGAGGTCTGTGGCCGGGAGGGCGTGCGTGCCCAGCAGGTCCCGCAGCATGGGCACGTACACCCCGGCCAGGCCCAGAGCGGCGGAGGCGAGGACCGTGATCGGCAGGAACGGGTTTGCGCGGGTGAGCAGCCGGGTTCGCAGGCCCGTGACGACACCGAGTTGCGCGCCGAGCAGGGTCAGGAAGAGCAGGCTCTGCCAGGCTCGCCCGGTCTGGTCGCCCCAGGCCCCGGCGGCAAGGCTGATGGCGGTGACGCACAGGCCCAGGCGCAGGATCCGTTGCCACAGGCCGTCGCCGAGAATGCTCTGCTCGGGCGGGCGGGGTGCGCGCCGCATCGTGCCGGGACCGGCGGGTTCGGCGCCGAGGGCGACGCCGGTCAGCCCGTGGGTGAGCAGGTTGATCCACAGGATCTGGGCGGCGAGCAGCGGCAGGGGCAGTCCCAGGAGTGGTCCGAGCATCATCACGGCGATCTCGGCGGCGCCCCCGGACAGGCCGTAGACGAGGAAGCGGCGGATGTTGTCGTAGACGCGCCTGCCCTCCTCCACCGCGACGACGACGGTCCCGATCTCGTCGTCGGCCAGGACCAGATCCGCCGCCTGACGGGCCACCTCGGTGCCGCGTCCGCCCATGGCGACCCCGATGTCGGCCCGGCGCAGGGCGGGCCCGTCGTTGACACCGTCTCCGGTCATCGCCGTGACGTCGCCCCGGGCCTGCCAGGCCTGGATGATCGTCAGCTTCTGCTCAGGACTCGTTCGGGCGAACACTCGAGCGGTGGTCGGGTCACGTTCGGGGTCGTTGTCCAGGTCGGCGCCGGTCAGGACGGTGGTGTCGCCGTCGCGCAGGATGCCCAGCCGAGTGGCGACGGCTCGTGCGGTGGACGGATGATCGCCGGTGATCATCACGGGCGTGACACCGGCGTCGTGGCATGCGGCGACGGTGGCGCGGGCGGCCTCCCGGGGCGGGTCGCTGATGGCGATCAGACCGAGCAGGGACATGCCCTGCTCCGTGTCCTCCGCGCGGTCGGGCAGGGCGTCCGGGCGGCCGGTCGCGACGGCCAGGACCCGGTATCCGTCGGCCGCCAGGAGATCGGCCTCGCAGCGCGCCGCGTGCAGGTGGTCGGGGTCGGCGGTGACGAAGCGCGGACTCAGCACGACCTCCGGGGCGCCCTTGAGGACGGCTCGCAAACGGCCGTCGTGGTCGCGGTGCACGGTGGTCATACGTTTGCGGTCGCTGTCGAAGGGAGCCTCCGCCACCCGGGGGTACTCCTCGCGCAGCACGGCGCAGTCGATCCCGACCTTGCCGGCGGCGGCGAGCAGGGCGGCCTCGGTCGGATCCCCGAGCGCCGACCACTCGGGGTCGGTTCCCGGGGGTACGAGAGTGGCGTCGTTGCACAGCGACGCCGCGGTGAGCAACTCGCGGATGTCCGGCGCGAAACCGTCGTCGAGTGGTCGCCCGTCGACGAGCACCCGGCCGTCGGGCGCGTAGCCCCTACCGGTGAGTTCGGCCGTCGTCCGGGCGGTCCACACTCGTTCGGCGACCATGCGGCCCTCGGTCAGCGTGCCGGTCTTGTCCGTGGCGAGGACCGTGACGGACCCGAGCGTCTCGACGGCGGGCAGGTTGCGCACGATGGCGTGCCGTGTCGCCATCCGCCGGGCGCCCAGGGCCAGTCCCAGAGTGACCACCGCGGGCAACGATTCGGGGACCGCGGCGACCGCCAGGCTGATCGCGGTGACCGCCATCGACTCGGTCGGCTCTCCCCGGATCAGGCCCAGGACGAAGACGAGCAGGCACAGGCCGACGACCACGGCGGCGAGTACCCGTCCGAGGTGGGCGAGTCTGCGCTGCAACGGGGTCGGGCCGGGGCGCTCCTGCATCAGGGCGGAGATTCGCCCCAGGGCACCGTGTGCGCCGGTTGCCGTGACCTCGGCCAGCGCCCGCCCGCGCATGATCACCGTGCCGGCCCGGAGCAGGTTGTCGGCGGTGGTCGCACCGGCCGGATCGAGTGCGGACTTGTCCACCGGCACCGATTCACCGGTCAGGGCGGCCTCGTCGACGAGCAGGCCCGACGCCTCGTACAGGACGGCGTCGGCGGGCACGATGTCGCCTTCGTCCAGCCGGACGATGTCGCCGGGGACCAGATCCGCGGCGGCCACCTCGCCTTCGGTCCCCTCGCGCACCACGCGCACGGTCGGCACCGACAGGTCCGACAGGGCCGTGACGGCCCGGTCGGCGCGGATCTCCTGAACGACGCCGACCAGGGTGTTGACCGCGACGACGAAGACGATGACGGCCGTGTCGGCCGGATCCCCGGTCAGCGCGGTCAGGACGGCGGCGGCCAGGAGCACCAGGATCAGCGGATCGCGCAATTGGGCCGTCACGCGCGTCCACACCGGAGTCCGTCGCGCCTGTCGCACGACGTTGGGGCCGTGTTCGGCGAGCCGCTCGCGCACTTGCTCGCGGGTCAGTCCGCGCACGAGCGCGGGGTGCCTCGCCGACGAGGTCGGGGCCGGGGGCGTGTGGGGCACGGTCGTTCACCGATCTGTGGGATTGTCCTGCGGCAAACGGCCGGCAAGGCCGTCTTTCTTCGCAGGCTCACCTGCCCGACTCTGCTCCCGGCCACCGGCTACGGGCAGGGCCATTCGACCCGGTGGGCGCGACGAAGGACCCCACGTCGCACGGCCGTCGTACCACCTCCGACGACTTCGCGGGCCGTCGTTTCGCTCCGGCAGGAGAAGGGCCGGGAGCTTCAGAGCGGTGATGCGGGCGAGTTCTCGGCCACGTATGCGGCGGCGGCCGCCGGAGGGTTCAGGGCGGAGGCGCGGGCGGCGTTTTCGCCCTCGTCGCCGGGGACCTCGACGACGGCGACGAGGGACAGGCGTTGTTCACCGTGGCCGAAGAGTCCTTCCGCGTCGAGGCGGGCCATGGCCGCGACCATCGCGCGCAGCCGCAGTTCGAACTCGGCCTCCGCCTCGTCGTCGGGGAGTTCGAAGACCTGCGGTCGGGCGTCGAACAGGCTTCGGATCGGGGCGAGGTGGCGCTCCCCGTAGGTGCAGAAGGGCGAGTCCGCGTAGGACCACCGCAACATGTCGGCCTCGGTCGCGGATCCGCCCGACGCGGCGGCCAGGGCCTGGGTCGACCAGGCCGACAGCGACGGCCCGAAGGCCTCGCCCGGCGTGACCAACGCGCAGTAGTAGAAGTCGTGTTCCGGGTATTCCCGGAACAGGTCCGAGACGGCGGCACCGGCGGCCCGGTACACGGCTTCGGTGAGGTCCGCCTCGGTCGGTATCACGTCGACTCCCTTGTGCGTGTGCGTGTGCGTGTGTGCATGCGTGCGGCGTCCCGCCCGACACCGCCGCAAGGGGTCAACTCTCGCAGACGGACAAAGTACGGAACCACCTGGTTGGTCAGATCGGTTGGCGGGGCGGATTTCGGCTCGGCGGTTGGGCGCGAAGGGTCGCCGAAGGTGGGGGATGAGAATGGGGTACGGGATCCGCCTGCGGCTTCCCTGGGGCGGCTGGTGCGTCCGCGATACCGCTCCGGCGCAGACACTGCTGCGGGATCCGGAGTACCACGCCGGTGGATCGGTCTTCTTCGGTGAACTGCTGCCCGCACGCGAGGCGCAGGCGGAACTGGGCCGCGCGGTACGGGGTTTGCTGCGAGCCGGCGTACCGCTCACCGACCGCGCCTGCCTGGCCGTCACCGCCTTCGGGGGCGTCCGGGCCTTCCCTCTCGTCTACGGCCGGACGCCGCCCGTAGCGCGTGGCCCCGCCGGCCGGACCCGGCGATCGAGGTCCGATCCGCGTCGGCCGGCACGACGGCGGTATGTCGACGCGTGGATGTGGAACAACCGTGGTGGGGACGGATACACCCCACGTTTGACGCGCTCGGCCGACCCCCTGGATAGCGTCGTCCTGCCATTGCACAACCAATGACAGACGGGAGACAACACCATGAAACGACGCATGATCACAGGGCTCGTCGCGGTGGCGGCGTTCGCGGCATGCTCGGGGACGGCCGTCGCCTCGGCGGCGCCCGCCGCGCCGTCCGGAGAGGTGAGCGTCCTGGGCCGTTGCCCGGAGACGAAGAACGTCTACATCAACGGCGCCGAGGCCCACTGGACCGTTTGGTGTTCGGGTAGCCGGGTCTACGTCGACGGCTACGTGAAGGACACCAAGGCCGACGGAAAGTGCGCCGAGGTCTACGGCAGCGTCGGCTCGGTGGCGGTCAACAGTGCCAACGCCTGTCCCAAGGGCAACAAGAAGACGTTCGCCTGGAACGCGTCCGGCAACAGCGTCTCCCTGTACCTGCGGCTGATCTGATCCGCAGCGACCGGTGCGTTCGGCGGTGATCCGCACAGGGGTCACCGGTCGTCGCGGCCCTGAACGCGGGGGACTGCCCGTCCGCTCCGGACATGCGCGTTCCGACCCCGGCGTCGAGATCGGGGTCGGAACGCGTTCGGCGCAGCCTACGAGTTGCCGAGGGTGTTCTCGCCGGTGGCTGCCTGTGACAGGGCATCGGTGGAGCCCAGGAGTATCTGTGGCAAGTATCCGGAGTGGACGTCGAGTTGCCAGCCGTGTACCTGAACCGCGAGTGCGGCGATGGCGAGAGTGCCGTGGGGGAGCAGGGTCCTGGGGGCAGGGTCGTCCGGAGCGTCTTCGCGGTGCCTGTGCAGGCGGGCCACCAGTGCCTGCTCAAAGGCTTGCCGGTCGTCGTCGAGGAGACGGCGGAGCAGGTGCTGGTCGGGCGTGAGCGTGCCGGCCGCGTCCAGTCGGCGGGCCGCCGCCGCGCGCTCGGCGGCGTCGGGCTTGCGCAGCGTTACGGTCGGCCAGTCGTGGGGGCGCTGATCCGGCGACGTGGCCAGGTAGCAGGCCAGCGCGTCCATCTGCGCGCGGTCTGCCGGATGCGACACCGAGTCGAACTTCGAGTACGGCACGCCGTCGCGGATCGCGGGCGCGTAATCCTCGCGCAGCAGGAGGCCGATCACCCGCCGCCACTCCCACAGGAGTCCGCTGATCAGGCACAACTCGAAGGTCTCGACCCACAGGGAAGCCGTGGGCGCGTTCTCGACGATGCCTCCGAAAGCCTTGTTCTCGGTGCTGAACCGCTCGTCGATGAGCGGGAGGAGGATCTCCTGGTCGCCATCGGGGAAGCAGCCCACGCTGAGCAGACCGAGCGAGCACTCCGCCGCGGTCCGCAGCACATTGCGCAGCGTCTCGTCGATCGAGGAGTCGCCGGCCAGTCGGGCGGCGGCGTGGTCGAGAAGTTCGTCACGCATCAGCGCCAAGTCGCCCATGGACATGCCGCCGTACTCCATCCAGTGCCAACGGCCGAAGGTGCGCCGCCTGATGTCGTCGAGGGCCTCGGTCATGCGCTCGACGTCGACGTCGTGGGGGGTCACTTCCTGCACTGCTGCTCACTCTCGGATGGTTCCGGCGGCACGCGACACCGCCGGCCCGTCGGCTGAGGCGGTGTCGAGAGCGGCTGCCCTGCTCTGTGTGCGGACACTTCGACAAGATCACGACAGCCGCTCGCGAGTCAACGAAGATCCCGATCACGCGAGCGTGGTCGCCGCGTGCGCTCGGCTCGGCGAGGGCCGCCGCGTCTCGCCGAAGTACCGGCAACGGCAACGGTTATCGGTCCTTGGGTCGGACCGGCTGGCGCAGGACCGTCTTCATCTTCTCCGGGGCGGTCTTGCGTGGGTCGCTGAGATAGATCTCGTGGTGCAGACCTCCGTGCCGCAGGCCGTTTGCTTCGAAGTAGGTGTGGTGGAGTTCGTGCAGGATGGGCCCCTCGTCGTCGTAGGGGCCGATGTGCAGCACCTGGGCGCTGGGTCCTTCGTGCAGAGTCAGGTGTCGTACCTCGGAGATCGTGGGCAGCTTCTTCTTGGCGAGGGCCGTCTCCTTGGCCTGCTCGATCATCTTCTTCGTGATCCAGGGGGGCATGGCGATGAGCATCGTCCAGTTCCAGCTGTCCTTGGCGCGGGTGGTGAACACTTCCGGCCGGTCCGCCCACCACAGGCCCTCCAGTGGAGCGACGACGAAGTCGCCGGCGTCCGTGCGCTTGGCGGCGAACTTCAGGGTGTAGGCGACCGAGTACAGGGCCGCGACCGCGTCGGCGTACGCGGATGAGGTGTTCGGATCCCCGGCGCCGTCGACGGCGATGAACTGCTGCTCGGGGACGTCGACGATGGCCCACGTGGTGTTCTTGGGCGCGTACAGCGCCTTGTGCTCGCGCTTCACGTCGTACGGGGTCATCCGTGCCGCACCTTCCTGTTCGTGGGGTGGTGTGTCGAGCGAGGCTCGGTAGTCGGACAGCCACTCGGCCTCGGCCGACAGCTGCCCGAGGGCGTGGTCGAAGATCGCGCGGACGAAGTCCGGGGCATGCCGGTCCGCGGTGGCGGCGCGGCCGACGTGTTCGATGCGTTCGGCGAGTGCGCGGGAACGCCGATCGAGAGCGGCGAGCAGGCGCTCCCGGTCGATGGCCGGGGCGTTGGCCAGGCCCACCAGGATGCGCGGGAACACCGGATGCAGCTCCGCGATCGCCTCCTCGGCCGCGGCGGCGCACGCTCGGTGCCCTTCGGGCGTCGCGGTGTAGACCTTGCGCGTCTTGGCCCCCGCGGATCGGGTCGGGTCGGTCTGGGTGATCAGGCCCCGCTCTCGAAGTTTGGTCAGCACGTAGTAGATGGAGCTGAAGCCGATCTCCGTCCATTCGCGCATGCCGCGCTCGGAGATCACCTCCTCCAGCTCGTAGCCGTGCCTGGGTTGCTCCACCAGCAGGCCGAGCAACGTGAGCTCGGCAGCGGTCATGCCTCGGTCCATGGGCACTATTCTAGTACTGGAATAGGGTTCCGTGCCGGCGGCCACCGCTCCGGACGGATCGCCGCCGCCGTGGCCCGGTGCCGCCAGTGGCGGGAGCCGGCCACCGACGGGGCGTGTGGGGCAGTAGAACCGATCCGCGTCGCCTGGACGCGCATCGAACTCCCCCTTGGAGCAATGGTGTTGACACGAATACACGGCAGGGTCGCGAGCGCCGCCCTGGCCGCGGCGTGTGCGTTGGTCGCAGTTCCCGGCGCCGCCTCGGCGCAGGCCGCGTCGCGTCGGACCGGTCCCCTCACCCCGAAGGCCGCGTCGCGGCGGCGACCCATCCCGCCGCGACGCCCGATCGGGCCGCCACGACGCGCGTTCGTCGGGTGCGTACGTATGCGCGGACGGCCCAACCGGTGCGCCGTCCCGGCATTCTGCTCCCGGACCAGGCGCCGCATCCGGCCCACGAGGCGTGAACCGCACGCGGCAGCGGCGTCACCGACGAGACCATCGCCGAACTGCTCGGCATCAGCCGCCGCACCCTGTCGCGCAACCTGGAACGGCTCCACACCGTCGCGGGTTCCACCACCCGCTTCCCTGGGCCCTGCGGCGATCGTGGCGATCCGCTCGGCGTGCCCGACCCGACCGCCCGCGTGGCCGCCGAACTGGGCGCACCCGCCTGGAAGATCGCCTACGAGCGCTGGGCGGACCCGGCCAACGACGACACCTTCGGCGAACTCGCACGACGAACACTCGCCGAGGTGCGGGCGTCGCTCGTCGTCTGCGGCGGATCGGCTCCGGAATGATCCGGTACGGGCCGTGATGGAATCCCCGAGGCGGGGAACAGTACGCAGATGATCACTTGCGTCGTCCACTACACGATCGATCCCGGCAAGATCGAGGCGTTCGAACGCTTCGGGCGTTGTTGGATGGAACTGGTGGGTCGTCACGGCGGGACCCATCACGGCTACTTCCTGCCCGCCGAGGGGGCGAGCGACCGGGCTCTGGCCCTGTTCAGCTTCCCCGGCCTGGCCGCCTACGAGCGCTATCGCGAACTGTTCGGCGTGGACCCCGACTTCGTGGCGGCGGACCGCATTCGCGACGAGAGCGGTTGCGTCGTGCGCTACGAGCGCACGTTCATGCGCCCACTGCTGCCGGAGGACGTCGCTCCCGAAACCGCGCCGCGGGATTGACCGAATCGGGTGTCGGGGTCCGCCTCCGAGGCTCTGCCGAGGTCCTGGTGTGCCGGGATGGCCGCTGGGCAGGCTAGTTTGCTCGAATGAGTCTTCTTGATGACGTGGCCCAGCGCGACGGTTGGCGCTGCTGGGTGTGCGACGAACCGGTCGATCCCGACAAATCGGTGAACGACCCGCAGGGGCCCAGCGTCGACAGCCGGACCACCGATCGGAAGGCCAAGGTCACCGAGCGACTCGCGCACCGCGGGTGCAACAGCCGCAAGGGTGCGGTCAAGGTGGCCATCGCCTGGCCGGAGCGCCTGTACGTGGTGGAACCCGCGCCGTTGATCGCCGTCGCGGCGAGGCTGGAGCGCAAGGGGGGCCGCGAGATCGTGGGCCGCTGTCCGACCGAGCGCGACGCCCGAGAGGCGGCGGACTGGCTGGTGGACCGGTTCTCCCGCCTGGTACCGGGCCTGCCGGTGACCGCCGACGTCGAGGCGGGAGGCGGCCAGTTCCTGGTCGTCCTGACCACCGGCCGCCGCTGACCGGGTGCGGGCTCGCATCGGCCGCGCCACCGACCGCCTCGGCGGTCCTCGCCACGACACGGGCGGCCCGCATCCATCGGTGGCACGGCCATTTGCGGAATTCCACACGTCGGATGCGAACTCGGCATCGTGACTCCCGACGCTCGAAGATCGGCTGCGTGATTCGGGTCCGGGTGTTCAGTGGAGTTGTTCGGCCAATCCGACGATGATGCCCTCGGGGCCGCGGACGTAGCAGAGCAGGTAGCTGTTCTCGAATCGGGCGATCTCGCCGACGAGCTCGGCGCCGTGGGGGCGCAGGCGGGCAACGGTGTCCTCGAGGTCGTCGACGGCGTACATGACGCGGTGCGTGCCCAGGATGTTGTGCGGTCGGTTGCGCGGCCCGGCGCTGATCGGCTCGGGGCTGTGGTACTTCGCCAGTTCGAGCCGGCTGTGCCCGTCCGGGGTCCGGAGCATCGCGATGGCGCAGTGGACGCCGTCGAGTCCGGTACAGCGGTCGGCGAACCCGCCCTCGACCTCGCCCCTGCCCTCCAGTTCCATACCGAGTTCCACGAAGAACGCGATGGCGGCGTCCATGTCCTCGACGACGATGCCGACGTTGTCCATCCGCTGAATCGCCATGCCGATGTCTCCCTTGTCTCTCGCGCGGCCGGTGCCGGCCGGGCTGCTGATGTTCCCGGGACGGAGCCGATGACACGTTCTCGACATCCGCGGGCCGCCGAACTCCACAGGATTCGGATCGCGCCTCGGCACGGTCACGGCGGACCCGGATCGGTGAGTCGCCCGAACGCCACCCGACCGGCCCATCGCCGAGGTTGTCGTTGTGCCGGTGATCCGCGTCCGTGTCCGGCAGACTGGCCGGTGCCGTTGACGGTCCAGGCCACGAAGGAGCCGCCATGTCCGAGACCCTCCGCCTCGATCCGGCGAAGACCGCGCTCGTCCTGATCGAGTACCAGAACGACTTCACCAGCGAGGGCGGGGCCCTCAACGGCGCCGTCGCCGCGGTGATGGCGAAGACCGGCATGCTCGCGAACACCGTGGCCCTGGTCGAGGCCGCCCGCGCCGCAGGCGTCACCATCATGCACGCACCCATCACCTTCGCCGCCGGCTACGGCGAACTGTCCCGTCACCCGTACGGCATCCTCAAGGGAGTCGTGGACGGCTCGGCCTTCGTCAAGAACACCTGGGGGGCCGCGATCGTGGACGAACTCGCGCCGGCCGAAGGGGACATCGTCATCGAGGGCAAACGCGGCCTGGACACCTTCGCGAGCACGAACCTCGACTTCATCCTGCGGAGCAAGGGGATCGAGACGATCATTCTCGGTGGCTTCCTCACCAACTGCTGTGTCGAGTCGACGATGCGCACCGGGTACGAGAACGGCTTCCGCGTCATCACCCTGTCGGACTGCGTCGCCGCCACGTCCCAGGAGGAGCACGAGAACGCGATCACCTACGACTACCCCATGTTCTCGCTGCCCATGACGTCGGCCGAGGTCATCGCCCGCCTCTGAACGAGACACCGCACCCGCGACAGAGCGCGGCGGGCCCGGATCCACCACTCGTGCGACGCTCCCGGCGATCCACGAGCATCCTTTCGGGTGATCGTGGGCTCGGCCTCGCTCGGAATCGAACGCGGATGCATACGATCCTCACGTCGGCCGCCCCGGGCCACCGACGTCGCGGGTAGGCGGTCGGGACCGAAGGGGATTTCGTCGGCGCCTTCGGGGATTCCCGTCCGCGTGAAAGGAAGTGCCACCATGACCTCCAGGACGCGCGCCGCAACGGCCGCCGCATTGCTGGTCGGAGCCGTCGCGATCGCCGCCTCCCCGGCGACGGCGAGCACGGCTTGGCCGTGTGGTGACGGGAAGTTCTGCATCTACTACGGAGCGAACGGAACCGGCCCGCACTACGAACTCGAGGACGGCGCCTCCGACCTGAGTGTCCTGTCCGGCGGGCTCAACGACCACGTTTGGTCGGTCCGGAACAACACCAAGGACGACTGGTGCCTGTTCCGCGACGCCGGGTACAGGAACAAGATCCTCAACATCCTCGACGGCCAGACCATCAACCTGCAGTCGCCGCAGCGGGACCAGGTGAGCTCCACCCGCCGCTGCTGAGCCCACCACCCCGAAGCGGCACGCCGAGGGCGTCCCGGATCTCCGCTGCAACCCTTCGCTTCCCATTCACGTATGCCTTTGAGATCACCGGAGTCGTCGAGACGCCCGGTGCGCGAAGACATGGAGGCATACATGGGGATTCGGGACTTCCGGCGAGCAGCGATCGGAAGTGGCTGGGCCCGAACGTGCCTGGCCGCGGCGGCCGTTGCGGCGCTGCTCGTGGTGCCGGCGCCGGCCGAGGCGGCGGAGGCGACGGGCGGGGTCCAAGCCGGCTCGCACCGGGTCGCGTCGGTGCGGTACAACCTCGGCGACCGGGCCTTCGTGCCGCCGCCGGTCGAGGCGGGCCAGTACGAGGGGGCGAACGAGCTTGCCGGGGTGGTCCATTACCCGACCGACCTGGCACGCGGGCGCTTCCCGCTCGTGGTGGTCCAGCACGGCCTGTGGGACACCTGCGCCGACCGCCCGGCCTCCGTCGACCTCGCGGCGGCGCTCAAGGCCAGGGACGCGGCCATGGCGGCCGGCGACACCGTCGAGGCCGAGCGGCAGCAGAAGTTGGCCGACATCGCCGGCGACAAGTTGCGCGGTTGGCCCTGTGCGCCCGGCATCGAACAAATCTCCAGCAAGAACGGATACGACTACCTCGCCCGGGACTTGGCCGCGCAGGGCTTCGTGGTGGTGTCGATCGGTACCAACGGCATCAACGCGACGTCGTTCGGGCAGGCGCCCACGGTGTACCACGCCCGAGCCGCTCTGCTCAATCGGCATCTGGCCATGTGGCAGCAGCTGTCCGCGACCGGCGGCGGCGAACTCGCGCACCACTTCACCGATCCGCGCGACGGCAGACCCCGCCGGGTCGACTTCCGCGGACGCGTGGACATGGCGAACGTCGGTACGGTGGGCCACTCCATGGGCGGCGGCGGGGTCATGCAGCAGGCCGCCGACCTCCGCCGGGGCGACTGGCCGGCGGGGGTGACGGTGAAGGGCGTGTTCGCCCTGGCGCCGACCAGCAACTGGGACAACGAGCCGGTCACCCACGTCCCGTTCGCGGTGATGTGGGGGACGTGCGACGCGGTGCGCGGCGGCAACTACTTCGAGTGGAACGCCGGACGGAACACCGTCCCGATCCACAAATTCACCGTACACGGGGCCAATCACGCCTTCTTCAACACCCAGTGGTCGCCGAGCAGCGGCCAGGTCAGTGCGCAGGACGACGCGGTACCGGGCAGCAAGCCGGGTACGTGCCTCTCCCAGGACGACCGCAACCTGGACGAGGTGTCGTTGACCGAGCCCACGCAACGCACCCTCACGACCGCGTACGCCTCGGCGTTCTTCCGCCGCTACCTCTACGGCGAGACCGGGTTCGACCCGATCCTGTCCGGCACGCGGCGCCCGCCGGGCGTACCGGCCGGCGTCGTCGATACCCGGGTCGACCACCCGCTCCCGACCGGCTGAGCACACGCGCCTGACGGGCCGCGCCGCATCGGCCCGTCAGGTCCCGGTCGATCCCGGCTGATCCCGGCCGATCCCGGCCGATCTCGGGCGAGGAGGGGAACGCCGGCAACAGCGCGGCGCCGTAAGTCCGTCAATCCGGTTCGGGGAGGGTTCGGGGGAGTCCGAAGCGCGTCATGACGTTGGCGGTGAAGCCGGTGATGGCGGCGATGTGGTCGCCGGCGGTGGTGACGACCAGGAGGGCGTAGGCGCGGTGGACGCCGGCGTGGGGGTCTGCCGCGTACACGCCGAAGGCCGGCTGCCCGTTGGCGCGGGTGGGTACCACGCGGTAGTTGCGGCCGGGGCGGAAGGTGACGGCGGCGAAGAAGCGTCGTCGGTGACGAGCAGGTCGATCAGGGCGTCCGGATCGGCGCGTTCCCCTCGCTCGGCGAAGTCGGCGGCAACGGCTCCCGGATGATCGCCTACTCGGTGGTGTCCGCCGAGGACATTGACTCCGCGCCGGCGCCGGCCCAGGGCTGCCCCGTGATGCGGGTCGGCGGCGGGGTCGAGGTCGGCCCCGTGCTGGAAGCCGCCGCGTCATGAGCGACACCACAACCGGGTCGACGCCGCCGCCGGGGTCGCTCCTGGCGACCGGGCGCGGCAAGGTCACGCCGGCGCTGCTGTGCGCCGTGACGTTCCCGGACGTCCTGGACGGCTCGATCGTGAACGTCGCGCTGCCGACCATCCGCACGGATCTGGAGTGCCGGAGGACCAGGCCGGATTGGCCGCAGCCCTGATCACCACCTCCTTCCAGCTCGGTTCGGCGCTCGGCCCGGCCGTGTTCAGCGCGATCGCGACCAGCCGCATCAACCACCTCCTCGCCGCCCACGCCTCGCCCGCGGAGCAACCCGATTCGGCTATACATGTCGATGTCGCTCGACGGCTATATCGCCGGTCCGGACGATCGACCGGGTCAGGAGCTCGGACCCGGTGATCCATCTGGTCCGGTGCTCCTCGGGGACGGCCGACGGCTGTTCGAACACCTGGGCGGTGATCGCATCGAACTCGACCTCGTTCGACGACTGGACGATCGAGACGTCACGCACCTGCGCTATCGGGTGCGCCGATCCGAGGAGGCCGCGTGAAGACGCTCTTCGTTTCCTACCGTGTCACCGACCTGGACCACTCGCTCGGCTTCTACACCGCGCTGGGCTACGTCGAACTGGGCAGGGTCCAAGCCGGCGACGCGGGTCACCTCGCGATCCTCGCCTTCCCCGGCGAACCGGCGGCCTCGCTCGAACTGGTCCACCGCCCCGACGGCGGACCCGTCGACGTTGGCACCGGTTTCGACCACCTCGCGATCCAGGTCGACACACTGGCCGCCACCCTGGAGCGGCTGACCGACGCCGGCCTGGAGCCGGGACCGGTCCAGTACCCGGGCGGCCCTCGCGGCCCGAAGACATCGTGGCTCACCGACCCGGACGGCTACCGCATCGAACTGGTGGAGTGGCCCCCCGGCCACCCCACCGGCATCACCGCCGCGGACTTCTCCTGAGCGGACGGAGTGGGCCACGACATCCGGACATGCTGCGCGGCGAGCAGCGGCAAGGCCGACGGGAACCAGGAGGTCAACGGCTCCGGACCCCACGGCGGGAAAGATCGCGCCGGGCCGGTCCGGAACGTGTACCGCGCCGGCGCGGATGGGCCCCACGTGCGAGAGGTCCCGTCCCCGGGTCACCACGACTCGTGGGCCTGATCCTCGACCTCCAATTGCCTCTTGTATTCCGCCCACCGAGGCAGGTCGGCGTCCAGGTGGCCGGCGTGGGTGGCGGTCTCGGTGATCACGTGCAGGACGATCTCGCGGAGGTTGTCGTATCGCCAGTCGGCGAAGAAGTGCGGCCACCATCTCGGGGCCGCGTCCAGGTCGGCGCCGGCCAGGAAGGTGTCCGCGAGTTCGCCTTCCCGGCGGTAGAGGGCGAAGATCTCCTCGGCCGTCTTCTCGGGGGCGGGCCGCCACGCGTCCTCGGAGCCGAGGATCTCCTCGATGGCCAGATGGTGCACCAGTCCCAGACACGTCCAGCCGGACGGGAGTACGGGACGCCGCGGCGCCTCTTCGTCCAGGCCCTCCAGGATGCCCAGGACGTGCCTGCGCTTGCCGTTCAGGACGCGGAGCAGCGTGGTCGGTTCGGTATCGGCCATGCGCCGGACCGTATCCGACCTCTCCGACGCAGGCCCGTCGGGCGGCAGGCAACGAAGTGTCCGTGTCGCTCTCGCGCGCCTTTCGTGGGGCGGGGTAGGGGAGAGGCCTCGACCGCGTACGCACGCTCGGGGCCGGTGGGTTCGGTTCGGGGCGCGAGGAGGGGCGGGTGCGTCCTCACGCCCTCCCTGCGGCATCCACAGCGGCGGCGACGAAGGAGGCGACGAGGTGGCGGCGGTCGTTCTGCGACCAGGCGAGGACGAGTTCGCTGCCGGGGGCATCGGTCACGGGCCGGTAGACCAGGTCGGGGTGCATGGGTTGGGCCAGGGAGTGGGGCAGGATTGCGATGGTGCGGCCCAGTCTGATCATGTGCAGGGCTTCCGCCGCGTCCGTGACCTCGGGGCCCTGTCCGGCCTCGGGTGCTCCGGTCCAGCGCACGCCTTTCCAGCGCGGCAGTGTTTCCTGGGCGAGGTCGGCGAGAGTGACCTGCGAGCGCGTGGCGAGCCGGTGGTCCGGCGGCAGGATCGCGACACGTCCTTCGACCGTCAGGGTTTCGTGGTCCAGGCCGGTCAGGTCGTCGAACGGCGCGTACAGCAGGGCGACATCGGCGCGGCCGTCGCGGACGTGATCGGCGCGGTCGGTGGCCCCGCCGAAGAGGATGTCCACCTGGCGGGCATCGGGCCGGCCGGCGTAGGCGGCCAGGATGCCGGACAGGAGGTTCGCGTCACCGCCGGGTTTGATCACCAGGCGCAGGTGGGCATGCCGGTCGCCGGCCCGGCGAGCCTTCTCGGCAGCCGCGCCGACGGCGTTGAGGGCGTGCCGGCCATGGTGCAGAAGCGCTTCGCCGGCGAGGGTGAGGGCGACGTGCCTGCTGGAGCGCTCCAGCAGCTGCACTCCGAGCCGGGATTCCAGGCGCCGGATCGCCTTGGACAGGGCCGGCTGCGCGATCGCCAGGCGGGTCGCGGCACGACCGAAGTGCAGTTCCTCGGCCACTGCGACGAAGTACTCCAGCTCGCGGGTCTCCAGCTCGGCCATGCCGAAAGACTATCGCCCGGGATCTATTCCCCTCAGGCATTGAACGAGAACAAATGGATCTTGGACGGGCGTGAAGAATGCCTGTTCGCTGGGGGCATGATTCACCACACGATGATCGTGGCCTTCGACGATCCGATTCCCGCGAGTGAGCTGGACCAATACCTGGAGGAGTTCGAGGAGCTTGTGACCGGATCCGGTTTGGTCGAGTCGTTCGCGGCCCGGCAGCACATCCGCGTCCCGGGTGACGACCACGCCCCGGTGGCCATCGCTAGTGCCATCCTGCAACTGCGCCTGACCGACCTCGACGCCCTGAACGCGACCTTCGCGATGCCGGGGGCCGTCGAGCTCATCAAGCGCTGGCAGGGCCGCCATCCGTACAAGGTCGTCTGGGTCAACCACGAGCCGCTGCCGTAGCGTCCGGGACCTGCGGGCCGGGCGGCGGCGGTCGGTCCCCGCCGGTTCAACCCGTGTGGGGGAGCAGCGCCGACGCCCGACCCTGCTCAGGCGGCCGGGTGATCGGACGGTTCCGGGATCGGGAAGCGGACGCCGGTCAGGTCTTCCGACAGCTGCCACAGGCGGCGTCCGGTGTCGGCGTCCGACGCCGCGCGGGCCAGGGGTACGCGGGTCGGTGCGCCGCGGAGTTCGGCGAAGCCGTCGGGGCCGATGAAGTCGCCGCCGCGGACATCGGGCGAGGTGGCCGCGTACAGCAGCGGGAGCGCGCCTCGGTCCGGGGTCTGCGCCAGCGGGGCCAGGATCCGGCCGTACAGCAGCCTTACCAGGCCCGACGGCGCCGCCGTCTGGAGGTTGGTGGCGGTGTAGCCGGGATGGGCGAGCACGCTGCGGACCGGGCCGGCCGCGGCGGTCAGGCGCAGGTGGAGTTGCCGGCCGAAGACGGCGTTGGCGAACTTGGCCTGGTTGTAGAAGCGCATGGGGGAGTAGGAGCGTTCGCCGGTCGGGTCGTCGAAGTAAAGGCGGCCTCGACGGTGGTTGGTGGAACTGACCGTGACCACCCGCGGGTCGTGTCCGCGTGCGAGTGCGCCGAGCAGCAGGCCGGTGACTGCGAAGTGGCCCAAGTGGTGGACGGCGAACTGGAGTTCGTGGCCCTGGCTGGTGAGCGTCCGGGGCGGTGCCATCACCCCGGCGTTGTTCACCAGGAGATCGATGCGCGAGTGGTCGGCGCGCAGTGCCGTGGCGAACGCGCGGACGGCGTCCAGGTCGGCCAGGTCGACGATGCGGACCTCGACGGAGGCGGCCGGGTGCTCGGCGATGATCGTGTCCGCCGCGCGGCGGCCCCTGTCCGGGTCGCGTACCGCGAGGACGACGTATGCGCCGTGGCGGGCGAGTGCCCTGGCCGTGGCGAATCTGAGGCCGCTGTTGGCGCCGGTGACGACGGCGACGCGGCCGGTCTGGTCGGGGATGAGGTCGGCGGTCCACGGCCGGCGTGGTGCTTCCGAAGGCATGCGGCACACACTGCCTTCGATGGCACTCAGTGTCAACCATGACCTGATGCGTCATGCATGGCATCACGGTACGATCGGCGGGTGACCCAGCGAACCGAGACCACCCTGGCCGAGCGCAAACGCCTGCTCGTCGCCGACGAGTTGAGCCGATCCGCCCTCACCCTGCTCGCCGAACACGGGTACGACGCGGTCACCGTCGACGAGATCGCCGCCGCCGCGGGCGTCTCGAAGCGCACCTTCTTCCGCTACTTCGCCTCCAAAGAGGACGTCATCGTCCGATTCTTCGCCGACATGGGCACCGCGATGCACGCCCGGCTCGCCGAAGCCCCCGCCGACGAACCGCCTTCCGTGTCGCTGCACGCCGCCGTCGCGGCGGCCCTCGCCCCGTGCGCCGGGCACGACGACTACGCCGAACGTGCGCTGCGCGTCGTGCGCCTGATCCTGGACACCCCCGCGCTGCGGGCGCGTTTCCTCGAACAGCAGGCCGCTTGGCGCGACGACCTGGCCGCCGAACTCGCCCGCAGGCAGGGTCTGGACGCCGACGCCACGCTGTACCCCCGGCTGGCCGCGGGCACGGCGCTCACCGCATTCGACACCGTGCTGTACCGCTGGAGCGGCGACGGCACCGCCGATCCCGCCGAACTGACCGCCCGGGCCTTCGCGGTCATCGCCCCCGCGCTGGACGCGGTCGAGGCATGAGGCCTCGGGCGGCGGCCGGGCGTCGCCCATCCCCCTCGCCGTTTGCTCAGTCGCGTCGGCCTGCACCGGCGTCCGGCTGTGTCAGCAGGCCGGCCCTGCCGAAGCGGTCGAGCCAGGAGCGGAAGTCCATGATGCCCGGATGAGCTTGACGCAGCGGGGCGAGGTCGGTGTCGTAGAAGGTGGCGTTCGCCCAGGTGAAGACCTTCGCGGCCGCAGGGGCGTGTGCCCACAGGGCATCGACCGGGATCCGGGTGTGCCGGACGGGACGTCCGACCGCCGCGCCGAGCTCCGCGGCGATCTGCGGGGCGGTGAGCCGGTCGCCGGTGAGGACCCGGCCGCCATTTCGTGTTTGCCGACTCCCCGCCTGCCCGGCTCTGCGGTCGCTCGGTGCTCGGCAACGTTCGGGTTTGGGTGCCGGGAAGGTGTTCGTTTCCCTACGCTCTCCGGAATGCAGACGTGGTTATCGCGCGCGAGGATGTCGTTGGTCGTCGCCGTGTTGGGTGCGGCAGTGTCGGTCGCAGGCTGCGCCGGCGACTCGGATTCGCACGGGAAGCCGGCGATCCCCGGGGAACGGACCGGCCCATCACCCGGCGGCACGGCCAAGGACAGCGGCGTGGACGGTGCGAAACTGGCCACCGCCGATGCGTTGATCGTGTTCGAGTGCGGTCTCGGCGAGTTGGGTTCGGAAACCGGATTCAAACTGTCGGCGTGGTCCGCGCGAGACGGTCGCCGATTGGCCGCAGTCCAGGTCCCTCTGCCCGACAAGGCGGAATTGGCATGGGGGTGCGGGTCGGGCGGAAACGCCTCGTCGGTGCGGCAGATGTTCGATCGGGATCTGACCACCGTCGCCGTCGCGCTGCCCGTGGGCAATGGAACCGGCGCGCGTGCCGGCGCAGTGAACCTGACCACCGGGGCGGTGGTCGGCCCGACACCCGCCGATGAAGGCTTCGGCCGCACGCCCAGGGAGGGCGATGCGCTCATCCATCCCCGGACCGGGGACCTCTGGTACGTCGACGCGGTCGCTCACAAGGTGATGTCGCGGCCGCTGACGGCTGCGGCGCCCACCACCGATCACGGGCCGGGCCAGGGCTCCGGTCTGGTCCTGACCGGGAACACCCACTGGATGCCGTCCTTTGTCGGCTCGTCCGGCTTCGCGGCCAACCCCTCGGGTACGTACGCAGCGTTCACGACATTCAACGAGACCTTTCTGCAACCCGGGCAGGCACCCGAGTCGGCCGCGCGCGCCTTCGACCGGAGCAATGCGCCGGGAACGACGTATCTGCCCGGCGACAAGCCCGCCCCGATGTGCGGGCCGCAACTGTGGCTCGACGACCACCGGTTGATCTGTCGTACTGCCGACAACCTGGCCTTGGTGACCTTCGCCGACGACTACTCCGCCGTCGCGTCCACACGTGACCTGCTTCCGGCGAACGACCGCCAACCCGTTCACCCGGTGGTCTCGCGCGACGGCGCCTCCATCGCGTTCCTCGCGACCCAGGGCGACCGGCAATCGTTGTACTCACAAGACCTCGCCCCGGGAGCGACCCCACGCAAGGTCGTCGACCTGCCGCCCGGATCACGCAACCGCTACCTGATCGAATGGCGTTGAGAGCCACCGTGCCTGTCGACGGCCGGCGAAGCGCACTGCACGAAGATGTCGAGGCCGAACGCTCCGGTCTGACCGAGTTCGCCTCCAGCCGGTCGCGGACGGGCGCCGGTGTCGTGTCGACCGGCGCCCGTCCGCGACCCGCTTACGGGCCGGCTGCGGGGCACGGCCCGCACGACACGCCGCGTGGCGAATGCACCGATGTTCGCCGGTTCCCGTCGGGCTCGGGGGATGGGCCGATGCGGTACGGCGCACCCCCGGCGATGGGGGTGCGCCGTACCGCCGCAAGGTCGAGGTGCCCCGGGGCGACGTTCGGGCGGACCGAGGCCCGCCCCGGGGATGTTGCTCGGCTAGCCCGCGAAGCCGAAGGCGCGGTCGGCGTCGCCGACGAAGAAGAATTCGCCTTGACCGTGGCCACCTTCGCCGAACGCGACGACGGTCGCGGACTCCTGGCCGCCGAAGGCGTCGGCCTGGGCGGTGCCGGCCCCGACGATCGCGGTGATCCCGGTCAGGACGACGGCCGCGACGACAGTACGAATACGCATGATCTCTCCCAAGGTTCGTGCTCGAATCTCGAAGCACGATCACATCAGACAAATCATTCCGAACTATGACATTGACCCAATCGGGGGCGATGTCGCGCGCCGCGCCTACGTCGACGCCATGACCACCGTCGAGACGGACGAGTACACCGACTGCACCCAGAACCGGCGCCTGGACGCACTCCACGTCCCGGGGGCGTCCGTCTGGGACATGATGGGCGCCGCTTGCGCGATCCGCCTGGGCATGAGCGAGCGCGGCCACCCCGAGCACCTGCTCGGCTCGGGTGCCGGACGCCCGGAGTTCGCGATGCTCTCCTTGGACGGCACCGTCGCCCTGTTCGGGACGACCTGGGAGACGGGCATCGGCTCCCTCATGGTGCCCAACCCGGGCGATACCGAGCCCGTACACCGAGGGCTCGACTGGGCGGCGACCAGGGTGTGGGACCCCCGCGAGGAGTGGCTCATGGGGCCGCCCCGTACGGAGCGGGACGAAGCGCTCGCATGGCTGCGGCACAGGGAGCCGACCATCGCGAATCGGGCGTGAGAACCCGTCGTCGTGTTGGGGAGCCGACCGAGAACATCAACCGAGGCGGATCATCGGCCGCGCCGCTGCGTGTCCTGGTTCGCGGCCCAGGTTCGCAGCCGGGTTGCGGCCTCTTCCCGTGACAGGGGGCCGTGTTCGAGATGCAGATCCTGTAGATGGCGAGTGGCGGCACCGATCAGTGGGCCCGGAGGTATACCGAGCAGTGCCATGATCGCCTTGCCGTCCAGAGCCACCGGGACGTTCGGGAGTCTCCTGGATTTCTCGAACTCCGCTGCGGCGCGCGCCGTTCTCTCATCCTCCGCCGACCGCGCCCGCTGCCACTCGTCGTAGGTCGTCGCCCATTGGGCGGCCCGTCCCGCCGACCGCCAGCCGTGCGTGTCCTGCTCGCGACCGAGCCCCACCTCCAGGAACAGATCATGGTGGTCCGCGCCCTCGATGCCGGCCGGAACGACATCGAGCAGGGCGAGTGCGGCGTTGATCGGCCAGTCCTCCCGCGGACCGGTGAAGTCCCGGGTATGGACCGGACCCCACACCCTCGCGCCGTTTCGCCACACCGCAGCAATCTGGTATCCGTCTCCTCCGTGGAAGTCCGCCTCCACACAGGCGATCGGCCCGCCGCGCGACCAGTGGTCCAGGGTCCGCTCAAGAGCCGCGGACATCACCGTGCGTGGTCGACCGGGCCCGGCGCCGTCCCGACCGGTGGGGCCGACCGGCTCCTCGAAGAGTCGTTCGGTGACGGGCATCAGCCCCAACCACCGGCGGAGCGGGGCGACAACCGCTTCCCCGATCCCGGCGGTCCGGTTCCTGAGCAGGTCGAAACTCCCGACGACGGCGCTGAGTTCGTACGGCATTCCCGCAGGGTAGCCGCAGCCGCACCGCCGCCCCGAGGTGCCGAAGACCCGGATCGAGCCGGCCGTTCACCGGCGCATCCCCACCGTTCACAGCGAAGCGCCCATTGCCGACACGAGCAACGCCGGCGCGAGTGCGCAAACCAGGCCCCCGACGGCCGTGGTCATGCGGATGCCCCGGTTCGCGCGGGTGTGGGGCAGGGTCCAGGCGATCACGAACAGGACCGCGGCCGCCCAGATCACGAACTCCAGGAAGCCCCCGACGTCCCGAACCACGAGCGCGACGAACTCGCAGACCACGAGCGGTACACCGATCACCGACGTGAGCATCGGTGCCAACCACCATGTCTCGTGCGGAACATCGAGCACCGGCACATTCTCGTCGTCGTTCATGAGCCCATCCCATCGTCCACGCGCCGCGGGGCGCGTCCGAGAACGCGCCCGGCGCGAAAAGTCACATCGAACTCACACGCTCCTGCTCCGGCCGGGGTCGACGAGGACGCCCGAGGACCCGCGTCCGCGCAGCCTATGGGCCTGTGGCGCGTGCGGCCGGCACCGATGTCGGAGGGCTTCTTCGCCCGGTGCTCCGGCGTATGTGACGCCGAGGACGCGACGCCGGAGAGTGTTGTGTATCAGAGCGGTTTGAGGCGGCTGTGGGAGGAACTCGAGGCCGCCCACCGTTGGTGGATCGAGGCCGGGCAGCCCGACCGCCGACCGTTTCGGCCTCACGATCGACCGCGGCGGCGAATACGCCTGGCTCGACGTTTCGACGAACCGCCTCGGCGGATAGGCCGGTCGTCCACCGGCCCACTCTCCTCGGCCGTCACTCGTCGATCGCCGTCAGCCTCTCCCGCCGGTACACCACGTGCTTGCCGTCGCGCCGTCGATCGACCAACCCCGCGCGATACAGCAGTTGCAGGTGATGCGACGCGGTCGAGCGCGCCACGCCCAGCCGGGCGGCGACCTCGGCGGTCGTGGCACCACCCGTCGTCTCGGCCAGGATCAGCGCACGCGTTTCCCCCATCACCTCACCGAGTCCCGTCGCGGCCGGCCTGCGGCCCCGCTGATCGCGCCCCGTGCGCCGATCGGGCCTGGCCGGATAGTGAATGATCGGGCTGCGCCGATCGGGAGATCCCGGCGGATCGATGGCGAACCGTGTGCGATGGAACCACGGTGAGGGTTGGAAGATCAGGCGCGGCTCGGCGAGACGGGCTCCACGCGGATGCGGATACCGCAACCCGATGTCGATCCCACCGCCGTTCCAGACCACACACGCGTCGAGATTGTCGATCGCGGCCACGAGCCCCCCGCCTGCCGCCGCACGTGCCCGGGAGGCGATGTCCGCCTCCAGGCGGTCGCGGATGCGCGGCCAATCGGGCGCGAGGACGATTCGGAACAGCCGGGCGAGCTGATCCGCGGCGGTCTGCATCAGGTCCGCTTCGCCCTGTTCCGTCGCGCGGGCGAGCCTGCCCGGTAACTTTTTCCCTCCGGAGATGATGGCGATCTCATGCCGGATCCGATCGGTTCCGGTGGCGGTGATCGCGTGTAACTCCTCGTCCAGGTCACCGATGTGCGCCGCCGGCAGCGGACGCAGGAAGTCCGGACAATAGCCGTGCGCACCCGGGGCCCCCAGCGTGGCGAGCGTCCCGAACCCGCCTCCGGTGAGTGTCGCCACGGCCCGCTCCCGGATCCCGCGCGGGACTCCGGCCGGGTATTCGTGCAGGGCCATGAGCAGGTCGGCGGTGACGGTGACGGGCGAGATGGCGAAGCGGCTGCGCGCCAGGGCGTCCGCCGACAGGTCGATGCGAATCATGACACCTCTTCCGGGTCGTCGAGGGGGTAGGCGTCGATAGCTGTCGAATCGTTGGCCACCGCCGACGCCGGCGGCGCACCATCTCCTCGAACGGGCTCTTTCGAAGGCGGCACGGCCGATACCCACCCGGTGTCGACGTGATCGTGCCGCCGGCAACGGAAGGACAGTCATGAATCCTCGTCGATGGATCGGGTGCGCCATCCTCGCCGTCGTCGTGGCCGTGGCCTGCGCCACCGCCTCTTCGAGAGCGACGACGATCGAGCACGGGTCCGCCCACACGATCGCCGCCACCGCCATCGAGTACGGCCTGTAGGCGCCACCGCGGTTCGACCGCCGTGCCTCGGCGGGCAGTCGCCCCGACGGGCGGCACGATCGGCCACGCAACTCCGCCCCGCACGCGTCCACTTCCACGCCCGCCCCCGCCCCCGCCCCCGCACGGTCCCCGCCCGCGTTCGATGCCACGGTACCGGCGCGCTCGGGACGACGCCGATCCTTGGGACCGACGTCGCAAATCCTTTGCCCCACAAGGCGCGGGGGTGCACACCGCACCGGGTCCCGCACGTGAGCACATCAGCGGACGCCCGGTGCATGTCCCGCGCGGACCCGCACCGGGGCGTCGGGGTCGAACTCCGCATCCTCGTCTACGGCCGGGTCCGCCGATGGTTTCAACGTGTCCCCGCCGGCGTCGGGCCGAAGGTGTCCGCAAGGCTGGTCAGGACGGAGCCGGACCAAGCGCTCTCCCCGAAGACGCCGACCGGCACGGCGAGCACGCCGTACTCGCGCCGAAGCGTCTCCGCCGGCATGTCGACCGGGAAGAAGTAGTTGCCGGGACAGGTCCGGCTCGCCGGGGGAATCGCCCCGAGCACCTCGTCCGGCAGCCGTTCGAACAACCGCTCGGCGCGTGCGGCGAGTTCGTCGACGACGAGCCGGGGTACGTCGCTGTGTTCGGTCAGCAAACGGTCGGCGAGCCTCAACTGTGCCGGCGTCGGCGGATCCGCCCGGAACGCCTCGGCCGCCTCGGCCGACTCGGCGTGCGCCGAACCCAGGAGGACCACGCCGAACGTCCGCGGCCACAACCATCCCTTGGTGACCGAATGCAGCAGGACCGCACGGCCGGTGTCCAACAACCGCCGTGTACCGGCGGCGAACGGGACGCCCAGGTCGTAGACGCTGTCGATCAGCAGCCGGCGGCGCGGTGACACCTGCAACCACGAGATCACCGCCGCGCACTCGGCATCGGACAGGTATCGACCCAGCGGCTTGCTGGGGTTGGCGAGCAGCAGGTATTCGGGCCGGTCGTCCGCCGGCGACTCCGGCAGAACCGGCGCCGGTAGCGTCGGGTAGGACTCGGGCGCCAGCCCCGCGGCGCGGGCCAACTCGAAGTAGACCGGATACACGTCGCCGGGCAGCCACAACCGGGCCCGCACGGCGCGCAGCCGGTGGAACACCACACCGAGCCCGTGCCGGACCCCTCGACAGACCATGGCGTGGCGGGACCACTCCTCCGGCAGTTCGAAGCGCCGCAGCCAGGCACGGGCGAGATCGCACCGATGCACCTTGCCCGTGTCGGTCGGCGATTCCGGTCGCAGCGGAGCGAGCGCCCGGTACACGTTGGTCTCGGCGGCATCCAACAGCGGTGAGGAAGCGCGGAGTTGCCGCTGCCGGAAGTCCTGGAACACGTCGAACCTCATGCCGTCGCACCTTCCGCCACGATCTCACTGGCCCGGTCTTCCAGGGAGGCGTAGCAGCGTCCGTCGGCCATGACGTTCCAACTGCGTGCGATCCCGTTGGTGCGTTCCCAGAGCAGGCTGGGTTCGGTGTACGCGGCGATCCGCATCGGCCGTCCGTCCCAGCTGCCGTGGTAGACCGGCGCGCCCCAGGGCAGGCGGCTCGCCGGTTCGAGGCCGTGCCGCTCGGCGAACCGGGTGACGACGGACAGCGAAACCTGGTGCTCTCGGCTCCAGACGTTGGCGGCGCGGTCGAAGTAGAGCGACTCGGTGCTGGTGGATACGTAGAGTTCCTTGAAGCAGACCTCGTCGATACCGAGAGCCGCGGCCCACGAAAGGTAGTCGGCGACGTCGGCCTCGTCGGCGACGCCGCCGTGCTGGAGCACGCAGATCAGCCTCATCCGCAGCCCCGGCCAACGGTCGTGTCCCCCGCGCCAGGTGTCGATCACGGAACTCAGCGGCGTACGCAGCATCATCAGCCGCTCGTTGACGGTGTCGTCCTGATGGTGTCGGGAGACCGCCAACACGCTCAGGCCCGCCGCGTTCAGGGCCGCGAGACGGTCGGCCCGGTCGGCGTGCGGGCCCTTCGCCAGAGTGTGTGCGTTGGTGATCAGGACCACCTTCGGGAAGGCCGCCGAGCAGGCGGATATCAGTCGCAGCTGCTGTTCGAGCGGTATGAGCGTGGGCTCGCCGCCGCCGGTGATCACCGCACGTTCGGCACCCGCCGTACGGGCGCGCTCCAGCCAGTGCTCGACCGCGTCCCACGGGACCCGCGCCGGCGCCTGATCGCTGGAGATCGAAGCCGAGGAGAAGCAGAACGAACACCGGGCCTGGCAGGCGGAGGCGACCGGCAGAACCGAAACCGAGCGCGGTCGTATGTCGGCGTAGCGACGCAGTGCCGAACCGTGCAGGTGCAGGGATGCCGCCATCGCATCCTCGACGGTCGTCGCACGCAGGGTGAACTCGTCGCCCGTCTGGTCGAGTTCGTGGACCGCCGACAACCGGATGCGAGCCTCGTGCAGTTCCGTGCCGAGGCCGGTCGACACGTTGGGTACCAATGTGTCGGGGTCCACCGCGGTTTCCAGCACCAGCAGCCGATCGCCCGGAATGGCCAGACGGTCCAGCAGACGTCGCGCCTTGCCGATGCCGATGCCCAACTCCGTACGGGTCAACAGGTGGAATCGGTCGGGATAAGTACTCTCCGGAATTCCCGCCTTACCGTAGGCGAACGCGTACTTGTCGAAACCCCTCGCGAAGTTCGACAAGACGATGACGTGGAAGCGCTGGTCGCTATGGTTCATCCGGTCATCATGCATGCATGGGGCCGGGTGAGCCGGGCGGATTTTTTTACCGCCGCACCGGTGGACGTCTCCTGACCGATCGTGGCGCCGACGCAGGAGCGCGATCGTAGCGGCGTCATCGTTCACCATGTCCCTCATCCTGTCGCCGCCGGGCATCCATCCGCCGCCGTGGGCCGCCGTGATCGCCGCTATCGGACTCGACCGCAACCGTGCTCCGGTGGCTCGGGATCGGTTGTAGCCGTACCGCGCCGACTAGGACTTGTCCGGCCGATCATGTTCGGAGCCAGATGGTGAGTGCTGCCGCGGTGGCGGTGCCGAGGTAGACGTAGCCGCGTTTGTCATATCT
>NZ_JBIRUB010000044.1:0-35768 GCF_044334985.1 Embleya sp. NPDC020630
CGTTGGCAGCCGGTGGACGACACCCGAGCCGTCGCCCGTTTCGCCGTCGCCGGTTACGCGCAGGAGGTGACGGTGGCAGTGACACCCTCCGGCGCTCTGGCATCGATCTCTCTGCCCCGCTGGGGCAACCCGGACGGCCGTCGCCACCACGAACACCGCTTCACCGCCACCTTCGACGGCGAAACCGCGCACGGCGGATTCCTCCTGCCGAGCGAAGTCCACGCCGCGAATCTCTCCCGCAACTGGTGTTCGACCTCTGCCACGACATGTGCGGCACTCTCATGACGGATCCGCCGTCCCTGGGCGCGGGAACCCGCTCCCGCGCGGACATCGGGTGTCACCGAACCGCAGGGCCGGTCGCGTCCGGACCCGAGCTTTGGGAGAAGGGGTCCGCCCGGCCGTTCTCCCAGACGACCTCCAGCACGACGAGGGCGAACCGCCAGCCGTCGTCGGTGTGTTCGCACACGCAGTGATACACCGCACCCACGTCCCAGTGCCCCCGGGGATCGGCGCTGTGGCGGTGGACCGCGAGCAGGTTGGCCCGCATCCGGACACCGTCGTCCCCCGTCTCGAAGATGTGATTACCGGTCATGTGGTGGGTGCGGTCGAAGCGCCCCAGATCCCGACGCACGAACTCCGCCACGTCAGGGGCGCGGACCTCGCCCGATGGCAGCGACAACACACCATCGGGAGTGAAGCAGCGGGCGTAACTCTCGAAATCCTTCGTGTCCAGGAAATAATCGAACCGCGTCAACAGATCGACGAGTGCCTGCCGCTCACGCGCAGCGAGCGGGTGAGAGTGTTCGACCACAAGATTCCCCTGACCGCGTGGGATCATCCGAGCACCCAGCGTAGCGAATCGCCGTCGTCTCCCCGCCGCCCGAACACGGCCGAGGCCCGATCTCCCGACCACCCCACCGCGCCCGCGCCCGCGCCGCGGACGTCGCCGAGCGATTCGGCGAAGGCGTGTCGGGCACCGTCGGAGCAGGTGAGGCGGGCGGCTGGGGTTCTTCGCCGGGGCGGCATGCCGGGTCAGAGGATCGGGAGGATGAAGTCCAGGCAGTCGTCGATGTACCTCATCGGCTGTGTCTCGTTCGAGCCGCTCCATTCGATGAGTGCCGTGTCGACGGCTGTGGCGACGAGCGCGGCCAGGCAGGACAGTTCACCTTCGGTGTAGGCCGTTCTCGAGTTGGCGGCGATGAAGGCGACGACGACTCGGGCGAGGGGGTCTCGCCCGTAGGCTCGCTTCACCTGAAGGCCGGGGTTGTCCCGTACGAGCCGAAGCCGTGTTCGGAGAATGCTCAGTTCGCTCGCGGGAAGGGCCAGGGCCGCCTCGATGGCCGTCCTGAGCCTCGCCGAGACCGAGCCCTGCCGCGGAAGCTGTTCGAGCTGTGCGGAGAGTCGCCATGAGAGGTCGTCGAGCCCCTCCCAGACGATCTGGTGTTTTGTGGGGTAGAAGCGGGCCAGGCTCGACCTGCTGATCCCTACGGCGGATGCGATCTGCGCCGTACTGACGTCCTCGAACCCGAGTTCCTCGAGAAGGGCGAGTGCGGCGTCTCGCACACGGAAGCGGTCGATGTGAGCCGGCCGCCCCCTGGTCGCACTCTCGGTGGCGCTCTCAGTGGTGCTCTCGGTCAAGGATTCCCTCCGGATTCGGATTATAGAACATCGTCTTATTAATCCTATCCTCTCGCGGCGGCGGCGTGGGCGACATGGCGGGCGGCGCCGCCGGGTCACCCGCCAACGCTCGTTGCGGCCCGGTGGCCTGAATGCGCTCACGCGCGAATCCCCCACCCGGTTGCCGCCTATGCCGACCTGTCGATTCTCGGGCAAGCCCGCTCCGCCGCCCGGCTCGCCCGACCTCGGACCCCGCCGACAAGCTCGCCCAGGCCTCCCGGGATGCGGGGGCCACCGCCCCTTCCCCATTATCGGACAGCGTGCTAAAAATGCTTTCGCGAGGTCGCGGCGGACACCACTCCGCATCCGAGACCCGCATCTCCGGAGCCTCGCGGGCCATGTGATCGCCGAACGCGACGTCATGCGCGTCCCTTGGCGACCACGACCCCAGGAACACATCGGCATGCGGCGTCCCGACGAAGCACGCCCACGACCAGCGGAAAGGGATGCAGATGGACCACCTCGTCGCGCACCTCGCGCACGTCGAAATCCGCACACCCAGGCTCGAGGAGAGCGTCGTGTTCTTCCATGACCTCCTCGGCATGGAGGTTGTCCTCGAACACGGCGATTCGGTCTTCCTCAGGACATGGGGCAACTACCTCCCCTACGACCTGATCCTCACGCGGAGCCCGACGACGGGCCTCGGCCACATCGGATGGCGGGCCAGGAGCGCCGAGGCCCTCGATCTCGCGGCACGGCGCCTCGGCGCGGACAACGCGGGCCTGGGCTGGCAGGAACCGGCACCCCGGCAGGGAAGGGCGTATCTCTTCGTCGGTCCCAACGGGCAGAAGCAGAAGCTCTTCTGGGAGGCCGAGCACTACCGGGCACCTCTGCACCTTGCCTCGCCGCTGCCCACCCGCCCACAGCGCAACCCCGCCCGCGGAATCGCGGCCCGCCATCTCGACCACGTGAACTTCCCCTCCGCGGACGTGCTCGGGGATGCGCGGTGGTACGAGAGGAACCTCGGCGTCCTCCTCACCGAATGGACGGAGGTGCCCGACGGAGGGCCGGCCATCTTCGCGACCCTGTCCACCGGTTCGGCGTTTCAACTGGCCTTCCTGCGAGACGACTCCGGGTATCGGGGCCGATTCCACCACTTCGCCCTGCAGGTCGACGAGCGCGCCGACGTCTTCCGTGCCGCCGAGATCTTCCGCGAATCCGGAACTTCCATCGAATGGGGCCCGGGACGCCATGGGCACGGGGAGTCCGTCTCGGTCTACGTGCGCGAACCCGGAGGAATGCGGCTGGAGGTCGTCTCCCCCGGCCTTCAGCGCATCGCCCCGGACCACGAGCCGGTCAAGTGGACTCCGGCCCAGGGATCCTCCGACTTCCACCTCAGCAACCCCTTGCCGGAGGCGTTCCTCGAAGTCCTGCCGGCCGTCTCGACCACCGATCAACCAGCATCCGCCATCGACGTGGCCGGACTCGGAAACCCCTGGGGCAACCCGTGAGATTCGCAAACGTCAACGGCCGCTCGACCCTCGTCACGGGCAGAGCCGGCGGCATCGACCTGGCCCGTGCCGCTGGGGACGAGAGCCTTGCCGACCCGCGCACCGCGCTGCTCCGGTGGGAGGAGGTCACCGCGCGGACGGCCCGGCTCGACCGCGGTTCGCCTCCCCCCGGGACGAGCGTCACCTGGAGCGAGAACGACCTTCTGTGTCCCTCGCCGGCACCCGGACAGATCATGTGCATCGGCCTCAACTACGTGAGCCACGCGGTCGAGTCCGGCCTCGCCATTCCCGAGCACCCGTTCGTGTTCGCGAAGTTCACGTCGTGCCTCGCGGCCCCGTTCGGACCGGTCACGATCGCCGACGACACGGTCGACTGGGAGGCCGAGGTGGTCGTGGTGATCGGACGGACCGCCCACCGGGTCCCCGAGTCCGAGGCATGGGGCCACGTGGCGGGCATCACCGCCGGTCAGGATATCTCCGACCGGTCGGTGCAAAACCGGCTGGGCGTGAACAGCCGGCCCACCCTGGGCAAGTCCCGCCCCGGCTACGGACCGGTCGGGCCGTTCATCGTCACACCGGACGAGTTCGATGATCGGGACGACATCGGCATCACCTGTACCGTCAACGGCGAGACCGTCCAGAGCGGATCCACCAAGGACCTCATCTTCGACATCCCGAAGGTGATCGCCTACCTCTCCGACATCGTCGTGCTGCGGCCCGGCGACCTGATCTTCACCGGAACCCCCTCGGGGGTCGGCATCGGCCGCACACCTCCGCGTTTCCTGCACGACGGAGACGTCATCGAAACCACCGTCGACGGGGTGGGGACCATGCGCCACGAGGCGCGTATCCGGCCGCTCGCTCCGGCCGGATCCGGGACGGCCACCCGGTCGGGGACCAAGCGATGAGCGCGGCGTCGATCGACCTGGACGTCTGCATCGTCGGATACGGCCCGGTGGGCCAGTCACTGGCCGCCCTGCTCGGGCAAAAGGGCTGGAAGGTCGGCGTGTACGAGCGCTGGGAACTGCCGTATCCGCTTCCCAGGGCCGGGCACGTCGACGACGAGATCGTACGCATCCTCCAATCGATCGGGGTCGCCGACCGGTTCGAGGCGCGGGCCGTCCCGGCGAGCGAGTACGACTGGATCGACGGCAACGGAGATCTCCTCTTCCGGATCGACTGGGGCAGGCCCACCACGTCGTCCTGGAGATCCGACTACATCTTCTACCAGCCCGATCTCGAGGCCCTGCTCTCGCAGGCGGCCGAAGCCCACGAGAACGTCTCCGTCCACCGCGGCTGGGAAGCGGTCGGCCTCGAACAACACGAGGACTGGGTGGAGACGACCTTCCGCGGCGGGACGCAGGACGGACAGGGCTGGGAGCCGAACGGCGCCACCACGACGGTGCGCGCCCGCTACGTCATCGGAGCCGACGGAGCCAACTCGTTCGTCCGCAAGGCGGCCGGCATCACGTGGGACGACTTCGGATTCTCCGAGACGCTCTCCATCGTGGACGTCAGACTCCACGAACCGGACCGGAGGATCGCGATGCCCGCGTCCGGTCAGATGTGCGACCCCGAGCGTCCCGTGACCCTCTTCCGCTGGCTGGCCCGCGAGCACGCCCGGTGGGAGTTCATGCTGATGCCGGGGGAAGACCCCGCCGAACTCGTCAGCGAGGCCGGCTGCTGGAACAAGCTCGAACGCTGGGGCGTGACCCCCGAGAACGCGACGCTGATCCGACGGACCCTCTACACCTTCCACTCCCTCGTCGCCCACGACTTCGTCAGCGGCCGCGCGATCCTGGCCGGTGACGCCGCGCACCTCATGCCACCGTTCCTGGGACAGGGAATGTGCTCGGGAATCCGTGACGCCGCCAACCTCGCCTGGAAACTGGACCTGGTCCTGAACGGCACCGCCTCGGACGACATCCTGGAGACCTACACGCGGGAACGAGGCGACCACGTCCGCGAGATCACCCGGATCGCGATCTCGCTCGGCGCCATCCTGTGCGAGACCGACCCGCGGAAGGCGGCCGCGCGGGACGCCGAGATTCGCCGCGACGGACTGCCGCCCATACCCCCGCTGCCGACCCTGACGACGGGCTTCCTCAGCAACACCGACGGCGCCTCCGGTACTCGGGGCCGGCTCGGAGTACAAGGCCTGATCGTCCACGAGGACAAGGTCAAGCGCTTCGACGACGTGGCGGGATCGGGGTGGACGCTGTTCTGCGCCGATCGTTGCCTTGCCGAGGATGCTCGCCGGGTCTGTGACGCGGTGTCCGACTTCATCGGGATCAGCGTGGTCTACGTCTCCAAAGCCCCCGTCGAGTTCCCGGGCTCCTATGTCGACTTCGACGGTACGTACGACCGCTGGTTCGCCTCCTCGAACGCGCGGGCGATCCTCGTCCGCCCGGACTTCTACACCTACGGACAGGCGAACACCTCGGCAGAGGTCGTCGATCTCCTCTGCGAAATGATCAGTCGCTTTCGGAACCCCCAGGATGCCGCACCCGGTCCGCGCTGACGGCCGGGCAACTCCAGGGGCCGGGTCCGGCATCCCGCGCCCGGCCGCGTCCCGGAACAGCGGGCGCGACGCCACGGGGGATCGCCGCTCCGACCCGGACATTCGGAGCCGCTCGCGCATTCGGACGGCCATCTCGGCAAATGGCGGAGGAGTTGGTCGAACCCGGCGGGATCGACCCCGACCAGGTCCACCTGCCGGGCATCTTCGTGCAGCGCGTGGTCGCGCTCGCCCCCGAGCAGGCCACCGACAAGAAGATCGAGAAGGTCACCACCACACCCAGGCAGGTGCGGGCCTGATGGCCTGGACACGCGACGAGGTGGCCGCGCGCGCGGCCCGCGAGCTGCGTGACGGCGAGTACGTCAACCTCAAAATCGGCCTGCCGACGCTGATCCCCCAACCACCTGCCCGACGGCGTCCACGTCGTATTGGAGTCGGAGAACGGCATCCTCGGCACCGGCCGGTTCCCATACGAGGACGAGGTGGACCCCGACCTGATCAACGCGGGCAAGGAGACGGTCACCGTGCTGCCCGGTGCCTCCTTCTTCGACTCGGCCCTGTCCTTCGGCATGATTCGCGGTGGCCACATCGAAACCGCCGTGCTCGGCGCCATGCAGGTCTCCCGGAACGGCGACCTCGCCAACTGGGCCATCCCCGGCAGGATGGTGACCGGCATCGGAGGTGCCATGGACCTGGTGCACGGCGCCCGACGGGTCATCGTCACCATGTCCCACACCGCCAAGGACGGCAGCCCGAAAATCGTCGAGCGGTGCGACCTGCCGCTCACCGGCAAGGCCTGCGTGGACCGGATCATCACCGATCTCGGCGTCCTGGACGTCACCGAGGACGGCCTGGTCCTCGTCGAGACGGCACCGGGCGTCACCACCGACGAGATCGCCGGCAGAACGAACGCGAAGATCCACTGACGCCGCGCCCCGCCTCGGCATCGACAGGTCACGCATTGAGGCGAGCCCGTCTCCACCCGGGCACGCGGTAGTCGACGACGAGGCCTTCGAGCGGGACGAGGATGGCCGCGCCCGTCCGCAGATCCGCCACCGCGTGGACGAAGCGGCGTACGGCCTCCGAAGGCGTCGCCGTCCGCCGCGCGGCCGCTTCGGCAACGTTCTCCAGGCGGGTGAGCAGGTCGCCGGTCAGGTCCCGAACGAGCGCCTCCCGGTCGGGGAGGCGCCGGTAGAGCCTGCCGGGCCCGATTCCGGCCTGCCGCACGATCAGATCCAGCGGCGCGTCGAGGCCGCGCGTCAGGAAAACGTCCAGGGCCGCGTCGAGAATCCGCCGCCTGCTGCGTGCCGCGTCCGCCCGCACGATGTACCGCCTTCCCTTGCTCCATCGAATCGGAGAGTTTCTCTCCGTCTATGCTATCGTTCCAGAAGCGGAGAGCTTCTCTCCGCTTAAGCGGCTCATCTCGTCGAAAGGAGCACGCCATGAACGGCGCGCTGACCGTCCGGACCGTGATCGACGGCACGGAGTACACGCAGGACGACATCCGCCGGTGGGAGCTGGACCGTGCCCGGAACGCGCTCACCCTGCTCAAGAACCGGATCGGCGACGCGTCGATGCGGGAACTGCTCGCCGAGGACCTCCGCGTGGCGGACGAGATCGTGGCTCCGCTGCCGGACGCCTCGGGCGGCGTCTGGCGGTCCGCCGTGACCGAGCTGGAGATCGGCGGGATCACCGCCGAGGAGTTCTTGACCTGGTGGCAGGGCCGGCTCGCGAGCGCCGACCGGACGGCATTGCTCTCGGCCAACCCCGAGCACTACCTCGCCGACTCCGCGCACGGGGTCGTCGAGATCATCGAGACCATCGGCTCCGGACCGCTGCGCTTCTTTCTCACCTTCCACGACGGCGTCGAGATCGAGGACGAGGGCCACGAGACCTACCCCGTGCGCATCGGCGGCACCGGCCGGCTCACGGACGGCACCGAGATCTGCCGCGTCATGCACGAGTTCGGCGACGGTCCGAACGGCCTGCGCATCCGCCTGACGATCCAGTTCCCCGCCGGCGCCCCCGAGCACGTCTTCACCGGCCACCAGTGGCACTTCGCCTGCGAATTCCTCAACTGGCTGGAAGCCGCGCACACGGCTCGCTGACGACGGCCGAACGGCGGTGGGGAACCCCTCGCGCCGCCGGGTTCCCCACCCCCGCAGTCCTGTCGGCACGCACCACACACCATCGAGGTCACCCCCTCATGCGGCCCAGAAAGCCACCCCCGAATCCAGACCCACCCTCCCGCACGTCGTCTCTCCCGAAGCCCTCCCCGGCCTCTCCCCCGCAACGGCCCGACCTCACCGGCCGAGTGCCCACGATCGAGCCGCCCCGACACACCGCGCGCCGCGCCGCACACGAATTCGGCCTCACCGCGCTGCTGCTCTTCCTCGTCGTCACCGCGATGCGATGGCTGCTCGCGCCCGACTCGCCCACGGCGATCCGGAATCCGGACCTCGCACCGGTCGTACTCGGCGCACTCGTCGGCGTGCTGCTGACCGCGCTCATCCTGTCGCCTTCCGGGCGATACTCCGCCGGACACCTGAACCCCGCCGTCACCGTGGCCCTGTGGCGTCTCGGAGCCTTTCCCGGGCGGGCCGTCCTCCCGTACATCGCCGCCCAGGCGACCGGATCACTGGTCGGCACAGCGCTCGGCGGCCTCCTCTGGACCCACATTCGCCATCGGCGTCGATCCGGCGATCGGAACACGGTACGGCGAACCCGGCGTTGGGCAAGCCATGATGTCGACGCAGGTTGCCGAGACGGATAGGCAACGACCGTGATCGGGCCGCCGGTGGGGGTGTTCACCGCGCGGCCGATCGCCAGGTCGCGGGAGGTGCGCGCGGACTCGGAAGGACTCCCGGCCGAGACATCGTCGGACTTCACCCTCGTGAGCGGGACTTGCCGATCATCGAGAGGCACGCATCGGGAGCCGGTGGAGGCACGGCGAAGGACCGCGGCATTGTTGCCCGTCGGGATCGGGAACCCGTCGGCGTTGCGGCCGACGGCTCAACGGGCCGAGTCCGCCGGTTTCACGGCGCCCGTCTCGATGTCGAAGTCGTACGAGTCGTCCGGCGTGGTCGGCATCGGCGCCCGACCCTCCTGGGGTGCGGCCCGCGGGCACCGGTGCCGGTCGGGCCCCTGTGGGCCGCACCACACACTCCCCGCCCGCCGACCACTGCCACGAGGCGCTCGCGGTCCGTGTCAGGAGTGGAGGGCTGCGGCCGCGGTTCGGGCCAGTTCGGCGAATCGCAGTCGTAGGTCGGACGGCCAGGCCGCGAGTCGCGTTTCGATCGCCGCCGTCACCGCGTCCCTGAAGCGCGCGACCAATTCCACGCCCTGATCGGTCGGATGGACCCTGGCGACTCGTCGATCGTTCGGGTCGGGCCTCCGGCGCACCAGGTTGCGCCGTTCGAGTCGGTCCACCAGTCCGGTGACATTGGTCTTGTCGCAGTGCAGCCGGGCCGCCAACTCGCCGTGTGTCAGTTCGTGTTCGGCCACGGCGGTGAGCAGTTGCGACTGTTGTGGGGTGAGTTCGAGGTCGCGGCTGACGGTGCCCCTGATTCCCTCGACCACACAGCACATCTCCAGCAGTACACGCGCCAGTTCCGCGTCGGGAGTCGACTTCGCCATGAGTGGAGCGTACTTGACAAGTCCATGACATCGACTATTTAGTCGATGATGCAGACTATCGATGATATCGACTGAATGGGGTCGTCATGTCGAGCAAGCGTCAGCGTGTCGCGGTCGTCACGGGAAGCTCCCGCGGGATAGGCCGGGCCACGGCCCTGCGCCTGGCCGCCGACGGATCGGCCGTCGTCGTCAACTACCACGCGAACGCCGTCGCCGCCCGCGAGGTGGTCACGGCCGTGGAGGAACTGGGCGGCCGCGCCCTGGCGGTACGTGCGAACGCCGCCGTCCCCCGCGAATTGGGGGCACTGATCGACGCGGCCGAGCAGCACTTGGGCGGCCTGGACGTCTTGGTGCACAACGCCGCCGGCTTCGTCCGCGGCCCCCTCGCCGACGCCGCCGACGAGGACTACGAGCACGTGTTCGACCTGAATGCCCGAGCCACCTTCCTCGCACTGCGCACGGCCGGGCGACGCATGCGCGACGGCGGGCGCATCGTCTACGTCTCGTCGGTGGCCACCAGGCTCTCCCCACCCGGCGAGGCCCTGTACGCCGCCGCCAAGGCCGCCGGGGAACAACTCGTACGCGGCTTCGCCCGCGAGATGGGCCACCGCGGCATCACCGTCAACAGCGTCCTGCCGGGACCCACCGACACCGACGGCTTCGCCGCCGCCGGCGCACCCACCGACGTACTCGTCGCACGCACCCCACTGGGCCGACTGGGCCGACCCGAGGACATCGCGAACGTCGTCGCCTTCCTCGCCTCCCCCGATGCCGCCTGGATCACCGGTCAGAGCTTGACCGTCGACGGTGGCCTGACCTAATGGGGCTCATCGGGTCGTGAGTGAGACTCAATGAGTGGCCGCCGGCAGGTGAGCACTTTCCTCACCCACGCCGTTCGAGCTCTGGTGTCAGACCGTGCCCCTGCTGGACGGCCGGGAGGCCGGACTGCTGATGGGATGGCGTGCCCGCCGGGCTGATGGGCGTGAGCACTGGACAGGTGGGCGTGCGCCTCGCACCACACAGGCCGGCTCCCGGAGCACGGACGGACCCGAGCCCGAGCCGTGATCGGTGGATGACCGTACCCCTCACGCTCTCCGGCACCGAACCTTGCGGCGTGGATTCCGCTTGAGGTTCGATTGTCAGGTTTTTTGGCTTCTGGCAGCTCGCCAGGGTGGTGCCGCAGTAGCTGCCGGCGGATCCTGGCCGGTCGAAAGACGTTTCGAGCCGGCGCCCCACGCATCCGGCGGTGGACGGAGGACCTGCGCCTGTTGGGGGCCGCGGCCCGCCCACCGCCGGCGGCGGACCCGTGCGGGCGCCGGGCGGCGGTGGGCGCGCCGGTCAGTTGGCCATGTCGGCGAACCGACCGGGTCGGTAGGAGCCTCCGGGGTTGCGGATGATCACGTTGAGCCGGTTGTTGGCGTTGATCATGGCGATCAGGGAGACGAGTGCGGCGATCTGGTCGTCGGTGTAGTGCTCGCGTACGCGGCTCCAGGTCTCATCCGACACGCCGGGGTGGGCGTCGGCGATCCGGGTGCCCTGCTCGGTCAGTTCCAGCGCCGCGCGTTCGGCGTCGGTGAAGACCGTGGACTCGCGCCAGGCGGCAACCAGATTCACGCGGACCGCGCTCTCTCCGGCGGCTGCGGCGTCCTTGGTGTGGTAGTCGACGCAGAAGCCGCAGCCGTTGATCTGGCTGGCGCGCAGCATCACCAGGTCCTGGGTGGTCCGGGGAAGCGGCGAGTCGACGATCGCCAGGGCGACGTTGTAGATCCGCTTGGCGATCTTGGCGCCGAGGTCGTTGGCCATCAGGTCGAATCGGGGTTCCATCGTTGTGTCCTCACTTGTGGGTTCGGCTCTCGCGCGGGGCCTGCGCGCGAGGTATTGCGGATCGGGGACGCCGACCGTCGGCTAACCGAGGCCGACGGGCTCGTACTCCCCACCGGCCTGGCGGACGATGACCGACATGCGATTGGTCGCGTTCATGAGGGCGACGAGCATCACCAGGTCGGCCGATTGGTCGTCGTCGTAGTGCTCGCGTACTCGGTTCCAGACCTCGTCGTCGACGCCGCCGGCCGCGTCGGCGATCCGGGTGCCCTGCTCGGTGAGTTCCAGCGCCGCGCGTTCGGCGTCGGTGAAGACCGTGGACTCGCGCCAGGCGGCGACCAGGTTGACGCGGACCGCGGTCTCGCCGGCCGCCGCGGCGTTCTTGGTCCACACGTCGGTCGCGTAGGCGTCACCGTTGATCTGGCTGGCGCGCAGCAGCACCAGGGTCCGGGTCGGGGCGGGCAGACTCGAATCCTGCAGGATCGTCCTGCTCGCCGCACCGAAGTGGGCGGCGGCCCTGGCCGCGGTCGCGGTCGGGTTCCCGAACAGATCCAGTCGAGCGGTCATGGTGTGCTCCTTGCACGTCGTCGGGCGAAGTCGTACAGGAGATGCCGGCCACCCGCGCCGCGTGACGCCGCGGCGATGTGGCGTACGTCACCGAGATCGGATGTCACGCCGAGGGCACGACCGGCATCTCGTGCGTGGCACCACGAACAGGAACGGACAGGAGCCGGTGATGAGCGAACGCAGTGACCGAACCGAAGAGACCACCCCGCCGGGCGCCGAAGGGGACGGCGTGGATCGCGCCACCGAGATTTTCGTCGCCCACCGCAACCTCCTTTTCACCGTGGCCTACGAGATGCTCGGCTCGGCCGCCGATGCCGAGGACGTCCTGCAGGAGACCTGGATGCGGTGGGTGGACGTCGACCCGGGGATCGTGCGAGAACCCCGCGCGTACCTGGTCCGGATCGCCACCCGCCAGGCGCTGGGCCGGCTGCGTTCGCTGCGCCGGCGCAGGGAGACCTACGTCGGCCCCTGGCTGCCGGAGCCGCTGCTGACCGCTCCCGACGTCGCCGAGGACGTCGAACTGGCCGAGGGCGTCTCGATGGCGATGCTGCTGGTGCTGGAGACGCTGACGCCGACCGAGCGCGCGGTGTTCGTGCTGCGGGAGGTGTTCGACCTGGACTACGACGAGATCGCCGAGGCCGTCGGCAAGAACCGGGTCACCGTCCGGCAGATCGCCCACCGGGCACGGAACCACGTCGCCGCGCGCCGACCGCGCGCGGCCGTTTCCCCGGCCGAGAACCGCGTGGCCCTGCTCGCCTTCCAACAGGCCGTCGAAACGGGAAATCTGCAGAGTTTGCTCGACCTGCTCGCCCCCGACGTCGTCTTCCTGAGCGACGGCGGCGGGGTCGTTCCGGCCGCGCTGTCACCCATCGTGGGTATCGACCCGGTCTCCGAGCTGCTCACGGTGGGGCTGGGAAGGATCGCAGGCTCCGCGTCGGCGCAGTCGGTCCAGGTCAACGGCCACCCGGCGCTGATCATCCGGACCGGCGAGGCGATGGACGGTGTCGTGACGGTGCGGACCGAGGGCGGCCTGATCACCGGCCTGTACTTCGTGCGAAACCCCGAAAAGCTGTCGCGCGTCGGGCGGGAGACCGCCCTGCGCCGCTGAACACAGTCGTGCTCGCCGGACTCGCCGGACTCGCCGGACTCGCCGGACCGAGTCCGGTGGCGATCGGAACAGGGATCGAATCCCCGCCGCCGGACTGGGCCGTCCCGGGCATGGAGTTCGGTGGTTCCGGTGAGGCCGACTGCTCGCGCACGACAGCGGATGGTTCGAAGAAGCCCGTATCCACCGCCCGGTCCTCCGGACGGACCCCCTCGGGGCCACTTCATCGAGATCGTCCGGAATCCGCGAGCGCATTCACGAGGCCCGCGGCAGCGGCCGACTCGGTGAGGTCGAGAGACCCGAGGCCGGCTTCGACGCGGCGATGGCCAGGCTCGAAAACCTGACGCGCGAGAATCCGGACAGCAAAGCCGAACCCGACACCATGCACCCCCGAAGCAGATGGCGTCCCGTCTCGTGGTGTAGCAAATCCGCGCCGGGACGCGCCGATTTCGCTCCCTCGTGTGCGCCGTCTGCCGGTGAATGCTCCTGGCAGACGGACTTGAACCGAAGAACGACTCGGCGAGTGCGTCGTCCCGGCACCGACCGGTCCGCCCGACCGACGACGCGGTGGTGCCGACCGGCATCGACGAGGAAGACACGACGCCGAGGCGGACGAGCGGCGCGCGGATACGCGTCCTGGGCACCGACGGCAAGCTTCCGGGCCCGCCCGCGGACCGCGTGTGGTGCCTCCGGCACCGGTATTGGCAGCGCGAGGTCCGGTTACCGGGCCCCTCGACACGGGGGTGCTCCCCGAGATCGACTCGCGCACCGGGTCCGCCGACGCCTCGCACGAGGCGACGACGGCGCCATGCTCCACACCTGGGCGGCGGCGATCACCACCCGCCGGCACTGACCGCAGGCAGAGCGTCTCTCCGTCGCAGGCTCCCGAATCCGGGAGGATTATGCATGCACGAGCGAGCATTGTTCTAACGTTTCCGCAGGTCGGAGCGGTTCAATGAATTCATCGAACTCCACCGTGAGGAAGAGGGATTCCGTGATCGCCCGCCCATGGTTTCAATGCCGTCCCGACGGCCCGGACCGCAATGGGCGAGCGGCTGGTCCACTTGCTGTTGAGCGACCCGAACGCGGACAGCCCCGGCGCGGACGGACCCTGCGTCGTCCGCCTCGTCTCCCGCTCCGCGTCCGACCCCGACATCGTCCACGTCACCGAGGGTGAACCGGCGAGGAGGACCGCCACCGGGTCTTCGCCGGCAATACCGCGCAGGCCGTCATGGCCCAAACCGTTGGCGCGCCGTCCTCGGCGATTTCACTCCCGACGAAACAGCCCGGGCAAACGCATGACGGATGACACACAAACAAGGAGAGCCCACATGGAAGCAGGGTCGAAGCGGCGGCTGACCGCGGGCGCGGCGGCGCTCGCCATCGCCGGATGGACGCTGCGGGACGTGCCCGCCGAGTTCGGCGGCAAGGCATCCGGCGAACGCCTGGCACGGATGCTGCGTTCGCCGCGGTTCCACGACGGGACGTTCCACAACTCGGTGCCCTCGAGTGTCGCCGTACCAAGTGGGCCGCCGCCACAGGTCGTCCGGGAGATGATCGGCAACCGCGACCGGCGGCACCCGGCGGGGCCGGTTCCGCTGGTCGCGCACCCGGCGACCCCGGAATCCACCGACGGCGTGAGCGCTGTCTGGTACGGCCATGCCGGCACACTCGTGGAGATCGAGGGACGGCGGGTCCTGTTCGACCCGGTGTGGAGCAAGCGGGTGTCGCCATCGCAACTGGTCGGCCCGAAGCGGCTGCATCCCAATCCCGTGCCGCTCACCACCCTCCCAGCGCTCGACGCGGTGGTCGTCTCCCATGACCACTACGACCACCTGGATCGGGCGACCATACTCGAACTGACCGCCGCACAGACCGCGCCCTTCATCGTGCCGCTTGGCATCGGCGCACACCTGGAGCGCTGGAAGGTCCCGGCCGAACGCATCATCGAACTCGACTGGGAGGAAGAGGCCGAGGTCGCCGGTCTGCGATTCACCGCGACCGCCGCCCGGCACTTCTCCGGCCGCACGTTCAGGCGCAACGACACCCTGTGGGGCTCCTGGGTCGTCGCGGGCGCGGAGCGCAAGGTCTTCTACGCCGGCGATTCGGGCTACTTCGACGGCTACGCCCGAATCGGCGGCGAACACGGTCCGTTCGACCTGACACTGATGCCGATCGGCGCGTACAACCGGAACTGGCCCGACATCCACATGACCCCGGAAGAGGCCGTCGCCGCCCATCTCGACCTGGGTGGCGGCCTACTGCTGCCGGTGCACTGGGCGACGTTCAGCCTGGCGCCGCACCCGTGGACCGAGCCGGTGGAGCGCCTGCGCGTCGAGGCGAAGGCGACCGGCGTTCGCCTGGCCCTGCCGCGGCCGGGGGACCGCGTGGACGTGGGCAAGACGCCGGAGGAGGCGGCTTGGTGGGAGCTGTGAGGCAGGGCCCGGAGCGTGGCGCAGACTCCGTCACCTCACCTCCGGCCCGCATCGACACCGTCGAAGGATGGCCGGCCTGGGGACTCGCCCCCAGCTGCGCCGCGTTCCGGGCCCGGTCACCCGTGAGCTCCTGCCACCGGGCCGACCACGCGGATCGGCAGTTCCCCCTCCCGCAGCCGCTGCCCGCCGCGGCCGTTCTCCACCGCCACAAGCTCGGCGAGGATGGCCAACGCGGTGTCGGCCAGGTCGCCCCCGCCCAGATCGAGGCCCGCCGGGCCGGATATCCGGTGCACTCCGGGGACTTCGGCCAGTCGTCGCAGGCGTTGCGTGTGGGTGGCCCGGCTGCCGAGGGCCGCGACATATCCGGCGGGGCCGGACAGGGCTGCCCGCAGGGCCCGGTCGTCGATTCGCGGATCGTGGCTGAGGGCGACGACGGCGTCTCGGGGGCCGAGGGGATGACGGGTGATCCATTCGTCCGCCCAGGCGCGGACGACCGTGGCGCCGCCGAAGGGATCCCCCGAAGCCACGTGGCCCGGCCGGGGGTCCAGGACGACGACGTCACGCCCCAGCGATCCGGCCAGGGTGGCGATGATCGCGGCGAGGTCCGTGGCACCGATCAGGAGCAGCTTCGAACGGCCGGCCAGAATCTCCGTGAACGCCGCCCCGGACTGCGGGAGTTGATGTAGTTCCGCAGACACCGACCAGGGATACGGCGGTCTCAGGGCGACCCGGACGAACAGCCGCCGGTCCTCGGCCAGCGCCGTGGTGATCCGGGAATGGACCGGGTCGGCCGGGGCGGCGGCGATGAGGACTCGCAACTCCCCGGCACAGGAGGGTGTTTCCTCCCAGGGCAGCA
This sequence comes from Embleya sp. NPDC020630, assembly GCF_044334985.1. Lineage (NCBI taxonomy): Bacteria > Bacillati > Actinomycetota > Actinomycetes > Kitasatosporales > Streptomycetaceae > Embleya > Embleya sp. NPDC020630. The sequence continues at coordinate 16,067 of NZ_JBIRUB010000044.1, forward strand.
GGTACCCACCGGGTGACACCGGGATCACGGCGGATGGCGCTCCGGCGAGCACGTCCCGAGCTGCGTCGAGGACGATGCCCTCGACGCAGCCACCGGAAAGCGAGCCGCGCCAGGTCCCGTCCCCCGCCACGGCCATCGTCGCGCCGAGCGGCCGGGCTCCGGGGCCGTCGCGGCCGATGAGCCGGGCCAGTACGACGGGAAGACCCGTACGCCGGCAGTCGTCGACGAACGGCCAGACCTCGCGAAGCACGTCCGGTTCACTCCCCTGTCGGTGGTCGGTCTTCCAGGACGCGGTCCAGCCGGAGGGGCAGGCTCCGCTGTCTGGTCCCGGTGGCGTGCCAGACCGCGTTGGCGATGGCCGCCGCGGTGCCGACGGTGCCGATCTCCCCCACGCCCTTGATGCCGGAAGGGTCGTCGGGTTCGTGGTCGGGGACGAAGTCGGCTTCGACGTCGGGGATGTCGGCGTGCGCGGCGATGTGGTATCCGGCGAGGTCCGGGTTGACGTTGCGGCCGGTGACCCGGTCGCGGATGCCTTCCTCGTACAGGGTCCCACGCGCACGACATCGCCGGAGTCAGCCGCCGGGTCGGCTACGACAGCGCCTCGCAGTTCAGCCGGGAATACCGGCGGCAGTTCGGCGCACCGCCCAGTCGGGACGCGACACGTCTGCGCGCCTTCGCGTCGACGTCCGCGCCTTGACTCCCGGCCGGGATCCGTTCCGGCCGCTCGGCGAGCACACGCCGGGGAAGGTCGCCCGCCTGAGCCTCCATGCCCGCCCCCACGAGGCAGTGCGCCCTGGGGACCGTTGGGGAGCACACGTCATTGGTTGGGGGTTGCGTCCCTCTTTCGCTCGGGCCGGGCCGGTGAAGAGCTCGCGGGCCGTGGCGGCGTCGCCGCCAGGCCGGTCAGTCGCGCGTGTTGGCGCCGGGACCGCAGGGTGTCCGGATGATCGGGTCCAAGCACCCGGGCACGGTCGCGGACCAAGGAAGCGAACAGGTCCCTCGCCCGCACCGTGTCGCCGGCTTTTGCCGTCGAAAGGGCGTGCCTGTGGCGAGTGCCGAGCGTGTCGCCGTGGTCGGGGCCGAGCAGGCGTTCGCGATGCGATGCCAGAGCGGCGTACAGATCCCGAGCCCCGGCCGCGTCACCGGACTCGTCGGTCCAATGCGCGAGGTTGTCGCGGGCGACGAGCAAGTGCGGATGATCGGGGCCGCAGGTCCGCTCCACGCCGGGGATCAGCTCGGCGTACAGCTCCCGCGCCTTCGCGGGGTCTCCCGCCCTGCCGGTCCATGACCCGAGCGACTGGGCGACCGACAATGTCGTCGCATGGTCCGGGGCGAGCGCTCGCGCGCAGTCGGACGCCAGATCGGCGAAACAGCTCCGCGCCTTCGCCGCGTCACCGAGTTCGCCGAGCAGTCCGGCGTGCCATGCGCGGGTGGAAAGCGTGTCGGGGTGGTCGGGTACGAAGATTCGGGCGCGGTCGGCGATCAGCGTCTCCAGGAGGGCGCAGGCAAGCGCCTTGTCCCCGGCCCTCGCCGTCCAGACGGCGTGCGCGCGGCGCATGTGAAGGGTGTCGGGGTGGTCCGGTCCCAGCACGCGCGTGAAGTCGGCGACACCCGCGGCGTAGAGCTCTCGGGCCTGGCCGGCGTCCCCCGCGTCCCCGGTGGCCCCGGCATGCCTGGAGCGTGCTCTGAGGGTCTCCGGATGGTCCGGGCCGAGTTCGCGTTCGCGGGCGGCGGCCTGGGCCGCGTACATGTCCCGGGTCGCGGCCGTGTCGCCGGAGTCGCCGAGCACGGGCGTCCGTTGGCCGGCGCCGTTCTTCTCCGTGGTGGCGGCGACCGTCACCACGAGCGTCGCTTGCGCCTGGCGAGCGTGCGCGGGCGACCCCGGTGCCGTAGTCAGCGCCGAACTCTCGATCAGCTTCACCGCTATGTCCGGCAGCCAACTTGCCGCCAGATGCGCCTGCGCGACACCGCACCTGACGGTCTCGAACCTCTTGAGCACCTCCTGGGAAGTGATGCGCTCCCGTGGGTCCTTGGCGAGGCACCGCGCCACCAGGGTGGTCAATTCATCGGGCATGCCGCGGAGATCCGGGTCTTCGTAGAGAGTCCGTTCGAACGTCTCCCACGCGCTGCGACCGGTGAACGGAGGGTGGCCGGTGGCGGCGAACTTCAGCACCGCTCCCAGTGCGAAGACGTCGCTGTGCGTCACGGCACCGCCGCGGATGTGTTCAGGTGCCATATAGCCGGGGGTGCCCAGCAGTTGCCCTGTCGCCGTATGCGATGTCGCGCTGTCCTCCACGGACTTCGCGATACCGAAGTCGATGACACGCGGACCGTCAAGGGTCACCAGGACGTTCCCCGGTTTCAGGTCCCGGTGCACCAACCCGGCGCGGTGTACCGACTCGAGGGCCTCGGCGATCCCCGCGGCCAGCCACCACACAGCGAGCGGTGGCAGCACGCCGCAGTGTGCGACCAAGACGTCGAGCGCCGGGGCGGGGACGAATGCCGTTGCGATCCACGGCACGGGCGCATCCTCGGCGGATACCGCGACCACGGGGGCGGTGAACGCTGCGCCCACCCGCTGCGCCGACCGCGCCTCGTGGACGAAACGCGCACGGAACCCGGGTTCTTCGGCGAGATGGGCGCGGATCGTCTTCACCGCGTACAGGCGAGTGCTTTGCCCTTGCGCGAGATAGACCCTGCCCATCCCTCCCTGCCCGAGCAGGCGCAGTGGCGTGAACGACCCCAGACGCCGCGGATCGTCATCCGTGAGCTCGGTGCCCCACGCCACTCCGCCCATCGGCACACCGCCCCCAAACTTCCGACCCGGCGAGACCTTTCCGGCGTCCCGGGCATGCCGACGTCTGGACACACCCGCCGTCTCGCCGGACCGAACGATATTGCGGCACCTCGCCGTTCGTCGCGTCCGTGCGGTTTCCGGATGATCGGGTGGCCCCCGGTGGTGAGCCGGCAGCAGACGGATCGATCGCGCCCCTCCCCCATTACCTTCTTCGTGGCCCCGCAATGGGGCGCCTGGCCTCCGGAGTCGGCATGACTTTCTCCCCCTGTCGAACGCATGGCCTGGGGGTGGTGTCACCGGCTCCGGAGGCATCGACAGACCGCTGATCAGGGGCATGACCACCGGCTTGTCCGCAGGTCGGAAGGCTCTGCACGCGGCCGGTCGGGCCGCCCCGGTCCGGCGTGCCGAACGCCTGGGTGATCTCGGGGAGCCACGCCCGGGTCCGGCCGAGGAACCGGGCGGTGGCCGCGCACTCCGCAGCGAGCCGGTCCGCCGCCAGGTGGGCCGGGTGTGGCTGGTACGCCTGCGGGAAGCGGCGTACGACGTCCACGAAGTCGACCAGGGTGGTGTCGATGTGGAGCGCGGCGCGCAGCCGGGGTCGCGTGAGCACAGGCGGCTGATGGTGCGGCCGTGCCGGGCGGCGCCGGCGGACCAGTCGAGGTCGCCGCCGGCCGCGAAGAGGGTGCGTCGGCGCCTGCGCGTTCGGGACGAGTTGCCGAAGCAGGGCGTTGGCCGCCGCGGTGTCGAGGTAGGGCAGCGCGGTGCAGCCGGAGTCGATGGTCCAGGACAGCGTTTCGGGGACCGGCGTGCACCACATGCGCGGCCCAGACGGAGTGAACGCCGTGCCGGGACAGTGGCGTTCCCACACCTCGTGCGGGACGACGTTGACTCTCCGCCACGCCCGGCCGAGGATCGACGCGGGCCGCCCCTGTACCCGGCGAGCCGACGGTCGCGAACTCCACCGCGATGCGACGCGTCGGCAAGATCGCCGCCGGACGGCTGCTCGACGGACGCGTCTCGAGCCGGTTCCCGTCCCCTGCAGTCCCCGAGCCGTGACAACGCAACCTGTCTGTCGGGCCCGGTTGCGCGCGGTCGGCGCGAACTTGCGGCACGACGCCAGATCCGCGGCCCATCCCACAGCCCGGCCACCTCGACGCCGTTCGGAGGGATCCGCAACCGGGCGTCCTTGGCTCCGCGCGGCCGGTTCATCAAGTCCCAGCGGCTCAGGCCAAGTAGCGGGCGCCGGTGGCAAGGATGTCGTCGTAGAGGGCGGGCGGCGAGTGCGCCGCGCGGAGGTGCTCGGCGGCCAGGCGCATGTGCTCGCGGTTCCGGGCGACGGCCCACGCCCGGCCGCCGCATCGGTCGATGAGGTCGGCGACGGCCGCGACTTCCTCCTCCCGGGGCTCGTGGCGGCCGTCGTAGTAGGCGGCGAGGCGATCGCTGTCGCAGTGCCCGGATGAGAGCGCGACCGTGACCATGGGCGTCATCTTGCGTCGGCGGATGTCGCCGCCGGGGGCGCGGCCTCGGTCGAGCGTGGGCCAGACGTCCGTCACGTCGTTGTGGTACTGCGCGGCCATGCCGAAGTGGAAGCCGTACCGGCCGACGGCCTCCACCTGCTCGCTGGTGGCGTCGGTGAACAGGACGGGCAGGCAGAACACGCCGCGCAGGCCTTCCGCGGCCTTGGCCTGGTTCACCGCGACGGCCTGTTCGAGAGATGTCCCGGTACGGCCCTCCTGGCCGGTGTCGCACGCTTGGCCCGCGCACAGCCTGCTCCAGCAATCGCTCATCATCCGCAACGCCTGATGGGTGCGCGGGTGGTCTTGCTCGCCCAGGACGGAGAAGGCCAGCCCCAGGAGGGCGTCGCCGGCCATGAGGGCGCACTCGGTGCCGTAGGCCGCCCACAGCGCAGGCCGGCCGCGGCGCACCGGATCCCGGTCGAGGACGTCGTCGTGGATGATCGAGGTGTTCACCAGGAGATCGCCGACGACGGTTGCGGCAAGGCCCCGTTCGGCGGGACCGCCGTCGGCGCCCGCACACAGCAGCGGAAGCACCAGGCCCCGGCGTCCCACACCGCCGCGCCGGCCGATGACCGGACCGCCGTCCTTGCCGGCCCAGCCGTAGTGGTAGCGGACGGCATCGAGGAGCGGGGCGGGCAGACGCTCCACCACGCTCTGGACGGCCGGGTTGATGATCTTCCCGCCTTCGTCGAAGATCTCCTGGGCGGTGCGGCTGCCATACGCAGGCCGGACGGCATGCCGGTGCTCCTCTCAGTCCCGGTGCCGACCGGGGAGGACCCGAACCGCTGACAGCCCGTCTTCGACCTGCGTCGTGGCGCGGGCGAGGGTTCGGGGGTCCTGGATTGCGGGGCAGACGCCGAACGCGCCGGCTCCGGGGTAGTCGAACGGACGCGTCCGGGACGGCCGGAGTCTTTGCCGTTCAGCCGGTGTCCCCCCCGTTGGTCACGTCTCCGCAGAGCGGGACGTTGCCGGTGTTGTCGACGAAGCGGGCCGTGACCCATCCGGGCCGGTCTCGGAGCAGGTACCAGATGTCGTTGCCGTCGATGTTCTGGGCGTGCACCTTGCACCGCAGCCCCACCGTGGAGCCATGGGGCAATCGGGCGACGACAGAGGAGTCGGTGCTCGGAAACTCGCGCACGTTCACCCCGTTCTCGCTGACCACGGTGCCGTACGGCTGACTCGGCGTGGAAGCCATCTTCTCCTCCTGGACAACAAGCCGATTCGGTACACCCCGCCTCCCCCAGAACACGGAGAGTAAACACTTGGGCATCTAGTGCATTCATCCGGTCCGATGCCGGCACAGCTTGCATACCTTCACCGGACCGGACGCGGCCGGCGGCACGACCGCGCGGCCAGGGCCGGGAACGGCGGCCCGCACCCGAACGACCACCCCGGCCGCGGCGGCCGGAGAGCCGGGCACCGCGCGGCATTCGACCGGGCCAACCCGCCCGAGGGTTGGCCCAGGGAAGAAGTCCGCGCACGGCAGCGGGCATTCGGGGGTCGCGACCAGGGAGAACGGTCGTGTGCGATAGGCAACCCGCCCCGGATCGCCCGGATCGCCGATCCTTCAGCATCCCCGCCTGTCGCGTGGCCACACACCAGCGCAGCCGGGCCCAGAAGGCGTCGTCGGCGGGACGCTGTTCACCCCGCTCGTCGTAGTGGGCCTCGTAGGGGGAGGCATCCAGGCGTTCCGGGAACAGGCCGAATTCGCGGGTGCGGACCAGTGCTTCCTCGCAGGGTTCGCTGCTGCCGATGTAGACGTACTGGTCCCAACCGACATGCACGGTGAACGCGCCTTCCACCTCCAGTCGGCACCAGACACCGTCGCCTCGGAGCATCGCCCGGACGAGTTCCAGGCCGAGGGTGAGCGAGACCCGCGCGCCGTCGTGGAATCGGCGAGGCCCGACGGGAAGAGACCCGCCGGTCCATGCCCTTCGGGGGCCGGCTCCGCGCCGAAGTAGACGAGATCGAACGAGATTTGCGGCTCTCGGACGGCCAGGTGGTTGATGCCGGCGTCCTCGATGAAGGCGGCCACCGCCCGCAGGTAGGCCGACTCGACAGGTCCGCAGTCGCTGTCCGAATCGACGGTGCCGATGTAGTGGCCGCGTTCGTCGCGATCGGCGCGATCTACTTGGTGACCCGGTAGACGAAAGGGAGCACGTCAGTGCCCGCCGAAAGCCGAGGGCGTCACCGAGGTCCGGTGGCGTTTCGAAACGCTGTGGACCGCGGTCCTGCCGACAGCACTGCACAGCCTCCTTGGGATTGAGCCCATCGCACCCGACCACCCGGGGCTCACCGACCTCCTGCGCGGATACGCCGACGACGGCTGGACCCTGCACGTCGACGACGGTCTCCTGTACCAAGCGTGGAAGGCCGCGATGGCCGGGTAGTTCGGAGCGGCGCGTCCTTTCCCCCGGTGGCGAGGACGACAGATCCGTCGACGCCGTACCATCACTCTCGTACTTCGCGCCGTCCCCTCCTGCGGCTTCACGGCCGACGCCCGTTCGCGGCGTGCCGACGAACCGACGAACCGCACCGAGCCCACTTCGTCGCGAAGGCGCAATGCGTGGACGCCCCCGCCCCGTCGCACGACCACGCGCCGTGCGCCGGTACGCCTTTGCGACTTCGTCCTCGTCGTTCACCACCGCGCACGCGGCAGTGACGGCCCGTCACTTCCGGGTGTCGAGGAGATGCCGGAGATCGACATGCAGGTGGGCGAGTGCGCTGCGGTACAGCTGGGGTCCCACGGAGACCCGGGCCACACCGATGGCACGGAGCTCGGCGAGCGACCCGCCTTTCAGCAGAAGGCCCCCGTTCACCGGCGCGTCGACCGCGGCGACGATGGCTCGGAGGTCGTCTGGCCCGGCTCCGGGTGGGAACACGCAGTCGGCGCCGGCCGACCGGTACGCCTTGGCCCTGCCGATCGCATCGGCACGCCTGCGATGCTCGGCCAGAGGCGAGGTGGGGAAGAAGGAGTCGATCCGGGCGTTGATGACCAGCGGCACCCCGATACGGTCGGCGGCTGCGCGCATCCGCGCGATATAGGTGGCACGGACGTCGACGTCGATCAGGCCGCCGCCGGCGTGATCGCTGTCCTCGATGTTGCAACCGACGACTCCGATACCGCTCAGCAGTTCTACCAGTTCCTCGGGCGCCATCCCGTAGCCGGCCTCGGCGTCGACGGTGACCGGCACATCGACGGAGGCTGCGATGCGACGGGCAACGAACATCATCTCCGCGCTCGGAGCACCCTCACCGTCGTCGTAGCCCAGAGCGGCGGCGATCGCGTTGCTCGCGGTCGCGACCACCGGGAAGCCCGCGTCGACGATGGTGCGGGCGCTGCCCACGTCCCAGGCGTTCGGCAGCACCAGCGGAGCGCCCGGGACGTGCAGGGAGCGAAGCAGTTCGGCCTTGTCGGCCCGATCGCGCACAGCGGCCTCAGTCGACAAGTGCGCCGGCGGACAGATTGGCGATCGTCCCGGTCATGGCGCCGGCTCGATCCGAGGCCAGGAACGCGGCCGTCTCCGCGATTTCGGAGAGCGTGGGCAGCCTCTTCAACAGCGTCCCCTCCACCATGCCCCCGCTTTCGAGCATTTCCTGAACCGACTGCCCCGCCGCCGCCGCGGTTTGCCCGAAGAGTTCCTTGGTGTAGGAACCGGCCGCCGGCGCGTCGACGACGGCGTGCGGACGGATGCCGATCACCCGGATGTTGCCGGGTGCCAGCTCCGCGGCCAGTAGTCGCGAGAACGCCTCCTTGCCGGCCGCACTCACCCCGTGCCCCAGGATGCCGCCCACGGCCAGCTTGGCACCCGGCTCGGACAAGGTCAGGACGACGCCGGGGCGCTTGTGACCCATGTGCCGTGCCACAGCCTTGCTGGTGATGAACAGCGACCGCAGAAAACCGTCGATCGGCCGCATGAACTCCTCGAGGGAGAGGTCCGCCAGCAAAGTGCCCTGGTCGTGCATGACACTCACGGCGTTGAGGGCGATGTCGATACTCCCGGCCGTCGCCGCGACCGCGTCGGCGTGCGCGTCGACCGCCTGTTGATCGAAGACGTCGACCAGCGCGGTCTCGACCGTTCCGCCCGCGGCGGCGATGTCACGCGCCACGGCGTCGAGCTTGGCCTGTGTGCGTCCTGCGATGAAGACCCGCGCACCCTCCCGGGCGAATACCCGCGCGACGGCGCCGCCGATGGCGCCCCCGCCGCCATGGATCACAGCGTTCTTGTTCTCGAGCAGCAAGCCGGTCATGGTGTCCTCCAGGTGATCGATGTTTCCGTGATTGCGCAGGCTCGAGCGGGCATCACATCCGCCACCACCGCGAGTTCCGTCGCGACCGCAATTGCGGGAGGCTTCGGGAGGCGCCGGGGCCGGTGGGTCGCCCTTTCGGTCCTTCAGTCCTTCAATCCCTCGGTTCTTCAGTCCTTCGGTCCTTCGGTCCTTCGGCCTGTCGTTCAGCCGGCCTGCCGGTCAGTCGCGTCTCCGACGCTCGATCTCTTCTGCGATGCGCTTGATGCGGTTCAGTCGCGCATCCCACGTCTTGCCGACTTCGTTCAGTTGCCGGACGGCGCGGCCGAGTTGTGCCTCGTCGACCTCGTAGCGCCGCTCGCGGCCCATCGGTGTCGCGTGTACCAGGCCTGCGCGATCGAGCACGCCCAGGTGCTTGGTGACCGCTTGGCGCGAGATCGGGAGACGATCACTCAGGCCGGTCGGTGTGCCGACCCCCTCCGTGAGCAGCAGGTCGAGCAGGCGGCGCCTGATCGGGTCGCCGATCGCCGACCAGAGTTGGTCGTCGACGGTGACGGTCATCGCGCCACCACGGAGGGGGCGTAGCCCTGCAGCCTGGGCAGGAACAGGTCCCAGCCGCGCTCGTGGTCGTGGAAGGCGTCCTCGAGCACAGCGGCCTCCCAGCCCCGCTCCCGCCAGCCGCTCTCGGTCAGGCGCAGAATCGTGCCGTCACCGGAGGGCTCCAGCTCGAATGTCACCAGGAGGGAGTTGCCCGCATCGGGCAGCTGACCGGCAGGGGCGACCCAGCGGAACGTGAACCTGTGCGGAGGATCCACATCGATCACGGTGATCGCTTCAACCGCGGCGCGATCGCCCCACACCAGTTCGCCGACCGCGCCCGGCACCGGCTCGAACGAGGCGTCGTCGGACCACCACATCCTGATGTGCTCCGGACGACTCACCACATCGAACACGACCTCCGGTGCCGCGTCGATGCGAATCTCGCGCTCCAACTGTCCCAACTCCACTGCGGACCTCCAATAAGCAACCATCGGTTGCGCATGACCTTAATCGACGTACCGGCGATCCGCAACCTTATGTTGCGCAACGACGGCGCGGCCGACCCAGGCAAGTCCGACCCGTCGTCCCTGCCCCTCCCCCTCCCCGACCCCGGGCGTCAAGCGCTCATGCCGCCGTCGACGCGGAGGACCGTGCCGGTGATGTAGGAGGCACGGTCGCCGAGGAGCCAGGCGGCGGCCTGGGTGATCTCCTCGGGATCGGCGGCGCGGCCCAGCGATGTCCGGGCGTTCAGGCGCTCGATGACGCAGGGGGTTGTCCTCCCACTCGCGCACCATCTCGGTGAGCGTGGTGCCGGGGGCAGTGGCGTTGACCCGAATGCCCTCGGGGCCGTACGTAACGGCGGCCGACTCGGTCAGGCTGTTGACCGGGCGCAGGATCGACAAAGCCGTGTCGTCGGGGACTTGTTTCAGGTTGGGGGCGTCGATGTGGACGACGACCTCGACCGACTCGACCCGCTCGAAGCCGACTTCGCCCGCCGCCGGTTCGACGCGTTCGACCCGCCCACCGGAATGGCCGCCGGCGAGTCGACCATCCAGGTGCGCCAGGCCGCGGCAGCCGGGCCGCAGACTCCCGCGCCTCGAGCTCCTCCGGCAAGGACACCACAGCGCCTCGCCTCCGCCTCGACACGGTAGAAGCAAGCCGCCGCCCCGCCGCCACGGATCGGCGTCTTCCCAGCTCGGTGGTTCCGAGAAGAGCCGCACCCAGCTCCCCTGGAGGGAAGAACTGCCTGGGTCGATGCCGCATTTCGTGCACGGGCGTTGAAAGGCCCGTCCGATGCAGCGGCCGGTGGCGGATCTCCGCGTAGCTGGTGAAGTCGCGGCTGCCACGGCTCACTCGCATGCTCGGTCACAATCGACCCTGCCATACTGCCGCGCCAGTTCCCGAGACCGTCAGCTCTCTCGCGCCATGGCCGCCATCAATGCGTCCAGCAGGCCCGGAGCCGCTTGTTGGAGAGTGGTGCGGCGGAGGCGGTGCCCGCGGGAAGGGCCGACCATGACCGGGTGCAGGACGCCTGCCTCGACCAGAATCTTGAAGTGGTGGGTCGCGGTGGATTTGCTCAGGCCCTCGTAGAGGTCCGAGCAGGGGGCTTCGGCAGCGGGATGTGTCGCCAGGCGCCGGACCATTTCCAGGCGTACGGGGTCCGCGAGCGCACGCAGCAGTTTCAGGACGGGGGCGACGGGCGGCAACTGGTCGGGCGGGGTCTCCCAGGACGGCATCAGACAACTCCACAAGTTTGACGTGCGTCGTACTTCTCCCTAGCCTCCTCGAAGTACGATCCACATCATACTTGCTGGAGTCCTCGTGAAGGCACTCTCCCCGGGCCGCCGTCCCCAGTCATGGAGCTACGCGGCCCTCCTCGCCCTGCTCATGCTGGGGCAGGCGACCTCCGCCATCCCCTCGCCGCTCTACTCCCTGTACGCCGAGAAGTGGGACTACCCGCCCTTTCTGACCACCGTCATCTTCGCCGCGTACGGGGCCGTGGCCGTCGTCGCGATCCTCGTCTCCGGGGCCCTGTCCGACCGATACGGTCGTCGGCCCGTACTCATCGTCGCCGTCCTGCTGCTGCTTGCCGGGCTGGCCGTCTTCATCTTCGCCGCGGGACCCGGCTATCTCGTCGTGGCGCGGATGCTCAACGGCCTGGGGATCGGCGCGGTTGTCGTGGTCGGTGGAGCCGCCCTGCTGGACGTGAGCCCGGAGCGGGCGGCGCGGAGCGGGACACTCACCGCCATCGCGTTCAACGTCGGCATCGCTGTTGCCGCGCTCGGCGCCGCAGGCCTCGCCCAGGCCGACTTCCACCCCCTGCTCCTGCCCTATCTCGCCGACGCGCTCATCGCCCTCGTCCTGCTCGTCCTCCTTCTGGCGATGTGTGAACCGCACCCCTCGGCCGGTGCCGTGCCCCTCGGGATCCCGCGTCCGCAGGTGCCCAGGGAGATCCGCGGGCGCTTCGTGTTCGCCGTGATCGGTGCCGGTGCCGCCTGGGCCGTGCTCGGGGTCTGCTTCTCGCTGGAGCCATCGATCGCCGCCCACGCCGCGCACGTCACCGGGCCGTTCTTCGGCGGCGTCGTCATCGCGGCAGTGACTGTCTCCGCCGCGTTCGCCCAGGTAGCCGGTGCCCGCTACCCGGCCCGCACGGTCGCGCTCGTCGGTGACACGGCGCTCGCCGTGCTCATGCCGGCCGGTGTGGGCGGCTTCGCGACCGGCAACGCGACCGTCATCATCGTCACCGTCGCACTCCAGGGCGGCGCCTACGGACTCGCCTTCGGCGGCTCCCTGCGCCACCTGACCGCCCACATCCCCACCGAGCGGCGAGGAGCCGTCATGTCGATGTTCTACCTGATCGCGTACGGCGCGCTCATCACGCCCACGCTCCTCGTGGGTATCGGCGCGACCCTCTGGGGCGACACCGTGATCTTCCCCGTCTTCTCCGTGCTCGCGGCCCTTGTCTGCCTCTCCGCCGTGGTCGTCGAGCGCGTGCTGGGGCGTCGAGCAGGACACCCTACGGTGTCGCGGGCGTCGGCAGCCGAGGTCTCCCGGATGAGCGAGGTCGACTGACGGGCGATCCCCATAGCTGCCCGGCACGCCTCCGTCGGGTAGGAGTGATCCGCACCCGGGGAGGCGAAGGGTGCAGCCCTTGTGGAAGGAAGAGCCGCCTGGGTCGATGCCACGTCCGGTGCACGGGCATCGAGAGGACCGTCGGACGTTACGGCCGGCGGCGGATCCCCGTGGTCGGGGCGCGCAGGTCGACGGCGCCATGGACCTCATCTCCCGCCACCCGACCGGCGGGTGTGCCGGCGCCGCACGCCCACGGTCGCGATGCTGTTCTTCAGGTCACCGGGCTCGTCGACCACCAGCACGGCATCGTCGTCGTGCCGGTGCTCGACCACGTAGGTGCGTACGTCGTCGCGGACCACATCAGCGTCCCACTTCGCGCGGTGCACCGGATGCTGCATGCCGTCTCGGTGGCATCACCCGCGTGCTCGGCCAGGGGCCGGCGATTCTTCCTCGGCAGGTCCGCCGGCAGGCCCGATACCAACGCCGTTGCCCGACGGCGCGGTTCGACCCGCGCGAACCGCGCCGTCGGGCCCACCCATCGGCTGGTCGAACATCGACGATGATCAACGGTGGCTGCGGCCTCACCCGCCCGTCGAGGGATGACCATGGGGCACCACCAGTGTCGGCCGACGGTGGAACAGCGCGGTCAGAGCACCATGTGGCAGTAGAGTCCGTAGCCGTGTGACCGAGCCCGTCCGGCCAGTGCCGCAAGCTCGTTGAGGAAGTCTGAGAGATGGCCGGGGTCGGCAAACCCGTGGAACTCCTCCGCTTGCGACCACGGTATGCAGATCTCGGCCAGTCGTTCGCGGGGTGCCTCCGCCAAGGCGTCGCGCACCTCGTCCGGCAGAGTAACGATCCAGACGCTCTCTGCCTCCGGGCTCGTCACCAGATGACAGAACCGGGGATGCCCGACAACCCGTGAGACGGGTTCACGAACCAGCAGCGCCACCGCCTGACCAAGCAGGACGGCGGGGTCGATCGTCTTGACGCAGACCGTGTCGAAACCGGCGTCCTCGGGTCCCTCCGCAAAGGCTGACGCCGCTGCCTGATCGTCGGACGCGCTGAAGTAATCGTAGAAGATACCCACGCCGAGGAGTCTGGCAGCGCGCTCCGACAGTCGGCGGATGGCCGGGCCGTCAGTGGGGATCGATGGTGTGACTACCAGCGACTTTCGTCGCTTTCGCACCGGCCCCAGCAGCAAAATCACGATCTACGGCTGAAGTACCAAGGCGCTCGTCGGATGTACGAATCGGCTGAGGATGTGCCACGAATCCGAGACTGAGGCGGTGTCCCATCGCGGTGGGACAGTGAAGAAGCCACTGGTCGAAACCCTGGTTTTTGCCACGGATGTTGAAAACCTACATCTGCAAGTGTAGGTTCCCAAAACGCGTGTCAGATGCTCAATCGCACTGACAGGTGAATGTCGGATCTGGCATGAATCTGCGGCTTCTCCCGCTGGGTGGCGTGGCCACAACCGCAGTCGATGCGCGTGAGGGGCGGGGCTCGTGGACAAGGAAAAATGCTCGACGATGGAGCACATCAGCCTCGAATACGCCGCCAAGAAGGGGTTGAAATTGGCGCGGATAAATTGGGCTCATGTAATCCGGGATTCGATCTATGGCATTGTCATCGCGATGATCGTGGCGGCGTTCATTGCGTTCGTGTTCGGCCCGATACCGGCCGGCGGGTTCGTGGGGTTGATTGTGCTCGTGGAATTGATTGCGTTCGTCTGGCGCCTTGTCTCGGGGCATGCCCCCGGATGTTCCGCGAAACTGGCGACGCTGACCGTCTTCGGCATGTTTGACTCCGCATTCTGAACCCCGACGCTCGTGCGAGCGGCGAAGGGTGACGTGGGACCGGGTCGCCGATACCGGGCGAGCCTGATGTAGATGCATTTCCCGAGCCGTACCTCGTCGTACCTGCCCGAATCCCGGTGCTGCCGTCGCCACGACCGATTCCTCATCACCTCCGGGACCGTGACGCCGCAACGACACCGATCACGGGTGGGCCGGCCGGCGGGGTTCAGTTGTCCCTACGACGAGGAGGTCGAGGGCTGTGATCTCGCGGGCGCGGTCATCCTCGACGGGCTCGGCGCGCAGGTCGACGCGCACCACGTACACCGACTCCGCGATCGGTGGCATCCCGGGCAGGTCCGGGTCGGTCGTGGTCAGGCGCACGGTGCCGCCGTAGCGGGCCACGACGCGCAGGACGGCGTGGAGTTCGTCGAGGTCACCGTTGTCGACACCGACGCATCCGTCGGGTGGGGGTGCGCGACCAGGCGCACCCCACAACCCGTGCGTCGGAACCGTGGACGTAGTCGGGGAGCGGATCCGGGGTGTGGACGTGGCAGCGCGTGGTCAGGTCGGCGGTGAAGGCGACCGCGTCGATGCGGGTGCGCGGTCCACGCACGACGGAGGCAACGGCCAGGTCGAACAGCCGGTCCCGGCAGTCGAAGGCCTGCTCCTGGTTCACCGGGCACAAAGACCCCAACCCAGTGGGCGACACAGTGCAGTTCCCCGTCAAGTCGGCGTGTCGGGCATCCACTTTCCTCACCCACCAAGCCGCCATCACCACCCACCGGAATCACAGCCGACAAGTCCACTCGTGGCTGGGATACCGCACACCACGTGAAGCTCTGCGGGACCACGACGGCTCGAACTCGCGGCATACAAGGACAGTCGACAAGGCGTCCGGAAAACGCGGGATCCCTCACTGGCCGATGGCGAGTGGGAGTTGATCGAGCCGTTTCTTGCGATCGGGGAGCGCGGGCCGTACCCGGGGCGGTTGCGGGACTGTCTTCACGGGGTGATGGGGCGCTTCCAAACGGGCAGTCCGTGGCGGGACGCGCCCGAGCCGGTATGGCCGTCACCCATCGGCCCGCGTGTACGTATGCACGTTTCGCCGCGCGGACGACCCTGGATCGGCACCACGACCGGGGCGTTGCCGTCGACGCCGTGGAGCGCGCGGTGGGCTGCACCGGCTCTCGCGGGGGAGGCGGTCGAGCGGGCCCGAACGCGCTTGCGTCCGGGCATCATTGCCGCCGCGGGAACACCCACCCCCGGACCCGACGCTACCTATCGAGGCTCTGCTTCAGCTCCATACCGGAACTGTCCCTGCTCATGCCGAGTCCGGGCGCCGGTCCGTCGTGGTTGACCTCCCCGGCGGCGGACGAACGGCCGGACGCACCGCCACGCACGACGGGCGTGAAGCCCGCGGCCATGGTCTTCGTCAGTGACTTGCCGTCGGCCGAGATCCCGGCCGAGGTCGCCGCGTTCGTGTCCTTGACGGGGCCGGCCGGGCCGACCGGCCGCGCGGCCGCAGCCCCGGGGGCGGGCCTCCCGAGCAACTCCGTATCCCTGAACCTGGCGGTGTCCGCACGCAGATCCTCCCGCATGGCCCGCGCAGCCTCGGCCACCGACAGCTCGCCCCTCGGAGGCATCAGCTTCGCGGGATCCACTCCCTTGCCCGGCCTTGCCGCGGAATTCGGGGGAAACCGCCGCTGGTTGTGCGTGGTGGCGATCTGCCTTCGCGCCTCGGCCATGCGCTGCTCGGGCCTCACCGCGAGGCAGTCGACAGCCGTGCCGACCGTCTCGCTCACCGATGGCGCTGCGGCCGATTCGCCGCGCACCTTTTTGGCGGCCTTGGTACCGAGCTGCCTCAAACCGATCCTGATGATCTTCCCGGTCTCGTTCAGTCTCGCCACCGTGCACCACCTTCGCGAAGTCTCGCCGGAGCGCAGGACCCTTCCGCCTACATCCTGCACCAACCGCCGCACGCTTCCCAGCACTTCGACAGGGATCCCCCGGCGGGGACCGGATCGACGGTCTGCGCACCCCGTGAACTCCCCCGTTGACGGCAGGGAGGCGCGAGAGCCCGTCCACGCCGCCGGCCCACGGCGACGAGTGGGCCGGTCCCAGGGGGCACGACGGAGATTCGGCGGCGGGTCGCGGTCCGTCGAACTCCAAGCCGTGGACCCGGTCGCCCCGACCACCGAAAACGGTCGCCTGTGCCTGCGGTGGACGGTCGACGGCGGGGGTTTCGAGAGCGACCTCTCGGCCGCAACTCTGGACGGCCGAGGCGGGTTCGCCCTGGTACACGGAACCCGGCGCGCGGAGTTCACCGACCTGCACGGCACCTACGCGCCGGGCGACCCGCGGGCTCACGCCGTCATGACGCACGACGGAGCCCGAATCGACACTCTCACCACCCCGAGCAACGACATCGCCGTCTCCGCGTCCGGCATCGACGTCACCGCCGCCCCGAGTCTTCTCACATCCACCGCGGCCACCGCCATCGCCGAGGCCATCCCGAACAGTCCCCTGCGGGCCGAAGACCGACTCTTCGATCTCGACCTCCACGTCGAAGCGCTGCCCTCCGCGCCGCTGTACGGGCTCGGGGGCGAGCCTTGGGGACATGCTCTCTGCGCGGCCGGACCGGGTTGGTGCGGGCTCGCGTCGACGGTCGGGATAAGGGGATGCGGACCGGGTAGTGGCCGCGCATGGCGCGACGACAGCAGTTGATCAACGCGACGCCCGCACAGGTGTGGGACGTGCTCGCGGACGCCCGAAGGTACGCCGAGTGGGTCGTGGGCACCCGACGCATCGAGCGGGCCGACGTCGGCTGGCCCCGACCGGGTGCACGCCTGGTGTACGCGGTCGGCATCGGGCCCCTCACGTTCACGGACGAGTGCGTCGTGCGGATGTGCGTGCCGGGCGAGCGGCTGGAGTTGGAAGCGGTGGCCTCGCCGTTGGGAACGGCTCGGATCGGCATCGAACTGCTGCCGTGGGACACCGAGACACTCGTCCTGGTGGACGAGCATCCACTGCGCGGTCCGGCCGCGCGTCTGCACGGCCCGCCGGGCGAAGCGCTGCTGCACCTGCGCAATCGTCGGATGTTGCGCAACCTCGCCCGGGTCGTCGAGGAATCGTCGGACGCCGCGTCCGGGCCTCCTCCTCTCGTCGTCGACGGCAGACGCGAAGAGCAGCGATGACCCGCGATGCCGACGCGGTGGTGATCGGGGCCGGGCCGAACGGTCTCGTGGCCGCCAACATCCTCGCGGACCGGGGGTGGCGGGTCGAGGTGTTGGAGGCCCGTACGGTGCCCGGTGGCGCGGTGCACAGCGACCGCGGGGTGCATCCGGACTTCGTGAGCGACACCTTCAGTTCCTTCCACCCCCTCGCGGCAGCCTCGCCGGCGATCGGCGCTCTGGGTCTGCACGAATTCGGGCTGCGCTGGAGCCACGCCCCGGCGGTCTTGGCACACCCTTTGCCGGATGGTCGGTGTGCCGTGCTGCGGCGTGGCGTCGACGCCACCGCCATGGGGCTGGCGACCGACTTCGCCGCCTCCGACGCCGACGCGTGGCGCCGACTGTCCGCGCTGTGGGAGCGTCTGGACCCGCACGTGGTGAACGCGCTGCTCACGCCGTTCCCGCCGATCAGGTCCGGTCTGGCGCTCGCGGGACGGCTGGGGGTGGCGGACGGGTTGCGGTTCGCGCGCATGATGGCCCTGCCGGTGCGCCGGTTGGGCGAGGAGGAGTTCTCCGACGTCGGCGCCACCATGGTGTTGGCGGGTTGCGCCCTGCACGCCGATCTGTTGCCGGAGGCGGCCCCGAGTGCGGCGTTCGGGTGGCTCCTGGCCATGCTCGGGCAGCAACACGGCTGGCCCGCGCCGGTGGGCGGCGCCGGCGCGCTGGCCGACGCCCTGGTCCGGCGCCTGACCGCCAAGGGCGGCATCGTGCGGTGCGGAACGCGGGTGACGACGGTGGTGGTGCGCGCCGGAACCGCGCTGGGCGTGCGCACCGCGGACGGCGACGCGGTACGCGCCCGCCGGGCGGTGCTGGCCGACGTCCCCGCGCCGACCCTGTACGGCGGCCTCGTCTCCTGGGACGACCTGCCCACCCGATTGCGCGACGACGTGCGCCGATTCACCTGGGACCCGGGGACGTTCAAGGTCGACTGGGCACTGAACGGGCCGATCCCGTGGACGGCGCCGGAGGCGGCCGAGGCCGGCACCGTACACGTGGCCGCCGACCTCGCGGAACTCTCCGACTACGCCATGCAGGTCGGCTCCGGGCGACTGCCCGCACACGCGTTCCTGCTCCTGGGACAGATGACCACCACGGACCCCACCCGCTCGCCCGCCGGAACGCAGTCGGCGTGGGCGTACACGCACGTTCCCCGGCGCGTCACCGAAGATCTCGGTGGGCGCCTCACGGGACGCTGGAATCCCTCGGAGACGGAGGAATACGCCGACCGTCTGGAACGGCGGATCGAGACGTTCGCGCCGGGGTTCCGTGCCCGCATCAAGGCACGCCGCATCCTTTCCCCTCCCGCTCTCGAAGCGGCGAACGAGAGCCTGGACGGGGGCGCCCTCAACGGCGGGTCCGCCGCGCTCCACCAGCAGTTGGTCTTCCGCCCCGTCCCCGGCACCGGCGGCGCGCGCACGCCGATCCGCCGGCTCTACCTCGCGTCCTCCTCTGCCCACCCCGGCGGAGGCGTCCACGGAGCCTGCGGCGCGAACGCCGCCCGAGCCGCCCTGAACACCGATCGCCGCGCGCTCGCCCGCATCCTCGGCCGCCCGTCGGTCCGGGCCGACGAACCCGCCGAAAAGGCCCGTTGAGCGCGGAGCCTGCCGTCGGGTGCGGCTGCTGGACCCGACCCGCCTCGGCGATTCGCGCGGCCCCGCGAAGGAGACCGCTCCAAGGATCTCCCGGACCGGCCGGGGCGTACGCGACTCGCCCCCGTCATGGCGCCGGCGTCGTTCGCGGTGCCTCCGGCGACGTCGACGGCATGGTCCGGACGACGGCCCGCCCGGACCCGGGCGGGCCGGCATCGGCGGGACTGCTCAGGAGCGTCCGTCGTGGTCGTGGGCTTCGGGATCCGGCGGTCGGGAAGCGAGATTCCCGTGCCCGGGCAGCTCGTGCGGTCCGCGTCGGTGGCCGTCCCGGGGCACATCCGCAGGCTCCCGATCCCGGCCGTCGACGTCCGGGGAGGCATGCGTGGGCAGACCCTGCGCAGGACGCGGCGGTGGACGGCGCCTGCGACGCACCCCACTGACCACGGGAATGATGAGCAGGACGGCGATCAGGAGCGCGGCCGGAACAGCCACCGCGGCGACGGTCCCGGGTGAAGCAGAGGTGAACTGCGCCAAAGTGGTCATGCCGGCACCGCTACCCCCGCTCGCCGCGCCGATGCCTCACGGCGCGGCCCCGCCGGACACCACGTCGGCCGGTGCTCGGTCAACGACGGTGGCACACGCATTTTCCGGGCCGTCGTGACCGCCACGTCGGATGACGGGATCGCTCCCCCGTCCCGACGCGTCGGCCGCCGACGCCGCGTGCCCTGGGGCAACATCTGCCGGGAGACCGAGCGAATGGCGGATCCTTTCCGGGAAAGTGCGCGCGAAACACGGCAGTTCCTGGGAATGGGCGCTCCCGGGTGGGGCAGACGTGGGGCGGAGGTAAAAACAATGATTCCCCTTCTGGTCGTTCTGCTTCTCGCTCTGATCCTTTTCGGCGCCGGTTTCGCAC
>NZ_JBIRUB010000045.1:0-35032 GCF_044334985.1 Embleya sp. NPDC020630
CAGCGCAACACCGCCGAACGCTGCATCAACCGGATGAAGGACTGGCGTGGCATCGCCTTCCGGACCGACAAGACCCCGGACAGCTACCTCGCCGGGCTCCACCTACGCGGCGCCATCCTCTGGCTCCGCAGCCTCCCCACACGACCGTGATCCGAACTCAGAACAGGCCCTAGTGCAGGTCAGTCCCGGTCGCGCTCGGCGTCGCGGGCGATTTCGGGGTCGAAGCCCGCCGCCGGGTCGTATCCGGCCGCCAGGAGGGCGACCGCGGCCGCCTTCGTCGTGGAGGCGGTGCTGGTGGTCTTGCCGATCGCCTTCTCGACCGCCGCGAGGTCGACGTCCCGCGGCGAGGCCGCGAGGATCATCCGGGCCACGACTCGCACCCGGCGCTGACGCGGGGTGAAGTTCGCGACGTCCTCGGCCTCGACCGCCCGCCGG
Organism: Embleya sp. NPDC020630; assembly: GCF_044334985.1. Classification (NCBI taxonomy): domain Bacteria; kingdom Bacillati; phylum Actinomycetota; class Actinomycetes; order Kitasatosporales; family Streptomycetaceae; genus Embleya; species Embleya sp. NPDC020630. Next base: position 436 of record NZ_JBIRUB010000045.1, read on the forward strand.
GTGATTTCCGCTGCCCGGTGCCGGGCTTCCGCGGCTTGCCTTTCCGCCTCGGCGGCGTGCGCCTCGGCTTCTGCGACCTGCTTCCGAGCCTGCGCCGCGCGCTGCTTCTCGATCTCCGCGAGCGCGGCGTCGGCCGCCGCGCGCTTGTCGGCTTCGGCGACCTTGGCCCGTTCTTCCGCGACTCGGGCGTCGGCTTCCGCCGCTTGCCGTCGGGCTTCTGCGGCCTCGCGTTCCTCCACCGCCTCGTCCAGATCCGCGACCGCCCGAGAACGCGCGTCCGCCCGAGCCTCCGCCTCCGCGACCGCCCCGCGGGCCCGCGCCCCGGCGACCCCCTCGGTCGTCGTCAGGTCGGCCCGCAGCGTCGCCATCTCCTTGCGGTGCGCGAGCCGCGCCTTCTCCGCCTCGTGCTGCGCCCGTTCGGTGTCGAGTTCGAGGTCGCGGGCCCGCTGCTCCGACTCCTGGCGGCGGCGCAGTTCCTGGCGGGCCATGTGGTCCGGCAGGGCCAGGGCCTGGTCCACGGTCAGGCCGAACGGCTCCAGTTTCCTGGGCAGTCGGGCCAGGGCCTCGGGTTCGCCCTCGACCAGGCCGGCCTTGCGCAGTTCCTGTTTGTACTCGTTCCAGGCGTTGAAGATGGCCCGCTCGCGCTGGCGGGCCATGGCCTCGGCGTAGCCGACCTCCCAGAGCTTCATCGCCCGGAAGATGCGCCAGGTCGGGCGGGGCGCGAGGATCCAGCGGTGGCCGGGGATGACGTCGTGGTCGGCCGGGAGCGCGGCCTGGTGGACCAGGATCCGGCGGCCGGCCTCCACGCCGATCACGAACAGGACCGGCATCAGGCCGTGGCTGGCGGCCTTGTCGAGGTTGTCGGCGATCGCGCCGTGCGCGGCGGCGTTGAAGTAGATGCTCGCCGCCGTCATGCCGTGGGCCAGCAGCCTCAGCACCGGCCACGACGTGCGGATGCACGCCATGAACAGGTCCAGGACCAGGCAGGTCACGATCGCCACGTCCACGCCGATCGCGAAGATCCTGGCGTCGTCGGCGGAGAACCCGAAGGTGGTGTGTCCGGCGCTGCTGAGGTTCCCGAAGGACAGGTAGAACCCGGCCATGCCCATCACGCACCCGCCCACGGCGGACACGATCCCCAGGGTGATCTTCACGCCCCGGCCCGCGTCCGGCGAAGTCGCCGAAGCGGCGGTCGAAGTCGCAGAAGTGCCGGGCGAAGTCGTGGAAGCGGCGGCCCGGGTCGCCGAGGCGAGGTGGCGGTCCGCCCTGTCCGAGGCGGTGTCCAGGGTGTACCGCGCGGGAGCCGCCGGGGCGGTCCCGGAAGATGCGGGCCGAGTCGTGGAAGGCGTCGGCCGGGTCGCGGAAGCGGCGGGCCCGGTCCCCGAAACCGCGCCCGGACCCGGGCGGGCCGCCCCTGCGGCGGCCGGGTCGATCGTCGTCGTCATCTCTCTCCAACCAAAAATGGGGCGGGCCACGGCCGTACACGGGAGAGCGGCCACCCGGCGAGGGTGACCGCTCTCCCGGTGGTGGACCGGCTACCAACCGCCGGTACCGGGGCTGAGCTGGATCCGGTGGCCGTTGGGGCAGGTCGTTCAGCCGTTCGGCCAGCCCGACACGGTCGCCCCGCAGTGGCAGGTCTCGATCAAGGTCGTGTTGTCGTCGCTCACGCGTGCCTCCGTGGTGTCCAGGGGTCGATGCGGGAGGCGGACGGAAGTGCAGGGCGGACGGAAGCGCAGGTTCGTACCGGCTCCCCGATCCGCTGCACCCGGCCGAGGCCGAGGGCAGCGGATCGGGCAACCGCCGGCCCCCGACGGGGGCCGGCGCGTGTTGCTGTGGATGGTGTCGCTCCGGGGTACCGGCGGGGCCGGGTGCCACCCGGCCGGGACGGGCCCGGCCGGGACGGACTGGGCCGGCCATCGGGACGTGGGCGCGGCGGCCGGTCGGCGGGCCGGGCCCGGGTCGATACCCGCCCGGCGGTCAGGCGGAGGTGGCGGCCCGGTTGCGGGCGGCGCGGCGCTTGAGCGCCCGACGCTCGTCCTCGGACAAGCCGCCCCACACACCCGCGTCCTGCCCGGTCTCCAACGCCCAGGTCAGGCAGCGCTCGCGCACAGGGCAGCGTCGGCTTCTCTGGGGGGCAACCCAGTGTGGTGTGACGTTGTGTAGAGAGGCTAAGTTGATCTTCTGAGAGTCATTCTCAGGGGGTGCGGCTCTGTGGCGGGTTGTTGCATCAACCGTCAGATCATGGAGTTGCAAGTGCGGGCCTTTCCTGTGGATTTGCCGTCTGGAGTGCGGTACTGGACGGTCGTCGACGACGACCTCCTGGTGGTACCGGTCGCTGATCAGTGGCTGCGTTTCTTGCGGTTCGGCCGGAGCCGGGCCGAGTTGACGACGAAGGCGTTCGCCGGCGGCGCGTCGTTGTACCTGCGCTGGTGTCAGGCGACCGGGCGTCAATGGCCCACGGCAGCACGGGACTTGGGCTTGTTCATGGTCTGGCTGAAGTACACGCCGTCGACGCCGGACGGCCGCGCGGCGCCGGTGGTGTTGGGTCCGGGGGCGGAGCCGGCTCGGGGGGAGCGGCGGATCAACGCCGTGTTGTCGGCGGTACGGGGGCTGTTGTCGTACGCGGTGTCAGTGGGCGAGGCACCACGCTCGGTCCTCGGGCAGATCTATGAACTGGCCGACAGCCGGGACTTGCCGGTGGAGGCCCAGGGCGAGGACAGCGGCCTGTCCTACCGGCTTCGGGCCCGTCACCGGGTGCGGGAGCCGGAGGCGGATGTGGACCGGGCCTCCGACGAGGAACTGGTGGCGATGTTCCTGGAGTGCCGCAGTGCCCGGGACCGGCTGGTCGTGCTGCTGCACGGCCGGGTCGGGCTGCGCCGCGGCCAGGTGGCCGGTCTGCGCCGCGGCGACTGCCACCTGCTGCCCGATTCCCGGGCCCTGGGCTGCGACCACAAGAGTGCTCATCTGCACGTTCGGCGCCGTGAGAACAGCAATGGCGCCTGGTCGAAGTCGAAGCAGGCGTGGACCCAACCGCTGGATTTCCTCGTGGTCCAGGCCTTCGATCAGTACGTCGACGAGCGCCACGAGATCCTGGGGGCAGGCGGCAGCGACTTCCTGCTGGTGAACCTGTTCCGCGAGCCACTCGGGGCGCCCATGACGCCCGATGCGCTGGGTGAGCTCTTCGAGCGCTTGAGCCGGCGCGCGAAGTTGTCCCGGAAGGTGGGCCCGCACATGGCACGCCGGGCGTTCGGCAGCAATGTCTCGGACGCCGGCGGGTCGTTGGACGAGGTGCAGGTCCTGCTCGGGCAGAAGCACCCGGGGTCTGCCCGGCCCTATCTGATCCCCGATCGGGCCCGGCTGCGCGAGGCGATCGAACGGGTTCCGTCGCCGCGGGTCCGGCACGGACTCGGGGAGATCTGATGGCGACGCCGCTGTCTCCGGCCCAGGAGCCGCAGGACCTGAGGATGCGCGAGATCGTCGCCGCGCTGGACGCCGACTTCCTGAGCCTGCTCGGCTGGGACTGGGACGTGCGGGTGGTCCGCTATCCCAAGAGCCACCCGGTGCTGGGAATGCCGGACTGCCGGATCTCCGGCTGCGTCACGGGGACCGTGCTCGGCGAACCGATGTGTGTGGGCTGCACGGTCCGCTGGAGGAAGTCCGGGTTGTCCCTGGAGGACTTCACCGCCGGAGGCAGGACCGGCCAATACCGAAGCATCGGCCAGACGCTTTGCCGGGTGCCGGGCTGCGAACGGCCGTGCAGGTCGGTTGCCGCCCGCGTCTGCTCAGTGCACCACTACCAATGGTCGAGGTCGGGCAACCCGACGCTGGAGGACTTCCTCCGGCGCCCGAATCTTCGCCCGCTGCCCGACATCGGGCCTTGCCGGGTCGCCTCCTGTTACCGGGTGCGAGGCAGAGAGGGAAACGTCTACTGCGACGTGCACTCCGCGCGGCTCGCCATCGAACGCCGACGCGGGAGCTTCGACGGTGACGAACAGCGGTGGCGCCTGACGACGCCGGCGGTGGCCGTCGGCCGGGAGGTCAGCCTGAGGGGTCTGCCCGACCGGCTGGCCGCCGAGCTGCTCTACTGCCTGCAGGTCCGCACCGCGCGGGACGTGAAGACCCGCGACCACCGGTTCCGGCAGCTCTGCGACCGGCTGCGGCTCCTTGGGGTCCCGAGCCTGGAAGCACTCGAGGACGCGGACCTGGTTCGCGCGGAAACGACCGACGACCTCCGAATGCTCGTCCGAGGCGCCCGGACGGCTCTGCGCCGATTGGGGACGACTCCGGAGACCGAACGACTGGAAGACGTATGGGACTTGGTGGTCTTCGGGCACAACGGCACGCTCAATTTCAGCAAGATCCATCACAGGCATTTCCGCGAAGCGGTCAAGATATGGGCCTACGACGAGCTCCCGCGACGGCGGGGCCGGTCCGTCGCCAGTGCGTTGCAGAACATGATCCGGGGCATGACGTTGCTCTCGGAGAGCCTGCGGCTGCAGCGCGAGGACGGCGGCCGGCAGCCAAGGCTCCTCGGCCGCACGGACATGGTCAATTTCTGCAATCGGGTCGCCTTCCTCGCCGAGACCGGCACGTTCGGCACACACCATCGGGTCAACGTGATCCGTTACGTCCGGCAGATCACGAACAGGATCCGGGTCATGGGGCTGACCGGGCCCGGCCAGATACTGGAGGGCCTGCCGAGCGACTTCACGTTGTCCAGCCAGGACATCCCGGACGAGCCCGAGGACGCCGAGGCCGGCCGGGACCTGCCGGACGAGGTGATGCGAGAGCTCTGCGACAACCTCGACCTGCTGGAGAAGACCAGCAACCGCGAGTACCGCGTCGCCACCGAGCTGGTGATCGACACCGGGCGACGGCCCGACGAGATCGGCACGTTGAAGTGGGACTGTCTGGCCAAGGACCCGGACGGTTCGCTCATCCTGCTCTACGACAACCACAAGAACTACCGGCTGGGCCGCCGTCTGCCGATCGCTAAGGCGACCGCCGCCGTGATCACAGAGCAGCAGGAACGAGTACGCGAGCGATTCCCCGACACCCCGACCGGCATGCTCAAACTGCTGCCCAGTCCCGTGGCCAACCCGGCGGGGAAGAAGTCCATCGGCCCGATCGGGGACGCGCACCGGGCGTGGGTCGACGAGTTGGCCGACATCATGATCCCCGTCGTGGTGGAGGTCGACGGGCAGCCCGTGACGAAGCTGCTGCCGTTCGACAAGTCCAGGATCTTTCCCTACGCCTACCGCCACACCTATGCCCAACGTCACGCGGACGAAGGCATCGCGCCGGATGTCCTCATGGATTTGATGGACCATCGCGAATTGTCCACCACACAGACGTACTACCGGAACCCTCAGGAATCGCATCAGACGGGTGAGAAGTCGCAGGTCGCGAGGTCGGGGCGAGGTCTGACGAGGACTCCATTCTCCTGCAACTTGGCGGCCTGAGCTGCGAGTTTGGTGATCAGATCCCATCTGATGCAGGATTTGCCCTCTGGAGGGGAGGGTGGAAGTGGGTCTACAGCGACATGCCGACCTGGCTGGAGCGGCTCGCCTGGAGCTGGTCTCCGGGGTGGCCCAGCTGCGTCCGCAGGACGCGATGGTCGAGGCGATGGTGCGGGGCTGGCGGGCTCAACAGGCCGCCCGCGGGCTCCGCGAGGACACGGTCGTGGCCCGGGAACGACTCGTACGCCGGTTTCTGGAGTACACCAACGAATATCCGTGGTCCTGGACACCCGGCCACGTGGACGAGTGGTCACTGTGGCTGACCAGCGAGAAGCACCTCGCACCGTCCACGATCCGCAGCTACCAAGGCAGTCTGCGCCTGTTCAGCGAGTTCTTGATCGACGGCCGTTACGGCTGGGCGGTGGCCTGCGAGGACGCCTTCGGCACTCATCCGGTGGCCATCTGCCACGAGTGGAACACCATCGCCCACCTCAACGCCTATGAGGGGAGCCCCGAGGCGAGGCCGTTCACCCGCGAGGAGATCCAGCGCTTCCTCGACTACGCCGACGACCAGGTCGAACGGGCGGTACGGGCCAAGCGCAAGGGGGCCCTGGCCGCCTACCGCGACGCCACTCTCTTCAAGGTCATCTACGGGTGGGGGCTTCGCCGGACCGAGGCATCGAAGCTGGATGTGGTGGACTTCGGGCGGAACGCGAAGGCTCCGCAGTTCGGCCGGTACGGCACCCTCAACGTCCGCTACGGCAAAGCGAAGAAGGGCCAGCCGCCGCGCCGTCGGAACGTGCTGTCTGTGATGGACTGGGCGGTGGAGGCGGTCGCCGACTACGTGGAGAACGTACGGCCGCGGTTCGGCTGCGAGGATCACCCCGCGTTGTGGGTGACCGAGCGGGGCGGGCGGGTGAAGCCGGCGGAGATCAACGCCCGGTTCGTCGCCTACCGTGACGCCCTGAAGCTCCCGAAGGCGCTCACGGTCCACTCCGCTCGCCATTCTTACGTCACTCACCTCACGGAGGACGGGGTTGACCGGCGGTTTCTGCAGCAGCAAGTCGGTCACGAGAATGACAGTTCCACCGCCATCTACACCCACGTCAGCGACGACTTCATGAACACCATGCTCCACAAGGCACTTGCTCCCGCGCTCGCCCCGATCCCCGCAGACAAGGACCGCTGATGGCTGCGAAGCTCGACTACCACTGGCACCTGCGCAAAGTCATGGCCGACCGCGGGCTCTTCTCCACCACCGACCTCATCCCGCTGCTGGACGAACGCGGCATCACCCTGTCGTCCAGCCAGGTCTACCGGCTCGTCGTCGAGCGCCCCGAACGACTCAGCCTGAAGATCCTCATGGCCCTGCTCGACATCCTCGACTGCACCATGGACGACCTCATCGAGCCCACCGCGGCAGCAGCTGCCGGGACAACTACCCGGACAAGGAAGGCCGTTGGCGCCGAGACAGGCGTCGGTGACCTGCGACCCAAGCGAGCCCGCATCCGCAGTCTCGAGCGGCCGTGACCACACCCGGGCACCCCGATCGGGCCGTCACCGACCCGATCGGGCTCATCGTGGACCTGGTCGCGGCCGTCGAACATCACCTGGAGCCTGACCGGATTCGTGCCGCGGTCGCCGGCGTCGTGGGCGGCCGCTCAAAGTCACGCCGCCTCGCGGCACATCTCGCTGAGCATCCCAGTGTGCTGGCCGACGGTCGCTCCCCGGCGCCCAGGGCCGTCGGCGACCTGCTCATCGCCCTGCGTGAGGCCGGAGCCCAAGCCATCTCGCCGCCGTGTTGCGCCGAATGTGGCAGGCACATGCGGACTCTCCAGCGCCGCGGCCAGGACTGGTACTGCTGGAACTGCGGGCCACAGCCCGAGCCGTGTGCTGCTTGCGGAAACACCCGCCGGGTCGCCTCACGTGACCGGGCTGGGCGGCCGCGATGCGGCAAGTGTCCGGACACCGACGGACGCGACCCCGTCGCAGTGATCGGCGCCCTGATCGCTGGACTGGACCCGCAGGCCGGACGGGAGACGGTCGCCGACGCGGTCCGCCGATCGGCGCCTCGTCCCTCCTACCAGCAGAAACTCGCCTGGGCCCTGGAAGCCAACCCTGCCCTGCTGACCGGGGACGGCCACCTTGCACCCCACCGTGCGATCCTCAAACTGATCGACCTGCTGCTCGAGGCCGGCGTCACCGGGATCATCCGGCCGTCCTGCCCCGGCTGCCACAGAGTCGTACGCATCGACAAGCCCTTGAATGGACGACGGGTCTGCCGCATGTGCATTTCCCACTCCCGCATCGAGGAGTGCTCGGGATGCGGAGCTCGGCGAGAGCCCGCCACCCGCGACGACCAAGGTCGGCCAGTGTGTCCGAACTGCCTGGTCAGCGACCCGGCGAACCTGGAGACCTGCATCAACTGCGGCCGACGAAAGGTCGTGAACACCCGCACACCGGGCGGCTCGCTCTGCGCGAGCTGCCCCTCCTTGCCCACCGCGACTTGCAGCATCTGCGGCGAGGAGAAGCCCTGCGGCACTTCCCGCACCACGGGCCGGCCATGGTGCCTGGACTGCCAGCATCGCTCAGCGCCGTGCTCGGCCTGCGGAGGCGTCGCGGCGATCATCTCCGGCACTCTCGACCAGCCTCTTTGCGTGGACTGCACCGCCCCTGAGGTCTGGCACACCTGCCCCACCTGCAGCGATCCCGATTACCTGCACCCCGGCCAGTGCGCTCGCTGTCTCATCAACCGGCGCCTCAACGAGCTCCTGGGCCCTCCGTCCGATGCCCTCCACCCCGGTCTCGAAGCCCTGCGGAACGACATCGCCACCGCCGAGCACCCCATCACCGCCAGGCGGTGGCTGAACAAGCCGTCCGTGTCTCCGGTCCTGGCCGACCTCGCGACCGGCCGACGAGCCCTGACTCACGAGGCCCTCGACGAGCTGCCCGACAGCCCGCCCCTCGCCCACCTCCGCCAAGTCCTGATCGGCGTCGGTGCCCTGCCCGAGCGGGACGAGTACATGGTTCGCCTCGAACGCTTCCTCGCCGGCCTGCTCGGAACACAGCAAGATCCCGAACAGCGCAAAGTCCTGCACCGGTACGCGATATGGCACCTGGTCCGTCGACTACGCCGACGCAGCAACGGCCGCCCGCTGACCCCGCAGCAGTTCATGTCCGCGCGCCAACGCACCTACGCGGCCGTCGCTTTCCTGACGTGGCTTCAGGCTCACGACCTCGCCCTGGGGACCTGCCAGCAGGCCGACCTCGACCAGTGGCTCACCGACGACTCCGCCGCCTACCGCCACACGGCCGGCCACTTCATTCGTTGGGCTCGCACCAACAAGCTCACCACCGTCCATGTCTCCGCGGTCCGCTGGAACGGCCCCACCCAGCCACTCGATGACGAACACCGGTGGAACGTCGCACGACGACTCCTGCACGACGACACCCTCAAAGCAGAAGACCGCCTCGCAGGACTCCTTCTCCTCCTCTATGCCCAAGGACCTTCAGCGATCAGCCGGTTGACCATCGAGGAAGTCGAGGTCGGCGCGCAGGAAGTACGTCTCCATCTCGGCGATGCTCCCGTCCAGCTGCCCGAGCCTGTCGCCGCACTGGCCCGCGTGGTTGCCGCGAACCGCAAGGGTCACGCGACCATCGGGGCCTTGACTCCGTCTCCATGGCTCTTCCCTGGCGGCCAGCCCGGACGGCCGATCAGCACGACGCAGCTGACCCAGCGGCTGAACCAGCTCGGGATCCGGCCCAATCAGGCCCGCAGCACTGCGCTCTTCCAGCTCGCCACCGAGATCCCGGCCGGGATCCTCGCCCGCACGCTCGGCATCCACACCGACGTCGCCGTCGCCTGGCAACGTCTCTCCGCGGGCGACTGGGCCACCTACGCCGCCGAAGTCAGCCGCCGAACCAAAGAATCTTGATCACAACCGAGCATCTAAGACCCCTCTGACATGCTCCCCGCATGTCTCACGAACACGCCCTCGACCTCGTCCAGATCACCGACCCGAACGACGTCACCCCCGAACTCCGGCGAGAGCTGATCGACTGCTGGATCGCCGTTACCAACACGGGCGGCGCCGCCGGATTTCCCTTCCCGCCTGTCAATGATCACGACGTCGAACCAGTCGCGGACAAACTCGTCGGCCGACTCAACCCGCAGCAGAGCCGCCTCCTCGTCGCCAAAGCTGACGGCGTCCTCGCCGGATGGGTCATCCTCAACCGCGACCCCTACCGGCTCGTCGGGCACTGGGGCACCGTTCACCACCTCCAGACCCACCCCGACTGGCGCGGACGAAGCATCGGCGTCGCCCTCGTCCACGAACTCCGGAAGATCGCCCGAGACGAACTGGGGCTGGAACAGCTGCATCTCGCCGCCAGGGGAGGCGAGGGGCTTGAGGACTTCTACGGACGGCTCGGATGGCGCGAGATCGGCCGCTGGCCCGAAGCTCTCCGGCTCGCACCCGACGACACCCGCGACGAGGTCCTCATGGTCCTCGCCCCACTCTGATCACAGAGGCATTCAGACAGTTTCAATACCCGACGTCACCATTAGTCAGCCAGGAGCGACGACGCGAAGCCGTCGACCGGGTCACCGCCCTGCAGTTCGACCGACACGGCAGCCGCGTCTGGCGCAAGGCCCAGGGACTGCTCGACTCCGAACACGTGCGGCGAGCCATCGGCGAGGTCGCCACGGCCTACGGCGTCTGCCTGGAGCCCCACAACGTCGCGGCCGGCGGGCAGAGTTGCCCGATCAGGTTCCGCTGCGTGGGCTGCAACCACTTCCGCACCGACGTCTCCTACCTTCCGGACCTGGAGCGATACCTGTCCGACCTGCTACAAAGCCGCGAACGGCTGATGTCGGCCTTCGAAGCCGACGACTGGGCCCGCAGCGAGGCCCTGCCCTCCGAGGAGGAGATAAGCCGGGTCCGCCGCCTCATCAACCGGGTCAAGGCGGACCTGGACGACCTGTCCGTCGAGGAACGCTCCCAGATAGAGGAAGCAGTCGCCGTGGTCCGCCGCGGCCGCTCAGTGATGCTGGGCATGCCCCGCGTCGGCCAGCCGCTTCCCGACGTCAGGCCCTGGAGGCTTCCGTGATCCCTGCCATGCGCGACGGCCGGCAGGCCGACACCGAGCGGCGCCGCCAGCGCGTCGCCACCGCAGTGAAGAACGCCGCGAGGAACGGCACGCCCATCAGCGTCTCTGCCATCGCCCGGCAAGCCGGAGTCGATCGCAGCTTCCTCTACCGTCACCGCGACCTCCTGGAGATCGTGCACGCGGCCGAGCTCGAACCTGCGACCCAGGACCCGGCAGGCACTTCGCCGGTGAGCCGGGCCTCGCTTCAGGCCGATCTCGCCAACGCCCAGGCTCGCAACACTCGCCTGGCGTCCCGCGTTCAGCAGTTGGAGAAACGGCTCTCGCAGGTGCTGGGGACCCAGGCCTGGCAGGAGTCGGGCCTCGGAGCCCCAGCAGACATCGACGAGCTCCAACGGAAGATCACGAGGCTGGAGCAGCAGAATGTGGACTTGACGGCTTCGCTGGAGGAAGCACGATCTGATCTCGAAGCCGCGAGGGCGGCCAACCGTGATCTGACCAGAGCACTGAATCAACGTGCCTGAGCTTGGCCTTCACGTCTCAGGGCGGCGCAGGATCGAGTGTTACGGAGTAAGCGAGCATGTGGGACGGGCCCTTCTATCGAGTCAAACGCGATGGATACGAGATCTGTTTCGTACCTGGAGCAGGAGAGGACCTGGACGAGGTCTGCAACGTGGACATGTGGGTCGTCCGCGATGATGGCGAACGCTGGTCCGGAACTGTGTTCACGCTCGACGTGGTGCACCGCATCATGGACCGCCAGCACCAGGCAGGAGACCCGGAAGGCGATTACTGGTGGTGCTGGGACGGCCTCATCGTCCGCGACCCGGGCGTGGCGTCTATGGCCGCGGTCATCGACGGACTCGTCGCCTCCGGCGAGTACGAGACGGTCCTTCGTCATGTCGGCCCCGAAGAGGACATCTGACCTGAAGGGCTGAGGCTGGATCACATCGAACGGCAGTGGTGCCACATGTGTTGCACACGATAGTCTCAGCTGAACCGGCGCTGAGCTGCACATAATGGTCTCCACTCGCCTCGCGCCACACGGTTACCCCCAGAGAAGACGGCAGACCGACTTCGCTTCCTCGATCTGGAGTACGGCGGGGCCTGTGTTGCCGATCGGGAAGAACAGTTCCGGGTCCTCGTTCCGGCAGGCGGCGACGTGACGCCAGTCCATGGCGGGTCTCCTCTATATAGGGGTGCACGCATCGAGTTCGGGCCCGCGCCCCGGGCGGGTTGCTCGGGGCGCGGGCGACATACGCGATCAGCGCCTCGTCGAACGGCGCACGTGGGCGGACCACTGGGCATCGGCGACCGCGCGGCGCGCCGCACGATCGTCGGCCGCCGCCTTCTTCTCGGCCTGCTCCTGGCGCTCGCGCTCGGCCTCGGCCTCACGCTCGGCGGCGGTCATCGACCACCACCCCGCCGGGCCTGCGCCCATGCCTTGGCCAATCGCTCGCGTGCGGCGCGTTCCGCCGCCTCGCCCGGATCCTCCGGCGGGGTGGGGGAGGTCATCGGCCACCCCGCGCCCGCGTCTGCGTCTCGGTCAGCCGCTGCGCCGCAGCCTCGGCCTTCACCAGGTTGTCCGCGGCCCGGCGCCTCGCCGCCTCCAGGTCGCGCGCCGCCACACCGGCCGACGCCCGGAGCCCATCCAGCTCCTTCGCCTGACGCAACGCCTTCTCCAACTCCCGCTGCACGATGACGGGGTTCACTGCGCCGCCGCCTTCCGCGCGTCGGCCTCACGCGCCCACCGCAACGCCAACTCCACGTCGGCGCGCGGCTCCGCGAGGGCGCGACGGTCCGGCTTCGACGGCGGCGGCGGCTTCGGCTGGGTGCCCTTCCTGGGCAGGTTCGTCGTGGGATGCTTCGTGGACACAGGCGTGTCTCCATTCATCTGGCGTGCCTGTGCGCGGTCGTCGGGGCCCTAATCCCCGGCGACCGCACCTGAGTTCGGCTGTACACAGCAGCCGTGAAAGCCGACACCGCACGCGGTGCCGGCCAACACGAACGCTGGTCGGATGCGGATCACGCGTGCGTCGCGGCGGCCACGATCTCGGCGTGGTCGAACGCCAGCGGGGGCAGCGCGGCCAGCGGCCACCACACAGCGGCCACCGCGTCGTCCCCGGCCTGGGCCGTGGTGCCGGCGGGCACGGTGATCGCGTACGCGACGGTGACGAACCGGCCGCGCGGGTCGCGGTCGGGCCGGTCGAACACACCGACCTCGCGCAGTTCCTCGGCGTCCACCCAAAGGCACGCCTCCTCCGCCAGCTCCCGGGCAGCCGCAACGCGGAAGGTCTCGCCAGCGTCCACGTAACCGCCGGGCAGCGCCCATGAACCCTTGTGCGGGTCCCATCCGCGCTCGATCAGCAGTACGTGGCTGTCCGGCGTGGTGACCACCACGTCGGAGGTCATCTGCACGATCTCGGTCTCGGTCTCGTTCATGTGCGTCCCCTCCTGTGCCCGGCCACTCGATCGAGCGGCCAAGGGGGCCGGCACCGTGTGGTGTCGGCCGCCGTGGTCCCTCGGCTCGATCAACCGGTCACATCCGCACCCGCGCAACGGCGCCAGCGACGTACTCGGCCAGCGTCAGGCCGGACCATGTCTCGGCCACCAGGGCCAGGTACTCCGCCTCGGCCCGGGCCCGGGCGCACTCGACGGGCGAGTCGTAGAGGTCGGTACGAATCGGGCCGGCGGGCGGCGCCGCGGCGGCACGCCGGGCGGTCCCGGTGTCGGTGGTGGTCATCATCAGGGCTCCAATCGGGGCTCGGTGGTACACAAAGCCGTTCATAGGGCGTTCGTAGCGCGACGCACGCCGGACGCTCGCAAGCGATCGGCGGATCCGGAGAAGCCGTGGGGCCGGCACCGCGTACGGGCCGAGCGGCGGCCGGTCGGGGCCGGCCCCCGCACGCGGTTCAAGGCCGGGGCGTCGGGGGCGCTGGGTGTTCAGACGAGTTGCTCCCAGTACGAGATGGCGCCGCCGCGATCCGTGTCGCCGCTGTCGTCGTGGTGGGCTCCGTGGGCGAGTTGCTCCAGGAGCACGCGCAGTTGCTCGGCGTTCTCGACGAGCAGTTCGGTCGCGGCGGATCCGGTCGCGAGGGTGAAGGTCTCCGGGTTTTCCGTGTCGTTGGTCCAGATCAGCCGGACGCCCGGAGCGAGGTGCATGCTCGCGCCGGCGTCGCGGTGTCCCTGCCACACGGACACGTCGCCCGGCCACACGCCGCCTCCGTCCAGGTGGAGGCGGGCGAAGAACGCGGCCTCCCGTTCGGCGGCGTACCGGCCGTCGATCTCGACGAGGTGCGCCATCCGCGCGGCCGCCGCAGCCACGTCGACCGGCGGTCCGACCGGCGTCTTGCCGACGACCGGGGCCGTAGGGGTGTCGCGGCGACGCAGCGCGGCCATGGTGCGCATCGCGGCCCCGTCCAGGACGATCGCCGCGCAGATGCCGGCCAGACCCGCCAATGCGATCCGCAGCAGTTCGGGGGCGTGCAGGTCGCCGACGACGGCGTAGCCGATCAGCGTGCCGCCGGCCCCGCCGACGACGACGGCCCCGTGGCGGGCGACGGCGGCGGTGATCGCGGTCAACTTGGTGATGTGCTGGTGCATGTGTGCCGCTCCTGTATAGGGGAGGGCGTCGGTGGTCCGGCGCTCCCGGCCGCGCCCCGCCCGCGTAGTGCGATGCGGGTGGGCGCGGTCGGCAACTCCGGTGCCTGGGCGTACGCGACGCCCCGCCCGCGTCGTGCTGTGCGGGCGGGGCGAGGGTTGGGGTGTGTCAGGGCCGCTCGTCGGCCCAGATCGCGAGCACGTGGCCGGCGGTGGCGGCGGTGACGGTCGTCTCGAGCCGGGAGGTGCTCGCCGCGACCGCGAAAGTGTTGCGGTCGGCGTGCCAGATCAGCCGGTAGCCGGGCGCGAGTTGCATGCTCGCGCCACCGCGGTGGTGGCGCTGCCACAAGGACTCGTCGCCCAAGACCTCGCAGCCGGGGCCCAGGTGGGCCAGGACCGCGTAGGCCATGTCGAGCGGCTCGGTCGGGACGTCCCACTCGGCGGGCGCGTCGCCCGGCGGCCGTTGCGTGCGCCGGTCGTCGGTGCGGGTGACGGACCGGGAGACGCGGGCCCACTCGCGGGCCCGGCGGCGGGGGAGTTCCCGGGCCCGGCGGTCCTCGACTTCCTGGTGGAGTGCCTCGAGGAGGGCTTGCCCGCTCTGCCGGCGGGGTTCCTCCCGCAGGAGGTGGGCGTGGGTACGGGCGAGCCGTTGGGCTGTCGGGCACGGCGTGGTGGTGCAGGTCGGGCAGTGCTCGCGGTGCTCGGTGTACGCGCGGCGGGCCTGCTCCGGGGTGTGCCGGCCGGGCAGCATCTCGCCGACCGGCGGGGCCGGTGCGGCGACGGGCTTGCGTACGACCTGGGTTGCGCGGCGCGACGCGGTCTCGCGGTCGGCCTCGGTGAGGCTGGTCCACCACTGTCCGACGGTGATGTCGACAGTGATCCGTTGTCCGCCGCCGGGGCAGCGCCTGGTCGTCGTGCCGGGGCGGTCGTGGGGTTTGACGACGCCGCGGTGCAGGACCCGCCAGGTGTCGCATTTGCAGCAGACGACGCAGGCCGGGTAGCCGGGCTTCAGGAAGAGCCGGTTGGGCGGAAGGTGGGAAGCCCGCACGCGGGGCTGTCCGTTGTGGCGCATCGGTGTCCTCCGGGTGGGGTCGTTGTGTTCTCCGCCCACCACGACGGCGAGCCGACGTGGGGGACGGGCAGCACAACAGGCTGCGAGGACGTGCGCTCTGCGGACCCCGGAAGTCCGGGACGGAGGACCTGTGTGGTGCGTCGACTCCGTGCCTGGTGGGTGTCGCAGAGGTGGGGATATGCGGTTGGCCGTACACCCGCTGAAGCAGGGACTACCTGCTGTCGTGCAGTGGTGCTGGGACCGAGATCCCACTCCCGGCGCTACCCCGAGAAGGGGTAGCGCCGGTGGCAGGACATCGGCGATTCGAGAGATCCGAACCTCTGAATCAATAATGTCAACTTAGCTGATACAGTGCGGGCTGTGTCAAGTGCTTCAGTAAAGTCGCGAAAGCTAGCTAGGTGGAAGGAGGCGCTCTACCATGACGCTCATGACTGGCGAGGATGTGCAGCCGTACCAACGGATCGTTCAAGACGTCCGGGAGAAGATCCGGACGAAACAGCTCGGTACCGGTGACAAGCTGCCCAGCACGCGTGAACTGTCGCGTGAGTACGGCGTTGCCAGCGGCACGGTCCAACGGGCACTCAGCGAGCTGCGAGCCGCCCGCCTGATCTACTCCCACCAAGGTCGCGGTTCGTTCGTCAGCACAAACGCCCTTGCCCTCGAAACCGATCAGGACCCCACGGCCCGAGCCATTGCCGAACTCCGTGAGGAGATGGCCGCGTTGGCCGCGCGTCTCGAACGCGTCGAACGGCACGGTGACGACTGAGCACTTTCGTGTCGCGTTGAGCATCCCGCTGTCTCCCTTGCCCTCGGCCACTGCTTATCCGAGTTCTACGGGTCGAGCGGGGGCGCAACCAGATCCGACATGTATCCGGCGGAGGGGATACATCGAGTGGAGACATGGGAGGAGGCCCCATGGGTCAGCGACCATCAAGCTTGACACCCGACAAGTCGCCGCAGCACCGGCTCGGGTACATGATCCGCGAGTTGCGAACACGGCGCGGCTACTCGCTGCGTGAACTCGCCGAGAGCGTCTACCTCAGCCACTCCAAGCTGGCGCGATGGGAGACAGGAGCGCGTCCACCGCAGGATCGCGCGGAGATCACGCTCGTTGATTCCAAGCTCCGAGCTCGCGGCACGCTCATCGCTATGTGGGAACGCACGCTCGATCCAGCATCCGCGAGCCATGTATCCGATGCCGACGCTCATGTATCCGACTCTGCCGGAGCCCTAGTCACACCCCCTCAAGATCCGGCAGGTTCGGACGATGGGGTCTACGTCCCCTCACGGTTACGAGACGGGACGGTGGTGTTTGTGCAGATCGACCGACGCGCATTCCTGCGTGGCGGGGTCGGAGCCGGAGCAGGTGCGGCTGCCGCGCTGGGCGTTGGAACACCTGCTTCTGCAGGCGAAACCAACACGGTGTCCAGCCTTGTACGGCGAGCCCGGGCGGCCGCCTCGTACGGCTCAACCCCCCTGGAGCACCTGCGAAGGACCCGCGCCGTTCTCATCGACAGTGACAACCTTCTTGGGCCCGGCCAGGCAATCAAGACGGCGCGCGAGTACATCTCAGTGATCCAAACGCTGCGACGAGACGCAACCGGGCCGGACGCACAAGGTCTCCTTGAACTTCAAGCGCAGTACGCCGAGTTCGCGAGTTGGCTCTACCAAGATCTCGGTATTCACGATCACGCCAGCGCCTGGCTGGACCGTGCCCTCCAGTCGAGCCACACCTTGGGTGACACGGATTTGACAGCATATGTCATGGCTCGGAAGGCACAACTGGCATGCGACATGCGTGACGTCGTCGATGTCGTCGACCTCGCAGAGGCATCGCACCGCACTGCCCGGCCACGCAGTCGTCTCGCCGCTGTCGCCCAGACCTACCAGGCATACGGACATGCCATCCGAGGCGAGGCCGCCTCCAGCCAACGGTCCATCGACCGGGCCTACGAGATGCTCACGCAAACGGCGGACGACCCCAGCCCGTGGGGCATCTGGTTCGACGCCTCCTACATCGCCGTACACCGGGCGCAGTCCCTCGAAGTCCTGGGCCAGCACGCGGATGCCGCAAGCGAGTTCGAGGCGGCCATTGGGCTGCTACCCGATGGCTACCACCGCGACCGCGGTGTCTACCTGTCCCGAGCGGCAGTCGCTCACGCGGGTGCCGGCGCCCCGGAGCAGGCCGCAACCATCGGCCTTCAGGCACTCGCCATCGCGGAGGACACCGGATCGGGACGCATCGTCTCAGAACTCACCCGCCTCGAACGAAGTCTCGCGCCTTGGCAGCACCTGCCGGAGGTCAACGAATACAACGACGCACTCGACAGTGTGCTGGTACAGCCCAATGAGGACGGACCCCGATGACCACGCGTCCATACGTACTCTTGTCCGCTGCCGTCTCCGTCGACGGATACCTCGACGACGCGAGCCCCGAGCGGTTGCTCTTGAGCAACGCCGAAGACTTCGCGCGGGTGGATGCAGTGCGGGCCAGTTGCGATGCCATCCTGATCGGCGCGACCACCATGCGGCGCGACAACCCGCGCTTGTTGGTCAATTCCGAAAGCCTGCGCGCGGAGCGTATGGCTCGCGGCCTTCCCGAGTATCCCCTAAAGGTCACCGTGACAGCATCCGGCGACCTCGATCCGGCGTTGAAGTTCTGGCACTACGGCCAGGACAAGCTTGTCTTCACCGTCGATGCTGTGGCCGACAAGCTTCGACGTGACCTTGACGGACTCGCCGACGTCGTGAGCACGGGAACCGACCTCGATTGGGGGCAGGTTCTCGACAAGCTCGGAGAACGAGGTGTGGGCCGTTTGATGGTCGAAGGCGGAGGTACGATCCATACCCAGTTCATGGCGGCCGACCTGGCCGACGAGCTTCACCTCGCGGTAGCGCCCCTCCTGGTTGGCCAGGCAACGGCCCCACACTTCCTCAACCCTGCTGCCTATCCCGGTGGCTCGAACGCCCGCATGCGGCTTTTGGAAGCCCAAACCATCGGAGACGTCGTCCTGCTTCGCTACGCACCACGGGACCGCACCTGATGCAAGACCATGACCAAGACCTCTACTGGATGCACCGCGCAATCGACCTGTCGCGGCTGTGTCCGCCCGCCGAAGGCGCCTACTCCGTCGGCGCGGTGATCGTCGATGCCAACGGAGTCGAGTTGGCCTCCGGTTTTAGCCGGGAAACCGATGTCCATGTGCATGCCGAAGAGGCCGCGATCGCCAAGCTTCCTGAAGAAGACCCGCAGTTGAAGGAATCGACGATCTACAGCACGCTGGAACCCTGTTCCCAGCGCCGATCTCGGCCCATGCCATGCGCACAGCTCATCCTGGCCGCAGGCATCCCACGCGTAGTGATCGCATGGCGGGAGCCCTCCCTGTTCGTCGCGGATTGCGTCGGATATGAACTGCTCGCTGCGGCCGGTGTCACGCTGGTGGAACTGCCGGAACTGGAATCCGCCGCCAGGGCAGTCAACAGCCATCTCTTCCCGGATGCTTCGTGAGAGCACAAGGCTGCCCGCAGTGGGCACCAGCTGGGACCGAGACACGCACCGTTGACGTACGTTCGGTGATCCTCGGTAGCGGTATGGTGATCCCGCGTTTGATGCCAGAAAGAGTTAAGACCCCCAGACCTTGGACAAGTCATGGGGGTCCCGACGGGCCTAGCCCGCCGGGCGCACACCTTCGGATCAGGAAGGTAAGCACGCGGTTGAAGAGTACCCGCACATGCCTTTCGCATGCGCGCCGCCCCGCCGTGGCAGCGATGCAACTCCGTCGCTCCGGCAGCGTTTTCGCCATTTCGCGTTGCCCTGCGGCGCAGTCCTCCGTGATGTCCCGGAGCATCCCACGACGAAGCCCCCGCCGCGGTGATGTGGTCACGTCGTCGGCGAGGGCTCGCGAGCTTCCGATCGCATATTCGGCGATTGGGTCTGTCGGTGCCCGTTTCGGGCGCACCTCTGGGGTGTTGGGGGGTTGGTTGAAGTAGCGCACAAGCGGCTCAGCCGCCGGGACGCCGGTCTCCGTAGTGCAGCAACACTGCGGACCTTCGTCCCCACCTACAAGTTCTCAACTGGTCGCCAAACCGGCTGAGGTCCTGATCTACCGGCGCCAACCGGGACGACCAGGGCAATACGGGTTCTCCCAGAACCGACCCACTGCGCTCCACAAGGAGCTCAGGGTTTTTACACACCCTTCTCAAGGAAGGACGCCTCATTTTGCATGAGGTTCCACCGCCTTGTCTCGTCGGCATGCCCGGACAAGCGCGATTCAGCCCTAACGAGGAGCAGCACGCTCCTGGCCCAACGGATCGATCCGGACGACCGGCATTCCGATTTGCCCTGGTCAGCGTCGATACGTCGTCTCACGATCAGGCCCTGTTCAGACACGCCGATGCCCCGGAGCGATCTTGCTCACATGGCATGTCCAAGCCGCCCTGTCACATGGGCAAGCGCCCCAAAATGCCCAACACCCTGCCCACCGTCATTCCCTTCGCGTACGCCCTCGTGTCCTCGACGTTTGCCCACCTACCCGTCGCGCAGCCATGCCCCCCGCCAGTAGCTCGGCGCGCGCGGTGAGTACCGCAACGGCTGAGGCCCTCATGGCCCAGCGCGTGCCCGCCCAGAGGATGGCTGCGCCCGTACCGTCGCGCAAACAACGAGTGAGGACCCCGATGCGGGTGGTGGAGCTCGAGTTCTACCCGGACGTGTCGCTGTCGTCTTACGTGAAGATTTCCGCGCTGAGCGCACGGCCTCAGGGGTGCGAGGCGAAAACCGCGACGATCGCCAAGTACCTGGGGCTGTCGAAGGGGTCGCTGGAGCGGGGCTTGGCCAAGTTGACGGCGCGGGGCCCGGACGGCGTGGTGGAGGTGTCGACCGTACGGCGGACACGGCCGGGTGGCCGCGGGATGTCGGCAGTGCGGCGAGTGCGGCCGATGTCCGCGCGAGAGCGCTACGTGTGGCTGCCGGTGGCGGCCGCCGAAGACCTCACTCCCGTGCAGCTGCGGGCCTACGCGGTCATCGCCTACGCGCAGGCGAGAGGCATCGCCCTGACGCTGAACGAGTTGGCGGGATATCTGCGGCACCACTCCGGCCGGCGCGCCGGACAGCCGATCACTGCGGACGCGGCCGGTCGGATCGTCGACGCGGTGGAAGCCGCAGGATGGATCACGGTGCATCGCCGGGCAGGCGCCTACGGGCGCCACGTCTACATCGCCCACGACATCGCACTGGACCCCACCGCGTCCACGGTAACCCGCCCCGACGACACGGTGCACCCGATCAACGCCGCCACAAGCGCGGCAGTCGAGATCAACCCGACCACGGAACCGGCCGGGACGGTGCCCGGCAAGACCACGCTCGACGCCTCTCCGAGTACCCGCCCCGGTGGAGGATCGGGTCCCCGTTCAGGTGAGGGATCCCTCGCGTATAGGGATTCACCCAGGACTGACTCACCCGACGAAGACGCGGTCGCGTCTTGCTCATCCGCCGCAGGCGACCTGACGCCAGTAGGCGCGCGCGAGCCGAAATCACGCCCGCGAAAAACCACTTCCGACGTCTGTGACGCGCTTCGCGCGGACGAAAACCACCGACCCATCCGATCCGAGATCAGGCACAAACGGCACCCCAACGGCGGCGTTCGGCCCACGATGAGCCCTGCGGTCCACGCCGTCCTGGAACCGGTACGCCCGCTGCTGACCCGGATCACAAGCACGTTCCTGCTGCGCAAGATCAACCAGGAGGTCGAACGGCAGCTGGGCATCGGAATGGACACCGAACGCCTACGCCACCGCCTCATCGTCCGCTCCGGACTCACCCCACCCCAGGACATCCGCGACCCCGGCCGCTGGCTGCTGGGGGCGGCCCTACCTCGCTGGGGCTGCGGCCACTGGGACTGTGAGACCAGCACAATGTGGCCGACCGGTCGTCCCTGCGAGACCTGCGCCGAGATCATCGCCCAACAACGCCACGACACCCGCTCCGCCACAGCGCCAGCCCACCGCCCCGACCCACCCGGCCCACCTCGAGGCCGTTGCGCCGTCTGCGACGCGGCGATCTACCTCCTCGGCCACGCTCTGACCGACCATCTGTGCCCCAACTGCCGAAAGGAACATGCCGACAATGGCGGTGTCACACCCGACGTCGGGCTGCCTCCCGCCTGCGTCCTGCCTGGCCCTCGACTCGGCGAAGGGAACCGTGGCCGCAGTGCCCTGCCGCGACGCCCGGACGGCCTGCCCGACGTCGGACGGATGACACGCGAGCAACTGGACGACATGCGCCGCAAGGCCGAACGCGACCCGCGGCTTCGCGTGGTGCAGACCATGGCGGACCCGACATGCGGCGGCCCCGACTACGCCCGCGCGCTCTACGGAGACCGCCTGGTCGACCTCGCACTGCACCTGGCGACCTCGACTACCCTGCGCCAGGCCGGAGCAGGTGCTGAGTGACCAGAAGGCGGGCGGACAGTTCGGTCCGCTGGTGTCGATGAGCATCGTTGCGATCCCCGGTCGACCCGGAAGTCGACCGCCAGTGGAGGACAACCCAAGAGATCGAACTTCGGCGTCGTTGCGATCCCCGGCCGGTCCGAAGACCGACCGCCACCATCCGCCCTCAAGCTGGCGCACACGAGCTTCCAATTGCGATCCTCCGGTCGGCCCGAAGGTCGACCGCCACGCTCTGTCGCCGGTCCGGGGTCCGGATGGACCGGCGTTGCGATCCACAGTCGACCCGAAGGTCGACCGCCACCCGTCGTCCGGGCGCTGCTGAGCAGATGCGGGAGGTTGCGATCCCCGGTCGACCCGAAGGCCGACCGCCACTGGTCTTCGCCCACTTCGTGACCATCGGCCAGGTGTTGCGATCCCCGGTCGACCCGAAGGCCGACCGCCACTGCGGTCGTGGGCGACTCTCGCGTCTCGATGTCGGCGTTGCGATCCCCGGTCGACCCGAAGGCCGACCGCCACCCTGCCCGAGCAGGGAAATCCCGCTACGGCCACCGCGTTCGGAAGCCCGCCGACATTCACGTTCGTGGATGAAGTGGACCTTCGGCCTCGGCGCAGCCGGCGTGTCGTGTGTGCGCTCGGGGTTCCGAGGCCGAGTTATCCGCGCCGGCACGACCGCAGCCTACCTCTCGATCCCGACCACGCTCCGCGACGAACACCGGCGGGCAGCAGGGCCTTGCGTGTCGAGTACGTCCGGGTGTCGGCATACACGTGTACGTCGCCGACCGTGTAGGAGTGAACGCGGCCGGTTGTCGATGCGGTGGGTACAGGTGCTCTTGTCAGTCTGTGGGCGCGCGTGTCGCCCACCATGCATGGTGCTCGGCCAGGTCGTGTGCGCGTGGATCCCGCCAGCGGGTGAGGGCGTCGATCAGGTTGGAGTAGAGGTCGCGCGCGGTAGCGGGATCGCCCGCCTCGCCGGCCCATCGGGCGAGTTCGATGTGGGCGTCCACCGTGTCGTTGTGCCGTGGGCCGTGAAGGCTGATCATGTACGGAACGAGTTTCGCGTACAGGTCGCGGGCGGCGGCCGGGTCGCCGGCCATGCCGGTCCAGTAGGCGTGCTTGACGCGCCAGTAGAGCGATGGCCCCCTGAGAGGCTCGAAGACGTCGGCGGGCGCGGCGCGTTCCTCCAGCAGGCGGGTGTGCTCGTCGACGACGGCGGCCAGCAGGTCGCGGGCGGTGGCGGGGGCGCCAGCCTCGCCGGTCCAGTGGGCGTGTTCGCCGCGGGCGCCGAGCGCTTCGGGATCGTCGGGTCCGCACACTCGTGCCTTGTCCGCGGCCCACGCCGCCGAAAGGTCACGCGCTCCGGCCGCGTCACCGGCATCCCCGGTCCACCAGGCCAGGCTGCCCCGCGCTTCCAGGGTCTCCGGGGCGTCCGGCCCGTGGGACCGCGTCAACTCCTCGACGAAGCCTCGGCTGCTCTCTCGGTTCTCCGCCGCGCGTTCCCGACGCGTGGCGCCGTACGTCGCCCAACACGCCCCGGGCGCGGACGACTGCCTGTCCATCAACGCCGGTTGCCTCGTCTCGTCGTGCCGGTCGCGCCAGGACGGCGCAGCATCGTGCGTTGCGAGTGTCTTCGGCCGGCCCGGCGAACTCAACCGAATAGCCGAGCGCGGCGCTGCCCGCGCACATACCTGGGAACACCACCACCGGGGAACGCAGGTCGTACGTCGACAGCGATCCCCGGTCGACCCGAAGGCCTGTCGCCACATCGGTCGGGTCGCCTGCGAGACCCCGACGTCGATGTTGCGATCCTTACGTGCACCCTGGGGCGGCCCTCTCTGTCAGTGTGTGGTGAGACGCGCTCCGTGCGACAACTGCGCCGAACACCTCGTCGAATCGGTGTGCCCGGGCGGTGCTGACCAAGTGGTAGGCGCCGCTGGCAGGACGCCAGGAGTCGGCGGTGTAGTAGGCGACTTCGGCGGGCGTGAGTACGCGCAGGTCGCCGAACACGTAGAACAGCGGTATCGGGGCGTTCGCGCCGGCGAAGACCAACCCGGCCCGCACGCACGTCCGCGAGACGGCGTACCGTTCGGAAGTGGTGCTCGGCAGCGACGTCTTCGCGTCGATGGCCACCAGGTCCCGACCGCGTGAGGCAATCAGGTCGGGAAACTGCCGCAGCGCCGTGTCGGAGCGTCGCAATGCCTCCCGGATCGCGGAGGGGTAGGTGCCCTGTCCGCACCGGTGCGCGGTCCAGCCGCGGTGTTCCAGTTCCCGCATGACACGGACTTCGTGCAGTTCGCCGACGGTCTTGCGCGTGTCCCAGTCGGACATCGGTCTCTCCCCGAGAAAGTGGCCGTGGTACCAAGACGAACGGTTCCGTCCTACGACGGTACCGGCTAGCATGCCCCCATGACGGCATACGTTGACCCACGCTTTCGTCCCACGCTCTGGCCGGGTGTCGTCGTCCCCACTCCGCCGATCCGGCCATTCGACGAGGTCTGGATCGACGGCGACTGGATCCGTTGGAACCCCAGGCCCTCCACGGGACAGCCGGCCGAGCTACCGGAGGACTTCTACCTGCGGGAACTCATGGAGACTCCCGCCGACGACCTGGACGCCGCGGCCCAACTCTTCGTCGAATACGGATTGTTGTTTGACCTGGACCGCCGTGACCTGTACTTGGTGAACCTCGCTCACGAGGAGACCGACCGGATCGACGCCATCCCCGATCCCGGATCCGACGACAACCCCTACCCACTGGGCGTCCACCGCGATCTGGTCCGCCTCCACCTGGAAACCGCGCAGGAAGCGGTCACGACCTGGCTCGCCTGCCAACGTGAGGGGGGCCTCGAGGAACTCGTGGCCCCCCGGATCACCGAGGCCGAACTTACCGCCGTACGTGCCCAGAACCCCGACCACGACCCCCCGTGGCCGGCATCCCTCGACGAACTGCGCGCCGCCCGCATCTGGGGCCTCGTGGGCGGCCTCGAGGACGCCCTCACCGGGGCACTGAGCCGGTTCAGCATCGGACCCGGCGACCTCGCCGACCGCAACCCCACCGTCTACTCCGTCGCCTTCCTGCAGCTGTACAACCACCTCGCCGAACAGGCCACCACCCGACGCTGCGCCAACGAGAACTGCGGACGACACTTCGTGCGCCAGCGCGGACGTGCCGCCTACGGCCAACACCGCACCAGCGGAGTCCTGTACTGCTCCCGTGAATGCGCCCGCGCCCAGGCCCAACGCAACCTTCGCCGTCGACGGAAACAACAACTCGATACTCCGTGACTCGACACCGAAATGGATTTCGGCCAGCCGAAGGCCGGTCGCCGCCCCGACGGCCAGGGGCAGGCTCGCCGTTCGCGCGCGCAGCAAGGACAAGCTGCGCTCCTCGGCGAGCCTGAAGGCCAGCCGTCCAGGGGGACCCGGAGCACAAGCAGCACCAGGCGCCCGAGTTGCGACCCTTGGCTGGCTCGAGAGCCAACCGCCACCGGCACCCGCACCCTGGGGTGTGCCGCCACAGGCGCGGTGCGGTCCACACCTGGCTCGAAGACTGACCGCCACCTTTGCCCCTTCTTCAAGTCCGCAAGCCAGCTCACGTTGCGATCCACGGTCGGTCCTCGGACCGACCGCCACGGCGTGTCTCGTCCAGGTCGTTGGACAGCGAAAGGGTTGCGATCCCCGGTCGGTCCGAGGACCGACCGCCACCCCCGCCCGCCGTGCGGGTGGAGTCCACGGACGTGGTTGCGATCCCCGGTCGGTCCGAGGACCGACCGCCACGATCGAGAGGAGCGCCCGATGAGTCCCGAGCCGAAGTTGCGATCCCCGGTCGGTCCGAGGACCGACCGCCACCGGGCCCATCTCGCGGGCGTGCACAACGTCAACGGGTTGCGATCCCCGGTCGGTCCGAGGACCGACCGCCACGCGAAACCGCCCCCGGCATCGGCACCGGCCGACCCGCGTTGCGATCCCCGGTCGGTCCGAGGACCGACCGCCACCGGAACATCGCAGGTCGGCGGCCGGAACCGAGCCGGTTGCGATCCCCGGTCGGTCCGAGGACCGACCGCCACCAGGGGGCTATGGTGTCCGTGGTGGGGCCGCGCTGTTGCGATCCCCGGTCGGTCCGAGGACCGACCGCCACCGCCGGGCCCAGGGTGGCCAGCGAACGGTCGACGTTGTTGCGATCCCCGGTCGGTCCGAGGACCGACCGCCACGGGCCAGGTCGGTGGAGCCGTACTTGAACCAGTCGCAGTTGCGATCCCCGGTCGGTCCGAGGACCGACCGCCACGTGGGGTCGGGGTTGCTCGTGCGACCGCCCCGCCCGGTTGCGATCCCCGGTCGGTCCGAGGACCGACCGCCACCCTGCCCGAGCAGGGAAATCCCCTCGAAGATGATGCGTTCGGAAGCCCGCAGGCATTCACGTTCGCGATCAAAGCGGACTTTCGACCTCGGCGCAGTCGGCGTGTCGCGTGTGTGCTCGACGTTCCGAGGTCGGGTGCGTCCTGGCCGCGGTTCCGCATCCGCGCCGACACGACCGCAGCCTACCTCTCGACTCCGACCACACTCCGCAACGAACACCGGCGGGCACCAAGGCCTTGCACGTCGAGTACGTCTAGGCGCCGTTCGTCGGTATCGACGTGGTGTCTCTGGGTCGGTTCGCGGGTTTCAGTGGGGTTCGGGTACGGCGCGGACGATGGTGACGGTCAGTACGGATGCGGAGACGAGGTAGACGATGAAGACGTCGGTGATGGTGGCCTCGCGGCGGTCCTTGTCCCCGCCGAGGGCGGTTCCGTGGGCGTAGGGGTCGTCGGCGAGGCGGTCTATCGCCTTCTCGACGGTGGTGCGTCGGGCGGGTGGGAGTTTGGCGAGTTCGCGGGCGGCCTCGGGGGCGTATGCCACGCGGTAGACGCTCACGGGACGAAGGGGGTGCCGTCGGCGTTGACGAGGCCGGTGAGGTCGCCGGCCTGGATGCGGTCCATGAGGGCGTCGTCCTCGGCGCGGGCCCGCTCGGGGAGCGCGTAGTGGAGGACGGCGACGCGGGGGAGTTCGTCCAGGGGGGTCTCGGCGACGGTCTTGTCGAACTCGGCCCGGCGTTCCTCGGGGAGCGCGGCGCGGATCTCGCCGAGGGTGTTCGGCAGCTCGACGGTCCTGCCGTCGACGGTCGTGGTCCTGCCCACCGTGTCCTCCCCGATTCCGTTCGGCCTCTCGATCGGTCCCAGTCTGCCCGGACACCACGGACAACGGAACCCGAAACCGCCCGAGCCCCGGAGAACACCGGGCATGACGAAGCCGCCGGAACACACCCGGACCTCGGTAGCCGAAGCAGCGGAAGGATATGCCGAGACCGACCGCTCTCCCTGGCTGCGATCCCGGCCGACCCGAAGGTCGACCGCCACTGCTCGCCGGTGCCTTGGTAGTCGACCCACGAGTTGTTGCGATCCCCGGTCAGTCCGAAGGCCGACCGCCACCTGGACCTGGGTGGACACGGAGGTCTGGGTGCCGTCGTTGCGATCCCCGGTCGACCCGAAGGTCAACCGCCACCGGGCGGAGCTGCTGCGGCGGCTGCGGCGGATCAAGTTGCGATCCCCAGTCGACCCGAGGGTCGACTGCCACCTGTGTCATGCCCAGACAAGTGCTGACGACCACCATCGTTGCGATCCTCGGCAAGCCCCAAGGCTGACCGCCACCTGTGCGCAGTCTCGGCAATCCGTCTGAGCTCCCGGTTGCGACCCTCGGCTGGCCCGCACTTGAGGGCTCGGGACCTGCCGCTGATTGCCATGGTGTTGCGATCCCCGGTCGGTCCGAAGGCCGACCGCCACAGCGGGCTCGGCGTCGCCAGGCCGCCGTCGTTGGTGTTGCGATCCCCAGTCGACCCGAGGGTCGACTGCCATATCGCGGTGACGCCGTCGGCGACCTCGACGTTCGGGTTGCGATCCCCAGCCGACCCGAAGGTCGACCGCCACACGGGCGTGCGCAAGGGGCGCAGCCTAGCTTCAGGGAAACCATGTCACCGGCCGCAAGTGGCAGTGATCAGTCTTCGAACCTGGCAGGCCGGGGCAGTCCAGGTCGGCTCCGCGAGCGCGGGGATGTTCCCGGACGCTCACACCTCGTGCACACCGGCCGCCCATTGGCCCCGCGAACGCGGGTGACATAAGTTGTCGCCCCCGATCACCAGATGGTCGGCCCCTCGTTTCTTCCCAGGATCGCGGGCGTGCGGGAGTATTCGTCGGTGACCGGACCCACCCGCCTGACGCGACTTGTTCCGCCACCCGCCGATCCCGTCGATGCCGAAGGCGACTGGACCGCGGCGGAGAACGCGCTCGGCGTTCGACTGCCCGACGACTACAAGTGGTTGGTCGATGCGTACGGGTGGGGAACGTTCTGCGACTTCCTCTCCCTCCGTACGCCCTTCGGGTCGAACCGACACAACGGCATCGCGTGGCAGGAGACGTACCCGATCCACGCGGCAGAGCCGGACCGGGAGCGCTACCCCTACCCTCTGCATCCGACGCCGGGGGCGTTGCTCGTCTGGGGTGCCACCGTCGACGCCGACCGGCTGTGCCTGCTCACGGTCGGCGCGCCGCGGGACTGGCCGGTGGTGGTGTGGAGCAGCGAGGGTTGGTACGAGACCCACGCCATGGGCGCGGCCGCGTTCGTCGCGGGATGGATCGAGGGGACCCTGGTCTCCCGTCTGTTCGGAACCGCAGACCCGGACCCGGTGCCCTGGTTCGACACCGCCCGTCCGCGTACGCACAGGTGCCTGCGGTTGTCCCGGAGCCGGTTCGCGCATCCCGTTCGTCTGCGGCTCCTGCGGGAGGCGTTGGCCCCCACGGTGGATCGTGGCGAATGGCAGTCGGATGGAGGCGACGAGTGGCAGAGCCACTTCGCGACGGCGGACACCGGCTGGCTGCTGCTCTACGAGGCACCCCACCCGCATCAGATCCGCATCGACTTCCCGCCCGAGGACGCGGACGCGGCCCATCGCCGCCTCCTCGACGCCGTCCACCACATGGGCTGCGAGGTCCTGTGCGTCACGGCAAACGACGGCACCCCGGTACCGGACCAGGACAGGGCCATGCACGAAGTCGGCCCCCCGCCCGCGCCGGATCCGGCTCCTTGACGACCCCAGCCCCCGCGCCGCGGTGCGCCGGATACCTTCCCGGGCCGGCGTGCCCCGCAAGGTGTGGTCGATCCGGCGCAGTGGTGGATCGCTTGTCCGATCCACCGAGCGGGGATGGTCGTACGGAAGTCCGGCTCGGTGGATACGGTCGGCGTGTGGACAGTGATCGCCAGCCGGGCCGGGACGACGTCGAGGCGTGCCTCGTGGCGCTGCTCGAGGGTCGGATGAGTCGTGACGCCGCCGACCGGTGGGCCGCGCAGTGGATCGGGCGTGACTCGCACGACGACGGGAGCCGACTCGAATGGGACGAGCCGACCCGGTGGGCGCTGGGCCTGTTGCACGGCGTCGACCTGAGACACGGGCCCGACGAGGACTACCTCCACGACGACGACCAAGTACGGGAATGGCTGAACGAACTGCGCGGCTGTGCTCGCCGACCGGCCTGACCCACGTCCCCGTGCATCGGTGCCGTTGGCCCGCGTAAGTGGAGAAGCTTCCACCACCCCCGCGAAAGCGGGGATGGTTCCATCTCGATGTAGTGGTGCTCGGACCGCTCGCAGTCGGCCCCGCAGGCACGGGGATTGCAACTATGAACGCGCAAGGTTGCGATCCCCGGTCGACCTGGAGGTTGACCGCCACCCCCATGTCAGGGTCGACTCCAGCGCGGCTAGAGGTTGCGATCCCGACCGGTCCGAGGACCGACCGCCACGTCGCGAGCCCTACCGTCGGCGGATCAGCCTCCACGGTTGCGATCCACAGTCGACCCGAAGGTCGACCGCCACCTGGGCGCTCGCGACCTCGCCGCAGTCGATGTCGTCGTTGCGATCCACAGCCGACCCGAAGGTAGACCGCCACAGCAGAGCGAGGAACAGCTCTCGGGCCACCTCGCCCTGCGATCCCCGGCCGGTTCGAAGCCGACCGCCACGGCACAACAGCAGGCGCTGGCGACGGACGCGATCAAGTTGCGATCCCCGGTCGGCTCGAAGGCCGACCGCCACCCCCGATTCGGCGTACCAGGCATTCATACCGGCGGAGTTGCAACCCCCGGCCGGTCCGAAGGCCGACCGCCACCCACGACGATTACGGGTGCTTAGGACAACATGAAAGAGTTGCGATCCCCAGCCGGTCCGAAGACCAACCGCCACTTGACCGGCCGGGTCCAGTCCCGGCCCGGCTACCAGATCCCCGGCCGGTCCGAGAGCCGACCGCCACCATCATGGCCGCTGCATCGGGTGCGGCGCACGGAGAGTTCCGATCCCCGGTCGGCCGGAAGGCCGACCGCCACATCGGCGTACTGGGCGTCGACGGGCTGCACATGCCGTTGCGATCCCCGGCCGACCCAAGGGTCGACCGCCACCCCGATCACGACGTGGCTGTTCGCCAAGGCCCTGGAGTTGCGATCCCCGGTCGGTCCGAGGACCGACCGCCACGGTCGTCACCGGGTGACGTCACCGGGGTGACAGGCGTTGCGATCCCCGGTCGGTCCGAGGACCGACCGCCACTCACCGCCAGGCTTCCCGCCGGCCTTCACACCTGCTGTTGCGATCCCCGGTCGGTCCGAGGACCGACCGCCACCTAAAGCCGTTGGTCGAGAGCCGTTCTCCACAGAAGTTGCGATCCCCGGTCGGTCCGAGGACCGACCGCCACTCGCGGATCCCTGAACAGGGCGTTTGCGATCTGGGTGTTGCGATCCCCGGTCGGTCCGAGGACCGACCGCCACCCTGCCCGAGCAGGGAAATCCCCTCGAAGGCGATGCGTTCGGAAGCCCGCAGGCATTCACGTTCGCGATCAAAGCGGACTTTCGACCTCAGCGCAGTCGGCGTGTCGCGTGTGTGCTCGACGTTCCGAGGTCGGGTGCGTCCTGGCCGCGGTTCCGCATCCGCGCCGACACGACCGCAGCCTACCTCTCGACTCCGACCACACTCCGCAACGAACACCGGCGGGCACCAAGGCCTTGCGCGTCGAGTACGTCCAGGCGCCGTTCGTCGGGTGCGGCCGTTGCGATGCTCGGCTCGAAGGTCGGTCGCCATCGTTCTCGAAGTTGAGCGCGTACTGATCCCCGTAGTTGCGACCATCAGCCAGCCCGAAGGCTGGCCGCTACCTGACCGTCTGCAAGCGGATCGTGGGCGACCCCACGTTGCGATCCCCGGCCGACCCAAAAGTCGACCGCCACGAGTTGGTGACCGGGCGGGCGCCGCCATCGGTGATGTTGCGATGCTCGGCCAGCCCAAAGGCTGACCGCCATGAGGCGGAGCGGGTGACAACCGACGTGATGATGGCGTTGCGACCCTCGGTCGGTCCGAAGATCGACCGCCACCTGTTGCTGCGCAACCCGTCCGAGCCGATCACGATGTTGCGATCCCCGGCCGGTCCGAAAACTGACCGCCACTCTTTGAGGTACGCGATCGCGTCCTCCGGGTCGGCGTTGCGATTCCCGGTCGACCCGAAGGTCAACCGCTACGAACGCACACTGCGCCTCACCGTGGCCGCGCTGATGGTTGCGATCCCCGGTCGACCCGAAGGTCAACCGCTACAGGTCGGTGCACGGCGCCGACCCGGGCGTGACCGCGTTGCGATCCCCGGTCGACCCGAAGGTCAACCGCTACGCGTCATCGCCACGCTCTACCGGGCCCTCCGGCGCGTTGCGATCCCCGGTCGACCCGAAGGTCAACCGCTACCGGGGGCATCCGGTGCGATGTCCGGCTGGACGGCGTTGCGATCCCCGGTCGACCCGAAGGTCAACCGCTACCTCGTAGCCGGTCATCCACCGCTGCCTGTAGGCGCTGTTGCGATCCCCGGTCGACCCGAAGGTCAACCGCTACGCGTGGTCAGCGAGTGGGCGGCCGGCGGATCCCGAGTTGCGATCCCCGGTCGACCCGAAGGTCAACCGCTACGATGAACTCGGTGACGTTCTGGCTCACCGTCCGCTTGTTGCGATCCCCGGTCGACCCGAAGGTCAACCGCTACCCTGCCCGAGCAGGGAAATCCCAGCGAAGACCCGAGGTTGGAAGTCTGTAGAGAATCACATTCGCGATCAAAGCGGACTTTCGACTTCGGCGCGGTCGGCGTGTCGCATGTGTGCTCCAGGTTCCGAAGTCGGAACGCACCATCCCCTGCGGCCCCTTCGACACCGACACGCCGCAGCCTATCCCTCGATCCCGAACGTGCCCCCACAGACCGAGTATTGACCGGCTCGTGGACCAGCCGTACAACGTGATCCGCCGAAGTCGGGCGGCTTGGACCGCAGTTGCGATCCCGCAGCGCGGGACAGGAGTTGTAGGCACCATCGTGTTCCTGACATCGAAGGTCACGCCATCGGGTCATTCTTGACCCGGGGAAGTGCGGTCGGCGTGGGAGTCGCTGCGCAACGACGTCGGGGGAACACGCTTGCATACGTCGAAGGAGGTCCGAGCCGTTAGGTCTCGATGGACGGGGCGTTCGGAGCTTGATCCGAGGGCGCCGAGCGCGTTGAGTACCAGGCCGGTGGAGCGGCGGAGAGAGCCGCGCTGCGGGCCGTGGGGGTTTTCGCCGATGGTCGACCGGTCCGGTCGCTGTGGTCGGTACTCGTCCTGTCCCGCGTCGCGGGGGATTCCGTCAGCCCGAATGCGGTCCTACGGTGGTCGGGTACCGCATCCGTCACGGACCGTGTCGGTGCTCGCGGGGCCGTACCCCGCTCGACGGGTACCGACCGCTGCGAAGGAGCCGAACATGGGTGATCACTCCAGCCCCATCGAGAAGGACGGGAATCAGCCCGGCCGGCCGATACCGCCGCCGATCCTGCCCGACAAGCCACCGAACCCCGGAACTCCCAAGAAGGACAAGTGAGTGACGAGTGACGCAGCGGAGCGGGCCCCCGAGGGTCTGCTCCGCCTCCTGGAGCAGGTGACGGGGCCGTTGCCGGCTCCCTGGCGCAACGCGTTCGAGCACGTTCCCCGTGCCGCGTTCCTGCCGGACGTCGTCTGGGTGCAAGTCGCCGACGGGCTGCCGGATCACGTACCGTGCGACCGGACGACGGATCCGGAACGCTGGGAGGCGGAGGCGTGGTCCGACGCGCCGGTGGTCATCCAGGTCCGCGACGGCCGCGACCCCGGACTGGGGGAGCCGGCCTGGCCCTCGTCGTCGGTCTCGCAACCGTCCATCGTCGCGGCCACGCTCCTGACACTCGACGTCGCGGACGGACACCGCGTCCTGGAGATCGGCACTGGCGCTGGCTGGAACGCGGGACTGCTCGCCCATCGCCTGGGCGGGGCGAACGTCGTCACGGTGGAGGTCGACCCCGGGTTGGCCGCGGCGGCACGCACACGACTCCACGAGCTCGGACTGCACCCGACCGTGGTGACCGGCGACGGGGCCGAGGGGTGGGCCGCAGGCGCGCCGTACGACCGGATCGTCAGCACCTGTTCGGTGACCCGCGTCCCCACCGCGTGGATCCGACAGACGACACCAAACAGCCTGATCGTCACCCCTTGGGCCACCGCGTGGGCCACGTACGGGAACCTCGTCCTGACGCCGGACCGCCACGGCGGCGCGCGCGGCCGGTTCACGCACGGCGGAGCGTTCATGACGATGCGAAGCCATCGTTCCCGGGTCCGCAACGTCGCTGGGACCGTGGTCCGGGCCGACGACGTCCCCGACGAAGGCACCACCACGCTGTCACCGTGGGACGTCGCAGGCGGCGACCGCCGTGCCGAAGCGGTCATGGGCCTGATGCTGCCCGGCCTACGTACGCACTGGAACGACGACCCCGAGCCGGGCGACGACTTCCGCTCCCGGCTGTGGATCTGGGACGACGCGCTGACCTCCTGGGCCACGGTCGACTACGACGGCCGCCAACTCGACACCTTCCACCTCCGCCAACACGGGCCCCGGCGGCTGTGGAACGACACTGTGGCGGCCTGGTCCTGGTGGACCGGCGCCGGCCGACCGGCGTTCGACACGTTCGGCCTCGACGTCGGCATCGACGGCGCCCAGACCGTGTGGTGCGGTGACTCCGGCGGCCCATCGTGGCCGGTCCCCGCGCATGCCTGACAGTCGAAATGCCTATCGACCGGATGTGTCCGTTCCCCTGACGGCTGCGCCGCTACGTAGCCGGGCTCAATGTCCCGAAGGCCGGTCGCCACTCGGCGTTCGCAATGTCCGCTCCGGGTGCGTTGCGATCCCCGGCCGATGACCGACCGCCACAGCTACATGTCCCACCGCTCGACCAGGACGCGCCGCCGCCCGGGTGCACGCCGTTGCGATCCTCGGCCAGCCCGAAGGTTGACCGCCATCACCCACGTCAGACGCCGTGACCGGGGGGACTGTAGGTTGCGATCCCCGGCCAGCCCGAAGGTTGACCGCCATCAAACCCTCGACGTACACCACCCTCGACGCCGGGCCGTTGCGATCCCCGGCCAGCCCGAAGGTTGACCGCCATGGGGCGGACTGTCGGGCCGGTTGTGCGGCGGCAGTGTTGCGATCCCCGGCCAGCCCGAAGGTTGACCGCCATCTGTGCACACGTGCTCGCGTGCCCTCGTGCACACGAGGTTGCGATCCCCGGCCAGCCCGAAGGTTGACCGCCATGGTCGGACTGGACGAGCACCACAAGCCGGTGATCCGGTTGCGATCCCCGGCCAGCCCGAAGGTTGACCGCCATAGCGCATCGGCCTCGCCGACCCGCGACTGATCCGCGTTGCGATCCCCGGCCAGCCCGAAGGTTGACCGCCATTAGGTCGCGTATCGGGTTGTGATCAATCTGTGGGATTCGTCGTCAAGGCGGTCCTGGTCTGGTAGATCGTCTTGGTGTGACGCGAGAGCAACTGA
>NZ_JBIRUB010000046.1:0-28373 GCF_044334985.1 Embleya sp. NPDC020630
CGGACGATCGCGGCCCGCGCCGGCTTCAGCGACGCCCGGGCCCTGCGCCGCGCCGTCCACCGCTGGTACGGCACCACACCGGGCCGGCTGCGCCGTCACCAAGGACCGCAGACTCACCCGCGGGGCAAGGTACATGCTCCGCAGCAGTCCTCGGTGGTATCGCCGCGGACGGCGCAGGTTACCGCTGATGCGGCCGGAGTCGCGTGGTTGCGGCGCGAGACCGGCGAAGCCGGCCAGGCGGTCGGACGTGCCGAAGGAGGCCATGTCGCCGCCTGTGGCGGCGATGCACTCGGCACCGGGTCGAGGCCCTATTCCGGGCCGGCTGATGATGACTTCGGCGTGTGGATGCTCGCGAAACCGGGCCTCGATGAGGGCGGCGCTGGGCCTCGGCGGCCTCCACGGCGGTCCTGGCGAGCGTGGCGGCGCCGCGGAGCTTGCGATCCCTGAGCCACGTCTCGATGCGCCGGGCGCCTTCGCGGTATGGCGACCGGAGTCCGGTACCGCGTCAGCAGCATCAGCGGTCCGTGGTTGGTGAGGTCCAGCGACCGCTCCAAGGCGGGGTAGATTTCGAGCAGTTGGGCACGCAGGCGGTTGATCCGCCGGGTGCGGTCGAAGAGCACGTCCAAGCGCCGGGAGGTCAGGATGCGCAGGCCGACGACGATTTCGTCCCCGGGCCGCAGCAGTCCGAAGTCGCTGTGGACACCGGCCTGGTCGGCGATGACGAAGGCGTCCTTCGCATCCGACTTTCCCTCGCCCCGGTAGGTGCCCGACGCACGGTTGACCGTGAACTCGGCGAGGTAGGCAATGGGTTGGCCGTGGTCGAAGAGAAGGCCGAACAACAGGGCGGCGATGCCTCGGCTGACATCGATGGCCCAAAGGACGTCGTCGGACAGTTCCAGGACGTCTCCGATCAGTGCGAGCAGCCCGGTAAGAGCCTGGTCACCCTCGACGCCGCGGCCGGCGCCGGCCCGGCCACGTAGCAACGCTCCTCGACGTGGTGTCCCGCGCGTACGCGGGACCAACCCGTTCGGCGGCTACCGGGTGCGGCTGCGGGCGTTGTCTTCTGGGGAATGCGGGATCCCCTGCGGGGCGGCGGACAGCCCGCGTCGCAGGGCCCGCGCCCGACCACACGAGAGGGACGCGGACATGAGGAAGCACGGCCGTACACGTACCGCCTTCGTCGCCGTCGCGACGACCGCGCTGCTCACGGCGAGCACGGTCACGGCGTTCGCCAGCCGATTCGAGAGCTACTCGGGAAGGAACTACACCGGCAGCGCCTCGACAACCGACGCCTGCGGCTGCTCCAACATCCCGTACGCGGGCTCCTACATCTTCGAGTACGGAGGACAGACCGCGAGGGTCTACAAGCAGAAGAACTGCAGGGGGGTGGCCGACCACGACCTGACAGGCAACGAGAGGGACGGCGGGACCGTCCACGGCTGGAAGAGCATTTTCATCCTGTGCTGACCGGCCGGGCGGATGCGGGCGACGGGCGCCGTGCGCGCCCGTCGCCGGTGTCGAAGCTGCAGGCATGAGGGCCCCGGCCGCCTGCCGCTCGGAGACGGGAGCGCGCATTTCCTTCGCTCTGACCCGGCCCTCTTTGTTCGGCCCGCGGCCTCTTTTTCGCGGCCTCGCGCTCGGCCCGCTCGCCGGACCCGTGCTCGGTCGGCGGACGGGTAGGCAGGGAAATCGCCGCTCGGGGTGGGTCGTTGGTGACCACCGGCGTGCTGCGGTGCATCGGTATCGAGGCGGCGGCTGCGATGGCCTGTGTGATGACGCGGCGGCGGTCCGCCCGTCACGCGGCAGACGTCCCCCAGACGGTGACCGTCAACTTCGCGATGCCGCGGCCCGATGGCGCCGAGAGGACGTTGAGATAGGCCGTGCCGCCTTCGGTCGTCGTCAGGCACAAGCGGCTGCCCTTGGCCGCTTCGACATGATGGGTGCCGCTGTCCGCGACTGCCTTGGCGCACTGGGCCTCCGTGGGCGTGGGACCGGACGCGGGCAGCGGGGCGAGGATGTCGGAACGGGAGGACAGGGACGGGGCCGCGCCGGTCGTGGTGACCGTGAAGTCCCTGCTCTTGGCGTCGCCCGTCGTGACCACGGGTGCGGTCGAGTCCAGGTCGACGTACCGCATGCCGCCGGTCGTCAGATCGACCTCGAAGGTGACGGGGCCGTAGCGGGCCTCGGCCGCCGCCGCACTCTCGGCGGGCTGCTCCCGGGCGGGGGGCTTGGTGGAAGCGGACGACCCGGCGGGGGCCTGCCCACGCTCCGCGCTCTGGAGACTACGGAACCGCCCGCGTGGACCTGCGTGACGCCGTACCGGTGCGCGCGATGAACGGGGTGTTGTGGATGTGCGAGTACGAGGGGTCCCGCGGCGCCGCGACCGAACGCGTCGTGGATCCGGTCGCGCGGGCGCCGGCCGGCGAACGGTGGCATGTCCCGCCGCGCATGCCCGATTCGCGCAACCAGGACGGGTTGCCGGTGGTGCCGTCGAACCGTCTCGCGCAGGATGTCGAGGTGGCCGTTGCGGATGGTTGCCTCGGCCGGCGTGTCCAAGTCGTTCGCGGCGACCAGTTCGCGGTGGCGGGCGCGCTTTGCTTGGCGTATTCGTCGAGCAAAGCGCGTGAGCGGGAAGTCGACGGGGATACGCATCTCCCGCGCGACTGGACGGACCGCCGGCCCTCAGTCCGGACGGTGCCCGCACAGTCCGGCCCCGGTCAGGGCGCGGACGCCTTCGTCCGGGACAGTGCGTCCGGTGCCGCGACGACGCTGACGGACCCGGGTGCTGCTGCCGCGACGACGCTGACGGACCCGGGTGTTGCCGGAATTCGCGCCACTCGTCGTCGGTGGGCTCGCGGTACTCCTCGACGGGCCGGACGGTCAGGGCGGGGTCGAGGATGAAGGGCGCTCGTGTTTGTCGCGGGGTTTGTCCTGCGTACGGCCGCCGGACTCGGGTTTGCGTACGACCGGTGCCGTTCGAGGGGTGTGCGTGGGGTGGGTGGCGCGCCGGATGGACGGCCGTGTCCGCGTCAGGAGCCGGTGGCGGGGCTCTCGGTGGGTTTTGTGGGGCCGGCGACGATGGCCTGGAGCGCCGCGACGTGTCCGTCGAAGGCGTTCCGGCCGGCGTCGGTCAGGCGGGCGCGTACTTTGCGGCGACCGTTGCTGGGGCGGCGTTCGGTGGTTGCGTATCCGGCCTCTTCGAGGGTGGCGAGTTGCTTGGACAGCGCCGATTCGGAGAGTCCGAGTCTGTCCTTGAGGTAGGCGAACTCCGCCCAGTCGGTGGCGGCCAGCGTCGCGACCAGCGTCAACCGGGTGCTGGGGTGGATCAGTTCGTCGAACCGCGGCGCCGTCATGCCCGTGCCCACCGGCGCGCGACGCTCAGGATGTCCGGTCCGCCGAAGCCGATGACGGCGGCGACCAGGACCGCGGCCCAGACGGCGGCGTGCTCCGCGCCGTCGGCGTCCAGTGCGAGCGCGGCGGCGATGGTGGCGCCGACGAGCACGACCAGCATGCCGATCACCACCAGCGGGGTGCGGCGCCCGGCGACGGCCGCGCTGACCTGCACTCGGCCGGTGCGTCGGCGTCCGCCGAGCAGGCGCGTAGCGACGATCGCGTGACCGGTGCCGAAGGCCGCAGCCGCGGTTGCGCCCAGCCACGGCCATACGGTGCCGAGCACGCCCAGTACGACCCAGGCGGCGGCCATCGCCCACCAGTAGCCGCGGGGCAGACCGACTTCGTCGGCCACGTGGCGCCGGGCGCGGTCGACGGCGTCCAACGCGGCACGGGCCTGCTCCGGAGCGGTGTCGGTCATGATGGAACCTCACTTTCCTGATGGGAAACAAAGCATCCGACTTTCCCACCAGGAAAGTCAAGGGCCGATCGAGAACGTCGGTCCGAGCACGGGAAGGTGGTGCTGCTTCCCGGGTCCAAGGCCGCATTGGCCGACTGGGTCCAGCACCGCGCGCGGCCATGGATCCCCCGGCCCGTCAAGCGGGTGTTCATTCCCAAGCCGGGAACACGGAAGAAACGCGGTCTCGGGATTCCGGTGATCGTCGACCGGTGCCTGCAAGCAGTGGCACTGGGCGCATTGGAACCCGAGTGGGAGGCGCGATTCGAGCCGAAGTCGTACGGCTTTCGGCCCGGCCGCGGCTGTCACGACGCGATCGGGGCCATCTACTCCACGCTCAACGGAAGGAACCCGCAGCGTGTTTGGGTGCTCGACGCGGACCTGACGGCGGCGTTCGACCGCATCGACCACACCCGGCTCATGGCTGCTCTCGGCACCTTCCCCGCCCGGGGACTGGTCCGGCAGTGGCTGAAGGCCGGGGTCGTGGATCGCGGTCGGTTCGCCCCGACCGAGGCCGGCACTCCGCAGGGCGGGGTGATCAGTCCGTTGCTCTTCAACGTGGCCCTGCACGGGATGGAGGAAGCCGCAGGGGTTCGCTATCACACGACCGGCAGAGATGCCGGGAGTGCACGAAACGGCAGCCCCGTACTCGTACGATACGCAGACGATCTTGTCGCGATGTGCACCAGCCGTGAACAGCCCGAACAGGTCAAGGAACGACTGGCCGTATGGCTGAAGCCCAGGGGTCTCGCCTTTCACGACGGAAAGACACGCATCGTCCACGAGGAAAGCGGATTCGATTTCCTGGGGTTCAACGTCCGTCGCTATCACGGAAAGCTGCTGATCAAACCGAGCACAGCGGCCCAACGACGGATCCGGGAACGGCTCGGCACCGAAATGGTGGCCCTGCGTGGGGCCAACGCCGCTGCGGTGCTCAAGAAGATCAACCCGATCGTGCGGGGTTGGTCTGCCTATTACCGGACGGTGGTGTCCAGCGAGATCTTCACGTCGCTGGACAATCACATGTGGAAGCTCGCCTACAAGTGGGCCAAGCACAGCCACCCGAACAAGCCGAGGCACTGGGTATCCGACAAGTACTTCGGCCGGTTCAACAAGACCAGGAAGGACCGATGGGTGTTCGGCGACCGCAACAGCGGCGCCTACCTCCTCAAGTTCTCCTGGACGAAGATAGTCCGGCACCAGTTGGCCAAGGGGAAGGCGTCTCCGGACGACCCCTCCCTGATGTCGTATTGGGCTCAACGGCGCCGCAAGGGACCACCCCCACCAGTCGATATCGCGACCGTGCGTCTACTCCAGGCGCAACACGGTCGCTGTCCGATCTGCAAAGGGCTCCTCCTGCACGCCGACCACCCGCCGCAAAGCCCGCAGGAATGGGAAGCGTGGCGGGTCGCCATCCGCAAGGCGATCTCCAGGCAGCACATCGCGTTTCCAGGCGAGAGCACGCCGGACAATCAACGAATCCGTCTCCTCCACACCCAATGTCATCGGCGGAACGGAGCCGCCGAGACGACGAGTTCCGCATCTTCTCCTGCCGGCGAGCCTGTTGGGCTTGCTTGAGCCGTGTGCAGCGAACAGCTGCTTGCACGGTTCTTAGGGGGCGGGGACGCAGTAATGCGTCCCCGCTACCCGACTCCTCTCGGACGCGGCCTGACGCAGGTCGCCACCCTCGTCGAGCGCTCCACCCGCTTCACGGTCCTGGTCCAGCTCGACGGTCGGGACATGGCCACCGTCACGAAACGGCTCTCCGCCAAGATGCTCGAACCGCCCGCCGAACTCGGGAAGTCCCTCACCTGGGACTGCGGCATGGAACTGGCCGGGCACAAGGACGTCACCGTCGCGACCGGACTCAGCGTGTACTCCGCCGACCCGCAGAGCCCATGGCGGCGCGGCACCAACGAGAACACAAACCGCCTGCTGCGTCAGTACATGCCCAAGGGCACCGGCATGGGACACCTGACACAGGACGACCTCGACACGATCGCCGTGAAGCTCAACACCCGCCCCCGCAAGACTCTCGACTTCGACACACCCGCCGATAGGTTGGAAGCCCTGTTGCGCTGACGGGTTGAGTGCACCGTGGCCCGCTTGAGGACTTCCACGTCCTGGCGCAACCGCTGATTCTCCCGCCGCAACGCGGCCAACTCCTCGCGTTCGCCGCTGGTCAGACCTTCGCGTTCCCCGGCGTCGACCTCGGCTCGCACGACCCAGTCGCGCACCGCGGTCTCGGTCGGATCGAAATCCTTCGCGACCTGACCGACCGAACGATCACCGCGCCGGCACAGCTCGACGATCTCGGCCTTGAACTCCGACGTGAACGAGCGGCGAGGGCGTGGCTTCTTCTTCCCCATGCGCTCCATGATGGAGATCCTCCCAAGAGGGGCAAACCCCTCAGACAGGGTGTCCGTCAAACCGAATCAAGCCCACGTTCGCCCGCTTGAGTTCGGCGTTCTCCTTCCTCAGCGCCTTGATCTGCGCGGACTCCTCCGTGCTCGTTCCCGGACGGACCCCGCTGTCGATCTGGCCCTGACGGACCCACTTGCGAAGCGTCTCGGTCGAGCCGATGCCGAGCTTCTCGGCGACCACCTCGAACGCGGTCGACCCGTTCGGGGAGTCGCCACGGACCTCGGCGACCATGCGGACCGCTCGCTTGCGCAGCTCAACGGGATAGGAGGAAGGACGTGCCATGACTCGATGCTTTCATGGAATCGAGTCTCTACCGAACCCGGAACGGTTCATCGCGTTGACCAGGCTGTTCGCCCGCTGGGCGGCAGGGTTCGCGCGGAGCTCGGGGTGACGCCGAAGGAGTACCGGCCTCTGGTCCGTTTCGAAGCCGCCCGGCGTCGACTGGCGAGGCGACCGCGTCCGGTTGACATGGATCGGGCCGGCGCTGTTCCCAAATGTTCAAGACTCGACCCGCCACCCGGCCTCATGATCGGGGCATGACGCAACTCCGGATTCTCCCTCGCCTGATCGTGTCCGACCCCGACCGTGCGGCGGCGTTCTACCGGGAGGTCCTCGGCGCCGAGGAGGTGTTCCGTGCGCCGGGCGACGATGGCCGGCCCACCGTCGTGGAGCACCGCCTCGGTGGGTCCTCCTTCAGG
Organism: Embleya sp. NPDC020630; assembly: GCF_044334985.1. Classification (NCBI taxonomy): domain Bacteria; kingdom Bacillati; phylum Actinomycetota; class Actinomycetes; order Kitasatosporales; family Streptomycetaceae; genus Embleya; species Embleya sp. NPDC020630. The sequence goes on from NZ_JBIRUB010000046.1 coordinate 6,970, forward strand.
GTCTCACCCGTCGTTCCGGCCTGGGGGTGGGTCTCGCCGGCCGATCTGGGCGGTTCCCCGATCCTGCTGGAGATCGAAGTCGACAACCCGGACGAGGTCGCCGAACGGATGACGGCCCACGGCGCCGAGGTGGTCGTCACAATCGAGAACCGCCCCTACGGGAAGCGCTCGGGCCGCATCCGTGACCCGTTCGACCACCTGTGGATCATCACCGGAGAACCTTGCTGAGCAGATGGCTTCGAGGACGCCGACTGTGTCGTGACCCTCGGGCCCGCCCGACGGTGGCGCAACCGTTCGGGACTGCCGTGACCCACAACTGCCCCGGCGACAAGGCATCGCGGCTCGACGGGTGGGACGCCTTCCGCGTGAATGTCGATGCCGGGACGAAGCATTCGGCAAGTGGACCGTCACGCGCCAAGTCAACCACCCTCCGCCGAAGTCGATCCCAGCGCCACGGACGTCGTCCTCGCGCGCCCCGACTACGGCACTGCCGGCCGGCCGGCAGTGGTGGACCCGGCCGAGTGCACCGAAGCGGCCACCCGTGGGCCGCCGCCTATGGCCCATCACCTCGCACGCTCACCCCACGCGCGACGCGCTGCATCGCTTCGGACGGCCCGGACCTCGTCGGCAATGCCGTCGGGGGCGACGGCTTGAACGAAGTGGTCGAGGCTGCTCGTGTGCCGCTTCTTGCTCGGACAGGGTCCCGTCGGGTTTGCCCTCGTCGCCCTCGCCACGACACGGATGGGATGGAAAGTTGCCGGGAGATCTCGATGCCGAGCGGGCGGCGCTGCGTCTCTGGTTCGGGCTGTGGGGAAACCAACGCCATTGCGCCACAGTCGTCTTGGAGGCGGAGCGCCGCGCCGACATCGACGTCGGGAACCTTGTGGCCGAAGGCTTGCCCGAGGCTCGCGTCGATGCGGTCCGTGAATCGTTGGTCCGTGGCCATGTGGAGGATCAGGACATCCACTACTCCGTCATCCGCCACTTCCTGAGGTTCCGCGAGGCGGCCCGGGTGTGGCTGGAGGCGGAAACGCGGGCGTTTGCCGGGTTCGGGCGCCACGTGGAACGGTTGGGGCACCGCACGGCCTTGGCCGAAGCCGAGCGGGCCATGCACGAGTTCGCACGCGATATGCGGATCCCCGATCCGCTGCTCGCGGACCTGTTGAGAGGGAGGGAAAACCGCGGCCTCGCCCAAGGTGTTCGGGTGCTGCGGGCACGGGAGTCGGTGACCGAGGAGAAGATCGAGGCGGCGAGGGCGGCCGGGCACGCGTTCGACGAGGCGGTCGGGGATGACGAACTCGCGCGGGATTTCCGGGATTTGGCGCGGGCGCAGGCCCGGTACGCCGAGCGCCGCCCGTCGATCCGCGCCGGTGATGTCGAGGTGTTCGTGCGTAAGCACCCGGACCTGCCCGGTCGGCAGATCGTCGCCCGGCACGGGGATGGCCTCGAGGTGGTGCTGGTCGAGAACCATGATCCGAACATCGTGTTCCCGCGCGTGTATCCGAACGGTTTTTCGTTGGAGCCGCGACACGGGCGACATCTCGTGTACTCGTCCCAGGCGTCGGGAGACGAGTCCGGCGCGATGCTGACGGTCGTGGACACCCGTACCGGCGAGGTGACGGCCACTATCACACGCGCGGACTATCCGGGGGTGGCCTGGCTGCACCCGGGGGCTTTCGTGTGGGTCGGCGGCCCCGGAGCCCGGCACGGTGTGCGGCGCTTCGATCCGACGGCCGGGACGAGTGAACTACTGCATCTGGAGGGCGACCTCGGGGAGCACTCCGTCCTACGCTCGGTGGTGGGAAGCGGGAACGCGCTACGCGGAGCCGAGCGCGCGTGGGCGGTCGTGAGCAGCAACCGGGGGCCCCACGGCAGCGAGAACAGGTTGGAAGCCTTCGACCCCTACGACAGCTCCCGCCGGACCGTTTTGCTCACGTACGCCGATGCGACCCTGGGCAATGCCCTGGTCACCCCGGACAACCGGCTGATCGTCGTCAGTTGGAGTGCGAAGTATCCGCGCGGGCGCATAGCCGAGGTGCCCCTGGATCTCGACAGAGAACGCGTGCCACCCGAGGAGTGGCTCGACATTGTTCCCGATGACGGGGAAAGCGTCGTCCGCGAGGTCGTGGCCGTCGACCGGGGCCCGGGCCGGGATCCACTGTTGGCGATCAGCCGAACGCGGCATGGCGCCGCGGAGGTCCAACTGCTCGATCCGACGACGGGATGTGGCACGTCGGTGCCCATGGAGCACCTCGGGCTTCCGCCCGTGTACGGCCCTGACGGCAACCCGGAAGCGGGGGTGTTCGGCCAGATCACCGCGATGACCGCCGGCACGGAACGCGATGGGACGCCAGTCGTGGAGTTCGAGCACTCGTCCATCGTGTCGAGCCCCGCACCTTTCACATTCCACTCACGCCGCACGGCGCGGGACCTGCGGAGGAGGTTCCACGAGAGAGCACCGTCGCGGATGTGGTCCTTGCCGGTGCCAGGGTTTCCCGGCACAGTTTTCTCGCCCCCGACAAGACGACCGCGGTGCGCGGGTTCCTGGTCGAACACGCCGATGCCCGGGGCGCCGGTCCGCTGATGTTCACCTCCTACTCGAACTACTTCGTGGGCAACAACTCCAGCAAACTGTCCAACCACGTGCACAGCACGCACTTTGCCGGCGGCGGGCGCCTGTGGATAAACGAGGGGAGGGGCACCGGGACCGAAGGTTACGAGCACTTCCGGGACGGCGTGCGCCTCAACCAGTTCGGCGCCGTCATGGACGTGGTCGCCGGCATCGACCACATCATCGACCAAGGCATCGCCGAACCCGGCGCGATCCACGCGAGTGCGCAGTCCTCAGGCCCGCTGATCATGCTGCGTGCGGTGGCGCAGCGCGCCAAGGCGGTGAGGAGCGCAACACTGCGCAGGCCCGACCACGACCCGTGGCAAATCTTGGCGGGAGACAATCCGGTCGGCTACGAATTCGAGGCGACGACCTCGATTTCCATGGCGTCGTGGAACTACCTCGACCCGGGCATCGAGATGCCCGAACTCACCATCGTCATCGGCGCCTCGGACGATCCGCGCATTCACAGCCGGGCCGCCCATGACCTGACCTGGCAACTCATGACGACGTTGACCAAGACATTGCTGCATGTGGCCCGCCCGGGCCACGGCCACTTCGCCGACGAGCAGGAGGCCGCCCAGGAACTTACCGCTCTGTGGCGCGAGTTCGAGTACCCGCCGCCCAGCGCGCTGCGCCCCGGGTTGTTCTCCGGCATCCACGGCGCACGCGAACAGGCGAATCGATTGTCCGTCGCCACCACGCGAGCCGTCGCCTTGGCCGCGCTGGGGATGCCCTAGCTCACGAACCTTGCCCTGCAACTCAAGTCCGCGACGGGCATACCCAAACATGCCTCGGTCGACAACCCGGCACGGGCGCCGCGTCTCGCCCCGACAGCGACCCACAGCCCCAAGCCATTGCCCAAGTACGCCGACGTGCATCTGGAGACGAGGTCGGGCGGGATCAACCGGGAAATCTGAGAAACGCCGCGATCGTGTGCCCCTCGATCTGGGCGCGCACCGCACCGCGTTTCGATTGCGTGTACGTAGATCTCGGGAAAAGATAATTCCGATGCGTAATCTCGAAACCAGCGTGGAGGGGACCCATGGGGTTGTTTGGGAATAAGGAATCCGCAGGCGAAAGGCAGCAGCGGGAGGATCGCGAGCGGCTTGCCAAGGGGGTCAGCGCGGCCGAGGCCCGACGACACAGGGAGGCGATCACTCGTGCTCGCCATCCGGAGGACCCGGGTCAGACGCGGTCCGAGTCGCTCGGCCGCAGCGCAGTCAACTCGTCACGAGATGCCCATGAGGCGGATAAGCGGGCCACCGAAGTCGGCAATAATGCCGGCAGCAAGAATCTCGATGGCTCCTCGCGCAAACCTTCACGACAGGAGCGGAAAGCGGAAAAAGACAGAATACAGAAAGAACAGATAGCGAAGGTAAAAGCACGTGACCAAGCGCGCAAAGAAAAACAGGAAGCGAACAAAAAGGCCGCCGACGAAAAGAGGGCGGCGGCGGACAAGAGGCGTCGTGGGGAAAAGAGAGTCGCCGCCCCGGAGGCCGCTGTCGTCGGGCCGTTGAGCGGGCCCGCGCACGGCTCGGCCACCCCGGCGCAGGTGTGGGCGCCGGGAGTCCCCCAAGCTCCCTCCCGCTCGGCGCTGGATGCGATCAAGCAGGGTTTCCCTGCCGTGATCAGCGGCAAAGCCGCGTCCGCGCGGATGGCCCGGGATCTGCTGGGCTCGCGCGGGGGACACGAAGCCGGCCGCCCCCGTGAACAGGTACAGGCGCGCGGCCGGAGCAATGCGAGCCCCCGACACACCACACGCGGGGTGAGCTTCTAATACGCCGGTTGGACTTCTTCATCGGAGCTGGTCAGGGGCTGTTTGAGAGCCTGTTCGGCCGACGGTCCGTCAGGGCGGTGGTTGTTCGCGACCCGTCGGCGCGGCGATGCGCACGGTGCGCGCGGTGCGTTCGGGCGCGCGGGTCACACCGTGTTCGACGTCGATCCGCGAACGCGGTCGGGGGTGCGCATTCGGAGCGGGCGGGTTCGGGGGATGGTGCCGATCAGGAGGATTCGCCGCGTGTGGGTGGAACCCGACGTCTGCGTCGATGCGGTCCACGACCCGGACACCGAGGAAGAGGCCAGCCGGGATCTGTACGGGGGACGGGCCTCGCGCGGCTGCCCGGTCGTCGAGCCGAACCCGCGGAGGGGTGGGGGCGCCGATGCGGAGGACATGCAGGCACCCGAGAGGAAGACCCCCGCGACCGACGTCAGGCAGCTTCGGTGTCCTCGAAGTTGGGAGTCAGTGTTGAAGATCAAGACCAGGAGTCAGTGTTGAAGATCAAGAGCATCGTCGGGACACTGGGCGCGGCCGCGACGCTCGTCCTCACCGCGGGTACGATTCCCGCTCATGCGGGCGCACCCAGGGCCGGGAACATCGGCTGGAACTACGGCATGTGCCTGGAGATCGAGAACTCGTCCACGGCCAACGGCGCCCGGGCGCAGATCTGGTCGTGTGCGGGGCAGCGGGGGTCCTACTGGTATTCGCGGTCCGTCGGTAGCGGGTACTACGAGATCCGCAACAGCAACAGCGGAAAGTGCCTCGAGATCGAGAACTCCTCGACGTACAACGGCGCTCGGGCCCAGCAGTGGGACTGCAAGGGGCAACCCGGCTCGCTCTGGAGGATCAGCCCGATCGCGGAGGACTTCGTCAAAATCCAGAACGCCAGTGGCAAATATCTCGAGGTCGACGGCGGGGCGACCTACAACGGCGCCCGAGTACAGCAGTGGCAGAACAACCGGCAGCAGCTTACCTGGGCGATGTACTGATCCCAGGCGAACGACAGACGCGCTTTCGACCCTGCCGACGGCACCGGTGAAGGCGTCGACCTCGACCGGTTGTGCAGGAGATCTCGTTCCGTCGTCCGTACGGCCGTTCCCGAACCGGCCGGTGACCTTGCCGAACCCCTGACCGGCGAGCCCAATCGCCGCGTGCCCCGACCGCCGGCAGGCGTCCGGGGCACGCGGCCCCGGGCACGAGCAGACCGACCCAAGCGCCCCGCTCGATCTCCTCCCGCGCCGGACCCGGTTTCTCGACGGGCCCGGCAGCGACGGTCAGCCGACGGGGAGTGTCGTGGAGAAGGCGACTGCGAGCGAGCGCAGTCGGGCCTCGGGCACGGATCCGGCGAGCGCAGGCAGCGCTGTCTCGCAACCCGGGGAGCACGGCGCGGGGAACGAGGCACGCAGAGTCGGGACGCCGAACAGGATCCACGATCGTTGCCGAACGAGTGGCTCCCGGAGGGAATCGGATATCCGTTTCCTTTGCCGTTCCGCGCTGTTCGAGCCGCAGTCGGGTGCGATGTTGCAGGCGCCGGTTCGGGCGCGGTGATCGCGTTGGCGAAGGTGCTTGTCCTTCTCGAACTCCGGGGGAGCTCTTGATCTGTTCCTCGGTGGGTGCGACGTGGATCTCTTGCCTTCCCGGTGTCGACGTGCGCGTTGTGGATGTCGTCGACGAGCTCGAGATGATCGGCGTTCGCCTGTCCGTGGCCCCTGCCTGTGTGGGGGTGTGCCCTACTCTCTGGACGGGGCTTGCCGGCTGGGCGCGGTCAAAGGGGACGGAAAGTTTGTGGTCATGATCGAAACGACGTCACCACCCCACGGGCCGGACACCGCCGATACCGTCGGCCGATTCGGCCGCCGACTGGCCTATCTGCTGTCCGGATTCCCCATCGGCGCGGCCGCGTTCACGGTCGCGGTGGCCGGGTGTGCGATCGGCGCGGTGGGCTCCTTGGTCCTTCTCGGGCTTCCCGTGCTGATGGCGACCCTGGCCGGCGCGCGCTGGGTCGCCGCAGTCGAGCGCAGGCGGGTGGAAGCGGTCACCGGTCGCGTGCTGCCGCCGCACGGGTACCGCCCGCCGACCGGCACCGGGATCAAGGGATGGTTGCGGCGTTGCGCGAGACGCAGTCCTGGCGCGATCTGACGCACATGGTGGCGGCGTTCCCGCTACGGGTGGTGAGCTTTCGTATCGCGCTGACCTGGACCGTCGGCGGTGTGGGCGAGGTGCTCTACGCCCTGTGGTCGTGGCCGATCCCGCGCGACCCCGGAAACGCGGGGCTGCTGGACCTGATGTTCGGCGTCCTCGCGAGCGGCCGACATCGGATTCAACACCGGCGTCGGTGTGCTACTCCTGGCCACGGCCGCCCCGGTACTGCGCGCGCTCGTCGCGCTGCAGGCCGGTCTCGCCCGCGCGTTTGATTATCTGGCCGCCAGCAGGGAGGACTCAGGCTGTTGACACGGAACCCCAGGAATGGCACGACGCGAACACGAACGCACGCGCCCGTTACGTCGGATGAGGAACCGGAGAGTCGGTATCGAAATCAGGCACTGCAATCGACGGCCGACCAGGGACCACACGAGGTCACCCTCTGATCGGAACCCGAACAGGTGCCAGATACCGGGCGGCGGCACACCCTCCCAGCCCCGCAAGGCAGATGGCCGCAAAGCGTGGAGAAGGGGCGATCCCCGCGAACGTCCGCCGATCGCACGACAACGACCACGCGGCGCGCGCATACTGTTCCGCGCGTCCCCGCGTCACGATCGCAACCATCGGAAGCACCGGCCGGCGGGACCATCGCAGCCATCGAGATGATCGGGACCATCGGAACCTCCGAAACAGGGGACAACCGTGCAAACCTCCGCGCCGCGCGAACCCGACGCTCCTTCTTTGCTCACCGCGCCCACCCGGCGGTGGGGCCCGGACCGCTGGTTCCCGGTCCGGGCCGTCGATTCGTACGCCGACCTGAGCGTTGCCCTGTACGACGTCGTGGCCGACTCGATGCCCGTGATCACCGTCGTGGGCGGCGCGGCCGGGGCCGGCGCGGCGACCGATGCGGATCGGGCCGTGTACGAGGAAATCCTCCTGAGCGCCGCGAGGTTCGGCGCCGCGGTGTTCTTCGGCGGCACCGACTCCGGCTGCCTCGCCGAGGTCGGCCGGGCCAAGCGCAGGTTGCTCGCCGACGAGCGGCTCGGGCCGGCCGACGCCCCGCTCGTCGGGGTCGTCGCCGAGGGCACGGTGGCCTACCCTGGAACCCGCTACGACCCGAACGAAAAGGCGCCGCTGCAACCCGACCAGGACCTGATCCTCCTGGTCCCGGGCAAGAACTTCGGAGACGAGTCCTGGGCGCTCGCGCAGGCTGGGCGACTATTGTCGCAAGGACAGGGATCCGCCACCGTGCTCATCAACGGCGGCGGCATCACCGTCCAGGACGCGACGCACCGGGTCCGGGACATGACCGAGAACGGCCGGCCCGTGCAGGATGCGATCCTGCTGGCCTACCGGGGCTCCGGACGCGCGGCCGACGACATCATCGCGGCCAAGGAGAACGGCGGCGGACATCGCGATCCCCGGATCAACACCATCGCGGCCCACGGCGGGACGCGGGCCTTCGACTCGGCCGGCGACCTGCGTCGGCAGTTCCACGCGCACTTCACGGCTGTCGGACACACGGCCCGCGAGCCCGGCGTGGCGAGAACGGCGCGCAGGGTGCCGGAGGTCACCGTTCCGCCCCTCTCCCTGCCGACGCCGTCCATCGTCGCGGGCCTGACGCCGATGTGGGCCTACGACCTGGGTCGGATGACGGTCGGCGACACCGGACCGCGGCACCTGCGGCAGGCGCGTACCGATCCGGACCTGCACCGCGCGTGGCGCGAGGCCGGCAAGGCCTCTCGCGTGGCGGCGCTGAAGAAGCTGCGACAGGAGAACTCCGGCTATGCGCAGGACGATCGGGCCGGCGACGTCTCCCGGAGCATCGCCGCCTTCCACGCGGGCGTCCGGGAAGCCTTCTGGCGCGCGCACGACGCGATTCGGGACGGCGATCTCGGCGCGCCGGGCCGCTTCTCCGGCATCGCGGCCAAGGGCTTCGGCGCCTGCGCGCATGCGTCGCCGCTGCGCCCCGGCGACGCGGAGCCGGTCAACGGCGGCAGCACCGACTGGTCCCGTGTGGTCATGCCGTCCCTTACCCCCGATCCGCCGGCCCGCGGTCGCGCGCAAGCCGCCCGCACGGGCCGAGACTCCGCCTTCGGCCGGGAGCCCGCCTTCGGCCGGGAACCCTGACCCGCTCGCGCACGCGGGAAGTCCGCAGGGGCGGGTCAGTGCGGGTCTCGACCGATGATCTGCGTGACGTGGTCTCGCCGCCGGCGTAGACGAAGCGGTTCGAGACGTACAAGTCCTCCATGGCACCCGGCAGTTACCTGTTCCTGTCCCACTTCCTCAAGCGTCCGGGGGATGCACGCATCGACCGCCTGGAAGCCGTCATGCAGGAGAGCCTGGGAAGTGGACGCTTCCGGACACAGCAGGAGATCGAAAGTTACTTCGACGGCATGGAGATGGTCCACCCCGGAGTGGTCTCCACCGCGCTGTGGCGCCCCACCACCCCCATCGCCCCGCAGGACCTGGAAACGTCCCACATCCTGATCTCGGGCGGAATGGCCAGAAGATCCTGAACGGCGGCACCCCGACAGAGAAGGTTGAGCGCGCCGGGCCTGATACGTCTTTGGTATCGCGGTGACCGCGACCCGCTCCGCAGGCTTCCAGGCCACGAACGCGCGCCGTCGGTCCCTCGCGCGGCGCGCCGGATTCGCAGTCGGGCCCGGTTCGGAAGCAGACAACGACCGCGGCAGGGATTCTCCCCTCGGCGGCACCGCTGCCTTCGACATCGAAGGCGCAGCCGCCGATCCGCACGAAACACCCTCCCGGGGCGGTGACGTGAAGGAGAGGAACCGGCCGGCGCCGGGAAGATCGCTCGACCGAGGACACCCCCAAGGAGGGTGCGCCGCCGCCTCCGGGTTCCCGTCACCACGTCGGACCGCGCCCTCCTGGACTCCGGATCCGGAGCCGTGCGCTCGCGCACGCCCTTTCCCGACGGCGCGTTCGCCGGGGTGCCCGCCACCACCACGCTCGCGCCGGCGCATGTGGGCGATCGCGACATGGGGACGACGAAATCTCGTTGGCCGGCCCGCCCCGAAGTGCGAATGCGGCCGATTCCCCTACGGAGGGCCTTTGTTCGTTTTCGTCTGCGCGGGATGCGATGCCGAGTTGACCGTTGCGTTGTCCCGAGTATGCCTTCCGGTCCACGCCCGCCAGGTATACGGCAACGGTGTCCAGCTTCCGGTGCTCATGGAACCGGGGACGTTCGCCCTGGACCCCGACCCCTGGGGACGACCACGGCGCACACAGGACGAGCCTCGTGTGCCGGCCGATGCCCTCCCAGGCGCGGAGTGCGGCGACGTCGTCATCGCGCCGGGCGACATCCGTGGAACCCGGCTGATCCCCGACATGCGCGGCGGTGCCTGCTGTGGTGTCGACGGTGCGGACGGCCCCAACCTGGTCTGCACGGCATGTGGCCTTCCCGTGGCCACCAGGATCGACGACTGTTCGCTGTGGCAGGCGGTGTGGCTCGACGCGCATGCCGTGCGCCGTGTCCGCGTCGGGGTCGATCCCGCGCCGTCGTCCTGGGAAGAGTTGACCGAAAAGAGCGAGGGCACGTCCCCGGTCGCGCCGATCGCCACGTGGGGAGGCCGACGGTTCGGCTCGAACCACTACTGGTCGTGGAGTCCGCAGTGGGAGGCGGCGGCCGGCCGGGCCCTCGCCTACCTGTTGGTGGCGTCCGAAGGACGTCCGGTGAGGGTCCCGGACGGTCTGACCGCCGACATGTTCCGACGCGCGCTCGACACCGTGTTGCCCGCGGGCCCGCCGGCGCGGTGCGCGGTCCTGGCCGGACCTGGCCACCCCGCCCCCGACGGGAGCGGGATCGTCCTCGTACCGGTCCATCCGCAGACCGGCCGTGCCTGGACTCCCACCAGGCGGGCCGCGTCCGCGTACCCGGTACCCCTGCCCCTGGGCGTGTGGCAATGGCTGACCTCCCCCCGGCCACACACCCCGATCCCCGCCTCGGGCCGCGTCCCCCGGCACGTCCTCCGGGACGAACAGCCCCCGTTGCTGCCCAACGGCCCCTTCCGAGCCGACCGGGGAACATTCGAACGCACGCTGCTCCGCCTGCCGGCCGTTCACGCCCGCCGGCTGCGCGAAGTCCTCGCGCGCCACGGGTCCGTCGGCATCTTCTAGCGCAGCCGTCCACCCGTTGCGGGAGACGACTCGCTCGACCGGCCCAGGCGGTTTGTGAGCTCGACGGGGTGGGAGTCGACGTGCACCGGGTCCGACCATGTGAGCGGAGCGTCCCGGATGTACGCGCGGGCGGATGCGCCGTCCAACCCGAACCGGGCGTGCTCGGCCGTGCCGATCCGTACCCGGGTGGCCCCGTCGCGCCGTACACGGGGCGGTCGCCGGGTTCGACGTGCACGGCGCGATCTCCCTTGTTGTTCCCGATGGTGCCTCGCCGGCGACCCGGGTCGGTGTCGTCTGGGTTCGTCGAGCATCTTGTGATGACGTTGGGTTCCATAGACCTAGCTGATCGTGATTGACGCCCGCGTGTGTCGCCCGTACGTTGCGAGAGACAAACTCCCACGCACACCAGGCCGCATCCGCAAGGACCCCACGCGACGACACGCTCCGTCCCCGGGCCGGGGCGAACTACCCAGGGAGGACTGCATGGGCGACCACAGCGGCGGCAAGGCGCCGATCAAACCCGCGAATCCGCAGCCCACGCCGAGCGGACCGAACGACCACCCCGACGGCTCCACCCCGGCAGGCCCCGGCACCCATCGCAAGGACGACAAGTGACGACGGGGATCGCCCGCCTCCTCGCGGACGCGGGCGCTCTCCCGCAAGGCTGGGAAAACGCCTTCGCCACGGTCCACCGCGCCGACTTTCTCCCCGCCCGCTTCTGGGCCTGGCACAGCGACAGCGGCTACACCCCGGCCATCGACCGCAACGCCACCGGCGAACACGGACGCCAAGCATGGGACCGGGCCGCCGACGAGGACCTGGCGCTCGTTACCCAGTGGGACGACGGCGACCACAGCGGCGCCGACCCCGGGAACAACCCGACCTCGTCCGCGTCCGCACCCGCCGCGGTCGCCCGCATGCTCGACGCCCTCGACATCCGCGGCGGTGAAAGCGTCCTCGAGGTGGGTACCGGCACCGGATACACCGCCGCCCTCCTGGCCGTGCGCGGCTGCCGCGTCACCACGATCGAGGTCGACCCCGAAGTCGCCGAACAGGCCCGGAAGAACCTCGCCCAGGCCGGCCACGCCGACGTCACCGTCATCACCGGCGACGGCGCCCTCGGCCACCCCGACCGGGGACCGTACGACCGCGTCCACGTCACCGCCGGCGTACGCCACACCCCTCGGGCATGGATCGAACAGACCCGGCCCGGCGGTCTCGTCGTCATGCCCTGGGGCACCTACTACGCCGCCGCCGACTGGACCACCGTGCTCACCGTCCACGACCCCCGGCGCGCGAGCGGCCGTTTCACCGACCCGCTCGCATTCATGAAGCTCCGGGACCAGCGCGCCACATGGCCGCGGACATCCTTCCCCGACCAGTGGATCGACTCGGCGCGCGAGTCCACACCCGACATCGACGTCGCCGACATCACCGGAACCCTCTACGACCCGGTCGAGTTCGTCATCGGGCTCCACGTTCCGGACTGCGTCCCGCGACGCCTCGAAGACGACGAGAGCGTCAACCTGTGGCTGTACGGCAGGGACGTCGGCGCGGGGGACTCTATAGCGGTGGCGGCCTTCGGTGACGGGTACACGCCCCAGGCGCTCCAGGCCGGTCCCCGAGACTTGTGGAGCGAAGTCCAGACCGCCTACCGCCGTTGGAGCGACGCCGGGAAGCCCGACGTGGGCCGGTTCGGGCTGACCGTCACGATCACGGGTGACGACGTGGATCAGATCCCGTGGTTCGAGCGTCCGGAGAACAGGCTCAAGCGGCAGTAGGCGCACACTCCGCCGTTGCCGTTGCCTGCGGTCCGACGGGTCAGGCCCCCGGCCCCCCTGTGGGGAACAGACCTTGGGTCGCGGGGAAGCGCGCCTCCAGGTCGACGCCGTACAGGTCCACCGCCGACACGTCGAGCAGGTCCATGGGATACAGCCGGGCCTGAAGCGCGCTCTCCAAGCGGATGAGCGTCGGCAACGTGATGGCCGTCTCCCCGGCGATGACGCTGCGAACCGCCGGCGCGGAAAGGCCCGCTCGCACCGCCACGCCGTTGGCCGACCAGTCCACGATTTTGAGCGCCGTTGCCAGCCGCCGGGCCAGAACCAGCCCGGCGTACGCGCTCAATGGCGTGTCCGGGCGAAGGACGACGTCCGGCCACTCGCCGGACTCCACGTAGCGGAAGGGAGGATCGTCACCGCCGCTGCGCATTTCGTCCGTCTCCTCTCAGAGTTCCACCGGATGTATCACCGTGTGCTCGTCATCATCTCGCAGCGCGGGGCGACCCGTCGCCAGACCCTGTTGGTAGAAAGTCTATCTTTTATCCGTTCGGTACTCCGATGCCGACCAAAGGGGGCGGAGCCATGCCTGTAGCGATCCCGGGCCACGAGTCCGCGGCTGTGAAAGAGCCCCTCCGCCCCCGACACCCACAACGGCTCCAGGCCCCGGCCGAAAAGGACTTCGCCACCGTGACCAAGAAGGTCGGACCCACGTACTTGGCCGGGATCGACTGGGCTCAGGACACGCACGACATCGCCGTGGTGGACCGGGACGGCATCGTCGTGGCGCACGCCACCGTCGAGAACGGCCCCGCCGGTGTCGCCGAGATCCTGCTGCGGGTCCTGCGGTCGGTCCGTCACCAGCGACGCAGTATCCCCATCGGCATCGAGCGTGCCGACAGGTTGCTCGTCGAAGCCCTCACCCGATCCGGGCAGCCGGTCGTGCCGATCAATCCGGCGATGGCCGCCCGCTACCGCAACTCCCCGTCCAACACCCGCAGGAAGTCCGACAAGGGCGACTCGGCCGATCTCGCGCGGATCATCCAACGCGACGGACACCGCCTACGGCGCGCCCCGGATAACTCCGACCGGGTCAAGGCCATCGCCGTCCTGGCCCGCGCCAACCGCTCCGCGGTCCGGTGTCCACCGCCCGCTGCGCGACGCGGGCCCGGAATCGGTGGCCGTCCGCACCCGAGTGCCGGCGGTTACATCTCCCAGCGCCGTTGGGGCCGTTGCGCCCAGGCCCACTGCCGGTCGGGTTCGACGGTGATGCCGAAGTCGTAGCCGTGGATGCGGTGTTCGTCCTGCCATTGCAGTGCGGTGTCGACCTCGTCCCACAACCGTCCGGGCCCGCCGTGGACGGCCTTGCCGATCTCGGGACGGTCGTCGACCAGCGCCCAGGAACGCTCCCGGTCCCACAGTTGCCACACCGTCCCGCCCCCGAGCGTGCGAAGCCGCACGTCGGGCAGGTGCAGCGCGACGGCATGGGTGAAGTTCCCGTCTCGGTGCAGCGACTCCAACACCCACTCGACCTCCGCCTCGCCCGTGGCCGGCTCGGCCTCGCGCACCGCCTCGAACCCGCCCGCAGCATCGTCGCGTTGGCCGCGCTGCTCCATGAACGCCACGCTGCGCACGAATTTCCCGAACGCCGTGCCGTCGTCGGCGACGACCAGGCGCAGGAGGGCGCCGGCGCCGAAGCCCGGCGACCAGGGCGCGACGATCACCGCGCCTGGGCGGGCCTGTTTGATCCACGCGTAGGGGACCCGATCGGTGAACGCGGCGGTGGCGTGCACCCGGTCGAAGGGCGCGCGGTCGGGGGCGCCGAGCGTGCCGTCGCCGGTGATCACCGTCGGCGCGAGGCCCAGCCGGGCGTGGGCGGCACGGGCTCCGGCCGCGAGCGCGGGGTCGATCTCGACCGAGACGACGTTCTCGTCGCCCAGGCGCCACGCGAGCAGGGCTGCGGTCCAGCCGGGTCCGGTGCGAACTACGTCGGCTTCCGTCAGGAACCGGTCGGTGCCGTGGGCGGATGTCCACACACCCCGGCGACCCCCGCAAGTCGCCCCCGTTCCCATGTCTGCGACCACTCGTAGGACACCCATCGCCAACCCGACAACCAAGACCACGCCCTCCGCCCCGCTGTCCTCCGCCCTCGTGGCCTCGCCACCCGGACGGTGGCGGCGCGGCCACGAGGGATGGCGAGGATCCCGGCCCGTTTCGTTGACGTGCCGACTGCCGCTTCTACGCTCCGATGTGTGGCGTCCCGGTTCACCCGCCACTTCGCTGAAGCCGCTGCGGCGAGCAGCGCACGATCGCCGGTCCGCCAGTCCGGGCTCGGTCCGCCCGCGAGCGTTTCGAATCCGGGAGCGCGTGGACGTGGTGCCGGTGGACGCGCGGGTCGCGCCCCTTCCGTGCGCCCTCGATACGGGCCGATCGGTTGACCCGCGACTCACGCCTTCGGGTGATTCGGCACAGCCGTCCCTCTCGACCTGGACCCCAGTCTGCCGTCCCCGTTCACCGCCACTGGCGTCGCTCCGGCCGGCCGGGCCGGGTCGTCACCCGCACCGTCGCCCACGCGATCGAACTCGGCGCGCGGGTGGACCCGTTCGAGGTGTGGATTCGTTCGGACCACGGCCCCTACCTGGATCCCTGGTGCGCCCGCCTGCACGATGCCTACCTGGCCACGACGGCCGACCTCGGCGTCATCCCTCAACTGGACGACGCCGCGTTCCTGACGGTAATGGAGCACCACAAGCAGGCCGATCCGCCTCGCGCGATCGTGTTGTCCGCGATCAAGACCACCGTCAAGGGCGGCATCGGCAAGCTCCGCGAACGCCCCCAGGGCGCCCCGTTACCGCCCCGGCGACCGGTGGCCCCTCCTGGAGCGCCCCCACGTGGCGCCCGGACATCCGCGCCGCCGTCATCGCCAACGTCCGCGGGGACTGCATGGCGAGATCCACAAACTCGCCACCACCGCCGAGCCGTTCCCATCCGCGGTGCTCTCCGACTGCGTGGTTTACCCCTCCACCGGCCCGTCCCCCTGGCGTGCTCCCGCCCCCGACGCCGATGAGGAGGTCGGACCGGATCGAGCCATCGGGCGTCGATGGTGCGGCCGCTTCCCGCGTCCGAAGCACGGTCGGCGCGACGTTCACGAAAAGGGAAGGACGGGGGAGAGCATGAGTTGATCGGACAACGGGCCGGCGAGTCTGCCGCACGGCGCACCGCAGGGCCCGTCACAGGACCGGCCACACGGACACCAGCCGCCCCGCTGGGCGTGGTGGGTCGTCGGGATCCTCATCCCGGTCGTGGGGATCGTGGTCACGATCCTGGTGAGCGGTTCGGGTTCGTCCGACGACAAGGGCGCGGAGCGGGAGCGGATACCCGCTGCGTCGTCCGGGTCGCCCGGCCGGGAACGGCCCGCCGAGAGCGCGGCGGCGGCCGGGGTCCGCTACGGCCCCGCCGCCTTCGAGGCCGATCTGACGACCGGCGGCACGCGGTACGTCGACCTGGACTCGACCGCACCCGTCGTCATGATCGGCGACGCCAGGAGCAAGGACTTCACGGTCAGCACGACCGGTGCCGCCCCGTCCCTGTACTCCCGGTCCGACACCCTCGCCCAACTGCCCGCGTCCGGCCCCACGCCCACGAAGGCCCAGTGCGCCAAGGCCGTCGCGGACAGCGGCACCCATCAGGTCCAGGCGGCCGGGGCGGCCGTTTCTGCCTGACGACGCCCGAGGGCGGCACGGCCTACCTGAGCGTCGTCTCCGCGCCTCCGGGCCGCGGCGTCGCGAAGCTCACGGCCACCGTCTGGGAGAAGCCTGCCGCGTGATGAGCGGAGTGCCGCGCCATCAACCCGATTGCGAGAATCCGGCCCGAAGTGGGCGCTCCCGGTGGCATGCCGGGCGCGGTCCCGGCGCAGGTTCCCATATTCACCTCGCGGTGGCTCGTGCGGGCTGTGCCCGAACGGGAATCCAGTGTCAACGGCCAGTTCTATCTGGGTCTTTGGCGATTTCCGTGAAGGCGATCATGGTGTGGCAGGGGTTCCTGGGTGCTCGGGGGTGAAGCTGACGAACTGTCGAGAGTCGTGTTCCCGCACCTGTCGGAGGTCGCGGTCGACACGGTCGTGTTCGGGAAGTCCTCACGGATCAGGGCACGTCGCACAGGACCGGGCGCCGCTTGCCCCGCCTGCGGTACGTCGTCCCGGCGGGTCCACAGCCGCTGCGCGAGAACACTCACCGACACCGCGGTCGCCGGACGCGCGGCCGACATCGAGCCGAGTGTCCGCCGCTTCTTCTGCGATGCCGCCGCATGCGGGAAACGCACGTTCGCCAAGCAGGTCGACGGGCTGACAGTCAGGTACGGTCGGCGCACCCCGGCCGCGCAGCGGCTGCGCGAACGAGTCGCGCTCGGCGGCCGGGCCGGCGAACGGATTGACCACCTTCACGGAAATCGCCGAAGACCCAGATAAAACTGGCCGTTGACAAACCGTGATCATTCACAGCCCGGGATCCACCTTCGATCCACGGCCTAGCAGTCGAGAGCCTGCGTCGCCAGTGCCTTTCGATGACGTGTCGTGATACCTACGACTCGCCTGGTGGCATCTTTCGGGGATGTCTTGTGCCGTACCGGCAGGACGACCATGTACTTGCTCCACAACACCACCCCTGACGATCCCTCCATACCGACGTGTCGCCCGGTCGGGCTCGAGGGAGCGCCGAGCATTGTGTCGGGGTGTGGGAATTACCGCTGTCGACGATCACCGATGCGTGATCCCTCGTTCGAAAGGTGTTCTCGTGCGTGCCCTTCGTGTCGAAACCCTGCGCACCGCGGCGATTGCCCTCGCCGCCACCGCCCTGTTGGCAACCCCACTGACCGAGGCGTCCGCCACCCCGACGGCGCCCGCCAGGGCGCAGCAGGCGGTGAAGAAGCCGGATCCGTGGGGGGACACGCTGAAGCAGCTGGGTGTGCAGGGCTGGAACGAGTTCCGTCGAAACAGTCCGAGCACGATCCATCCCACATTCGTCGAAAGCGACCTCTCCGGATTGAACCTCGACGGCGTCAACCTCAACGGGGCGGATCTCTCGAGCGCGAATCTCCGCGACACCAGCCTCGAACGCGCCGATCTCCGTGACTCGGACATGTGGTTCACCAATCTCACCGGCGCCGACCTGCACGGCGCCGATCTCAGCGACTCCAGCATCTTCTACTCCACGTTCGTCAACGCGGATCTGTCCGATTCCACCCTCACCCGTGCCAACTTGACCAACTCGGACTTCACCGGCGCGAACCTCGTCGGAGCCCGGCGCGACTGCAAGTGGAACCCGATCTGTTGGTAGCCCGCGCGGCGCACGGGCGCGCAGGCTGAAACAGAGCCCGCAGTCGACTCACGGCCGCCGCGATCGCAGGTGTCGGCGTCGTGTGAAATCGGGTTCTGGATCACTTTCCGTGCCAGAGCGACAGAGGGTCACCGAACCCGCGATCATGAACGGCCGTGGCTGATTTACTCCTCCAGGACTTGTGGTTCCACCGGGTCGACGATGTCCGGATCGAAAACGTACTGGCTGAGGGTGAGTTGGTCGTCGTGCGAGCGCGTGCGGTAGCGGAGATGGCCACGTGTCCCGGTTGCGGTGTGGCGTCGGCTCGGGTTCACAGCCGATACGTTCGCCGACTCGCGGACAGCGCGGTTGTCCACCGGGGGGTGGTCATCGAGTTAGCCTCGATGTTTCATGACGGGTCGTCAGCTTGCTGACGACCCGTTTCCGCTGTTCGGAAGGCGTCGATTCGGTTTTCGGGATTGGCGATGGCCCGATTGTCGTGTCGGGTGGGCGCCGGGTTCCACGTCTCCGGAGGTGTGTCGCGGTTCGTCGGGACGGAGGGGCCGTCGTCAGGTGGGTGTGGTGAGCCGGCCGAGTCTGTCGATGGCGTCGAGGACGTGCCGGGTCCAGGGCCATCGTTCGGGCAGGCGGACGATGATCCGTCGCCCGGTGCGGACCAGGCGGGCGGCGGTTCCGAAGAGGCGGAAGCGGAGCTTCCTGATCTCCCATCGCCTCGCTTCGCCGGTCAGGGCGAGCATCTGCTTCCATGCGACCAACTCACAGGCGAGAGCGACGAGTTCGCACCAGACCCGGTTCTGTGCGAGGCCGTGCAGGGGCAGGTTCCGCAGGCCGGTCGCGCGGGCCCGGCGGATCCGGTCCTCGGCGCGGGCCCGGCGGCGGTGGCGGGGTTCGAGGTCCGCGAGCTGCCCACCCGCCGTGTTCGTGACGAAACAGACGCGGCGGTTCCCGTCGACGTCGGTGATCCGCAACTGCGCGCCGGGGTGCGGGCGTTCCTTCCGCACGATCACCCGCATGCCCCTCGGCCACGCGGTGAGGTCGAGCATGTCGGTGACCTCCGCGACCCACGCGCCCTCGCGCGGAAGACCGTCTGCGTCGCAGGCGGGCGTCCACGCCGCTTTCGGGGCGCGAAGGATCGCCGCGTGGATCCGGTCGGTGATCGTGAACCCGACCGAGTACGACAACCACCGACCCCGCCGGGAGAGCCACGCGAGGAACTCGTGGGTGCCACCCGCGGAATCCGTCCGTATCAGCGTGTCCCGGCCCCGCCGGTGCCGCTTCGGGACCTGCGCGAGGGCCTGCCGGGTGACCTCGATGTGGTCGCTCGCGGTGTTCGATCCGGCGTTCCCGGGCCGCAGCAGCACGGAGAGGGGCTCGCCGGATCCTTCCGGGCCGTGGTCGGCGAACGCCCACAACGGGGGGAATCCGAACGTCTTCCTCCACGTCGGGCGAGCGCCTTCCTTGTCGGAGTGCGCGGTGACCGGGACGCCGTCCAGGTCGATCGTCAACCGCCCGCCGGCCACCGGCGACGCCGTCCGGGCGAGATTCCAGGCCCGTTCACGCGCCGCGGCGCGGGCCGCCCGGATCGCGTCCACGGCCTTCGGCCCCGCTGCGGCAAGGGCCGTGACCAGGCGCGATACCGTCGGGTCGGACGCCACCGGCCCGAACACGTCGGGCTGTTCCCGCAGGATCGCGACGTCCGCGAGGCAGTCCCCGCCCAGCACGAGCGCCACCGCGAGATCCAGGACCGTCTTCCCCGGATCGTGGACCGCCCGCGTCCTGCCCCACGGCGCGAGCGCACGCGACAACCCGCGATCCAACCCGACCACGCGAGCCGTCTCCGTGAGCAGCACCCCGCCGGCCTGCGAGACGATCCCGGAACCGCCGGACTCGACCCGGACACGCGGATGCGACCCGCTATCCTTCTTCACCTGAGAAGTGCTTCTTTCCATGCAGTCGACAGGACCCTAGAGAAGTCCCATCGTTGCAGGTCAGGAGCACTTTTCGCTTTTCTGACCGCATGTCAGACGCCCCACTCCATGAAAGCGCGAGGCTAGGCACAGCCGCTCCCCGTAACGGCAGGCCGCTCGCACCGGCCATCAGGGACGCTGCCCGTTCGAGAGGCAAGGCGCGGGTTCACCGTTCGCATGGGGAAGAACCGGCGTCCTACTCGACGCTGTTCCTCGCAGAGATGCATGTCGTCGGGCAGGACGTCCGCACTCGTGATCTTCATCCGCGCGAGAATGAGCCCGACACGGACCGGATCCGTGCCGGCCTCACCGCCGTGACCGGCATCGCGGCGCTCACCGACTTTGCCGATACGGTGCCGTATCACCTGCTGTTCACGTTGCCGCCGGGGGACGCAGCGGCGCACGGAGGGGATCGATGTGGCGATGGTTACGGTGGACGTGGCGGTTTCCGACGTGCTCCGGCCGGTCGTGGATGTGGCGGCGTTGCCGGCGGCCCTCGGTGGCGCGGCGTCGGCGTGGCTGGTGCTGTCCGAGGACGGACGGCTGACGCGGTGGGTGCCGACGACCGGCGAGGTACGGGACGTGGCCCGGTATCGGGAGCGGTGGCCGGCGTCCGATTGCGGTGGCGGTGTTCGACTGCGGCTTCATGTGTCTCGATGTGGCCGTTGGGCGGCGGTGGTTCAGGACCGCGGTCGGTACGGCGCCGTCGTCGATCTCACCACCGGTTCGCCGGCGTTGAGGTTGGACGGCGGGGATTACTGCTGTGAGACCGTCGCGTTCGCGTTGGCGTTCGCCGAACACGAGGGCCGGCCGGTTGTCGTGCATCGCACCGACTGGAACCGGTTGGATGTCACCGATCCCGCGTGCGGCGAGGTGCTTACGGCGCGGGACGGCCGGGTTGCGGACGAGGATGACGCGGAGTACGACTTCGACTACTTCCACGGCGCGTTGTCGCCGAGTCCCGACGGGACGCGTGTCCTGGACGGCGGTTGGGTGTGGCAGCCGTGGGGGATGCCGGCGGTGTGGAGCCTGACCGCCTGGCTGCACGAGAACCCGTACGAGTGCGAGGACGGGCCCAGCCGTGCGGTGTATCCCGAGGTCTCGGGATGGAACCGGCCGGTGGTGTGGATCGACGACGGGCGGATCGCGGTGTACGACCACCAGGACGAAGCGGGCAGCGGTACCGTCCACATCCTCGACCCCACCTCGATCGAACCGCGCTCGCCGGGCGTGCGATGGATCAGGGCGGCCGCGACGTTCCCCTGGCCGGTCGGCGATCTCGGCTTGTTCACCGACGGAGAGCATCTGCTGATCGCCGACGAGGCCGGTCTGCGGGGCGTCGACACCACCAGCGGACGGCAGGTGTTCGCGATCGACGGGTTCCGCCCGACGCGTCAGGATCGACACACCGGAACGCTGATCCAGGTCGGCAGCAACCATGCCCGGTTGTGGACGCCGCCGAAGTGGACCGCGCGCGCCGGTTGACCCGCCATTTCGATGCCGATGCCGCCGGTGACCGTGACGCCTCCACGCGATAGGCGTTCCCGAGGCGGTTCAGGGGTCAGGCGGCACATTCAGTCGGAGAGGAACCCGGCCTCCAGCAACCGGTGGGCCAGTGCGCTGCTGCGTGCCGCGACGAACGAGAGAGGCTTGTTG
>NZ_JBIRUB010000047.1:0-27471 GCF_044334985.1 Embleya sp. NPDC020630
GGGGGCGTCGAAGTCGATGTTGCGGGTACCCAGGAGATCGGTCAGCGGGCCCACCGTGCTCGGTGGGCGGTGTCGGAAAGTGACCCGTACCGGGATGACGGGGCGCCGCAGCGCCTCGGTTGCCCTGCGGCTGATCAACGGTATGACGAACTGCTCTACGGCGGCGATCACATCGGGGCTGGCGGGGCCGGTGGAGTGCGTCACGGTGAACAGTCGGCCGTCGTCGGTGACCTGTAGCTTCTCCGCGCCCGGATCTCCGATGACGGTGAGGTGTCCGCAGCCGGTGCGCAGCGATTCCGCGAGTGTCTCGCCGGAGGTAAAAAGGTAGTCCCACACGCCGAAGGTGCCCATCGGGGCCAGTCCGACAGCGTGTGTGCCGGCGTGCGTCCCGGGGTGTCCGGTGATGATCTGTTCCCAGAGCACGAGCGTGGTGGGTGTGGATACGCGGGCGAACTCGTCGGCCAGGACGGCGTCGCCGACGTCGGGGAGCCGCACCAGTTTGGCCGGATCCATTCCGGATCGGCGCGCGGCGTCGACCATGAAGCGCCCCATGCGGGCGGAGACGGTTCCGTTGAGCACGGTTTTTGAGGCTAGGTCACGATCGGCGCCGCGTCGACGGCCGGTGGTCCCGTTGGCGCGTGTGGTCCCTTCGTCGGCGGGTCGGGTCCCTCGTCCGGTCGGCGTGGCGTTCGTACGGTCGAGGAGTCACGGAACGAGGGGCGACGAACTGCGGGCGAACCGGAAGGGAGTCGCCCGGCACGAGGCGCCGTGTACTTTCCCGAGCGAAACGGAATCTGTTGTGAACGACCCCTTGGTTCCCTGGCGGTGGGCGAGCACGCGGGGGCCGCGGTGATCGCGACGGTGCGGTGGACCTCACCGCCGCGCCGTGCGCCGGAGACCTGTGCTTCCCGCAGGTCCGGGGCTTCGCTGTCGACGACGTCGTCGAGGCCCACGAAGTCGCCGAACACCCCGCGCCCCGTGGCCGCGCGGTCGTCACACCGTAGGTCGTCATCGCGCCGGAGCGCCCCGCAGTACTCGCGTTTCCATCCCCCTGTCGCCCGACTCTGCAAGGGAGTTCGACCATGCGCGTCACCGTGGACATGACGGTGTGCGAGAGCCACGGTCAATGCGTCTTCGCCGCACCGGACGTATTCGCCTTCGACGACGAGGACCACCTCGTCTACGAGACGGCGCCGCCCGCCGCCCTGGCCGGGGACGTCCGCACCGGCGCCTTGATGTGCCCGGCCCGAGCCGTCACCATCACCGAGGAACGCGCATGAGGCGCATCGTCATCGTGGGCGCCTCCCTTGCGGGTCTGCGAACCGCGCAGGCGCTACGCGCCGAGGGGTTTCGCGGCACGCTGACCCTGATCGGCGACGAACCCCATCTCCCCTACGACCGGCCGCCGTTGTCGAAGCGGCAACTGACTGGAGCGGCGCGACCCGAGGACGACGACCTGCCGATCCCGCCCGACCTGGACGCGACCTGGCTGCTCGGGACCCCCGCCCGGGCCCTGGATCCGGCCGGCCGCACGATCCGGCTGGCCGACGGCCGCCAACTCGACTACGACGGACTGGTCATCGCCACCGGCGCCGCCGCTCGGACCCATCCGGCGGGCCACGTCCCGGACGGGGTACTCACCCTGCGCGGGCGCGACGACGGGGCAGCGCTGCGGACCCGGCTTCGGGCGGGCCGTCGGATCGTTGTGGTCGGCGGCGGCTTCCTGGGCAGCGAGATCGCCGGGGCCGCGCGCGGACGCGGGCTCGACGTCACCCTGGTGGTCTCGACCGCCCAGCCGTTGGCCCGCCTGGTGGGGGACGGAGTCGGCGCCTATGTCGCGGAGTTGCACCGGGCCGCCGGCATCACCCTGGTGACCGATCGCACCGCGCTGGGCTTCACCGGGGATCCCGCCGTGACCGGCGTCGTGCTCTCGGACGGCGACACCGTCGACGCCGACCTCGCCGTCCTCGCCCTGGGCGCCGAGCCCAACACCGCGTGGTTGGCCGGATCGGGCGTGCCGGTGGCCGGGGGCGTGGCGTGCGATCCGTACCTGCGGGTGCTGCACGAAAGCGGCGCGCCGCTGCCGAACGTGGTCGCGGCGGGCGACGTCGCCAGATGGCCGCACCCGCTCGCCGACGGCGCGCCGATCGCGCTGGGCCACTGGAGCAACGCCGCCGAACAGGCCGTGGCGGCGGCGCGTACCCTGCTGCGCCCCGACGACGCCCGGCCCTTCACCGTCGTGCCGTCCTTCTGGTCCGACCTGCACGGGTCCACGCTGCGCGCGGTCGGGCTGCCCGCTCGCTCCGACGAGTGCCGAGTCGGCCGATACGACGTCTCCGGCCGCAGGCTCGAGGTCACGTACCACCGCGCCGGGCGCCTGGTCGGCGCGGTGACGGTGGGCGGCCCCGGCCGGATCGCCGCGTACCGCCGCATCCTGACCGACGAACTGCTCCGGGCAGCATGAACACCGGGCCGATCCGCAACACCCCAGTACGGGATCGCGGGTGAGGTCGTCGCGTGCCACGGCGGCCGAGAGCCCGGGCCGGTGACTACGGCCGGCCCGACCCGCCGCGGGCGACGCGTGGCGCCGCGAGGCATCGAGGCGTGGCGGCGCCGAAGTACCGCTGCCCCGAACGCGGTTCCTCCACCCACGCGGTGAACTCCGACGTGTCGGCGGCGGTATACGGCCCGCACGGCGGCCGGCGCGCGGTGCGGCGAGATCGCCGAGGTCGCCGCCCATGTCGCCCGCGCGGCCGCCTGACCGACCGCCGCCGGTGGAAGGCCCGGGCCCGACGCCACTGGTTCAGGTCTTCCGTCGGCGGCTTGGGAACTGCTTTGGGGCGGGGCTTTCGAGCCGGCTACTTGCCGCCGTCGCGAATCAGGAGCAGTCCCAGGCCCCGGGTGCGGGCGCCGCGTACCCACTCGGGGAGGTTGTCGGCGAGCAGCCATTCGACGTCGTCGGCGTCGTCCTCGTCCGGGAGGAGGTCGTTGTCGGCGTGGATCCTGTCGGTGTCGAAGGCCGCGAGTTCGCGGTGGATCCGCTCCGACTCGGTCTTCGACGCGAACATGGGGAACGGCCATGGATCCGGGTCCGGGGCCGCGCCGGATCCCCACGGGAACGCCCAAGGACGCGCCCACACATCGGCGAGGGTGGTCAAGTCCCAGCCGCGGAAGACGTCTTCGAGGCGATCCCAGCCACGTCCCGGCAGGACCACCGATCCCAGCGGTACACCGAAGGTCGGGCCGAGGAGTTCCAGAAGCCACCCGTAACCGCCCGCACGCCCCGAATCGAGACGGCCGGCGACGATCTCGCGCAGCGCCGTCTCGACTTCGTCGGAATCGGTGGCACGAAGCAGCCGGTCCGGGGCGTTCGCATCCTCGAACGTTTCCAGGATCTTCCGCACCGCGACCTCGTCGTTCGAGCCGACAAAGTCGAAAAACACGGTGGCATCGACGGCGAAAGCGGACACATACTGTTCGGCCACGCCGCCATTGTGCCGGCGCCGACTGTCACGGCGTCCGTCGGGCACCGCGTTGGAGCGTACGGTGCACGTACACGACGGTCGCACGCGGTTGCGCGATCGCGGCGGCGCGACGCCGTGGGCGTGCGACGCGAATGTGGCGCGTTCGTCCATAGGCTTCGGCGGAGTCCTGCGCGCCACCCCTGCCGGCCCACCCCCGGTACCGCACCGACGGATCCGCGTCCGGGTTTGGGGGTGGGGCTCGGGGCGGCGCCCCGGCGGACGTCGCCGTGAGTACGCGACGGGGGACCCGCTTGGGTACGGCGACGAGTGTGACGAGGATCGGGTCGGGGATCCCCACGGACGCCAGGGTGGCAGCGACATCGCCGTGACGCAGGCCGAGCAAGCGAGGAGGCGGGTATCCGGGCCGCCGAAGAGCGGGAGGCCGGGTTCGACACCGCCGTCGCCGGCCGGACGCCGCTCATGTCGACGAGCGCGGCACCGGCCCACCGGGCCGATCGTGGCCCGGGGTCCACGGCGGCTCCGATCGGCAACAGCGGACCGAGAGCGCGGCCCATGTGGTCACGCGGCGGTGGTGGTGGCGCAGGGCCGGTGTCGGGGCGGTGAGTGCCGGCACGGTGTCGATGAGCGGCAGGATGGCCACCAGGGGGCGTCACGAACGCCGAGGGTCGATCCGCGAAGGCGTGCGGGATCCGGGTGTTCATGAACGGCCCCCGGCCCGTCACCCCCGACACCGAACGCCGGGTTCGGGGTCGTTCGACGTCCGGGAGCGTGGCGTCGAAGCCGGTCGGAGCCCGGGTGCTGGGGACCGAGACCGGCATGGTCGCGGTCTCGCCGGCACCGCGCCGGGACGGTCGGGTGTGTGTGTTCCGCGAGTTCGCCGATCGCCAAGGCGGACACCGGGTCGAAGAACGGCTCCGGCGGGGGCGACGCCGCGCCGCGGTACGGCGGCCGGGGTATCGCCCGCGTCGGCGTCCCCGTCGAGGGCCCGGGGCGGGATCGCCGGGGGTCGCCGTCGGATCGCGTCACGCGGCGCTCGTGTCCACGTGTGCTCCGATACCGGTCCCGTGCGCGGTCATCACGGTCGGGCGTTGCGCAACGCCGGTATGCCGCCGGCGGCGTCGACCGCTTCGACCGCCTTGACCAGGGGGGCCAACTCGGGGTTCCTGGCCGCTTCGTCGAGGGCCTCGCGCAGGGCGGCGTCGTTGGTCGGCCGGGCCTGCGCCAGAAGCTTCAGGCCGGCGTCGCTGACGTTGGTGTAGATGCCGCGGCGGTCGGTGGGGCACAGGTAGCGGGCGAGCAGCCCGCGGTCCTCGAGCCGGGTGACCAGGCGTGTGGTGGCGCTCTGGCTGAGTACGACCGCGTCGGCGACCTGCTTCATCTGCAGGTGGCCGCCCTCGCCGTCGTGCTGGCGGCTGAGCACGTCGAGCAGCGAGTACTCCCGCACGCTCAGGTCGTGCTCGGCCTGCAGCGCACGTTCGATCTGCGCCTCGATCCGGCCGTACAGGACATAGAGCGCGGCCCATCCGTTGGCGAGGGCGGTCAGCGCGGGATCCGTGGCGGTCATGGGCCCGAGTCTCCTTCCGGGTACGGCAGGCGGAACGTTCAGGATACTCCACTCGCTGAAATACCGGCTTGTGCACATATAAAGCCTGTACAAGTACTCTGGTGAGCGATTACCCGCACTTGCACTTATAGCGCGTATGCAACTATTGTCGAAGCTCGTAAGGAGCATCAGCAATCGTATGAAGGGTTCACGTCATGCCTCTCGCGCTCCTCGCCCTGGCCATCGGGGCGTTCGGGATCGGCACCACCGAGTTCGTGGTCATGGGCCTGCTGCCCGAGATCGCGGACGACTACGGCGTGTCGATCCCCACCGCCGGACTGCTCGTCACCGGTTACGCGGTCGGCGTCGTCGTGGGTGCGCCGCTGATGACCGTGCTCGGCAACCGGATCGGGCGCAAGACGATGCTCATGGCCCTGATGGGTCTGTTCGTCGTCGGCAATCTCGTCTCCGCGCTCGCGCCCACCTTCGGCGTCATGCTCGCGGGGCGCATCGTGGCCTCGCTCGCCCACGGCGCCTTCTTCGGCATCGGCTCGGTGGTCGCCGCCGGTCTGGTCGCGCCCGACCGGAAGGCCGGCGCCATCGCCACCATGTTCACCGGACTGACCGTCGCCAACATCGTCGGCGTACCGCTGGGCACCTTCATCGGCCAGGCCGCCGGCTGGCGCGTCACCTTCGCGGGCGTCGCCGCGCTCGGCGTGATCGGCCTGCTCGGCATCGCAAGGCTGGTCCCGGCCATGCCCCGCCCCGAGGGCGCCCACCTGCGCCGGGAGCTGACCGCGTTCCGCAATCCGCAGGTGCTGCTCGCGATGGCGATGACGGTGCTCGGCTTCGGCGGTGTCTTCGCCGCCATCACCTACATCGCCCCGATGATGACCCACACGGCCGGCTACTCGGACGGCGCTGTCACCTGGCTGCTGGTGTTGTTCGGGGTCGGCATGTTCATGGGCAACCTGCTCGGCGGCCGGTTCGCGGACCGCAGGCTGATGCCGATGTTGTACGTCACCCTCGGCGGGCTCGCCGTGGTGCTGGCGCTGTTCACCGTCACCGCGCACAACAGGATCCTGGCCGCGGTGACCATCCTGCTGGTCGGCGCGCTGGGCTTCGCCACGGTTCCGCCGCTCCAGAAGCGGGTTCTCGACCAGGCCCACGGCGCGCCCACCCTGGCCTCCGCCGTCAACATCGGCGCCTTCAATCTCGGCAACGCGCTCGCGGCCTGGCTCGGCGGGATGGTCATCTCCGCCGGGTTCGGCTACACCGCCCCGAACTGGGTCGGCGCCGTTCTCGCGGGCGCGGCCCTGGTCCTCGCCTTCTGGTCCGCCGCCCTGGAGCGTCGCACCTCGGCGCGGGAAACGGAGGCGGCCGATCCCGCGGTCGTCCCCCCGACCGCCGACGTCCGCATCCCCGTCCACCACTGACCCCCCTTCCCCCACACGGGAGCAGCACCACCATGAGCACCACCCCCGTGACCCCGTTGACCACCGCCGACGCCGAGACCCTGATCACGGCCGCCCGTACCGCCGCCGAGGCGGCCGGGGTCGCGGTGGGCGTGACCGTCCTGGACGCGGGCGGGCACCTGCTCGCCTTCCGCCGCGACGACCGGGCCGTCCTGATCGCCGGCGAGACCAGCACCCGCAAGGCCTACACCGCCCTGCAGCTGAACGCCCCGACCGCCGATCTGGTCGACCTCGTCAAGCCCGACGGCCCGTTCCACTCGCTGACCACCGCACTCGACCGCCCCCTGCTGTTCATCGCCGGCGGCGTGCCGGTGCACCGCGACGGCCGGCTGATCGGCGCCGTCGGCGTCGGCGGCGGCGCCCCCGAGCAGGACCACGGCTTCGCCACCGAGGCCCTCGCGCGGCTCGCCCGATGACCCGCACTCCGCAGCAGACCTTCGCGGACCACGGACGGCGCCTCGGCACCGGAGATCTCAAGATCCGGTCGCCGAGAACTACACCGCCGACACGGACACCTTCGTCTTCCGCGACGACCTGATCGCCGCCCAGACCGTCAGGTACACGCGCAGCGAGCGTGCGGACCGGACGGGCTGCCCAAGTTTCCCGAACATCCCTGAACCTCCCCAAACGGTCTGTCACAGATCTCCACCGACCGAGAAAGCGGCACCACCATGAGCACCACCGTCCCCACCGTGAAGCTGAACAACGGCGTCGAGATCCCCCAGCTCGGCTTCGGCGTCTTCCAGGTCCGCGAGGACCAGACCACCACCGCCGTCGCCGCAGCCCTGGAGGCCGGCTACCGCAGCATCGACACCGCCGCGATCTACGGCAACGAGACCGGCGTCGGTCGGGCCCTGGCCGGCTCCGGCCTCCCACGCGAGGAACTGTTCGTCACGACCAAGCTGTGGAACGCCGACCAGGGCTACGACCGCACCCTTCGCGCCTTCGACACCGCCCTCGCCAAGCTCGGCCTCGACACAGTCGATCTCTACCTGATCCACTGGCCCACCCCCGCCCGCGACCTCTACCTCGACTCCTGGCGCGCCATCGAGCGCCTCGCCGCCGAGGGCCGCATCCGCGCGGCGGGCGTATCCAACTTCCAACCCGCGCACCTCCGACGCCTGCTGGACGGCAGCGACCTCGTGCCCGCCGTCAACCAGATCGAGCTGCACCCCGGGCTCCAGCAGACCGAGTTGCGCGCCTTCCACGCCGAACACGGCATCGCCACCGAGGCATGGAGCCCGCTCGCCCAGGGCGCCGTCCTGAACGACGAGGCGATCACCACCATCGCGGCCCGCACCGGCAAGTCCCCGGCGCAGGTGGTGCTGCGCTGGCACCTGCAACTCGGCAACATCGTCATCCCGAAGTCGGTCACCCCGGCCCGCATCCGCGAGAACCTCGACGTGTTCGACTTCGCGCTCACCGACGAGGACATGGCCACGATCGCCGCCGGCGACCGCGATCTGCGCACCGGCCCGCACCCGGACCGGCTCAACTGAGCACCCGGCGAGGCCGTTCCGGATGACCCCAGCCCACCCGGAACGGCCCACCGCGCCCCGGCTCCCCGCATCGGGGACACCCCAGGCCCCCACCGGCAAAACAACCATCGACCATCGAAAGAGGCATCCCCGTGTCCCTCCGCGAATTCCTCCCCGGCCGACTCGGCTTCGGCACAGCCCCCCTCGGCAACATGTTCCGCGCGATACCCGACGAAGAGGCCGCCGCCACCGTCGAGGCCGCCTGGGACCAGGGCATCCGCTTCTACGACACCGCCCCCTTCTACGGGGCCGGCCTCGCCGAGGAGCGCCTGGGTGCGCTCCTCGCGACCAAACCCCGCGACTCGTACGTGCTCTCCTCCAAAGTCGGCCGCGTCGTCCTCGACGAGCACGAGACGGGAGATCGCGAATTCGGCGAGAAGGGCGGCCTGTTCGAGCACGGCAACGCCAACCGTATGCTCCACGAGTGGACCGCCGACGCCACCGAGCGCTCGATCGAGGGCAGCCTGAAGCGCCTCGGTGTCGACCGCCTGGACATCGTCTGGGTCCACGACATCGCCCAGGACTTCCACGGCGACCTGTGGTTGCACAAATACGAGGAGGCCCGTACCGGTGCCTTCCGGGTGCTCTCCCGACTCCGCGACGAGGGTGTGATCAAAGCCTGGGGGCTCGGCGTCAACCGGACCGAGCCGATCGAGCTGACCCTGGCCCTGGACGAGCCCCGGCCCGACGGATTCCTGCTCGCCGGCCGCTACACCCTCCTGGACCACCAACACGCCCTCGGGCGCCTGTTGCCGATGGCCCAGGCGGCGAACGTCGACATGATCGTCGGCGGACCGTACAGCTCCGGCGTGCTCGCCGGCGGCAGCCACTTCGAGTACCAGCAGGCCCCGCCGGAGATCGTCGAGCGGGTCGGGCGGCTCAAGGCCCTCACCGAGCGGCACGGCATCGGCATCAAGGCCGCCGCCCTCCAGTTCTCCCTGGCCCACCCCGTGGCCGCCGCCGCCATCCCCGGCGCCACCCGCCCCGGTCGCATCGCCGAGGACATCGCCGCCCTGAACGCGGACGTCCCGGCCGCGTTCTGGCACGACCTGCGCTCCGCCGCCCTCGTCGCCCCCGACGCCCCGCTCCCCCAGGGCGCCTGACCCCGAGCGCCCGCCCCACGCAAACCCGAAACCCGAAACACAAACCCGAACCGAGAAACACCGACAGAAAAAACCCGAACAGGGAAACCCGAACAGGAGAAAGACCATGGCATCCACGTCCGTGATCCGGATTCTGCCCGCCTCGCCGCAGCGGGTATGGGACCTGATCGGCGGATTCGACTCCCTGCCCGACTGGCTCCCCCACATCCCCGAGAGCACCGCGCTCGAAGGCGGCCGGGTTCGCCGTCCGACGAACCCGGACGGCGACGTCATCGTCGAACGCCTGGTGGACTTCAACGAGACCGAGCACCGGTACACCTACGCCATCCTCGAGGCACCCTTCCCCGTCACCGGCTACCTCTCCACTCTGCGGGTCCACCCGGTCCCCGGCCGAGAGCACGTCGCCGAGGTGCAGTGGTCCGGCCGCTTCACCCCCGACGGCGTCGAGGAGAGCGAGGCGGTCGATCTGTTCACCGGCATCTACCGCGACGGCCTCGACGCGCTGTACACCACGCTCACCGGCTGAGGCCCGCGCACTCGGGGGCGCGGCGACCTCGCGCGATCGCACGGTTTCACTTCGTGGACAGGTGGTATTCGGGCACTTCCGGTGACTGTGCCGGTGTCCGGTCCCGTGGTGGGGCTCGGCGGCATCCGCGGCGCCTATGGGGATGGAGGGCTCTATCGTGCTCGGTCCTCGCGACATTCTTCGACAGATCCATCGGGACGACGACGCGTTCCGCCTGTTCTGCAGCATCGCGGCGAAGGGCGAGAGCCAGGGCGGTTGGGAGAACGGGCGGATCGCCGCCCTGGCCCGCGATCCGGAACTGGCGCCCAAAATCGCCCGGCACGGCGCCGACGAGAACAAGCACGGGCGCATCTTCAACGCCATGCTGCACCGCCGCGGGCTCGATCCGGTCGACGTCCCGCCCGAGACGGACTACTGCATGCTCCTCGAACGCCGGGGGCTGGGCCTCGCCCACGAGCGGCTGCGCCGGGACGAACCGCTGACCGACGACGACATCGTCGAATACCTGGTGCACAGCCGCGTGACCGAGCAGCGCGCCGCGGAGGACATGCGGATGTTGCGTCGATACCTCGGCGACGACCCCGACATCGGCCGGGGCATCCGGATGATCTGCGAGGACGAGGAGAATCACCTCGCCTACTGCCACGAGGAATTGCTGCGCCTGTCCGCCCGCGACGGCGGGGCGGACATCGGGCGGGCCCTGCGCAGGACCGCCCGCGCCGAGATCGAGGTGAACCGCGACGTGAGCCTCGCGGTGATGGACCGCATGGGCCGTCTGCTCGGCTGGTCGCGCGCCCGGCGCCTGGCGCTGCGGGTCGGCATCCGGATGACATACGCCTACGACAGGGTGTGGGGCACGCGCCGCATGGTCCGCCTGCGCCCGCCCACCCGCACCGACTCCATGGGCCCGAGGGACACCGACGCGGCCACGGGAGGCCCTGCTCCGGAGCGGGGTCGGCCAAGCTGACCGGGCGGCGGGTCGGGCGCGGGGCCGGGCCGTCGTCGTGGTCCGCAACGCCCGCGCCGCCGTCGGGGCCGAGTGGGTCAGCGGGCGAGGGTGACGGTGACCGGCACGGAGGCGAGTGCGTTCATGATGTTGTTGGGACGGCGGCGTACCGGCCCGGCGAGTGCGATGTGTTCGACACGGGCGGCCAGTACCGCCTCCGCCTCCAGACGGGCGACATGCCGCCCGACGCAGTGGTGCAGGCCCATGAAGGACGCCGAGGCGCACGGTGCCGCGAACGCCCTCCGGCACGACCGGGAGCGTCACCGACGAGAGCCAACGCCGGGAGAATACGACGCACTTGGAATACGTGACGGCTACCAGCTCTCCGCGACGACCTCGCCCCCGCCGACGTGGCACCGTTCGGCGTCGGCAACCGCCCTGCCTGCGGTTGACGTCGCGGTGGAACTCTCCGAGGCGTGGATCGCGTCCGTCCAGCGGTTGACGTTCGGCCTGTACGGACGGGTCAGCGGCCATCTGCCGCACGACAATCGGTACTGGCGCTCCCGCCACCCGGAGGAGGCGGCCCGCGAGGACGCCTTCCGCCGCCGCGCCTCGGTCCTCACCCCGACGGCGCCTCCGCCCCGGGCAGTCGCTGAGCCGTCAGGCGCCTGCCGCCTCGGCGATGATGCGGCGGGCGTCGGCGAGCCGGGCCGTGAGCCGATCGTGGTAGTCCCGCAGCGCGTCGCGGTGGCCCTCGATGTAGAGGTCGTCGTAGGCGGACTGCACGGCGACGGCGATCCCGACCAGGTTGGTCGACGTCTTGCACCGGACATCGGCCGTCGCGTGCGCCACCTCGACCGCCGGGTGCCGCCCGGCGTCCGGCCCGCCCGTCGGGGGGACCAGGTTCGGATCGGTGAGCGCGTCGTCAGGTGTGGCGTAGTGGTAGCCCGCGGCCTTCATGCACGAACTCCACGCCCGGTACGCCGCCACCACCCTCGGATCGTCCACGGCCGAGTGCGGCCCGCGATCCGGCAACGTCGGCGGATCGGGCATCGGCAGCGTGCCACCCGTCCGACGCACACTCTCCCCCTTGCACCCGCCGGGGGGCACGGTCCGGCCGGCGTAGCTCGTCACCGGCGCCCCGGCGGCATCCGTCCCATGCTCCACCGCCAGCACCTCCGCCGCCGGCGCGGCCCGGCGCGGGCCCGGGTCGGCCTCGCCGAGTACCCGGTCGTATCCGTTCACCGCCGCGCCGGCCGGATCGAAGAACCCGTACAGCGGACTGTGCGTCTTCTCGAACCGCATGGCCTTCGCGTCGAATCCGGACAGCCCGGTGGGTATTCCTGGCAATCCGAATTCATTCATGCATTTCTCGTTGACGATATTCGCCGCGTTCTGTATCGACCCGACCTCCTCCGGCGTGACCAGATATCGATCGATCGGCCGGGTGATCTCGTCCACCGAGGTGATGGTCGGTATCGCCCCGACGGGCGGCAATGCCCGCCGAGCCGGGTCCGACCCGGCGTCGGACCCACCCGATCCGCATCCCGCCAGCGCCGCCGACAACACCAGGGCCGGTATTCCG
This sequence comes from Embleya sp. NPDC020630, assembly GCF_044334985.1. NCBI lineage: Bacteria > Bacillati > Actinomycetota > Actinomycetes > Kitasatosporales > Streptomycetaceae > Embleya > Embleya sp. NPDC020630. The sequence continues at coordinate 12,202 of NZ_JBIRUB010000047.1, forward strand.
ACCACCATTCGTTTCATGTCAGAACCATCCCGAGAGTGCCGGTACGGACAACCGCGGGCGCCGGGCTGCGAGGCCGCCTCGACGCCCGCGACGACTGACGATCAGCCCCAGATGACGACGCCGTAGGTGGTCGAGTTGCGATCGACGTAGGGCGCGATCGCGCCCGGAATCATCCGAACCTGCCGGTCCTCGTAGTTGCTCGTCCAGTAGTTGACGTAGCCGGTGTTCCCACCCGATCCCACCGCCGAGGTGTGGGCGAGCCGAACGGAGAGCGCGTTGGGCGCGCTCCCCGTGTAGCCGTAGCACGCCACCGCTCGGTAATTGTTCGAGTCCCCGGTGTAGATGGTCACGCCCCTGCCGTCGGCGATCACACAGTCGATGGGCTTGACCTGAGCACTGGCCGGCCCCGCCGCGACGATGCCGCCGCCGACGAGAACCACGCCACCGACCGCGAGGGCGGCAGCGCGACGAGTGCGATTTCGCGCCATAATGTGCTGCTCCTTCGTGAATGCCATGGAATCAACAGTGAATACGGCCGGAAGCTCCCTGTTGGCCGCACCGAGCACCGACGCTTTCCGGCCACCCGGCGAATGCTTCCGACCCGTTCCAGAAAACCGCCGCGACCGGCCCGCCGTCGAACGATTCGACGACGTTCGAATCCGAGCCGTTTTGGAGCCGACCGGGAGCCGGTGGCGAACGGGCGCACCCCTCGGGGACACCCGGAAGTCCCGACCCGCGATGATCCGCAGGCCGAGGTTTGGGTTTCGCCGACGGTGAGGTGAACCGCGGAGCTGTGTATGTGCACGGCGACGGCCGTGGATCGGATGCTCACGGGCCGTGTTCCGCTCGTCCGCCGAAGCGGTTCCGCAGTCCGGCTCCCTCGACGCGTGCTCACCGACACGGACGCGGATCCGGCGGTCGCCGTGCGCACCGGCCGGCTCCGCGCCCCGGGTCGCGGCGCCTACCGGGTGCCGCTGGCCAGTGGCACCCGGCGTTCCGAGGACATCGTGCGCAGCGCCGGGCAGGCCCTGGAGCGCGTGCTTTCCCCCGGGCGGCAACTGGAGTTCGCCGACCCCTTCAAGGCCGCCGTCGACGAGGAAGCCTTCGCCGCCGACCTTCCGGCGGGACCGCGTAGGGAATGGAGAAACGGAAATTCCGCCCGCGACCGACAACGCCGAAATAATTCGGGGGCAACCCAGAATCGGGACGCCTCACCTTCGGCGGCAACATCGTCGAGACCGGCATCGACTCGCACCGCCTCGCCGCCACACTCGCCCGACCGGGCGGCACACGGGCAGCCGACCCCCACGTCCGGGCTTGGTCCCCTCCGAAGGCGAGTTCCAAGGTCGATCGACCCTCGATCTCTTTCCCGTGGAAGTGTTCATGCCTCGCCGGTCACCGGGCGAGGTCAGAGCGCAGCTCCCGCAGCGCCGCACGCCCCGTCGGCGGACACCCGTGATCAGCGGATTGTCCGCGTCGGCGAACAGAAAGATCGCCGCATTCGAACGCAGCCGCGGCCTGCCCCCGGGCGAGGTCGCACACGCGTTCCGCCGCTGGCGCAACACCACCCGGCGGACCCTCGGGGACACCGAACCCTTCCACGAGGCAGCCGACGCCGGAATCTGCCGCGACGACCATCACGTCCGGACCCTGCTGGAACTCGCGCTCCACACCTTGCGCACCAGAGCCCGACGCGAATTGAGCGCAGCCATCCGCCCCGCAGACGAGCGCAACCTCCGCCGCACCCTCAACAACCCCTCCGCACACCCGGGTCTGCCCTGGTGAATGCGCCGAATCGACCTCTGACAGCCGGCCGTTTCCACCTCCGACCGACAGAATTCGGAGGCGCCGGCGTGGTGCGCGTCGAACAACTCCCGGGCCCGGTCGGGCGGCAACGGCCGCGTGATGCGGCGCATACGAGGGTCGTCGGTCGATCCGGCCGAGGAATCCGAACCCGGCCCCATCACCGGGCCGTTACGGCGCCGAACGCCTGGACCGGGTCAGGAGCGGACCGGAGCCGCGTCGGGCACCTGGAAGTCCCGCGCGCCCACGTGGAGTCGGTGACGCAAGGGCCGGCCCGATTCCTCGGACCGGCCCTTCCGTCGCGCGCACCGCTACGTCCAGCGCATCCCCAACGCGTCGAGCGCCGCGATCTGCTCCGCCGGCAACGGGCCGTCCAGCACGACGCCGGCCCGGGGATCGGTGTTGGCGATCGCGTTCTCCGGCCCGTGCCTTGCGGAGGTGGACTGCCTGGGCGGAGTGGGAACGGTCGCAATCGCTCCTACTCCGCATCCGTCGGATCACCCCGCTCCATCGGACCAACGACCCCCGCGAGATGGTTACATGATCGACCGGACGCGGTTCAGCCGTGCGAGGTCCAAGACGAGAACGATCCGTCGGCACGCTCTCCACTGACGTACAGCAGACCGCTCGGACTGATCGACAGCATCACGATGTTGCCGTCCCGGTCCAGGCCGGCGGCCGGGACGCCGACCAGCAGACCGCCGCGATCCGTCCAGGCGCCGAACGGCTGATCCGGCGCCGCCTGCCGAGAGAAGCTCACTCCCCCACCGCGGTTGCGAATCGCCGCCACCATGCGACCGTGGCTTGTCACCATCGCCGGCTCACCGACACCGCCGTGAGCGTCGGCGCCGGGCGAGAAGTCCCCCGGGCCGAGCCAACCGCCGTCGGGCTGCGCTTGATACAGGGTCATGGTGTGGGCATCGTTGGGCCGACGGTAGGTCAACTCGATTCGCCCGGACGCGTTGAGTCCGGTCGAAAGGCCGCTCGCGGCCGTGATGTTCGGGAAGTTCGCGTCCGATACGAACGGCGCGTTCGGGGCGGGTTGGTACCAGTGCAGAACCCGGCCCCGCGTCGGAGCGAACAGTTCCATCCGGCCGTTGTAGGTCTTGACCACCTCCGGGGGGCCCTGAACGTCGGAACCGAGCATGTCCGTCCACCCGTTCCAGGAGCCGTTGGGCGCTGCCTGCCAGCGGGTGCTGATTCCGCCGCCGGCGTTGCGGACGAAGACCTGGAGCCGGCCGTCGGCGTTGGACGACACGACGGGGCTGCTCACCCGGAGCGAGGGCGAGTTTGCCCAAGGCCCGCTCACTTCGTTGGGTGAGCCCAACTCACCCCAACCCCAACCGCCGCCGGCGCTTTGGAAACGCGTGACGATCTCCCCGGTGTCGCGACGACGAAGAAACACCTCCATCCGACCATCGGCGTTGTTGTGAAGGCTCAAGCCGGCGTCCAGGGCCCAACCGTTGTCGCCGTGGGCATACGGCCCCTGCCAGTTCAGCGCGTTGTCCTGGAACCACTCGAAGAGGCCACCCCCCGTGACGACGAAGGCGTGCAGGAGCATATTGCCGTCCCGAGCGACCCATTTCGTCCCCCGGGGCGCCCGCGAGTACTCGGCACCGGTCCACTCGGTGCCGTAGGTACCCCCCGTCACGCTGTCATGGGGTCGGTACTCCGCGAAGATGTCGTCCTTCTCGTCCCGTTCCGGTTGCGCCAGGTTGGGGGGCATGACTTCGATGTTGTAGTCCCGATAGTGCTCCAGGAGCACCCGCTCGTTTGCGACACGGCCGTAATCGCGCACGGCTTCGTCCGCGAGGCGCGAGGCCGCGACATGGGCCTCGTGGTCACCGTGCCATTTGCCCGGCACGGACAACTGCATGTCCGGTGCCGAGTCCTGCGCTCGTACCGTGGTCGCCCCGTACCAGTAGAGCAACGCCGACGTGAAGCCGACCAAACTACTCCGCGTGTACTCGTGCGGCCACGCGCCGCTGTTCGGATCGCCGTCCATGTCCAATGTCTTGATGGCCGGGGGCCATCCGTTCTCCACCTCGGCCAACGTCACGAGGTCGTCTGTGTGGGATGCCTCCGGCAGGTTGAGGAACACCAGCTTCAGACCGGTCCAGGTGTCCAGCGTGAACTCTTCGGCAATGCCTCCCGACATCGAACGCTCGGTCAGGGTCCAGCACCCGCCCGGCCCCGCCTGATCGCGCCGGCATTCGTTGTCGTCGGTCAGCCCCGCCATCCGCGCGTAGGCCGCCCGTACTCCCGCTTGGCGATCCCTGACATAGTCAAGGCTGTAGGTCTTTTCGCCCCCCTCACCGGCGGTCAGGTAGATCGTCGTCGTATCGACGCCCGCCTTGATGCCTCCCGACACGTCCGGATTCATGAACAACAGGTCGTCGTCCTGGTGCGCCACGACCTGCACGAAGCTCGGGATCAGGGGGATGACCGCCGAAGCATTCGGCGCGGACAACCCCTGAATACCGATCAATGCGGCCGCGACCACCGCGACCACCCGCCACCGACATCTCACTGAACCGTCCCCACTCATACGGCGGTTCCGTGCTGTCGCACGGACTGTCCCCAAAGGACCCTAGCCGGCCGGTATACCATCACCAGGACCGCCGGGGAGACCTTGCCGTCCAAACGTTGGGCGACCTCGTCCACCGGTGCCTCTGCGGGACGAGAGGCGAGGCACTGATAGCCGACGACGCGGGACGACCACTCGAGCGGGGGCCGGCCGCGCGGCCGGACGGCGATCCGGCCGGTCCGACCCATCGCCCGGCCCCTTCGCACCCCTTGGCGGGCATCGGACCGGCCAAGATTAGCGTTTACCTCTGGTAGAGACCGTCTGCACAGCCCGCCTGACACGCCCCGGCCGCAACTTGGTCCTGGTGCCCGCGCTTGCACTCGCTGTTCCGCACCGCTGGGCGCCTGTACGCGTCCCTGTCGGCACCGATGGGTCGGGGCGCACACCGGTGGCCGGAGGGATCTGCGACCGAAGGAGGGGCGTTGTGAGGGCACGTGTGCTCAGAACCCGTGTGCGGGGTGAGGAGGTCGAACTGCCCGGCACGATCGCCGGGATCCGTGAGGCGCTGACCGAAGCCCCGGAACGGGCCGGGTTCGTGCGCGAGGTGGAGAACGTCGGGGCCGACGAGATGTTCGGTGTCCTGGCGAAGTGTGCTCTGCCTACCCCCAGGCCTACGACCCGGACGAGGACGCCCCCGTGGAGCGGCTCAAGGCGGGCGATCTCACCGGAGTGATCCCGCCGAGGAGCTCCAGGACGACGCTTACCGGACTGCCGGGTGACCTACCGGCTCGTCTACGCCCCCGAAGTCGAAGCCGAACGGGGACACCTGACGCCCGAACGACGCAAGCGATTCGACGCGGGCATGGCCGTGATAGTCGCGGATCCCTACGCCCACGGCAGTCCGGTCCGCGGCGACCGGGACCGGCGCGAGGTCACGGTCTCGAACGTGGCCTTCGCACGGTACGTCATCAGCGCCTCGGTGGTCACGGTGACGGTGTGGGCACTGGGAAAACCTCCGGCGCGAGCGCCGCTTGGCCGGCCGCCCGGAGACCGCAGGAACGGCCGGGACGAGGCACGCGTCATGGTGCCCAACCCCGGGCGGTTGCGGCAGAATCGGGAAATGCCGTCGACCTCACCGCCGTTCGAGTTGCGTCTGCGCCGGACCCGGAACAACACGAAGATGATCGTGATGGCGATCGGTGTCTGCGCGTTGATGTTCGTATCCGGCGTTCCGCTCGGCCCGGCGATCGCGGGCTGGGCGCTCTTCGGGTCGGCCGGGCTGCTCGCCGCGGCCATGCCCCGGATCGCGCCGGTGGCGCTGCGCATGGACGCCGAGGGCGTCGCCGTGTCCCGAGGGGTGCGGCGCCCCCGGCGGGTGGCGTGGGCGGACGTGGAGGCGGTGGTGTCCTGGCAGGTGCGCGACGGCAGCCACTGGGTCGGCGTCGTCGCCACCCCCGAGTACCGCCGCCGCACCGGCCTCGACACCCGACGCGGCGGCCGATGGATGGACAACATCATCGGCCTGCCGATCGCCTGGACCACCACGAAATGGGACGGCCCACCCGACGAACTCAAGACCATGGTCGCCGCCTTGTGGCGCATCTCCCCCGATACCCCCTGGATCGACGCCGCACTTCACGACCGCACCGCGCCCACCTGAAGCACCCGTACCCCTCCGGGGGCTTCCCGCCGGCCGGCACAGGCGTCCCTCCTTCCTCGGCCGGCGCGTTCGTCGCCGCGGTGGTTCGCGCACACCCGCACGCGGTAGTCCCCGGGGCCGAACGTGGCGCCGGGCCACCCGCCTGCCCCGGGGACGCGGTGCGCCGACGGATCAGTGGCGGCGGATCCACCACAGGACGGCGACGACAAGGACCTTCCCCGACGCGGACGCGGCGGCGAGCACGAACGAGTGGCATGCGACGCGTGCGAGTCGCCGACCGGCGCCGCGTCGCTCCGGCCTCGGCTTGGACTTCGGCTTCATGGCTGTGTCCCTCCGGTTCGGTGTCGGCCGACCCGCCCTTCCGTGGCCTGCCGATGAAGCCAACATCCAGGTGGTTCCGACGGGTTGTCCGAAGCAGCGGGCGCATCGGGTGAAACCCCTTTAAGCTCCTGATCGGACCGCTTTCCGTCGTTCTCGGCAGCCGGAGGATCGGGCGGGTCGGGCGCCTGCGGACCGGGGAAGGCCGGGAGGAGGCAGCGTGGCGCGGCAGTATGCGCCGCAGTTGTACGACGAGTTGCGGAGCCTCAAGGCCAACGCGGATCGGGCGGCCCGCGACGCCGGCGAACGACCCCTGTCACAGAAGGCCATCGAGACCGCGCTGCGCCAACCCCCATACGAGATCGCGGATTTCCGCGGCAAGCTGATCAGCGAGTGGCTGCCCCCGGACCCCGTCGCCGCGAAGGTCCCCCAAACTCGCAGCGATCGCCAAGTGTGGGCCCTGGCCGACCTGTGGAGCCGTCGAGCCGGTAAAGGCGCCGAGCGCCTCGCGTACTGGCAGGAGCTCGTACATCTGGCCCAGCACGAGCGCACTCTGGCGGCCGCATCGCCTCGTCACGGCCTGACCGAGCGGGACGCCGGGTCCGAGGCAGGCGGGGCCCGGGCGGCGCCTGCACCCCTCGACCCGCCGTACAGGCAACTGGCGCCGGACGCACCGGAAGTGTGGATGCTGCTGCCGAGCTTCGGCGTGGTGCCGTACCTCGGGCGGGACGACCTGCTCGATGAACTCAAGGCGTGGTGCGCCGAGGACCGGCCGTTCAGCATCGGCGTCATCGCGGGCGAAGGCGGGTCCGGTAAGAGCCGTCTCGCCGCGGAGCTGTGCGACCGAATGCGGGCGAGCGCTTGGGAGGCGGGCCTGGTCTCAACGACACAGGCACTTACCGAGTACGTCCCCGAAGCGTCCACGCTGATGGTCGTCGACTACCCGGAAGCGTGGCTCGCCTGTCTCGGCGCCGCGCTGGAACGGTTGGCAGGCCGGATATCCGGACCGCCGGTGAGGGTGCTGCTGCTGGCGCGGCAACCGGCGGCGCGCTCGCACTGGTGGGCCGACGTCGACCGGACCAGCCACCGCACCACTTCGCTGTTCACCAACTTGCACCGTAACCTGGCCGAGCACCCGCTCTCCCCATCTGAGCGCCGGGAGCACGCAGAAGCTGCGATGGAGGCATTTGGGCAGCGCCTCGGCATCGAGCCGGGTGCGGTCCCGGACGTGACCGACGACGAGTTCGCCAACCCCTTGCTCGTACACGTGGCCGCGCTGCTGGCGGTGCACGGCGGGCGCCGAGAACCGGGCTCCTCGCGTTCCGTGCGCGAGGATGTCCCGGCTCATCTGCTGGACCGCGAACGGAACCGGTGGGCCCGGCTGCGGACGGTGCACCAGCTCGCCGATCTGCATGAGACGCACGCTGTACGCGCCGTGCTGGCTGCCGTGCTCACCGGTCCCTCGGCCGACGAGGTCGCCGGCATGCTCGCGGCGCTGCCCGAGTTCTCCGAGGCGGCGCAACGCGAGCGGCGCGATCGAATCGGCTACTGGCTGGCCGAGTTGTACCCGGGAGAACCCCTCCTGGCTTCGCTGGGACCGGACCTGCTGGTGGAGGAACTGCTCGACTCGGCGGCACTCGGCACCGTCGGCCTCGGGCAGGTGATGGCCGCCGTACACGGCCACGGCACGACGAGTACACGCCACCGCAGTCGGATGCTGGCCACCGTGCGGCTGGCTGCGGAGCGCCGCCCGGCGGTGCACTCGGCGCTGCGCGGATTTCTGACGGCGAACCTTGCGTCCCTCGTACGGCCGGCACTCGACGACCCGGACGGCCTCCTGGCAACCGCGCTGGACAGCGCCCTGACGTTCTGCGGTGAACGAAAGGACCCCGAACTCGCCCTCGCCTTCGCCTGCGCCGGACTCCAAACCGAAGTGCCCGACTACCACGAACGCGGCGCGCAACTGCTGTGCACGATGATGCGGTTGGCACTGCCCCTCTTCCGTGGGATGGCGGACATCGACCCGGACAACGGCCTCGGCGTTCTCATCACGGGGCTGTCGCAGCTGATTCACCGTTACGAGAAGGCCGGCCGGGACGAGGAAGTCCTCGCGCTGAGCGCGGAATGTGTGCGAGTGCGTCGGCAGCTCGTCGACCGCGATCCTGAAGAATATCTCTCCGAACTATCCTTCGACCTGAGCAATCTCGCGTCAGCACACTCAAAACGCGGTCAGCATCGGGAAGCACTCCAGGCCGCCGAAGAAGCCGTCGCGCTGCAACGGCGACTGATTGAAGAGGGCAGTGGGGACGGCGCGCGACTCGCCCTCGCCGTGCACACGCTGAGCGGCGTCCAGCTGGAACTGGGCAGGCCCACCGACGCGCTCGCGACCAACGCCGAATCGCTACCGGTCCTGCGCCGACTCGCCGAAGGGGGCGATGCCTACTACGTGCCGGTGCTGGCTGAGGCGCTGGGGTACCTGAGCGCCATCCTGTCCGGGCAGCACCGCTACGAGGAGGCACTCGCGGCGACCACGGAGGCCATCGGGCTGCGCGAGCGTCACGCCGGGCAGCGCCCGGACAAGTACCTGCCCTCCCTGCCGTACGACCTGCACAACGTCGCGAGTGTGAACGTGCTTCTCGGCCGGTACGAGGACGCGCTTGCCGCCGCCGAACGCGCGGTCGCCGTGGGCCGCCGGCTCACCGAGGCCAACCCGTCACGCCACCGCACCGTGTTGATCCGGAACCTGCGGCAACTCGCTCGGATCCATCTCCGGCTCAACCGGCCGGACGATGCGATCGCCACCGCCGAGGAAGCGGTCGCACTCAGCAGGCGAAGCACGAACGCAGCCCTCGCCGCATCGTTGCGGCAGCTCGTGGACCTGCTCACCGAACTGGACCGGCATGCCGACGCACTGCCCGTCTGCCGGGAAGTCGAGGCGCTGCTCCGGCAGTGCGCGGAACCGCCGCGGCTCGCCGAGCCGGCCCCGACACTGTCCGCGCTCAGCGGGATCCAGGCCGCCCTCGGTCGACCCGACGCAGCCCTCACCGCGGCGCAGGAGGCCGTACAGGCCGCCAGGCGGCTCGATGTGTCCGAACACTCGACACTGGCGAACGCGCTGATCAACCTCGGCGACCGGTATGCGCAGCTGGGGCGTCTCCCGGAAGCACTGGAGCACACCGCAGAAGGGGTGGAGTTGCTGCGCGCGGCCGGATCCCGAGCCGAGCTCGTGCCCGCGCTGGCCAGGCTGGCCGACTGCCACGCGCGGCTCGGTCATCGCGACGAGGCGCCGGCCTCGGCCCTTGAGGCTGTTCGGCTGGGCGAGGGCCTGCCTCGATTCGATCTCATTCGCGATGGCATCAACCTCGCCTACGCGCTACACGTACTCGGCAACATTCACCTCGGCCTGGGACGTCCCGAGGACGGAGTCCGGCCCCTGCTACGGGCCGTCGAGCTCTACGAGCAGCTCGCCGACGCTGACGACCGCTACCGGCCCGGTCTCGCCGCCGCTTTGCACAACCTCGCCAACATCCAGATCGCAACAGGCGCTCACGACGCGGCAGTCGCCAGTTGCCAAAGGGGCGCTGCCATCTATGAGCGGCTGGCTGACGAAGACGAGGACGCCTACCTGGGACGGTTCACCGGCTCACTGAGGGATCTACGGAGATGTCTCGCGACAGCAGAACGGCTTGAGGACGCCCTGCTCGTGACAGCGCGGCTGGTGGAGGTCCTGGAACGCCTCGTGAGCAGGAGGCCCGAATTCGGGGAGCTGCTGGCGCAGATCCGTACCGAGTTCGACCGCGCGATGAGCCTCATGGGAAAGTTCGCCCAAGCTCGGCGGGCTGCGGGACTCGACGAGGTCTATCGAAGACTGGCCGGGGAAGGGCCGGACCGCACCGAATAGACAATCGAATCGACTTCCCGACAGAGATGCGCAGACCCTGGGCAACACGCGCGCCCTCCTGGGCATGGCGACGACGGCCCAGGCCGCGAAGCCCGCCGACTCGACGACCATCCACGCCTGCTCGGCGCCGTCGGCATCGACTTCGGCAAGGAGTGGTCGCGTGAACGCTTCGGTGTCGTTTCCGTGTGCCTTCTGGCGGGTTGCCGGCGCTCGGGTGTACGTCGCGTCCGGTGCGTGGTCCATCGCCGTTCCGTCGTCGTTGCCCGCCGTCGGTCACAGACGGGCGGCGGCCTTGGGGACGAGTCGGGGCAACAGGTCGGCCTCCCAGCCGCGTTGGGGGTACCCGTCCGGCGTGGACAGGTGGCCCAGAGGGGTGATCCGGACGATGAACTCGTCCTTGCGGAACTGCACGCCTCCCTGCGCGCTGTAGCCGGCATCCGCGCCCGCCGACGGCGGCAACTCCCGGTAGTCGGCGGCCCGGCGCGGGCCGGAGGCGGTGAACTCCCAGTCGTGGGTCATCTCGGCGCCGGTGGCGATCGACACGATGTCCACGGTCAGGCTGATCGTGCTGTACGCGTCGATCACCCGAGGTGTGTCCAGCGTGAGCTTGCAGGTCGTACTGCGCAACGCGGGCCCCTTGCTCTTGAGGAATCCGCGGGCGTCGGCGGTCCCGACGACTTCGACGCCGCGCACTTCGGGAAAGACCTCCCGGACGTCGCCGGCGGTGACGATGTCGCACGCGTCCGGCCACGTGGTCGGGTCGTCGGGTCGAGCCGTGAACCTGCCGTCCTTCGCGGGCGCGGGCGGCGCCGAGGGCCGGACGTCGGCGGTGCGCACCGGCTTCGCGCTCTCCGGCGGCATCCGGCCCGTGGTGTCGATCGACGGGAAAGCCGGCATCGGCTTTTGCTCCGCGGCGGCGGGCGGTCCCGCTCCGGCGGGATCCTGGAACGCCTTGCGATCGTGTCCGCCGCCGCCGTCCGTGCCGTTGATCATCAAGGCGGCGACCACGGTCGATACGATGCCCGCCGCGACCAGTGCGACCCATCCGACCGGACCACCCGCAAACACGCCGGAACGCTCCCGCCCGCCGACCTCCCCCGGCCCGACCGGAGGCGGAAAGGGCGGAAATGCCGGGGCGGGCGAAGCCGCAGGAGGCGGCGGGGCGGATACGGGTCGAGGCGTGCCGGGTAGATCACGCTGCGCTTCGGACACACTGAACTCCAGGAAATCACAGACTCGTTCGGCGCCGGACGTCGTTCGCCACCCTGTACGCGAACCGTCCCGACCACGGCACGTTAGGCGCCCGGCAGCACACTCGGCATCCAACGAGCGCAGGAGAACCGGGTAAACCCTGGCGGTATGCGAGCACGGTCGGTCCGCATGTGGGGTTGGGGTGGATCCCGGTATTCGGCCGCGCCGCGGTATGTACGGCGTTCCGTGCTGTCGTGCGCGGGTGCACCAGGCTGTTGCCCAGGTTGTTGACGACCTCGGGCGGGACCGTCAACGCGTACTGGCGGGGCACACCCGGGGCGGAGGTGCTTCAACTGCCCGTGGATCTCCTGGTAGGCGGTATTGCCGCGGAAGCCGGACATGGGCCGCCGGCGCAGCCGCGCCTGGGTCGACGAGATGCCGGCCACCGTCGGCGTCACCGTGTTCGGCGCCGGCACCGTCTCCACCTCCGGCTTTCTCACCATGGCCCTGGTCCACCTCCTCGCCCACCGCACCACCTGGAACCTGCTGCGCGAGCGCCGCGACCTGGTCGAAGCGGGCGTGGAGGAACCGCTGCGAGTCAACCTGTCCATCGGTGACGCCCTGTCCCGGCTCGCCCTCGCCGACGTGCGGCTCGGCGACGTCGACGTCGACGTCAAGCAGGGCGAGTTGGTTCTGGTGCTGGTCGAGGGCGCGAACTTCGGCCCGGAGGCATTCCCGGGCCCCCACCGCTTCGACCTGGACCGCACCAACGCCACCGGCCACATCTCTTTCGGCGCCGGTGCGCACTACTGTCCCGCCACCGCACTGGGACGCGCCCACGCCCGGATCGCCTTGGAGGCGCTGCCGGATCGACTGCCGGACCTCGAACTCGCCATTCCGGTGGATCAGTTGGTTTGGCGCACAGGCTTCATGAAGCGGATTCCGGAACGGCTTCCGGTGATGTGGTAGGTCACCGACACGAACGCCCGGCCCTCGCCTACCGGGAGCCAGCCGATCGCACGGGCACGGGTGGCACCGAACGTCCCTGCGGGCTGTTCGCGTCCCGGTGAGAGTGCGTGTCGTGGGTGCCGGCCGGGGCGGGACCCGCGGAGGAGGCGAGGTGGGCGGCGGTCGGGAACGACGATGCGTCGCCGATGCTCACGAGGAGGGTGGCCGCGGTCCTGACGCCCATTCCGGGCATCGAGGTCGGGACCTCGGAAAGAGGGTAGGCCGGCGTCACCTCGGGCCGGTCGCGGTCGTTGTGCCCGGCGTGCTGTCGTACGGCTTTCGTGTCGTGTTTGTAGAATTGTGTCCATCAGAGCAATAAAAGTCCCACTTACGCCGAGCGGCGCGGACGACCACCGTCCGAGCCACCCGAAGGCGCCGGCTCGGGCGTTGCGACGGCCGCGGAGGCGATGTCTGTTATGTTCGAATGCTGCCCGGGAAGTTCGTCCGAAGCCGTCGCGATCGACCTCGGGAATGCGGGTAACCAGGGACGGGATGCCGTGTGAAGCCTCTTTCGAACGACGCGATCACGGCGGGCGGTCTACTCCGGGCGAGTCGCCACGCCATTCTGGAGGATCTTCCGGGTTTGATCGCCGCTCATGCTCCGGCGCTGGGCCTGGCCCGCCCGCTGATCTACCTCGTGGACGTGCAACAGCAGATTCTCCGCCTGGTCCGCGGCTCGGGCGAGCGCACCGGGGCAGCGGACGTGGTTCCCGAAGCGGAGCTTCGCATCGATGCCACGCTGGCCGGTCGCGCCTACCAGAGCGTCGAACTCGTCGAGTCCGGCGAAGTACCCCCCAGGCGTTTGTGGTTGCCTCTCGTCGACGGCGCCGAACGCCTGGGTGTCCTGGGCCTGGAAACCGACGAAGCCGGCAACGCCGTCCTCGACGAGGCGTCCGACCTCGCACTCCTGGTGGGGTTGCTCCTCGTGGGCAAACGCGCCTACAGCGACACCTACGAACGTATGGTCCGCACCCGCCCGATGGGCCTGGCCGCCGAGATGCAATGGACCCTGATGCCGCCCGGTTCCTTCGCCGGCACACGGGCCACCGTCAGCGCGGCCATGGAACCGGCGTACGAGATGGGCGGCGACGCGTACGAGTACGCGGTCGACGGCGACACCGCCCACCTGGCCGTCTTCGACGCCATGGGCCACGACACCTCCGCCGGCCTCACCGTCGCCCTCGCGCTGGCCGGCTGCCGCAGCAGCCGCCGCAACGGCGTGGGCCTGGTCGAAACCAGCGAGGCGATCGAGGCCGCGCTCATGGAACAGTTCGGCCGCAGCCGCTACGCCACCGCGATCATCGCCGAACTCGACCTGCTCACCGGCGCCTTGACCTGGGTCAACCGCGGCCACCACCCACCGATCGTAATCCGCAACGGCCAATGGGTCGCCACCCTGGAACGCCCGCCCGCCCACCCTATGGGCACCGACATGGGCCTACCGGTCAGGTTGTACGACGAGCAACTCGAACCCGGCGACTGGCTCCTGCTCTACACCGACGGCGTGACCGACGCGCGCAATCCCCACGGGGAGGTCTTCGGACTCGACCGGTTCGTCGACTTCGTCATTCGCAACATAGCCGATGGCCTCCCCGCCCCCGAAACCCTGCGCAGGCTCATCCGCGCGATCCGCGAATACCACCACGACCGTCTCCGGGACGATGCCACCATCCTGCTCCTGAAATGGCACGGTCCGAGCGCCTGACCGCGCCGAATCGGGGACACGCCGCGCCCGGCCGGCGCGCCCGCCGCCCGAATCAATCCCTGACGAGGGCACCCGGCAGCATCGCACGCGAACCCCCGCGCGCCCACGAGCGGACCGCGCGGGCCCGCCGCCGTACCGCCACCTGCGGTCGGGGCGGTCGCACTCCTCGGCGGGCCGCAGCCCAGCCCGCCGTTCCCGCGCGGCGTCCGCGGCCCAGGGCCGCACGGATCGAGGCGGCTCCGTATCGGGCACGCCCCGGCGCCGGCGCAACGGCTCTCTCCGGAGCGGGGCCCTCGATGTCGGCCCACACGGTTTTGCCGCCCCGCCGCGCCCGGACGCCCCACTCGGTGGCGAGCGTGTCGAGGATGTGCAGCCCGAAGCCGCCCCCGCGTTCCGGGTCGGTGTCGCGCCGGGTCGGCGTTCGGGGATCGCCGTCGGTGACCGACAACCGGATACCGCGTCGGGTCCGGCATATGGCCAGGACCACGTCTTTGTCGGTGTGCAGTTGTGCGTTGGTCAACATCTCCGACAGGACCAGAACCGTCACGGCCTCGCGGTCCCCGTCCCACCCCCAGTCGGCGAGGGTGGATCCCACAGCTGTACGGGCCCGGGCGCAAGCCCCGGTTTGTCGTGGCACACGCCACCGGACGAGGAAACGACGACGTCGAAGCATGACCTTCCTCTCGGGTACTTTGGCGGATGGTGTCGAGTTCCACCTGGGCACGTGGGCACGCAACGACTCGCCCGCCGCCCGCTCCGGGCTGGTCCGCGCGCGGGACCGAAGCGGGAGACCACGAATCCACCGCAGGGCCGTGACCTGCCCGTTCGTACCCGGCCGAGCCTGTCCGGAGCCCGATACCGCCGTGCCCGCACACCTGCCCGGTGACCCGCGCCTCAAGCGTCGTCCGCTCGCGGGAATCGATATTCGACCCCCGCGAACCCGGCATATCGGATGGCGACCCCGGCGGCACGGGGCGTGTGCCTGCCGCGGTGCAAAAAAACCCACCTCGATCGGGTGTACTCCTCGCGCGGCGGGGCACAATGCTGCGGCCCACAGCCGACCCGAAAGCAGGAGGACGCCGACATGAACCGCACCGCCGCGACCGCCTTCCTGGCCCCCGACGCAACCGCGACCCCCACCGAGGATGGCGCGTTCG
>NZ_JBIRUB010000048.1:0-21440 GCF_044334985.1 Embleya sp. NPDC020630
AGCCGCCGCCGGTGTAGGCGCTGTTGTCGGTGTACGAGGGCACCAACCGCTCACGCAGCGACGTCGGCGGCCGATCCCGAAACCCGAACCGAGCCAGTGACCAGGCCCAACCGCGCGGCTCCGGACGTGCGGTCCCCGTGTCGCCGGGGGACTCCGCATCCCCCGGGGGGGCATGCTTTCGGGTCGGCTGATCGGTCGCCACGTCACTCGTCACCGGAGCATCGTATTGACGCGCGGGCGAGACCGGGCGCGCGAAAGGAGAGGATGGCCGCGTGGAACACGAACAGCACACCTCTCAGAGCGGCGTACTCGTACTGGCCGGCACCCCCATCGGCGACGTGGGCGACGCGCCCGCGCGCCTCGCCGCGGAGCTGGGCACGGCCGACGTGGTGGCCGCCGAGGACACCCGCCGGCTGCGCAGACTGGCCGGCGCGCTCGGCGTCGAGGTGCCGGGGCGCGTGGTGTCGTACTTCGAGGGCAACGAGGCGGCGCGCACCCCGGACCTGGTCCGGGCGTTGCGCGAGGGCAAGCGGGTGCTCCTGGTCACCGATGCCGGGATGCCGTCGGTGTCCGACCCCGGCTATCGCCTGGTCGAGGCCGCGGTCGCGGAGGACATCCGGGTGACGGCCGTCCCGGGGCCGTCGGCGGTGCTGACCGCGCTGGCGCTGTCCGGTCTGCCGGTGGACCGCTTCTGCTTCGAGGGCTTCCTGCCCCGCAAGGCCGGAGAGCGGTCCCGACGCCTTGCCGAGTTGGCCGCCGAGCCGCGCACGATGGTGTTCTTCGAGGCGCCGCACCGGCTCGCCGAGTCGCTGGCGGCGATGGCCGAGGCGCTGGGCGCCGAACGGCGCGGCGCGGTGTGTCGCGAGTTGACCAAGACGTACGAGGAGGTCCGCCGGGACACCCTGGCCGAGCTCGCCGTGTGGGCGGAGCCGGGCGTGCGCGGCGAGATCACCGTGGTGGTCGCGGGCGCGCCGCCGGCCGACCCGTCCCAGCTCGGCCCGGCCGACCTCGTCGCGCTGGTGGCCGGACGCGAGGCCGCCGGCCAGCCGCGCAAGGAGGCGATCGCGGCGGTGGCCGCGGAGGTCGGCGTGCCCAAGCGCACGGTCTTCGACGCGGTGGTGGCGGCCAAGGCGGCCCAGGCGGGCAAGTAGGTCGGCCCGGGGGCGTCCGATCGCCCCGACCCACCCCTCCCGAAACGCTCTGTGTACCGATTGCCACCCGGCGTGTCCGGGTCGCTCGTGCCCGCGCACGGCGCGACGGTCAAGCGCGTGCAACGGGCAGGTAGGGCGCTGCACTCGATCGGGTGATGAGTCTTTCGGAATATCAATATTCCGTAGTGCCCCCCGTCAAGGAACCGTTGGGGTCGATACGTCGCCGCCCCCTCGGGCATTCCATGGATACCGGTCACGGGAAGCCCTCGAACCAGTCGGCGGGCCCACCCGTGTGAGGAGGTCGTCATGGAGAACCCGACGGTGGTGCACGAGTCCTACTCCTTCGTCTGTATGTCGTGTGGTCGAGGCTGGGAACGCGACTACGAGATTCACCACGCGACCGATCTGCACGGATTGCGACTGTGCCGCTACTACTCGGAGGGGACCCTTGTGCCGTCCCCGTTCACCAAGCCGGCGTGCGAGCACTGCGACGGCACCCGGCTGCGGATACTGCCCGCCGGACGGGTCGCCTCGGTCGCAGGCACCCCCAAGCCGGTCAAGGCAGTGAAGGCCGTCAAGCCGACCAAGGCCGCGAAGCCGGACAAGGTGCCCGCCCCGCGCGGTGCCTCGCGGTGGCACCTGCCCTCGCTGCACCGCTCCGCCTGACCCCCGTCCGGCCCGCCCGGACGCCGCCGTCCGCCCCCGGGGATACTCGGGGGCGGACGGCGTCCCGCCGGCCGTAGGATTCCGGGTATGGCGGCCACTGGAACCACTGAACACACTGCGGGCGAGCGCACGAAGGCGTTCTATGTCACAACGCCCATTTACTATGTAAATGACGCCCCGCACCTGGGCCACGCCTATACGACCGTCGCAGGCGACGTGCTCACCCGCTGGCACCGTCAGCGCGGCGAGAAGGTGTGGTTCCTCACCGGCACGGACGAGCACGGTCAAAAGATCATGCGCACGGCCGAGGCGAACGGGGTCACTCCGCAGGAGTGGTGCGACAAGCTGGTCACGGAGGCGTGGAAGCCGCTGTGGGAGCACCTGGAGATCGCCAACGACGACTTCATCCGCACCACCGAGCTGCGACACACCGCCCGGGTCCAGGAGTTCGTCCAGGACCTGTTCGACAAGGGCGAGATCTACAAGGGCGGCTACGAGGGCCCGTACTGCGTCGCGTGCGAGGAGTACAAGGCGCCGGGTGACCTGCTCGACGGCGAGGACGGGCAGAAGTTGTGCCCCATCCACAAGCGTCCGGTGGAGATGCTCAAGGAGGAGAACTACTTCTTCAAGCTCTCCGAGTACGGTCCGCGCCTGCTGGAGTTCTACGAGGCCAACCCCGACTTCATCCAGCCTGCCTCGGCCCGCAACGAGGTGCTGCAGTTCGTCCGGCAGGGCCTGCAGGACCTGTCCATCTCGCGGTCCACGTTCGACTGGGGCATCCCGGTGCCGTGGGACCCCAAGCACGTCATCTACGTGTGGATCGACGCGCTGCTCAACTACGCCACCGCCGTCGGCTACGGCGCGGACCAGGCGAAGTTCGAGCAGACCTTCCCGGCCGACGTGCACCTGGTCGGCAAGGACATCCTGCGCTTCCACGCGGTGATCTGGCCCGCGATGCTGATGGCCAACGGACTGCCGGTGCCCGGGCGGGTGTTCGCGAACGGCTGGCTGATGGTCGGCGGCGAGAAGATGAGCAAGTCGAACCTGACCGGCATCTCGCCGCGGCAGCTCACCGACCACTTCGGCGTCGACGCCTACCGCTACTACTTCCTGCGCGCGATCCAGTTCGGCCAGGACGGGTCGTTCTCGTGGGAGGACTTCTCCGCGCGGTACACCTCCGAGCTGGCCAACGACTTCGGCAACCTGGCCTCGCGCGTGGCGGCCATGGTCGGCAAGTACTTCGACGGCGCGCTGCCCGCCTCCACCGCCGACGGGGACGCCGAGGGAGTGCTGCACAGCGCGCTGATCGAGACGGTCTCGCTCGCCGACGACCGGGTCCGCGCGCTCGACTTCCAGGCCGGTCTGGACGCGGTGTTCGGCTACGTGAAGCTGGTCAACGGCTACATCACGGAGCAGGAGCCGTGGAAGGTGGCCAAGGACGACAGCCCCGAGGGCCGGGCCCGGCTGGCCACGATCCTGTACACCTCGGCCGAGTCGCTGCGCGCGCTCGCCGTGCTGCTCAACCCGGTGATGCCGGAGACCGCGCACAAGTTGTGGGACTCGCTCGGCGCCGAGGCCCACCTGGGCGCGCTGGACGCGCAGCACGTGCAGGACGCGGGCCGCTGGGGGCAGTTGCCCGAAGGGGCCGTGGTCACCAAGGGCGCGGTGTTGTTCCCGAGGCTGGAAGAGAAGAAGGCGGACGCGTAGGTGAGCAAGCGCAAGCGGCGGGACGGCGGGCCTCGGGACACCACCCCGCCGCCCGCCCCGGATCCGCTGCGGGTGCCGGTCTGGGACGCGCACACGCACCTGGACCTCCAGGACACGACGCCGGCCGACGCGTTGTCGGCCGCCGCCGCGGTGGGCGTGGACACCCTCGTCCAGGTCGGCATCGACGTGCCGTCCTCGGTCTGGGCGGCACAGACCGCCGCCGCGCACGAGCGGGTGCACGCCACCGTGGCGCTGCACCCGAACGAGGCGCCGCGGATCGTGCTCGGCGACCCCGACGGGTGGTCCGGACAGCGGCGCGCGCCCGGCGGGGCGGCCGCCCTGGACGCGGCGATCGCCGAGATCGACCGGCTCGCCGCGCTGCCGCACGTGCGCGGGGTCGGCGAGACCGGCCTCGACTACTTCCGCACCGGCGACGAGGGTGTGGCCACCCAGCAGGAGTCGTTCCGCCGGCACATCGAGATCGCCAAGCGGCACCGCAAGCCGCTGGTGATCCACGACCGCGAGGCGCACGCCGACGTGTTGCGGATCCTGGCCGAGGAGGGCGCCCCGGAACGGGTGGTCTTCCACTGCTTCTCGGGTGATGCCGAGATGGCGAAGACCTGCGCCGAGCACGGCTACGTGATGTCCTTCGCGGGCAATGTGACCTACCCCAGCGCGCAGCCGCTGCGCGACGCGCTGACGGTGGCCCCGACCGAGCTGATCCTGGTCGAGACCGACGCGCCGTTCCTGACCCCGGTGCCCTACCGGGGCCGCCCCAACGCGCCCTACCTCGTGCCGATCACGGTACGGGCGATGGCCGAGGTCAAGGGCCTGGCCGAGGACGAACTGGCCGCCGCACTCGCGGCCAACGCCGAACGCGCGTTCGCGCCCGCGTAGTTGCCCCACCGGCCCGCCGCGGCCGGTGCGGGCCGGCCGCCCGTCACCGGGACGACCGGGCGGCGGCCGGCCCGCGTCCCGGGCCGGTGTACAGTCCGGTGCTCGTCGGGCGGAACCTCGGCCCGCACCCGGGATCACACCCCCGGACCCGACCCCCGGAAACCCCTCAGGAGCACCCTTGAGTCGTTCCGCCGGCTCCGCCCGCAGGCGTACCTCCGCCCGGGCGGGGAGGGGCGGCAGCCGCCCCGGCCCGTCCCTGCGTTCGCTCGTCCCGCAGGCACTGGTGGTCGCCGTCCTGGTCGGCGGCACCACAGCCTTCGTCGCCTACGACAAGACGGTCAAGCTCGTCGTGGACGGCGAGGAGCGCACCGTGCACACGTTCGCCTCCGACGTCTCCGGGCTGCTCGACCGCCAGGACGTCAAGGTCGGCGAGCACGACATCGTCGCGCCCGGCCGCAAGGCGGGCATCGAGGACGGCGACCGCATCGCGGTGCGCTACGGCCGCCTGCTGACCCTGACCGTCGACGGCCGGCCGCAGCAGGTCTGGGTGACCGCGAAGTCGGTGTCCGAGGCGCTGGAGCAGGTCGGGGTGCGGGCGGACGGCGCCTACCTGTCCGTCTCGCGCGATCTGCCGATCGGCCGGCAGGGGCTCAACCTGGACGTGCGCACCGAACGCGCGATCACCTTCCTGGTCGACGGCAGGACCGTCCCGCTGCGGACCAACGCGGCCACCGTGCAGGCAGCCCTGGACCAGGCGGGCATCGCGATAGGTCCGCAGGACCGGATGGACGTGCCGACCGACGCGTATCCGCAGCAGGGGCAGACCATCTCCATCCTGCGGGTCACCGGCAGCACGGTCACCAAGGACGAGAAGCTTCCGTTCAAGACGGTCAAGCAGGACGACCCGACCCAGTTCAAGGGCACCGAGGAGGTCGCCACCAAGGGCGTGACCGGGCTGAAGCAGATCACCTACTCCTACGAGACGATCAACGGCGTCAAGCAGGAGCCGCGCAAGATCTCGGAGAAGGTGATCAAGGAGCCGGTCACCCAGATCGTCAAGGTCGGCACCAAGGAGATGCCGAACTCGGTGGCCGGGGCCGACCAGCTCAACTGGAACGCGCTCGCGCAGTGCGAGTCGGGCGGCCGGGCGAACGTGGTGGACGGCTCGGGGACCTATCACGGGCTCTACCAGTTCGACGCGCAGACCTGGCAGTCGATGGGCGGCACCGGGGTGGCCAGCCAGGCACCCGCCTCCGAGCAGACATATCGGGCAAAGCTCATGTATGTCCAGCGCGGGGCGAGTCCGTGGCCGCTGTGCGGCAGTAGGCTCTTCTCGTGAGTGATCTTCCCGCGGGACCGGGACTCCTCGGTGCCGCGGACATCCGTGCGCTCGCCGAGGCCCTGGGTGTGCGCCCGACCAAGCAGCTCGGCCAGAACTTCGTGATCGACGCCAACACGGTGCGCCGCATCGTGCGCACCGCCGGGGTGCGGCCCGACGACGTGGTCGTCGAGATCGGCCCCGGCCTCGGCTCGTTGACCCTGGCCCTGCTCGAGAGCGCCGCGCGGGTGGTCGCGATCGAGATCGACCCGGTCCTGGCCCGGCACCTGCCGACCACGATCGCGGCCCGGATGCCGGAGCGGGCGGCCGATTTCGCGCTGGTGCACGCCGACGCCATGACGGTCGCCGAACTGCCCGGCCCGGCGCCCACCGCGCTGGTGGCGAACCTGCCCTACAACGTCTCGGTGCCGGTGCTGCTGCACATGCTCCAGACGTTCCCCTCGCTCGATCGACTCCTGGTGATGGTGCAGTCCGAGGTGGCCGACCGGCTCGCGGCCACGCCCGGCGGCAAGGTGTACGGGGTGCCGTCGGTCAAGGCCGCCTGGTACGCGGACGTCAAACGCGCGGGCGCGATCGGGCGCAACGTGTTCTGGCCCGCGCCCAACGTCGACTCCGGCCTGGTGTCGTTCGTCCGCCGCGATCCGCCGCCGACCACCGCGACCCGCGCGGAGGTGTTCGCGGTGGTGGACGCGGCCTTCGCGCAGCGGCGCAAGACGCTGCGGGCGGCGCTGGCGGGCTGGGCCGGCTCGGCGGCCGGGGCCGAGGAGGCGCTGCGCGCGGCCGGGATCGACCCGCGCACCCGCGGCGAGGCGCTGGGAGTGGCGGAGTTCGCCCGGATCGCCGAGCACCGGCCCGACAGTCGGCCCGACAACCGCCCCCAAGGCGCCCCGAACGGGCCCCGCGACTGAGGGCCGGGTGCCGCCGTCGATACCATCGGCGACGGTGCCGGGGAGTTCGCACGGCCCGCGTCCGAAGAGGCCCGACAGGGCCACGAAGGAGTTCCACTAGCCGTGTCTTCCGTCACCGTCAGCGTTCCCGCGAAGGTCAATCTGCAGCTCGCGGTCGGTGGCGTGCGGCCCGACGGCTTCCACGAGCTGGTCAGCGTCTTCCACGCCGTGTCGCTGTACGACGAGGTCACCGTCACCCCGGCGGAGCGGCTCGTGGTGACCTGTGAGGGCGAGGGCGTCGGCGACGTCCCGCTGGACCACAACAACCTGGCCGCGCGCGCGGCGATCCTGCTCGCCGACCGGCTCGGCCGCGAGCCGAACGTGGGCATCCACATCCGCAAGGGCATCCCGGTCGCGGGCGGCATGGCCGGCGGCAGCGCGGACGCCGCGGCCACGCTGCTCGCGTGCGACACGCTGTGGCGCGGCGACACCCCGCGCCCGATGTTGCGCCGGCTCGGCGCGGAGCTGGGCAGCGACGTGCCGTTCTCCGACCTGGGCGGGACCGCGATCGGCACCGGGCGGGGCGAGCGGCTGGCGTCGGTGCCGACCACGGCGCGCTTCCACTGGGTTTTCGCGCTCGCCGACGGCGGGCTGTCCACGCCCGCCGTCTACGGCGAGTGCGACCGGCTGCGCGAGCTGGCCGGCGAGCCGGTGGGGCCGCCGGAGCCGCGGGCCGAGCTGATCGCCGCGCTGCGGGCGGGCGACGCGCGCGCGCTGGGCGCGAACCTGGTCAACGATCTGCAACCGGCCGCGCTGTCCCTGCGGCCCGCGCTGGCCGCGACGCTCGCGGCGGGCATGGCCGCGGGCGCCGTCGGCTCGCTGGTCTCCGGCTCCGGACCCACCTGCGCGTTCCTGGCGCCGGACCGGGAGACGGCCGGGCTGGTGGCCGAGCGGCTGACCGGATCGGGCACCTGCCGGGCCGCGCGCGTCGCGTTCGGCGCGGTGCCCGGGGCCCGGGTACTGCCGCGCCGGGTCGTTCCGGTGGAGCGCGAGAACACGGTGTAGCGGAGACCGTTAGGCTTGGTCGAATGCGAGCGTTGCGGTATGGCGGTTCGGTCTGATGGCGAACCTGGTCAATCTTGAGTCAGTCGGCAAGGCGTACGTCATGCGCACCCTGCTCGACGAAGTGTCCCTCGGCGTGGCCGAGGGCGACCGGATCGGGGTCGTGGGTCGCAACGGTGACGGCAAGACCACGCTGATCCGGGTGATGGCCCAGCGGGAACCGGTCGATTCGGGCCGGGTCACCCACGTGGGCGGGCTCAGCCTGGGCATCCTCAGCCAGCAGGACGACCTCGACCCGACGGCCACCGTACGGCGGGAGATCGTCGGCGATCGGCCCGAGCACGAGTGGGCGGGCGACGCGCGCATCCGCGACGTGCTGACCGGGTTGTTCGGCGGGCTGTCCATGCCCGGCTTCGAGAGCGGTATCGACTCGGTGATCGGCCCGCTGTCCGGTGGCGAGCGGCGCCGGATCGCGCTGGCCAAGCTGCTGATCGAAGAGCACGACCTGATCATCCTCGACGAGCCGACCAACCATCTCGACGTCGAGGGCATCGCCTGGCTGGCCGGACACCTCAAGACCCGGCGCTCCGCGCTCGTCGTGGTCACCCACGACCGCTGGTTCCTGGACGAGGTCTGCACCCGCACGTGGGACGTGCAGGGCGGCAAGGTGCACGACTACGAGGGCGGCTACTCGGCGTACGTCCTGGCCCGCGCCGAGCGCGCGCGGATCGCGAGCACCGAGGAGACCAAGCGGCAGAACCTGGTCCGCAAGGAGCTGGCCTGGCTGCGCCGCGGCGCCCCCGCGCGCACCTCCAAGCCCAAGTTCCGGATCGAGGCGGCGAACGAGCTGATCGCCGACGAGCCGCCGCCTCGCGACACCCTGGCACTGCGCGGCTTCGCCAACGCGCGTCTGGGCAAGACCGTGTTCGAACTGCTCGACGTACGGATCGAGGCGGGCCCCAAGACCCTCCTGGAGCACCTGACCTGGAACCTGGGCCCGGGCGACCGGATCGGCCTGGTCGGGGTCAACGGCGCGGGCAAGACCTCGCTGCTGCGCGCGCTCAAGGACGCGGCCTACGAGGACCGCCAACCCGCCGCGGGCAAGATCGTGGTCGGACGCACCGTCAAGCTCGCCTACCTCTCCCAGGAAGTCGTCGAACTGCCGGGCACGCTGCGCGTGTTGGAGGCGGTCTCCCAGGTGCGCGAGCGGGTCGAGATCGGCAAGGGCAAGGAGCTGACCGCCGGTCAGCTGTGCGAGCAGTTCGGCTTCACCGGCGAGAAGCAGTGGACGCCGGTTTCCGACCTGTCCGGTGGCGAGCGGCGCCGGTTGCAGCTGCTGCGGCTGTTGATGGACGAGCCCAACGTGCTGTTCATGGACGAACCGACCAACGACCTCGACATCGAGACGCTGACCCAGCTGGAGGACCTGCTCGACGGCTGGCCGGGCTCGCTGGTGATCGTCAGCCACGACCGCTACTTCGTCGAGCGCACCACCGACACGGTGCTCGCGCTGCTCGGCGACCGCACGTTGCGGATGTTGCCGGGCGGCATCGAGGAATACCTCCAGCGCCGGCACGCCGTCGTCGAGGCGGGCGCCACGGCCGCCGCGCCGGTCCGCCGCAGCGGCGGGGACACCCGGGCGGCGAAGAAGGAACTCCAGCGGGTCGAGCGGCAGTTGACCAAGCTGGCCGACCGGGAGAAGAAGGTGCACGACGGCCTGGCCGAGCATGCCACCGACTTCGACAAGGTCTCCGCGCTCGACGCCGAACTGCGCGCGATCCGGGACGAGCGGGACGAGTTGGAGATGCGCTGGCTGGAACTGGCCGAAGAGGCCGAATAGTTCGTAGCGGGATACCCGGCGATGGGACATGTCGGGTATCCCGCGCGTTCGTGGTTCCCCGAATCGATACCCGGTCACCGTCCGAAGCGAGGGTTACCCCGTACCCATCGGTCATATCGGCTGGGTAGTCTGGGGATTACTGATACGGGTGCGCCGCGATGCGCCGCCTCGGACGTGGGGCACGCGCGGTGCGTTGGTAACTAGCTGCGTGGTGACGGGGTGAGGTATCGGCTCCACGCACGGGGGAGTGTGGCAGATGGTGCTCATTGCGGATATCGGTGACGGCGGACCCGTGGGGGTCTCGTCGTCGGACATGCAGGCGCTGTCCGTCGGTCTGGAATCGATGGTGCAGTTCCAGAAGGACGTCCAGCGCGCGCTGGACGACCTGGACGCATCCACCGCGGCACCGCACAAGCTGGTGGACAACCGCGTCGAGCTGGACGCCTCGGGCAACTTCGGCGAGGCGATCCGGCTGTGGTCGGCCTACGTCGACGTGCGCTCGGAGCTGATCGACCTGTCGACGCAGCTCAAGCGCCAGATCGAGGCGATGCAGATGACCGTCCAGTACGTGCAGGGCACGTACGAGGGCAACGAGGCGGAGTTCACCGCCAAGTACAAGGCTCTGCAACAGGACTACGCGAACAACGCGCCGGCTCCCGCGCCGCCGGCGAAGGCCCCCTGAGCGGGGTCCGATTCGACGTGACGGCAACTACGGGGACGGGGTGATGTGATGGTTGCGGATGCGGGCGGTGGCGGTGGGTGGGGAGACGGTCCCACCAAGTTCGACGAGTTTTCGCACGAGGCGCTGAAGAAGATGATCGACGGCGCGCGACCGGCCGAACTGACGGCGTCGGGAAAGGCGTTGCTCGATGCCAAGGAGACGCTGGAGACGCTGACGACGGCGTTGGAGACGCGGATCAGCCGACTGGAGTGGAAGGGCAAGTCGGCCGACGGCTTCCGCGACTGGGCCGGCAAGGTCATGGTCGCGACGCGCAAGTTCGCCGAGCACTCGGGCATGGTCGGCACCGCGATGGACCACGCGGGCAGCGAGTTGAGCTTCGCGCTGCTGACCATGCCGGAGGTGCCGGCGAACGCCAAGGTCATCGTGGACAGCAACGGGGACAGGAAGCTGCTGTGCCAACCCGGCGACAGCCCCGACAAGAAGGTCCTGGTCGAGTCGGCCAAGACCGAGTTGGAGAAGGCGCGCCAGGAGGCCATCCGGCGGATGGAGAGCCTGGGCAGCACCTACACGGTGACCACCGAGACGCTGGCCAAGGCACCGGCGGTGGAATTCCCGCCGCTGCCCGCGCTGCCGCAGGTGACGCACCACGGGGGCGGCGGTACGACCGGCGACCCCCGGCGGACCGGCAACAACTCGACGGTGCGGACCACGACGGGCCGTGACGGCGGGACGCTGATCCCCGGGCACGGGCCCAACGGGGACGGCGGCGTGGTGTACTCCGGCTCCGACGGTTCGGGTTCGAGCGGCTCGGGGTCCGGGGGTGTCGGGGGTCCCGGTGGCTACATGCCGCCGGTCGGTACCGACCTCCAGGGCACCGGTCCGTTCCAGAACGGGCCCACGCCGGTGTTGGACGGTCCCCCCGGCCCCACGGGTCCCGGTCTGCCCGGTCCCGGTGGCAGCGGTCCCTTCCAGCAGAATCCGCCCGGTGGTCTGCCCGGCGGCTTCCCGCCGTTGCCGGCCGGCGGCAAGGTCGGCATTGCGCCCGGTGGCAAGACCGGGGTCACCAAGGCCCAGTTGACCTCGAACCCGCTGCCCGGCAACGGGCGCAACCCCAACGTCCAGTCGTCGACCGAGCCGGTCACCGGCGGTCGGCCCTTCGGGCGCGGTCCGGGCGGCGGCGGTGGCGGCGAGCACCCGTCCGGCGGTCGCTTCGGCGGCAAGCCCGGGGGCGCGGGTGGGCGCCGGTTCACCGGGCAGAGCGGTGGCGTGGTCGGCGGCACTCCGCGTACCGCGAGCGGGGCGGGCCGGTTCTCCTCCGGCGGCACCGGTCTGGCCGGGCGGGCCGGCGCGGGTGCGGGCGGGCAGGCCGGCGCCGGTCGCGGCGGGATGCGCGGCGGCGGCGGGATGGGCGCGGGCGGCGGGGAGCGCGACCAGCGCAACCGGCGGCAGCGCGCCGACTACCTGCGCGAGGAGGAGGAGACGTGGGTGGGCGACCGCACCACGGCTCCGCCGGTGGTGGATTGATCGGTCGGGCAGGACTCGGGGTCGGCCTCATCCGCGTGCGTCGCGGGTGGGGCCGATTTTCGTGCCGGGGGAACGGAACGGGTGGGGCCCGGACTTCGTGCCCGGGGAACAGAAGGGGACGTGGTGGAGGCGGGTGGCGTTCCCTCGCGCAAACGGCAAACACCAAACTCTCGGGCGTTTGGGCAAAACCGCGACGGCGGCCCGAGGCGGGCCGTACGCTGAATCCCGAGTGCCGGTGGTTGCCTGCGCGGCTGTTGGTCCACCCGATGCGCCTGGGCCGCAAGTGACGCCGTAATCGTGGGGCCGTCGGGGATTGTGGGGGCAATAGGGGCAGTTGCGTACGACCGCCGGGGTGGGCGTGGTGCGACGAGGCGGGACGCCTGGCTGCACCGGCGGATCGGTGCCGCGTGTGGTCGGTGCACGATCCGAGGCCGATCACGCTGCTCCTGACCGAGGGGGGCTTGATGGGTCGGAGTTCGGCAGCGACGGACATATCCGGAGCGGGTCTGCGGACCCTGGTCGTGGGGGCCGGGTCGGCGGGCAGCGCGTTGGCGAGGGATCTGTTGCGGACGCCCGAATTCGGGTTGCGTCCGATCGGATTTCTCGACGACGATCCCGACAAGGACGGGGTCCGGGTCGCCGACGCGGACAATCCACAACATTTGCTTCCGGTCCTGGGCGGTCTCGACGCCCTGACCGACGTGGCTTTGGAGCATGGCATCGAGGTGGTCGTCCTGGCCATCCCGGGCCTTCCGCACGAGGAGTTTCGCAAGGTCGCCGCCGGCGCGGCCGCGATCGGCGCTGCGGTGCGGTATCTGCCGTCCTTCCTGGTCGCGTTGCGGCGCGACGTGGTCGGCAGCGACATGCGCATGCTCGACGTCAACCGGCTGATCGGTCGGCAGGAACTGCACGTGGCCTCGGCGTCGGTGCGCGAGGTGATCGCGGGGCGCCGGGTGCTGATCACCGGCGCCGGCGGCTCGATCGGCAGCGAGCTGTGCCGGCAGGTGTACGGCTTCGGGCCGAGCCGGATGTACATGCTCGACCACGACGAGTCCAACCTCCATCGTTTGCAACTGGACGTGTGGGGCGAGGCGTTGCTCGACGACGAGTCGTTGGTCATCGCCGACATCCGGGATCGGCCGCGGATCGAGCAGCTCTTCCACGAACTCAAGCCGGAAGTGGTCTTCCACGCCGCCGCGCACAAGCACCTGCCGCTGCTGGAGCGGCATCCGTGCGAGGCGGTGAAGTCCAATGTGCTGGGTACGGAGAACCTGGTCCGGGCGGCCCTGGACGTCGGGGTCGAGCGCTTCGTGCTGATCTCCACCGACAAGGCGGCGGATCCGGTCTCGGTGCTCGGCGCCACCAAGCGGCTGGCCGAGCTGATCGTGCAGGCGAACACGCAGGCGCCCGGGGTGTTCGCGGGCGTGCGGTTCGGCAACGTGCTGGGCAGCCGCGGTTCGCTGCTGTCCGTACTGGCCGAGCAGTTGCGCGCCGGCGGCCCGGTCACCGTCACGCACCCCGACGTCACCCGGTTCTTCATGACCATCGAGGAGGCCGTCGGGCTGGTCCTGGAGGCGGGTCGGATGGCCCAGGGCGGGGAGATCTTCGTCCTCGACATGGGCGAGCCGGTACGGATCGTGGACCTGGTGCACAAGTTCGCCGAACAGGTGAACCTGCCAGACGTGCCGATCCGGTTCACCGGTCTGCGGCCCGGCGAGAAGCTCAACGAGGCGCTGTTCGCCGTCGGCGAGGAACGACTGCCCACCGAGCACCGGCGGATCCAGGCGACGGTACCGCCGGGACAGGCCCTGGACGCGGTGGTCCGGCTGCCGGAGCTGTACGAGGCGGCGGCGGTCAACGACACCAAGGCGGTGCGGGCGCTGCTGTCCGAACTGCTGCCGGGGTACACGACACCGGCGCCGAGCGTGGTCGAGGTGGTGTCCGCACCGTATCCGGACGACTTCTAGACGGTTTCCGAACACCGTTGGGACGGTGATCCCGTGACCGGTGGGGTGGGAGGCGCAGTACGGTGGCGGTGAGGCCCCTGTGCTGCGAAAGGCGGATCCTCCGTGATCGACCCCGAACTGAAGACGGCCCTGGACGCGATGCTCGGCGACCCGGAGCACTGGGTGCACGTGGGCACGGTGACCCCGACGGGGGAGCCGCACGTGACCCCGGTGATGCTGGCGTACGACGACGAGTACCTCTACCTCAGCCTCACCGGTCGCACCAAGAAGGCGAACCTGGAACACGATCCGCGGGTGTGCCTGTCGATGGCGCGCGATGGCGACATCGCGCACGTCATCGTGTGGGGCGAGGTTGCCATGCGCGAGGACGAATGGGCGCAGGAGCGCTGGGAATTCGCCATGCGGCACATCCTGGGCGAGGCGGGGCTGGCGCAACAGCAGCGCCCGCTGTCCCGGGAGGGCACGAGTCTGGGCGTGGTCACCCCCAAGCGCTGGCGGGTGTTCGGTCTGGGTCCGGGGCCGGGATCATGACGTCGCCTCGGCCGCGCCGGGCCGCCTCCTCGTCCACGGCGTGTTGGATCCCCGCCTGGGCGAACAACACCGAGGCCACGTAGCACGGCAGGGCGATCAGCCCGGCGACCGGCACCACATCCTCGGCTCGCATCAGACCCATGGCGATCCCGAACAGCGCGAGGCTCAACGGCAACCAGCGCCGCCATGCGGCGAGTTCGTACATCCGGACGACCGTGCCCGCGCGGACGAGAACGCCCCCGCCGGCCACGGAGACGAAGACAATCGCGAACAACTCCACGCGGAACCAAGCCCTTTCCGGCTTGTGACTGAAAACGATTGATCCCAGCAAACCAGAAGTGGCCGGAAAGTGCCGCCTGTTACGGCGGGAGTGGGCCCTGGGGGTTGGTGGGTGGGTGTGGTGGATGGGCCCGCGCGAGTTCTGTGCGAGTCCGGCGCGCCCTGCGCGCGTGCGGCATGGCCGGGGTTCGGCGGCGCGGCTCGTTGTTGTCCGGTTTGCCGGGTTCGGTGAGTGGATACAGTCGAACCGGGAGGCCCGTGGTGACAGACGGTACCGACGCGGTGGCGGCGGATGTGTGGATCCTCGATCGGCCCGACGGGACCGACCGCACCGGCACGCCCTGGGAGACGACGGCGCTGAGTGCCGAACTGACGGGACGCGGGCTGCGGGTCGAGGCGGTCGACTGGGCCGGTCTGACCCCGAGTTGTGTCCCGGCGGGGGTACTGCGCGAGGACGGGCGCTTCGAGGTGCCCCGGCTCGCGGTGGTGTGCTCACGGGTGCTCACCCGCCACCCCTCGGGGCATCTGGCCGACGAACTCGCCTGGCTCGGGCTGTTGGCCGATGCCGGCACGCGCCTGGTCAACCCCGTGGGCAGCCTCGGTGCGTACGACAACAAGGTGCGCCAGATCGCGGCCCTGGCCTCCGCCGGATTGCCGGTGCCGGACACGCGGGTGGCGCGCACCCCCGAGGACGTGGACGCGTGTCTCGGCGCATGGCAGGACGTCGTGGTCAAGCCGCCGTACGGGCATGCCTCGGTCGACGTCCTGCGTCTGCGGGCCGCGGGCTCCGACAGTCCGCATCCCGGGGGGCTCGGTACCCGTCCGGGAATCCTGGTGTGGCACCTGTTGGAACGCCACCGCGCGCTGTGTGTGCAGCGCTTCGTCACCAACCCCGGGCGCGACCTGCGGGTCGTGGTCATCGGGTCGCGGGTCGTGGCGTGCTACTTCCACGTGAACACCGCGCCCGACGGCAACACCCATCACCCGCTCTACCCGCACGGCTGGGCCGCGGCCGAACTCCCGCCCCGGGTCGAGAAACTCGCGCTCCGCGCGAGCGCGACGCTCGGTCTGGACGTCGCGTCGGTGGATCTGCTGGAGGGGCCCGACGGTCCCGTGATCATCGAGGTGAATCCCAGCATCTCGCGGTGGCGATCGATCGAGGGAACCGAGCACGACCGCTCGCCGCACGGGATCACGCACGCCTACGCGGATTTGTTGTGCGGTCTGCTGTGCGCGTGAACGGCGGCGTGGGCCGGCCGCCGGTTCGGGCCGGTCGGCCACGAAGGTCAGGAGGACCGGCATCGTGCCCGCGACAACGCGTCATTCCCTGCGCCGTCCACCCGCGGGGCCCGGATCCCATGTCTGGCCGGGTCTCGACGAGTCGTTCGCGCGACACACGGCTCGGCTGGCGCATACGCCGCAGGGCCGGGAGCTGACCCGTTCACTGGTCCTGTGGGACGGGGCCGCCCAACGGCCGCGCCCACTGGGGCCGCCGCTGTGCCTGCGACCGGGACTGCGTTCGGAACTGGACGCCTTCCTCGCCGCGTACCACCGGCTGATCGAGACCATCCTGAGCGCGTACGACCACGATCCGCGACTGCGCCGTGTGCTCACCGTGCCCGAGCCGCTGCGCGAGGAGGTCGCCGCCGCGCGCGATCACCGTGTACATCTGATGCGGCTGGATCTGCTGCCCCATCCCGACGGAGGGCTGCGGGTGCTGGAGACCAACGCGAACTGCCCCGCCGGCCTCACCGCGGCGGGCCGGGGCCGGGCCGCGTGGCGGGTGCTGCTGACCCGAAACGGGGTCGCGCTGCCCGCGCCGCTGCCCGCCGACATGCCCACCTGGACCGGCAGTTGGCTGGCCGATCTGGCGCTGCGGCACACCGGGGTCCGACCGCGCTCGGTGGCCCTGCTGTGTCCGCGGGGGGCCAATCGCAACGAGATAAACGACTACGAGGCCGGCCTGACGGCGATCGGGATCCGCGTGGTGCACGCCGATCCGCGCGATCTGCGGATCGACCCCGGCGGTACCACCGTCGTCGACGGGGAGCCGGTCGCGCACGCCTACGCCAAGATCTCGACGCGGGACCTGCTGCGGATGGGCGCCGACGCGCTGCCGTACCTGCGGGCGGTGCGGAAGCGGAGCCTCTTCGTCCAGAACGGGCTGCGCGGTCGATTCCTCGGGGACAACAAACTCTGCCTGGCCGTGTTGTCGGACCCGCGGTTCGCCGGCCTGTTCGGCGCGGCCGACCATCGACGTGTGCGGCCGGCCATCCCCTGGTCACGCAACATCGCGCTGTGCGACGGCGCCGTTCTGCGCGCCGTGGGCCGTGACCGGGAGCGCTACGTCCTCAAGCACCCGCTCGACACGCGAGGTCGCGGGGTCGTCATCGGCCGGGAATCCTCGGACGCCGCCTGGGCCGGCGCCGTGGAGCACGCCGTCGAGTCCGGCTGGCTGGTCCAGGAGTACGTGCCCGCCCCGCGCGCGCCCGCCACCCCGAACGGGTCGGGCCGACGCCACGACCTCGCCCTCGGCGCCGTCGACGGCCGCCTGGTCTCCGCCTTCGCCCGCACCGGCCACGACGCACGCCTGAATGTGGCGCGCTCGGGCCGGTTGCATCCGGTGTACCTGTGACGGTGTGGCGGGGGTGTGGGCCGGGTGTGCGTCAGCCGCCTTGGCCGGCGCTGCCCATGGGGCCGACGGTGACGGCGGAGCCGGTGCCGTCGGTCACGGGGAGGGTGGCGGCGCCGGGCCAGGGGATGTCGGCGGCCTTGGTCTCTCCGGGCGGGGTGACGAGCAGGCCGGTGATGCGGACGCCGGAGCCGCCGGAGTCGTTGCTCGGGTAGTGGATGCCGAAGGAGATCGAGGTGTCGCGCTTGAGGGTGATGGGGAAGACGGGTTCGCTGGTGCGCTTGGCGGAGATCGGTCCGGCGGTGGTCTTGAGGTCGACGCCGGCGAAGCCGTACATGGAGCAGTCGCCGGCGAGGTTGTTGAGGGTGACGGCCACGGTGCGGTTGCCGTCGCCGTCGATGGTGACGTCGTCGGCGAGGAAGCTGAGGTCGTCGGTGCGGCACTTGGCGGGGCCCCCGGAGCCGGACTTGCCGCCGCCGGTGGTGGTGCCGGTGGCCTTGTTCGGCGTGACGGAGGTCTGCCCGGAGTCCTTGACGGTGGAGCCGGAGCCGGTGGAGGTGTTCCCGCCTGCCTGGTTGCCGCCGGTGGTCGAGGATCCGGGTGCGGACGGCTGGGTGACGGCCTGGCCCGCCGGAGCGGCGGCGGGCGGGTTGCCCTGCGCGGCGTTGCCCGAGTCGGTGCCCTGGCACGCCGTCATCATCATCGCGCCGCCGACGACGGCGGCGGAGAGGAGGAAGGCCCTGCTGCGGTTCCCGAACATTGAACGTCCCCTTGGTATCCGGTGATCGAAGCCCGGGGCCGGCGAGGCCCCGCGGTGCTTGCTCGATCACTATTGCGAGGTCGCACAGCCGGGCGATACGGGAGTCGTCGACCCACGACGGCGCTGTCACAGACCGGTGACATGGTCACCAAAGAGAACAGCCAAGCCCGCCGGCCCCCCGCGCGGCCCCACTCCAACACCACGTTTGCCCTGGTGACACCCCTCAGGACGCCCTCCGGCCGCAGGTGTTACA
This sequence comes from Embleya sp. NPDC020630, assembly GCF_044334985.1. Taxonomy (NCBI): domain Bacteria; kingdom Bacillati; phylum Actinomycetota; class Actinomycetes; order Kitasatosporales; family Streptomycetaceae; genus Embleya; species Embleya sp. NPDC020630. Next base: position 18,178 of record NZ_JBIRUB010000048.1, read on the forward strand.
GAAGGTTGGTCGCCCGACGCCGACCCCTGAAATCCCGCGCCCGCGTTGGCGATCATGTGCAACAGCCCGTTCAACGCGCCCAACCCGAGCTACTCCCCAGCCGGTTGCGCTGCCCGCACTCACCACGAACGGACTCCGCCGAGAAACGCACGCCACGCAGCAGAAGGCATGGTGACTATCGGTCCGTAGGCGAGCTTGGAGTTGTGGCCCACACCTTCAATTCCGCTTCCCGGGCCCTCTTCGCGATGAGTTCGATGGACTCGTCCACCGGGAGGGCAGCCGCTTGCAGATGAGCGTAAACCAGCGAATAGGCGGCGAGACAGGTTGAATCGGAGGTCCACAGACGTCCGGTGATGAACTCTCGATAGACAACGCTCTCCCGCCCGAAGTCGTACCAGGTGAACGGGCCGGCGTTGAGCCCCGGATGCGCACCCACATCGTCGGGAAGTACCTGAAGGCGCATGTCGGTTCTTTGCGATAGAACGACCAGTAGGTGCCCGAGTTGATCGGTGAGGGTCTGCCAACCGCCGACCGGGTTGCGAAGTGCCGAATCGTGGATGACGAACCACAGAGAGCCTTCTACGTACGAGAACCTCCCGACATGCCCGAGCCGTTTCACTCGGCGCTGCGCACGAAGGAGGACTTCGTCCTGCGGCATCAGCGGCGAACCGGCTCGAATGATGGTGAAGGCGTACTCGAACGTCTGCAGCAGACCGGGAAGCAGGGTGGGTAGGTAACACCGCTGGGACACCGCAGATCGTTCCGCCTCCAGCAGCCGACCGTAGTGAACGCTCTCCGCAACCTCATCGGACTCGGTAAGCCACCATCCCGGCTGCGCGCGGTCTCCCTCGGACTCGCGGAAGGCGCGTCCCGCACCGCTGTCGGACCGTTCGAGACCCGCCATGCGCGGAGGTCGGACAAAGCCGAGGCGATCCAGTGGCACGCCGAACAGGGTTTCCAGCACACGCTCGTAATCGGGCGTCGGCCAGGGCGGGTTCGCCGACTCCCAACGCCGGACCTGCCGCACGCTCACATCCAGCCGCAACCCCAACCCCGCCGCGCACTCCCGAAAGGCCGCCGAGAGATGCCGCTCGCGATCCACCCGCGCGCGTGGCGGGCGCGAACGAGCGCCGGATTGCCGGGTTTCGCCGTCATGACGTGCCACCCCCGAGGGCTGCATGAACCAATACCGGCCACGCTACCGCCGATATGGCCACGTTTACGCCGGAATCACGATCTGCCCCTCCCTGTCCCCACCACGTCCCCCTGAAGTCCCCACCCCAACAGATCGGCCGCCGACGCGGCGGCGACCAAAACCCCCGGCGTCATGCTCCGCTGCACGAGAGGGTGACGACCTCCGGGTGAAAACACCCAGGTCGGTCTGGTCGAGGCCGCCGGGGTGCCTTCCCGGGTGGGCGGGGTGTTTCCGGCGTGCGTTGCACCTTGGGTTGCGGGTGGCTGGTGCGGGGTTGGTCCGCGTCGGTGGTGGGCCGCTGCCGGCGGGCGGGGCTCCGAGACTGGGGGCTTTTGGCGAGGCGGGTGTGTTGGTCGGCGAAAAAGCACCCGGCGGCGGCGGGCGGGGTGGGGGCTCGGGTTGGGTTCGCCGGGCGTGCGTTCCCGAGTGGGTCGGGTGCTTCCGGCGTGCGTTGCGCTTTGGGTTGCGGGTGGCTGGTGCGGGGTTGGTCTGAATCGGTGGTGGGCCGCCGCCGGCGTGCGGAGCTCAAAGACTCCGGTCTCTCGGTGAGAGGGGTGTGTTGGTCGGCAAAAACAAGCCAGCAGCCGGGGCAGGGCGGGTGGTCAAGTCGAGTTCCCCGAGGAGCCTCCCCGGGTGGGTCGGGGTGCTTCGGGGGTGTGGGGAGGAGAGTTGGGGTTCGAAACCGGATCGCGATGGGTGGTTGTGGGCTTCGAGCTTCGGTGACCTGCGGTTTTGCGGGGTCGGGGCGGAAAGTCGGGCGTCGGGTGCCGGTTTCGTGCGCTCCGACACCCTCAACGCCGCCGTAAAGACCAAAACCGCCCAATCGCCGCCGACTTCGAGCGCTGCGACCACGCAGAGGCTGTTGAGGAGACCGAAAGTGCCCAGCGGGAGCCGAAACCGGATCCCGAAGCACTGGAAACGGCTTCCCTTCCTGCTGACCTGCGGTTTTCTCTCATGCCGAGACCACGGCACCTCACGCCGTCCGGTTTCGCGAACTCTCGCCCCCACACACGCCCACCGCACCTCGAAACGCCCTGCCCAACCCACTCGGGAAGGCTCGCGGACGACTTGACCCGACCACCCTCCCGCTCCCTCGCTGCCAGCCGGTTTTCGCCGAGCAAGGCGCCCGTCTCGTCGGGGCCCGGGTCTTGGAGCCCCGCATGCCGGCGGCGGCCCATCACCGACTCAGACCAACCCCGCACCAGCCACCCGCAACCAATGGCGCAACGCCCGTCGGGAACACCGACTCACTCGGGAAGGCCGGCCAGCAGGCTCGACCCGAGCGTCCTCCCCGCCCGCCGCTGCCAGCCGGATTTCGCCGAGCAACGCGGCCGTCTCGTCGGGAGCCCGGGTCTTGGAGCTCCGCATGCCGGCGGCGGCCCATCACCGACTCAGACGAACCCCGGACCAGCCGGCCGCAACCACAAGCGCAACGGAGGACGGAAGCACCCGACCCACCCGGGAAGGCACGGTGGCGGACTCGACTCGACCCCTCACCCTGCCCGCCGCTGCCAGCTGGTTTTCCGGTGACCAACGCGGCCGTCTCGTCGGGAGCCCCGGGTCTTGGAGCCCCGCGCGCCGGCGGCGGCCCACCACCGACTCAGACCAGCCCCGCACCAGCCACCCGCAACCCAAGGCGCAACGCCCGCCGAGAACGCCCGACCCACCTGAAAAGGTGCCCAGCGGATGCAACCCGAGCGTCCTCCCTGCCCTCGCCGCTGCGAGCCGGCGTGCGGCGAGCAACGGGCCCGTCTCGTCGGCAGCTTCGGGTCTCCGAGCCTCGCACGCCGGCGGCAGCCCGCCCCGCGACCCAGAGCAGCTCCGCACCGGCACACCGCAGCCGCAGCGCGGACACAAGAGGCGTCTCCGCCGACTGCCACAGCCAAGCCACGGCCCACAGCCACAGCCACAGCCGAAGCCGAGGCCGCTGCTGCTGCGGGCGGTCTCCCTCGGTGTCCCGGTCTTTCGCGCCGCTAGTGCTGTGACCGGAAACGTTCACCGGGTGGCCGGTGGTCGTGATGGTCTGCGTGCCGGTTGGATGTCATGGACATCCAACCGGCGACAGGGG
>NZ_JBIRUB010000049.1:0-21102 GCF_044334985.1 Embleya sp. NPDC020630
GTCAGAAGGGCGTCCAAGTCAGTCTTCACACACCGACCATGGACGCCCTTCGCCATGCCCACAGACGAACAACCAAAATCACATCAACGATCTAGCACCTGAGCGACCTCCTGGATCCCCAGGACGACGGGTAGCAGCTCACGGTCGTCGACGCGGTAGCCATCCGGGATGCTCGCCTGGTAGTGCTTGAGGCGTTGCTCGGCGACCTGCCGGCCCGCATGGCCGTCGAGTCGGAGGACGGTGTTTAGCAACCAGTAGGGGTTGCCGGACGCGACAAGGTCGGGCTGGCCCAGTGTTCCGTCGACGCGCCACTTCGCCGAGGTCTGACGTTTGACGCCGAACAGCTCGGCGATCTCGGCGTGGCCAAGCAGGTAGGGGATCCGCGCTACTGCCATGTCCCGGTACCTTCTCTGCCTTGCGCACCACGTCGAAGCCCTGGTTGGTGTGGGCGCCATTAAGATATCGCGCTGCCCGGGCTTTGCTGAGCCTTGGTGGCGGGCGGAGATCCTGGAGCGTGGTCCGCCGGAGCATCGAGGCTTCGCAGACCACCCTCTGCGGTGAGGTGGCTCCCTCTAGGTGAGTTCCTTGCCCAGGCGAATCTCCCAGGGGCCGACGGGCACGAGGTGGACCTCATCGAAGTAGCCCAGCCACGCTGCGATCGTCTCGACTGCGCGCTGCGCCTGCTCAGCCGTGAAGTCTCCTGTTGCGGCCAGGTCCGCCTGCGCGTCGCCCAGGTTCATCCGCCCGGCTGCCGTCAGGGCGTGCAGTTCGGGCATCGCGCGGAGGCGGGCAAGGACTGCTGAACCGAACGCCTGCTCGTCGAACCCGGGACCAATGTCGAGGTGCGCAAGATCGCGGAGTACGCCGGCGAGCACGTCGCTACCGATGTGGCGGTGGCGTCCGTTGTAGACACGGTAGAGCCGTTCCGGGTTTCGGGTCTCCGGAAGCCAGCGTGCCGGCTGCCTGTCCTGGCCTGGTACAAGGACACGGGGACTGTCCTCGTCGCTACGCATGAGGCTCGCCTGCTCGCGTAACTGCTCAGCCAGTTGCACCGTCCCGGGCACCGCGGCGCCCTCGATCGCATCAAGTACCCGCTGCACTTCGGGATGGGCCACGTCGGCCTCCACAAGGAGCTCGACGTTGGCTGCCGGAACTCGACCAGTGGCCTTGCCAGTGAGGTTGGCGGACCCCACGAGACAACGGTCGTCGGCCACGTACAGCTTTGCGTGCAGGTTGTGGCAGAGCAGGACGACCGCGCGGCCGTCCTGCTCTGCCAGTTCGGCGATCTCCGGGTCGGATACGCCAGTGGCGACCTCGGGTAGGGACCAGCGGGTGATGCACGTGATCTTCTGGACTCCGGCGGGTATCGCGTCAAGCGCAGCCCGGAAGGTCTCCTTCTTGATGAAGGGCGCTACCAGGATGACACTGTTGGTCGCCGTGCCCAGGAGCTGTTCGATCTGGCGCCAGACGTGGTCGGTCGTCACTCGTCGTCCTCGTCGTCGGCATCGCTGGCTCCGAGGAATTCGCTGGCGAGGCGGCCCCAGTCCTGCCGCATCTTCTTGGCGCGCTCGCGCGGCTTCTCCGGCTGCTCGTCCTCAAACCGGGCCCAGGAAATCAGTAGAAGTTTGAAAGCACCGGCTGCAGCGGTGAGGCGTTCAGCGAGTTCCTCGCGGCTCGCACCCTCGATGTCCCCGTCGAGGACAGCAATCAGGTCGTTGTAGACCGGGTGGTCCATATTGAGGGCGACCTGGAGCATGCCGGGGATGTACTCGACACTGAAGAAGGCGGGGGAGTCGGGATTGCGGCTGGTCAGGAGCCGGACATGCTTGCCCTGCGACATTGTTTCTTCGATGATGCGCTGGGCGTCGGCCGGGGTGTAGCGGTGTGTTTCGACCAGGCTCTCGTACTGGAGCTGCTTGCTCTCCTCCTCGGTGGTCTCCTCAGCGAGCTGGTCGGTCAGGCTCGGCCGGGTCTCTGCTCGTCGGCGCTTGACTGCAGTCTCGGCCTGGACTTCGACCACCTCGTGGCGCTTGCGGCTCGTACCTGTGCCCTGCGTCTGGTCTTCCAGGTCGGAGCGCAGCTTGCCGAGGAGCTTCTCGCGAATGTGGTAGACGATCTCGATGAGGGGAAGGCGCGGATTTCCCTCCTCGCGCAATGCCTCCCGGAATTCGTCCCATGACAGCCCGGCCGCCTCCTCTCGCCAGTTGAAGTGGGCGAGGCTGGAGAAGATCGTTGCGGACTGCTTGTTGTTGGTGACTCCGAAGACCTCGTCGAGGCCTGGCGGGAAGTCGATCTCCACCCCCCACCAACGTTCACGCGTGTCATAGGAGTTGATCCACCCGGTATCGAGATCCAGTTCCCGGTCTGCGCGTATGAGGGAGATTCCCTGATTCCGAGCTGCGTGCTTGCCCCACGGGGTGTCACCAGGCTTGAGGCTGGTCGGCACATTCGGAGGCCACGCCTCACCTGCGATGTCGGTGCGGCGGGCGGACTGAACGGCGATCGAAGACCGGACGAAGACGGGGTACTCCTCCCCATCCACCCCCTTGACCACGAACCGCTCGACACCAACCTGGCCAACGTTTCCGGCGCCGTGAGCACGAAACATCGGCTTGCCATCGAAGGGGTGCGGAGTGGCACTCGGCGCCATGAGGTACAACGGGTCGTTGGGGCGGGTGTCCCGGACGCCGGGCAGCTGGACCCAGCCGCGTACCGGGACAAGCTTGATCCGCTTGCCCTTCATGATCAGCCGTCGGTAAATACGACCGATCAAGCTCTCGGTGTTGGCGATAGTGGCCTCGGCACCGCGCCACTGGACCCGCTCAAGAGCGGTCCACTGCACCAGGGTGCCGGACGTGCCGAGACCTTCGGAGAGAGCCTGCCACTCGTCGGGCACAGCGTCCAGCTTGGGCTCGGGGACCTCCTCAAGCCCCTGAGAGATCTCCTGGAGGTCGAGGTAGGTATGGAGAGCGTTCTGGGGGCCGTTGGTCCAGGACCAGACGTCGACCCGGTCGCACTGCGAGATGCTGGAGTTCGGTAGGCCGACACCGAAGCGGCCGATCCCCTTGCGATCCCCACGAGTACCAGCCCCGAAGCGCAGTGACTGCCGCAGGGTCTCGGGATCCATGCCGGAGCCGTTGTCGAGGACCGCAATTTTCTCGACACGGTAGCGGGCCCGGTGGGAGGGGCGGTCCATCGACTCGACGACGAAGAGTTCGACGAGGTCAGCCTTGGCTTCAAGGCCGTTGTCGATGAGTTCGGCAATGGCGTGGGCCGTCGACTTGTAGCCGCTGTCCTGCAAGGCTTTGACCGTCAGATCGGATGTGACGATCGAGTACTTGGATGTCACCGGGTGTTCCACACGTCCTCCCAGTTGGTAAATGCTTCCGCTACGTCTCCGAAGCCCGGGAGCGCGGGATCGACGACCGTGACGATGTCGCAGGTGGCGGTTCCGCTCGCCTTGGGTCCACGGATGACCCGGCCCACCATCTGGCTGTAGAGGACCAGAGACCGGGTGGGGCGGGCGATGACCACGGCACTTGCAGCGGGAGCATCGAAACCTGTGGTCAGGACGCCGAAGTTTGATAGAACCATCGGCCGAGTGCCGGGGCCCTTGAAGCGGGCGATGACCCGGTCTCGGTGTCGCGGCGAGGACTCGGCAGTTACTTGATCGGCGTTGAGACCGAAGACGGAGAGAATCGCGACAAGTAGACGGCTGTGCTCGACGGATGCCGCGAAGAGGAGGATCCGCCGGTGTCGCTGGCTGAGGTCGAGCACGGTATCGACGACCTGCAAGTTCCACTGCACGCTCTCTGCGAGCTTCGTCATCAATTCGTCGGGGATGTCGAACGAGGCGGCGAGGGCCTGCTTGTCCCGGGTACTGAGGAGCATGCCTGAGTCAGCGGCTACGGTGCGGAAGTTCGGCCGAGCGAGGTAACCCTGTTCGATCAGGGCCGTAACGGGGCTGTCGTATCCGTCGATCTTCAGCATGACCTTCTGGCGGGCGAAGAAGTCGGACAGCCGCTCGTCTTCGTCGATGTCGGCCCATGTCCGTCCAGGGGTCGCGGTCATCCCCAACAAACTTGAGTCGCTACGCAGCGTAAGAGAGTCGACGACTCTGCGGTAAGTCGGGGCGATCGCCTGATGGGCTTCGTCGAAGATGGTGAAAGTGGTGCGCACGCCGAGGCGGTCGAGGAACGTCGGGTCGGCCTTTGCTGCGGCGGTGGCCTTGTCGAGGCCCAAGACGATGAGGCCGTCCTCAATCGCCGTGAGGTCGGTCGGCGCGTCTCCCCACATCCGGGCCACGGCCACCTCACGGTTGCCGAGTGAGGCCCATGCCTTTTCGAACTCGAGTGCCGCCTGCTCCAGTAGTTCTCGTCCCCTGGCCAGCCACACCACGACGGTCGGCTCGTGCCCGCGCAGGTGGTCGCTGATGAGATTCATGGCTGTGCGTGTCTTGCCGACACCAGTGGGCAGGTGCAGCACGACCCTGCGCTCTCCGGAGTAGAGCATGCGCTGGACACTGTTGGCCGCGAGTCGCTGATGGGGGAACATCCCGTACAGCGGCGCAGTGGCGCTGCGGAAGGAGACCGGTAGCTCGGGGGCACGGTCGACGACGAGGCCCAGGAAGCCGAGAAGGGTGCGCTGCTGTTCGGTGGTCCACGGCAAGGCCGCGAGGAGGGTGGCGGAGCTCGTGGAGTGGTCGACACCGAGGCGGCTAGCGAGTTCTGCGAGCTTTTCTTCGGGCAAGAACTGCAAGAGCTGCGTGCGCTCCTCGGGGTCGCCGATGAGTCGCTCCAGAGAAACAGCCGAGGCTGCGACCAGGCGCAGCTTCTCGTCTGCGTCTTCTCCCTTGTGCAGAAGGTCCAGCAGGTCACAGGCATGCTGGCCGAGAAGACCCCGCACATACGAAAGAGGCGCGCTGTTCAGCACGGATGCGAAGGCAATACCTGGAGATCCGGTCACGACGCGTATCGCCCTGTCTGTGTCCGCACACCGCGACTTGCTTCTCCAGCTCCCACCCTCAGCCCCTGTCCATTCGCCCGCCCCTTGGCACAGCGGCACGCGACCAGCTCGCGCCTCACTCTGTGATCAGACCCTAGACCCGCCGGCCAAGGTCCGGCCCCCGAACCTCTGTGCTCTACTGCGAGTTCTCGTCGAGTCGGCAAACCACTCAGGTCACACTTGCCCGAACTACCGGTTTCCGCAAGGGAATTCACATCGCTACGAGGCACATCCCATCCACGGGAACATTTGTTTTATTTCGGTCATTGGGAGTCATTGTCGAGGGCTGAAGTTCATGCCTCGCCTTCGTCTGTCCTCCGCTCCGGCTAGGATCTCCTTACTACTGGTGGAGGGTTTCGTACCGGACGAGATTCGCCGCCAGCTGATGAAGAGCGGCTAGAACCGAGCGAAACGGGGTGAACTGTGACGTTTCAGTCACCTAGCTCGGATCCGGTCTACCTCGACTACAACGCCACCGCGCCGGCACGACCAGAAGCCCTCAAGGCAGCAGTCGAGGCCATGAGCGCCGTCGGCAACGCTTCCAGCACCCATCGATCCGGCCGTGACGCGGCCGACCGCGTCGACCTGGCGCGCCGTCAGGTAGCTGAACTCTTGAACTGCTCCCACGGCGAGATCGTTTTCACCTCCGGGGCCACCGAAGCCAACAACCTGGCCCTGCGGGCAGCATTCGAGCTCGGTGGTCGACTGGTCACGAGCACGGTCGAGCACCCGGCGGTTTTGGAGACTGCCAAGGCCATCACGTCTGGCAGCCCCGGATCCCTGATGCTGTTGCGCGTCGATGAGGACGGCCTAGTCGACCTGGATGCCCTCCGCGCAAGTCTGACCACCGGTGAAGTGGCAGTCGTGTCGCTGATGGCAGCCAACAACGAGACCGGGGTAATCACCGAGCTCGAACCGATCGTCGAGGCTTCCCACCGCGCGGGAGCGCTCGTCCACACGGACGCCACGCAACTCATCGGCCGGCTCCCGATCGACCTCGCGGAGACGGACGTAGACCTCCTCTCCCTGTCCGCCCATAAGTTCGGCGGCCCGCAGGGTGTCGGCGCCCTGTTCGTACGCCGCGGTATCGACTTGCCGTACCGCCCGTTGCTCTTTGGTGGCGGACAGGAGCGAGGCTGGCGGGCCGGAACACACAACGTCGCGGGCATCGCAGGCGCGGGTGCCGCCGCCGAGGCCGCCCGGCGGGCTCTGGCCACGGAAATTCCGCGAATCGAACAGCTGCGTGACGCACTGGAGGACTCGCTCGTTGGGCAGGTCGGCGATTGCCGGATCAACGGCGCGCTCAGCATGCGGCTGCCTGGAGTCACCAGCATTACGTTCCACGGCGCGCCAGCGGATGCGGTGCTCGCCGCGATGCCGGACGTGGCGGCGTCAGAGGGGAGCGCTTGCTCCTCTGGCGCGCCTAGCCCGAGCCACGTGCTCCTCGCCATGGGACGCAGTCGGGAAGAGGCTGACTCCACAGTCCGTTTCTCTCTCGGGTACGCCACGACCACGCTCGACATCAAGCGCGCTGCTGCGTCGGCGGTACGAGCTGTCCAGCAGGTGCGAGCAGCGCTGACGGCCCCCATGTAGCAAGGCCTGCACTAACACCATCCACGCTTTGACGGACACGGAGAAAGCCTCGCATGTCAGACAGCCGGCTCGCGGAAGCCGCCCACTTCAACTTCGCGCGCCACGAGACCTTCGCGCCGCGATTCGGGTGGCTCCATAAGGCATACATGCAGGTGAAGGACCGCCCGGACACGTTCCTAGCGGATGACGCACCCGTTCTTCTCGGGGTCGGCAAGAACATGTCCAATGCCATGAGGTATTGGTCACGGGCTTTCAAACTGACCCGCGAGTTCCCCGGCGATGATGCCAACGCCCGCGCATTGTTCTCCTACCCCACGTGGGAGGCACGGTGGCTCCTCGACGAGAACGGTGCCGATCCTTATCTGGAAGAGCAGGGCAGCCTATGGCTGCTGCATTGGTGGCTGTTGTGCTCCCGGCCCGGGGCAAAAAGCTGGGCGCCGTCCTGGTATGTCGCTTTCCAGCTCGCGCCGTTCGCGCGGTTCTCAGTGCCCGACCTCACCCAGCTGATCGCGCGACACGCGAACTTGTCGTACGCAGAAGCACCTGCGGAGGCATCCGTTATCAGGGACGTCGACTGCATCACCAAGATGTACGTTCCAGCGAAGCGGGCCAAGGGCGGCGCGCCCGGCGCGCTTGAAGACCTGCTGGCTTGCCCTTTCCGTGAGCTCGGCCTGATGGAAGCGGTGGACCATCCGACCTCCGGACGTGCCGAGTGGGAGTTCACGACCGGCTCGCGTATCTCCTTGCCTGACCGCGTGGTGGCGTACGCCTGCCTCGACTATGCCGCTCAGACCACCCGCAGTGCCGGGTCCATTTCCCTCGCCCGGCTCGCCAACGAGCACGGCGCACCCGGGCGGGCCTTTCGCGTGCGTGAACCTGACATTGCCGGAGCCCTGGAACGGGTGGCCGCCATCACCGCGGACCTGCAGGTGGTGGAGGCGGTCGGCCAGCGCAGTCTGGCGTTCACCTCCGACCCGTTCGATCTGGCTTGGGATGTTCTGGATGCCCAGTACGACAAGGTCCGGGAGAGGCCGGGCTTCCCGACCCGCGAGGACTGGGGCCGCAGCTATCCCAAGCTCGCCGAAGCTGAGGCGCGCGAACTCAAGCTTCAGGACGTTTTTGAGCCGCAGCTCGCCCTGATCGAGGAGACACAGTGACCACCGAGACCCCCACGCGGTCCAGCGCCGCCCGCATGTCCTCCGGTGGCCCACAGTTCCCGGCCGGTGTCCAGGTGATCGGTTCACGTATGCGCTCCACCAATGTGGAGCGCGATGTCTTGGACGAACTGCACTCCCCCTATATCGGTGCTCGGGCGGTCGACGTGTTCGACCGGGTTGCCAACGCGCTCGGCGACCTGCGCCGTCCCAGGTCGTGGTCGTTCACTGGCCCTTATGGCTCGGGCAAGTCCACCCTGGCCAATCTCATCGACGCGACTCTTGGGTGCGACGAGAGCCGGCGCGCCGAGGCACACGCGGTGCTGGCCACCGTCAGCCCCGGCCTGGCGCGGCGCCTGGCCACATCTCGTGGCCAACTAGCGCCGGAAGGTTTCCTTGGCGCTGTCGCGACCGCCCGGCGCGAGCCTCTCGTTACCACCCTGTCCCGTGCCCTGCAGACCGCCGCCAAGCGGCGCTGGCCGTCCAGGACACCCAAGGCTGTCGCCACCGCGCTAGCGCGGTGCGATGATCCGGCCACGGCCAAGCCCGAGGACATCGTCGCTGCCGTCACCGCCCTGTGTGCGCAGCAGCCCCTCCTGCTGATCATCGACGAGTTCGGCAAGACCCTGGAGCACCTTGCCGGGCACAGCGAGTTCTCCAGCGCGAAGGACGACCTGTTTCTCCTGCAGGATCTCGCGGAGAAGAGCGCCGGCAGCCGTGGCCTGCCGTTGTTCATGATGACACTGCAGCACCTGTCGTTCATGGACTACGCTGCCCACTCCAGCGAGCTGCAGACCCGCGAATGGGCCAAAATCCAGGGCCGATTCGAAGACATCACCTTTGCCCCCCACCTGGGCGACTCGGTCCAGTTGATGCGCCGCCGACTCGATCAGTCCGCTGTGGCGGAGCCCGGCCGCAAGCTCATTCAGGCGCACGCCGAGGCGGCGGAGAAAGCCTGGCGTGATCACGGCCTTAACGATGTCGTGGACCTCGCGATGCAGGACTTCGCCGACCTCTATCCCCTGCATCCGTTGACTGCGGTAGCGGCGCCCTTCCTCGCGGCGCAGATCGGTCAGCACGACCGCAGTCTGTCCGGGTTCCTCAACAACGACGAGCCCCACACGGTCCGCCGCTCACTCGCCTCGTTCTCGGCTGACAAGCCGCGCCGGGCGAGCACCGTCCAGCTGCCCCAGCTGTACGACTTCTTCCTCGACTCCGGCCGAACCTCGCTGCTGGCATCAAGCAACGCCAGCCGCTGGATCGAGATCGAATCCCGGGTCACCGAAGCCAACGGCCTGTCCACTGCCGAGCAGCGCCTTCTGCGCACGATCGGCATGCTGAACCTGATCGACTCCGACGGTGCGCTCCGGGCGACCGCGGCAATGATCTACTTCGCGCTGCACGACCCGGCCGACGCACCCAGTCCCAAGGCGTTCGCCGCTCTGGAAAAGCAGCTCAACGGTCTGGTGGACCGTGGCCTCCTGGTACTCCGCAGGTTCAACGGCGAGTACCGTGTGTGGCGCGGAAGCAACTTCGACATCGACGGGCGCCTCAAGGAGGCACTCAGCCACCTCGATGAGGCAGCAGTCCTCCAAAGGCTCGGTGACTACCTCCCGCTGGCTGTCGCGGCTGGCCGGCACAGCCAGATTACGGGCATGCTTCGCGCCCTTTTCGTCCGAATCTCCGGCGCCCAGACGCAGCTCATCGAGGGACCCGACGAACTCAACGATCACGCCGACGGCCTTCTCGTCTTCCACCTCGGAACCATGGAGGATCGGCCTTTCGTCGAATCTTCGCTGCCCGTAGTACTCGGGACGACCGACGAGCCAGACCTAGTCCTCCGTGCTGCCTTCCACCTCGTGGCGCTGGAGGAACTGCAGCGCGACAAAACCCTGGACCCGGTGGCTAGTCGCGAGATCTCCGAGCGGACATCGGCTGCCAAGCGCGAACTGCTCGAACTACTCAGCGCAGCATTCTTCCCTCTTACCCAGCGAGCCACCTGGCGCCTGTGGCGTTCGGGCATCACTGCGGAGTCTGGCGAGGGCGAGGTCATCGAGAGCCGTAGTCTCAGCGGACTTGCGTCCATCGCTTGTGACCGGGTGTTCCCTGCAACCCCGCATATTCGCAACGAGATGCTCGGTCGCCATGAGCTGACCAGCCAGGGGGCGAAAGCACGCGGGAAACTGCTGACCGCCATGCTGACCAAGTCCGGCGAACGTCACCTGGGCATCGACAAGTACCCGGCCGAGCGTGCCATGTACAGCGGGGCTCTGGAGTTCATGGGCCTGCACCGGGAGAACAGCGGCACCGCGGACAACTCCTCGACCACGCTGCTGCCCTACGGCTTCTCGCGGCCAGGCCCCGCCCACCCACACGTGCTGCCCGTCTGGAATGCCCTTGAAATGGCACTCTCGGACGCCCACAAGCGCACCGATCTTGACGAGATCTTCCGCGCCGTCATGGTGCCGCCATACGGCGTCAAGGCCGGCGTGGTGCCTCTGCTGGTGGTGACCGCACTTATCCTGCGAAGCCAGGACGTGGCCCTGTTCGAGGAGGGCTCCTACCTACCGCGCCTGACCACCGACGTGGTGGAGCGGATGATCAAGGCGCCGGGCCGGTTCTCCGTGAAGGCCACGCCACTCGGTGACGGCCTGCGGGAGAGCGTCGTCAAGAAGCTCTCGCTGGCACTGAACGTCGAACCGCCCCGCTCCCAGGCGCTGCGCAACCCGGCCATTCTCTCGGTTACCCGTGCTCTGCTCGAGCGGGTCATGGTGCTCACGCCATACGCGCGCCGCACACAGCGCATCAGCAAGGACGCCATTGCGATCCGCTCCGCGCTGTTCACCGCACAAGACCCGGACGACCTGCTCTTCCACGCTCTCCCACAAGCACTCGGCCTGGACCCGATCAGCCCCGAGGCTCGCAAAAGCACCAGCGGCAACAAGGGCTACGTCGAGCGCCTGACTGCCGCAGCCGAGGAAATCGCCGGCGCCGACCGCGCGCTTCGCGTCGAGGTCGTCGAGACCATCAGCCGCGAGTTCCGCCTGCCCTCGGCTCTGCCCGAACTGCGACAGGCGCTCGCACGCCGTCTCCAGGGCTTTGCCGGTATCTCGCTCAGCCTCGAGCTTCGCGGGTTCGTCGCCATAGCACTCAACGAGGGCTTGCCGGACTCCGACTGGCTCGACCCCGTGATTGTGCGGCTGTCGCACTCTGCCCTGGGCGACTGGTCCGACAACGACGTCACGCTCTTCGCCCGTCGTGTCCGGGAAATGGCCGCCGCGCTCGACCGCGTCAGTCACCTGTACAAGACGGGCGAGGCGGTCGGCGGCGCTGAGGAAGATCTCGAAGCCCGGCTGCTCACCCTGACCGACAAGGACGGTGGCGAGCAGCGCACGCTGATCTACCTGCCCGAACAGTCCCGGCAGGAGGCGGAAAGCCTCGTTGTCAGTGTCTTGGCACAGGCTAAGAAGGCGCTCGGCCCCGACGGTGCGCGCATTCTGCTCGCGGCGCTCGCCCAGCGCGTGTCCGAGCCTGTTGCCACTACTGCACTCGAGAGGACGGAGTGATCGTGACTGACGCAACCACCCCGGCGAAGAAGGTCCGGCACGTCCTGGGATTGTCCGGAGGAAAGGACTCCTCCGCACTTGCCATCTACATGCGTGACCGCGTGCCGGAGATGGAGTACTTCTTCTGCGACACCGGCGCTGAACTGCCCGAGACGTACGAGTACCTCAACAAGCTCGAGGCCGCGGTCGGCAAGCCGATCACGCGATTGAACACCGACCGGGACTTCGACCACTGGCTCGAGGTCTACCAGGGCACTCTACCGAGCCCCCAGATGCGCTGGTGCACGAAGAACCTGAAGATCAAACCTCTGGAAGAATGGGTCGGCGAGGACGAGGTGATCTCCTACGTCGCAATCCGAGCGGACGAGAACCGGCTCGGCTATGTGAGCACCAAACCCAACATCACCGCGGTCTTCCCCTTCCGTGAGGATGGCATCGACCGGGAGGGCGTCGGCCGCATCCTCGACGAGGCCGGCACCGGCCTGCCCGGCTACTACGAGTGGCGCACCCGGTCTGGCTGCTACTTCTGCTTCTTCCAGCGCAAGCACGAGTGGGTCGGCCTCAAGGATCGCCACCCCGAGCTCTTCGACAAGGCTGTTGCGTACGAAGAGAAGGTCCGCCACCAGGGCACCGCAATGCAGGGCCGCGACTACACGTGGTCTCAGGGCGAGTCCCTGCACCAGCTCATAGAGCGGCGAGAGGAAATTCAGGCCAAGCACGAGGCGAACCTCGCCCGAGCCGCCAAGCGGATCAAGCCCAACCGGCCGCTGCTGGAGGTCCTCTCGGACGCACTCGACGCCGATGACGACGAGGCGGGCTGCTCCGTCTGCCATCTCTGATTCCCTCGATTTCAGTCAAGAGTCCGTTTGATGACAAACAGTCATCAAACGGACTCTTTTCTGTCTCGCCCACCGACTGTCGGTGCAGCGTGTAAGGATGTGTGCGCTCATCACACGCCGTCACCCAGTCGGAGCACATGAGGAATGGCGACACCAGACACGGTCGCGCGCGCAGTCATCCGCCACCGCCTGGACGTCAGTCCCGCTCTGGAGCTCCAGCTCGGCATCGCACCGATGATGGACGTGTCGGCCCTCCAAGTCCTCCAGGACGATCTGAAGCGACTCGCATCCCCGTGGGAACGGCTCGTCGCAACCGAGAGCATCGCCGCAGCGATTCCCGACGAGCCGGGCCTCTACATGTTCGTCTGGCGCCCGTCGATCAAGCTGGCCATGGCAGACCGGACCGAGGGCAGCTTCCACCAGGTTCTCTACATCGGGAACGCGGGTGGGGCCGGCGAACTGGGCAACACACTCAGGAATCGGTACCGAAACTACAAGAAGCACCTGCGGGGGAACCCCGAGGACCTCTGGACCCGAGAGCCTCCGATCAATCGGGACGACCGGCTGACTCACTACCTTGCCCTGCGCCCCCTGGAGTACTGGTTCGCGACAGTCGACGACAGGTCGATGATCAGGAACCTGGAAAGCCGCCTGATCCACCTCTACAACCCACCGATCAACATCCAGGGCGGTCCCACTCTGCGCGGTCGGCTCAGCACCATCCCCAGACCAGCGCTCCGCTCCTAGCCCGCGCTCGCTCGCCCCCTGACATCGAGGTACCTCCATGCCGTCCAAGACGTTCGTTCCCGCCTTCGAAGCGAAGGTCGGCAACTGGACCTACTACTCCTGCCTGATGAGCTACGCCCAGGTGGCCCGAGAGATCAACTTCGCGCATGAACTCGGCGGAAACCGCGACCTCGGTACCATGATCCAGCGCGGCGTCGGCACGCGGACGCAGGAGATCACCGAGTATCTGCTCACCAATGAGAACCGCTTTCTGGGCGCTCTCATCATCGCGGTGTGGGGCGGGGACCCCAACTACCTCTCGGTGACGATGGATGCCGAAAATCAGGCCGTCCTCCAAGGGCTGGACCGCAACTTTGGTGTCCTCACGTTCGACGGCACCCAGCAGTTCTTCGCCCTCGACGGCCAGCACCGGCTCAAGGCCATCAAAGACGCGATCAAGCAGAACCCGGAGTTGGGAAACGAGGACATCAACGTCATCGTGGTACCACACTTCGACACTGATGAAGGCCGGCGCCGCACCCGGCGGCTCTTCACCAACATCAACCGGAACGCCAAGAGCACCAACCTGCAGGAGAACATCGCCCTCGATGAGGACGACAGCTTCGCCATCCTCACTCGGCGTCTGCTCGACGATGATGAGTTCCTGAAGCGGGACAAGGTTGTCCTTGTGTTCAGCAAGGTGGGCCAGGACGGTGAGCTCGTTTTGGCCCAACGCTCGATCAGCACGTCGAGCCCGGCCTGGAGCACCATCGCCGTTGTCTACGACATCGTCAAGGAGATCGGCTACGACCTCCCCTGCACCACCGAGCAGTCCAAGCAACGGGCGACCGATGAACTTCTCGACCAGAGCTTCGAGATCATCGCCGTACGCCTCCGGGAACTCCTCGACGCGTGTGGCAACCTGCGTCAGCGCTACCTCGCCTCAGTGTCGCCGAAGGACCTCCGGGCGCCCAAGGGGCGCGACGGTGCTGGCCACCCGTTCATGCGCCCTGCCATTCAGAACCAGGTGGCGAAGGTGGTTCGACACATTCTCGAGCAGGGAGCCTTGGAGTGGCCGGAGGTCATGAAGCGGCTGTCGGCGCTCGACTGGAAGATGACCTCGGCCCCGTTCTCCTCTATGTGGATCGAGACTCCGGAAGGCACGAAGGCCAAGGGCAAGATGGCCAGTGGCAACACCCAGCTTCTGTTTGATCTCCTGCAGGTCCACGTCGCACCTCGCTCTAAGGCCCAGATCAGTCGGGCACTGCGCTCCTACGCTGACGTGACGAAGACTAAGTACCCGCTTCCGGCTGAGGAGTTCTTCGCGCTTCTCCCGGTCGATGCCGACTGAAGTCGGGCGGGCGCTTGGCTAACCGAGATGCGCCTTGCTGGCCCTATACCCCTGCGCGCGGCTGATGACGAACCGTCAGCCGGGCTTCTTCGGAAGGGCGCCACATGTCGCCTGCCCCTCGTGACACCAGGGGTACGCGATCACTACCTGCAGTGCGGAGGACGCAACCTGTGTCCGCGAGCCGCATACCTGTCGCCTGCCATGCAAGTAAAGTCAAGGTCCTGCAACGTCCTATTAATAGGAGGCAGAATGGGCGCCGCTCGCTAATCGCATGAACTCAAGAACTCCCATCAGTTGAATTGCCATATTGAATTCTCTCCAGGAGCCTAAGCATGACCACTCCGGCTGATGCCGTGCCAGGCGAAAGCAATTTTATGTCGGTCCCGATCAACCCCGGCAGGGTACTGCGCGCTATCGCGCGCATCGGGTACACACCCGAGAGTGCCATCTGCGACATCGTGGACAACTCTGTGGCTGCCAACGCAAACCGCATCGTTATCGAGCTCGAGCGTGAGCCTGAGGTTGCAGAAAACCGCCGAAACAGTGCGGCCGGGTACATTATCGCCGACAACGGCGCTGGCATGAGCAAGCAACAACTACTAAGTGCTCTCGGCCTTGGTGTGGATCGCCAATACGCCGAAGGAAGTCTCGGCAAGTATGGTCTCGGTCTCAAAAGCGCAGGACTATCTCAGGGCGATCGCATCGAAGTGATCAGTGCGCGCGAAGGACATGAGTGGAACAAGATTGTTCTCGACCTCCCGCATATTGAACAAGTGGGAGCATTCGTTTGCGAGATGCCCGAGCTAAACGAAGCCGACCGGGAAAGAATTGATCGAATGCTGCCCGGGGTCTCGCACGGCACACTGGTCAGCATCGAGAAAGTACACAAGCGCAACCATCCAAGCATCCGAAAGACAAGGGAAGCGCTCACCCAGAAGCTTGGTCTCACATACTTTTACTTTCTCCAGGATGGGCAGAATAGCCTGGATATTATGCTTGACGGTGAGGCAATCACACCCTTCGATCCGCTGTTCACAGGTTCAGCAGAAGAGAACGGCAACATTGCCGAGGGCTCCTGGGATGGCCTGAGTGTGCGTTGGCTAGAGCGGCCACGCCTCATTACCCTCGACGCAGAAAACGGGGTGCAAGCCACTCTCGAGGCGACCCAGCTCGTGCACCCTCCTGCGTTCGAGAACTCCGCCGAAATTCGCAAGAGGTACATGATCGGAGCAAAGCACTACGGATTCTATGTCTACCGCAACAAGCGGCTCATTCGGCACGGCGAACGCTTTGGCCTCATTCCAACAGAGCAGGACTTCTTTGCCTTCCGGGGAAGAATCCTGATCGACGATTCCGCCGATGACGCGTTCAACATCGATGTCAAGAAGTCTGAAATACTGCTCAGCGAGGAAGCCGAAGGCGCTCTCGACGAGGCGACATACGAAGCCCGGCGCGCCAGCAGGGCGGCTTGGCGGAACGCCACTAAGCTGCTTAAGAAGAAGGCCGACGAGGACCCGATCAGCAAGGCCACTGAGGCGCTGAGCGAGGTGGAGTTTCCAGATCTTCTACCGAATGATCAAGATGACGTCTTTACCGAGTCGAAGCGTAAAGAGCGCGAACAGAAGGAGGCAGTACGCCATCCTTTGCGCGAGCCCGAACGCGAGCTAGCGATCAAGGACGGATCCCGCGTCGCGATCGTCGACCAGCTCGACGACAATGCACTCTGGGAGCGGGCCTACGACGCCACGCTTGGAACGATCGTGCGAATCAACCGAAACCATCGCTTCATGCGAATGTTTGATGAGCGATTCGGCAGCGACGCAGACGTAGTGCTGCTTCTGCACGCCCTATTTTTGAGCCTCGCCGTAAGCGAGAGCAACTCCGTAAAGAACCTACAGAACATCGAAGACGAAGTAATCGACGAAGTGTTTCAGAGGTATCGAAATCAGGCGTCGTCGGCCGTATATCAGGCAACTGCCACCGCACTCGAAAAGCGCTTCGCCTGATTCACTCCGATGACTAATAACAACGAGACTGACACTTGGGGGTCGGCCGCAATCGGCGACCCCAGTCTGTGTCGAGCACGCGCCTACATCTACTGCGGGTACTCACGTCGCATTGGCGTTGCCTACATAGGTATGACGGTTGGCCGGAACGGCGTGCTGGGTCGATGGGCCGATCACCTTGGACGGGCTCTCGAAAGATCATCGTTCCGACGACGCGTCCATGAATTTGACGAGTCGGCGTGGGAGCGGATCGATGATCTGGTCATCGTTTGGTCGGAGATCGGAGAGGAGAGCGTGTTTCTCGCGGCCGAGACTAGCCATCGCGAATCGGTCGAATACCTCGTCCAGCGAGAAATGAGGAATATTCTCGCCGCCGAAAATGCGCCGATTACCGTCGTCAGCAAGGTACGATCGAATCCGACTGCGCAATTGGCCCTGGTGCAGGATGCAGCTGATCGAGTCCTCAACGCCTTCCGGAAGCACTTCAGTGTCAGTCCCTAGTGTGCTGCGCCAAGAATTCTGGCGATATATTTCGCAAGTGAATCAAGGATTTCGTCGACGGTCTTCGTCCAGACGAACGGTCTCGGGTCCTCGTTGCGCGTCTGGATCCGTGCGGATGTCGGCTTCGAGGGCCTGGACGGATCTGTGGGCGCCACGGCGGATGAGTTTGACATACGAGATGAGTGCGATTTGGCCGCGTTCGGCAGTCTCCCTTGCGTAGGCCAGAACAAAGTCGAAGTCCACATCCTGGCTGGACAGATGTACGGCGCGCGGTCAAGCTCGCGAATCGCATGCTGGCTCGGCATTGGAGAGACGGCCGAATGTCCGGCAGCGCCAGGACGCCGACCCAGGCAATCCGCCATTGTCGAACGAGGGGCCTACGACCAGGCACGGACGCTTCCCGGAGGTTCTGCATGCGTGAGCGATGCGTGAGCGGAGGTGCTCACGCATCGCATCACGAGGCGGTATCAGCGGGACGCAGCGGTGTGCAGATCAGGACAGAACCGCACACCGCTACCCGCCCCAACACCCGCTACCACCAGCGCTGTCTAGCTTTTAATCTGCGGGTTCAGGGTTCGATCCCCTGACGGCCCACCGCTTCGACCGGCTCCGCCCCTGATCAGGGGCCTGCGGTTCCCGGAACGGACCCTGTGCACCCGTGTCAGGCACGGCCCCGGCGACGTCCAAGGCGAGCCGGTTTGACATGGCGACGAGTACATCGGGTTCGTCGGCGACTGCTACGCGGTCGGCGACTCCGCGCAGAACAACCGCCTGTCTCCTTGGGGCAACGCTGCCGATCAGCGGGACGGACACTCGGGCGGACCCACGGGATATCGCGCAGACCTCGGAAAGCCGCGCCACACAGCGGATGGCAACTTTCCGCGCTCAGGGACGCCCACCTTCACGGCGATGGCCACTGCCCGGGTACCTGCCGTTCTTGATCTGGTACCCAAGCCACCCACGCATCCAGTGCGTTCGTCCAATCGGCCGACGGCGCGGGAAGCGATGGTTCGTCGCGCTTATTCGCGCCTAGACACGCAAGACTGTCGAGGTGGGCCCAGTACCGCATGTCATGCTGGGTGATGCCCATTTGACGCAGAAAATGACCGTCCTCTGGTGCACGGAGCATCAGTGAGAGCGATCCTTCCAGGCGCTCTCGGAGATCCGCGTTGCGAAGGGACATGATCGCGACCCCTATAGGGTCGGCGCGATCTCATGGCTCAACGGCGTGTCCGATCAAGGGAGCTTCCTGTCGGCAACGGTTGAATTGAGGTCCACGGACGGCGCATCAAAAGCGGGCCACTCTGCGATCTCTTGATCATCCTGACTTCATTGGTACTGGAGTCAGGAGGAAGAGAGGTGATCCACGTGGAGGACTGGGCTGAGATTCGCCGGTTGCACCGGGCTGAGGGCTTGTCGGCGCGGGCTGTCGCTCGGCGGCTCGGGATCTCCCGGGGCACGGTGCTGCGGGCACTGGCCTCGGACCGGCCGCCGCGGTACCGGCGGGCGCCGAAGGGTTCGGCGGTGGATGCGGTGGAACCGGCCGTGCGGGAGCTCTTGAAGGAGACCCCGACGATGCCTGCCACGGTGATCGCGGAGCGGATCGGTTGGGAGCGGGGGCTGACGATCCTGCGCGAGCGGGTGCGGGAGCTGCGACCGGCCTACCTGCCGGTGGACCCGGTCTCCCGGACGATCTACCGGCCCGGAGAACTCGCTCAGTGCGACCTGTGGTTCCCGGCCGTGGACATCCCGCTCGGCTACGGCCAGTCGGGGCGCCCGCCGGTCCTGGTCGTCGTCTCCGGGTATTCGCGGGTGATCACGGCCCGGATGCTGCCCTCGCGGCAGACCGGCGACCTGATCGACGGTCACTGGCGGCTGCTGGCCGACGGTTGGCACGCAGTCCCCAGGACGCTCGTCTGGGACAACGAAGCCGGCGTCGGCAAAGGCAGGTTGACCAGCGAGTTCGCCGCGTTTGCGGGGCTGCTCGCCGTCAGGGTGCACCTCTGCCGGCCTCGTGATCCGGAGGCGAAGGGCTTGGTGGAGCGGGCCAACGGCTACCTGGAGACGAGTTTCCTGCCCGGCCGCACGTTCACCGGTCCCGACGACTTCAATGCCCAGTTGACGGCCTGGCTGCAGATCGCCAATCGGCGCCGGCACCGCTCCATCGGGGCCCGGCCGGTGGACCGCTGGGAGGCGGACCGCGCCGCCATGCTTGCCATTCCGCCGGTCGATCCGCCCAACTGGTGGCGTTTCCACACCCGCATCGGCCGGGACCACTACATCCGCGTCGACACCAACGACTACTCCGTCCACCCTCGGGCCATCGGCCGGACGGTGATGGCCCGAGCGGACAACGAGGAGGTCGTCGTCATCGCGGGTGAGGACGTCGTGGCCCGCCATACCCGTTGCTGGGCCCGGCACCAGAGCCTGACCGATCCGGAGCACGCCGCCGCGGCCGACGTTCTGCGCGGCGAGGTGATCCACCGCAAGGCCGCCCGCGCGCACGCCGCCCGGAACGCGGCCCTGGCCCCCGACAACAGCTTCGGAATCGAGGTCGAGCAACGCGAACTGGGCGTCTACGACCGCGTGTTCACCCTCATCGAGGGCGGCGGCGGAAAGGAGAAGACCTGAGGGCCCGCACCGCTTCCCAAGCCTTGAACAAGCCTGCGGTCGACGCGGCGAAGGCAGACGGCCACAAAGCCCGCACGGGCCGGCAGACCACCGCCGACCTGGCCTTCCTCGCCCGCGCGATGAAGGCACCCGCTCTGCTGGACGCCGCCGAGCGCCTGGCCGAGCGGGCCCGAGCCGAGTCGTGGACCCACACCGAGTACCTGGTCGCCTGCCTGCAACGCGAAGTCTCCGCCCGCGACAGCCACGGCGGCGAGGGCCGCATCCGCGCCGCCCGCTTCCCCGCCATCAAGACCATCGAGGAGTTGGATGTCACCCATCTGCGGGGTCTGACACGCCAACAGCTTTCCCACCTGGGCACATTGGACTTCATCGCGGCCAAGGAGAACGCCATTTTCCTGGGACCGCCGGGCACCGGCAAGACACACCTGGCCACCGGACTGGCGGTCCGCGCCTGCCAGGCCGGCCACCGGGTCGCGTTCGCCACCGCCGCCCAGTGGGTCGACCGTCTGGCCGCCGCCCACCAGACCGGCCGCCTGCAGGACGAGCTGGTCAAGCTCGGCCGCTATCCGCTGATCGTGATCGACGAGGTGGGGTATATCCCGTTCGAGGCCGAGGCCGCGAACCTGTTCTTCCAGCTCATATCGAACAGATACGAACGGGCGAGCGTGATCGTCACCTCGAACAAGCCCTTCGGCCGGTGGGGAGAGACCTTCGGTGACGAGACAGTCGCCGCCGCGATGATCGACCGGCTCGTCCACCATGCCGAGGTCCACTCCCTCAAGGGCGAGTCCTACCGGATGCGGGGCCGCGAACTCGGCCGGGTCCCCACTGCCGGCGACAACGACTGATCAGCGAGAACGCGAGATGGCCCGGGGTTGAACCGTTCAGACTGGCCCGAAATTGAGCCGCCGCCGACACTTCCTGGATCTTCAACCACATATTCGTGATCACCGCCGTAGCGTCACTCTCTTCAGCCTTCACGCCTCCGCCTCGACGCGGCTCTTCGGAACGTACAGGTTCCCGTTTCTCGACGACTGGTTCGGCGACGCCGCTGCGGGGCGACCGAGCATGCCAGGTGGCTTCGCCGACAGCCGTCTTCGTCGGCTTCGGAAGCTTTCGGATGGGTTCGGCGACTGCGGGTTTTGCTTCGGCGTGGGGACGGACGCCCCGGCTTCATCTCCCAGAGCCGGGACGCCGCGCTACGTAGCGTACTGGATCGATGACCGAAAAAGTTCCTGATGAGTCGCGAATCGATCAAGCCGTCCGGGGTCGCCGCGCTCCACTCGCGGGCGCGATGAGAGCGCCGTCGGTCGCGACGCGATCCGCCCCGGTCCGCGGTCGTTTGACGACGCGGGCCGAGGCGGATGGCTGTGGCGGTGTGGGCCTCACCGCCGGATTGCTCTGTTATCCGTCGATGCCTCCCGATTCGGTGTGTCCGGCGCGGCGCTTGCGCTGGGCGATCAGGACGAGCGCGCCCAGAGCGAGCATTGCGGCCCCGATGCCGGCGATCGGGCCGACGAGGTTGTTGGAACCGGTGACCGCCAGTTGCGCGTGGGTTCCGGGTGCGGGCGAGGTCTGCGGGGCTTTCTCGTTCGCGGTGTCACCGAGGTGGTGGGCGGGGCCACCCTTATCGGGTGCTAGTGCTGTGACCGGAAACGTTCACCGGGTGGCCGGGGTGGTCAGGCTGCTCGGGTGAGGGGGCGTCCGCCGTAGCGGACGCCCTTTTCGCTG
>NZ_JBIRUB010000050.1:0-20717 GCF_044334985.1 Embleya sp. NPDC020630
CGCAGCGAACACCGGGAACGCGTCCAGCAGCTCCGCACCCATCCCCACCCACTGCGACCCCTGCCCCGGAAACACCAACACCGTCCGCCCCGAAGCCCGCACCACCCCGGACACCACACCCGCCGTCGGCTCCCCGGCAGCCAGCGCCGCCAGACGCGCCGTCAACTCCCCGTGGTCCGAAGCCGATACGACAGCCCGGTGCTCGAACGCCGACCGGGTGGCGACCAGCGCCGCTGCGACCGCCGCCGGGTCCGACTCGGGGTGCTCGGCCACGAATTCGGCGAGTCGGCCCGCCTGCGCCCGCAGCGCGGCCTCCGACTTGCCCGACACCATGAACGGCAGCGCCCCCCGCGCGGCGGGGCGCGGCTGACCCGCCTCCGGAACCTCCGGATCCGCCGCCTGCTCGACGATCACGTGCGCGTTCGTCCCGCTGATCCCGAACGACGAGACCGCGGCCCGGCGCGGACGATCGACCTCGGGCCACGCCCGTGCGTCGGTCAGCAGCTCCACCGCGCCCGCCGACCAGTCGATCCGGGTCGAACGCTCCTCCGCGTGCAGGGTTTTGGGCAGGGTCCCGGCCCGGATCGCCAGCACGGTCTTGATCAGACCCGCGACGCCCGCCGCCGCGCCGGTGTGGCCGATGTTCGACTTCACCGAGCCCAGCCACAGCGGGCGACCGGCCGGGCGGCCCCGGCCGTAGGTGGCGAGGAGCGCCTGCGCCTCGATCGGGTCGCCGAGCGTGGTACCGGTGCCGTGAGCCTCGACCGCGTCGACATCACCCGCCGACAGACCGGCGTTCGCCAGCGCGAGCCGAATGACCCGCTGCTGTGAGGGGCCGTTGGGGGCGGTCAGGCCGTTGCCCGCGCCGTCCTGGTTGACCGCGCTCCCCCGGACCACCGCGAGCACCCGGTGGCCGGCGCGCCGTGCGTCGGCCAGCCGCTCGACCAGGAGCACGCCCGCGCCGTCGGCGAGACCCATACCGTCGGCGGCCTCCGCGAACGCCTTGCACCGGCCGTCCACGGCCAACCCGCGCTGGGCGCTGAAGCCGAGGAACTGGATCGGGGACGACAACACCGTGACACCGCCGACCAGGGCCAGCGAACATTCGTCGTTGCGCAGCGCCTGTACGGCCAGGTGCAGGGCCACCAACGACGAGGAGCACGCGGTGTCCACGGTTACGGCGGGACCTTCGAGCCCGTACAGGTAGGACAGCCGGCCGGCGAGTACGGCGGCGGCCGTACCGGTGGTCAGGTGTCCGAGGTGTTCGTCGGGTACCCGCCCGCTCGTCCAGGCGTAGTCCACGCTGTTCGTACCCATGAATACACCCGCCCGGCTGCCGCGCAGACCGGCCGGGGGGATACCGGCGTGTTCGAAGGCCTCCCAGGAAGTCTCCAGGAGCAGGCGTTGTTGCGGGTCCATCGCCAGGGCCTCGCGCGGCGAGATGCCGAAGAAGTCGGCGTCGAAGTCCGCGACGTCGCGGATGAAGCCGCCGGCCGCGGCGTAGGTGGTGCCGGCGTGCTCCGGGTCGGGGTGGTACAGCCGGTCCACGTCCCAGCCGCGATCGCGGGGCAGCGGGCCGATCGTGTCCTCGCCGCGTTCGAGCAGGTCCCACAGGTCGTGCGGTGAGGCGACGCCGCCGGGGAGGCGGCAGGCCATGCCGACGATCGCCACGGGTTCGGTGGTGGCGGCGGCCGCCTCGAAGGCGGCGATCCGCTGCTGTGCGTCGTGCAGCTCGGTCGTGGCCCACTTCAGGTATTCGCGAAGGGTTTCCTCAGTGGCCACGGCAGTCCTCCGGTGCTGGGGTCGCGGTGTGCGTGGGGCCGGGGCGGGTCACGGCGTGCCCCCGGCCGGGGTGCCTCGGCCGAGGCGGCGGTCGATGAACGCCAACATCTCGTCGTCCGAGGCCGCTTCGAGTTCGGCGGCGACGCTCGGCGGGTCGGTCGAGGGTTCGGTTGCTGCCGTGCCGTTCCAGTCGGCGAGCAGTGCCCGCAGTCGCCGGGTGATGCCGGCCCGGTCCGTTTCGCCGACCGAGGCCGAGGCCAGATCGGCGGTGAGGCGGTCGAGTTCGGCGTGGACGTGGGCGGCGTTCACGGGTGTGTCCGGCAGGAGTTCGGCCGTCAGCAGGTCGACCAGGGCGAGCGGGGTCGGGTGGTCGAACAGCAGGGTGGCCGGCAGGTCGAGGCCGGTGCGCCGGTTCAGCCGGTTGCGCAGGTCGACGGCGGTGACGGACTCGAAGCCGAGGTCGGCGAAGGCGCGTTCGGGCCGGACCTCCTCGACCGACTCGTGTCCGAGGGCTGCGGCGGTATGGGTGCGGACCAGCTCCAGGAGGCGGTGCGGGCGGTCGGCGGCGGACAACTCCAGTATTTCGCGGCGGAATTCGTCGGCCGCGTGCACGTGCTCCTCGGTCGCGGCCGGGGTGGTGCGGGCCTCGGGGATGGTGTCGATCAGGCGACTGGGTCGGCGGGCGGTGAAGGCGCGGATGAAGACCGGCCAGTCGACATCGGCGACGGTCACACAGGTGTCGTCGTGGTCGAGGGCTCGTTGCAGTGCCGCCAGGGCCGCTCCGGGGTCGAGCGTACGCAGGCCGCCGAGGCTGATGCGGCGTAGTGCGCGGGCGAACTCCGGGTCTGCCGCGCTTTGTTCCGTTGCGGAGCGGCCCGCCGGGCCCGGCTCCGTCGTCGGGTCCCAGACCGACCAGGCCACGGACAGGGCGTGCCGGCCCCGCGCGCGGTGTTGTCGGGCGAGGGCGTCCAGGTGTGCGTTGGCCGCGGCGTAGGCACCGTGTTCGCCGCTGCCCCAGAAGGCGGCCACCGAGGAGAAGTACACGATGGTGCGCAGCTCGTCCGGGTCGAGGAGTTCGTCGAGGATGCGGGCGCCGTCCACCTTGGCTGCCAGTACGTCGGCGACGGCGGCGGGGTCGGTGTCGAGCAGGGCGGCCAGGCCGGGGTCGCCGGCGGTGTGCATCAGGTCGGTGATCGTTCGGCCCGCCGCGGTGAGGCGGTCGATCAGGTCGGCGACCTCACGCCGGTCGCTCAGGTCGCACCCGGCGGTGGTGAGCCCGGTGCCGGTCGCGGCGAGGTCGGCTTCGAGGCGGGCGGCGGCGTCGGGGGTGATCCGCCCGGCCAGCACGACGTGTTCCGCGCCGCGCTCGGCCAGTCGGCGGGCGAGCCGGGCGGCAGGCGCGCCGGTGCCGCCCGTGTCGCCGATGTCACCGATGTCGCCGGTGATCAGTACGGTGCCGGACGGCCGCCAGTCCCGTACCGCTTCGGTGCCGGCCACCGGCGCGTGCACCATGCGGCGGACGAAGGTCCCGGTCGGTCGGACGGCGAGCTGGTCCTCGTCGGCCGCGTTGCCCAGCGCCCGCCACACCCGTTCGACGGCATCCGGATCCGGGTGCTCCGGCAGATCGATCAGGCCGCCCCAGCGGTCCGGCAGTTCGAGGGCCGCGACCCGGCCCAGGCCCCAGATCCGGGCCTGTTCCGGATCCGGGGGCGCCGGGTCGCCGTCGACCTCGACGCCGCCGCGCGTCAGGCACCACAGCCGGGTGTCGGCGGTGCGGGCGGCGGCGGCCTGGACGAGGAGCAGCGTGCCGGCGAGACCGGCCGGGTCACGGCCGAGGAGGGACAGGATTCCGACCGGTCCCACGCCGTCGGGCAGCGCCGTTTCGAGGCTGCGCGCCGGTTCGGCCCCGGCGGTGGGCCGGGTGGGGTCGACGACGAGGATGGCGACGTTCGTGCCCCGCTCGGCGAGCGCCGCCGCCCATGCGCCGCCTTCCTCGTCGGCGGCCGGTACGACCGCCAGCCACGTGGTGGGCGTGGCGGGATCCGTGGGCAGGTCGTCGGCGGGCCGCCAAATGGCGCGGTAACGCCACGCGTCGGCGATGCGCTGCTCCCGGGTCCGGCGGCGCCAGCTCCGCAACGCGGGCAACGCCGCGTGCCACGGTCGCGCGTCGGGGGTGTCGAGCAGGTCGGCGAGGGCCCGGGAATCGTCGGCCTCGATCAGCTCCCAGAAGCGTGCCTCGACCGGGTCACGGGTCGCTTCGGCCGCGACGTGCGCCCGATCGAGCCAGTAGCGCCGCCGGTGGAAGGGATACGTCGGCAGGTCGACGGCCTCGGCCCGGCGGCCGGCGAACACCGCCTCCCAGTCGGGTGTGACGCCCAGGACCGTCGCCTCGCCGACGGAGAGCAGGAACCGTGCGAGGTCGCCCTGCTCGCGACGCAGGGTCCCGACGGTCGCCGGCTCGATGCCGACGGCCGCCGCCGTCTCCCGGATCGGGGTGAGCAGCGTGGGGTGCGGGCCCACGTCGACGAACGTGTCGTAGCCCTGCGCCAGCAGCCCGCGTACGGTCTGTTCGAACCGCACGGTGTGCCGCAGGTTGTCGTACCAGTAGTCGGCGGCCAATCGCGTGGTGTCCAGCGGCCCGCCCGTCACCGTGGAGTGGAACGGCACCGTCGCGGTCGCCGGTTCGATCCCGGCGAGGTCGCCGCGCAGCCGATCGCGGATCTCCTCGACTCGGGCCGAGTGCGAGGCGTAGTTCACCGGCAGGATCCGCCCGCGCTCTGCCGCCTCGACCAGTTCCCGCACCGCCGCCGGCTCGCCCGAGACGACCACCTGGCCGGGACCGTTGACCGCCGCGAGGGACAACCGGCCGTCGAACTCCGCGATGCGCGCGACCACTTCGGTCTCCGACATGGCGACCGACGCCATCAGGCCGCGCTCGGCCAGGTCGAGCAGTGCCCTGCCGCGCAGCGCGACGATCCGCGCTCCGTCCGCCAGGGTCAGCGCGCCGGCGACGCAGGCCGCCGCGATCTCGCCCTGGGAGTGCCCGACCACCACGGAGGGTCGTACCCCGTGGGCGCGCCAGAGTTCGGCGAGCGAGACCATCACCGCCCACAACGCGGGCTGCACCACGTCGACCCGCTCCAGGCCGGCGCCCTCCGGATCGCGCAGCACCTCGGTGAGCGACCAGTCGACGTACGGGGCCAGCGCCGCCGCGCAGCGCTCGATGTGCTCGGCGAACACCGGTGCCTGGTCGAGCAGTTCGGCGGCCATGCCGGGCCACTGCGAGCCCTGGCCGGGGAAGACGAACACGACCCGGTCGCGGACCGGCCCGCTGCCCTCGACGACGCCCGCCGTCGCTTCGCCCGAGGCGAGGTCGTCCAGCGCGTGCCGGAGGCCGTCCCGGTTCCGGGCCACCACGACCGCGCGGTGGGCGAGCCGGGTGCGGGTGCGGGCCAGTGAGAACGCGAGGTCGGCCGGGGCGAGTTCGGGGTGTCGCGCGAGATGGGCGCGCAGTCGGTCGGCGACCGTGCGCAGTTCGCGTTCGGTGGCGGCGGAGAGCAGGTACGGCAGCGGCGCGGCGTGGTCGTCGGCGTCGGGTTCGGCTCCGGCGTCGGGTTCGGCCGGCTTCACGGCGCGGGCGGGGACGGGGGCGGGCGTGGGCGGCGACTGTTCCACGATCACGTGCGCGTTGGTGCCGCTGATCCCGAACGAGGAGACACCGGCCCGGCGCGGCCGGTCGTACTCCGGCCAGCGCACACTGTCGGTGAGCAGCGCGACCGCGCCGGCCGACCAGTCGACGTGCGGCGTCGGCGCGTCCACGTGCAGCGTCCTGGGCAGCACGCCGTGCCGCAGCGCCATCACCGTCTTGAGCAGGCCCGCCATGCCGGCGGCCGCCGCCGCATGGCCGAGGTTGGACTTCACCGAGCCGAGCCACAGCGGTCGGTCGGCGGGCCGGTCGTGGCCGTAGGTGGCCAGCAGCGCCTGCGCCTCGATCGGGTCGCCCAGCGTGGTACCGGTCCCGTGTGCCTCCACGGCGTCCACCTGATCGCCCGTCAACTCGGCGTCGGCCAGAGCGAGTCGGATCACCCGCTGCTGCGCCGGTCCGTTCGGCGCGCTCAGCCCGTTGCTGGCGCCGTCCTGGTTGACGGCACTGCCGCGCACGAGCGCCCATACCCGCCGGCCGTGCCGCCGGGCGTCGGAGAGCCGTTCGAGCAGGACCACGCCGGCCCCCTCGGACCAGCCGGTGCCGTCGGCCGCCGCCGCGAACGACTTGCAGCGGCCGTCCCGGGCCAAGCCGCGTTGTCGGCTGAACTCGATGAAGCCCGTGGGATCGGCCAGCACCGTGACACCGCCGGCCAGGGCCGTCGAGCATTCGCCGCGCCGCAACGCCTGCACGGCCAGGTGCAGCGCCACCAGGGAGGACGAACATGCGGTGTCCACGGTCACCGCCGGGCCCTCGAGGCCGAAGGTGTAGGCCAGTCGACCGGACAGCACACTGCCCGCGCCGCCGGTGAGCGCGTAGCCCTCCGCGTCACGCGCGCCGATTCCGTACCCGGACGGCGTGCCGCCGACGAACACGCCGGTGGGCGTGCCTCGAAGCGCCGACGCATCGAGTCCGGCCCGTTCGAACGCCTCCCACGAGGTCTCCAGGAGCAGCCGCTGCTGCGGGTCCATCGCCAGCGCCTCGCGGGGCGAGATCCCGAAGAAGCCGGGGTCGAACTCGGCCACGCCGGGCAGGAATCCGCCGTGCCGCGCGTAGGAAGTTCCGGGGTGGTCGGGGTCCGGGTGGTACAGGCCTTCCAGGTCCCAGCCGCGATCGTCCGGGAAGGGTCCGATGGCGTCGCCGCCGTCGGCGACGAGCCGCCACAGGTCCTCGGGCGAGCCGATTCCGCCGGGGAAGCGGCAGGCCATGCCGACGATCGCGATCGGTTCGTCCGCCGAGGCCCGCGCGACGGCCGGGATCGACAGGCTCGTCTGCCGCCGTCCACCGTCGAGTTCGGCGCACAGGAATGTGGCCAGCGCCCTCGCCGAGGGGTGGTCGAAGACGGCGGAGACGGGCAGGGCGAGGCCGGTCAGGGCGGCGAGCCGGTCACGCAGTTCGACGGCGGTGAGCGAGTCGAAGCCGAGGTCGCGGAAGGCCCGGTCGGGGTCGATCGCCTGTGGTGAGGCGTGGCCGAGTACGCGCGCGACCTCGACGCGGATCGCGTCGAGTGCGCGCGCCGGTCGGTCGGCGGGTGGGGAGGCGGCGAGGCGGCGGCCGAGTTCGGCGGTCGTGGCGTCTTCCGGCTCCGCCGATTCCTCGGCATCCGCCGCGAGTTCGCTCCACAGCGGGCTGGGACGCAGTGCGGTGAAGGTGGCGGTGAAGCGTTGCCGGTCGACGTCCGCGACGGTCACCGTGGGCTCGGGGCCGCCGACCGCGTGGGCGAGTGCGGTCAGGGCGGTGTCCGGGTCGAGCAGGCGCAGGCCGCGCCGGGCCACCCACTCCACGTCGCGTTCCGTGGCGACCATGCCGTCGCCGGCCCACGGTCCCCACGCGATCGAGGTCGCGGCGAGTCCGCGCGCGCGGCGCTGCTCGGCCAGCGCGTCGAGGGCGGCGTTCGCGGCGGCATACGCGCCCTGCGCGCCGCTTCCCCACACACCGGCGATCGAAGAGAACAATACGAAGGCGCGCAGAGGGCGTTCGCCGAACACCGCATCGAGATTCGCGGCACCGACCGCCTTGCCGGCGAGCACGTCCGAGCAGGTTTGGGGGTCGGTGTCGAGCAGCGCCCGGTCCCGGACGATGCCGGCGGCGTGTACGACGGCCTCGATCGGGCCGCCGTCCGCTTCCACTTCGGCGACGAGGTGGGCGACGGCGGACCGATCGGCGAGGTCGCAGGTGACGATGGTCGTGCGCGCGCCGAACTCCGCCAGTTCGGATACGAGTTCGTGCACGCCCGGCGCGTCCCTGCCACGACGGCTGACCAACACCACGTCGTGCGCTCCGCGTTCCGCCGCCCAGCGCGCCACCCGGGCACCCAGGCCGCCGGTGCCGCCGGTGATCAGGATCCGGCCCGTCGGCTGCCAGCCGGCGGAGTGCTCCGACGGCGCCCCGGCGGACAACCGCCGTACCCACACCCCGGTCGTACGCACGGCGACCTGATCCTCGGCGCCGTCGGCGATCACCGCGGCAACCCGGGACCAGGCCGGCTCGTCGAGCGTGGCGGGCAGGTCGATCAGGCCGCCCCACAGCGTGGGATGCTCCAGCGCGACGGTGCGGCCCAGGCCCCATACCTGGGCCTGCTCGACGTGCCGGACCACATCCGAGGCGCCCGTACGCACCGCGCCCTGGGTCAGACCCCACACCCGCACCCGGTCGTCGAGCCCGAGATCGCACAGCGCCTGAACCAGGGCAAGCGTGCCGGAGAGGCCGGCGGTGAGCCCGGGCGCGACGGGGTCGGGTGTCGTGTCACGCCCCAGGAGCGAGACGACGCCGATGATGTCGGGGTACGCCCGGAGCCGTTCGGTCAGCGCCGTCCGGTTCGCCGCGCCGGGCTCGACCACGAGGTGTGCGACACGCGCGCCACGCGCTTCGAGCGCCCGCGCACCCGCCGCGCCGAGATCGGTGTCGGATGAGATCACCAGCCAGGAGCCGGACAACCGGGCATCGCACGGTTCGGCGACCGACCGCCAGCGAATCGTGTATCGCGGACTCGCTCCCGGATCGACGCCGTCCGCGTCCCGGCCGGCGCCAACCGGAACGGCACCGGCGTCACGACGTCGCGTGGCGAGCCAATAGCGCCGCCGCTGGAAGGCGTACGTCGGCAACTCCACGCGCTTGCCGCCGCGCGCGGCCGGGACACCGGACCAGTCCACCCGGATTCCGGCGCCGTGCAGGCCGGCCAGTGCGGTGCTCGTGGTCCGTGCCTCGGAGTGGTCCCGACGCAGGAACGGCACGACGGTGGGTCCGGTCCGCGAATCGATGTTCTCCCGCGCCATCGCGGAGGCCACCGCGTCCGGACCGATCTCCGCGAATGCCGTGGTGCCCTCCGCGACGAGCGTGCCGATGCCGTCGGCGAAGCGGACCGGTTCGCGCACCTGGCGCACCCAGTAGCCGGGGTCGCCCAGTTCGGCGTCCTCGGCGATCCGGCCCGTGACATTCGAGAC
Organism: Embleya sp. NPDC020630; assembly: GCF_044334985.1. NCBI lineage: Bacteria > Bacillati > Actinomycetota > Actinomycetes > Kitasatosporales > Streptomycetaceae > Embleya > Embleya sp. NPDC020630. The sequence goes on from NZ_JBIRUB010000050.1 coordinate 8,929, forward strand.
CACCGGGAACCGCGCGCTCCCGTACGACACTTTCTCCAGCACCGTCCGGAAGTCGGCCTGCATCGAGTCCATCCGCACCGAGTGGAACGCGTGCCCGACCCGGAGCCGCCGAGTCCGCCGCCCCTGCTCCGCGAAGCGCGCGGCAATCGCCAGTACGGCGTCCTCGTCCCCCGAAACCACCACGGAAGTCGGTCCGTTGACCGCCGCCAGACCCGCCGTATCCAGGCCCTTGAGGGCGATACGTACCTCCGCTTCGCCGGCCTGCACCGCGACCATCGCGCCACCCGCCGGCAGCGCCTGCATCAACCGGCCCCGCGCCGCCACGACCTCCGCCGCATCGGCCGGTGACCACACACCGGCGACGTGCGCGGCGGCCAACTCTCCGATCGAATGGCCCAGCAGGAAGTCGGGTCGCACGCCGAACGATTCGACCAGTCGGAACAGCGCCACCTCGACGGCGAACAACCCCGCCTGCGTGAACACCGTCTCGTCGAGAAGCCCATCGGTGCCCTGCGCTCCGAAGACGACGTCCCGCACCGAATGCGCCACGTGTCCGGCCAACCGGTCATCCAACGCGGCCACGATCTCGTCGAAGGCCGCCGCGAACACCGGCTGGGTGGCGTGCAGTTCACGCCCCATGCCGACCCGCTGACTGCCCTGTCCACTGAAGAGGAACGCCGCTCGACCATCCGTACGGGCCGTCCCCGTCACCACGCCGGGCCCCGGCGCCCCGTCCGCCAAGGAGCTCAATCCCGCGAGGAGTTCCGCACGATCGACACCGAGGACCACAGCGCGCACATCCAGCGCCGAACGAGTCGCGGCCAGCGAATGGGCGAGGTCGAGCGGGGTGAGGTCGGGGTGCGCCTCGATGTGGTCCAGTAGCCGCCGTGCCTGCGCGCGCAGTCCGGCTTCGGAGCGGGCGGAGACGAGCCAGGGGATGTGGTCGTGCGCGGGTCCTTCCGTCGTCACCGACCCGCCGCCGTCCTCGGCGGCGGGCACCGCGTCGCCCTCCTCGATGACCACGTGCGCGTTCGTCCCGCTGATCCCGAACGACGACACGCCGGCTCGACGCGGCCGACCCGTCTGCGGCCACGGTCGCGCCTCGGTCAACAGCTTCACCGCGCCCGCCGACCAATCCACGTGCGGGGTCGGCGCATCCACGTGCAGTGTCTTCGGCAACACGCCCCGGCGCATCGCCTGCACCATCTTGATCACCCCCGCCACCCCCGAGGCGGCGACCGAGTGACCGAGATTCGACTTCAGCGCGCCCAGCCACAGCGGCCGCTCCGGGTCGCGGTCGCGTCCGTACGTGGCCAGGAGCGCGCGCGCCTCGATCGGGTCGCCGAGTGCGGTGCCGGTGCCGTGCGCCTCCACCGCGTCGACCTGATCCGCCGTCAGTCGGGCGTTCTCCAGCGCCTGTCGGATCACCCGTTGCTGCGCGGGACCGCTGGGCGCGGTCAGTCCGCTGCCGCCGCCGTCCTGGTTGACGGCGCTGCCGCGCAGTACGGCGAGCACCTGGTGGCCGTTGCGCCGCGCGTCGACCAACCGTTCGAGCAACAGCAGGCCCACACCCTCCGACCAGCCGGTGCCGTCGGCGGCCGCGGCGAACGCCTTGCAGCGGCCGTCGGGCGCGAGGCCGCGTTGACGGCTGAACTCGACGAACAGGGACGGATCCGAGAGCACCGACACCCCGCCGGCCAGGGCGAGGGAGCACTCGTCCTGCCGGAGGGCCTGCGCGGCCAGGTGCAGGGCGACCAGCGAGGACGAACAGGCCGTGTCCACGGTCACCGCCGGACCCACGAACCCGTACGTGTACGACAACCGGCCGGACAGCACACTGGCCACGTTTCCGGTCAGGAGGTAGCCCTCGACACTCTGCGGCACGTCGTCCGGATGCTCGATATAGCGGAGCGCGCCGGCCCCGACGAAGACACCGGTGCGGCTGCCCTTCAGCCCGATGGGGTCGATCCCGGCCCGCTCGAACGCCTCCCACGACGTCTCCAGCAACAACCGCTGCTGGGGATCCATCGCCAGCGCCTCGCGCGGCGAGATGCCGAAGAACTCCGCGTCGAAGTCGCCCACATCGGACACGAAGCCGCCCCGGCGCACATAGGTCTTGCCGGGCGCGGCCGGGTCCGGGTCGTGGATGCCGTCGACGTCCCAGCCCCGGTCGGTCGGGAAGTCGGAGAGCACGTCCGCGCCGGTCGCGACCAGCCGCCACAGGTCCTCGGGCGAGCGGATCCCGCCGGCGAAGCGGCACGACATGGCGACGATGGCGATCGGTTCCCGGCCGCGCGCCTCGACGGCGGCCAACCGCCGCTTGGTCTGCCGAAGTTCCTCGGCCACCCGCTTGAGGTAGTCGCGAAGTTTGTGCTCGGTGTCGCCGGCGCTCATCGGCCACGCTCTCCAGGGGTCGGGGGTCCGGATCGTTCGGCGGCCGACGGGTCCGGCGGGTTGGGCGCGGACCGGTCCGGCGGGTCGGCGGCCCACGGCTCCGGCCGTTCGCCGGATCGGTCGAGGCCCAACTCCTCGTCGAGCAGGGTGAACATCTCGTCGTCGGTCACGGCGTCGAAGCCGTCCGGTCGTTCGTCGCGGGCGGCGTCGGACGCCGTGCCGTTCGGCATCTCCTCGAATCGCCACACCAGTGCGCGGAGTCGGCGCAGCACCGCCTCCCGCTCGTCGAGCGCGCCCGGAGGCGAGTCGGCGAACGCCGCTTCGAGCCGGTCCAGTTCCCCGAGCAGCGGCGCGGGCGCGGACTCCTGTGCGGGGTGCAGCTCTTTGTCCAGGAATCGGGCGAGTGCCTGCGGGGTCGGACAGTCGAAGGTCACCGTCGTGGGCAGGCGCAGTCCGGTGGCGACGCCGAGCCGGTTGCGCAGTTCGACCACGGTCAGCGAGTCGAAGCCGGACTCCAGGAAGCCGCGTTCGGAGGAGATCGCGTCCATCGAGGCGTGCCCCAGGACGAGGGCGCAGTGCCGACGGACGAGGTCGACCAGGATGCGCTCCCGCTCCGCCCGGGAGCGTCCCGCCAACTGCACTGCCGGCGCCGGATCCGCGTGGGCCTCGGCGGCGACGGCCCGCCGCAGCGGGGCCCGCACCAGGCCGCGCAGGGGTGCGGCCAGGACGCCCTGCTCGGCCGCCGTACGCAGCGCGCCGAGGTCGAACCGGACGGCGGCCGGGTTCGCCTGCGCCGTCCGCAAGGCCGCGTCCAGCAGCGCGAGGCCCTGTTCGGCCGTCATGGCGACGATGCCGGAGCGACGCATCCGGGCGAGATCCGGCCGGCCGAGGTGTCCGGTCATGCCGCTCGCCGCGCCCCACAGTCCCCACGCCACGGAGGTGGCGGGAAGGCCGGCGGCCTGCCTGCGGGTGGCGAGCGCGTCCAGAAAAGTGTTCGCCGCCGCGTAGTTGGCCTGACCCGGGCCGCCCAGCACGCCGGCGATCGAGGAGAAGAGCACGAAGGCGGCGAGGTCGTGGCCGGCGGTCAACTCGTGCAGGTTGATCGCACCGTCGACCTTCGCGCGCAAGACCCGCTCCACATGTTCGGGGGTCATGGACTCGACCGGTGCGTCGGCCAGAACACCGGCCGCGTGCACAACCCCGGTCAGCGGCGCGGAACCCGGGACGCGCGCCAGGACCCGCGCGAGGGCTTCGCGGTCGGCCGCGTCGCACTCCTCGACGACCACCCGCGCCCCGAGACCGGAGAGTTCGGACACCAGCTCCGCCGCGCCCGGGGCGGCCATACCGCTGCGGCTGAGCAACACCAGCGCGCGCACACCGTGTTCGGCGACGAGATGCCGAGCCACCAGAGCGCCGAGCGTGCCGGTGCCCCCGGTGATCAACACCGTCCCGTCCGGATCGAGCGGCACCGGCATCCGGAGCACCAACTTCCCCGTATGCCGCGCCCGCGCCATGAACCGAAACACCTCCGGTGCCCGCCGCACGTCGAAACACCGCACCGGCACCGGTGCCAACACACCCGACGCGAACAGCGCCGACAGTTCGCCGAGCAGCACCGCGATCCGCTCCGGCCCAGCCTCCAACAGGTCGAACGCCCGATACACGACTCCCGGAAACGCGGTCGCCACAGTGCCCCCGTCCCGGATGTCGGTCTTCCCCATCTCGATGAACCGGCCCCCATCAGCGGTCAGTCGCAGCGACGCGTCGACGTACTCGCCCGCCAGCGAGTTCAACACCACGTCCACACCCCGGCCGCCCGTCGCGGCCCGGAAACGCGTCGCGAAATCGAGCGTGCGCGAATCACCGATATGCGCGTCGTCCAAACCCAACGACCGCAGCACATCCCACTTGCCACGACTCGCCGTCGCGAACACCTCGGCACCCAGATGCCGGGCGACCCGCACCGCCGCCATCCCCACCCCGCCGGTCCCCGCGTGGATCAACACCGACTCGCCGGCCCGCAGACCGGCCAACTCCACCAGCCCGTAATACGCCGTCAGGAACACCACCGGTACCGACGCCGCCTGCTCCCAGGACCACTGCGCCGGAATCCGGGCAACCGTCCGGTGATCGGCAACGGCGTGCGACCCGAACGCTTCCGGGAACATCCCGAATACCCGGTCCCCGACCACGAAGTCGGACACACCCGGACCCACCTCGGTCACCACGCCCGAGCCCTCGCCGCCCATCGACGCACCGGCCCCCGGGTACACGCCCAGGGCGATCAGCACATCACGGAAGTTCAGCCCCGCCGCCCGCACCGCGATCCGCAACTGCCCGGAGTCCAAGGGCTCCAGGGCCTGCGGCGCCGGCACCGGCGTCAGGTCTGCCAGAGTCCTGCGGGAGATCGCATCCAGCCGCCACGCATCCATCGGCGGTGTCAGCGTCCCGTCCCGATCCGCCCGAATCAGCCTCGGCGCGAGCACGACGCCCGACCGCACGGCGACCTGCGTCTCCCGCGCCGCCAGTGCCGTGCGCGCCACCTCGACGGGGTCCGCCGCATCGGCGTCGGCGTCCGGGTCGAGGTCGATCACCAGAAACCGGTCCGGGTGTTCGTGCTGCGCCGACCGCACCAACCCCCACGCGGGAGCGTGCACGAGGTCCGACACCCGGTCACCGGATGCCGCCGCCACCGCCCCGCGCGTGACCACCACGAAGCGCGACGCGTCCGATGCGGCGGTCAGCCAATCCCGCATCTCCGCGAGCACGCGGACGGCCGCCGCCTCGACCGCCGAGGCGAGATCCGCGAACTCCGCCGGAATCGGAGTGCAGGCGTGGATGGTCAAGTCCGGCTCCGGATCCGGCCGATCGCCGTCCGGAGCGCGCCGCTCGACGGGACTCCAGACCACCGAGTACAGCGAATCCGCGGCCATCGAACCGGTGCCCGGCCCGGCCCGGTCGACGGCGCGCAGTTCGAGCGCCTCGGCCGAGAGCACCGGTCTCCCGGTGCCGTCGGCGGCCTGCACCGCGATCCGGTCGGGATCACCATCGACCGGCGCCAGCCGGATCCGCAGCGCCGTCGCCCCGACCGCGTGCACCGTAAGCCCCTGCCAGACGAACGGCAGCCGCATCGTGCCCGTCGGGGCGGCGTCCGCCTCGGCACCGACGAGGCCGTGCAGGGCGGCGTCGAACAGCGCCGGGTGCACCGCGAACCGACCTGCTTCCCGCGCGAGTTCGTCCGGCAACCGCACGTCGGCGAACAACGCGCCGTCCCGGCCCCGGTACAGCGCCCGCAGCCCCCGGAAGGCGGGCCCGTAGCCGTATCCGGCGTCGGCGGCACGAGCGTAGAAGCCGTCGAGGTCGACCGGTCGCACACCGGTCGGGGGCCACGACACCAGATCGAACGCCGCGTCGGTGGCCTCCTCGGCCAGGAATCCGGCGGCGTGACGAGTCCATGCGCCGTCCTCGCCCACCGCCTCGTCCCGGGAGTACACCGCGATGGCCCGACGCCCATCGGCGGCCGGCGGCTCCACCCGTACCTGAAGGGCGCACGCGCCCTGCTCGGGCACCACGAGCGGCGTGTGCAGCGTCAGTTCGTCGACGCGTTCGCAGCCCACCCGATCGCCCGCCTGGACGGCCAATTCCGCGAAGGCGGTTCCGGGCAGCAACACCGTCCCCACGACGGCGTGGTCACGCAACCACGGCTGGGCCCGGAGGGAGATCCGGCCGGTCAGTACGACCGCGTCGCCCCCGGCCAGACGTATCGTCGCCGCGAGCAACGGGTGCCCGGCCACGACCAATCCGAGCCCGGCGACGTCGACCGGTGCGTCCGCGACGTCGTCGAGCCAATAAAGCCGGCGCCGGAAGGCGTAGGTCGGCAGGTCGAGGTGCCGGCGCCCGGTCGGCGGCAGCACCGCGGACCAGTCGATCCGGCAACCGCGGACATGGGCCAGTGCGAGTGCCGTCAACACCCCTTCGTGCTCCGGGCGGTCCCGGCGCAGCACGGAGCCGGCGGCAACATCGGGCGTGCCCGCATCGGCGCCGGTCCGCCCGGCGAGACAATCCTGCACCAGGGCGGTCAACACCCCGTCCGGACCCAGTTCGAGGAAAGTTCCCACGCCCGCCGCGCGCAGTTCCCGTACGCCGTCCGCGAAACGCACGGCGCCGCGCACCTGCCGTACCCAGTAGTCCGGTTCGATCAGTTCCTCGGCGCTCGCGAGCCGTCCGGTCAGTGTGGAGACGATCGGCAGCGCGGGTCGGCCGAAGGTGACCCCTTCCAGCACACCCCGGAATTCGGCCGTCATCGCGTCCATCCGCAGCGAGTGGGACGCGCGGCTGATCGTCAGTCGTTTGGTCTTGCGTCCGCGTGCCGCGAACTCGGCGGCCACCCGAAGCACCGGCTCCTCGTCGCCGGAGAGCACCACCGCCATCGGACCGTTCAGCGCGGCGATGCCCGCCGTGTCACCGACACCCGCCGCCGCCAGCGCCGCCGCCACCTCGTCCTCGCGGGCCTGTACCGCGACCATCGCGCCACCCGCCGGAAGCGCCTGCATCAATCGCCCACGTGCCGCCACCACCTCGGCCGCGTCCGCGAGCGACCAGACGCCCGCGACATGTGCGGCGGCCAACTCCCCGATCGAATGACCCAACAGGAACTGCGGCCGCAGGCCGCATGATTCGAGCAACCGGAACAGCGCCACCTCGACCGCGAAGAGCGCCGCCTGGGTGAACACCGTCTCGTCCAGCAGCCCTGCGGTGCCCTGCGCCCCGAACACCACGTCCCGCACCGAATACGCGACATGCCCGGCCAGTCGGCGATCCAACTCCGACGCGGCAACGTCGAAGGCTTCCGCGAATACCGGAAATTCGGCGTGCAATTCCCGCCCCATCCCGACCCGCTGACTGCCCTGCCCGCCGAACAGGAACGCCAGGCCCCCCGCCCCGAGCACCGATCCCCGGACGACACCGGCCCCGAATTCACCCACCGCCAGCGCGTCCAGCCCGCCCGACAGCACGGCACGCGTGGAACCGACCACCACGGCGCGCTCTTCGAGCGCGGCACGCGAGCCGACCAGTGCCGAGGCGACCGCGGCGGGGTCGAGTTCGGGGTTCTCGTTCAGGTAGGCGGACAACATCGCGGCCTGGGCGCGCAGCGCGTCATCGGACCGCGCCGAAAGGACCCAGGCCAGGACCCGTTCGCCGGTCGTGACTTCCGCGACGTCCTCGACGTACGCCGGTTCGGGTTCCTGTGCCAGGAGCACATGGGCATTGGTGCCGCTCGCACCGAACGACGAGACACCGGCCCGGCGGGGACGACCGTTCTCGGGCCACTCGCGCGCCTCGGTGAGCAGTTCGACCGTGCCCGCCGACCAGTCGACGTGCGGGGACGGCTCATCGCAGTGCAGCGTCCGAGGCAACACGCCCGCACGCATCGCCATCACCATCTTGATCACACCGCCCACGCCGGCGGCGGCCTGGGCGTGACCGATGTTCGACTTCAACGACCCCAGGTACAGCGGCCGTTCGGCGCTCCGCCCCCGGCCGTAGGTGGCGATCAGCGCCTGCGCCTCGATCGGGTCGCCGAGCGTGGTACCCGTGCCGTGTGCCTCGACCACGTCGACGTCGGCGGCCGACAAACCCGCGTTCGCCAGCGCCTGCCGGATGACCCGCTGCTGCGACGAACCGTTCGGCGCCGTCAGCCCGTTGCTCGCGCCGTCCTGGTTGATCGCCGTACCGCACACCGTCGCCAACACCCGATGCCCGTGCCGCCGCGCGTCGGACAACCGCTCCACGAGCAGCACACCGACACCCTCCGACCAGCCGGCGCCGTCCGCAGTCGCCGAGAACGGCTTGCACCGGCCATCCGGCGCCAACCCCCGCTGCCGACTGAACTCGACGAAGACCTGCGGCGTGGCCATCACCGTCACGCCACCGGCCAACGCCATCGAACACTCGCCGCTGCGCAGGGCCTGAGCGGCCAGATGCAGCGCCACCAACGACGACGAACACGCGGTGTCCACGGTCACCGCCGGACCCTCGAACCCGAAGGTGTAGGCGATCCGACCCGACGCGACGCTGCCGGAGTTGCCGAGCAGCAGATAGCCGTCCACACCCTCGGGCACCTTCCGCATGCCCGACGCGTAGTCGTGGTACATCACCCCGACGAACACGCCGGTTCGGCTGCCGCGCAGCGTGCCGGGATCGATCCCGGCCCGTTCCAGCACCTGCCACGAGGTCTCCAGCAACAACCGCTGCTGCGGATCCATCGCCAATGCCTCGCGCGGCGATATGTCGAAGAAGCCGGCGTCGAACTGCCCGGCATTGTGCAGGAATCCGCCCTCGCGGGCATAACTCTTCCCGGATGCCGCCGGGTCGGGGTCGTACAGCCCGTCCAGGTCCCAGCCGCGGTTCGACGGGAATGGCGAGACGACGTCCCGGCCGTCGTCGACCAGGCGCCACAGGTCCTCGGGCGACTCGACCCCGCCGGGGTAGCGGCAGGCCATCCCGACGATGGCGATCGGGTCGTCGTCCACCGGCGTGGTGGCCGGCGTGATGGGCGACGCGTCCTGGGTGCCCAGGAGTTCCCGGCAAACCTCGCGCAGCAGTGCCGCCGGTGTCGGGTGGTCGAAGACGAGGGTGGCGGGCAGGTGCAGGCCGGTGGCCGTGTTGAGCCGGTTGCGCAGGTCGAGGGCGGTCAGCGAGTCGAAGCCGAGCGACTTGAAGGTCGCGGTGAAAACGATGTCGCCGCCCGTGGGGAAGCCGAGTACGGCCGCCACGTGTTCGCGGATCACCGCCGCCAGGGCCCGCTCCCGCTCGGCTTCCGACAGCGCGCCGAGCCGCCGGCCCAAGGCGGGCCCCGACGGGAGGGCGCCCGCGCCGACGGCTGCGGGGCGGGCCGGTGTGCGCACGAGGCCGCGCAACATGCCTGCCGGCCGCCCACTCCCGGCGCGGGCACGGAGCGCGGGAAGGTCCCACGCGGCCGGGATCAGCAGGGCCTCCGTCGAGCCGAGCGCGGCGTCGAAGAGGCGCAGCCCCTGCTCCGTGTCGAACGCTCCGATGCCGAGCCGGCGCATACGCTGCCGGTCGGCGTCGCTCATCGCACCGGTCATGCCGCCGGCCTCGCTCCACAACCCCCAGGCGAGCGAGGTGGCCGGGAGTCCGGCGGCGCGGCGGGCGTGGGCGAGTGCGTCGAGGTAGGTGTTCGCCGCCGCGTAGTTCGCCTGTCCTGGACCGCCCAGGATGCCGGAGACGGAGGAGAACAGCACAAAGGCGGCAAGGTGGTGATCGGCGGTCAGTTCGTGCAGGTTGACCGCGCCGTCGATCTTGGCGCGCAGCACGGTGTGTAGCCGGTCGTCGGTCATCGCCGCGACCAGACCGTCGTCCAGCAGTCCGGCGGCATGCACCACACCCGTCAGCGGGACCCGCAGGCGATGCAATACTCCGCGCAACACGTCCCGATCGGCCACATCACCTGCCTCGACCACCACCGACGCACCCAGCGTCGCCAGCTCCTCGGTCAACTCAAGCACCCCGGGGCCCTGTTCGCCCCTTCGCCCAAGCAGCACCAGACTGCGCACCCCGTGCCGCGCGACGAGACGGCGGGCCACCAGCCCACCCAACAGGCCGGTGCCGCCGGTGATCAGCACCGCCCCGTCACCGAAGCGACCCGCTGCTTCTACGGGGGAAGCGGCGTGCCGGACCAGTCGCGGCACCGAAACCGCGCCTCCGCGTACCACCAACTCTCTTTCCCCGGAGGCCAACACGCGCGGCAGGATGGCCGTCCACTCCGCGTCGTCGACGTCCACCACGACGAATCGATCGGGGTGTTCGGTCGCCGCCGACCGCACCAGACCCCACACCGCCGACGCCGCGAGTCCCGGCAGCGCCGAGGCTTCCGAACCCGTCGAGACACCCACCGCACCCCGCGTCACCACGACCAGCCGCGCCCCGGCGAACCGCTCGTCGGCAAGCCACTCCCGCACCACCGACAACACCCGAGCCGCCTCCCGGTGGGCTGCGGCGGCTTGATCGCCGTCTGTTGCCGGGTCGGCGAAACAGGGCAGAACGACCACTTCGGGTACGCCGTCCGCCGCCACCGCCCGCAGATCGGGCGCGTCCGCGCCCAGCACCCGGATCGCACCGGCGAAGGCGGCATCGACCCCACCGGTCGGAGTCCACTCGACGCGGTACAGATCCTGCTCCGCGACGGGCCGCGCCGCGACAAGCACGTCGTGGGCGATGGGGCGAAACGTCAGCGCCTCGATCACGGCCACCGGGGCCCCGGTCGCATCGGCCAGCGACACCCGGACACCGTCCGACCCGGCCGGGGACAGCCGTACCCGCAGGTGGGAGGCGCCACTCGCGTGCAGCGTCAGCCCCTTGACGACGAACGGCAACAACACCCGCTCGCCGCCCGGGGACAGGGCGGCGTGCAACGCGGCGTCGAGCAGCGCCGGGTGCAGTCCGAAGCGACCCGGATCCGCCGCTTCGTCGGGCAGCGCCACCTCGGCGTACGTGTCGTCGCCCGCCCGCCATGCGGCCCGCAGGCCCCGGAAGGCGGGCCCGTACGCATAGCCGCCGTGCTCCAGGTCGGCGTAGAAACCTTCGAGATCCATCGGCTCCGCGTCGGGCGGCGGCCAGGTCTCCGACGCGAAGGACACGTCCTGCGCCGATGCGCCCGCCGAGAGCGTCCCGACGGCGTGCCGGGTCCAGTCCGGCTCCGCCGACTCGTCCGCGCCGCGGGCGTACACGGCGACCGAACGCGACCCGTCGGCCTCGGCCGCGTCGACCACGACCTGGATCTCCAGCGAGCCGTGCTCGGGGATCACCAGCGGTGCCTCCAGGGCGAGTTCGGCGAGCAGGCCGCAGCCGACCTCGTCCCCGGCCCGAATCGCCAGTTCCACGAACGCCGTACCCGGCAGCAGCACCGTCCCGGCGACCACGTGATCCCCGAGCCAGGCGTGCGTGGACAGCGACACTCGTCCCGTCGACAGGACTCCCCGCCCGTCGCCGAGCCGCACGACGGCCCCGAGCAGCGCATGGTGCGCCGGGACCTGGCCGAGGCCGCGCGCGTCGGCTTGGGACGCGGAACGGACCGACCAATACCGCCGACGCCGGAAGGCGTAGGTCGGCAACTCGACGTCCCGAGAGGTGTGTTCGCCCACGAACGGCGTCCAGTCGATGGTGAGCCCGTTGACGTGCGCCTCGGCGAGCGCCGTGGTGAAGCGCTCGGGGCCGCCTTCAGCCCGCCGCAACGTCGCCAGCACCACCGCTTCGGCGTCGGCGGCTTCGACGGTGCTCTCGATGGGCGTGGTCAGCACCGGGTGCGCGCTCGCCTCCACGAAAGCGTCGAACCCCTGAGCCAGCAGAAGCCGCACGGTCTCCTCGAAACGCAC
>NZ_JBIRUB010000051.1:0-14009 GCF_044334985.1 Embleya sp. NPDC020630
CAACAAGCCTCTCTCGTTCGTCGCGGCACGCAGCAGCGCACTGGCCCACCGGTTGCTGGAGGCCGGGTTCCTCTCCGACTGAATGTGCCGCCTGAACGTGACGCCACACGGCGCGCAACTGATGCTTCTCGAGGCTGAGTTGGTTGACAACGCGGACCAGGACCGGGACATCGACACGCAGGCGCGCAAGCTCGTCGTTCCGGTTCACCATCGTGGCCGTGAGCCGGGTGACGGTCGCACGCTCGCGCGTCCGGCCGTGTCGGAGCCTTTCGTCCGAGCAGGTGAACGCCCGCGCGTCGAACAGTCGGTCCTCGACCAGGGCCTGGAGGTAGTGGACGGTGCCGGCGAGGCCCGACAGGTCGTCCGACGGGCGGACGCGGGTGGCGGGGACGAACGTGGTGTGCCGCTGGGTCAGCGCCTTGACCACTGCTCTGTCGTAATCTTCGGCCGCGAACGCGCGGGCCGCCTCGGGATCGCAGTGAACAACGTGTCGGGCACGCGCAGCCCATGGCGGGCCGCAGAGGCGAGCTGGGTGGGTTTGTGCTCTGACGCCTCGACCACGGTCGGGTCGTTGACGCACCCCGGCGGGTGGGCGCGCAGCAGCGCGGTGGTGTTCTCGTCCGCGCGCCGGCGTTCGTCCGGGTCGGCGGGGGTCTCGGGGCGGGTGGGCTTGCGCCAGTACACCGCGCGGCCGGGACCCACGGTCGCGGCCCGCTGGCCGTCGTCGATCACGGTGCTCCAGGTGCCGGCGGTGAACCGGCCGGTGGCGGTCGCGTCCTCGCGCGGCCGGCCCGGGTCCAGGCGCACGAACGCGTCGCGGTCGAGCCCGCTCACCACCACGTCGGCCTTGACATCGTCCTCGGCCGCGACGACGCCCATCCGGGCGGGGCGCACTACTTCGGGTCGTCCTTGCGCCGGACGCCGCCCTGGTCCTGGGTGCTGGTGTGGTTCGCCACCACCGCCGAATCCGCCGCCTCCACCAGCAGAAGCCCGTCTGCGGGCAGCGAACACGGCGCCCATGCAGCGCCGCCTGTCCTCGTGCCTGGCCGCGGCGCGGCGCGAGGGGCGATTCCCCCGCCTGGTCGACATCCTGCGCGAGGTCCACGTCCCCCCGGCCTGGACCGACGCCGCCGCGTTCCTGGAGGAGGCCCCCGCATGGTTCCGGCTGGACCGCCCCCGCGGCCGACCTGCCCGCCGCCGACGCCCGCGGCGCCCGCCTCGCCGCCCGGGTCCGCCGCCTCGAAGCGCGGCTCGGCGAGGTTCCGGGCGAGCGGGTCCGGCGCGAATCCGGCATCGGCGGCCCCGAGGACACCGAACGGCTCAAGGCCCGGATCACCACGCTCGAGCAGCGGAAGGTCGACCTGGAACCCGAGTTCCGGGAACGCGACGACGACCTCGCCGCCGCCCGCACCGCCAACCGCGAACTCATGGCCCGCCTCAACCGCGACCGGGCACGCCGAGAGGAGTGAAAGGCGCAGGTCACACACCGGAGTCGGGCGGCGGGGTGCGCGGCCGGGTCGCCGGGCTCCCTTCCCGGACTTTCGCCGGGTGGCTAGGTGACCTGGATCGGGTTCGACGAGGCGGAGGTGTGGCTCTCTGCGAAGAACGTGAGGGAGGTGTACGCGAGCGGGGCGCCGGCGCCGGCACCGACGGCGACGTACATCGTGACCTGTGATTCGCTGCCCGGGTGAAGGGCGTCGATCTCGGTGAAGGTGAGGCTGCGTCCGTCGTCCGACAGGCGGCCCGAGTGGACGATCGGGGGCCGTGTGGGGTCGGCGGGCAGGACGGTCAACCGGTGGTCCGGCCGGGGCGGGTTTCCCGTCGGGCCCCACACCAGGTCCGTGTCGGTCGGCAACTTCACCGTGATGGTCAGCCCGCCGACGGGATCGGTCCCCGTGTTCCGCACGACCACAGCGGGGTGGCCGGCGGCTCCGCCGCGTTCGAGCCGCACGTCGGGCCCGGAGGGCAGCATCGACAAAGGGCCCGGAGCGGACCCCGGGACGATGCGTACGGGGCCGGAGTACGAGGACCGGTCCGGCTCCACCACATACCCGGTTCCCATCGGTGTCCTCCACACTTCCCGACACGAAGTCGCAACCGACTCCCACGGCGCCCCGTACCCCGTGCACGCCGGGGCGACCCTCGACCCTTCCGCAACCGAAGGTATCCAAGCGGATGCCCCATGCAGCAGCGAGGGCAATCAGCCAGGCAGATCCCGGGAATCGACCGAAAGACGTCGACGACGCACCCGGGCGGAACTCCGCCGCCGCTGCGCACTTGTCACCATCCGCGCCCCGCCCATAGACACGCTCGCCGCCGGCGTACGCGCTCTGACGATCCTCGGCCTCCACCAACAAAGCACCACCCGAACGGCGTTGATCGTCACCGGACTCGCTGCGGCCGGGCAGGCTACGGCCCTGCCCCACATCGGACGCGCCTGCACCTCGCCCTGGACCGATCCGGGTTCGGTGGAGACTCGCGTACCGACCCCGCCGGCTCGCCCCCTGCGCCGCGTCGGGAAAGGCCGCCCCGGGCGGCGCGTCGGCTCGTGGCCGGGGCGCCGACCGGGGCGGCCGGTCTTGGTCAGGCCGAGCGCAGTGCGTCGGTGGGGGAGGCTTTCGCGGCGCGCAGTGCGGGGTAGATCCCGGCGATCGCGGCGACGACGACCGACACCGCGGGGCCCACGACAAGCGTGTAAAGGGGGATGGCCGCGGCCCAGTCCTGGGCGAGCGCGTACCCGTAGACGGCCAGGCTGCCGAGGAGCAGTCCGCCCATCCCGCCGAGGAAGCCCATCAGTACGGCTTCCAGGAGGAACTGCATGGCGATCTGGCCGCCGCGGGCGCCGAGGGCGCGGCGCAGGCCGATCTCGCCGCGGCGTTCCATCACGCCCACGACCATGGTGTTGGCGATGCCGACGCCGCCCACGAGCAGTGCCACGCCGGCGAGGGCGAGGACGAGCCCGGTGAGGGTGTTCTCCGTTTCGGCGCGGGCCGCGAGGAGGTCGGAGGGTCGGCTGACCGCGACCGTGTTCGGGCTGGCGGGGTTGGCGGTGGCCGCGGCCACGGACTGTACCTGCGGGACGCGTTCGGAGTACGACCGCAGGTAGACGGTGGCGGCGGTGCCGTCCGCGCCGAGGTGGGCGACCGCCTGTGGCCGGCCGACGAGTGCGCTGGTGCTCAGTTCGGGAGCGAGTTCGTTGGGGGCGAGGATGCCGGCGACCTTGTACCACTGGCCGCCCAGCCACACCCGCTCACCAGGACCGGTCACGCCGAGGCGTTGTGCGGCCTGGTCGCCGAGGACGGTGATCGGGAGGTTCTCGCTCGCGGCGTCGAGCCAGTGCCCGCTGGTGAGGGTGGCGCGCAGCACGTCGAGCAGGTTCAGGCGGGCGGCCAGCACCGTGATGCTGCCGGTCTGTTGCTCGGGCACCAGGTCGTTGCGGTAGATGTTCGCCTTGGTGGCGCCGGTGGCGGTGACCTGTTGTACCGGGCCGATGGCCGCGAGCATCTTCTCGGCGGTGGGCGGCAACGGTACCGGTTTCTGGTCGGAGCCTTTGCCGGGGGCGACGGTGATCAGGTTGGAGCCGAGTTGGTCCAGTCGTTCCAGCAGGTGTTGTTGGTTGGAGTTGGAGATGCCGGTGACCGCGACGACGGCCGCGATACCCAGCGCGATGCCGAGCGCCGACAGCGCGGAGCGCATCTTGCGGGTGCGCGGGCCGATCATGCCCAGGCGCAGCAGGTCGGTGGGGCGTAGTCGGGTGCGGCGGCGTGGTGTGCTGTTCACAGGCCGGCTCCGGTGGGCTGGGGGGTGCGTTCGTCGAAGTCGATGCGGCCGTCGTGGATGCCGATCCGGCGGGGGAAGGAGGCGGCGAGTTCGCGGTCGTGGGTGATCACGACGACGGTGGTGCCGTCGGCGTTGAGGGTGCGGAGGAGGTCTACGACGGCGGTGCCGGAGACGCTGTCGAGTGCGCCGGTGGGTTCGTCGGCGAGCAGCAGTGCGGGGCGGCCGACGAGTGCGCGGGCGATCGCGACGCGTTGTTTCTCGCCGCCGGAGAGTTGGTCGGGGTGGTGGTCGAGGCGGTGGCCGAGTCCGACGGAGCGCAGTGCGTCGGCGGCCCGCGCGCGTCGTTCGGAGAATCCCGCGCCGCTGTAGAGGAGTCCGGTGGCGACGTTCTCGACGGTGCTGAGTCCGGCGAGGAGGAAGAACTGTTGGAAGACGAAGCCGATGCGGTGGGCGCGTAGTGCGGCGAGTTCGGCGTCGGACAGGTTCGACACGTCGCGGCCTTCGAAGCGCAGCGTTCCGGCGGTGGGTCGGTCGAGCGAGCCCAGCAGTGCGAGCAGGGTGGATTTGCCGGAGCCGGAGGGGCCGACGACGGCGAGGAGTTCGCCGGCGTCGATGGTCAGGTTCAGGCCGTGCAGGATGCGCAGCGGGGGTGAGCCGGGGTATTCCTTGACGATGCCGGACAGTTCCAGGACGGGGGCGGGGGTTTCGGGTGGGGTGGGTGTCATGTGGGGATCGCCACCTGTGCCCCGGGTTGCACGTCGCCGGTGATCTGGGCCTTGGCGTCGGCGATCAGGCCGAGTCTGACCTTGACGAGTCGGGTGGTGTGGCCGTCGGCGACGCGGATGCCGTAGCCGCCGCCGTCCAGTGCCAGGAGCGCGGTGACCGGGACGATGAGCGCGTTGTCGGCGGTGTCGCCGACGACGTTGACGGTGACCGGGGACGGCCCGGCCTGTTGGGTCTTGTCCTGGCTGTCCAGCACGATCGTGACGGTGGTCTTGGTGTTCGGGCCGTCCGCGGAGCCGCCGGACTTGTCGTCGCCGGCGGGGCCTCGGGCCAGGGAGCGGATGCGGCCCTCGACGGCGGTGCCGTCGGAGAGCTTGACGCGGACCTTTCCGTCGGGCTTGAAGCGGGAGACCTGGTTTTCCGCGGGTTGGGCGGTGACGACGAGGTCGGTGCGGGTGACGGTCATAATGGAGTCGCTGCCCACGGCCGAGCCGAGCTTGGCGCCGAGTTGCTGTACGCGCACGGACTCCTGGGCCAGCATGACGATGCTGCCCAGGGGGACGGTGCCGGTCTCCTTGACGCCCTGCGACTTCTGCCAGCGTTTGACGGCGGTGACGGTGGCGGTGGTGAACTTTTGGTCGGCGGACAGGTCCAGGCCCTTGGCGTGGCCGAGTTTGATCAGGTTCTTCTTGAGTTGCTCGACGTCGGGGCCGTTGGGGACGTCGGGGCCCAGGTCGCGCCACATCGGGCGGTCGCCGGTCATCAGCACCACCGGTTGGCCGTCGACCTCGTACAGCCTGCCGCCGGTCTTGACGATCGCGCCGACGGCGGGCAGTGCGGTGATGGTGCCCTTGCCGGACGCCACGATGGGGGTGGGCGCGTCGAACGCGAGCGAGCCGGTGAGTTGGATGCTGGTGGACAACGATCCGTGTTCCACCGGGACGAGGTCGTGGCGGACGGCGGTCTGCTTTGTCGTTGCGCTGTCGTGCTCCCAGGGGCGGGCCACCGCGGCAACGCCGCCGCCGGCCAGCACGGCGACCACCAGCAGCGGGACGACGACCCTGCCGCGCCTGCGCGTGCGGCCGGGTCCGCTGTCGTCGCCGACCGGGGTGGGGGTGGGGGTTTCGGCGGAGTGGGTCACGGTCATTCGCCGATCGAGTAGCCGGCCATCGGGAACCGCGCGTCGCACGCGCGCGAGGCCGCGTCCCACTTGGTGGGGTCGAACACGGCGCGCGGGACGGTGACGATGGCGGTCTTGGGGTCGGGGTCGGGCATGTCGGTGTAGCCGTTCTTGCGGGCGCACTCGACCCACTTGCGGGACATCTCGACGAACTTGCTGTTGTCGGCCTGCTTTGCCTGTTTGATGCCGGGGACCTTCTCGTCACACAGCTTGGTCGCGGTCTCGAAGCCGGGTTCCAGGCCGGTGTCGGTCTTCGCGGCGGGGAAGGCGATGTTGCCGTCCTTGTCCTGCGTGACGCCGGCCTGGCCCTGCTTGTGCATGCAGTCCACCCACGCCTTGCGGACCGCGTTGTCGTCCTGCGGCTCGGCCCGGCCGGCCCCCTCGTCCCCGGCGACCTTGGGGGCCGAGTCGTCGGAGGAACAGCCGGCCACGGTCAGGATCGTGCCCGCCGCGGCGGCGACCAGCCCGACTCGTATCGACCTGCGGCGCAGGGTGGAGGTACGCATTCTCGATCTCCCTTGTGAACGTGGGGTGACGTGCACAGTTCTACGGAGGCCGCGGTTAACCGGCCGTGACCGCGCGCCTAACCGGCTGCTAACACCACGCCGGGCAGGCTTGGCCCTCGGGCCCGTGTGGCACAGCGGCGGTGGAGTGAGCGGAGCGGGACACATGTGGGTGTTGATCGTGGAGGACGAGCGGGAGCTGGCGGCCATGCTCGCCGATGGGCTGCGCGGCGAGGGCATGGTCTGCGACGTGGCCCACGACGGCCTCGAAGCGCTCCAACGCACCGCCGCCGCCGACTACGACGTGGTGATCCTGGACCGGGATCTGCCCGCGCTCGGCGGCGACGCGGTGTGCCGGGCACTGGGCTCCACCGGATATCCGGCCAGAATCCTGATGCTCACCGCCGCCGACAGCCTCTCCGACGTCGTCGAGGGCCTCGGGCACGGCGCCGACGACTACATGGCCAAGCCGTTCTCCTACCTCGAACTCGTCGCCCGCCTGCGCGCCCTCGGACGCCGCTCCTCCGGGAACCGCGCCGCGGTCGTGATCGGCAGGCGCGGCGTCAGCCTGGACACCGCACGCCGCGCCGCCGAACGCGACGGTCGCCCACTGAACCTCACCCCCAAGGAACTGGGCGTCCTGGAACTGCTGTTGCTCGCCGACGGCGCGCCGGTGTCCACCGAGGAACTCCGCGACCGGCTGTGGGACACCGCCGTCGACCCCGCGACCACCGCGGTCCGCGTGACGGTACACGCGCTGCGCCGCAAGCTCGGCGAACCACCGCTGATCGCGCACGACGCGGGCTACGGATACCGGCTGTGAGCCGGCCCGGACGCGCCTCCCGTCACCCGTTGCGTCTCCCGTCCCGCCTCGCCTCCGACCGGCTGCCGCTGCGCGGCCGGCTGACCCTGGTCACCATGACGGTGTTCGCGGTCCTGGGCTGCGGGATGCTCGCGCTGAACTGGCTCAGCGCGCGCCAGTTCATCCAAGCCAACCGCAGCCTCGTCACACCGGCCAGATCGCTCTCCCCCGCGACGCCGGCACCGGTCCTGGGCCGAACGCCGCCGCCGGACGGCACCGAGCAGGTTTTGACCACGCCCGCGCAAGGCTTCGGAGACTTTCGGGACACCATCCTCGGCGACCTGCTGACCCGCTCCGCGTTGCTGCTCGCCGCGTTCACCGCGCTCGCCGCACTGCTCGCCTGGTGGGCGAGCCGCCGCTCGCTGGCCCGCCTCCACCAGGTGACCGCAACCGCCCGCCGGATCAGCGCCGACCGCAGCATGGACGAACGACTGGCCCTGGACGGCCCGTACGACGAGATCCGCGAACTCGGCGACACCTTCGACGCCATGCTCGACCGCCTCGACCGAAGCTTCACCGCTCAACGACGCTTCACCGCGCACGCCTCACACGAACTGCGCACTCCCTTGACCATCCAACGCACCGCATTGGAGATCCCGCTCGCCCAGGGCCGCGTCCCGCCCGATCTACGCCCCGCCGTACAACGCGCGCTGGACGCCAACGCCCGCACCGAACGCCTGATCGCCGCACTGCTGACCCTGGCCCGCGGCGAGAGCGGCACGCTCAACCTGCGTCCGGTCGATCTGGCGGACGCCGCCGGGGCCGCGGTCCGGGATCTCGCCGACGAGGCCCGCGCGGCCGACGTCCGGGTCACCCTCGCCACGATGGCCGCGCCGGTCGAGGGTGACCCCGCGCTGCTGCGGCAGGTCGCGCTCAACCTGCTGGCCAACGCGGTACGTCACAACCACCGCGACGGCACGGTGACGGTGACCACCGGCTCGGTGGGCGACACCGCCTTCCTGGAGGTCGCCAACACCGGGCCGGTCCTGAACCCGGAAGAGATCCCGGCCCTGTTCGCGCCGTTCCACCAGGGCCGCGAACGCGGCACCGGATTCGGCCTCGGACTCGCCGTGGTCGAGGCCATCACCGCCACCCACCGCGGCGAGATCACCGCCACCGCCCGCACCGGCGGTGGACTGACCGTACGCGTGCGACTGCCCTCCTCACACGGGCCGGTCCGGTCGTGACCGGCTCCGTGGTCCGCCTCGCTCCGAGGGAAGAGGGCCGTCACCGGGGACCTGTCGGAAACCCTCCCGATCGGCCGCAACGACACCTACCACGGACCGTGACGCGTATCCGGCGCCCAAGGCGAACGGCAAGCTTCGTCGTCTGGGGATCGCCTTCGCGCCGGACACTCGATGCGTGATCGCCTGCTCGACGAGGAACCGGGCCAACTCGTCGCCCAATCGCCGCTCGTCGGGAACAACCACCAAAGCCGCCCCCGACACCAGCGCCAACGCCCATTCCAAACAGAACACATCGAAACCGATCGAGGTGAACTGCGCGATCCGGAAGTTCTCTTCGGGTCGGAACCGGCCCCGTCCCGCGGCCACGGTGTTCGCGAATCCGGCCTGCGAAACGACCACCCCCTTGGGCTGCCCGGTCGAACCCGACGTGTAGACCACATAGGCCGGGTGCGAACCCGACAGCGGCACCAAACGGTCGGCGTCTCCGACGGGGGACGACGGCTCGCTCTCCAGCGCAGTGACCACCACAGGCTCGTCGAGAACCAGGACCGCACCCCTTTCTCCGCACCACGCGGCCGGGATGTGCGACGCGTTCACGCTGTCCGTGACCACCAGGACCGGCGTCGCGTCGTCGAGCATGTAGGCGATCCGCTCGACCGGTTGCGTCGGATCGATGGCCAGATACGCAGCACCGGCAGCCGAGACACCCAACAACGCCGTCATCAAGCCCGAGTCGCGACCCAACACCACCGCGAGCACCGCCTCGGGGCCGACCCCGAGCCCGATCAGCCGCCGCGCCAAACGGTGAACTCGACCACCCAACTCGCCGTACGAAAGCTCCGAATCCCCGGACACCACCGCAATCGCTGCCGGCGCCTCCGCCACCCGAGCCGCGAACAGCTCCGCGACCGGCACCTCCGGCACCACCATCGCCGTGTCGTTCCAGGTGACCAACACCCGCGAGCGCTCGTCGTCGTCCAGCACGTCCACGGCGTCGAGTCGAACACCCGCATTCGCAACCAGCGTTCCCAGCACCCGTACCCAACGGGCGGCGATGGTTTCGACCGTATCCGGGTCGAACAGATCGGCCGACGCCACGACCACGCCGCGAAGCCCGGCGGGACAGCCCTGCTCGTCGAAGACTTCGGTCAGCGCCAGATCCAGGTCGAATCTCGCCGGTTGCGCGACGGACAAGCCCGCCGCGGCGCCCGACGTACCGACCCCAAGCCCCGGCAAATCCAGCGCCGCCCGGCCGGTGTTCTGCAGAGTCAACATCACCTGGAACAGCGGATGGCGCGCCAACGACCGCGCCGGCGCCAACTCCTCCACCAACCGCTCGAACGGCACATCCTGATTCCCGAACGCCGCCAGGCCCGTCTCGCGAACGCGGCCCAGCACGTCCCGGAAGGCCGGATCGCCGGACAGGTCGGTGCGCACCACGAGCGTGTTGACGAAACACCCGACCAACTCGTCCAGCCCTTCGTCCGTCCTCCCCGCCACGGCCGACCCGATCGGGATGTCCGTCCCGGCACCCAACCGCGCCAACTCGACCAATCGGCCGTGTAGTTCGCTCGAAACCTCGACTGGGACGCTGTGGCCGGCGCGGCTCGCCACCGCCGGACGCGGGCGGTCGACCGGCAGTTCGAGCTCCTCCGGGACGCCCGCCAGTGCCTCGCGCCAGAAACCCACCTGTCGCGCAAGCACACTGTCCGGATTGTCGGCCGTGCCGAGCAACTCCCGCTGCCACAGCGCGTAATCGGCGTACTGGGCCGGCAACGGCGCCGCCCACTCGGGCGCCCGTCCCGCGCGTCGGTCCGCGTAGGCCAGCGCGATGTCCCGGCCCAGGGGTCCCCAGGACCAGCCGTCTCCCGCGATGTGGTGGAGCACCACCACCAGGACGTGTTCGCGGGCGTTCACGGACAGCAGCCACACCCGGATCGGCGGCTCGGTCGTCAGGTCGAAGGTGCACGTCGCCATTCGGGCCACCTCGGCCGCCACGTCGTTCGCCGCGACGTCGACGAAGGTCGGCTGCCATGCGACCTCGTCGGAGCCCAGAATCTCCTGGTACGGCTCGCCGTCCACGACGGTGAAAACGGTGCGCAGCACCTCGTGCCGGGCAATCACGTCACGCAGCGCCGCGCGCAGGGCCGTACGGTCCGGGTCGCCCGTCAGGCGGGCGACCACCGGGATGTTGTAGGTCGGATCGGGGCCGTCCAACTGGCCGAGGAACCGCGGATGGCTGCCGCTCTACCACGACATGGGACTCGACGCCCAGTTGCTGTGGGGTCTGCTGGCCGGCGGCAGCGCCGTGCAGATGCAGCCGAGCGCCTTCGTGCGACGCCCGTTGCGCTGGTTGCGGCTGATCGATGCCTACGGCGTCAATGTCTCGTTCGCGCCCAACTTCGCCTTCGAGCTGTGCCTGCGCAAGATCGGCGAGGCGGACGTGGCCGGTTTGGACCTGTCACGCTGGGATGTGGCGGTGTGCGGCTCGGAGCCGATCGACCCGCGCGTGTTGGCCGCGTTCGCGCAGCGATTCGCCCCGGCCGGCTTCCGGCCGCAGTCCCTGCTGCCCGGCTACGGCCTGGCCGAGGCCACGTTGTACGTGTCCGGGAGGCGCGGCCGGACACCGCTGAGCACGCGCGTGGACCTGGGCGCGCTCGCCCGGGGCACGTTCGTGCCCGCGACGCGGGAGGGGGCCACGCGCGAGGTGATCAGTTGCGGGCCCCCCACCGAGGCATGCGAGACCCGCGTGGTGGATCCGGGCTCGCTCGAAGTGCTGCCCGAGGGCCGCCTGGGCGAGATCAAGGGCAACCCTCCGCCGGGCAACAAGGACGGGCAGCCCACGCCGGAGCCGACCCCGGACGGGCGCCACAAGAAGGACCCGAAGTAGATGACCGACGTCCTGGAGGAACGCCGCCACGCCCTGGACGAGGCGATGCGGGCGCGCGGGGCGTGGCCCGAGGACGCCCCGTGGGTGCGCAACGCGTTCGACGCGCTGCCCCGCCACGCGTTCGCGCCCGAGCGCCTGTGGGACTGGGACGGGAGCGCGTACGTACCCGTCGACCGCGGCACGAACCCGGGACGATGGGCCGAACTCGTCTACGCCGGACCCGACAACGCGGCCGTCACCGAGATCACCGACGGCATCCCCTCGTCGTCCCTGTCGGCCCCTGCCGTCGTGGCGACCATGCTCGACTCCCTCGACGTCCAACCGGGACACCGCGTCCTTGAGCTGGGCACCGGGACCGGCTGGAATGCGGCGCTGCCGGCCCACCGCGTCGGCGCCGCCGGGCGGGTGACCAGCGTGGAGGCGTCGGCGGAACTCGCCGACACGGCGGCCGGGAGGCTGCGGCGTGCCGGGGTGCGCGTCGACGTCGCCGTAGGTGACGGCAATCTCGGCCGGCCCGAAGCCGCCCCGCACGACCGGGTGATCGCCACCTACGCCGTCGACCACGTCCCCTGGGCGTGGATCGAACAGACCTCCCCCGGCGGCGACCTCGTCTTCCCCCTCGGCCGGATAGGACACTTCGCGGTCACCGTCGCCGACGACCACCGCAGTGCCCGCGGCTGGATGCACGGCCTCGCCCAGTTCATGAACGCACGCGACACCCCGGTGCCCGCCGCCACCGTCCGCTCCTACACGCAGGTCCGCGCCGGCCGCGCCCCCGACGACAAGCGGGGCGTCGACCGCGACATCACTCCCCTGCGCACCGACGCGAACCTGCTGTGGGCACTGCGCCTGGCGTTGCCCGACGTCGTCAACAGCACCGACACCGACGAAGACGGCGTCAACGCCTGGATTCACGACGGGGCCTCCTCCTGGGCCGTCGTCACCACCCTGCCCGACGGCGGCGCCCGCGCCGAACAGGGCGGGCCCCGACGCCTGTTCGACGCATTCGAAGCCGCCTGGGACGCGTGGACCGCACACGGACGCATCAGCCGCTGGGACCACGGCATCACGATCACCGAACACGAACAGTACGTATGGGAAGGCGACCCCGACACCGGCCGCCGCTACCGGCTCCCCGCTCCGGCCGCTACCGCAGGTTGAGACAGGCGGGGGCCACCCAACGCGCCGGGCCCGAACACGGCGACCGCGCTATGGCCGGCGCCCCCGGCACTCGGTCTCGGGTCACGGGGCCCACAGGCAGCCTCAGGATCCGGAAGCGACCACAGCACCGCCATCGCGGCCCTCACCTGCGCGCCCGGTCACACGACCAGCGGGATGCGGCCCATCGAGAAGCGGCCCCAGTCGAGGCTGTGGTCGATGTGCGCCTTCAAATCGACGCCTGGAGGCAGGGGCAGATAGGACACGATGAGGACCACATGGGCGACCGCCGTCGCGACCCGCACGAACCCGGGGTCGACGGTGGCTTCGAAGTGCGTGGCGCTGTCTCCCGTTTCCAGCCGTTGATCCGACGCCAGGGTTACGCGGGCTCCGGCTCCGGGGTGTTCGGTCGTCGAGTTGGGACGGGGATCCAGGCCGAGTGCCTCGGCGAGCAGGGGCATGGTCCGGTGGGCACGGTGTCCCGCTCCGCTGAGGGTGGACAGGTAGACGAACGGCGCTTCCCCGCCGTCACGTCGATTGGGGCCCACCGTCCCGGGCATGATCACGCGCCCGTATGGACCAGTGCCCGTGCCGGTGTGGATGTTCGGCGGCGCGTTCGTGGCGTCGGGCTCCGGTTCGATGTGGCACAGCGGTGCGGGGTGTTCGGTGTTCACGTCCGCGGTGGGGGCCGACGCGACACGCGCGGGGATCAGCCACGCGGGCTCCAGCGCGACTCCCAGGGCCCGGAAGCCGGTCAGGGCGAGTTGGCGTGTCCGTGGGAGGCAGTGGCGCAGGCCCAGAGCAATGAATTCCCCTGAGTCCAGGAGCGGTTCGAGGATCGTCCGGTCGACGGCGAACGTGACTTATTCGTCGTCGAGGGCGAGCATCGCCTCCACGGCGTCGAAGCAGGCCCCGGTGGACGGTGTCGCGGGTAGGCAGCCCGGAGCCGTGGTCGAGGAACTGCCGGATCCCGTGCTCGCGCGCCAGGACGCGCACCGCGCGCCGCAGGAAAGCCCGGTTGTTGAGCGCGAAGGCGCGGATGTCGGGGGCGACGCGCAGGAGTTTCGAGCACGCGCGGCGGTCGGCGGGGTAGTTGTCGGTGCCGCCGACCGAGTGCGCCGAGCCGAAGCCCACCCCGGCGCGCACCCCGATGTTCCCCCCGTCCCTGCCTGGCGGCTGCGCAGACGGCCACCGCCGGTGGAGCTGCCCGTGACCGGCGACGGCTTGTCCCCGCGCCCGTCTGGGCGTGCGTGCGAGCTTCGCGGCCATCCCTGCGGGGCACATCCCGGGGCCGTCGCAGATCAGCCGGCTCAGCCGCAAGGCCTTCCGGGAAGCCCGGTCGAGCAGGGACATCGCGCCGTCGTCGGTGTCCGCCGCTGCCTGCGCCGCCCGGCGATGGCGGAGCGGTCGCCGCCGACCCCGGCTTCGCGTGTGGTCGGGAGCGGCGGCGAGGTCAGGGGCGTGCGCGACCGCGCCGACCGTTGACGACGAAGGCGTACCGTGCGGTGGCCGGGCTGCGGCGGTGTGGGTTCGGCTTGGATCACGCGTGCGGGACGGGCTCGGGTGCGTTGGTGGGTGGGCGTTCCGGGGGTGCGTCTTCGCGTTCCGAGTCGGATCGCGGTTCTTGATGGCGGCGCAGCCGGCCCGGTGTGGTGCCGTACCAGCGGTGGACGGCGCGGCGCAGGGCCCGGGCGTCGCTGAAGCCGGCGCGGGCCGCGATCGTCCG
>NZ_JBIRUB010000052.1:0-12800 GCF_044334985.1 Embleya sp. NPDC020630
GACAGCTACCTCGCCGGACTCCACCTACGCGGCGCCATCCTCTGGCTCCGCAGCCTCCCCACACGACCGTGATCCGAACTCAGAACAGGCCCTAGGCGTCGGCGATCCGGGCGCTCCAGCCGTCCTCCAGCTCGGCGCCGTCCACGGTGATGGCCTCGACCGTCCTGCCGGCCGGATCGATGTCGGCCTGCACGCCGTCGCCCGCGTAGCGCGGATGGCCGGTGGCGCCCTCCTCGCCGGTGGGCCGGACCGTCGCGGACCGCACGGCCGGCCCGCGTGCCGCCGGCGGCATGTCCTGCGTGTTGTACGGATAGATCAGCACCTCGAAGGTCTCCATTTCGCGCGTGTACCCCGGAACGGCCCGACCCACGAGCGCGGTGGTCGACGAATCCGGGACGGGTCAGTCGGGTAGGGGCGCGGCCCCGTCCAGCCGGGCCTCGGGGTATGGGAGCGTCGCCGCGACGGGTGCCGTCGGCGGGTTCGCCGTCGCGCCGAGCAGGGTCGGAAGGTCGGTGCCGGCCATCCAGCGGCCGAGGGACCTGCGGTCGACGGTCACGATGTCCTGGGCTCGGGCGAGTCGGCGAGCGGGTGCGGTGAAGCGGGAGTTCGTGACGAGCATCGCGACGTCGGCGGCGTGCACGGGGCGGGCGGTACCGACGAAGCGCTGCATGTCGGGACTGCCCACGGCGCGGGTGCGGCCGAGCCGCTTGCATTGCACGACGAGACTGCGACCGTCGGGCAACCGGGCGACGACGTCGGCCCCCAGGTCGCCGGCGCCACCGCTGACCACCACGTCGCGGCACCCGTCACGGCGGCACAAGTCCGCGACGTGCTCCTCGAATCGGGGGCCCGTCATGGCGTCGACGGTGGCGAACGAGACCGCGCGTGCCCGAGGATTCACCCGCCTGCGCGGTGCCCACCGCCGTGCCTCGGCGCGCGTCGCGGCCCGGAACAGGCCGCATACGTACAACGCGCCCGTCGCCACCACGCCGACGCCCGCCATCGCCGCGAGCAGATCCCACTGCCGCCGCACACCGCAATACGCCGCGACGACACACACGATCGGGGCGAGCCACCAGAACGCCCGGTCGTAGGCGACGAATCCACCGGTTGGCGCCGCCGCCGTCCCGATGTGGGACCCCGGCAGTCCTGCGCCCGACGCGGATTCGGGATCGTCGATCGTGGGACGTATCGCGCTCAAAGTCCGCTCCTTGCTTCCCGCTCCCCGCCGACTCCCCGCCGACTCCCTGCCGAAACCGCCGACCGTGCCGGCCAACTCGCCGACATGCCACCGAAGTTCGCACGTTTCTGCGGCTGCCCGCGATCATCGACGCCAACCCTCGCGTTTTCGAAGACACGCCCGCACCGGGCCGCCCCGAATCGGCCGGGTGGGGTGGCTATTGTCGGGGGCATGCGTGATCTGGTGGGGGTGCGGGTCGAGGTCGACGGGCGGGCCACGACGGTGGAGCGGCTGCATGCCGTTGCCGTGGGGGGCTATGGGCACTTCACCGCGATGCAGGTGCGTGGTGGGCGGGTGCGAGGGCTGGCGGATCATCTTCGGCGGCTCGACGCGGCCAATCGGGAGTTGTTCGGCAGCGCCCTAGACGGGGAACTGGTTCGGCGGCATATCCGGCATGCGCTGGCCGACGATGTCCTCGACGCGTCGGTGCGAGTGCATGTGTTCGCGGCCGACGAGGGCGGGGCGTTCACGGTGCTGGTCTCCGTGCGGCCACCGGGGGACATGTCGGGCGCCCCGCAGGCGCTGCGGTCCGTTCCGTACCTGCGGACCGCGCCGCACATCAAGCGGGTCGGGGACTTCGGGCAGGCCCACCATCGGCGACTGGTCGCCGGTGAGGGCTTCGACGAGGCGCTCCTGACCGGTCCGGACGGGGTCGTCGCGGAGGGCGCGATCACCAACATCGTCTTCCACGACGGCACTTCGCTGATCTGGCCGGACGCGCCGGTCCTCGAGGGCATCACCATGCAGTTGCTCGAACGGGCGCTCTCCGCAGGGCCGTTGCCCTCGCGACGCGGCCCGATCCGGTTGTCCGAGGTGGGTTCGTTCCGGGCCGCGTTCGTGACGAACTCGCGCGGCATCGCGCCGGTCCGGCTGATCGACGACGTGTCGATCCCCGTCGACACCGCGCTGGCGGCGACGCTCGGCGAACTGTACGCGTCGGTCGCGTGGGACCGGATCTGACGGCCCGTCGGCGGGCGGGCTATTCCCAGACCGTGGCTTCGAATGCGACCGCGCTGCGCGTTGGCACACTGGTGATGCGCAGGTAGGCGGTGTGGCCTTCGTCGGTCTGCAAGCACACGCGCATGCCCTGGGACAGTTCGCCACTCGTGTATGTGCCGCGCTTGGCGATCGCCTGGGCGCAGTCGTCCCGGGTCGGTTCGGGGCCGTCGGGCGGGGCGATGGCCACGACGTCGGCCGACTTGATCGGGCCGAGTGCCAGGTCCGGAAGGTTGAACCCGACGAATGCGTCGGAACCCTTGGATCCGGGTTGGGCGAATGGTGACGAGGTGTCCAGGTCGACGTAGTGGGCGTCCGGTTTGAGGGTGATCTTCACCGGTCCGGCGAGCGTCTTCGCGGGTGCCTTCGGCGCGGACGAGGTCGCCGGGTCGGTCCCGGGCTTGGCCCCGGGCGACCCGTTCCCGCCGCTCGACGCGGGGGTGCTGATCGGGGCGCTGTTGTTCGTCGACTGTGACTTGTTGTCGTCGGAATCCGACTTCGTGGCCACCTGGATCGTCACGATGATCCCGACGACGGGGATCACGATCCCGACCACCCACCAGGCCCACTTCGGTTGATCGCTCACAATACCCCCGTATATACGTCGTCCGAGCGCGGCGAGCCTACCACCGGCTTTCGGCCGGGAGCCGGCTCGAACGCGCGGGGTGCGAAACGCCCGACGCGACACGCGGCTCGCTTCCTTGTGCAACCAATAGTTGCATGTTTATGAGAGTGTCGACTAAGGTGATGTGCAACCAAACGTTGCAGAAGGTGGCACACATGGAATTCGGAACGATCGAGCGGGAGATCCACATCGACGCCTCACCCGAGGTCGTCTTCGACGTGGTGAGCAGCCCCGAACACCTGCGTGAGTGGTGGCCGGACGAGGCGGAGTTCCCGGCCGTACCCGGGGGAGAGGGGCGAATCGGCTTCGGCGACTGCGCGCACGGCGGCGGCACCTGGATGGGGTTCACGGTCGTCGAAGCCGTGCCGCCGCGACTCTTCTCCTTCCGGTGGACCCACCAGGAGGGGGAGACGGCCGCCTCGGACAACTCGAACCTGGTCGTCTTCGCCCTCGAACCCGCCGGGACGGGCACGCTCCTGCGGATGTCCGAGAGCGGCTTCCGCGAGCGCGGCTGGGACGAGGCGAAGGTCGCCGCCGTGTACGCCGAACACACCACCGGCTGGGACCACTACCTGCCTCGGCTGCCGACGTATGCCGCGAAAGTCGGAGCGGGCGCATGAGCGTGGTCGTGGACGACGACCTCTGGTCGGCGGTCGGCGACCCGATCCGGCGCCGCATGCTCGACCTGCTGCTGAACGACGGCAGCGGGACGGCGACCAGCCTGAGCGAGCACCTTCCGGTGACCCGCCAGGCGGTGGCCAAGCACCTCGTCGTGCTCGATCGAGTCGGTCTGGTACACGCCACCACCGCCGGCCGCGAGCGGCTGTTTCGCGTCGATCAGGCCCAACTCGCCCGCGCCGTCGCCCAACTCGCCGATGTCGGCGCCACCTGGGACGCCCGCCTGCGGCGCATCAAGCGCATCGCCGAGACGATCCAGCGCGCCAGGGAATCGACCGACGAGACCGGAAAGCAGTAGAGGGGAACGGCGACATGGCAGACATCCTTCACCGCATCGGCGTCGAGCACGCCTCGCCGGAGCGGGTATACGAAGCACTCACCACCGTGGCCGGCCTGGCCGGCTGGTGGACGGAGAAGACATCGGGGGAGACCGACCTCGGCGGCGTGCTCGAATTCCGTTTCGGGCCGGGCGGGTTCGATATGAAGGTCGTCGAACTCGACCCGGGACGCGTCGTGCGCTGGGAGGTCGTCGACGGGCCGGAGGAGTGGGTCGGCACCCGTGTGGAGTGGAACCTCCGCCAGGAAGGCGACTTCACCATCGTGCTGTTCAGGCACGAGGGCTGGCGTGAGCCGGTCGAGTTCATGCACCACTGCAGCACGAAATGGGCCGTCTTCCTGATGAGCCTCAAGCAACTCCTGGAGACCGGCGAGGGTGCCCCCGAGCCCCGCGACGTGCGGATCGGCGACTGGCACTGACGGCCGGCGCCGACGGGGCCGCGTGCGCGGAGGATGACGACGGCGCCGACCGGCCGGTCGGCGCCGTCCCCCGCCCCGGTGTCGTTCGCGGCGCCGGCCCGACGGGTCAGCCGGCGACCGTCGTGACCGCCTCGTCCACCGGCACGCTCCCGCCGATCAGTTCCAGCGTCAGGCCGGCCGTTCCGGGGGCGTCGAGCAGGGCGGCGAGCACGGCCGCCACGTCGTCGCGGGTGACGGGCCCGCGCCCCGTGGAAGCGGCCAGCTCCACCGTGCCGGTGCCCGGTTCGTCGGTCAGGCGCCCCGGTCGCAGGATGGTCCAGTCGAGCCCGGCCCGTGACCGGACATCTGCGTCCGCCGCGCCCTTGGCGCGCAGGTAGGCGGCGAAGACCGGGTCGGTGCCCTCCGGGGGTTCCCCGTCCGTGCCCATCGCGGACACGACGACGAAGCGCCGTACGCCGGCCGCCTCGGCCGCGTCCGCGAACAGGGCGCAGGCCGCGCGATCGACCGTGTCCTTGCGGGTCGCGCCGCTGCCCGGCCCCGCGCCGGCGGCGAATACGGCCGCGTCCGCGCCCTCCAGATGCCCGGCGACCTCCGCGACCGTCGCCGACTCCAGGTCGCACACGACGGGTTCGGCGCCCGCCGCCAACACGTCGCCCGCCTGCTCCGGCCGGCGAATGATCCCCGCGACCTCGTCTCCACGCCCATGCAGCAGCCGCGCGAGCCGCAGCGCGATTCGACCGTGACCACCCGCGATGACAATGCGCATGCGCACGACCATACGCCCCGACCGCGATCAGCACGCGACCCCACGCGCTACCGCTCGGCGACCCTTGGTGCGAGCGGCGATACCCACCCAAAGGCCGCGCCGAACGAGGGCTCCGACCACGCCGGCCGACGCGCACGAGTCCCATGCGCTGGACGGCGCCGGCCCGCGGGGCTCAGTCCTTGCGCCACAGTTCGTCGTAGCGCTTTGCCGAGGGCGGCCGGCCGGGGAGCGGGTGGTCGGTGTTGTCCGGGCGGGCGCGCAGGCCGTCGAGGACCAGGGCGACCAGGCGCTCCCGGGCATTGGCGTCCGCCGTCGTCGGCACGGGCGGGCGTCGGGAGAACTGCTCGATCACCCCGAAGATGTCGACGGTGGTGGCGTCGGCGCGCAGGACACCCGCGGCGTGGGCGCGGGCCACGACCTCTTCGGCCAACCGGTCCGAGACGCGGCCCGCCTCGGCCATCTCCGCCGTGAAGCGGACCGTCCCGGCGATCGGCGCGAGGGAGCCCGGCCCGAAGTCGACACATTCACGTATATAACCGGCCAAACCCTCCCAGGGGTCCTCGGCGGCGAGCGCGGTCCGCGCGGCCTCCGAATACTGCTCGGCCGCCGACACCGTGAGCTTCTGGAGCAGTTCCTCCTTGGTGCCGTACCGCCGGTACAGCGTGGCGATGCCCACGCCCGCGCGCTCGGCGACCGCGGACACCGGCGCGTCGGCGCCCTGGCTCGTGAAAACCTCGCGCGCCGCGGCGAGCACTCGCCGGTCGTTGCGCGCCGCCTCGGCTTGGCGGCCGCGTCTGCGCGGCTGTTCGCTCGTGGTCATGGTCACCAGGATATCCGTTGCGGAGTGGATCACTCCGTTATAGTTTAACGGAGCATTTCACTCCGTTATTTTTCGCGGCGTCGCCGGTCCACGCCATGCGCGTGGTTCGACCCGCCGCTTCGGTCGCCGAGGAGGCGGAGCCATGAAGGCCGCAATCGTCAGGGAGTTCGGCGGACCCGAGGTCCTGCACATCGCCGAGATCCCCACCCCGCACGCGGGTCCGGGCCGGGTGCGCGTTCGGGTGCGCGCGGCCGGTGTCATGCCCTTCGACACAGCTCTGCGCGCCGGGCGGTTCCCGCCTGCGATGACGCCCCGCTTCCCGGCCGAACCTCTCGTGCCCGGCAACGAGTTCGCGGGCGTGGTCGACGAGGTCGGCGAGGGGGTCACGGGGCTATCGCCCGGAACGGAGGTACTCGGTTACGCGACCACGGGGGCGTACGCCGAGTTCATCGTCGTCCCCGCCGACCAGGTCACCCGCAAGCCGCCGGCCATGCCCTGGGAGATCGCCGCAGGGCTGTCCGGCAACGGGCAGGGCGCGCACATGGCCCTGCGGCAACTCGCGGTCGGCCCGGGGGACATCGTGCTGATCAACGGCGCCGCGGGCGGTCTCGGCACCATCGCCGTACAGCTCGCCAAGGCATGGGGAGCCGCGACCGTCATCGGCACGGCGAGCGAGCGCAACCACGACTACCTGCGCTCGCTGGGCGCGGTCCCCGTGACCTACGGCCCGGGCCTGGTCGAGCGGGTACGGGCGATCGCCCCGGACGGCGTCGACGCCGCACTCGACGCGGCGGGACCCGAAGCGCTCCGCGACTCCGTCGAACTCACCGGGGACCGCGACCGCGTGCTCACCATGATCTCCGACGAGGCCGCTCGCGAACTCGGCCTGCGCGAGTGGAGCGGCGTACGCAGCGGCGAACTGCTGGGGGAACTGGCCGAGTTGTGGAGCCGGGGCGGTTTCGCCGTGCACCTTCGCGAGACGTACGCGCTGGCCGACGCGGCACGGGCACATCGCGCCGTCGAGACCGGCCACGGCCGCGGCAAGGTCGTGCTCGTGGTCGACCCGTCATGACGGCGGTGCGCGATGCGACGCCGGTGGACGGTGTGCGGAGTCGGGACCTTTTCGACGACCGGCGGTTCCGGCTCCTCTTCCTGGCACGCACGATCTCCGTACTGGCCGCCGCCTTCGGCCCCGTCGCGCTGGCCTTCGGTGTCCTGGACCTGCCGGGCGCCAGTGCCACCACGCTGACGATCGTGCTCACCGCGCAGACGGTGCCGCAGATCGCCCTCATGCTGTTCGGCGGGGTCGTCGCCGACCGGATCTCCCGCACCCGGCTGATGCTGACGGCGGAACTGGCCTCCGCCGCGGCGTTCTTCGGCCTCGCCACGATGTTCGTCACCGGACACGCGCCAGTGTGGGGGATCGCGTTCCTCGCCGCCGCCACCGGCATCGCACTCGCCCTCTACTACCCGGCGCTCACCGGCGTGGTACCGGAGATCGTCCGGGACGAGCACCTCCAGACCGCCAACGGCGTGCTGCGCCTCGGCGTCAACAGCGCGCGCCTGCTGGGCATGGCGGCGGCGGGCGGCGCGGTGGCACTGGTCGGCGCCGGATGGGCGCTGGCGGTCAACGGTGTCGGGCTCATGGTGTCCGCGGCGCTGCTCGCGGCCCTGCGCCCGACTTCCGGGACGGATCGGGGCCGGACCTCCATGGTGAGCGATCTCCGGGAAGGCTGGCGGGAGTTCGCGTCCCGCCGCTGGTTGTGGGTGATCGTGCTCCAGTTCTCCTTCGTGATCGCCGCGATGCAGGCGGCCTTCGGCGTCCTGGGTCCCGTGGTCGCGAAGGCCGATCTCGGCGGAGCACCGGCCTGGTCGACGATCCTGGCCGGACAGGGACTCGGCACGCTGGCAGGCGTGTTCGTGGCCATCCGCCTCCGTCCCCGACGGCCCCTGCTGGTGGCCACGTCGATGGTCTTCGCGGCGGCCCTGCCGATCGCCCTGCTGGGCATCGGCGCCCCGGTGTACGTCGTCTCCCTCGGCGCGTTCGTCACCGGGGCGGCCTTCGACGTCTTCGGTGTGATGTGGGAGACCACGATGCAGCGGGAGATACCGCGCGAGGCACTGTCGCGCGTGGCGGCGTACGACGGGCTCGGCTCCTTCATGTTCGGCCCGCTCGGCCTCGTCGCCGCCGCCCCCCTCGCGGACGCCGTCGGCGCGCACCACGCGCTGCTGCTGTGCGCGGCGCTGATCGTGCTGGTGACGGTGGGGGCGCTGGCCGTCCCCGAGGTGCGAAACCTCCGCGGCGCGACCCGGGTGGTCAAGGATCGGGTCGTTGCGTCGGGGTGACCAGGACCTGGGGACCGGCCCGGACGACACGACCCGGCCACGAGACGCGGTCCGGATCACGATCGGCGGAAGAATCCTCGATTTCCGGTTCCGTAGCGTGAAGACCTGTTACAGAATGCAAGGCGTCGCCCGTTCGCCCGCCCGGCGACGTGGGGAAGACGAAGAAGCCGGAAC
Organism: Embleya sp. NPDC020630; assembly: GCF_044334985.1. NCBI lineage: Bacteria > Bacillati > Actinomycetota > Actinomycetes > Kitasatosporales > Streptomycetaceae > Embleya > Embleya sp. NPDC020630. Next base: position 8,402 of record NZ_JBIRUB010000052.1, read on the forward strand.
CCGATACCGGAAGGAACGCAACCCCCGATGACACCGCTGATCCTCGGCCGCCGCGCCGCACCCCCGGCCCGTGCGGCGGGTCCGCTGCCCGAGCACCACTACGACGACGCCGTCTGCGCGAACGTCGTGCCCGACGGCCGACTCCTGATCCACGTGGTCGACGCGCGCACGATCGCCGCCTACACCCAGACCCAGGAACCCCTCGGGTGGAAGAAGGACGACTGACCCGCCCCGGGTCACCGGCCGCGAGAACGAGGACGTCACCGTGGACCCGCTGTTGGCCGCCGCCGTCGAGGCCCTGGGCGTCACCGAACCCCCCGCGCCACTGAGCCCCCACCACACACACGCCTGGCGCACCGCCGACTGGAAGATCCGCACCGCCGACGACCCGACCGCCGCGGCGGCGCTGCTCCACGAGGCGCGGGCCGTACGCCTGCTGTCGGAGGCGGAACTGACCGCCCACACAGGCGCGTACGCCCGAGTCGGCGCCGGTGCGTGGACCGCCCTCGCCTGGAGCCCCGGTACCACGTTGTGGGAGTGGTGCGCCGCCCACCGCGACGATCCGGCGCACGCCGCCCCCCGGCTGCGCCGGATCGCGGACCGCGCGTTCGCCCTTCTGCGCCGCTGGCACGCGGCCGGCTGGCGCCACGGAGACCTGCACCCGGGCAACGTGCTGATCGGCGGCCCCGACGACGACGTCGAGTTCATCGACTTCGAGCTGACCCATCACCGCGAACTACTGCCGCTGCCGGGTCCCTACCGGGGCGGTGGCGACCAGGCCACCGCCCCCGAGATCGCCCGCCTGCTGCTGACCACCGCGGCGGACGTCGATCTCGAACTCACCGACGCCGCCGAGATCTACAGCCTCGGCGCCACGCTGCGCTGGGCGTGGACCGGCACCGGCCCCGCGACCCCGCGCTTCGTCGGGCCGCGCGTCACGCCCACCGACGTCCTGGAGGACATCGTCGGCGGCCGGCGCCGGGTGCCGCTGACCGAGGCGCGACCGTGGGCCGACTGCCGGCTCGAAGCGCTCATCGAGGACACCATGGCCCTCGACCCGTGCACCCGCTCGCGCACCGCGTCGCACCGGATCGCGGAACCCGGCGGGGCCGGCCGGTCGGGGCGGTGAAGGCCGTGTGCCGAATCGCCCGGCCCTCGTCCGCCATGTCGAGGTAAATCGGGGCTGCCGATCCCACCCGGCCCGCTAGGTACTTGCGCCTTTCCGTCAAGCCCTCTTACGGTCGCGTCGGCGGCTGCCCAGGTGATCGGGTGCGGCCGGTTCGCGGCGACGGGGGAGGCGGGGCCGGGTGGTGGTGCGGGTTCTGGACGAGCGTTACGAGCTGGTGCGGTTCGTGGGATGGGGGAGGTGTGGGAGGGGCAGGACCGCAGAATCGGCCGGCGGGTGGCCGTCAAGCTGCTCCCGCACGGCAGCGGCGACGCCTCCGCGACGGCGCTGTTCCTGCGTGAGGTCCGCACAGCGGGAGCGCTCGACCACCCGGGCGTGGTGACCGTGTTCGACGTGGGGCACGACACGGCGGACGATTCGCTGTTCATGGTGATGGAGTTCGTCCAGGGCCGGGACCTGGCCGCGGTGTTGCGCGAGGACGGTGTACCGACGGTCGCCGACACGGTCGACTGGACGGGACAGACCGCGGCGGCACTGGGCCGCGCGCATGCGGCGGGGATCGTGCATCGCGACCTGAAGCCGGCGAACCTCATGCGCACGGAGGAGGGGCGGATCAAGGTCCTGGACTTCGGGATCGCCCGGTTCATGGAGTCAACGAACCACTCCAGCAACGTCATGGGCACCCTCGCCTACATGCCTCCCGAGCGGTTCGACGAACACCCCGGCGACGCCCGCTCCGACCTGTACTCCCTCGGCTGCGTGCTGTACGAACTGCCGACCGGCAACGTGCCGTTCGACGCCACGGGTCCGGTCGGCATGATGAACGCGCACCTGCTCACGACCCCCGTCCGCCCCGGCAAACAGCGCCCCGGGATCCCACCCGCGCTCGATCGGCTCGTGCTGGATCTGCTCGCCAAGAATCCCGCCGAGCGGCCGGCCTCCGCCGAGGAGGTCGGGGAGCGCCTGCGGACCGCCCTCGCTCCTGTGCAGGTGCCTGCGATGCCGGCGGCGCCGCCGGTGCCGGGACCGTGGCATGCGCACGGTGGTGGGAGCGCGGCGCCCGTCGCACCCGGCCCGGCGGCGCGGACGCCGATCCGGGACGGCGTGGCCGACGAGCCCACCCGCGCCGCGCCCGTCGCCGACCCGGGCCGGCCCGCGGTGGGACAGGGGATGCCCGATGCCGTCGGGCTCGCGTCGCGTGCGCCGGCCGTCGGGCGCCGTCGGTTCCTCTGGCTGGCCGCGGGCGCGGTGGTGACCGCCGGCGGCATCACCACCGCCGTCCTGCTCGACGGCGACGGCGACGACACCTCGAAGCCGCCCGCCTCCACCTCCACCGGCGGCGGTACGCCCGGGGCCGCTCATACCTGGCGCCTCACCACCGGCGGCTGGGTCCACTCGTCGCCCGCCGTCGCCGACGGGGTGGTGTACGTCGGGAGCTGGGACAACCGGCTGTACGCCCTGGAGGCGGCCACCGGGGCGAAGAAGTGGGTCTTCCCCACGATCGGCGGGATCACCTCGTCGCCCGCGGTGGCGGGCGGGGTGGTGTACGTCGGCAGCTCGGACGACAGCGTCTACGCCGTGGACGCAGCGACCGGCCTGAAGAAATGGCGGTTCCCCACCGGCGGCAAGGTCGCCTCGTCGCCCGTGGTGGCCGACGGGTTCGTGTACGTCGGCAGCGAGGACCAGCACGTCTACGCCCTGGACGCGGTCACCGGGAAGATGAAGTGGTCGTACCCCATGGGCCACGTCTACACCTGGCCCGCGGTGGCCGACGGCGTGGTGTACGTCGGCAGCAACGACCAGAACCTGTATGCCATCGACGCCGCCACCGGCGCCAAGAAATGGGCCTTCCCGGCCGCCGGCGGCGTCAACGCGCCGCCCACGGTGGCCGGTGGAGTGGTGTACGTCGGCAGTGAGGACGCGAACGTATACGCCATCGACGCGGCGACCGGTGCCAAGAAGTGGTCGTACCTCACCGGCGGCAAGGTGGACTCGTCCCCCGCGGTGGCCGGCGGGGTGGTCTACGTCGGCAGCGACGACAAGAACGTGCACGCCATCGACGCGGCGACCGGCACGAAGAAGTGGTCCTACGCCACCGACGACAAGATCGACTCGTCTCCCGAGGTGGTCGGCGGGGTGGTCTACGTCGGCAGCCGGGACAAGAAGGTATACGCCCTGGATGCGGCCACCGCGAGCCGGAAATGGGCGTATTCGACCGGCGGCGAGGTCAGGTCCTCGCCAGCGGTGGTCGGCGGAGTGGTGTACATCGGCAGCGGCGACGCAAACGTGTACGCCATCGACGCCGCCACCGGAGCGGGCCCGGCCTGACCCCACGAGCGCGCCTGTCGGGACGGGCGCAGTGTTCGAACGCCGGGCCGAATCGCGAGTGCGACTCGGGCCCGTCGAGGTCGGTGGTGAAGTCGGCGTCGGGTGGCCGGGTTTCGTACGACTGAGTGATTGTCGTTGCGGGTACACGCCGTCGACCGGCCGCGGGGGCGAGTCCGGTCCGGTACGGGCGAGGTCCGGCCGATTTTCCATCTACAGGGAGACAGTCGTGACGTTCGCATCCGACCCCCAATCGCCGACCCCGACACCGGCCCGCCACGAACCCGCCGCGCCCACGGCGCACTTCGAGACATGGGCGCCGCCGCCCGCCCTGCCGCCGCGAAACACCTCGCGGACCAACCGGACGAGGCGTGATCCGACTTCGCGACAGCCCGTCCCGACGCCCGGGCACCCCATGCAGGACACCCGGGGGTCGGCGGTGGGGGCACCCGGTGTGGCGGTCGAGGATGCGTTTCCCGAACCCGTGCAGGGGCCGCCGGCGGACGCTGCGGAGCGGCTGTTGCGGCTGGTGGCGACCCATCGGTCGGTTCCCGATGTCGCCCGGATAGTGGCGATCCTGCGGGACTACTCGGAAGCCGCCGCCGACGACGCGTTGCGCGAAGCGGCGATGACGCGGCCGGTGCGCGATTTGGTACTGCTGGCCGATCTGCTGAGGGACCCCGACCGCACCGTGCAGACCCAGCGCCCCGGCACGGATCCCGAACGTCGCTGACCCGTCGGTGGACTGCCGGCCGCAGACCGCGACGGGGCGTCGTTGCGGCCGGCCGGCGGAGTGAACGCGGATGCCCGCCACGACCGGACTCGAACCGGCCGTGGCGGGCATCGGGGCGTCGGGGGGGTGCCTCTATGTCTTTCGTCAACCGAGATCGGGTCATGCTGCGGCCGATTCGGCGGGTCGGGATTCGTAGAAGGTTTCGTCTCTGAGCA
>NZ_JBIRUB010000053.1:0-11125 GCF_044334985.1 Embleya sp. NPDC020630
GCGGCGATCACATCGGGGCTGGCGGGGCCGGTGGAGTGCGTCACGGTGAACAGTCGGCCGTCGTCGGTGACCTGTAGCTTCTCCGCGCCCGGATCGACCGGCCGTCCGTGGCCCGGCACAACCCGAGAACCCGACGAAGGGCCGGCATCCCCGTCACGGAGGCACCGGTTCGACGGGCCGCCTGCGCCTCAGCCGACGGCGGGACCGTCCGGTTCCCCGAAGGCGGGCACGTCCGTCGGAGCCGTGTCCTCCCGGAGTACTGCGGCCGGTGCGGTCTTCGGGATGGCCACGCTTCTCTTCGGTGCCATGCTCGTCCTTGTCGCCTCGGTGGCCCTGGGGCGGGAGGTATGAGACGAACTCGTGGGCATTCGCCAGGGCCGACGCCCGTCGCAGGACGAGGTCCGGCACCAGTGGGACGACACCGTCGAGCAGACCCGATCACGGTGGCGTGCCGTGCGCGGACACCGTCCGTCCGAGCACTCTTCCTGATTGTCGAGGAGTCCCCCGATCGGTCAACGCGCCCGCGCGAACGCCCTCCGGCACGCTGCACTCACGGCCTCGGCCTGGCTCGCCGGTTCGATGACCAGTCCTCGGGCAACAGTTGACGACACGGGTGCGCCCGCCTCCGACGGGAGCCTCCATCTGCGGCAGCTCGGATACTGGGAATCGGTCGGTGAAAGGATGCACGACGCTCCGATCATCGTGCTCCTACCCACGGGTCAGATGCTGGCGATCCTGGCCTTGCCAGGGATGAGGAAGCGAAACTCGGAGATCGCCGAGCTCCGCCCGCCCCTGTTCTTCTTCGCCCTGACCCTGTGGCCCCTGTTTGCGGCAGACAGCAAGAGCTTGCTGCTTGCGCAACTGCTCGGCCTGGGAATCTTTACGGCACTGCTGAAACCCCGCTGACACGCGCCTGCTTCGGGCTCGACCGCACTGGTCGGGCTCGAAGCATTCGTTTTGGGTTCGAGAGCCGTCCGAGCGAATCCGACGGTATCGACGGTATCGACGGTAAACATCAGAGTCGGGAAGGCTATCTTTCAGCGCCGCTCGAGGTTGAAGCAGCCTCCGGCGCCGTGCCGGTTACCTGAGTAGCGATATGTGAAAGGGAACATAGTTGTGCCGCCGTATTGAGTCTGGGGGGCGGCTGGTTTGGTGTGCTGCGCATAGCCTGTGCACCAAAGGCCCGGACCGTGTTTGTGCTGGTCATGGGCTTTCTGCCCTGGTCGCAGAAGTGGGGTCGCGGTCTACCGCCCGCATGCGTGGCCGGGGGATGGGGCCGTGGTGGATCTCGGCAAGATGGTCCAGGCGAATCGCGTCGAGGCCGGTTTCGCTGAGCCCCGCCCGGTGCGCGTCGGCGATGCCTTCTCTGCGGCGGCGACCAGTGCCGCCGCCCTGGGGTGGAGGATCCGGCAAATGCGTGGGCCTGCGAGGTGGAACACGAGTAGGGCAACGCTCACGGCCGCCACGTCGTGGCCGAGGAAGCCGCCAACGTGTCGGGGGCTTTCGTGAGTTCGATGGACGGAACCAACGTCGAGGAGTGCGAACTCAACTTTTCCGGCAGGGGGAGGTCGCGGGCCTCGCGAACGCTTACGTACACGCCCCGCTGCGGCAGCTGTCCCGGGAACTCGTCGTCGTCCGAGACCAGTTGTTTGCGTTGCTGCACGGCCGGCAGAAGCCGGGACAACGACGGACCCTGCTGCTCGGAGGTGAGTGCGGTCGGCGGGCGTGGCCGCCGCGCGGTGGCCGTACTCGGTGACGACGTTCTTGGTGGGGGCGTCGGTGGGGTCGTGGTCGACGAGTCGGGTGCGGTTGCCGACGATGTCGTAGGCGAAGGGGGGCCGGTTGGCGTCCGGGCCGCCGACCGTGGTCTTGGTCGGGATCTGGATGGGGCAGCCGCCGATTCCGGGGACATTGGGCGCGGGGAGGGTGGTTTCGGCCGTGTCGGTCCGGGCTTCCTTCAGACGGAGCTTGGCGTCGTGGGCGAAGCACTGGGTGTCGGTGGTGTGGTTGTCGTGCTTGGATTCGGACGGGCATCGCGGCGATGGTGTGATCCACGTCACGGGAACTCGGCGGCCGCTGCGGACAACTTGGCATGTGAACTATTCGATGCACGCCGCGATCCGCGCCGGCGATCCCGTCGCGTTTCGCGAGCTGTTCCAGGCGCACCACGGGGTCGTCTACGCGCACGCCTATCGCGTCACGGGGGACTGGGCGGCGTCGGAGGACGTGGTCTCGCTGACGTTCCTGGAGGCCTGGCGACTGCGCGAACGGTTGCGCGACGAGGGTGAGACGCCACTGCCCTGGTTGATGGGCATCGCGGTCAACGTCCTGCGCAATCGCCATCGGGCGGCGCGCCGACATCGCCACGCGATGGCCCGCTCGCCCGGGCGCACCGTCGTCCCCGACATCGCCGACGCCGTGGTCACCCGGATCGACGAGGACGAGCGGTTGACCGCCGCCCGCGCCGCGCTGGGCCGGTTGCGCCGGGGCGATCGCGAGATCTTCACGCTGTGCGTGTGTTCGGGGCTGACCTACGCCGAGGTCGCGCAGGCGCTCGACCTGCCGGTGGGCACGGTGCGCTCGCGACTCTCCCGCGCCAGGGCCCGGTTGCGTGGGCTGACCGAGGAGGAACTGCGCGACCTGCGCGGCTCCTCCGTTCCGCACGGCGCGACCGTCGCGCCGCCCGCCACCATCCGCACGATCCTTCGGGAGCCGGCCCCATGACACACCGACCCCCCACCCCCGCCACGCGTGCCTCAGGGACCGGCACGCCCGTCGAGGCCGACCGTGCCCACCCGCACGACGACGCGACCGAACACGCCTTGGCCCGGGCCGTCTTCCCGGCTCCCGAGCGCCACCGACTGCTCGAAGAGCACCTGATGCGCGAGATCACCGGCGATATCGCCCGCACCACCCGCGTGGCCCGCCCCCGCCGGCTGCCGCGTTTCGCCGCGCCGGTCGGCGCGGTCGGCGCGGTGCTCGCGCTCATGGCCGGGGTGACGCTGTTCGGTACGCCCGACACCGGCCCGTCCCGATCGCCGCGGACGACCGTGAGAACCCTCGACGTGTCCGGCGGTCCGCCGATCCCCACCCCGGGGCAGGTCCTGTACACCGAGCAGGAGTCGTCCTCGTGGTCCGCCAGGGACGGCGTGCCGATCATGATTGCGCCACACTCGCGCAAGGAGTGGGTCTCACGGGACGGCCGCCGCCTGTTCGTCGACGAACGCGCGGCCGGACCGTACGGGCTGCTGATCAACGATCCGCCGAAGCGGTGGAACTACCTGGAACTCTCCGCCCTGCCCGCGACCCCGCAGGCGCTGTCGACGGCGATCCGCGAACGGCTCGTCCGGGCACCCGGCGGCGATGCCATCAACCTCGACCAGGACGTCTTCGACGACATGGGACGAATCCTCCAGCAGGGCGTGCTGCCGCCGGGAGTGTCCGGTGCGCTGTACGAGGCGTTGACACGCGTACCGGGCGTGGTGCGGACCGAGCAGGCCGCGGACGGGCGCGGCCGACGGGGCGTCGGCCTGGCGCGTACCGATCCGAGGAGCGGCCTGCGCCGGGAACTGATCCTCGACCCGGCCACCGGGGCCCTCCTCGGCGTGCGCGACGTCGTGACCCTACCGGGAAAGGATCACCCGATCGGGGCGATTCTGTCGCAAAGCACCATGCTCGAAAGCGGCATAGTCGACTCCATGCCCGACGGCCCGCCGTTCGGATTCGACGGTTCGCACACGGTCGCGACCACGCCGACACCCGGGTCGTGACCGACCCCACGCACACGCGGCCGGCACGCAACCGCCTCGACGGCCATCCACTCTCGGAACCGAAACACAAGGACGACATGACCGGCACCACCGCGCCCGCACTCGCGCCCGACGCGCTCCCCGATCCCGCCACACCGACGGAATCGACACCGGCCCGAGGCCCGGCCGGCCGGCGCCGCATCCTCGATCGTGTCGCCATCGCCGTTCCCGTGCTGGTGCTGGCCGTCATGGGTTGGCATCGCCGGTGGATCACCGACGACGGGTTGATCTACGTGCGCGCGGCCCGGCAGATCCTGGCCGGCAACGGCCCCGTGTACAGCCCCGGCGAGCGGGTGGAGACGTCCACGGGCACCCTGTGGCAGTGGCTGCTGGCCCTGCTCGACGCGCTGACGCCCGGCGATCCGGCGCGCACCGCCGTTTACGCCGGGCTGGTGGTGTCGGTGGCCGGGTTGTGGCTCGCCCTGGCCGGCACCCGCCGACTGTTGCGCGCCGAGACCGACAGGGTGCTCGTGCCGGCCGGCGCGCTCGTCCTGGTCGCGCTGCCCCCGGTCTGGGACTTCGCCACGTCGGGCCTGGAGACCGGGCTGCTCGTCGGCTGGATCGGCCTGTCGTGGTGGTTGCTTGTCGGGGACTCGCCCGCCCGGTCGATCCGGCGACTGCCGTGCGTGGCAGGGGTGTTCGGGCTCGGCTTCCTGATCCGCCCGGAGCTGGCGGCGACCTCGATCGTGTTCCTGATCGCCCTGGTCCTGGTGTCCCGGCCGAGCCGGCGTGCGGTCGTGGGGATGTGTGCGGCTGCCGGCGCACTCCCGTTGGGGTACCAGGTGTTCCGCATGGGCTACTACGGACTGCCCTATCCGATGCCCGCGGTCACCAAGAGCGCGACCCGGCAACTGTGGGGACGAGGCTGGGACTACCTCCTCGACTTCGACCGTCCGTACCACCTGTGGATGCCCGCCCTGTCAATCCTGGCCGCGGTGGTGCTGCTCCTGCTGCGGCGCCGGCCGCGCCGACGGCGCACCGTCATCCTCGGTACCGCGCCGGTGGTGGCCGCGCTCGCCCAGGCGCTCTACGTACTGCGCGTCGGCGGCGACTTCATGCACGGGCGCATGTGGTTGCCGGTGCTGCTGCTGATTCTGCTGCCGGCACTGCTCGTGCCCATCGATCGACGGGTGGTGGCCCTGCTCGTGCTCGTCTCGGTCTGGGCGGTGTGGTGCGGTGTCTCGCTGCGGTCGGGGCTCACCACCACCGACGGGCCGCGCCCGGGGGTGTATCAGACCTGGAACGAGCGCATGGTCTACGTGAATTGGACCAAGACCACCAATCCGACCACGTCATACGCGCACAGCGAGACCCTTCCGGGGTTGCACGCGGAGCTGTTCCGCCTCGACGCGCAGGGTCGGCGGGTGCTGGTACTGGACGGCAACTATCTCACCATCCCCGGCGGCCCGCCGCCGCTGCCGCTGCGCTCGGACGTGCGCGCCGCCGAGGCTTTGGTGATGGGCCGGCTCGGCGTCGGCGGTGCGGTCACCCCGTTGCGCGGGATCGTGGTCGACGTATGGGGCCTGGCCAATACCGTCGGCGCGCACATCGAACGCACCGAGCACGTCGCCGCCGGTCACGAGAAGCTGCTCCCCCTGGCCTGGAACATCGCCCTGTACGTCGATCCCGCCGCGTGGTCGCTGGTCCCGCCGAACATGGCGGCCCAAGAGGACATTCACGCCGCCCGGGCGGCGCTGGACTGCGGCGACCTCAAGGAGTTGCTGCACTCGACCACGGACACGATGACCCCGGGCCGCTTCCTGCGCAATCTCACCGGCTCCTTCGACCGCGCCGCGCTGACCATCCCGCCCGACCCCAGGGCGGCGGAACGCAAATTCTGCCGCCACTGACGCCCCGACCTTCGGGCGCAGTTCCCGCGCCGGCGAACGCGCCGGCGCCCAGGAAGCAGGCTCCAAGGCTCATGATCGACGGTGTCTCCTCGCGGTCGCTCTCCGAAATCACTCGCCTCGGACGCACCCGGAACCACCTGCAACCAGGGAATCAACCCGACCCATCCCGCCCGAGCCGAGATGCCGCGGCAGGCGGTACCCCCGATCACGACCGGATCGGCTTGCGCCCTCCCCCGCACACCACAACCCCGATCGGGTCGGGCAATTGCTCGATTACATCTACCCCGAACATACGATCACCCCACCGAGGTCTCGGTCTCGATCCGGCGGACTCGACCGGGGGCGGGGCGGTCGTCGCGCGGCCCCATCCCGCGAAGGTCCGCCCGCGCTCCGTCATCGTTTTGTCCTCGACCGGTTCGGCAGCGGCCCTGTCGGATACGTGGAGTAAAAGAGGCGGTCTTGCGCATCGCTTGCCGGGCCAGGCGCGCGGTCGGGTGCGCCGGTGGGCGGGCTGGTTGCGGCAATACGCCGTTCACATCACGAAGTTCGTCAGCGCCGGGTCGGTCGGTGGAGTGCGCTGTCTCGCTCGCTCGGTATGCGCCGGACCGGCTCGCCGCCGACGTGAGCACGCTGCACCATGACCTCGAGGCCGTCAGCGCGCACCTGATCGACGACGGTGCGGTGGGTCGGCAGGCCGAGGGCTTGGCCGTACTGGGGGAAGCCACCCGGATCCTCCGTCGCCTGGCCTCGGAGACACCCGAGGTGTTCACCGGGCGCATGGGGAATGCGCAGGCGACACGGGCGAATCTCCTCGACGAACTCGGACGAGACGAGGAAGCCCGGGAAATCCGCCGGCGGCTCGCCGACGAGGCCCCCGGGAACTCCCCGCCCGCGACGGTCGACATCGCGGCGGCCGAGGCGGCGGCGCACGCGCGAGCAGGCGTGGGCGATCCCGGTGGGCGCGGCGGCGGCCCACCGGACCCGGGTCGGGCACCTGGAAGTCCCGCGCGCCCACGTGGAGTCGGTGGTGGCGTTCGACGGGTGGCCGGAGGACGTACGGCTGGGGGTGTGGGTGACCACGACCAGGAGCAGGCGGGCGAAGCTGTCGGCCGAGCGGATCGCCGAGCTGGACGCGTTGGGGATGCGCTGGACGTGAAGTCGGATGTGGGATCCGGAGTGGGGTTCGTGTGAGGATGGGGGTTCGAGGCGTCGATCGGTGACCGGTCGACGCCTCGGGTGTGTCCGGGCTCGCACACGCGGCGCCGGGCCGGCCCGGCGGTCCTGAACTCGAGGCGGGGCTCGATCCGCTGCCCGAGGAGCGTATCCGGCGCCCCGGCGGCGGTCGGATGCGGGCCGAGGCGGTCGATCCTCAGCTGGTTCCGGCGCTCATGGCGCTGATCGAGCCGGACGAAGGAACGGGTGCGGCTGTCCACCGAACTCGACGTTCGGTGGTGGACGGCGTGCGCGAGCCGGGATCGTCCCTGTCCCAAACGGCGGCAGCTCGCAACAAAGGCGGTTCGTGGGCGGGTTCGGCCTCGGTGAAGCCATCGAGGCCTGGCCTCGTTCACTTCTGACGGTTCTGGCTCAACTTCTGGATGCTGTTGGTGATCTTTCGCTTTGGTTCGCCACGGTGACGCCCGGGGCCGCTGCTGCTTCCCTGAGAAGGGGGCCGCGGTGAGGGGCGACGTTGTCGATGGGGTCGAGTTCGGGGACCGGCATTCCGGTGCGGACGTTGCAGGTTGCGAGGGCTGCGAATCCGCGTGGCACGGCCGCGATGTGGGTGCGTGACCGGTTGATGGAACAGCGGGTACCGACGGGCCGTACCTGCCTTCTCCTGTCTTTGCTGTTCGGGTTGGCGTGTCAGCGGTGCCGGTCGGGGTCGGCCGGAGCCGGATGAACCGGCGGGCCGTCCAGGATGCGCGCCAAGAGGTCGCGCAGGATGTGCTGGTCGGTTGCGGGCATGGCGAAGAACGTCTTGGTGAACGCGTGTGTGCGTGCGTGCAGCTCGGCGAGTTTCTCCTGGCCCGCGCCGGTGAGGACGACGTGCTTGACCCGGCGGTCACCCGGCGCGGGCGCACGGATCACCAGCCCCCGGCGTTCCAGGCCGTCGACGATGCCGGTGACGTTCGAGGGCTCGCAGGAGAGCCATTCGGCCAACTGGCGCATCGGAGCGGGGGGCGTCAGCTTGGTGAGCACGAGGGCTTGAGCCGGCGGTAGGTCGAGTTCCGCCGCCGCGGCGTTGAACTGGGCGCGAAGCCGCCCGGTGACCTCGAAGACCAGGGTGCTCAGGTCGGCTACGACCGGATCCGTCTCGTCGCCACGTTCGCTCATGGCCACAGCCTACGACATGGTTCAGCTAATCGATGATTGACTTCCTTAATCAATGACGTATGCTCCTGCCGGACCAGATGATTCAGTATCTGAACTATTCATGATCTCAAGGAGCCGCTATGACGCCGACCACGGACACCCGCCCGATAGCGGGCAGCCTGAGAGATGTGCACCGAGCCCGGGGCCTCGCAGTCGTAGGTGCGGTCTCGGCGTCACTCGCCGTGTGGGCGGTCGGGGATCCCCTGCTCGGATGTGACCTGGTCGTCCGGCAGAAGGGGCAGACCCGGGATCTCGGGGCCGCGGCCATGGGGATCTTTGCGTTGGTGCCCGCACTGCTCGGCTGGGCGCTGCTCGCCGGACTGGAACGGATGACCGAGCTGGCGGGACGGATCTGGACGGCCGCCGCCATGGTGCTGCTGGCCGCGTCCCTCGTGCCGGTATTTGCGGTCGAGGCCGGCGGCGGCACGAAGACCACGCTCGCGCTCGCGCACGTGGCCGTCGGCGCCGTGCTGATCCCCGTCTTCCGGAAGACCGCCGGAACCCGTCTGCGTCTGCTCGGGGGTGCGCGATGACCGGCTTCGACGACGAAGTGTTCGACAGCCCGACTCCGTGGGTGGCGGAGCACATTCGCGCCTACCTGGACACCGGCGGAACGAACGGCCACCTCTACCAAGGCTGGCCGACTCTCCTTCTCACCACGCGTGGACGCCGCTCCGGGAAGTTGCGACGCACCGCTCTCATCTACGGTCGCGACGACGAACGCTACGTGCTCGTGGCATCCAACGCCGGCGCCGCGCAACACCCCGCCTGGTACCTCAACCTGGCGGAGCATCCCCAGGCCGACGTCCAAATCGGTGCGGAGACCTTCACCGTGCGAGCGCGCACCGCCACCGCACAGGAAACACCGCCGCTCTGGCGGCGAATGGCCGCCATCTTCCCGATGTACGACACCTACCAAGCCCAGTCAGTCCGCCGCATCCCCGTCGTGATCCTGGACAAGGAACCTTGCTGACACCAGGTGCCGCCGGATTTTCCGGCAACTCACCCCCTGCTTGCTCTCGATCGCGCGCGTCAACAGCCCCGCACAGTGGTCACACCGGATCGCCGCGTATAACCGTTTCACTAGGCAAGTCCGGTGTCGGAATCGCAAGTGTCGGGTTTCACATCCAGCCGCTGCGGAACGCGGAAACGGTGAAGTGCGACCGGTGTTCAGCTTGACTCTGTCGTGGATCTTGAGGATCCCCGGCGGGGCAGCATGATCAACGGGCATGCTCGGCTCTGTTCAAGGACCGATGCAATTGTCGAGGTGCCCGTTGTTGCTCCACGCACGTTCTGATGAGCAAGTCCCGTCTCTGACCGTGCAGATGGCGCGAGCGAGTAATCCGGGCGGTACGACGGCGATGTGGGTGAGAGACCACCTGGGCGGGCTGTGGCGTGACGAGGATTTCGCCGACTGATACCCGCGCGACGGCCGCCCGGGTCTCTCGCCCGCCCAGCTGGCCACCGTCTGTGTGCTCCAGTTCCTGCTCGGTCTGTCGGACCGGCAGGCGGCCGAGGCGGTTCGCTGCCGCATCGATTTCAAATACGCGCTGGCCATGGAACTGGACGATCCCGGTTTCCACCACAGCGTGCTTTCCGACTTCCGTGAGCGTCTCACCGAGGGCGGACGCGCCGACCGTCTCCTCGACCTCGCGCTCGAACGCCTGAAGGAGGCCGGTCTCGTCCGCGAGCGCACCACACAGCGCACGGACTCCACCCACGTCCTGGCCGCGGTGCGCGACCTGACCCGGCTGGAACTGGTCACCGAGGCCGTCCGCGCCGCGCTGGAAGAGCTGGCCGGCACAGCTCCGCACCTGCTGGCCGGCCTGGTCGACGAGGAATGGGGACGCCGCTACGGCCGCCCGGTCCGTCTGGGCAAGAACCCCACCCGCCCCAAGACCAGGATCCTCGCCACAGGCGGCGACGCCGTCCGGCTGTTGGAACGCGTCGGGGAGCACGGCGCGGACCGCCCGTCCGGTCCGCGCGTCCAGGCCCTACGACAGATCATGGTGCAGAACTACTACCTCGACGGAGCCGGCCGCCTGCGCTGGCGCACCGCCGAGGACGGCGGGCTGCCGCCCTCGGCCGTCGCGGTCGTCTCGCCCTACGACCTGACGGCTCGCTACGCGCGCCGCGGACACGTCACCGGCTGGAAGGGATTCGTCGCACACCTCACCGAAACCTGTGATCCCGACGGCGTCAACGTGATCACCGATGTGGCCACCACCGACGCCACCGGTTACGACGCGAAGGCTCTGCCCGGCATCCACGCCAGGCTCAAGCATCGCGGGCTGCTGCCCTCCGAGCATCTGGTCGACGGCGGCTACACCTCCCTGGTCCATCTGGAACAGGCAGCCCGCGAACACCGGGTCACGGTCACCGGACCGCTGCCGATCAACACCACCCGCCAGAACCGCAGGAACAACGGCTTCGGCCGCGACGACTTCCACATCGACTTCGACCGCCGGCAGGTCACCTGCCCGCAGGGCGAGACCAGCGCGGGATGGCACGGCCCCTATCCGACCTCCTCACCCACCGCGGCACCTCTGATCGTGGCACGGTTCACCAAGAGCCAGTGCCGTTGCCCGGTCCGCACCCGCTGCACGACCACCGCAGACAGCGCCCGAAGCGTGGGATTTCCCCGCGAGAACTCCGTGACCTGCAACTCCGCGTCCGCGCCGAGCAGCAGACACCCGAATGGCAGGCCCGCTACGCGGTCCGCTCCGGAGCGGAAGGCACCATCAACGAACTCGCCCACGGACACGGCATGCGCCGCTGCCGCTACCGGGGACAGCACAAAGCCCACGTACAGCACGTGCTCACAGCCATCGCCGCAAACATCGAGCGCCTCAGCCGACGGCCGCCGACCGGGGAAACACCCCCGTCACGGCCGCCGACCGCCTTCCAGAACTACCCAAATCAGCACGCGATCCCCCGGCCGAGATCTTGGCGGTCCGCCAGAGACTGAGCAGACCACCAAGATCCCCGACAGAGTCAACTCCTAGATCGTTGATGTGATTTTGGTTGTTCGTCTGTGGGCATGGCGAAGGGCGTCCATGGTCGGTGTGTGAAGACTGACTTGGACGCCCTTCTGAC
>NZ_JBIRUB010000054.1:0-10846 GCF_044334985.1 Embleya sp. NPDC020630
GCTCGATCGAACGTCCGGATGAGAGGGCTATGTGGCTCAGCGACATGCCGACACCCTATGTACAAGCTTCACTTCCGATACACGGCCTGGAAGGGCGGGTCGTCCGCGCAGCCCTGCTCCCGCACCGGCGGATCGTCGGCGGTGGCGGGGATGTTCGGGTCGAGCACCCTGCGCAGGACCGCCTTCGCTCCGACGCCGCCGTGGCGGGCCAGGGGCCACAACCACGGCAATTCGCCCGCCAGGCGGTCGAGTTCGTCCGCGGGGATCGCCTCGAGGAAGGCGCGCAGGTCGTCGGGGACGGGGTCGTCGACCAGGCCCAGCCACGCCAGCGCGGCGCTCGCACGAACCACGAGCGCGTGGGCCGGGTCCGCCCAGTGGGCGCGAGTGAACGCGGCGGCGTCCTCGTGCCGGTGTTGGTGGGCCAGTTGCGCGATCGCCAGAATCAGACCCGCGCGCACCCGCGGGTCACCCTCGCCGCGCAGGCGCTCGTGCAGGGCCGCGGAGATCCTCTCGGCACGGTGCGCAGCGGCGGACAGGACGTACGCCGCGCCCGTCCGCATCCGCGGGTCCGGGTCGTCCAGGAGCGCGATCGGGATGTGCGCGTCGGTCGCGATCGCGGCGCGCGCCGCCTGCACGGACCAGTCCTCCCGGTAGGCGCCCGTGTCGAACCGCATGTGGTCCCCACCGACCCGCAACAGGCCCGTCCGCGGCGCGGCGCCGACGTGTCCGTCGCGCGCCGCCTCCGCGGCCAGGAAGAGCACGCCCACCCGGGGGTGCGTCGTGCGGTCCGCGGCGATCCGCAGCAGGAACGGTGCCGCCAACGCCGCCGGGGCGTACCGGGTGCCCTGATCACAGACCGAACCCGCCAACGAGGACAGACAGTCGCCGGCCACCGCCGCGTCGCCGGAACGCAGTCCCTCCAGGAGTTCGGGCACGTCCGCGGCCGAGCCGTAGGCGTGGGCGAAGCGATCCCACGGCACCCGCTCGTACACGAACCCCTCCCGCACC
Source organism: Embleya sp. NPDC020630 (assembly GCF_044334985.1). Classification (NCBI taxonomy): domain Bacteria; kingdom Bacillati; phylum Actinomycetota; class Actinomycetes; order Kitasatosporales; family Streptomycetaceae; genus Embleya; species Embleya sp. NPDC020630. The sequence continues at coordinate 1,009 of NZ_JBIRUB010000054.1, forward strand.
CCCACCGGCATGCCCGCAACGACCACGCGCACGTCCCGATCGGTTCCGCGCAGGCCCTCGCACCCGTGCCCCCACGACGTGGCCGCATCGAGATCGCCGTCCACCCGTACCTTCTCCTTCCGAGCCGCGTCACACTCCCCGCAGGCGCCGCGTGGTGCGTTCATGTCCGGGGTATCGTCCCCGGACCTTCGCCGGGCCCCTCCTGCGGGAACCGGGCGTGCCCGGCCACGGCTTCCCGTACCCGTGGAACCGGCAGCCGGGCGCTGGCTCTTTCGCGATGCGCGGACCCGACGCTCGAACGGCACCCGTTCCGGCGGCCCGCCCACGCCCGACGCGACAGGCACACCCGGCCCGCACGACCGTGGTGCTTCGGAGCGGGAGGCATCCGCGCAACCCCGGCCCACGGGTTCTGTGATGCCGGGCGTCAGGCGGCTCGAGGCGTGTCGCCGAGGCGGCGCAGCGCGTCGTCCAGGTCGGTTTGGGTGTGGTCGAGCCAGGTGGTGGTGATGTCGGTGCCGGTGGCGGTGTGGTCGGGGCGCCGGTGCAGGCGGGGGTTCTCGCCCGGGTCGGCGGCGCGGGCGCGGGTGATGGCGTGGCCGGCGCGTGCGGCGGTGGTGAGTTCCTCTCCGGCGGCGTCCAGGTAGGCGCGGGTGGCGGGTTCGGTGACCTTCGCGAGGTTGGTGGGGTCGGTCAGGGCACGGGCGATGGCCTCGAGGGTTTTGCCGGTGAGCTTGCGGGCGGTCAACGCCGGGGGCAGGCCGGGGAGTCGGGCCAAGTGCGCGAGGACGGTGCTCTCCATCAGGGCCAGGGAGTAGGTCAGTCGTCCGAGTTTCGACAGATAGGTGTCATCGGGAAACATGCGGGCCATTGTGCGATACCGGTCCGACGTTCACGGCCGCCGGGCGGCCCACACCGAAGCCCTTGTCGTGGGCGTCCTCCTGCGGTCGGCTCCGTCGGCCGAACACCTCACGGACGGCGGCGTTCTCTCGGGTCCGATGCCCTCGTCGACGATCGGGGCGATGCCCATGAGCGATCGCGATCGACATCGTGCGGAAATCGCGCGACGAGCGCTTCCACCAATCCGCAGGACAGCTCACACCCAGGGTCGTGTCGCGAGTGCGTGCATCGAGCGGATGCCGTCGGCACACTTGCCGCATCGGGGATGCCCTATCCGCCCGGACACCGCGATGGAAACAACGTGCCACGCGAACACCGCCGAACACGCCGGGCGTACGACCCCACCCGCCCACACGGCACGCAACCGCCGCCCGCGATCTACGACGAGCCGGCCGGGCAGCCGTCATGAAAGCCCCGAGGTTTGTCTCCCCGACGGGAAACCCGGTTCACTGACGGCCAACCGGTATGGCAGGCTCTCGGATCGACCGCGAACGTCGCCTCCCCGACGTCGTCTTGTCATGTGACCTCGGAGCGCCATGATTCGCCGTGCCGTACCCTTCCTCGCCGTCGTTGCCGCCCTGTGTGCCGGTTGCTCCGGCGCCTCCCCCGATCGGGCCCGGCCCCCGGCACAACCCGCTCCCCCGGCCGCCGATCACGGCGAGACGGTCCGCACGGCCGTCGCCGCCACCCGCGGGGGCAGCGCCCACTTCGAGACGCGACACGAACTCGGCTCCGAGGGCAGGCACTTCACGTTGACGATGACCGGCGACTTCGACTTCGCCAGCGATCGCGGGCACGTCGCCGTGGACTTCCCCGAGGGCGGCATCAGCCACATCGACGAGATCTTCACCGACGGCCTCGTCCACGTGTCCAACCTGCCGCAGGCCGAGGGCAAATGGGCGACGATGCCGCGCACGGCTGCCGAAGCCCACTACCTGCTCCGCGCCCCGCTGAACGACCCCGAGCACGTCCTCGAACAACTCGCCTCGATCCACGAGGCGACCAGGGTTGGGACCGAGGACCTCGACGGCACGCCCACCACCCACTATCGCGGAACACTCCTCGAAGACGCGATCACCCTGCGCATCACCGAGAAGATCCGCACCGGACTCCCGGACATCGCAGCACTGTTCCCCGACGGCCGGCTGAGCATCCCCGCGGACGTGTGGCTCAACCCCGAGGGCCGCGTCGTCCGCACCCGACTGACACTCCAACAGGCGGGCATGGACATCGTCGCCACCACGACCCTCTCCCGCCACGGCACCCCGGTCCCCGTCGACGCCCCCAAGGCCGAACAAACCGTGCCCGTCGACACCATCAAGGGCGTCCTCCCCGGCTGACGGACACACCCCGCCCTACCGCGGACACCACACCCGACACGGCGACACGGGCGTTCGACGGCCGCGGGGCGAACGTGTCGGCGCACGGGCGTGGGTTGTCGGTCAAGAAGTGTGTGCGAGGATGCGCGCGTCCCCAGACCCCCAGTGATCGGCCGGCCCCGTTCATGCACACCGCCCGCAGGCATCTCACCGTCGCCACCATAGTTCCCCTGCTCCTGGCGGCCGGGGCGTGTCAATCCGGCTCGGACGAGGCTCGTGATCCGAAACGCTCCTCCGACAGCCCTGCCGCCGCTGCGAGTTCGCCCACGGTCGCGTCGAGGGGCGCGTCCGATGCGGCGAAGGGCGGGGAGTTCACCGTCGAACGATTGCGGGCGGCCTGGGTCATATCGGGCGACCTGCCGCCGGGGTGGACGCCGATCGGGGAGGTCACCCGGGTGGCACTGAACTCCAGGGCGACCAAGCCGCAGTGTCAGCCGATCGCCGACCTTCAGGACCTCTCCGGGGCCGCCGCGCCCACCGCCGTGACCCATCTCGGACTGGACTCGGACGACGCACCGGGCACCATCAACGCGGTGAGCATCGCCCTGCTCCCCGAAGACGGCGCGGCCAAGGCCGTGGATGCCGCCCGGAAGGCGTTGCCGTCGTGCGGCGACTACGCGATTGGCACCGACGACCCCGCCGATCCGGGTGCCACCGCCGACTACACACTGACCGGCGGCGCCGGCCACGACATCGGTGACGACAGCCTGACGATGAACTTCGACACGGGCGAGCAGTACTCGTCCGTCGTCACCGTGGTACGGGTCGGGCCACTACTGCTCAGAGGCACCTCCGTGGGCATGTACGGTCCACCACCGACAGCGATCCCCAAGGCCGTCATGAAGGCCCAGGCCGACAAGATCACCGGGCCGACACGCCCCGCACACTGAGATCGAACACGGGGATCCGCCCCGCGGAGCGCCACGAGGCGGCCCCGTCGCGCGGCGGCTGTGCGGTGCCGATCGACCGCACGAGCCGGCCGCCGGGATATTTCGCCGGCACGCTCGAGTGGCGCCCGCATAAGGTCGCCGCATGACGACTCCCCCGCCCGGATGGGCTCTTCGTGACGCGCGTAGGGCGTGTCCGCATCTCGACGTGGACGATGCGTCGTTCCTGCGAGTCTTTCATCCGGGCCGGCGCACGTTCGACTACCTCTGCGAGCCCTGCGCGGAGCGCGCGACCGAGGAAGGGGCCCGTGCCGGCGTGGAACTCGCCGTCGTCTCGGCCGAGGACGTCGAACGCCTGGAGCAGGACGGCATCTGGGAAGGCGTCGTGGGATTCCCCGGGGCGATCGACGGTCCGGACCGGATCGCGCTGCTGCGCCGTCCCTCGGATGTTCGCCTCGGCGGTTTTCGGGCCGCAGTCCCGGTCGCCGATGCCCCGGGAGAGCGCTGGATCGTCGCGTGCGACGAGGTGTTGCTGGAGCTGGACGGTCGGACGGGACTCACGCGCGAGATCGCCGCGATCCCCCTGGACTCGCCCGACAAGGGCGCCAACGCCGAACTCGTCCTCGCCACCGACCGCGCCGGACGTTTCGTCGCCGTCGCACAGGCCAAGGGCCGACACGGAGCGGTCGTGGAGACCGCGTCCGGACGGGTCCTGATGCGGCTCGACCGCGGTGACTACCACGTGCGCGTCTGCGAGTTCCCCGTCGCCTTCGCCGATGTCGCCGGACGCACCGTGCTGGTGCACGCCACCGCGTGGAACCGGCTCGACTGTTCCGACCCGTCGACGGGCGCCAACCTCACCCACCGCGAATCCCCGAGCCCACGGCGCGAGATGCCCGTCGACGAGCACTACCTCGACTACTTCTTCTGCGGTCTGAGCATCTCGCCCACCAGCCGCCGCATCGTGTCGGACGGATGGATGTGGTCCCCGTGCGGCGTCCTGGCGGCGTGGGACCTCCAGGCGTGGCTGACCGACAATCCCTACGAATCCGAGGACGGCCCCACCCGCCGTGAACTCGCCCCCAGGTTCGAGGCCTGGGACGCTCCCCGAGTCTGGCTCGACGACCGGCGGCTCGCGGTCTGGGGGTTCGGCGTGGACGAGCAACTGCACGACGGTGTACGGATCTACGACGCGGAGTCCGGGACGGAGACCGATTGGTTCCCCGGACCCGTCGCCAACCTCGCCGCAGACGGCACCCTCCTGTACTCCCTCCAACCGCACCTGACCGTCTACGAGATCGCCACGGGCCTGCAACTCCTCATCGAACCGGACTACGCGGCCCAATCCCGCCACCCCCGCACCGGACGCCTGCTCGCGATCGACGACACCGGACACGTCGAATTCGCCGAGGTAACCGGCATCCGGACCTGACAGTCGGCAAAGGCGGAGCCGACGCCGGCGATGAAGTCAGCGGTGGACCCGAAGCGATCACAAGGCCACCGCACTCGGAGAAAGCGGCAGGACTTGGAGCCGGTACGCCGCCGGCGACCACCCACGGTCACCATGTGGCTGGACTCCCCCATCGCCTCAACGACGGCTGAAGCTCACGTCTCGTCCAGGCCAGGTTGCGGGTAGCCGATCTCGGTGATGTCCTCGGCCAGGTCCGTGAGGGAGACCTCCGCGTTCAGCGACGACACGAGCTTGTGGCTCAGCGGTCGCAAGGCATACACGTCGCGCACCGCTTCCAGGTCTACGGGAACCTCGTGGTAGTCCTCGGCGAAGCGCTGGAACGCTTCCGGCGAACGGTCGACCAGGAGTTCGAACAGACGCGTCGCCCCGTCGGGGTCGGAAGACCCGGCGGGGAAGTCGATCGCGCCGTGCCGCCACCGATCATCCGTCGACTCCCGCCACAGGCAGGCCGTCACGACGGGGACGTCGTCCTCGTCGGTGAACGCAGGTTCCTCGACGAACGGCTTGAAGACCTCCGGAACCTCGTCGATCACCCCCGGCCAGGGTTCGCCATCGTTGGCATACGGGCTCATCGGTGACTCGTGGTCGAAGCCGCGAACGTAGGCCCCGGCCGCCGAGAACACGATGGAGTACTCGTCCCCCGACCCGTTGCGCATCGATGCCATCTCCTCGCCGTCGGCCCAGCCGGCATCGAAGGAGTGGTACCGCCCTTCCCAGTGCGGGCTCAAGATCGCATCGAGCATCGCCAGTGAACGGCACAGGTTCCGCAAATCGGCGATCGAAGGGAGCAGGCGAGCTACGTCATGGACAGTCACGTGCCCATCCAACCGGACGCCCCTGACATCCGGAATCTCCCCAGAGCCGTTCCGCTCTGCGGCGGGGCGGGCAGCGTGGTCGGTCGACTCGCGTCGACATACGCGAGTCCACCACGTCGTCGAGCGGCCCGGTTCGACGGCGACGGTCGGGGTGCGACCTCCGTCGTCCGCCGGTCGAAGCCGCCGACGCGGCGCGCCGCAAGGAACTGTGCGTGCCTGTTCGGCCTCCCCATCGTCTCCCGCTGTCAAAAATGGGGACAGAGCGGTGACGGCGCTGGGAGAGGGTCAGGTCACAGGCGCGCTCCGGCCGGCTCCGGTCGTGACGTGCAGGGCACCCTGGTGCAGGTCGAGACCGCGGGCGGTGGTGGACTTGCCCACGCGGACAAGCCGGCCGGGTCCCTGGAACGCATCGGTGCAAAGGCGGAAGGTGTCCGGATCGGCGCAGTCGACGGTGCGCAGTCGCCAGGGGGCCGAAGAGGTGTCGTCGTTGCGGGGTGGCAGGGCGAAGTGGAGTTGGGCGGCGGCCGGACGCTCTGTCCCGTAGTCGGTGTGTGTCGCCGTCCAGGAGGCCATGACGAGAACCGCCTGCGACGGCGTACGCGATACGGGCGTGCCGTCGTCGAGGGTGGGGGTTGTTCGTTGTTCGGGGCGAGGGGCGTCGATGATATCCGTGCGGCCCGCGCGTGCCCTGAGGACGGTGGCGATCCAGCGGGTGATGTCCGGGTCGCCTTGGTCGGCCCAGGTTCGGATCACGTCCCGGAAGGCCGCCTCGCGGCGGCGGGCGCCGCGTTGCGACCCGGCGGTCAGGATCGCTTCGCCCGCTCCCGAGAAGGCTTCGCACAGCTTCGTCACCGGGACGTCGTCCGCGTGGGCGGCGTAGCGTACGGAACGCAGCTCCAGCATGGCGTGGTGCAAAAGTGTGGCGGCGGCGTGCGCGTCGGGGTCCAGATCTGCGCCCGGCGGCCGACGCGGTGGATTCGATCGGCTGGTTCGGGCGGGAGTGGTGGCGTCGGCGCGGCGGCCGGTGGTCGACAGGTGCCATGAGCGGTCGTCCAGGCGATACTCGCCGCCGGCGGCGCGGAGCCGACCTCCGGGGCCCAGGGAGATCCCGACCTCTCGCGGCCCGGTGTGCAGGATCGCTCCCCGGGTGTCGGCGAGGTCGAAGGCGATGTCGGTGACGTCGTCCAACCACACGTCCAGCAGGGCGGGCGGCGCGGCCTCGTCAACGGCGAACCTGCGATCGGCGACCAGTTGGACAAAGGCGGTCAGGCGGGTACCGGCACGCTCCACCCGCAGGTGACGGACCGAAGCCGCCGCCAGATCGTAGTCGGGGACCAGTTCGTCCACGTTGTGGCGCGTGAGCCGGCATTGCGGTGCCATCACGTGTCCGCGATAGTCCCGGCCCGGCGCCTGCAACTTGGCCGGTGGTACGAGTGGTTCGATGTCGTACCCGGCGATCGCGGCCTGGTCGGTCATCCATGCGCGCCGCCGCTCGCCGAAACCGGCCATCCACTCCAGTACGGTCCTCGCCCGCCGCTCGCGTCGACCGGCGTTGGACGTGCTCGCGGCCCAGAACAGGGGAAACAGATTGTTGTCCCACACATCCGCCGCCTCGCGAATGGCTTCCCGGTCGAACCGGCGAACATCCGCCGCGGCGTCCGCCATCCGATCCAGTGAACGATCCAGCAGCGCCGCCAGGACGGACATCGCCGACGCGGGACGCATGGGCGAGCGCGGTGCGTCGGACGGTGGAGGGACAGGTATGGCCACGTCGTGATCGTCGCACATCCATCTCGGCAGGCCCGAGCCGGCAAGGGCCGACGGGGAACAGCGTTCGGCGAACGGCGATTTCGGCCTCCTTCCGCGTCCACGCCGCACCGTGGATCCCGCGATCGGCTCCGTTCTCGAAGCGGGACCATGCACCGCCTGTACGGTTCTGCCATGACCGCGGCCGAGTACCCCATGTTGGTGCACGCATTTCCGGAACTCGCCGCCGAGATCGACGAGTTGCTGCGCGCCGACGGCGACGACGCGTTGGCCGGCGTGGTGGGTGGCCTGCGGTACTTCGGACGGTGCACGTGCTCGCCGACGTGCCTGCTGACCGCTCCACGGAGTTCGCCCTGCTCGTTCGTCGCCGAGCTGGAACGTGAAGCGGACGTCGTGATGTGGTTGTGGCTCGACGCCACGGCAACGACTGTCACCCACATCGAGATCATCGACGGCCGTACCCTGGCTCCGCCGCCCGACAGTCAAGACAGCCACGGCCACCACGTTCCCGGTTCACCGGACGTACCATCGGCCTCCGAGGAGCGTGTGCCCAACGAGTAACGCGGCTCGATTCGGGCCGTCCTCTCACCTGCCCGCAGGAGCGATCCTCGGTCCAGTATTGGCGAGCTGCCGCGTGGGTCGGGAGGGCCGAGGCGTTCGCGGAACCGTTCCGGTTCCGGGTCGAGTTCCGCACCTGTCCGACCCGCCGCGATGACGCGCTGTTCGACGTCGACATCGCGACGGTCGGCTCTGCGCGTCCGCGCGCCGAGGCTCGGCCCGACGTCGTCAGAAGGGCGGGTCGTCGGCGCATCCCGCCACGCGAGGCCAAGGATCGCGCGGCGCCGGACGCGTGTGGGTGTCGTGGGCGGGATCGCGACGCTTTTCCGTGGTTGCCGGTACGGCCTCCGCGGGTGTTGCCCACGGGTCGTCCGTCTCGTGTTCGACGTCGTCGGGGTCGAGGAGTGTGCGCAGGCAGCGGTGGAGGGCGGTGTCGCCGGTGTGGTCGATCGCGCGCATCCGGGGCAGTGGCGCCATCAGTCGGGCGGTGGTCTCGGTTGCGCAGGCGTCCAGGGTCGTGCGCAGTTCGTCGGGGACGGGTGCGTCGGTCAGGCACAGCCACGCGATGGCGGCGCTCGTGCGCACCTCGGGCGGGTTCGCGGGATCGTGCCACAGGGCCCGGATCCAGGCCTGGCATCCGGTGTCGGTGGCGGGGTGTTCGTGGGCGAGTTGTGCGATCGCGAGCACCAGGCCGGCCCGCACGGTCGGGTCGTCCTCGACCCGCAGGCGTGCGTGGAAGGCGCGGCGAATGTCGTCCAGGCGCCCGGAGGTCGCCGCCAGGACGTGGGCGGCGGCGGTGCGGATGTCGGTGTCGGGGTCGTCGAGCAGCGGAAGGAGGAGGTCGGCGTCGGTGGCGATCGCCGCGCGGGCGGCCTCGATGGCCCGGTTCCCCGGGTAGCCGCTCGGTTCGAAACACCACCCGTCGGCGACGCGCAGGAATTCCTCGCGGATCCACGTCGACGGGCCGCGAGTCCGGCGTGCCGTGTCCGCGGCCAGGACCAACGCCTCGGCGCGGCATCGGCCGCCGGGGTCGGCGGCGATCCGCAGCAGGAACGGCACGGCCAACGCGCACGGCGACCACGAACTGTTCGCCAACGATCCCCGCAGGTCGCGGAGGCCGTGGCGGACCGTTTCGGTGTCGTCGGACCGCAGCTCGGCCACGTCTGTCGCGGCCTGCGACCCGCAGGGAAAGCGGTCCCACGGCAGGCGTTCGTGCGCGAACGTGTCCCACACCCCGCGCGGCACCGACGCCACCACCGCCCGCACGTCCAACGGACCACCCACCTGATCCTCGAAGTCCCCGTTGACCGGAAACGCCCGCGCGACCGCTCGAAAGGCCGGATCGTCCCGCCACCACGCCATGCCCGACTCCCCTTCACCCAGGAACCCGACCGCTCGCTCAGGCGCTGGAGTTCGGTGTGCACGGCCACCAGGCGGCGGTCGACGTACCCCGCATCGAGCAGGCCCCCGTCGACCACCGGCAGCCGCGCGGCGATCCGCGCCCGGGACTGGCCCGCGGCGCGCAGCGTGTCGCTGCTCACCCGGATACGGGCCCTGTACTCGGAGTATGAGGATCGTGCCGACGAGGCCGTGATCACCCGGCCACCGTGCCCCGGGACGGCGCCCTGGGAACGACGTCGGCGTCACGGCTCGCGAAAGGGCGCGGGAGGGGGCGTGGCCGCGAGCAAACGTTCCAGGCAGCGGGACGACCCGCGGCCCGTGCTGTCGATCATGTACATCCAGGGAATGGGTGCCATGACGCGGGCGAGTTCGTCGGTCACGGTCGCCGCGAGCATCACCCGCAGTTCGTCGGGGATCGGATCGTCGGCCACACACAGCCATCCCAGGGCCGCGCCCACCCGAACCTCCGCCGGCTCCCGCGCGGTGGACCAACGCGCCCGCAACCACGCGACGACCCTCTCGTCCGGGCGCTCGCGGGCCTACTGAGCGATCGTCGGCGGTCGCCCGCGAAGCCGGGCGGGCCTTGCGTGAGCGGTTCGGGTCACGCTCGATCACCGCGCACAAGGGCCTCAACGACGTCCAGTTGGAAGCCGACCTCGCCGC
>NZ_JBIRUB010000055.1:0-5516 GCF_044334985.1 Embleya sp. NPDC020630
GCCGCTTCGCTTTCCTCGCTTTCGGCGTCCGGCGCGTTCCCGCGCTTTCCGCCTTTCAGACTCTAGCAGATCTTCCGACCCGCTTTTCGTCCGTTCCTGCTGTTGCTTTCCGCCTTCGGGACTTTCGTTCCTTCGGCTTCCGGCTCGTGGAGCCTAGCAGATTCGGTAACCCGTTTCCGCCGGTGCTCCGGCGCCGATTGGGAATTCCAGAATCCACATGCACAAGAACAGCAAATAGCCGAACTCGCCGCGAATGAACGCGACCGATGATCGAGAAATTCGATGGTGATGCTTGCGGCAGGAGTGCAATCCTTGACGGACGCCCCGCTCGGCTCTGGCAGAGACTACCAGACTGTCGCGTCGTTGGACAACTTCGCGACAACCCTTCGAATCTACGTGTGCGGTCGGTGGGCTGTCAAGATCACCTGATCAAGCGATCATCGGCAGTTCGTCCGCGACGTCCGAGGATGCCACATCCCCCTGCTCTCCGGCGAATTCGGCGCGGCGGCCCAGGATCACCACGTACGCCAGGAACACCGCCTCGGCCGTCACGCCGATCGTGATCCTGCCCCAGGTGGGCAGGCCGGACGGGGTCACGAAGGCCTCGATGATGCCGGAGACGACCAGGACCAGGGCCAGGCCGACCGCCATGCCCAGGGCGATGCGGCCCTCCTCGGCGATCGCCCTGGCGCGGGTTCGGGGGCCCGGGTCGATGACGGTCCAGCCCAGGCGCAGGCCCACACCGGCCGCGATGAACACGGCGGTGAGTTCGAGCAGGCCGTGTGGCGTGATCAGGCCGAAGAAGACGTCGAGGCGGCCCGCGTCGGCCATCAGGCCCGCCGAGATGCCGACGTTCATCGCGTTGCTGAACACGATGAACAGCACCGGCAGGCCGAGCAGGATGCCCAGGGCCAGACAGCCGGCCGTCACCCACGCGTTGTTCGTGGCCACCTGGGCGGCGAACGAGCTTGCGGGGGCGCTGGAGTAGTAGGTCTCGAAGTCGCCGCCCGGGCGAGTCAGCTCGCGGATCTGGTCCGGCGCGCCGACCGAGTCGCGGACCGCCGGGTCGTGGGCGACCCAGGCGGCGATCAGTGACGCCACCACGAGGAAGGCCACGGCCGTCGTCCCCCACCAGCGGCGACTGCGATAGACCGCGACCGGGAATCGAACGGTGAGGAAGAGTGTCGCGTCGCGCCAGGCCGGCGTGCGCGGGGCGGTGACCGCCGAGCGGGCCCGTGCCGTGAGGGTGGAGAGCCGGCCGACCAGTACGGGGTCGGGCGCGGCGGAGCGAATCGTCGACAGGTGGGTGGCCGTGCGGCGGTACAGCGTCACCAGCTCGTCCACCTCGGGTCCCGACAGGCGGCGGCGCCTGCGGGTCAGTTGTTCCAGGCGTTCCCACTCGTGGCGGTGTACCGCGACGAACACGTCGACATCCATACGGTGCATCCTCTCTGGGAGCGACATCGACGCACACACTGGAGGTGGCCGTGTCCGAGCTCGTCACGGGAGAAGCGGTCGCGCTCGACCTTCGCCCGGCGCGGCTGCCCAGCCGGGCGATCGCGATGGTGATCGACCTCGCGGCGCAGGTCGCCCTGTTGTTGGCGGTGGTGTGGCTGGTCTCGCTGGCGGTGCCCGTCGACGACGGTGCGCTCGCGGCGGCGTTGACGTTGACGATCGTCGTGCTCGTGGTGATCGGCTGGCCGGTCGCCTGGGAGACCGCCAGTCATGGGCGCTCCCTCGGGAAGTTGGCGCTCGGGCTGCGGGTGGTCCGCGACGACGGTGGGCCGATTCGGTTCCGGCACGCGCTGGTGCGGGCGCTGCTCGGGTTCTTCGTGGATTTCTGGACCACGTTCGGCTGTGGCGCGGTGTTCTCGTCGATGGCCTCGACGAACGGCAAGCGGCTCGGGGACATGGCGGCCGGGACATTCGTGGTGCGGGAGCGTACTCCGGGGGTGCGGCAACTGCCGCTGCCGCTGCATCCGGCCGCGTCGGCGTGGGCGACCGGGATCGAATTGTCCGGGCTGTCCGATGATCTCGCGCTTGCCATTCGGCAGTACCTGTCCCGGCGGGACCAATTGGATCCGGCGATAGCCGCGTCGCTCGCCGAGCGGCTGACCGGGGACACCGCGCAGCGGATCGGGGTCGGGCCGCCGCCCGGGATGCATCCCGTGGTGTACCTGGCCGCCGTACTGGCCGAGCGCCAGCGCCGGGACTGGAAGCGGCACGCGTCCGCCGTCGGCGGGTACGCCGCCGGGAACGCGGCGCCGTCGGTGGCCCAAGCGGCGCCCGCCCCCGTACCGCCGATCCCGTCGGCACCGGGCTCGCAGACACCGACGCCCGCGCCCGAGCCGACGCCCGCCCCCCGGCCGGCCTCCGCGCCCACCCCCACCCCCACCCCCACACCCCCCGGCTTCACCCCCCCATCGTGATCCGCCGGTTCGGCGGCGTATCGAGGGCTTCGAGTTCGATCCCCGGGGCCGCCAAAACCACGTCGCCGCTCAGGTGGATCGTGGCGCGTTCGCCGGTGGCGAGGTCGTCGACCTCGTAGCGTTCGACGGTCAGGCCGTCGTGGGTCTCGATCGTGGCCAGGGTCCAGGACTGGTCCACCGTGTGTGCGGCCAGGACCGGTTCGGTCAGCGCGATCAGGCGCAGCCGGGCCGAGTCGCCGACGGCCAGGTTCAGCAGCGTGGCGGTCGCGATCAGGAAGGCGGGCGAGCGGCCCGTGAAGCCGGCGGCGCGGGCCTCGGCCTCGGTCGCGGGCGCGTCCACGGTCGGGTCGGCCGCGGCTCGCAGCCACACCACCCCGGGTGCGCCGGCCACCGCGGTCGCGCCGCCGCGGACGCGCCAGCCGCCGGCGAGCACCTCCAGGCGCACCGGGCGGCCCCGCGCGTCGAGGGTCAGGTCGATGCCGCTTCCGGTGTAGCGCCAGCCGATCGGGCCGGGGGCGCAGGAGAAGCGCTCCTCGCCCAGGGGGGTGCCGTCGTGCGGGTCGTGGAAGGAGTACGTGCCTGAGGGCATGCGCGGACCCTACGACACGGTCGGCGCGTCGGGGTCGGCCGCGGCGACGACGCGGGTGAGCAGGGCGATGAAGGTGGCCCGCTCGGCGGCGGTCAGCGGAGCGAGCAGGTCGTCCATCGCGGCGTCCACGAGGGGTTCCTGCCGGACCAGACGGCGTTCGCCGGCGGGGGTGGCGGCGATCGCGTTCTTGCGTCGGTCGTGCGGGTCGGGGGTGCGGGTGACCAGGCCGTCGGCTTGTAGGGAGTTCAGGATCGCGACCATGTCCTTGGGGTCGATGGCGACCGCGCGGGCGAGTTCGGCCTGGGCGACCGGGCCGTACTCCCGGACCGCGATCAGCACCAGGTGGTGCAGCATCGGCATGCCGTCGCCGGCCAGCGCCTCGCGGACCAGGCCTCGGCCGTGTGCGGCGGCGCGGCCGAGCAGCCAGCTGGGCAGGGCGCGGATCCGGGCGGGGGCGGGCAGCTTGTCGACCATGTGCGCAGCCTATCCGGAGAATCGTTGGACTTACCCACGATCATTGCCATACCGTTGGGTCCACCCACGGTTTTCGTTGGGCTGCCCCATGATTCTCGATACCCGGAGGATGCGCGCATGCGTCGTGTTCGCTATTACCGCAACGGTGGTCCGGACGTGCTCTGCCTGGAGGAGGTCCCGGACGCCGAGGTGCCCGAACCCGGGCCGGGCGAGTTGCTGATCCGGACCGAGGCGATCGGGGTGAGCCTGCCGAGTGTGCGCAAGGTGCGCGAGGGCGGGTCGCCGCTGCCCGGGGTGTTCGGCGGGGACGTCGCCGGCGAGGTGACCTCGATCGGGCCGGACGTGACCGGGTTCGCGGTCGGCGATCGGGTGGTGGCCATCTCGTTCGCCGACGCCTACGCGGAATCCGCCCTCGCCCCCGTGTTCACCGCGTCGCGCATCCCCGCCGCCGCGAGCGCCGTGGACGCGGTCGCGCTGGTGCGCGGCGGGCATGTCGCGCTCGCGGCCCTGGCCTCGGCCGGCTCGGTCGAGGGCCGGTCGGTGCTGGTCACAGGTGCCGCGAGCGGGGCCGGTCATCTGGCCGTACAGCTGGCCCGCACACGCGGCGCGAGCCGGGTGGTGGCGGCGGTGGGCTCGCTCGACAAGGCCGACTTCCTGCGCGGGCTCGGGGTCGACGAGGTGGTGTCCTACGGCGACGAGTCGTGGGGCGAGCCGGTCGACGTGGTGCTCGACGGCGTCGGCGGCGAGGTGTTGCCGCGCGCGGTGGCCGCGCTCGCGCCGTTCGGCCGGCTGGTCTTCTTCAACTCCGGCGGTGGGACGGTGCCGGCGTGGGAACTGCTCGCCGGCGCGCGGACGATCACCGGGATGTCGATGGCCCGCTTCTCCACCGCGTTCCCCGAAATGTACGAGCGGCACCGGCACGAGCTCTGGGACCTGGCGCTGTCGGGCCGGCTCCGGGTCGTCGTGCACGGCACGTTCGCGCTCGCGGACGCGGCGAAGGCGCACGAGGTGATCGAGGCACGTGCCAATCTCGGCAAGGTCGTCCTGTGCCCGTAGGCCGACGCCGACTCGGGCCCGACTCTCGTCACCCTCCGCACTGCGCCGACATCGCCGCCTTGTCCGCGTCCGTCACCGGCAGTTCGTACTTGATCGACACCTGCGCGTACCGCACCACGTAGGAGCAGCGCACCGCCTTGTTCGGCGGCAGCCACGTCGCCGGGCTCGAGTCGCCCTTGCCGCCGTTGATCGGGCCGTCGACGGCCAGCAGGTTCAGCGGGTCGTTGGCCAGTCGGCGGCGCTTGTCGGCGTCCCACTGGGCGGCGCCCATCTGCCACGACGCGCTCAACGGCACCACGTGGTCTATCTGTATCGCCGACGCCTTGGCCTTGGTGAAGGTGATGTCCTTGCCGGAGTACGGGTCGGGCAGCGTCATCGTCTCCACGACGCAGCCCTTCTTGTCCCGCCACCGGGTCGCCCGGCCGTCCCGCTTGAGGATGTCGTCGCGGGTGCCGCAGTCGTTGCCGCCGAACGGCACGCCGCTGACCGCGTCGCTCCAGGCCGGGCCGTACTTCTCCCGGTCGTAGCCGGTCTTCGGGCCGCGCCCCTTCGTCTGCACCCGGTCGATCAGCGCCCGGGCCCGGGCCAGGTCGGCCGCCGAGGTCAGCGGCGCGAGGCCGGGCTTGGTGCCATCCTCGTTGTCCAGCGGGTCGACCGCATCGCCGCCCGACGCCGGTTGTGCCGTGTCCGCGGCTGTGGCGCCGGCCGCGGACTCCGCCTTCGAGCCGTCGTTCTGACACGCCGTCACGGCGGTCAGGGCCGCCGCGACGAGCAGGGTCGCGACATGGTTGCGCCGTCGCATGCGACCGCCCCCCGAGGGTTGTCGTGTGAGCCGGACGGCGGTGGGGCGGGGGGGGGGGGGGCGCCCCCCCCCCCCCCCCCCCCCAGGGGGGGGGGGGGGGGGGGGGGGGGGGGGGGGGCCGGTTTTCCCCCCCCCCCCGCCAAAATGCGGGGGCACCCACCCCAAC
>NZ_JBIRUB010000056.1:0-3067 GCF_044334985.1 Embleya sp. NPDC020630
GGTGGGAGTCCTCATCTCGAAGCAAGCTTCCCGCTTAGATGCTTTCAGCGGTTATCCCTCCCGAACGTAGCCAACCAGCCATGCCCTTGGCAGAACAACTGGCACACCAGAGGTTCGTCCGTCCCGGTCCTCTCGTACTAGGGACAGCCCTTCTCAAGACTCCTACGCGCACAGCGGATAGGGACCGAACTGTCTCACGACGTTCTAAACCCAGCTCGCGTACCGCTTTAATGGGCGAACAGCCCAACCCTTGGGACCTACTCCAGCCCCAGGATGCGACGAGCCGACATCGAGGTGCCAAACCATCCCGTCGATATGGACTCTTGGGGAAGATCAGCCTGTTATCCCCGGGGTACCTTTTATCCGTTGAGCGACGGCGCTTCCACAAGCCACCGCCGGATCACTAGTCCCTGCTTTCGCACCTGCTCGACCCGTCGGTCTCACAGTCAAGCTCCCTTGTGCACTTACACTCGACACCTGATTGCCAACCAGGATGAGGGAACCTTTGGGCGCCTCCGTTACCCTTTAGGAGGCAACCGCCCCAGTTAAACTACCCATCAGACACTGTCCCTGATCCGGATCACGGACCCAGGTTAGACATCCAGCACGACCAGAGTGGTATTTCAACGACGACTCCACGGACACTGGCGTGTCCCCTTCACAGTCTCCCACCTATCCTACACAAGCCGAACCGAACACCAATATCAAACTATAGTAAAGGTCCCGGGGTCTTTCCGTCCTGCTGCGCGAAACGAGCATCTTTACTCGTAGTGCAATTTCACCGGGCCTGTGGTTGAGACAGTCGAGAAGTCGTTACGCCATTCGTGCAGGTCGGAACTTACCCGACAAGGAATTTCGCTACCTTAGGATGGTTATAGTTACCACCGCCGTTTACTGGCGCTTAAGTTCTCAGCCTCGCCCCGAAGAGCTAACCGGTCCCCTTAACGTTCCAGCACCGGGCAGGCGTCAGTCCGTATACATCGTCTTACGACTTCGCACGGACCTGTGTTTTTAGTAAACAGTCGCTTCTCGCTGGTCTCTGCGGCCACCACCAGCTCACCCTGCAAGAGGGATCACCAACAATGGCCCCCCTTCTCCCGAAGTTACGGGGGCATTTTGCCGAGTTCCTTAACCACAGTTCACCCGAACGCCTTGGTATTCTCTACCTGACCACCTGAGTCGGTTTGGGGTACGGGCCGCCACGACACTCGCTAGAGGCTTTTCTCGGCAGCATAGGATCATCCACTTCCCCACAATCGGGTCGGCATCAGGTCTCAGGCTATATGTCGTGCGGATTTGCCTACACGACGCCCTACACCCTTACCCCGGGACTACCACCGCCCGGGCTGGACTACCTTCCTGCGTCACCCCATCGCTCACCTACTACCCGATTGGTTCGGCGGCTCCACCCATCCGATCACCCGAAGGATCCCGGCGGCTTCACGGCCTTAACATCACGAGGTTCAGCGCTGGCGCATCGTAGCGGGTACGGGAATATCAACCCGTTGTCCATCGACTACGCCTGTCGGCCTCGCCTTAGGTCCCGACTTACCCTGGGCGGATTAGCCTGCCCCAGGAACCCTTGGTCATCCGGCGCACACGTTTCCCACGTGTGATTCGCTACTCATGCCTGCATTCTCACTCGTGCAGCGTCCACCACTGGTTTCCACCGCGACTTCACTCGCTGCACGACGCTCCCCTACCCATCCGTACACCTGAACCACGAAGGCTTGGCTAACATACGAATGACACGACTTCGGCGGTGCGCTTGAGCCCCGCTACATTATCGGCGCGGAATCACTTGACCAGTGAGCTATTACGCACTCTTTCAAGGGTGGCTGCTTCTAAGCCAACCTCCTGGTTGTCTCTGCGACTCCACATCCTTTCCCACTTAGCGCACGCTTGGGGGCCTTAGTCGGTGCTCTGGGCTGTTTCCCTCTCGACCACGGAGCTTATCCCCCGCAGTCTCACTGCCGCGCTCTCACTTACCGGCATTCGGAGTTTGGCTTATCTCAGTAACCTGGTGAGGCCCATCAACAATCCAGTGCTCTACCTCCGGCAAGAAACACACGACGCTGCACCTAAATGCATTTCGGGGAGAACCAGCTATCACGGAGTTTGATTGGCCTTTCACCCCTAACCACAGGTCATCCCCCAGGTTTTCAACCCTGGTGGGTTCGGGCCTCCACACGGTCTTACCCGCGCTTCACCCTGCCCATGGCTAGATCACTCCGCTTCGGGTCTTGGGCGCGCGACTCAATCGCCCTGTTCGGACTCGCTTTCGCTACGGCTACCCCACACGGGTTAACCTCGCCACACACCGCAAACTCGCAGGCTCATTCTTCAAAAGGCACGCAGTCACGGCCACCCCCGACAAAACGAGGATGACGACGCTCCCACGGCTTGTAGGCACACGGTTTCAGGTACTATTTCACTCCCCTCCCGGGGTACTTTTCACCTTTCCCTCACGGTACTAGTCCGCTATCGGTCACCAGGGAATATTTAGGCTTGGCGGGTGGTCCCGCCGGATTCACACGGGATTTCTCGGGCCCCGTGCTACTTGGGAAATGCGCAAGCAAGCCGTACATGTTTCGTCTACGGGGGTCTTACCCTCTACGCCGGACCTTTCGCATGTCCTTCGACTACACATACGGTTTCTGACTCGCCGACCGGCCGGCAGACCGATCAAGCACACTCCCACGACCCCGATCACGCAACCCCTGCCGGGTATCACACGTGACCGGTTTAGCCTCATCCGATTTCGCTCGCCACTACTCTCGGAATCACGGTTGTTTTCTCTTCCTGCGGGTACTGAGATGTTTCACTTCCCCGCGTTCCCTCCACACACCCTATATATTCAGGTGCGGGTGACAGCCCATGACGACTGCCGGGTTTCCCCATTCGGACACCCCCGGATCACAGCTCGGTTGACAGCTCCCCGGGGCCTATCGCGGCCTCCCACGTCCTTCATCGGTTCCTGGTACCTAGGCATCCACCGTGCGCCCTTAACAACTTGGCCACAGATGCTCGCGTCCACTGTGCAGTTCTCAAACAACAACCGATTCCA
>NZ_JBIRUB010000057.1:0-3256 GCF_044334985.1 Embleya sp. NPDC020630
CAGGACCACGAGCTCTAGCGACGAGTTCCGGTCACAGCCACTCGTTGACAACGGCGATCAGGACGGTCGCCTCGTAGCGGACCGCGAGCTTGTCGCGTCGCGATGCGACGGCGCGGTGCCTCTTGAGGCGGTTGATCCCGCACTCGACCGCGTGGCGCCTGCGGTAGTCCGCCGGGTCGAAACGTGTGGTTGGCCCCTGCGGGAGCCGAGCTTCCGGCGATTGCGGGCCTACGAGGGCGCACTCCACCTCGCGGCCATCCTGATCGGAATGCGGAGCCAGGTTCGAGTCAGCGGGAGCTGTGCGCTGCTTGAAGGGCCGCCCACTCCAGGACGGGGAACTCGTAGCCCCAGCGCCTCCGGTACCCGTCTGTCCCATGCTTGGAGAGAAGCTCCTCGATCATGGCCATGAAGGCTGTGACGAACGCCTCTGTTGGTACCCGACCTGCCCAGACCAGCCTCGCGTCCGACCACCAGGACGACGGCTCGTTCAAGTCCGCAAACTCCACTATCTGAACGAAGACCTCCTTCTCCGTCTGGTTGAAGAAGACTCTCGTCCCGCTCGGCTCGTCGACGAACGTCACGAAGGTCGCACTGCAACCGAGGAGCAGGGCCCGGACACCGTTTATGAACCCGGCCAGGACCTCAGGCCCTATGTACGAGGCGTGCACCTTCTGTTCGGCATCGTTCACCGACCACGACCACCTGGCCCACCCAGACCCGCCGAGCTTCCAGCGCATGCTCTGGTCATGTGCCGAAGAATCGTTGAATGAACCGTGAAGCATGCCTTCCCCCTGTGCCAAGCGATGCCGACCCTAGAAGTCGCCGAGTCGACCATGACTCGATCATGAGCACGACGATGTCACAGACGTATCTGAGCTTGTGCCTTATCCTCCTTCGCCGTCATGCGGCGGCAGGGGGATGCTGTAGGCGGCGTCAAGCCTGTTGATGATCTTCCGGAGTTGGCGGGCGCCCCGGGGTGACATCGCGTTCATCACCGCGTCGAGGAGGGCGCGCGCCTCCAAAGGGTTGCCGCAGCAGTACCAGTGCACGTTGCCCCACTCGTAGTCGTGCCACTGCTGCCGCTCGGAGCGGCGAACGTGGTCCCGCCACAGGCGCACAGCGACGGCGACATCCCCTGGTTGCAGGTAATTCCGGGTGCGTTCGAGGTGGGCTACCTCGGAGAGTGCCCGGGAGGAGACACCGTCGATCGCGGGTCTCGACGCCTGTGTCCGGTGCAGAGGGAGGCTGGTCCGGACGTCCGTCGGCCGTCTACGCGGCATGGACCTTTCGGTTCGTCATCACGCGGCCCATGGTGTCACGATCGCGCGCGCTTCTCGAACGAGTTCACTCATCCGGGAGTTTGCCGGACGCGGACACGGCCTTCGCCTGACCATGTGCTCCGACCAAGGACGCCACCTGAACTCGACGAAGGCCGTGGGGAATGAGTCTGCTGTACCGCGATGCCCAGCGAGAGCCGTTCGCTGAAGCGTCACACTTCCGGGAGGACTTCTACGGATGCCTGACCGCCCGGCGTGACGAACTGTTCGAGCTCGCGGACTCGTTGCTGTGCGCGGACGGGCCGGTGACGTCGCCGGTGGAGCTGACGCTGGTGCCCGAGCACCGGCGTGGGCACGGCGCGCTGTACGACGCTCTCAACCGCGGCCACCTCGACGCCGGACGGCTGCGGCGGACGCCGGCCGCGCTACCCCAGCCGAAGGCCGCCGATGCCCGCCTCGTCCTGGCCGTGGACGTGAGCAACTAGCTGCGGCCGGACGCCGAGTGCAGCGCGGACCGGCTGTTCTGCCACACCTAAGGCCGCGGCCGGGACCAGCACCTGATGATCCCGGGCCGGCCGTACTCCTTCGTCGCCGCTCTCGAATCGGGCCGTACCTCCTGGTGCCGGCTGCTGGACGCGGTGCGGCTCGGCCCCGAGGACGATGTCGCCGAGATCACCGCCGTCCAGGTCCGCCGCGTGATCGAGGACCTGGTCACCGGCGGGCGGTGGCGCGAGGGCGAGCCGGACGTCCTGGTCGTCTTCGACGCCGGCTACGACGCACCGCGTATGGCCCACCTTCTCGACGGGCTGCCCGTCGAGATCCGGGGCCGGATGCGCTCGGATCGCGTCATGCGCCGGCCGACACCCACGCAGCCGGAGTACGCCAATGCCTATCCCCAGAGCGGGCGGCCGCCGAAGCACGGCAAGGAGTTCCGCTTCGCCAGGCCCGAGAGCCGGGGCGAGCCCGACGCGGCGACCGTCCAGATCACCGACCGCTACGGCACCGCGAAAGTGATGGCCTGGGACCGACTCCACCCCAGGCTCACCACCCGCTCCGCGTGGATCGACCACGACGGTGAACTCCCCATCATCGAAGGGACGTTGATCCGCCTGGAGGTCGACCGCCTGCCCGGCGGCGGAGACCCGCTGCCGCTGTGGCTGTGCTCCTCCGCCACCGCCATGAGCGCCGGCGACGTCGATCTGCGCCGGCAGGCGTTTCTGCGGAGATTCGACCTGGAGCACACATTCCGGATGATCAAGCAGACGCTCGGCTGGACCCGCCCCAAGCTCCGCACACCGGAAGCGACGGACCGCTGGACGTGGCTGATCATCGTCGCCCATACCCAGCTCCGCCTCGTCCGGCCACTCGCCGAGGATGTCCGCCGGCCCTGGGAAAAGGCCGGTCAAACCGAACAGGCTCACCCCGGCCCGGGTCCGCCGGGGGTTCAGGAACCTCCGCCCGACCTTGCCCTGCCCGGCCCGTGTGCCCAAACCCACCCGGCCTGGCCCCGGCCGGCCGCTGAGAGACAGGCCTAGGCGCGGCTTGGTGGTGAATCCGCCGCGTGAGCGGCGCGGCCCGTGGTCTCCAGGCTTGGCGAAGGCGCCGCCCGACGGTTCCTCCTGCAGGTCGCCCTGCCTTCGGGGTCCGGCCGCGTGCTGGTGGGCGCGGCAGACCGTGGAGTCAATGGTCGGGTCCCACGTGATCGCACCCTGAGCACAGACCCGAGTCCGCTGCTGCGCGGTGTCGGGGCGCGGGTCGACTCGGCGCAGTGGCGTGACGCGCGGGCGGTCGCCGTTGTGGATGTCGGTGGGTCGGGTGTGGCGGAGGTGGGGGTGTTTCAGGCGGGTGCGGTGCGGTCGTGGAGTGCGGCGTCGATCCAGGGGGTGTCGGGGGAGATGCGCCACAAGGCGGCGACCATGGCTTTGAGTTCGTCGGGTGGGCCGTCCCATTTCGTGGTGGTCCAGGCGATCGGCAGGCCG
>NZ_JBIRUB010000058.1:0-1509 GCF_044334985.1 Embleya sp. NPDC020630
GGGGGTGCCTCTATGTCTTTCGTCAACCGAGATCGGGTCATGCTGCGGCCGATTCGGCGGGTCGGGATTCGTAGAAGGTTTCGTCTCTGAGCATGGCGAACAGGACGTTGATGCGTTGGCGGGCGAGGCGGAGGAGGGCCTGGGTGTGAGTCTTGCCGCGGGCTCTGCATCGGTCGTAGTAGGTGCGGGAGGCGGGGTCGTGCAGGGCCGCGAACGCGGAGAGGAACATGGCCCGTTTCAGGAGTCGGTTGCCTGTCCTGGGGGCGTGTTCGCCGTGGATCGACGTGCCGGAGGATTTCGTTGCCGGGGCGAGGCCGGCGTAGGAGGCCAGGTGGGCGGCGGTGGGGAACGAGGTTGCGTCGCCGATGGTCACCAGGAGGGTGGCTGCGGTCCTGACGCCGACTCCGGGCATCGAGGTCAGGACCTGCGAAAGAGGGTGGGCCTCCAACAGCTCGCCGATCTGCGTTTCGACGGCGCGTCGTTGTTCGTGGACGGCGGCGAGCGAGCGGGCCAGGGAGGGCACGACGGTGTCGAGGGTGGCGGTGCCCGGGACGACGACGGTCTGTTCGTCGAGTGCGTCGAAGACGTCGTTCACGAGGCGTTCGGCCATGCGCGGGGCTTTGGGGCGTATCAGGGCCACGAGTCTGCGGCGTCCGGCCTTGCGCAGGGCGGCGGGCGAGCCGTGTCGTTCGAGGAGGTGGGTGACGGCCGGGTGGTCCAGGCGGGGTCCGAGGACGCGTTCGAGGCTGGGGTGGAACTGGGTGAGCAGGCCGCGGATGCGGTTGCTGGTGCGGGTGGCCTCGGCGGCGAGGTCCTGGTCGAAGCCGGTGAGGACCGTCAGGGTCGCGGTGGTCTCGTCGGTGGCCTCCAGGGCTCGGAGGGTGTGGGGCATGGTGCGGGCGGCGTCGGCGATGACGTGGGCGTCGCGGGCGTCGGTCTTGGCCTCGCCCGGGTAGAGGTCCGCTATGCGGCGCATCGCCAGGCCGGGCAGGTAGGCGACCTCGCAGCCGGCGTCGCGGGCCACCGTCAGCGGCAGGGCGCCGATCGAGGCGGGCTGGTCCACGATCACCAGCACGGTCCCGAACTTCGCCCGCAGCTTGTCGAAGACGGCCCGCAGTTTGGGCTCGCTGTTGGGCAGCCTCTTGTCGAACACGGTCTTGCCGGCGGCTGTGAGGCCGTGGCCGTGGTGCTCGGATTTGCCCACGTCCAGACCGAGGAAGACCTTGATGTCACCGGTGTCGAGCACCGCACCCCTCCCAGGGTGTCGTTCCGGTCCCGGCCTCACGCCTTCGCACCGCACGCGCGCATCCACGTTACGCAGACCAACCACCCATCGGAGACCGTGCGTTGCGCTCGGCCGGGTGGCGGTCAGGCCTCTCATCAGCGGTCAAACGGTGCTCCGGGTCCGGTGACACCACCCCCCAGGTCATGCGTTCGACAGGGGGCAAAAGCCATGCCGGACCCGGAGGCCAGGAGCCCCATTTCAGGACCACGAAAAAGGTAACGGGG
>NZ_JBIRUB010000059.1:0-1375 GCF_044334985.1 Embleya sp. NPDC020630
TACTGCAACGACACTCCGTGACCGGAAGTCATCACGGTCGTTGGTCCGTTCGTGTCGATGGAGATAGTTGACGGTTGGTCAGATGCGTTCGCGGACTTCGCGGGGCGGTTCGCGGGCCGGTTCGGGCGGGTGGAGCCGCGCCGGCGGATGGTGTCCTACCTGCGGGGATTGCTTGGCGAGTCGGAGCGCAAGAACGGCTGGACCCTGGCGGAGGCGGCCGGGGATGCCGGTCCTCAGGGGATACAGCGGCTGCTGAATCACTACCGCTGGGACGCCGACGCTCTGCGTGACGACGTTCGTGACGCGGTTGTGGAGCTCGTCGGAGATCCCGACCGGGGAATTCTGATCCTCGACGAGACGGGCTTTCTCAAGAAGGGGGGCCGCTCGGCAGGTGTGGGTCGGCAGTATTCGGGGACGGCGGGCCGGATCGAGAATTCCCAGATCGGGGTCTTCCTCGCGTACGGCTCCGAGAAGGGTCGGGCACTGATCGACCGGGAGCTTTATCTTCCGAAGGACTGGACATCGGACCGAGAACGCTGCCGGGCGGCGGGTATCGGCGACGAGGTCGAGTTCGCCACCAAACCGGACCTGGGCCTGCGAATGCTCAAGCGAGCCGTGGAATCCGGTATTCCCTTCGGATGGGTTACCGGCGACGAGGTCTACGGTCAGGCGGGGCGGATCCGACTGTGGCTGGAAGAGCATGAGATTCCCCATGTGCTCGCCGTTCCGAAATCGCAGATGGTCATGACCATGGAATTCTTCGGACAGGCCCGTGCGCACGAGCTGGTCGGCGAGCTTCCCGACGACGTGTGGACGCGCCTGAGCTGCGGCGACGGTGCTCACGGCTCGCGCGAGTACGACTGGGCGGCAGCCGCAATCCGACCCTGGCGGCTCGCGGGCTGGGATCACTGGCTTTTGGCACGGCGCAGCCCCGTGGACCCCACGGAAATGGCCTACTACATCTGCTTCTGCCCGGCCGGTACCCCGCTGGATGAACTTGCGCGGATCGCAGGATCCCGGTGGATGGTTGAGGAATGTTTCCAGACGGCGAAGAATGAAACCGGACTCGATCACTACCAGGTCCGCGGCTACACGGCGTGGTATCGGCACATATCCCTCTCCATGGCCGCCCTCGCCTTCCTTGCCATCTTGCGAGCGGAGGCAAAAAGGGGGATCTGGAAGGCGGTGGCGGACGATATCTGGTACCCGTGACCATGAATGAGGCCCGGCGGCTCTTCAACCGTATTTCTTCTCCGGTTCGCCACAGCACGAAGCATGTACTCGCCTGGTCCATATGGCGAAGAAGAAGCCAAGCTCGAGCCCGCATCAGCCATTACAGACGCCGAGGACATCCTGAAGTGTCGTTGCAGTACTA
>NZ_JBIRUB010000060.1:0-1288 GCF_044334985.1 Embleya sp. NPDC020630
TGGGTGATCGGGGCCGGTCGCAGGTCGGCGAGACGGGCGATCAGGCGGCGGATCTCGGGCAGGCTCAAAGGGACGAGTTGCGGTTCGTCGGGCGCGGACCCCCCTTTTGGAGTTCTCGGGCGCGAAGGACGGTCAGGTGGGCGTGGGCGGCCATCGCGAGGGTGATGTGCCGGTACCAGGCGTGATACTTGCGGACCTGGTACTGGTCGAGGCCGCACTCGTTCTTCGCGCTCTGGAAGCACTCCTCGATCGTCCACCGCCGTCCGGCGACGGCCAGGAGTCCGTCGAGGGTGGTGCCCTCGGGTGCGAAACACACGTAATAGGCGATCTCGGTCGGGTCCGTGAGGCTGCGGCGGGCGAGGACCCAGTGCTCGACGCCGTCCTCGCGCCACGGCCGGATCGGTGCCCGGGCCCAGTCGTAGACGCGCTCGCCGTGCGCTCCACGTCCGCACGACCTGCGTTTCCACGCCTGCCGGGGAAGGCCGGCGACCAGTTCGTCGACAGGGTGGTCCATGCGCCGGGTGGTGACCACGGTGTCGTTGCGGCGGGTCGCGAGAACGTGGAACACGCCGTGTTGTTCCAACCAGTACCGCAGGCCCTTGACCTGGCCGTATGCCTCGTCGGCGGTCAGCCATGCGAACGGGACCCGCGCGGCGAGGGCTCGTTCGATCATGGCTTTGGCGTGTTGGACCTTGGTCGCGAACGCCACCTCGTCCCCGATCCCGGCGGCCCGGCAGCGGTCCCGGTCGTCGGTCCAGGACGCGGGAAGGTACAACTCCCGGTCGATCAGGGTGTGCCCGGCGTCGGTGGCGTAGGCCAGGAACGTGCCGACCTGGCTGTTCTCGATCCGACCCGCAGTACCGGTGTACTGGCGTTGAACCCCCGCCGAACTCGTTCCCTTCTTCAGGAAACCGGTGTCGTCGACGACCAGGACCGCTTGCCGGTCGCCGAGGGACTCGACCACGAACTCCCGGACGTCGTCGCGGACTTCGTCCGCCTCCCAATCGCACGTGTTCAACAGCCGTTGGAGACGATCCGGGCGATCGTGACCGGCCTGTTCGGCCACCGTCCACCCGTTCTTGCGTTCCAACGAGGACACCAACCCACGCATGTAGGCCAACGCCGACTCCCGCGGTTCCGTCCGCTGGAAACGGTGCACGAAACGCTCGTGCACCTCCTCCAACCCCGCCACCCATCGCCGCACATCACCCACACCAAGGTCCCCACCCATGACCTGAACAACGACCACCAGGCCCAGAAGTCACGGCAAACGCAATTGCAGTACTAG
>NZ_JBIRUB010000061.1:0-1264 GCF_044334985.1 Embleya sp. NPDC020630
CTAGTGCTGTGACCGGAAACGTTCACCGGGTGGCCGGTGGTCGTGATGGTCTGCGTGCCGGTTGGATGTCATGGACATCCAACCGGCGACAGGGGGTTCGGTGGCAGAGCCGGTCAAGGTCCGCAGACTGACCGAGGACGAGGGTCGCAGGCTGCAACGCATCGTGCGTCGCGGGACCACGAGTGCGGTGCGGTTCCGCAGGGCGATGATCGTGCTGGCCTCGGCCGGCGGGAACACGGTCCCGGTGATCGCCCGGCTGGTCCAGGCGGACGAGGACACCGTTCGCGACGTGGTCCACCGGTTCAACGAGACCGGGATGGCCGGCCTGGGCCCTCGGTGGGCGGGAGGCCGTCCCCGCCTGCTCAACCATGACGACGAGGACTTCGTCGCCCAGACGGCCGCCACCCGCCCGACCGCCCTCGGCCAGCCGTTCACCCGCTGGTCGATCCGCAAACTCGCCGCCTACCTCCGCAAGGTCCACGACCGCGTCATACGCCTCGGCCGCGAGGCGTTACGCACCCTGCTGGCCCGCCGCGGGATCACCTTCCAGCGCACCAAGACCTGGAAGGAATCCAACGACCCCGACTACGACACCAAGCTCGACCGCATCGAACACGTCCTGGAACGGTTCCCGGACCGGGTGTTCGCCTTCGACGAATTCGGGCCGCTCGGCATCCGACCGACCGCCGGATCCGGCTGGGCGCCGAAAGGCCGGCCCGACCGCCTGCCGGCGACCTACCACCGCACCCACGGCGTCACCTACTTCCACGGCTGCTACTCGGTCGGCGACGACACCCTCTGGGGCGTCAACCACCGCCGCAAGGGCATCGACCACACCTGGGCCGCACTGCGCTCGATCCGCAAGGCCCGCCCGGACGGCGCCCCGATCTACGTGATCCTGGACAACCTGTCCGCCCACAAGAACTGGCGCATCCGCCGATGGGCCCGCCGCAACCGCGTCGAGTTGTGCTTCACACCGACCTACACGTCCTGGGCGAACCCGATCGAAGCGCACTTCGGACCGCTGCGGCAGTTCACCATCGCGAACTCCAACCACCCGAACCACACCGCCCAGACCCGCGCGCTGCACGCCTACCTGCGCTGGCGCAACACCCACACCCGCGACCCCGACCTCCTCGCCGCCCAACGCCGCGAACGAGCCCGTGTCCGCAGCGAAAAGGGCGTCCGCTACGGCGGACGCCCCCTCACCCGAGCAGCCTGACCACCCCGGCCACCCGGTGAACGTTTCCGGTCACAGCACTAG
>NZ_JBIRUB010000062.1:0-1103 GCF_044334985.1 Embleya sp. NPDC020630
TAGGTCGCGTATCGGGTTGTGATCAATCTGTGGGATTCGTCGTCAAGGCGGTCCTGGTCTGGTAGATCGTCTTGGTGTGACGCGAGAGCAACTGACGGACGTGGAGTGGGAGTTCATCGGGCCGTACCTGCCGATCGGTGCGTACGGCCCGTATCCCGAGCGGCTGCGGCAGCAGTTCGAGGGCGTGATCTGGAAGTTTCGGACGGGTACGCAGTGGCGTGAGGTGCCGGAGCGATTCGGTGCGTGGCCGACCGTCCACAACCGTTTCCGGCAGTGGCGCGACGCCGGTGTCTTCGAGGCCCTGCTGGAGGGCCTGATCGCGGAGGCCGCGAAACGGGGCGGGGTGGACCTGTCGCTGGTGAGCGTGGACTCGACCACCGTCCGGGCACACCACGACGCCGCCGGGATGCATCTCGACCCCGACACGCTCACCGCCCTGGAGAAGGCCGCCGCAGAAGAGGAGAAGGCCCGACAAAAGGGGGCGGGCCGGAGGGACAAGA
This sequence comes from Embleya sp. NPDC020630, assembly GCF_044334985.1. Classification (NCBI taxonomy): domain Bacteria; kingdom Bacillati; phylum Actinomycetota; class Actinomycetes; order Kitasatosporales; family Streptomycetaceae; genus Embleya; species Embleya sp. NPDC020630. Next base: position 501 of record NZ_JBIRUB010000062.1, read on the forward strand.
AGGGAACGAAGTCGGAATCGACCCGGACCGGGAGGAACGACGACGCGTCCGGCGCCGTCACCGAATCCGGCTGAAGGCTGCCCTGCTCGGGCGCTCGCGGGGCGGACAGACCTCCAAGATCCACCTCGCCTGCGACCGGAACTGCCGCCCGTTGGCGTTCGTCCTGACCGCGGGACAGGCCGCCGACAGCCCTCAGTTCGTCCCCGTCCTCGGGAAGATACGGGTCCGCGGGCCCGTCGGGCGACCCCGCACCCGACCCGACGCGGTCGCCGGGGACAAGGCCTACTCGTCCCGCGCCAATCGAGCCCACCTGCGGAAACGCCGCATCAAGGCGATCATCCCGGAGAAACGGGACCAGGCCGCCAACCGCAAGCGGAAAGGCAGCAGGGGCGGCAGACCCTTCGGCCACGACGCCGACCTCTACAAGGAACGGAACACGGTCGAACGCCTGATCAACAGACTGAAGGCCTGGCGCGGCATCGCCACCAGATACGACAAGACCCCCGAGAGCTACCTCGCCGCCCTCCACCTCCGCGCCGCAATGATCTGGCTCAACGCCCTCACCCACACCACTCATTGATCACGACTGGATACGCGGCCTAG
>NZ_JBIRUB010000063.1:0-1004 GCF_044334985.1 Embleya sp. NPDC020630
ACTAGGACTTGTCCGGCCGATCATGTTCGGAGCCAGATGGTGAGTGCTGCCGCGGTGGCGGTGCCGAGGTAGACGTAGCCGCGTTTGTCATATCTGGTGGCCACGGCTCGGTGCTGTTTGAGTCGGTTGATTGCCCGTTCGATGGTGTTGCGTTTCCTGTAGCGGTCCTCGTCGAAGCCGGGTGGTCGTCCGCCGCGTGAGCCCTTGCGCAGTCTCGCGGCCCGGCTGTCGGTCTTCTCCGGGATGGTGTGCCGGATGCCGCGTCGCCGGAGATATCTGCGGCAGGGGCCGTTGCTGTAGGCCTTGTCCGCGGCGAGGCTGTCGGGTCTGACGCGCGGCCTGCCCGGTCCGATCCGCGGAACGCGGATCTTCTCCAGCACGGGCCCGAGTTGCGTGCAATCCGCCCGCTGTCCCGGCGTGACGACCAGGGACAGCGGGCGGCAGCGGCCGTCCGCGCTCAGGTGGAGCTTCGTGGTGAACCCGCCGCGCGAGCGGCCCAGGCCCTCGCCTCCGAGACCACCTCCGCCAGGCGGGCGACGAGACTCTGCCAGGGTGTCTCGTCCTGGTGTTCCACCGCCGTGTCCCCCTTTGGGACGGGCGGCGGATCGGTGCGGGCGCCCGCTGCATGCTGATGCGCTCGCACGATGGTGGAGTCGACCGAGATGTCCCAGTCGATCCCGCCGGCGGCGTCGGCTTCGGCCTGGACCTGCCGGAGCAGGCGTTCCCAGGTGCCGTCGGCCGACCACAGGCGATGGCGTTCGTAGACGGTTTTCCAGGGCCCGAACCGTTCGGGCAGGTCACGCCATTGAACCCCGGTCCGCACCCGGTGCAGGATCCCGTCGATCACCTGCCGGTGATCCCGCCACCTGCCACAACGCCTGTTGCTCACCGGCAGGAACGGCCGCAACCGCTCCCATTCCGCATCGGTCAGATCGCCCCGCCCCATATCCATATCAACGACCCGGAGGCGAAGTAGTCACATGATCGACCGGACAGGTCCTAGT